>CBDFFG010000001.1:0-39341 GCA_965246725.1 Asticcacaulis sp.
GGCCTGACACACGCCATGGGCCTGCTGGGCAAGCTCAAGGGTGTCGGCGTCGCCGAACTGACGGCGGACGACATCGTCCGTCACGAACTGGTGGCGCGTATCGTGCGCGCCTACGATAATGAACACTCGCACGCCTTCGGAGAACGCTAGGACCATGGAGCCCCTGATCGATATCGAGGTCGGGGAAGACGGCTGGCTCGACGCCCTGCCCGACGTCCGCGATGTCGTCGAGACCGGCATTACCGCAGCGCTGAAGGCGGCGAAGTTCACCGAGCAGGCCGATATCGTCGTCCTGCTGTGCGACGACGCCGAGATGAAGAGCCTGAACAAGGAATATCGCCAGAAGGACGCCCCGACCAATGTCCTGAGCTTCCCTGCGCCGAAGGCGATGCGGGTCAAGGGCGTGCTCGAACATCTGGGCGACATGGCCTTGGGCCTGGAAACCTGCATGCGCGAGGCCAAGTCCCAGGGCAAGCCGCTTAAAAATCACGTGATGCACCTGTCCATCCATGGCGCTTTGCATCTGTTGGGGTATGATCACCTGACGGACGACGAGGCGGAGGCGATGGAATCTCTCGAGCGCGAGATACTGGCGGGCATGGGCATTGCCGATCCCTACCATGAGGGCGGCCTGAATGGCTGACCACGATGAACGTAAGTCGGGCGGCATCCTGGCCATGCTCGGCTTCAATCGCAAACCGGCCGAAAAGCCCGAAAATGCTTTTTCAGCAGCGGATGAACATACGGTCAGCGAACTTGTCGACCACGCCCGGGCCTTCCAGAGCCTGAACGTTGCCGATGTCATGACGCCGCGCGTCGACATTATCGCCGTCGAGCTGTCCAGCACCCTGGCCGATGTGGTGCGCATGGCGATCGAAAGCGAGCATTCGCGCCTGCCCATCTACCGCGAGTCTCTCGATGACCCGGTAGGCATCGTCCATATCAAGGATGTGCTCAAGCTGCTGGCGCCGGAAACCGGACGTCCCGGACCGAACTGGGCTGAGCCCGTCCTTCACCGCCTGCGCCGCGAAGTCCTGTATGTGCCGTCGTCGATGACGACGTCGGAACTGCTGGTGCGCATGCAGGGCAACCGTATCCACATGGCCCTGGTCATCGATGAATTCGGCGGTACGGACGGTCTTGTCACCCTCGAAGACCTGATCGAAGCCGTGGTCGGGAATATCGACGACGAATACGACGAGGCGCCGGAAGAAGACGTCCGCAGCCTGCCCGGCGGACAGATCGAAGCCGATGGCCGTGTCGAGCTGGCGACCCTCGAGGAGAAGTTGGGCCTGACCCTGATCCTCGAAGACGCTGAAGAAGAGGTCGATACCCTGGCGGGCCTGGTGACTGTCCTGGCCGGACGCGTGCCCCAGCGCGGCGAAGTCGTACCTTACCCGCAGGCCGGCTACGATATCGAGGTCGTCGATGCCGACGCCCGTCGCATCAAACGCCTGCGCCTGCACCGCCGCGCGCCGGAAACCGACGATCTCCAGCCTGCGGATGATTGACCGGCTTGCGGCATGCGGGGACCATCCGGCCGTCGCGCGTATCCGTGACGGCGCGGCGCGGCGTCCGCGATTACTGGCCCTGCTGGCCGGCGCCCTGATCGGTTTCGCCCAACCGCCGTTCGGCTTCATTCCCGGTCTTCTCGGCTATGCGCTGCTCCTGTTCGTTGCCGAGCAGGATCTGGGCAAGCGCCCGAAGCGAGCCGCCTTCTTTGTCGGCTGGCTGGCGGGATTCGCCTATTTCTTCGTCGGTTGCTTCTGGATTGCCGAAGCCTTCCTGGTCGATGCGAAAACCTATGGCTGGATGGCGCCGTTCGCCGCCGCCCTGTTGCCGTCGGGTATAGGGCTGTTCTGGGGCGCGTTTATGCTGCTGTATCGATATGTGCGCCCCGCCGGCGCCTGGCGGTTCCTGTTCTTCGCCGCCCTTTTCTCGGCCTTTGAAATCACGCGCGGCACCATCCTGTCGGGCTTTCCGTGGAATCCGGCCGGGGCGACGTGGAAGGCCGGGTCGGCTATGTCACAGGTCGCCGCCTTTATCGGCGTGTACGGCCTCACCTTCGTAACGGTGGTGATATTCTCTGCCCCAGCCGTTATTCGCCTCAAGGCCGGGTGGCGTGGTCTATGGCCTGTCGCCGTGGCTCTGGGTGTCTGGCTGGGTGGCTTTGCCTTGGGCGAAATCCGCCTGGCGACGACGCCGGTCACCCTGACCGGCCTGACGGTGCGCGTCATCCAGCCGGCGGTCGGCCAGGAAGCGAAATGGACGCTCGGCACTTTCGACCATCTGTTCAGCGACTATGTCGAGATGACGCAGGCTCCGCCTAAACCGGGACACCCCGTACCCTCGGTTGTCATCTGGCCGGAAGGCGCCCTGCCGATGATGCTGGAAGATGTCCTGGGCGCGGACACCTGGACGGCGCCGATACTGACCACGATGCTGCGTGACAAACAGTCTTTGATCATGGGCACAAGCCGATCGGAAAAGGATGCGCACGGCCACACCCTCTACCGCAATTCGATGATGGCGGCGCATCAGGCCGGCGACAAATTCGTCATCGACGGTTTTTACGACAAGTATAAGCTGGTGCCGTTCGGCGAATTCACGCCGTTTCAGGATATACTAAATCCGCTGGGCATGAAGGCGCTTACACATTTCGATGACAGTTTTACGCCCGGCGATCGCACGCATGCAGTGCAGTTCGGCACTATACCGCGCTTCCTGCCGCTTATCTGCTACGAAGGCATCTTTCCAAGTCTTGATATGACCCAGTATAGCGGATCGGATGATCCGCGCCGTCCTCATCTGATTATCAATATTAGTAATGATGCATGGTTCGGACCAACTACTGGACCAAGACAACACCTTAATCTTGCAAGTTATCGTGCCATCGAGGAAGGCCTGCCAATGGTACGGTCAACTCCAACGGGAATATCCGTTTTGGTCGATCCTCTTGGGCGTGTAGTGTCAGGTAGTAAGATAGACTTGGGCCAGCGTGCTTTTGTCGACTTAACTATACCACATAGGTCGAAACTTACCGCATACTCAACCTCTCGTTACGCCTTTGTTATACTGCTTTCATTTTTTTGCTTGATTTGTATGGTGTTTGATCCTTTGGTACTCAGGATCAAAAAAAACCGACTTCCAGGTTTTTTTCACCGGTGATCAGAAAAAACTGGCCCCCAGCCAACCACTTCCCTTGCGCGCTGCGTATAAGGGAATGGTCGGCTTGGCTGATCAATAATTATAAGTAGAGGCGAAGTTGGACGATAACACCAAGACGGACCGCGGCCCCAACCCGGTTGATTTGCACGTCGGCGCCCGCGTTAGAATGAGGCGCAAGTTTCTGGGAATGAGTCAGGAGGGCCTGGCGGAGACTATCGACCTGACCTTCCAGCAGGTTCAGAAGTACGAACGCGGTTCCAACCGCATCAGTGCGTCGAAGCTGTATGAGATTTCCAAGGCCCTGAAGGCGCCCGTTGCCTACTTTTTCGAAGGCTATGGTGAAGCGGAAGGCGTCGAAGGTTTTTCGGAATCCGAATCCGAACAGTTCGTCCACGGTTTCCTTATGACGACCGAAGGCATCGAACTGGCCGAAGCCTTTCCGCGCATCAAGAATGCCAAGCATCGCCGTCGCATCCTCGAGCTAGTGCGCGCGCTTGCAGAAGACGAAGACGCCTGATTGATTTTCTAAACCTGCAATCGATTACGGTTTAGATTTCGCCTTATGGGCGATCTGTGAATTACAGCGCAATGCCCTAAAGTGGGTACTACTTTTGGCTTAAATTGCGCGACCAAGCAAAGACTTAGAGTATGGACCTGAGCAAAGCGAAGGTCATAATGCTTTAAAGAGCCCTGCCTGTCGAAGGCGGGGTTTTTTGTTGTTCTGAGACCGCAGCATAAATCGCTTGCTCATATAAAGATATGTTTATATGATTATAGACCATTCAGCGAGCTGTCACAGGAAGCGTTTGCCATGCGGTCATCCTATATCTTCACCTCCGAAAGCGTTTCCGAAGGCCATCCCGACAAGGTCGCAGACCGCATTTCCGACGTCGTCGTCGACGCCTTCCTGAGCCGTGACCCCGAGGCGCGCGTGGCGTGCGAAACCATGGTGACGACCAACCGCATTATCCTGGCCGGGGAATGCCGCGCCAGCGACGATCAGATCAGCGACATCATAAACGGCCTTGAGGACAAGGTCCGTCAGGCCGTCAAGACGATCGGCTATGCGCAGAAGGGCTTCCACTGGGCGATGGCCGACTATGCCTGCTACCTGCATGCCCAGTCCGCCGATATCGCACAGGGCGTCGATTCCGGCCATAACAAGGACGAGGGTGCCGGCGACCAGGGCATCATGTTCGGTTACGCCACCGACGAGACCGCCGAGCTGACCCCGGCGCCGCTGCAATGGTCGCACAACATCCTCCATCGCCTGGCCGAAGCTCGCCACGGCGGTGAACACCGCCTTGAGC
Organism: Asticcacaulis sp.; assembly: GCA_965246725.1. GTDB lineage: Bacteria > Pseudomonadota > Alphaproteobacteria > Caulobacterales > Caulobacteraceae > Asticcacaulis. The sequence continues at coordinate 4,479 of CBDFFG010000001.1, forward strand.
CGGACGCCAAGTCTCAGGTGACCGTCCTATACGAGAACGGCCGTCCCAGCCGTATCCTCAAGGTCCTGGTGTCGCACCAGCACCATGACGGCCTAAGCCCCAAGGACGTCGAAGCCATCATCAAGCCTTACGCCCTCGAAGTCCTGCCGGACGGGATGGTGACCGATGAGACCGAATGGCTGGTCAATCCGACCGGCAACTTCGTCATCGGTGGTCCCGACGGCGATGCTGGCCTGACCGGCCGCAAGATCATCGTCGACACCTACGGCGGCGCGGCGCCGCACGGCGGCGGCGCCTTCTCGGGCAAGGATCCGACCAAGGTCGACCGCTCGGCGGCCTATGCCCTGCGCTACCTGGCCAAGAACGTCGTGGCCGCCGGCCTGGCGAAGAAGTGCACCCTGCAGGTCTCCTACGCCATCGGCGTGTCGCGCCCCCTGAGCTTCTATGTCGATACCCATGGCACCGGCCAGGTCGACGAAGAAAAGCTGGAAAAGATCCTGCCGGAACTGATCGGTGGCCTGACGCCGCGCTCCATCCGTACGCACCTTGGTCTTAACCGCCCGATCTACGAACGCACTACGGCCTATGGCCACTTTGGCCGCACGCCCGATGCCGAAGGCGGTTTCTCGTGGGAAAATATCGATCTGGTCGCGGCGTTGAAGTCCGAATTTGCCTGACGTTTGTGCTCATCGGATATTTGAGCGCTTGTTTCGGACTACAGTAATTTAAAGGGATCCGCAGATTTCGCAGATTTGCGCAGATTATTTCAGTGCACGCCGCGCCATAGGCGCCTCTATTGCCACTTAATGACAGCGCTTTGCGCTGTCTTGCTGAGCGACGACGGCAAGATCAGACTCTGAAATAATCTGCGTAAATCTGCGAAATCTGCGGTTCCCTTTTCTTATGTCTCTACGGCAGAAGCGGACGCCTATCCTGACGGTGATAGCTACATAGTTGACAAGGCGCGGATTTACCGTCAGACGCCCGGCATGACTGATGAAACCACAACCGCCGCCCCGACCTGGGGCCCGATGCGCTCGTTCGGGCGCATCAAGTCGCGCACCCTGAAGCCGCGCCAGGCCAACCTGTTCGACACCCTGTTGCCGAATATTGCCGTCACCGACGACAGTCTTCCCGGCATCCTGACTGCGCCCGAGCTGTGGCTGGAGATCGGCTTTGGCGGTGGCGAACACCTGGCCGGCCAGGCCGCGGCCCATCCCGACGTCACCATTATCGGCTGCGAGCCGTTTCTCAACGGCGTCGGCTCGGCCCTGCGCCATATCGAAGACGGCAGTCTCGGCAATGTCCGCATCCTCAGTAACGACGCGCGGCCCCTGCTCGACAAGCTGCCCGACGCCAGCCTCAGCCGCATCTTTATCCTGTTCGCGGATCCGTGGCCCAAGGCGCGCCATAACAAGCGCCGCTTTATCCAGGAAGAAACCATCGCCGCCTTTGCCCGTGTGCTGAAGCCGGGCGGACAGGTGCGCTTCGCCACCGACTGGGCCGACTATGCCGACTGGACCCTGCAGCGTTTTATCGCCAGCCCCGATTTCGACTGGCCGGCGCAAAGCCAGGCCGACTGGAATATTCCGCCAGCCGATCACCTGACGACCCGGTATGAGACCAAGGGCCTTGGGGACTGTAAGCCGGTCTTTCTCGACTTCGTGCGCAAATAAAAAAGGGATGCAGGCGAAACCTGCATCCCTTTTTCTTGTGAGATCGTTGATTTACTTCGCCGGCGCCGGGCGGGTGACCTTACTTTCCAGGCTGTCTTTGACCGACTTGGCGTCGTAGGCGTTGACCTGGCTTTCGGGCTTGGTGCCCTTGTGCATCAGGATTTCGGCGCTGGCTTCGTAGCGGGTGAATTCGAAGCTTTCGCGGTCCCAGTCGTTCATCCCGAAGCCCCAGGCGCCCCAGCGGCTGTGGCGATAGAAGCGCCACGACACGCTGTCCATGAAGGGGTCGTCATAGGTTGTCATGGTGCGCGTCTTGGCGTCGGTGTCGCGCTTGACGATCTCGAACCAGTCATAACCGCTTTGCAGGGTCAGGTCGGCGGCGTGATACAGCAGATAGGTTTCAACGGTTTCGCGCGGGGTCACGTCGTTGCCGGCGAAGGTCAGGCGGTAGCGACCTTCTTCGATACGGGTGTCGGTATAGCCGGTGTGGCTGCCCGAGGTGGCGACGGCCGGTTGATACGGGGTCGGCGTAGCACACGCCGACAGCAGCGCCAGGCTCGAAACGGCCAGGGCTGCAACAAGGAACTTTTTCATTGGGGCGAACTTCCACAAAACGCGATCACGGCTTTTGCAGCCATTTATTCACTAATACTTAACGGCGTCAATGTGGTCAGATTTAGGCAGAAAACGTCGACGGTAACCGTCACGGTTTCAGAAGATCAGACACGCCGTGGACCAGGATGACGCAGGCGATAAGCATCAGGATGGTACCGGCGCCGAGGTCGAACCGCTGGCGGTTTTTCGGCTCGCGCAACAGCGTCGCCAGCCGCACGGCCAGCAGGCCATAGGACGACATCGAGACGATATCCATGCCGATCGTGGTGGCGGCGAACATGGCCATCTGCGCCGGCATTGGCCGGTGAATATCGACGAAGGGCGGAAGAACGGCCGAAAAGAACAGCAGGGCCTTGGGGTTGAGGATCTGCACCATGAAGCCTTCGCGCATGCTCTGCCACGCTGTGCGCTCGGGCTCGGCCTGGGTCAGGCGGGCATCCAGGGTTTCCGCATCGCGCGACAGGGCGGCGCGGAACGTCTTGAACCCCAGCCAGCCCAGATAGAGCCCGCCCAGGATGGCGATGATGCGAAAGGCAAAAGGGAACGCGGTCATCAGAACCTGCAGGCCCAGGGCGCTGGCGACAAACCACACCAGGGATCCGCTATTGGCGCCGATGACGCCTGCGAAGACGCGAGAGGCCTTGCCCGACAGTCCGGTGCGCACGAAGAACAGGTTCGCCGGTCCCGGCGCCAGGGCCATGAAGAACATGGCGACCAGGAAGGCGTAATATTTGGCGGGATCGACGGGGAGGGTCACGGTGAAAAGACTCTTGTTCGCATCCGCGAATAGAGGCTTTTCCGGTCCCGGTCAAACCGCTGCGGTTTTGGTATGGGTCGTCGCCGAGAACAGCTCGAAGGCGCTGCCCGACCAGCGCATCATGTCGACGCGCAGGCTGGTCGGCGTCAGGTGCAGCATGTTGAAGCCGTTGGGCTGCTGGCGCAGGCGCAGGGAGGTGGCCGTCGAGGCGCTGACGAACAGAGTGGTGTGGCCTGTGCCCTCGCGCGTCTCGATATAGGCGTGGTGCTGGTGGCCGGCCAGGACGATGTCGATACGCTGTGCCGCCAGGGCATCGAGGGCACGCTGGCGATTGAACAGGGCGACATCGAGCGGGAACTCCTTCGGGTTCATCAGCGGATGATGCAGGACGCATAGCCGCCACGGTGCCGTCGAGGTGGCGAATGTGGTGACCAGATCGCGGCACTGTTTCAGGCTGACCGACCCATTGGCCCAGTTCCAGTGCGGCAGGATCATCCGCGCCGAATTGAGCCCCTTTATATGGGCCAGTTCGGAAGAGAATTCGGGATCGAGCTCAGTATCGATATATTTGCGATAGCGGCCGAACGGATCGACGAAGCGTTCGATATCCATGCCGGGCAGGTCGTGATTACCGGGCACGGCGAACAGAGGCAGCTTCATCTCGGCGAAGAAGGCCTTGGCATCGAGGAATTCGCCGTGGGTTGCCGACTGGGTGATGTCGCCGCTGGCAATGACCAGGTCGGGCTGGGCGTCGTGCAGGGTCTGAAGCAGGCTATCGCGCACCGCATCGTCGATACAGCCGAAATGCAGGTCTGAAACGTGGGCGATTTTCATCAGTTGGGCTTCGTATCGGGCGACGGGATCAGCAGCTTGACGTGCTTCGGCTTGAGCGTGAAGACGAGGGGCGTGCGCATCTTGTCGACCTCGCCGTCGATTGACACCAGGGCGCGCTTGTGCCGGCTCCACAGCTTTATGCGAGCCCCCGTCAGTTCGGCCAGGTCGGGATCCTTCAGCCAGTGGCCGAACAAAAGCCGGCCGATCAGGCGCAGATGCGCCGTCGCGGTTTTGGTCGTCGAAATATAGGCGGCAAGTTCACCACCGGTCAGGTCGCCGCGCTTGAAATTGCTTTCGGTCAGCTTTTCGCTGTCAGCGAAGCGATTGACCGAGACGACGACGGCGGGCGTGCGGAAACGCTTCATCTCACCGTCGATATCGAGAACGGTGCGCTCGCGCTTGTGCTTGTCGAGATTGCCCATGATGAACAGGAACATCTGCGGGAACAGCAACAGGTTATTGGCCTTGCGCTGAGCTTCGCGGAAAACCGAAGCCTGGGGCATGGTGCCGATACTGGCGCAGCACAGGAAGATCTCGCCATTGACGAAGCCGGCGTCGATGGCTTCGGTCGTCGTCTCCCCGGCATAGGCGTTGAGCGCGTCCTGCAGCGTGTTGATATTGAGATCGTGGGCCAGCAGGTTCATCGTGCCGAGCGGCAGGACACCGAAGGCCTTCTGCTGTTCCGACAGGTATTTGGAGCAGTCACGGATCGTGCCGTCGCCGCCGCCGACAATCAGCGGCGTGTCGAGTGCCGCCAGCCGTGCCAGCTCCGCCTGCATGTCCGTCGGTTCGGCCAGGCACAGCTCTTCGACCGCGATACCGCTGGTCTCGATGGCCTTTTGAACCGCCGGTTCGCCCATATTGAGCACCGTGCCGGAACGCCTGTTGATGAGGATATTGTAGCCTGTGCCCGCCATTCCTCCTTGCTGCCGGGTTATCTGCAAAGAATCGATTAGGTTTTCGGGGTACTGCGCCGGAGCAATGTGGTGGGCACAAAAAAAGGCCCAGCCGCGGGGCAGGGCCTTTTTCATATCGGTGGTGAGGTAATTATCCGCGCTGGTCGCGCTTGGCGGCGACACGCAGGCGCAGGGCGTTGAGCTTGATGAAGCCGGCAGCGTCGCGGTGATCGTAGGCGACCTTGCCTTCTTCGAAGGTAACCAGGTCCTGGTCGTACAGCGAGTAGGGGCTGGAACGGCCGGTGACGGTGACATTGCCCTTGTACAGCTTGACGGTGACCTGGCCGGTGACCTTTTCCTGCGAGTAGTCGATGGCGGCCTGCAGCATGTTGCGTTCCGGCGAGAACCAGAAGCCGTTATAAACCAGCGATGCGTACTTCGGCATCAGCTCGTCCTTCAGGTGCATGGCGCCGCGGTCGAGCGTGATCGACTCGATGCCGCGGTGGGCGCTGAGCAGGATGGTGCCGCCCGGGGTCTCGTAGACGCCGCGCGACTTCATGCCGACGAAGCGGTTCTCGACCAGGTCGAGACGGCCGACGCCGTTGTCGTGGCCGAGCTGGTTCAGCTTGGTCAGCAGGGCGGCCGGCGACAGGGCTTCGCCGTTGATGGCGACGGCGTCACCCTTTTCGAAGTCGATGGTGAAGACGGTCGGGGTGTCGGGCGCGGCTTCCGGCGAGATGGTGCGCTGGTAGACGAATTCCGGCGCCTCGACGGCCGGGTCTTCCAGGACCTTGCCTTCGGACGACGAGTGCAGCAGGTTGGCGTCGACCGAGAACGGCGCGTCACCGCGCTTGTCTTTGGCGATCGGGATCTGGTGTTGTTCGGCGAAGGTCAGCAGGGCTTCACGCGAGGCGAATTCCCATTCACGCCACGGAGCGATGACGCGGATGTCGGGCTCGAGGCCATAATAGCCGAGCTCGAAACGGACCTGGTCGTTGCCCTTGCCGGTGGCGCCGTGGCAGACGGCGTCTGCGCCGACCTTGCGAGCGATTTCGATCTGCTTCTTGGCGATCAGCGGACGAGCGATCGAGGTGCCGAGCAGGTACTGGCCTTCATAGACCGTGTTGGCGCGGAACATCGGGAAGACGTAGTCGCGGACGAACTCTTCGCGCAGGTCTTCGATATAGATGTTTTCCGGCTTGATGCCGAGCAGTTCGGCCTTCTTGCGCGCCGGCTCCAGTTCTTCGCCCTGGCCCAGGTCGGCGGTGAAGGTGACGACCTCGGCATTATATTCGGTCTGCAGCCACTTCAGGATGATCGAGGTGTCGAGACCGCCGGAATAGGCGAGGACGACTTTCTTCACGGGCTTTTCGGCGGGTGCGGACATGAGGGGGAGGACCTTGCGTTAAAATTCACGCGCGCTTTACGGTCTGCGCCCCCCCGATGCAAGTGAATTTCTGCGACAATCCGGCCAAGGCGATGCTGTAAGCCGCTGGGGGTCCGCGCGATACCGCAAAGAAAAAGCCGCCGGGGTTCCGGCGGCTTCTTCTTTTAGCTCAGATGCCGCATGGCTCGCCACACGAGTGGCGGCGTGCCGTCGCACGCTCCCAACGGCCAAGGAGGCCGTTGGTATTACACCGTAACCTGGGTACCCAGTTCCACGACACGTCCCGGCGGAATATGGAAGAACTCGGTCGGGTTGGTGGCGTTCTTCATCAGGAAGATAAAGAGCTTGTCCTGCCACAATGGCATGCCCGAATTGGCCGAGGGGACGACGCTGCGGCGGCCGAGGAAGAAGCTGGTCGCCATGATGTCGAACTTCAGGCCCAGCTTGCGGCACAGGCCAAGGGCCCGCGGCAGGTTGGGGCTTTCCATGAAGCCGTAGATCAGCGTCACCTTCTTGAAGTCGTCGTTGATCATCTCGATGGTGATGCGGTTGTCTTCCGGCACGCGCGGTGAGCCGACCGTCTTGACCGTCAGGATGATGTTCTTCTCATGCAGGATCTTGTTGTGCTTGAGATTGTGCATCAGGGCGACGGGGGCGACTTCGCTGTCCGAGGTCAGGAAGATGGCCGTGCCGGCGACGCGGTGCGGCGGGCGCTTTTTCAACATCTCGACCAGGTCGCTGAGCAGGACGCTGTCGCGGCGAGCCTTTTCCGACAGGGTATTGGTGCCGGTGGCCCAGGTCAGCATGGTCAGGACCAGGGCGCCGCCCAGCATCAGCGGCAGCCAGGCGCCGTCGGGGATCTTCAGCAGGTTCGAGCTGAAGAAGACGAGGTCGAGCAGGCCGAGCGGAGCGAGAAGACCCCAGGCCTTCCAGCGCTTCCACTTCCAGACGTGACGGAGGAAGACGTAGGCCAGCAGGGTGTCGACCATCATGGCGCCGGTGACGGCGATGCCGTACATCGAGGTCAGGCGGTCGGTGGTCTGGAAGACGAACAGCAGGATCAAGACGCCGACCAGCAGCATGGTGTTGATCTGCGGCACGAAGATCTGGCCGGCCTGCGTTTCCGATGTGCGCTTGATGTCGATGCGCGGCAGCAGGCCCAGTTGCACGGCCTGTTGCGTCATCGAGAAGGCGCCGGTGATGACGGCCTGGCTGGCGATGACGGTGGCGAGCGTCGCCAGGATGAAGATCGGCCAGTAGAGGGCGTCGGGCACCATGTGCCAGAACGGATTGGCGCGGGCAGCCGGGTCCTTCAGGGCCAGAGCGCCCTGACCGAGATAGTTCAGGGTCAGGCATGGCAGGACGAAGAACAGCCACGACATCTGGATCGGCTTCTTGCCGAAATGGCCCATGTCGGCATAGAGGGCTTCGGCGCCGGTGACGGCCAGGAAGACCGAACCGAGGATGACGAATCCGAGTAGCCCGTTGGCGATCAGGAACTGGATGCCGTAATGCGGGCTGAGCGCCGTCAGGATGACCGGGTCATCGAAGATGTGCAGCACGCCGAGGCCACCCAGCGCCAGGAACCAGATGACGGTGATCGGCCCGAAGAACTTGGCGACCTTGCCCGTTCCCTTGGATTGGAACAGGAACAGGATCAGCAGGATGATGGCGGCGAAGACCACGATATAGGCATGCGGGATATGGCCGATGCCCGGCGCGTCACGCAGGCCTTCGACGGCGCCCAGCACCGAGACGGCCGGCGTGATGATGCCGTCACCGTAGAACAGGGAGGCGCCGCAGATGCCGAGGAAGAAGACGGTCGGCGAATGCTTGCCCAGGGCCTTTTGGGCCAGGGCCATCAGGGCCAGGGTCCCGCCTTCGCCCTTGTTGTCGGCGCGCATCAGGAACAGGACGTACTTGACCGTCACGACCATGACCAGCGCCCAGAAGACGAGCGAGATCACGCCGTAGATGGCCAGGTTACCGTCGGAGCCGGCGCGAGTATGGCGCAGGGCTTCGCGCATGGCGTATAGCGGCGACGTCCCGATGTCGCCGAAGACGACGCCGATCGACCCGATGGCTAGCGCCCAGAACCCTTCCGTGCCATGTCCGTGGCTTTGCACGGCCTCAGTTTCGGGCGTTGATCCCGAAGCGTGGCCATCCTTGCCGGCAGGCGATTCGCCTGCTGTGCTTATATGGACTGTGGTGGACGGAGTGGATTGGGAATTTACGTCCGCAGCTTTGGCAGACTGGGCTGAATCCGGCGAGGAGGCCGAGGGTCCAGCAGGGGTTTCCCCGATCATATATATACTCTCCTGAGGGCGTCGACACACACGGTCTTGGGAAAGTGCCCTCGCTTGAACGTGGCGCTATTACGCCTATTTATAACCACATTCAATCCTGTTTTCGGCCTGACGCCTGGCTGAACACAGCGGCCGTTACGTAAGCGTGACCGTGAAAACCCTATGAACCGAAGCAAAACTGTTGTAATATCGAGATAATCATGTCCGATAGTCAAAGATTTCCCGTCGCAGCGCACACCCTGGCGTATCTGGCTCACCGCAACGCTTATTCGCGTGAACAGGCGGTGTCATCGTCCGTGCTTGCCGCGTCGATTCCCACCAACCCGGTCGTCATCCGCCGCATGACCACGCAACTGGCCAAGGCCGGGCTGCTGGCAACGTGCTCCGGTGTCTCCGGCGGTGCATGGTTACTGAAGCGCCCGGAACAGATCCGTCTCGACGAAGTCCTGCGCGCCGTCAATGGCTGCGCCCATCTTGGTTCCGCGCCGGTCGGCGCCAAGGGCTGCCCGGTCAGCCAGGCCATCCCGCGCGCCGTCAACGAAGCCATGGTCCTTGCCAATGCCGCCGCCTCGGCCAGCCTGGCCAGGATCACCGTCGCTGATCTGCTCAAGCATGTCGGCGAGACCGCGGACGAGACCTGCGAGAAGATCCCGGCCTAGGCCTGGCTACCAATTTATCTTGCATTCGCGATTGCCGTCGTGTTCGATCCCGGCCTGATTTGCAGGGGATACTGTTTTGGCGCGTCGATTAGTCCTGATTACCGGAGCCTCCGCCGGCATTGGCCTGAGCTTTGCCCGCACCTACGCCGCCCATGGCTGGGATGTGGCGGTGACGGCGCGCCGGGCCGATCGATTGCAGACCCTGGTCGATGAGATTCGCCTGCGCTTCGGCGTCGAGGCACACGCCTTGCCGGGCGACCTGGCCGATCCGGCCACGCCCGAGGCCCTGCAGAAAAGCATCCTGGCGCTCGGCCGCAGTGTCGACGGTCTCGTTAACAATGCCGGCTATGGCCAGCCCGGCGGTTTTCTCGGCAATCCCTGGGAAGCGCACCGGGCCTTCATGCAGGTCATGTGGCTGGCGCCGGTCGAATTGATCCACCGTTTCCTGCCGGGCATGGTCGATGCGCGTTTCGGCCGCATCATCAATGTCGCCTCGCTGGCGGGGTTCCTGCCGGCGTCGCCGGGCGATACGCTTTATGGGCCGGTGAAGGTCGGGCTGACGCGGTTTTCGCAGAGCCTGCACATGGAGATGCGCGAGCGTGGTGTCCATGTCAGCGCGCTGTGTCCCGGCTGGACCTATTCCGAATTCCACGATGTCGTCGGCACGCGCTCGAAACTGTCCAAGTCCATGCCGGAATGGCTGTGGATGGGGGCCGACGAGGTGGCGCGCGAGGGCTTCGTGGCGGCAGAGGCCAATCGCGCCTGCTGCGTGCCGGGGGCGCCGAACAAGACGGCGGCGGCGTTGCTGAAGGTGCTGCCGGACGACTGGGTGATGGAGCTGGCCTCGGGGCCGTTACGCAAGCTGCACGAATAGGTTTCGGGGTGAGGGGTCCTTGACCCCTCGTCTTCCCTAAAAGAAAAAAGCGCCCACGCAGGGGCGCTTTTTTCTTTTAAAGATCGAAGGGGCCTCAGGCCCCTTCACCCCGTTAGCTATCTGTGGTGTTCTGTGTACGGATGCGCCGCCGCCGGCAGAATGACATTGTGCGTAATCTCACTGACCGCCGAGATGATGATCTGCACCGACAGGGCGCACAGGATCAGGCCCAGCACCCGCACCACCACCACCATGCCGACCCGGCCGAAGATGCGCGAAATCTGGTTCGCCAGCAGCAGGGTGATCAGGATGGCCACGGCGGTGGTGATGATGGCCAGCACCCCGACCAGCAGCCCCAGCGGGCCATAGTCCTGGGCGACGCCGGCCTGGATGACCACGGTCGAAATCGTGCCCGGCCCGACCATCAGCGGAAAAGCAAACGGCACGACCAGCTTTTCGAAACTCTTCTTGGCGCTCTCGCGATGCCCCAGCGGCTGGACGCCCGTCGCCGGATCGCCGCCATGGCTGACCTCGTCGGCATGGTTGAACGCATCGAGGAATTCGCCGCGCGCCATTTCCAGCCCCATCAGGAACAGCAGCAGACCGCCGGCGATCCGGAAGGCGTCCATCGAGATACCGAAAAACTTCAGGATATTGAGACCGGCAAAAAAGAAGATGGTCAGGATTATCGCTGTAAAGATGGCGATATAGATCGACAGCCAGCGCCGCGATGTCGATGACTGGCTCTGCGTCGCCGCCGCGAAGATCGGCACATTGCCGATCGGATCGATCAGGGCAAAAAGCGTAATGAAGAAGTTGACGTAGAACGCAACCAGGGTCATGAGACGGTCTCGGATAAGGGCGGGCTGTGGCAAAGGCTCCAAGAGGCTTATGACGCTTTGCCCCGCCTGGCAAATTTCTCCTGTAACAAAAGTCCAAATCAAGGAATGTCCGAATGACCACCCTGCTCAAGGCCGACACCCGCATGATCCTGGCGCTCGACGAGCCCGATCTCGCCTCGGCACGTGTCCTGGTAAAGACCCTCGGCGACAGCGTCTCCTTCTACAAGATCGGCCTGACCCTGCTGGCCCAGGGCGGTCTGGCCCTGGCCGAGGAACTGTCGGAGCAGGGCAAGCTGATCTTCCAGGACTGGAAGCTGCACGATATCGGCGCCCAGGTCGAAGGCGCCGCAAAGGCAGCCTCCAGCGGCGCCTGCGACCTGCTGACCGTCCACGCCGAACCCCAGGTCATGTCGGCCGCCATCCGCGGCCGCACCTCGGAACGCTGCAAGATCATCGGCGTCACTGTCATGACCAGCCTGTCGCAAAGCGATCTCGACGAGATGGGCTACGGCATGGAACTGACCGACCTGGTCATGCGCCGCGTCGACCAGGCAGTCGAGTGCGGCCTCGATGGCGTCGTCGCCAGCCCGCACGAAGCCGCCATGATCCGCGCCCGCGTGCCGGAAGGCTTTATGATCGTCACGCCGGGCGTGCGCCCCGAAGGCTCGGACGTCAACGACCAGCAACGGATCGCCACGCCCCAGGACGCTCTGCTGAACGGCGCGTCACACGTTGTGGTCGGCCGTCCGATCACCCGCGCCGCCGATCCGGTCGCCGCCGCCCAGAGCATACTGGCTGCAATGCATAACGTTTAAGCTTCGGTAGCTTTTTTTCAGCTCAAGCGCCGCATGGCTCGCCGCACCTAGAAGCGTGCTAACGCTTCGCTTCTTGAGCACAAGGTCGGCGGCGTGCAGTCGCACGCTCCCAACGGCCCGGAGTGGGCCGTTGGTAAATCAGGCACGGGTTCGCGTCGCCCGAATGACCAGCGGGACCGCGATGGCGAAGACGGCGACGACGGTCAGCCAGATGGCGCCCGGCCACACCTTTTGCACGGCGAAATAGGCCGTCGAAAAGGCCAGTGGGGCGATAATGGAGGCCAGGCTGACGGCCGAGGCCAGCACGCCCTGGAATTGGCCCTGGCGATCGGCATCGACCTGCCGGGTGGCCAGCGCCTGCAGCGCCGGCGTGCCTATGCCGCCGAGTGCGAAAACCGGCATGATGGCGAAGACGATCCAGCCCTGGGTAGCGAAGGCCATGACGACCAGGGCGATGCCGGCGCAACCAAGTCCGGCCAGCACGGCGCCACGTTCGCCCAGCCAGCGCGTCGCCGGACCGGGCAGCAGCGCCTGCGCCGCTGTCTGGCAGACCCCGAATGTACCGAGCGAAAGGCCGATCCACAGGCCGTTCCAGTGGAAGGCGTCGAAGCCCCACAGGGCCCAGCAGGTGCCGTAGACCTCACCGGTGGCGCTGAGGATGAAGAATACCAGGATGATGGGCAGCAGTCCCTTCATCGCCAGTGCCCAGCGCAGGGGCGCCAGCGGATTGAGGGCGGCCAGCTTGAGGGCAGGCTGGTCGCGATCGGCTGGTCGCGACTCCGGCAGGATGAAGAAGGCCAGCAGCAGATTGCCGGCATTGAGGACCGCGGCGGCGATGAAGGGCAGTCGCAGCCCATGGTCGCCGAGCAGGCCGCCCAGGACCGGTCCGATGATAAAGCCGGCGCCGAACATCGCGTTGAGCAGGCCGAAGCGGCGGGCGCGTGTGTCTTCGGCGGAAATGTCGGTGATATAGGCCGTGGCCACCGAGACATTGGCGCTGGTCAGGCCGGCTATGGCGCGGCCCAGCAGCAGCATCCACAGGTGCGGGGCAAAGGCCATGATGGCGTAGTTGATGACGGCGCCGGCCATGGAAACCAGCAGCACCGGTCGCCGGCCGATCCTGTCGCTCAGGGCGCCAAGCACCGGCGCGAAGACGAACTGCATGGCGGCGTAGAGCGCGGTCATCACACCGATATAGGCGGCGATATTCTGTCCGTGAGTCACCTCCGCCAGCAGCCGCGGCAGGATCGGAAACACCAACCCTATGCCGACGGCGTCGAGGCAGATGGCGGCGAAGATAACGACAAGGGATTTGTTCATGACGCGGCTCGCAAAGCGGATATTCATACTGTGTACCAAATTATACTGAGTATATATTGCTGCAAATGCCGCTCTGTCAATTCAATATGTACTCAGTATATGAATCGCGCTAACGAGACGGTCATGTCCGATCCGTCCGAACCCTCCGATCTTAGATCCCGTAAGCGCCTGGCTACGCGGCGCGCCATCTCGCACGCTGCCGACCGTCTCTTTCTCGAGCGCGGTTTCGACAATGTGACTGTGGACGAGATCGCGGCCGCGGCCGATGTCGGGCGCATGACGGTTTTCAATCACTTTCCGCGCAAGGAGGACATGTTCTTCGATCGCGACGAGGAGGGGCGCCATACCCTGCGCGACGCCCTGCAGCAGCGCGATCCAGGCATTTCGCCAATCGAGACCCTGCGCCGTCTTGCTCATCGGCTGGTTGCGGAACAGAAACCCTATGTCGAATTTTCCAACCGTAGCCGCGGCTTCATCGAAACGGTCGAGGCCAGCGAAACCCTGAAGGCCCGGGCCCGGGCGATACGCGACGAACTGGCGGGGGTCCTGGCGATTGCCCTGGCCGACTGTGTGGGACGCGATGCGACCGATGCCGATGCGCACCTGGCGGCGGGCCTGCTGCTGGCGACCTGGACCGTGGCCTTTATCCAGGCGCACCGCCTGTTTCGCCGGACCGGGGATAGCGCGACGGCGACGGCGGCCTTTCTTGCCATGATCGACAAGGGGACTGTCGGCGTGCAGGTGGCGCTTGAGAGTACGCCTTACGCCTGAGTTACAGTAGGTGACCCCTCCGTCTGCAGCGGCCTGAAGGCCTTGCAGCCACCATCTTCGATGGGACGGAGGGCGTGCGTCAATCTCCCTCCGCCCTATTCCGAAGGAATGGGGAGGTTTGGCAAAGCGAAGGTATAGCCTTCGCAAGCCATGGGCGCAGCCGACGGAGGGGTCTTTTTCTTGTCAGTGCGGGGGCGCCAGTAAGTGGTGACACCCAGACTCACGTCCCAGCGCCCTAAAAATCGACCGCGATACCCTTGCGTTCCCAGTCGCCGTAACGCGTGGGCTCAAGTCCCGTCGGGCCGCCCTCTTCGATGGCACGGGCCAGGTCAGCCTCTTCCTTCGCTCGGCGCTCGGCGGCTTCGGCCAGGGCGCGCTGCGCTTCGGGTGTCAGCACCTTCTTCGTCACTTCACCAAGATCTGCGGGTTTTTCGGGTTCGGATGACATTTTCGTAAGCTTCTGGCGGGCGGTACAGGGGTTTCCCATATCTAGGCTGTAACCCACCAAACCTCAAGGAAGACGACTAAGATGCACTTCAAGACCTGGATCCTGCTGGCCGGCCTGACGGCCCTGTTCGGCATTATCGGTCTGATGCTGGCCGGTCCTGCCGGCATGGTGATCGCCCTGGCGATCGCCATTGCCATGAACCTGTTCACCTACTGGAACTCCGACAAGATGGTGCTGGGCATGTATCGCGCCGAGCGCGTCGACCCGGAAACCTCCGACACGCTGCTGCGTAGCTACTACCAGGATATCCAAAGCCTGAGCCAACGCGCGGGCCTGCCCATGCCGGCCGTCTATATCGTCGACAGCGACCAGCCCAATGCCTTTGCCACCGGCCGCAATCCGCAGAATGCAGCGGTCTGCGCCACGACCGGCCTGCTGCAGCGCCTCGATCGCAGCGAGATCCGCGGCGTCATGGCGCATGAACTGGCGCACGTCAAAAACCACGACACCCTGACCATGACCATTACGGCGTCGATCGCCGGCGCCGTCTCGTCGCTTGCCAACTTCGCCATGTTCTTCGGCGGTTCGCGTGACGACGAAGACAATCACGGCGGTTTCATCGGCGGCTTGGCCATGATGATCCTGGCGCCGATCGCCGCCATGCTGGTGCAGATGGCGATTTCGCGCACCCGCGAATATGCCGCCGACCGCACCGGCGGCGAGATTTCCGGCGATCCGGAAGCCCTGGCGCGCGCCCTGCACAAGATCGAAGCCTATGCCAGGGGGTCGATCAATTACGATGCTGAACGCAATCCGGCCTCGGCTCATATGTTCATCATCAACCCCCTGCATGGCCGTGGCATGGACAACCTGTTCTCGACCCATCCGGCGACGGAAAACCGGGTCAAGGCTTTGATAGCCCTGGCCCAGGACATGAACCGCCGCCGGCCGGACTCGGAAAAAACATTTACGAGCGTGCCCACAACGCCTATGAGCTAGCGTCAACGCGCCTCCCGGAAACGGGGGGCGTTTTATATATTCCGCCGCAAAGCATCTTGCCCAAAGCAAAGTATCTTACATGACCCAGTCCCCCCGTCCGAAACGTCCGTCCTCGCGCTCCGGCTACCACCCGCCGAAAGCCCGGCCGCAGGCGCGCCCCAAGCCGCAGTTCGCGCCGAACGAAAAGATCGAGGTCGATGACGGTGGTGATATCGGCATGCCGGCGCGTATCGCCGCCATGACCCTGGTCGAGGCCGCCCTGATGAAGCGCTCGGGTTTCGATGAAGCCGTGACGCGCTCGGACTTTCTGGGACTTTCGGAATCCGAACGCAGCTTTGCCCGCGCCATGGCCCTGCTGGTCCTGCGTCGCTTAGGGCAACTCGACGACGTTATCGACAAGCGCACCAAGAAGACGCCGTCCGAAGCCGTCTGCGCCCTGTTGCGCATGGGTCTGGTGCAGATCGGCTTCATGCAGGTGCCGGATTTTGCCGCCGTTTCGACCACGGTCAAGCTGGCCGAGCGCGAAAGCCACACCCGTCCGTTCAAGGGGCTGATCAATGCCATCCTGCGCGGCGTCATCCGTGACCGCGAAGCCGGTCGCCCCGATGGATTGACCACGCCCAACCCGGCCCGCCTGGCGCCTGACTGGTTGTTCCAGCGCTGGTCGACCGCCTATGGCGGCGACAATGCCGAAGGCATCGCTTTGGCCCTGACCGAAGAACCGGCGACCGATCTGACCTTCAAGACAACGGCCGATCTCGAGCGCCTGGCCGAGCCACTCGAGGGGGAGCCCCTTGGTGGTTTGGCCCTGCGCAGCGCCCTGCGCGGCGACCTGCGCGAATGGGCCGGTTACGACGACGGTGTTTGGTGGGTGCAGGACGCCTCGTCCTCGGTACCCGTAAACCTGCTGGGCGACCTTACCGGCAAGACGGCCATCGACCTGTGCGCCGCCCCCGGCGGCAAGACCCTGCAACTCCTGGCCAAGGGTGCGCAAACCGTCGCGCTCGACCGTTCGAAGAACCGTCTCAAGCGTGTCGAGGAAAACCTGGCGCGTACCGGCTATACCGCCGAGCTGCAGATGGCCGATGCCGAGACCTTCGACGATCCGCGTACCTTCGATGTCGTCCTGCTCGATGCCCCGTGCAGCGCCACCGGCACCTTCCGCCGCCAGCCCGACGTCCTGTGGGCGACGCGCCCGACCGATATCGCCAAGCTGGCCGACGTCCAGCACCGCCTGCTCGACTCGGCCGCTATCCGGGTCGCACCCGGCGGGACGCTGATCTACTGCACCTGTTCGCTGGAACGCGAAGAGGGCGAAACCCAGGTCGTGGCCTTTGTCCGCCGCCATCCGGAATTCGTCATCGACGCCGTGACGCCGGAGCAGGCGGCGGCCATCGGCCTGCCGGCGCAATCGGTGCGCCCGGACGGCTGGCTGCGACTGCTCCCCAATCAACGCCCCGGCGGCCAGGACGGATTTTTTATCGCCCGCTTGACCCGCAAAGGTTAAAAAAAACGGCGCGTCATACCCTCGACAAATTGACCGTCAAAACGGTTGACGCGCTACACCCAAACACGTTTAAACACAGGCTCTTCGCCTCCGAGCTTATTCGCCATGCCGATGTCCGCCCCCCTGATCTGCCCTTCGATCCTGGCTTCCGACTTTGCCCGCCTCGGCGAAGAGGTGCGGGCCATTACGGCGGCGGGCGCCGACTTCGTCCATATCGACGTCATGGACGGCCATTTCGTGCCGAACATCACCATCGGTCCCGACGTGGTGAAGGCCCTGCGGCCGCATAGCACCCTGCCGTTCGACTGCCACCTGATGATTTCGCCGGTGGACGCCTATCTCGAAGCCTTTGTCAACGCCGGCGCCGACCATATCAGCGTCCATCCGGAATCGGGGCCGCATCTCGATCGCACCCTGAAGCAGATCCGCAAGCTTGGCGCCAAGCCGGGCGTGGTGCTCAACCCGGCGACCCCCATTACCGTGCTCGACTGGATCCTGGACGATGTCGATCTGATCCTGGTGATGAGCGTCAATCCGGGTTTCGGCGGCCAGAGCTTCCTGTCGTCGCAACTGCGCAAGATCGAAGCCATCCGCAACCGCCTCGACGCCATTGCCCATCCGGCCATCCTGCAGGTCGACGGCGGCGTCAATGCCGAAAATGCCCAGTCCTGTGTCGATGCCGGCGCCACGGCCCTGGTCGCCGGCACGGCCGTCTTCAAGGGTGGCGTCGCGGCCTATGCCGACAATATCAAGACCCTGAAGGGCCTGTAACACGCCATGCAGGCCTATGAGAACGGTGCCATCCCCGAACTGAATGCCGTAAAGACCCCGTGGCCGCAGGTGATCGTCGCCTGGATGCGCCGCCAGGCTGGCGCGGAACTGTTCGGCATGCCGGGTTACGGCCTGACGCTGAAAGGCTCCGTGCCGGACGGCTTTATCGCCACGCCGCACGATATGCGTCCGGCCAGCGCTTCGGTCGGCAAGGCCATCCTGTCGGGCCGCTTCACCCTGGCCGGGGCGCGCATGAGCGTCCAGGGCAGCGGCGACCCGTGGAACCGTCCCAGCCCGACCCGGGCCTTCGCCGTCGAACTGCATCGCTACGACTGGCTGGCCGCCCTGATGACCCAGGGCGACGAGGGCGCGAAGGAGGCCTTGCGTCTCTTCCTGCTGTGGAACAAGACCTTCAACCGCTGGACTCCCTTCTCGTGGAGCGAAGAGGTCCTGCCGCGTCGCATGATCAATCTGGCCGTGCATGCCCGCCGCCTGACGGCCCAGGCGCAACCGGCCGACAGCGTCGAGCTGGCCCAGTGCCTGGCGTCGCAAGGCCGTCACTTGATGCGGCTGTTTGATCCGGCCTGGGCTGCGGACAAGGCCGTAGCCATGACCGTGCTCGGCTGCGTCCTGTCGGGCAATACCGGCGACGGTTTCCGCGCTGGCGGTTTACGCGCTCTGCAAAAAGCGCTCAAGCGCATGGTCCTGGCCGATGGCAGCCATATCTCGCGCAGCCCGCAACAGGGGCTCGACCTGCTCTACGATCTGCTGCTGATCGAGGATGCCCTCAGCCAGCGCGGCCTGGCGGGTCCGGAATGGCTCGACCAGAATATCGAACGTCTCAGCCGCTTCGTGCGCGCCTGCTCGCATCCCGACGGCAGCCTGTGCGCCTTCCAGGGTACGGAATCGCTGATGCCGGAACAGGTGTTGCCGGCGCTCGTGCGCGACGAGCGCGCCGGCAATACGGTGCCGATCCAGCTCGACGACGGCCGGTATCACCGCCTGCTCGGCCGCAGCCTCAGCGTCTTTGTCGATGCCGGCGAAGCCAAACCCGGTCCCTATGGTTATGCTGCCGTCGATCATCCGATGGGTTTCGAGGTGTCCGGTGGGCGCGACAAGCTGATTGTCTCGCCCGGCTGGTCGCCGCGCCAGTCCGACCAGCAGGTCTTCCGCGTCGTCGGCGCCGGCAATACATTGTGCCTGGCCGAGACCAGCCTGCTGACGCCGATTACCGGCCGTTTCGGCGAACTGCTCAATTTCGGTCTCGAGGGCCCGCGCTACAAGGTGCGTAGCCGCCGCGTCGAGGCCGAGGAAACCGGCAGTCTCATCGAGATGGAGCACGAGGGCTGGAAGGCGCGCTTCGGCCTCAAGCACGAACGCCGCCTCTATGTCGACACCCAGCGCGACGAACTGCGCGGCGAAGACCGGCTGGTATCGCTGGCGACCAAGCAGGAAGTGCCGATGGCGGCGCCGTTTACGATCCGGTTCCTGCTGCACCCGGAAGTCCAGGCCTCGATGGCGCGCGACAAGAAGAGCGTGCTGCTTCGCGGTCCCGGCGGCCGTGGCTGGTGGCTGCGCCACGACGCCAAGGAGGTCACGATCGAGCAGGGCCAGGTGTTCGAACGCGACATGCCGCGCAAGACCGCCGTCATTGCCCTCAAGGGCGTCGGTCGTCTCGACGCGCCGACCCGCATCCGCTGGAAGTTATCACCTGCTGAGGCCTGAGGCAGACTCTCCTGACTGCTTCTTTATCGCAGGCTTTCTAAAATCCTCTCGTTTCCAAGAAATCCATCATTGGGAAGAGGAGTGAGAGTCTATGTCCCGTTTTATCAACCGTTTGGCCGCCTTCCTGATCATCGGCAGCCTTGTCGGCGGTACCGCCCTGGTCGCCGCCGCCCCATCCAACGCCTACACGCGTTATGTCTGCAAGTATGAACAAAAGCGCCGCGAACACACCGGCACCGTCGTAGGCGCCATTGCCGGCGGCCTGCTCGGCAACGCCGTCTCCGGCCACAACAGCAAGGGCCTCGGCACGGTTGTCGGCGCCGTCGGCGGCGCGGCTGTCGGTTCCAAGATGGGCCATGACAGTGGCAAGCGCGCCTGTACCCAGGCGGCCGCCTATCGTACCAGCACCAGCTATTCGCGCGACAGCCACGGCAATCGCGTCAAGACGGTCTATCGCTACGTCCGAGAATAGTCCCGGCTGAAATCGAGATCGAAAAGCCCCGCTTTTGCGGGGTTTTTTGTGCCCGAAACAAAAAATGCAGAAATATGCGAAAAAAATACATTCTGAACGAGGATGAATGTGGCGCTCAAATCCCGTTCAGGTTGGCAGGCTTATAAAGGTCCTCATCAAGCCGGGAGGGAATGCTTCCCCCAGGCAGACATACGAAGGACCAAGACTATGAAGACCCTGATCAAAACAACCCCCGTCAAGACTATAATGGCCGCTGTTGTCACCTCCGGCCTGATCCTGTCCGCCGCCGCCGTTCCGGCCGTTTCGGAAGCCCGTCCCTACACCTCGACGTACAGTTGCCAGGTCACGAAGAGCAAGGACAAGAACACCGGCGCCATCCTGGGCGCCATCGCCGGCGGCCTTCTGGGCAGCCAGGTCGCCAAGAACGAAAAGGGCCTGGGCGCGGTCGTCGGTGCGGTCGGTGGCGCGGTTGTCGGCTCGAAGATCGGCAAGGACCACGGCAAGCAGACCTGCAATAACGTCGAGAACGCCATGCAGGACGCCCGTTACGAAAACCGTGGCTACCACCACTACACGACGCGCAATGCGTCCTACCGTTACGACGATCGCCGCCACGATCGTTACGACAATCGGTTCTAAGAGAAACCCATTCCCGACAGCCTAGGCTGTCGGGAGCGTGCGACCGTACGCCCGAGCTTATGCGAGGAGCCATGCGGCGCTTGAGCAGAATAAAGGCAAAGGCCTGCCGTGGCCCATGCGGCAGGCCGGTGCGGGGCCCCGGAGCACTTCCGCGAAAAGTGCAAAGGTGGCAACTGGAGGGAAGCTCCGCTGGCAAAAGCCGGCGGGGCTTCTTCCGTTTGCGGACATATTGATGGGTAGGCAAAGCGGGCGGCCTCGTGTACACGGCGCGCATCTTTTCCCCGCCATCTTTCGAACGGACCCTTCATGCCCGCCGCTCCCGATTTTCCGCCCGCCCCCGATCGTGTCACACCGAAGCGCGCCCTGATCTCCCTGTCCGACAAGGCTGGACTGGTCGAAGCCGCCCAGGCCCTGGTCGCTGCCGGCGTAGAGCTGCTGTCGACGGGCGGCACGCGCGCCGCCATCGAAAAGGCCGGCATCGCCGTCAAGGACGTGTCGGACATCACCGGTTTCCCCGAGATGATGGACGGCCGCGTCAAGACCCTGCACCCCAAGGTACATGGCGCCCTGCTCGGTTATCGCGATGCGCCGGAACACGCCAAGGCCATGGCCGAGCACGGCATCGACGGCATCGATATCGTCTGGATCGACCTCTATCCGTTTGAATCGACGGTCGCGGCCGGTGGCAGCTTCGAGGCCGCCATCGAAAATATCGACATCGGCGGCCCGGCCATGATCCGCTCCTCGGCCAAGAACCATCCCTATGTCAGCATCTGCGTCGACAAGGCCGGCATGGACGCCGTCCTGGCCGCTATCGCCGAAGCCGGTTCGACCGATCTGCGTTTACGCAAGTCGTTGGCGGCCAAGGCCTTTGCCCGCACCGCCACGTATGATGCGGCGGTCTCCGCCTGGTTTGCCGCCCAGCTCGGCGACGAATACCCTGAGCGCAAGGCCATCGGCGCCACCCGCCTGCAGACCATGCGCTATGGCGAAAATCCGCACCAGTCGGCAGCCTTCTACAAGACGGCCGAGGACCGCCCGGGCGTTGCCACAGCGAAGCAGCTGCAGGGCAAGGAACTGAGCTACAACAATGTCGCCGATACCGACGCCGCCATCGAGCTGGTCGCCGAGTTCGATCCGGCGACCGGCCCGGCCTGCGTCATCGTCAAGCACGCCAATCCGTGCGGCGTCGCCACCGGCGCTACCCTGATCGAAGCTTATCGCCGCGCCCTGGAGTGCGATCCGGTTTCGGCCTTCGGCGGCATCGTCGCGCTCAACACCCACCTCGACCGCGCCACGGCGGAAAAGATCGTCGAGATCTTCACCGAGGTCGTTGTTGCTCCGTCGGTCGATGACGACGCAGTTGCCGTTTTCGCCGCCAAGAAGAACCTGCGCCTGCTGGTCACCGGCGCCCTGCCGGACACCCGCGCCGGCGGCAATGTCTTTCGCTCGGTCGCTGGCGGCATGCTGGTCCAGTCGCGCGACACCGCCCACATCACCGCAGCCGACCTCAAGGTCGTCACCAAGCGCCAGCCGACTCCGACCGAGATCGAGGACATGCTGTTCGCCTTCACGGTCGCCAAGCACGTCAAGTCGAACGCCATCGTCTATGCCAAGGACGGCCGCACCGCCGGCATCGGCGCCGGCCAGATGAACCGCCGCGACTCCGCTCGCATCGCCCGCCTGCGCGCCCAGGAAGCCGCCGAAGGCCTTGGCCTGACGGACTCGCTGGCGGTCGGATCGGCCTGCGCTTCGGAAGCCTTCTTTCCCTTCCCGGACGGTCTGCTCGAAGCGGCCGCGGCCGGCGCCACCGCGGTCATCCAGCCCGGGGGTTCGATCGGCGACCAGGCGGTGATCGACGCCGCCGACGCCGCCGGCCTAGCCATGGTGTTCACCGGTACGCGGGTATTCAGGCACTAATATACATTCTTACGCCTCCCCATTTCTGCGAAATAGGGAGGCGTAAGAATAAAAAAACGCCCCCTTTTTCCAAAGGGGGCGTTTTTCGTATCCGGGTATTGGCAGGCCTTAAACCGTCGGATTGACGATATCGCCTTCGAACTTGCCCTTGAACACCATGGCCGACAGGGGCTGGCGGGTCGACGGGCCTTCGCGCTTTTGCAGGCCTTCC
Source organism: Asticcacaulis sp. (assembly GCA_965246725.1). GTDB lineage: Bacteria > Pseudomonadota > Alphaproteobacteria > Caulobacterales > Caulobacteraceae > Asticcacaulis. The sequence goes on from CBDFFG010000001.1 coordinate 26,923, forward strand.
GACAGGGTCGAGGCATCGCCCTGATAACCGATGGCTACGGCGGCTTCGACCTTGAGGAATTCATTGAGACCCAGGACCAGCGGCGCCTTGTCGTATTCGATGCCGGCCATGCCGTGGGCAACCAGACCCATGCTGTGGGCCTGCAGCGACAGGGACATGAAGGCCGAACCGGCGTCGAAGCTGTTGGTCAGATTCATGCGCTGGCCGTCGAAGGTCATCACCGACAGGACGAAGACGAGGGCGCCGGCGCTCTTGGCCCAGCCTTCGTTGAACGGCACCAGCAGGCTGAGCAGGGTGTCGAATTCCGGTTCGCCGCGCACGCCATAGATAAAGCGCCAGGGCTGCAGGTTCGACGCCGACGGCGCCCAGCGCGCGGCTTCCAAGACGGTCAGAACCTGCTCTTCGGTGACGGCCTTGTCGCTGAAGGCGCGCGGCGACCAGCGCTCGATGAACTGCTTGTCGATCTTGTGGGTGGGTGTGCGGATGTCGGCAGTGGCGGTCATGGGCAGAAGCTTTCGGCAGGGGCTTTCGAAAATTATGTCTGGCGTTTGCCGGCGAACTCTGGTTCACAATAGGTGCGGGCATAACGGTAACTATGTTAGTAACAGTTTTGGCCGGTTACAAGGGTTTTTGTTGTGCTCGATACGCTTCGGCAGCGCTTCGCCTTTCTCTCTCCATACATCACGGTCTACGGCCCTGAAGATGACACGCCGCTGCCGGCTGTCTTGTTGTTTCATGCCTGTAACGGCGTGCGCGAACATATCCATGGTTACGCCCGGACGGCGGAGGCGCAAGGGTTTCGCGCCTTTGTGATCGATTCCTTCCTGCCGCGCGGCTGGGACCATACGGCGGCGATCAGCCTGGTCTGTTCCGGCCTGGCCCTGCACGGTTACGAACGCTCGGGCGATGTCCTTGCCGCCGTCTGGGGGATTGCCCAGCGTCCGGACGTCGATGCCTCGTCCCTCAGCCTTGCCGGCTGGAGCCATGGCGCCTGGTCGATCATGGACCTGATGACCCAGCGCCTGTCGCGCGAAGGGTCGGCGCGTTTGGCGGACCCCGACCCCGCGCCCCTGGCCGGCGTCAAAAGCGTCTTCCTGGTCTACCCATACGTCAATTTTCCGGCACGCAGCAATACGCACGGCTGGGAGTATAAACCGAAGACACTGGCGGTCCTGGCGCGCAACGATTTCCTCACCGCCCACGCCCATGCCGCCAATATTTTCAGCCACCTGCGCAACGAAGGTGTGCCCGTTGAGACACTTGACCTAGAGGCAACGCACTGTTTTGACGAGGATGGCATTCATTTCGGCGCCTTCATGTCCTATGATAAGACCTGTCATGCCAGGACCGACGCGGCGTTCGCCAAATTCCTGACGGAAACACTGGCCTAATCTCCAGGGTCGATACGACCTTGGCAAGCGCGACTGCGCGCCGCCGCTCGTGCGGCGAGCCTAGCGGCGTTTGAGCGGCAAAAATGATCTCCAGGGTCGATACGACCTTGGCAAGCGCGACTGCGCGCCGCCGCTCGTGCGGCGAGCCTAGCGGCGCTTGAGCGGCAAAAAAAGGGGGATCGCTACCATGGACACGATGGCGCAGCGCTGGGCGTTGTTGAAGGATTTCATTACGGTCTACGGCCCCGAGGACGATGTGGCGCGTCCGGCCATCGTCCTGTTCCATGGCTGCGGCGGCTTGCGGCCGCACGTTCATCTCTACGCCCAGGCCGCGGCGACCGCCGGTATCCGCGCCTATGTCGTCGACAGTTTTGCGCCGCGCGGCTGGGGCCGCAACTTCGCCGTCAGCATGATCTGCACCGGCATGGTCATGCAGGGCTATGAGCGCTCCGGCGATGTCCTCAGCGTCCTGTGGGGCCTGAAGGAAAGCGGCCGCGTCCAGATGGACAAGGTTATCCTGTGCGGCTTCAGCCATGGCGGCTGGTCGATCATGGACCTGATGGCGCAGAAACTGGCCAAGCCCGGCGAAGCCAAGCTGGCCGATCCCGATGTCTCCCTGGTCGAGGCCGTCAGCGGGCTGTTCCTCGTCTATCCCTATATAAACTTCCCGGCGCGTAGCAACTATGTGCCGTGGGTGCGCCACCCGCGCACCTTCGTCGTCCTGGCGGAGAAGGACCACCTGACGCCCGTCAAGCATTCGCGCAAGATCTTCGCCAATGTCGAGGCGGCCGGTGCCCGGGTCGAGACCCTGTCCCTGCCCAACAGCCACGCCTTCGACGAGGAAGACAATAGGGGCATGGTCATGGCCTATTCGGCCGAGGCCATGCAGGCGTCGATCCAGGCCATGCTGCGCTTTATCGACGACGTGTTCGCGCCCGTTCCGGTCAGCCGGGCGGGCTGACCATGTCCCGCGATACGCTCGCCGCACGCTGGGCGGCCCTGCAACCGCACCTCCAGGTCTATGGCGCGCCCGACGACATGGTGCGTCCCGCCGTGCTGCTGTTCCACGGCTGCGGCGGCATAGCGCCTAACCTGCTGATCTATGCCGAGGCGGCGGTGCGCGCCGGCGCCCGGGCCTATATCGTCGACAGTTTCGGACCGCGCGGTTGGTCGCGCAAGTTCGGCGCGTCGTGGGTGTGCAAGGGCCTGAAGCTGCGCGGCTACGAACGCTCGGGCGACGTTCTGGCGGCCCTGTGGGGCATCGCCTCTCTGCCGGAGGTCGATGCGAAACGTATCCTGCTGGCGGGCTGGAGCCATGGCGCCTGGGCCATCATGGACCTGATGACGCAGGCCTGTACGCCTGGCGACGCCATGCTGGCCGACCCCACGCCGGAACCGCTCGACGGGGTGCGCGGCCTGTTCCTGGCCTATCCCTATATCAATGTCATGGCGCGATCGGTGACACGTCCGTGGCACCATTGCCCGAAGACCCTGGCCGTGCTCAGCCTGAAGGATCACCTGGCCAGCTACGAACAGTCGCTGAAACTGGTGCGGCGGCTGCGGACGCAAGGGGTCGATACCGAAACCATAACGGTCGATTCGACCCATGCCTTCGACGAAGAGGGCATCGATCGTACCGGCTTCATGCGCTACGACGAACAGGCCTCGCAGGCGACGCTCCAGGCTTTGCAGGACTTTATGCGGCGGACGTTGGGGTAATACCAACGGCCAGTAGGGCCGTTGGGAGCGTGCGACTGCACGCCCGAGCCTATGCGAGGAGCCATGCGGCGATTGAGCTGAAAAACCCTACATCTTCATCCCGGCCATGCCCGAATGATCGGCGGCCGGAATGGTGTTGGTTACCGGCATGGTGACAGTGATGTCGCCGGCCTTTTCGAAATGCAGGGTCACAGCCTGATGACCACCTTCCTGCGGTTTGGCGGTAAGGCCTTCCAGCATGATGTGATTGCCGCCGGGGGCGAAGACCAGGGTCTGGCCGGCGGCGATGGCGAAGCCGTCCTTTTGTTCGGCCATGCTCATCATGCCATTGGCCATGGTCATGGTGTGCAGGGTCACGCTTGCGGCGCAGGCGCAGCTGGCCGACACCAGACGATCGGGCGTGTTGCCGGTATTGGCGACGGTGACATAGGCGGCGGTCGAGGTGTTGTTGCCCAGGGCCGGGCGCATGGCATAGCCGGTCAAGCTGATGGCATTCGACGTGACTACGCCGTTGATGTCGCTGCTATGGGCGACCGTGGTGGTGTGAGTCTCTTTACAAGCCGAAAGGCTAAGAAGAGCAAAGGTCAAAACCGCAAGACGCTTCATGTTTTCTCCTCGCAGGGGTCAAGACCCCTGCACCCCGTTAGTTATCCAAACGCGTAACCGCTGTCGCGAATCCGGTTGCAGGGCCTGTGGCCCTGCGACTTAGCCCCATAAACCCACAATTTTTTTGGTCTCTGTTACGACCGGCGCCGCGACGTCATTGGCCTTTTCGGCGCCGGCGCGCAAGACACGGTCGATCTCCGCCGGATCGGCCAGCAGGCCGCGCAGGCGTTCGGAGATCGGCGCCATCTTATCGACGACGACGTCGGCCAGGGCCGGCTTGAAGGCGCCGAAACCCTTGCCACCGAACTCGTCGAGCACGGCCTGGGCCGAAATCCCCGACAGGGCCGCGTAGATGCCGACCAGGTTCTTGGCTTCGGGGCGCTCGGCCAGGCCGTCTTCGGCCTCGGGCAGGACTTCGGCGTCGGACTTGGCCTTCTTGATCTTCGAGGCGATGGTGTCGGCATCGTCGATCAGGTTGATGCGCGAATTGTCCGACGGATCGGACTTCGACATCTTGGCCGTGCCGTCCCGTAGCGACATAATGCGCGCGCCCGGCCCCTGGTAGAGGGTTTCCGGCACCGGGAAGAAATCGGTCTTGTAGTCGTGGTTGAACTTCTTGGCGACGTCGCGGGTCAGCTCCAGGTGCTGGCGCTGGTCCTCGCCCACGGGGACGTGGGTCGCCTTGTACAGCAGGATGTCGGCGGCCTGCAGGACCGGATAGGTATAGAGGCCGATCGAGGCCCGTTCCTTGTCCTTGCCGGCCTTGTCCTTGAACTGGGTCATGCGGTCGAGCCAGCCGAGGCGGGCGACGCAGTTGAACAGCCAGCCGAGCTCGGTGTGACCGGGCACGGCCGATTGCGGGAAAATGGTCGACTTTGCGGGATCGACGCCGGCGGCCAGGTAGCAGGCGGCGATCTCGCGCGTCTGCGACAACAGCTGGGCCGGGTCCTGCCAGACGGTGATCGCGTGCAGGTCGGCGATCATGTAGAAGCGCTCGGCATCGTCGGCCTGCATGTCGGCGAACTTCTTCAGGGCGCCGAGATAGTTGCCGAGGTGCAGCGAGCCCGAAGCCTGGATACCGGACAGGATACGCTTGGGGCGGGCGGGGGAGGTCGAGGGGGTGTCGTTCATTGTAGGTTACTTGCGCCGCAGCGCCGCTTTCAATTCCGAAGGCCGGACCGCGCCCGTGCCGAAGAGCAGACCGATATAGAGGAAGACGCCGACAAGCGAAACCGTCACGACGGCGATTTCCTTGGTGCCGACCGCCTTGTGGCCAAGGATGGAGATGGCGTGGACGCCGTTGTGCAGTGGCAGGCCGAGCGCGATGACGCCTTCTATGGCAGGCCGGAAATAGGAGCTGGCGGCGCAGAAGGCGGCCATGCCGGCGCCGGCGACGCAAACCAGCAGCAGCTTACGCAGGGACTTGGCGCCCAGGACCCAGGTCTTGCGCTTCGCCAGGGTGACGACCATCAGGATGACATTGACCCAGGCAGCGGCGGAAGTGCCGATGGCCAGGCCGGGGACGCTGATGAAATGGAACATGGTCAGGCCGACCACCAGGTTGACGATAACCGAGACGACGGCGAACTTCATCGGTCCGAAGGTGTCCTTGCGGGCGAAGAAGGCGGGGTTGAGGATCCGCGTCAGCACAAAGGCCGGCACACCCCAGCCGTATTGCATCAGGCAGCGCGCCGTCCACACCGAGTCGTTGAGGTGGAAGCTGCCGCGGGTATAGATGCCGTCGACCAGGAAGAAGGGCATGGCGCACAGGGCGACGGCGGCAGGCAGCGCAAAGACCATGGCGAACAGGACGGCCTGGTCCATGGTGTTCTGGGCGTGCTCGTGGTCCTGGGCATGGACGGCGCGCGACAGGGCCGGCAGGAGGGCTGTCCCGATAGCGACGCCGACGAGGCCGAGCGGCAGCTGGTAGAAGCGGTCGGCGATGGCCAGCCACATGGTGGCGCCGTTGACCGTCGACGAAAAGTTCTGTGAGATGAAGACATTGACCTGAGTGGCGGCGGCCGCCAGGGCCCCCGGCACGGCCAGCAGAAGCAGGGTGTTGATCTGCTTATTGAAGACGGGGATGACCGCCAGGCTGACATGGGCCCCAGACTTGCGTGCGCCCCACAGCAGCAGGCCCGCCTGGCAGACCCCGGCGATGATGGTGCCGATGGAGCCCCACAGGGCCGACATGAAGGGCGTGTGCTGCGGGATGACGCAGATCAGGGTGACGGCGTTGAGCAGGATGGGCACGCCGGCCGACAGCACGAAGCGGCCGCGGGCATTAAGTACGCCGGCCAGGTGGGCGACGATGGCCATGCACGGCAGGTAGGGCATGGTGATCTGGGTGAAGATCACCGCCCACTTCATCTTTTCCGGCGTCGAGGCGAAGCCCGGCTTGATGATGTACATCAGCCACGGCAGGGTGAATTCGCAGACCAGGGTAAAGGCGACCGTGATGAAGACCAGGGTGGCCATGGCGTCGTGCGCCATCTTGTCGGCGGCTTCCTTGCCGTCGCGTTCCAGGGCGGCCGAATAGGACGGCACGAAGGCTGTCGAAAAGGCGCCCTCGGCGAAGATGCGGCGGAACAGGTTGGGGAAGGCCTGGGCGGTGGCGTAGGCATCGGCCATGATATTGCCGCTGGCGCCCATATAGGCGGCGATCACCAGGTCGCGGGCAAAGCCGGCAAAGCGCGAGATCAGGGTGAAGGCGGCATTGATCAGCGAATTGCGCACCAGCCCGGACTTGCGCGGGGGCGCCGGCGGCAAAGCATTGGCTGCGGCTTCGGAACTGGGAGCCTCTGGGGATGTCGACACGAAGGAAACCTGGAAAAACGGCTGGATAGGGAGCGGGTGACTGTGGGCGAAACCTGTAGACGATCGATTAACGCTATACTTTAATGCTTTCAGGCATTGGCAGCGAGCGCGATCAGCGCAAAGACGACGCAGGCGACGCACAGGCCCCACAGCAGCGAATAGAGCGCGACCGATTTCGGCCGGCGGCGGTCTTCGTTGGGCACTTTGGAAACGGCGTGGGACTGACTGTCGGGCATGAAATCCGCATAGCATCGAAGCGGTTCCCGTCAAAGCGCATCGTCAGGCCCGCGTACAAAAATCCTTGCCCGTCGCTGCGACTTGCGCCAGCACTGTTGCCATGGGGAAGCTGCATATCATCGATGAACTGATCTACGAGCGGGCGCCGCGCCTGGTGGCGTCGCCGCTGTGGCCGGTGGTCAAGCCGGTCCTGTACGGCATTCTTGGGTATCGCAAGGCGGTTGCCATGGCCGATGCCATCGGTACCCTGAGCGGTTCGCAGGCCATGGACCATGTTTCCGGCCTGCTGCACCTCACCGTCGATGTGCATGGCCTCAAGCGCCTGCCGGCCACCGGTCGCTGCGTCGTCGTCTGCAATCATCCGACGGGCATAGCCGACGGAGTCGCGGTCTATGACGCCATCCTGCGCCGGCGCAGCGATGTCATCTTCTTCGCCAATGCCGACGCCCTGCGCGTCAATCCCCGCTTTGTCGACAGCATCATTCCCGTCGAGTGGGTCGAGGCCAAGCGCACGCGCGACAAGGCCCGGACGACCCTGCAGGCGGCGAGGGCCGCGTTCGAAGCGGAATGCTGCGTCGTCGTTTTCCCGGCCGGAAGGCTGGCGCGCCGCAATGCCGCGGGGCAGCTGATCGATCCGCCCTGGGCGCCGACGGCGGTCTCGCTGGCGCAGAAATACGACGCGCCGATCGTGCCTATGCACCTGTCGGGGCCGGATTCCGTCTGGTTCCACATGTTCAACCGCTTTTCCCAGGAACTGCGCGACATCACCCTGTTCCACGAACTGCTCAACAAGGCGGGCAAGCGCTTTTGCCTGACGCTCGGTCCGCCCATTCCTGCCGATGCGGATATCGATACCGACGCCCTGAAAGCCTATGTCGAGCTTGACCTTGGCGCCAATCCGGATAAGGCGTTTGCCGTGACACAGGGAAATAACGATGCTGACGCCTGACGACATGACCGCGCTCGACCTGGCGCAGGCCCATGAGCTGTATCTCGCCGACGAAGATGCGACGACCGCGCTCGGCCGGCTGGTTGCGCCGCATCTGAAGCCAGGCGATGTCGTCTATCTGCACGGCGACCTCGGCATGGGCAAGTCGTCCCTGGCGCGCTCAATTATCCGTACACTGACGAATCCGAGCCAGGACGTGCCCTCGCCGACCTTCACGCTGATCCAGACCTATGACACGGACCGGTTCGAGCTGCTGCACCTCGACCTCTATCGCCTGAAGACACCGGACGAAGCCTACGAGCTGGGCCTCGACGACGCGCAATCCCATGCCGTGCTTGTGATCGAGTGGCCCGATCGCTTAGGCCATCTGGGATTTGACGACCGTCTCGATATTGGCCTAGAAGTGCCCCCCAAAGACAAAAGAACCAATACCAATTTGCCAACCGGGACCGGCGGCCGTATCGCCCGCCTCAACCCGCGCGGACGCTTCGGGGACCGATAATCCATATGAACGACAGAGAGGCCCTCAAGCGCCGCTTCCTTTCCGCGGCCGGTTTTGCCGATGCCGAACGCCATCCCCTCCCCGGCGATGCCTCGACCCGTCGCTATGAACGCCTGAAGATCGGCGGACGGACCTTGATGCTGATGGACCAGCCGCCGGCCGTCGAAAGCCGCCCCTGCGGCGAGACCGAGACCCCGGACCAGCGCCGCACCTCCGGCTATAATGCCATGGCGCGCCTGGCCGCCGGCCGTATCGAGGCCTTTGTCGCCGCCGCCACCTATCTGCGGGCGCAAGGCCTGTCGGCGCCGGAAATCTTCGACATAGACGCCGCCAACGGTCTGTTGATCAGCGAGGATCTCGGCGACGACCTGTTCGCCCATCTCATCGCCAAGGGCCAGGACGAGACCCCGCTCTATATGTCGGCGATCGAGGCCCTGGCGCAGGCTGCACGAACTGTCGCCGCCGCCGGTCCTGCCGACCATCCAGGCGACAGGCGGTCCCGAATGCGGCTGGCCGCTGCTGACCTACGACAATCTTGCCCTGAAGACCGGCGCCGACCTGTTCGTCGAATGGTATCCGCGCTTCGACACGGCCCACAGCCTGAACGATGCGGCGCTGACCGAATGGGAAGCCCTGTGGGCGCCCCTGCGCCAGCGGGCCGAAGACGGCGCCAGCGTCTTTATCCATCGCGACTACCACGCCGAAAACCTGCTGTGGCTGCCCGGAACGCCAGGGCGCTGCCCGCGTCGGCATGATCGACTTCCAGGACGCCCTGCGCGCCCACCCCAGCTGGGACCTGCTCAGCCTGTTGCAGGATGCCCGCCGCGACGTCTCGCCCGATCTCGAAAAGGCGGCGCTCGACCACTATTTCAAGCTTCGTCCCGGTGTCGATGTCGAGGCCTTCATGCGCGACTATACCGCGCTGGCGACGCTCAATGAATCGCGCATCCTCGGCATCTTCGCCCGGCTGGTCATTCGCGACCACAAGCCGCGCTACGAAGCCTTCATGCCGCGCATGTGGCGTCACCTCGGCCGCAACCTGCTGGCGCCGGGCATGGAGGGGCTGCACGACTGGTTCCTGCGCCATGGTTTCGGCGAGAAGCTAAAAGCATGACCGTGCCCATAACAGCACCCAAAACGGCCTTTCGTCCTGGCGGCCGGCCTCGGCACGCGTATGCGGCCCCTGACCGACGACCGCCCCAAGGCCCTGGTCGAGGTCGGCGGCCGCACCCTGATCGACCATATGCTCGACCGGCTGGCGGCGGCGGGGGCGAAGCGCTTCGTTATCAACGCCCACTATTTCGCCGACCGGCTGGAAGCCCACTTGTCGACGCGAACCGACCTCGACATCGTCATCTCCGACGAACGCGGCGCCCTGCTGGAAACCGGCGGCGGTTTGAAAAAAGCCCGGCCGCTGCTGGGCGAAGACGCCATCTGGGTCGCCAATACCGACAGCGTCTGGCTGGAGGCGCACGACGGCCGCGCCTTGCAGGAACTGGCTGCGGCCTGGGACCCGGACGCCATGGACGCCGCCCTGTTGCTGGCCCGCATGGACCGGACGATCGGCTTCGACGGCGCCGGTGATTTCTTCATGGATGGCGACAACCGCCTGACCTTCCGCAATGACGCACCGGCCGCCCCGCTCAACTATATGGGCGTGCATATCACCCGGCCGGCCATCATCGACGGTGTGACGGAAGACGCCTTTTCGCTGGCGAAGATCTGGCGCGCCCTGGCGCCACAGGGCCGGATTAGCGGGGTGCTGATGGATGGCGACTGGATGCATGTCGGCGACCCGCAGGCCCGCGACGAGGCCGATACGCGCCTGAAGGCGACCCCCTTTAACGCCGAATGAGCGCCGGCGACGACATCTTTGCCGTTTCCGGCCCGCGCTGGTATTCCATCCCGTCCGGCCGCTGTTTCCTCGACGACCTGGCGTTGGGCCTGTGCCGCGCCCTCGACGGCCGGCTGGCCGAGGCCACCATCCTGACCCCGACCCGGCGCGGCGCCCGCTCTATGGCGCGCGCCTTTTCCGCCCAGGCCCGGGGCAAGCCGTTGCTGCTGCCCCAGGTCCGGGCCATCGGCGACCTCGACGAAGGCGAACCGCCTTTCGATCTCGACGCCCTCGGTCTCGACCTGCCCCCGGCCATGTCGCCGGTGCGCCGGCGTTTCGAGCTGGCGCGGCTGATTGCCGAAAAATACGACGCCGGTGCGGAAGACGCCGAACGCCGGGTCGGCGGACGCTGGGCGCTGGAACTGGCCGACAGCCTTGCCGCCTTCTTCGACTCCCTGGCGCTGGAAGAGGTCGATGCCTCCGATAAGCTCGACCGTCTTGTGCTGGGCGAGGGCGAAGACCAGTACAGCCTCGAAGGCTGGGCCAGCCACTGGCAGATCTCGGCGAAATTCCTGCGCATCGCCGTCCAGGCGTGGCCGAAACACCTCGAAGACCTTGGCCTGATGGACCCGTCGCAGCGCCAGGTCGCCCTGATCCGCCGCCTCGTCGATCAATGGGACAATAATCCGCCGGCCGGGCCGCTGATCCTGGCCGGCACCACCGGTTCGGCGCCGTCGACCGCCGATCTCTGTACCGTCGTCGCCCGCGCGCCGATGGGGGCGGTGGTCCTGCCCGGTCTCGACCTGTCCCTGGCCGAGGACGCCTGGTCGCAGATCGCCGAAAGCCATCCACAAAACACCCTGAAACGCCTGCTCGACCGTCATGACGTCACCCGCGACCAGGTCCAGGTGTGGCCGGCCTCGCGCCATCCCGACCGCAAGGCCCAGGCCCGCCGTCGTTTGCTCAACGAAGCCCTGCGCCCGGCCGAAGCGACGCGCGACTGGCGCGCCCAGATCGACATCCTGCGCGCCGAAGGTCCGACGACGATCGAGGACGGCCTCGATGGTCTCTATGAAATCGACACGGCGCGCGACGAAGAGGCGGCCTCGGTCATTGCGCTACTGATGCGCGAAGCGCTGCAGACCCCCGACAAGACTGCCGCCCTGGTGACGCCGGACCAGTCGCTGGCGCGCCGCGTCTCCGGCAGGCTAAGCCGCTGGGGGCTGATGGCCGACTCCTCGGCCGGCGAGCCGCTGGGCAACAGCCTGACCGGCCGTTTCCTGCTCGACCTGCTGGGCCTGGTGCGCGATCCGCACGATCCCGTCCTGCTGCTCAGCCTGTGGCGCAATCCGCTCTGCCGCTTCTACGACGTTCATGGCACCGCCGATATTGAACGCTTTGCCCTGCGCGGCGCCCGGCCCAACGATCTCGGCACCGTGACGCAGACCCTGTATGCCAGCGACAAGGTCGGCGACGAGGCAATTGCTCTGTGGACGGACTATGTCGAGACCATCGCGCCGCTGATAGACCAGCCGTTCAGCGATTTCGGCGCATCGCTCACCCTGTTTTCGATCACCGCCCAGGCCCTGAGCAGCAGCGGCGACGCCCTGTGGACCGGCGCCGCCGGCCTGCAGGCCTCGGAACTGCTGGCCGAGCTGATCCGCGAGGGTGCCTCCTACGCCATCGGCAGTCCGCGCGAATTCGCCGACATCCTGACCCATCTGATCCGGCAGGCCAAGGTGCGCACCGGCGGCAACACCCATCCCCGCCTGCAAATCCTCGGCGCCATCGAAGCCCGCCTGATCAAGGCCGATCGCGTCATCCTGGCCGGACTCGAAGAAGGTGTCTGGCCGCAGGCCCCGGACCTCGACCCCTTCCTGTCGCGGCCGATGCGCCAGTCGCTGGGCCTGCCGACACCGGAGCGCCGCACCGGCCTGTCGGCGCACGACTTTCTGCAGACGGCTGCCTCGCCTGAAGCCTATCTCATCACCCGCCGCCGCCGCGAGGGCGAGCCGCAGGTGCAGTCGCGCTGGCTTTGGCGCCTGAAAACCCTGTGCGAAGGCGCGGGCGTCCATATCCCGGGCCGGCCGGAGGTCCTCGACTGGGCGCGTGCCCTCGATTGCGGCCTGCCCGACAAACCGGCCAGCCTTAAGCCGGCCAAACGCCCGGAGCCTCGGCCGCCGGTCCATGTCCGCCCCGACAACCTGTCGGTGACCGAGGTCGAGGTCTTCGTCCGCGACCCCTATGCCATCTACGCCAAGCGCGTGCTGAAACTGCGCCCGCTCGACCGGCCCAACGAACCGGTCGAGGCGCGCCAGCGCGGCACCGCTATCCACAAGAGCCTGGAGCGCTTCGTCGTCGAAA
>CBDFFG010000002.1:0-242579 GCA_965246725.1 Asticcacaulis sp.
CGACGGCCGAGGTGATCGAGGCCAGGGCGGCGGCGACCTCGTCCGACAGGGCCTGCATGCCCGAGATCTCGTTGGAGATGCGCTTGGTGGCCGAACTGGTCTGGGCGGCCAGCACCTTGACCTCGTTGGCGACGACGGCGAAGCCGCGGCCGGCCTCGCCGGCGCGCGCCGATTCGATGGTGGCGTTGAGCGCCAGCAGGTTGATCTGGCCGGCGACCTGGGCGATCAGTTGCACGACGCCGTCCATGGCCTGGGCGGCTTCGCGCATGGCGCCGGTCGAACGGCCGGCGACGCCGGTGCGCGTGTGGATCTGGTCGACGGCTTCCTTGGTACGGATCATGCGTCGGCGATATGGCCGACCGAGACATTCATCTCCTCGGCGGCCGAGGCGACGGTCTCGACATTGCTCAGCGTGTCTTCGGCGGCCTCGACGGCGCGGGAGCGTGCGCCCATGCTGGCCGTGATGTCGATGGCGTATTTGACGACCTTGACCGGACGGCCCAGGCTGTCGAGGATGGGGTTATAGGTGGCCTGCAGCCAGATCGGGCTGCCGTCCTTGGCGAAGCGCTGATAGATGGCCGATACCGGCTCACCCTTGCGCAGGCGCGCCCAGAAGGTGCGGTATTCCTCGCTCTCGGCATAGCCCGGCTTGACGAAGATCTTGTGGTGCTGGCCGACGATCTCCTCGAGCGCGTAACCGGTCGCCGCCAGGAAGTTACTGTTGGCCTCGAGGATCTTGCCGTCCAGCGTAAAGGCGATGACCGCCTGGGTGCGGTTGATGGCGTTGATCTGGCCCTGGAAGTCGGCATTACGCTGCTTTTCGGCGGTGACGTCGACGGCGAACTTGACGACCTTCAGCGGTGTGCCGTCGCCGCCCATGATCGGGTTATAGGTGGCGCGGATCCATACCTCGCGGCCGCCCTTGGCGATGCGGCGGTATTCGGCGGTCTGGAATTCGCCACGGCGCAGGCCCTTCCAGAAGGCATCGTAATCGGCGAGATTGACCTCCTCCGGGGCGACGAACATGCGGTGATGCTTGCCGACGATCTCGTTCAGGCCATAGCCCATGACGCTGAGGAAGTTGTCGTTGGCGTCGAGTATGGTGCCGTCCATGTTGAACGAGATGACGGCCTGGGACCGGTGGATGGCGGCGATCTGACCGGCATCGTCGATGGCGCGGTGCTTGTCATCGGTGATATCGGCGGCGATCTTGACGACGCGGGTGACCCGGCCCGAGCCATCTACGATCGGATTATAGGAGGCGTGCAGCCAGATATCGCGGCCACCGGCGGCGACGCGGTGGAACTCGCCTTTCTGGAACTGGCCACTGCGCAGCCGCGACCAGAAGGCGCGATAGTCTTCGTCCTTCGCGGTATCCCCCGGCATGAACATCGAATGGTGGCGGCCGATAATCTCGCCGGCGCTGTAGCCCATGGTCTTCAGAAAGTTGTCGTTTGCATCGAGGATCGTACCGTCCGGCGTAAAGCTGATCACGGCCAGCGACTGGTCGAGGGCATGGCGCAGGGCAGAATTGCTGGCGGAGGTAGAGGCAGCGAACAGACGCATGATAATACTCGATGCAATGGTTTGCAGGGATTGCGGCCAGTATTGCGGGATAGGGTAAATTTGCCCTTAACCGCAATTCCGGAATTGTAACCATGGGGCGAGTTATCGCAACGGCCAATATTTTCTTTGGCCGTTGCGAGCGTGCGACTGCGCGCCGCCACTCATGCGGCGATTGAGCTAAAAATGGTCGATCGCTGCACGGTGGCGGTGCGCGGGCTACCTGCTGTGCCGTATCTGATTGAAATAGATGCCTGAAATCGCCAAAGCGCGTTCATTCCCGTTCAATCTATTATGTCCGCATTGGCCCAGACTCCGGCTTCAAACCTCACATCCTGCCCGGAGACACCCATGACATCCAAAGCTTTGCGATTCGCCTTCACCGCCCTTGCCATGGCAGGCGCCGTGCCGCTCGCGGCAGTTGCCGCGCCCAGACCCTTTCCCGCGGCCTTCCACACCGAAGAGGTCGCGACCAATGGCACGACCCTGCACGTCCGTGTCGGCGGCACCGGTCCGGCCGTGGTCCTGCTGCACGGCTTCGGCGACAGTGGCGACATGTGGGAGCCGGTCGCCGAGGTGCTGGTGAAGGACCATACGGTCATCGTGCCCGACCTGCGCGGCATGGGCCTGTCGGCCCATCCGGACATCGGCTATGAAAAGGTCAACCAGGCGAAGGACATCGCCGGCGTCATGGACCATTTCCACGCTCAGAAGGCGGCGCTGGTCACCCATGATATCGGCAATATGGTCGGCTACGCCCTGGCGGCGCAATATCCCGACCGCATCACGCGTTGGGCGGTGATGGATGCGCCCCTGCCGGGGCTCGGCACCTGGGACAGCCAGTTGAAGAACCCGAAGACCTGGCACTTCAACTTCCGTGGCCCGGACGTCGAACGGCTGGTCGCCGGGCGTGAGCGTATCCTGCTCGACCGCTTCTATAACGACCTGTCGGCGACGCCGTCGTCGATCGACGAGGCTACGCGGCAGCATTATGCCGAACTCTATGCTCGCCCGCATGCCATCCACGATGCCTTCGGCGGCCAGTTCGCGGCCTTCGCTCAGGACGCCATCGACAACCAGGCCCTGCTGGCCAAGGGCGGCAAGCTGGCCATGCCGGTCCTGGCCATTGGTGGCGACCACTCCTACGGCACCCATATGGTCGACGAGCTGAATTTCGCGGCTTCGAATGTCACCGGCGCCGTCATCACCAATTCCGGGCACTGGATCCTGGAGGAGCAGTCCAAGCAGGCCGTGGCGCTTATCGTGCCCTTCGTAGACGCGCAGTAGACTCGCGTAGCTGTAAAAAAAGCCCCGCAGCCATACGGCCGCGGGGCTTTTTCTGTCTTGGAACAGCCGGATTTAGAACTTCGCCGACAGGGTGACGAAGGTCATGCGTGGCGCCATCGGATAGGTGTTATAGGTGCCCGAGGCGGCGCCGACGACCAGGGTCGAGGTCGTTTTGATATTGCCGAGATTGGTGATGTTCAGGCTCAGCTTGGCGTAGTGCAGGGGCGACGATTCCGGCAGGTCGAACCGGTAGCCGGCCTGCAGGCCGGTCAGGAAGTAACCCTTGACCGACAGGTCGTTGGTATAGGTGGCGTAGCGCTTGCCGACATAGTCGCCGCTCAGCTGCATGTCGAGATTGCCGAAATTGGCGCTCAGGATGGTCTTGTTCATCCATTCCGGGCTGGCCGGAACCTTCTTGCCGGCGGTGTGGATCGTCGTCGTGCCGGACATGTAGTCGTCCTGGTAGAGCGAACGGTTGTACGACAGGGCATTGTACAGCGACCAGGTCTTGCCGAAGTGGACGGTCCCGGCAATATCGACGCCGTCGGTCTTGACGTCGCCGACGTTTACCAGGACGGCAGCCCCGGCGACCAGGGACAGGATGACCGGAGTCGGGCTGATCGACAGCAGGCGGTTCTGGAAGTCGACGTGATAGACGCTGAGCTGGCCTTCGAAGGCCGAGATCGGGCCGCTCAGGTTGTGGTGGACGCGCCAGCCGGCTTCATAGGTCCATGAGGTTTCCGGCTTCACATTGCCCTTGAAATAGTCGAAGGCGCCCTGGTTGGCCTGGCTCCACGCCGAACCGCCGGCACCGTAGACGATGAACTGGCGCAGGTTCTTTTGGGCGTCGGCAAACACCTGGTCATTGGCCGTTACGTCCCATACCATGCCGACCTGCGGCAGGAAGTTCTCCGTCGTCTTGATCGTGCCGGTCGGATAGACGATCGGATTGGTGTTGGTCGGCAGGTTCTTCTGGTTGGTCGGGAAGTAGCCCTTGCCGGTCTGCGACATCGACTTGACGCCGTACTGCAGGGTCAGGGCCGGGGTGATGTGCCACTGGTCCTGGACATAGACGTTCAGCACGTCGTCGTTGAAGCGGCCGTAATACTGGTCGAACAGCTTGCCTTCCGGGATGTCGTACGGCGTCAGGTCGTTATTGGCCTTGGTGAACGGATACCAGGCGCGGTGCTGGGTCGAGAATTCCTTCTCGTACCAGAAGCCGGCTTCGATATTGTGGTCGCCGAGACGGGCTTTGAAGGTCGAGATCAGGCCTGTACGGTTGATCAGGTATTCGGTCGTGCGCACCGCCCAGCCGGTGCCGCCGAAGATGGCCTTCAGGCGCGCCGAGGCCTGGTCGGTCGTTTCGCCGGCGGGGCCGGGATAATAGACCGAGAACAGTGCGGGCAGGCCGGCCTGGTTGATCGGGCCGGCGACGATGCCGCGGCCGTAATTGTAGTGATAATAGGCCTGGTTCGACCAGCTCATATCGTCGGAGATCTTGTAGTCGTACTTCAGATAGGTCAGCACGTCCTCGCGCTGGGCGGCCGAATGGTAGTTCGAGAAGTTCGAACCTGCCGTCGACGGCGGGGCGCCGGTCGTCGGATTGAGATAGGCCAGGGCGGCATCATAATTGGGGTAGAGGAAGGGGCGCGTATAAGGGGCCGAGGTCTCGCCGGCGACGTGGACGATTGAGTCTTCGTTCGGCTCGACCTTGATGTCGTAATCGAGATAGGCGGTCAGCTTGCCCTTTTCACCGGTGTGGGTGAACTTGGCGTTGAACTGGTCGTCGCGCTGGTGGCCGTTGAAATCCCAGGCCTTGGCGTCGTGGTGCAGCAGCGAGACATAGACGGCATTGCCGTTGACGACGCCGCTGTCGAAGCGGGCATAGGTCCGCGTCGTGTCGTAGCTGCCCAGCGTCTGGGCCAGGGTGAAGGTGCGTTGCTTGGACGGATCGCTGGAATAGGTTTCGATCGAGGCGCCGAGGTTTGAGGTCGAGGCGACGCCAAGGCCGGCGGCGCCCGAGGCGAACTGTACGCGGCTGACGTTTTCCGAGATGACGGCGCGCGACACCGACAGGCCGTTCCAGTTGCCGTACTGCTGGTCGCCCAGCGGCACGTCGTCGAAGGTATAGCCGAGCTGCTGCAGGTTGAAGCCGTGGACGAACAGGGTTTCGTTCTGCTCGTTATTGCCCCACGGGTCGGCCGTTTCGAACAGCACGCCCGGCAGGGTCTGGATGGCCTTCAGCGGGTTGACGCCCGGCAGGATCTTCTGCATCTCGCCGCCGCCCAGCTCGACCGATGAGCGGGTAATGCGGTTGACCTTGACGACCAGTTCCTGCTGCGGGGCCGAATCTGCGGCCGGTTGCGCCGGTTGGGCAGCGTCCTGGGCGAAGGCGTGCGGTGCGGCGACGACGCCGAACACGCTGGTGGCGAGCAGCGCAGCGCGCCAGCCGTTTACGGAAAAGGTCATGATAGGCTCCCGGGGAGGTGGTTAAGCGGCCGGGAATAGGTTCGGATGGCGACAGATCGGTTGCGGTTTTCCGACAGATTTGTGATGTCGTTTTTGCGCCACAGACCCCTTGCGCCACAAGGGTTTGTGTAATGGGTTACAATGTTATTTCGTGACGCGGGCCGTCACGGGACTGTGGTAAAACTGTCTTGATTTGGCGCTAATCCGGAACCATGACACACACAAAGCCCACCTTCGATCGTCGCGCCCTGCTTGCGGGCGCCGTTGCAACCGCCAGCCTGGCCGGAGCGCGCATGAGTTTCGCCGAGCAGCCGAAAGAGGCCGTTTTCAAGGCGCCGCTGATCGTCGGTCACCGCGGGGCGCCCGGCTATATGCCGGAGCACACGCAGGGCTCATACGAGACGGCGATCCGCCTCGGCGCCGATTTCGTCGAACCTGACGTGGTGTCGACAAAGGACGGTCACCTGGTGACGCGCCACGATCCGGTCCTGACCGATTCGACGGACATCCTCAGCCATCCGGAATTCGCCGATCGCAAGCGCACGGTGAAGTTCGCAAGCTTCGAGATCACCGACTTCTTCGTCAGCGACTTCACCCTGGCGGAACTGAAGACCCTGCGTTGCAAGCAGGTCATGCCGGGGCGCGACCACAGCAATGACGGCAAGTACCAGATCCTGACCCTGGAGGAGATGATCGACATCGTCCAGGCGGGCGCCAAGCGCGCCGGCCGGGTCGTCGGCATCTATCCGGAAATCAAGTTCCCAACCCTGCATCAGCAACTGGGCCTGGGCATCGAGGACAAGCTGCTCGCGACCCTGAAAAAGGCCGGTTACACCTCGGCCTCATCGCCCGTCTTCATCCAGTCGTTCGAACAGGCCAACCTGAAGTACCTGAAGACGAAGACCGATATCCGCCTGATGCAGTTGCTCGACGGCTCGGGCACCGATCCGAAGACCGGCGAGATGCTGTACAAGGCGCCGTCCGATCGTCCTTACGACTGGACGTTGTCCGGCCGGGCAGGGACCTATGGCGACCTGCTGACGCCTGCCGGCCTCGACGAGGTCGCCACCTATGCCGCCGTCGTCGCGCCATACAAGCGGCACCTGATCGCCTTCAAGACCGATGAGGCTGGTGTCGCCAGCAAGATCGAGCGCCGCGATATTATCGAGAATGCCCATGCCCGCGGGCTGAAGGTCCACACCTGGACCATGCGCAACGACGCCCAGTATCTCGATGCGTCGTACAAGGGCGATCCAATTAACGAATTCCTCGATTTTTTCCGTCTCGGTGTCGATGGCGTCTTTACCGATTTCGCCGATACCGGCGTGGCGGCGCGCGAGCGTTTCCTCAGCGAAAAAACAACTTAAAGCGGTTTTTCAAGAGGCGGGCGCCCTACGCGGTATCATGCGATACGACTTTGGTGCCCGCAGACGCATGAGTTGCGATTCCAAAATATCAGTGTGGACAATGACTTGTGCAAACATGTCGGGTGCCTGTTATCGCATGTGAATTGTGCCGCCTATAGGTAACCAAAAAAGCAGTGGAAAACAGTCGAAAAGGCCTGTACTTCGCGATCCAGGCGATGTACTTCCACGGCTCCACTATTCTCGCCTGCGATCGGCGAAACTGCTGAATGTATGTATCCGTTTAAGCTGGCGTTATAGTTCCCTGTAAAATAAGTTTTTTTGCTCCCTGGTTAATGTATAGCCCGAGGGTGTGTTTCTGCGTCCGGCCCTGGCTGCTTTCCCGAACGAAGCCCTGAGGCGATTGCGGCAAGTGATCGGCGCCGTTTATGAAATCGTTTGCATTCTCAGGTGAAATTTTCAGCATAATGATACCGCGTGATTTTGCGCGATTTTTGCTCGAAAATCGCGCCAAGGGCGGTCGGATTTCGCCTGGCGACCGTTGTGCTGCCCCAAGGTGCCGCCGGGCAGCAGGGGTGTGGTGCTATATTGCCGCAAAGAATCGTGAATTCTTCGGCCCGTTACAGCTTCTGAAGTAAAAATCAATTATTGATCACGGTCCCCACCGCAGCCCGATGGGGCTGAACGCCCCTGTTA
Source organism: Asticcacaulis sp. (assembly GCA_965246725.1). GTDB lineage: Bacteria > Pseudomonadota > Alphaproteobacteria > Caulobacterales > Caulobacteraceae > Asticcacaulis. Next base: position 7,380 of record CBDFFG010000002.1, read on the forward strand.
TGGCGTGGTCTGCGACGTGTGCTTTTTTACGCATTAACGCCTTCGTCAAACCGTTGTCATCAAAGCAGTCTACCCGCAGCGTGCGACGACTTATCACGGCGTTTTTCCAAACGTCCTCTACCGGCCTTTCACAGCTTTTCCACACGTTTACCCACAGGTCATCCACGGGGTTTTCATGGCTCTCAGCCGCCGCCGCGCTCTTCTTGCCCTTAGCAGTCTTCCCGCCATTCCCGCCTTCACCGGATCGGCCGCCGCGCCGGCAACGGGTCTGCGCTTCGAACACGGGGTCGCCTCTGGTGATCCGCTGCGGGACCGTATTATCCTGTGGACGCGCCTTAGCGGCGCCGACAGGGCTATGGCTGTCGACTGGCAGCTGGCCAGCGACTACAGCTTTACCGATATCGTCGCCAAGGGCCGCGTCACCACGTCTGCTGGCCGCGACTATACGGTCAAAGTCGATGTCGCCGGCCTGAAGCCGGGCACGCCCTATGTCTATCGCTTCCTGTGCAGCGACGTCGTCTCGCCTGTAGGACGCACCCATACCTTGCCGGAAGAGGCCGATGACGTCGTCCTGGCGGCCGTGTCGTGCTCGCTGCATCCCAATGGTTATTTCAATGCCTATCGCGCTATTGCCAATCTGGAACGCGTCGACGCGGTCGTACATCTCGGCGACTATATATACGAATATGGCGCAGGCCCCGAAGACTACGGCATGGGCAATGGCCGCTCGCTCGGCCGCACGCCCGAGCCGCCGTATGAGATCGTCCATCTCGACGACTATCGCACCCGCCACGCCCAGTACAAGCGCGATGCCGACCTTCAGGCGGCCCATGCCCGGGCGCCGTGGATCTGCGTCTTCGACGACCATGAGATCGCCAATAACCCGTGGACCGGTGGCGCTGAAAACCATAATCCGGAAAAGGGTGAGGGTAGCTGGTGGGACCGCAAGGCGGCGGCCCTGGCGGCCTACCGCGAATGGATGCCGATCCGCGATCCGGCGCCGGGCCAGCTGAGCGAGGTCATCTACCGGTCGTTCCGTTTCGGCGATATCGCCGAACTGGTCATGATCGAGACCCGGCTCCTGGCGCGCACGAAGCAGCTCGACTATGCCGATCTGAAGATGGTCGACGGCAAGCCCGACTATGACGGCTTCCGCACCGAGCTCAACGACACCGGCCGCCAGCTGCTGGGCGACACCCAACGCAAATGGCTGGGTGATACTCTCGGCGCCTCGGTCCGGGACGGCATACGCTGGCAGGTCCTGGGCAACCAGGTCATCATGGCACGCAGCCCCGGTCCCGACCTGGTCAAGCTGCTGGGGCCCGAGACGGTGGCCAAAACCCTGTCCGTCTTGCCCGCCGATACACGCGCCAAGCTCGGCGCCATGGTCGGCCTGTTTTCCAACGGCAACAGCCTGCCGTGGAACCTCGATGCCTGGGATGGTTATCCGGCCGAGCGTGAACGCCTGTATGACCTTATCCGCGGCGCCGGCGCGCGCACTGTCGTCCTGTCCGGCGACAGCCACACCGCCTGGGCCAACCAGTTGCATGACTCTGCCGGCCGGCAGGTCGCGGTCGAGATGGGCGTGACCTCGGTCACCAGCCCGACGACCTGGCTCGACAAGTGGCTGCCCAATCTGCAACTGGCCAAGACCCTGGCGGCGCAGAATCCTGAGGTCGTCGATTCCGACGACACCTATAATGGCTTTGTCCGCCTGACCCTGACACGCGACACCATGGCCGGCGAATGGATGTCACTCGACACCATTACCTCGCCGCAGTTCACCTGCACCGCGCAGAAACGCTTTGTCGCCCAGGCCTTGCCGACGGGCGTCGGTCCGCTGACCGCAGTCTAAATCAATATTGATTTTTTAATGATCCAATGGAGAAGCCCGTCACGGATGTGACGGGCTTTCGCATTTTTCCTTACATCGGGCCGCCGCCACCGCCGGGGCCGCCAGGACCACCACCGGGACCGCCAGGGCCGCCCCACTGGCGCTGACCCTGCGGGTTCTGCTGGCCGGCAGGTGCCGGACCGCCCAGGGTGTAGCTCAGGCCGAGGTAGAATATCTGCCCCTGCATCGAACGGACCTGTTCGCTGTGGACGGTCGTCGTGTCCGTGACCGTCTTGAAGCGGCCGGTGCGGAACGGGTCGTTGACATTGACCACCAGGGCTAGCTTCGGATTGAAGGTGTGGCGGTACGAAAAATTACCCATCATGAACGGGGCGCGATAGCCCTGGCCGGTTAGCTGCTTGCCCGACGAGAAATAGCTGAACTGCACCGTATCCTTCAGGGTTGCGGTATAGTTCAGGCCGATACGGCCGCTGAGCGTCGTCGCCGACTGCTTGCCGCCGACATCGGGAGTCGTCAGTTCGTAATAGGCGAGGTTGCCGTTGACATTGACGCTGAGCGACTTGGTCAGCTTGCCGTTGAAATTGCCCTCGAGGCCGCCGGACTCGCCGGTGCCGTAGTTCTGCTTGGTGGTCAGCAGCACGCCCGGCGTCAGGAAGTAGGAGTAGCTGGTGATGGTATTGGTATTCTTCCGGTAATAGCCGCGGATCTGGTAGGCGGTCATGCCCTTGGAATACTCATAGCCCAGTTCGAACGAGTCGGTTTCCTGGGGCTTCAGGTTCGGATTGCCGGCCGTGACGTTCTGGGTGTCGACATAGACCTGATACGGGTTGAGGTCCTGCGGGGCCGGACGTTGCAGGCGGTGCGAGTAGCTGAAGCGGATCTTGCCTTCCGGCGACAGGGTGTAGGTCGCAAAGAAGCTGGGGCTCAGCTTGGTGTAGTCGATATGGCTTTCGGTGCGGCTCGTTCCCTGGACCTGGTCGGTCTTCAGGTCGAGCGTTTCGGACCGCAGCCCGCCCAGGACGGTCCATTTGTCGCCGAACTGCTTCTGGTAGGTGATATAGGCGGCGCTGATGGTCTGGGTATAGGCAAAGTCGCTGTTCAGGCTGGCCGAGTTGAGGCCGGTCGCCGAATTGATGAAGCTGTTGTCGTCATAGGTGATCTGGATGCCGGTCGACAACTGGTCCTGGCCGACATAGCGGTTGTAATCGACGCTGAAGACGCCGTTGCGCAGGTCGTTGGTCTGGTGCTTCGTGTCGCTGACGGTGGACGCGGTCGGCAGGCTGTAGGTGCTGAGATTGGCCGTATCTGTGTCACCGTCCGACCGGCTGAGGCGCAAATCGGTCTTCAGGGTCTCGCCCGTCTTGTCGCCGGTATGGTTCCAGCTGAAGTCGAGCATCTGGTCTTCATGCGGCGACTTTGTGGTCGTGTGGCGCGTATAGCTGCCTGTCTTGGTGTTTGACGCATTATAGGTGTCGAAGGTCGTATCGCCGACCGTGTCCATGCGACGGTTGGAATAGTTGCCCTGGACGCCGAAGCTGTTTGTGTCGTCGGCGGCATAGTCGACGCCGCCGTTGATCGACAGGTTGTTCATCGTGCCCTTGCCGCCACCGCTCGACAGGGTGGTCGAGGTCGGCTTGCCGTCAGGACCGAGTTGCTGCAGTACCGAACCGAGATTGGCGGTGCGGCCGTCGTGGCGGTAGTTGAGCCCACCGCTAAAGGTCATCTTGCCCACGCGGTAAGAACCGGTAAAGGCGCCATTATAACGGCCGGCCGAGCCGACCGCGCCGGTCAGGACGCCGTTGCCGCCGGGCTTGCGGTTCTTCTTCATCACCAGGTTGATGATGCCGCCCGAGCCTTCGGACGAATATTGGGCACCGGGATTGGTCATGACCTCGACCGAGTCGATATCGCCCGACGACATGGCCTGCAAGGCGGCTGCGCGATTGTCGCCGGACATCATGGCAGACGGTTTGCCGTCGACATAGACCTGGACATTGGAATTGCCACGCAGGGTGACATTGCCGTCATTGTCGACATTGACCGACGGCACCTTGTTGAGGGCGTCCGACGCCGTGCCGGTCGTCGAGTCGATATTCTTGGTATTGTCGTAGACTTGGCGATCGATCTTGTTGGTCGCCTTCTGGCCCTGGATGACGACGGGCGCCTGGCCCTGCGGTGCAGCGCCGCTGTCAGCGGGTGTCGTGGTGGCGGGGGCACTCGTCGCCGGGCTGGCAGTCGTTTGGGCGCCGGCGCCACCGGCCAGCAGGCCCAGAAGGGCAGCGGCGGGCAGGGCGGTGCCGCGCGCCAGGGTGAGGCGGGCAGATTTTTGGCGGGCAGAGCCTACGCGCCCGGCCGAAAAGGCAGTCATGATCAGGGTCCTTCCCAGGGATCGTCCATACGTGACGACATCAAGTCGTCTGCCGGTGAGCCTGAGCTACCCGGCGTTGCGGCTAGATCACGATACGGCGCCGCCCTGTCAACCTGTTGCGGCGTTACCCTTTTGTAATACGATGATTTCGCGGAAATTTTGCTGACGACAGAGTTATAAATTGTTTAAAAACAATCATTTAAATCCCGTGTGCCTTGTTCGCAACAGCGGCGAAAAACAGTATGACGGCCGTGACATATTTCCGCGTACGGACATTTCAAGCACATCACAATTATTATAACCGTTGTTATGTGAATTTTGACTTTTACATAAACGATATTGTGATCATGTCCACAATTGCACATTTATGCAATTTCAAAAGATTAAAATTCGCATCTATACTTTATGTATTCGCTCGTGCGAGGCTGTATTAGTGGAGTCTATATTAATATCGGATTCCGCGTATCGAAATTTTGCGACTCATTTTCAAACATGTGAAGCTATAAGCTAGTCGTAATGGTTAAATTGGGCCGTTATAGACTTCGTGTGTCGCCATATGTACGGGTATTGACTCCGGGCCTGTGTCCTGTGCTTTCTTAATTGACTAAATAGGCATGCGAAGTTGTGGTATTTTTACCGCCGCTTTCCATAAAGTTGCAAAATCTTCCGAGTATCTCCGTACCGGCGCTTGCAAAACCACATTGAAAATTTACAAGTTCGTTTTTTCACGAAACCTGATGTCTCAAGTGCGGGCGGCAAAAACCTATGGCTGTAACTCCGATTTTCGTCCTCGCCGGTCAATCCAACGCCGATAAGGGAGGGGTCGACAACCGCCTGGTCGAACTGCTCACCGGCGAGGGCACGAACTTCGAATTCGTCAAGACTTCGGAATCGAGCACGTCCCTGTACGCGACAGACACGCGCGACGACTGGGATCCGAACAGCAACGAGCTGTTCACCAGCCTGGTGACCAACATAAACTCGGCTATCGCCAGTGTCGTGGCCCAGGGCAATACACCCCAGATCTACATGCTCTGGGTCCAGGGCGAGAATGACGCCACCAGTCCGACCCAGGACTATTACAACGCCCTGACCAACTTCATCTCGTTATTGCGCACCGATATCGGCGATCAGTCGATGAAGTTCTACATCAGCACCCTGCCATATGCTTCGAATGTCCGTGACGCGCAGTTCGAAGTCGCTGCCGACGTCAGCAATGTCTACACACTCGACACCACGGGGGCAGGGACCTGGGACGGGGTCCACTACGACAAGCCGACGGTCGAGAGCATTGCCGAGCGCTTCCTGGCCATGACCGGGGTTACCGTCGACAGCAGCCCGTACAAGAATTCGCTGCAGCCGGCCTATGTCGTCAAGTACGACACCTATACCCAGGTCACCGGCACGCGTTACCTCGACTACACCTTCACTGGCGGCAACGATAACTACTATGTCCGCTCCCGCAGCGGTGACGACAATATCACCACCGGCAACGGCAACGACACCATCTACAGCGGCGGCAATTACGATACCGTCCATGCCGGCGGCGGTGACGACTATGTCTTCCTCGACGACCACGACGATATGGGCTGGGGCGGCGACGGCAACGACACCATCTATGGCAGCTACGGCGCCGACACGATCTATGGCGACGCCGGCAACGACTTCCTGTCGGGCGATCGCCAGAACGACCTCGTCCATGGCGGGGACGGCGACGATACGGTCATGGGCATGGACGGGGACGACCTGGTCTATGGCGATGCCGGCAGCGACTATGTCACCGGCGATGTCGGCGACGATACGCTGGACGGCGGCACGGGCGTCGATACCATGGTCGGCGGCATCAACGACGATCTCTACACGGTCGACAATTCCGCCGATGTCGTCATCGAAGTCGATCGCGAAGGTGCGGACACGGTTCAGGCCTGGGCCAACTATGTCCTGCCGGATTTCGTCGAGACCCTTGTCCTCCTCGGAACCGCAAACCTTTCGGGCACCGGCAGCGCCCAGTCCAATATCCTGATCGGCAACAGCGGCAACAATGTGCTGAGCGGCCTTGACGGCGCCGACAAGCTTTCTGGCAATGAGGGCAATGATACCCTGCTGGGCGGAGAGGGCGCCGATACCCTCGATGGCGGCCCTGGCACCGACAGCCTGGTCGGTGGCAACGGCAATGATACCTATATCATTTCCGACGGTAATGACATCGTCACGGAACTGGCCGGGCAGGGCATCGATATCGCCCAGGCATCGGTAAACTACACGCTGGCGGCCAATGTCGAAACCCTGGTGCAGACCGGCACGGCCAACCTCACCGGCACGGGCAATGCGCTTGACAATACGCTGATCGGCAATACCGGCAACAACGTGCTGAACGGCGGAGACGGCAACGATACGCTCGATGGCGGTCTGGGCAATGACACGATCGACGGCGGCGACGGTAATGACAGCCTGTCGGGCAGCGACGGCAACGATTCGCTGCTGGGCGGCGCCGGCAACGATACGCTCGACGGCGGGACGGGCACCGATACGATGAGTGGCGGGGCAGGCAATGATATCTATATCGTCGACGCTACCGCCGACGTGGTGACCGAAGGGGCGGCCATGGGCACGGATATCGTCCGCTCCTCCGCCAGCTACGCCCTGGGCGACAATATCGAAACCCTTGTCCTGATCGGCGCTGGCGATCTGTGGGGGACGGGCAATGCGCTAGACAACACCCTGACCGGCAATAGCGGCGCCAACACCCTGAACGGCGGTGACGGCAACGATTCGCTGGACGGCGGAGCGGGCAGTGACAGCCTCGTCGGCGGCGCAGGCAACGACCTCTACGTGGTCGATTCGGCAAGCGATATTATTGTCGAACTGGCGGGCCAGGGCACCGACACGGTCAAGAGCACTGTCAGCTATACCCTTAGCGACAATATTGAGACCCTGATGTTGCAGGGAACGGCCGATCTCAGCGGGACCGGCAATGCGCTCGCCAACTCGCTGATCGGCAATAGCGGCAACAATCTCTTATCGGGCGGGGACGGCAACGACTCCCTCGACGGCGGCACGGGCGCCGACACGATGGTTGGTGGCGCGGGCAATGACGTCTTTACCGTCGACAATGCCGGCGACGTCGTCTCCGAAGCGGCCGGTGGGGGCACGGACATCGTCAGGGCATCGATCAGCTATAGCCTGGGTGACAATGTCGAGACCTTGCAACTGACAGGCAGCGACACCCTGTCGGGTGTGGGCAACGGGCTCGACAACATGATGACCGGCAATATCGGCAACAACCTGTTGAGCGGCGGTCTTGGCAATGACACCCTAGACGGTGGTGCGGGGGGCGATACGCTTGTCGGCGGCGCCGGCAACGACACCTATTATGTCGATGCCGCCGGCGATGTGGTCGTCGAACAGGCGGGCGAAGGCACGGATATCGTCCGCGCGGCCGTCAGCTATGCGCTGACCGATAATGTTGAAAACCTGACGCTGACCGGGACGGCCGATATCGCCGGATACGGCAATCTGCTGGCCAATATCCTGCTCGGCAATACCGGCAATAACCTGCTCGACGGCGGCGCCGGGGCCGACAGCCTGTCGGGGTCTGACGGCAACGACACCCTGATCGGTGGCGCCGGCGACGACGCCCTCGATGGCGGCAATGGCGCCGACAGCTTTGTCTTCGCCGCAGCCGGCGCCGCCAACGGCGTCGACAAGATCGCCAACTTCGTCCATGGCACCGACCTGTTGCTGTTTGCTGGCGGCGATTACGGTTTCGGCGCCGGACATACCCTGACGGCTGCCGAGTTTACGACCGGGACGACTGCCGCCGGGTCTGCCGCGCAGTTTGTCTGGAATGCCTCGACCCATACCCTGTACTGGGATCACGATGGGGCGGGCGGCGATGTGGCGGTGGCGTTGGCTGTCTTCGCGGGATCGCCGGTAGTGACCGCGGCGGATATGCATTTCGCGTAAGCGAGGCGAAATCCGGTTGGAAGGATCTTCCTTTACCGCAGTTTTATGGCGCCGACCCTTGCGCCGTATACGGCGTGTGGGGCCGCGGTCCTATAGTCCGCCCTGTATCGACCGGCCGCCGTGGCTGGACGGGTGGCAGGCAGGCGGGACGGCAGGATGGGCGGCGACATGCGAAAATGGTTGATTCCCGGGCTGGCCATGGCGGTAACCCTGGCGGCGGCTTCAGCCTGTGCGCCGCGCCCCGGCGCAGTCTTTGACCTTGTTCGGGCGCATGATGGCACCCGCCGTGTGGTACAGACGCAAGGTGGGCCGGTCTCGGGCGTGGCTTCGGTGCAAGGCCAGGCCTTTCTTGGTATTCCGTTTGCTGCGCCGCCAGTCGGGGCTTTACGGTTTCAGCCACCACAGCCTGCGAAGCCGTGGACGCAGACCTTTGACGCGACCAGGGCCCCTGCGGCCTGCCTGCAGCCGTCCATCCCCGGCATGGGCAAGCAGTCGGAAGACTGCCTGACGCTCAACGTCTATGCGCCGCACGATGCCGCGGGCGATGCCGCCCTGCCGGTCATGGTCTGGCTCTATGGCGGCGGCTTTGGTGTCGGCAGCAATGTCGACTATGATCCCAGCCGCCTGGCCGAACGTCAGAAGGTTATCGTGGTGGCGCTGAACTATCGCTTGGGCGCCTTCGGTTTCCTGGCGCATCCGGGCTTAAAGGGGACGGGACTAAAGGGAGCAGGCGAGGGCGCCTATGCCCTGCTGGACCAGCAGGCGGCCCTGCACTGGGTGCATGACAATATCGCCCGCTTTGGCGGTAATCCCGGCAATGTCACTTTGTTCGGCGAATCCGCAGGCGCCTGGAGCGTCTGTTATCAACTGGTGGCGCCGGGCGCCCGTGGCCTGTTCCAGCATGCCATCCTGGAGAGCGGTCCGTGCATCGCGCCGGACTCTGTGCAAACCGTGGCGGCGGCCGAAGCCGGCGGCATGAAAATGGCCGCATCGCTGGGCTGCGGCGATCCGGCGACGGCCGTCGATTGTCTGCGTGCCTTGCCGGCGCGGACCCTGCAAAAGGCCAAGTCGCAACGGCGTGGATTGCTCGGGCCTAATTCGTGGGCGCCGGTCGCCGGTGGCGATGTCCTGCCGGTGACGCCACAGGCGGCTTTTGCCAGCGGTCATATGGCAAGCGTCGATGTCATCAATGGCAGCAACCGCAATGAAGGCCTTCTGTTCCTGACGCTGAACCGGTGGATGGGCAAGCTGTGGACCCGCGCCGGCTACGAGCAGATCGTCCGCGAAGCCTATGAAGACAAGGCCCCTCAGGTGCTGGCGGCCTATGCCGACGAAGCCAGGCATTCCTACACCCAGGCCTATGCCGACATTGTCACCGACGGCACCTTCGCCTGTCCGGCCGTGCGTCTCAACGCCCTGCTGGGCAAGCGCATGCCGGTCTATGCCTATGAGTTCGATGACCCGAATGCCCCGTTCAGCCTGTGGCGGCCGCCGGCAACGCTCCCGCTCAAATCCTATCACAGCTCGGAAATCGCCTATGTCTTCGACACCAAATGGGTGCTGACCGACCCGGCACGTTTCACGCCGTCGCAGCAACGTTTGTCGGACAGCCTGCAGGCCTATTGGGGCGCCTTTGCCCGTACCGGTCGCCCCGATGCGGCGGGTGAGGCGGAATGGCCGCGCTTCGACGGGATGAATGTCCTGCGCCTGTCGGCGGCAATTGTCGCGCCGGTAGCGACGATGAAGGACGCGCATCGCTGTGCCTTCTGGGATGCGCTTGAGGGCTAGCCACTATCTTTTCGCTTGTGCCCTGGCTTAGCGACGGTTAGCGCTACCATTATCGTACAATTAAGATACGACCTTGGGAGCGGACATATGTTCATGGGCAAGCGATTCTATCTGGCGGCAGTGCTGGCTGTCGGCCTGTTGGGGGCGGCGTTCGCGGCTGATGCCAAACCGGCGCCCTATGCGTGGAAAACGATTCCGCTCGGTGGCGGCGGCTATATCGACGGTTTCCTCTACCATCCGACAACCCCGGGTATCCTCTATGCCCGTACCGATGTCGGCGGCGCCTACCGTTTCGACTATGCCCATAAGCGCTGGATCCCGCTGATGGACGGCTTTGGCAAGGACGACTGGGATTGCATGGGAACCTTGAGCCTGGCCGTCGATCCGCATGATGCCAATAAGCTCTACGCCACCTGTGGCCTCTATCTCAGCCCGCGCGTTCCGACCGCTGGTGTGCTACGCTCCGACGATCGCGGCGCCACCTGGACGAAGACTTCCCTGCCTTTCCGCCTCGGCGGCAATGCGCTGGGTCGCGGCACGGGCGAGCGCCTGCAGGTCGATCCCGACAATGGCAGCCGCATCCTGCTTGGGACCAACCAGGACGGCCTGTGGCTGAGCGAAGACGGCGCAGCCAGCTTCCATAGGGTCGATGGCTATCCGGAAAAGGGTGTGACCTTTGTCCTGTTCGGTAAGGGTGTGATTTACGCCGGCTCGGGCACCAATCTCGCCGAATGGAGCGGATCGGGCGGCGGCGGGGTGTGGCGGTCGACCGATGGCGGCAAGACCTTCAGCCTTATCCCGGGCTCGCCGGCCCTGATCCCGCACCAGGCGGCGCTCGATGCCGATGGCACGCTTTACGCTACCTTCGCCGACGGGCTCGGACCCCACGGTGTTACCAATGGCGGGGTCTATAAACTGGATGCGGCCGGTGTCTGGAGCGATATCTCGCCGGCCCATCCAACGGCCTCTCTGACCTTCGGCTATTCCGGCCTCGATCTTGACCGGCAGCACCCGGGTACACTCGTCGTCTCGACCTCCGACCGCTATCCCGGCCTCGACGATATCTATCTCAGCCACGATGGCGGGGCGCACTGGACGGCGGTGAAACCCCAGGCCGTCCACCATATCGATAGCCACCCGTGGCTGGTCGACTATATGACGGGCACGGACGGCGATGCCGCCAACCGCAACAATATGGGGCACTGGCTCGATGCGGTGAAGATCAATCCGTTCGACAGCCGGGAACTGCTGTACGGCACCGGCTACGGTGTCTGGATGACGCACAATCTCGACGCCCTCGACGCCGGCAGGACGGTCGACTTCGCCTTCGACGACGACAATTTCGAGGAGACCGTCGTGCTTGGCCTTGAAAGCCCACCCTCTGGTCCAAAGGTGCTTATGGCGGCCGGCGATGTCGGCGGCACGGCCTTCGACGACTTCACGAAAACGCCGTCGCACGGCCTGTTCTCGCCGATGAACAAGACCAACCAGTCGGTGGCCTTTGCCGCCCTGAAACCGAATATCGTCGTGCGCAGCGTTGATTCCGAGACGGCGCGCAGCTACATCTCGAGCGATGGCGCGCAAAGCTGGACGGCGCTGCCATCGGCGCCGGCGCCCCTTGCCACGACCGACTGGCACGCTCATCGCGCCGGCAAGATCGCAATCTCGGCCGGGGCCGGGTCTCTGGTCTGGGTACCGGAAAACGAAACCGCCTATGTCTCGAAGGACCTGGGCAAAAGCTGGACGGCCGCCACAGGCTGGCCGAAGCCCATTCGTAACCAGGAAGCCATATCGGACAAGGCGCTGGAGAATGTCTTCTACACGTTCGATGCCGCGTCCGGCGCCATCCTGATAAGCACGGACGGCGGTGCACGCTTTTCGCCCTACGTCACCGGCCTCAAGGCCGACAGCGGCCAGTTGCGCGCCGTGCCTGGCCGGGCGCACGACCTGTGGCTGGCGACAGGCGCAGGCCTCTTCCATACGATCGACGGTAAGCCGGCGGTGGCGGTCGCAGGCGTCGACGCCGCCTGGCAGGTCACCTTCGGCAAGGGTGCGCCTCAAAAGGCAAGAGCTGGCGCGGCCTATCCGGCAATATATGTCTGGGGCAAGGTACGGGGCGAGGAGGGGCTGTGGCGCTCGACCGACGCGGGCAAATCCTGGCTGCGCATCAATGACGATGCCCATCGTTTCGGCCAGTTGCGCGCTATGGCCGGTGACCCGCGTACCTTCGGCGTCCTGTATATCGCCCCGGATGGCCGCGGCACCCTGGTCGGAACGCCGCAATAGGGAGCAATAGGGAATTGCCAAACCCCGCAACTGTTCTACAGTAAGACCTGAAGTCGAACAGGGGGACAGCGGCATGTTGCGTATCAGCGATCTGGTCCATGTGTATGGCAATGGCGTGCGGGCCCTGGATGGTGTGACACTGAACGTGCCGCCGGGCATGTTCGGCCTGCTGGGCCCCAATGGCGCCGGCAAGTCGAGCCTGATGCGCTGCATCGCCACCCTGCAGACCCCGACCTCGGGCAGCATCCATTTTGGCGATATCGATGTCATCGCCGCGCCAGAAAAACTGCGTGAGACCCTGGGCTACCTGCCGCAGGATTTCGGCGTCTATCCGCGCATTTCCGCCTATGCCATGCTCGACCATCTGGCCGTGCTGAAGGGTATCTCCAATGGCGGCCAGCGCCGGGACGTGGTCAACAGCCTGCTGGAGCAGGTCAATCTGTGGGCCGTGCGCAACAAGGCCCTAGCCGGTTTCTCCGGCGGCATGCGCCAGCGCTTCGGCATCGCCCAGGCCCTATTGGGCAATCCCAAGCTGATCATCGTCGACGAGCCGACCGCCGGTCTCGACCCCGAAGAACGTAACCGCTTCCTCAACCTGCTGGCCGGCATCGGCGACGATGTCGTCGTCATCCTGTCGACCCATATCGTCGAGGACGTCGCCGACCTGTGCCCGCGCATGGCCATCCTGGCGGGCGGACGCATCCAACTGGAGGGCGCGCCGCACGAGCTGATTTCGTCGCTGAAGAACCGTATCTGGAAGAAGACGATCGAGCGCGGCGAACTGGAGGCCTACAAGGCGAAATACACCCTGATCTCGCAGCGCCTTTTCGCCGGCAAGACCGTCATCCATATTGCCGCCGACAGCGACCCGGGCGAGGGCTTCGAAGCGGTCCCCGGCGGCCTCGAAGACCTCTACTTCATGACGATCCACGCCGGCGCCAAGGCAGCCTGACATGTGGACAGCCATTGCCGGTTTCGAGCTGAAATATCAGCTGAAAAGCCCGACCTTCTGGGTCTGTTTCGCCATCTTCCTGTTGCTCGGCTTCGGCATGATTGCAACCCCGAACGTGTCGATCGTCGCCGGCGCCAATGTGCATAAGAATGCGCCGATGACGATTACCATCGCCCTGATGGTGCTGACCATCTTCTTCATGTTCGTCACCACGGCGTTCGGCGCCAATGTCATGACCCGCGACCAGGAGACGGCGTTCGGGCCGCTGCTCTATACAACGCGCATGGGCCGGTCCGATTACGTCTTTGGCCGGACGCTGGGCGCCTTCCTGGTCTGCGCCCTGTGCCTGCTCAGCGTGCCGCTGGGGGTCCTGATCGGCACCAGCATGCCGTGGCTGGACAAGGAGACGCTGGGGCCGGTCGATCTCAGCTATTATCTCTGGCCCTATCTCGTCCTGGCCCTGCCTTCGGTGCTGTTCATGGTGGCGGTCTTTTCGACGGCGGCGACCCTGACAAAGTCCATGATGGGCAGCTACCTGACCGCGGTCGGGCTGCTGGTCGTCTATTTCGTCCTCAGCGCCCTGTCGTCGAAGAGCGACCTGGCGCGGGACCTCTATGCCTGGCTCGATCCCTTCGGCACCGGTGCCATTTCCAAGGTGACGCGCTACTGGACCTCGGCGGAAAGCAATACGCGCCTGGTGCCCCTGTCGGGTGTCATTCTCGGTAACCGCCTGCTGGTCCTGGCCCTGGGTATAGGACTGATTGCCCTTACGCGCGTCCTGATCCGCTTCGATGCTGTCGGCGCCAGGGCGAAGAAGGCGCAGAAGCTGCAGAAGACACTTGAGGCAGCGCCGGTATCGCGCGCCCTGGTGACGGCCGATGCCCGGCAATCGTTTGGTTTTGCCACGGCCATTGCCACCTTTATCAAGCGCACGCGCTTCGAAGTCGCCCAGGTCTTTACCGGGCCGGTCTATCTGATCCTGATGCTGATCGCCATGGCACTGACCGCGCTGATGACCTTCACCGCCAACCAGATCTACGGCACCGAAGTCTACCCGGTGACCCGCGTCATGGTTTCGGTTGTCAGTGCCGGCTTCTTCCTGTTCGTTCGCGTCGTCGCCATCTTCTACAGCGGGGAACTGGTGTGGCGCGAACGCGGCCGTCGCATCAACGAGATCATCGATTCCACGGCCATGCCCAACTGGGCCTTCCTGCTGCCGAAGATGATTGCCCTGCTGATTGTCCTGGGCTCGACCTTGCTGGTGTCGGTTGCTTCCGACATGGTGGTGCAACTCTTCAAGGGATACACCCAGTTCGAAGTGGGCAAGTACCTTCTGTGGTTCGTCCTGCCCAATACTCTGTCGGTAGGCTTGATCGGTGCCCTGGCCCTTGTCGTCCAGGCCCTGTCGCCCAACCGCTTCGTCGGCTGGGGCATCATGGTGGTGTGGATGATCCTGCAGATCGTTGCCGGTCAGCTCGGCTGGGATCATGATCTTTATATGTATGGCGCTGCTCCGCCTCTGCCCCTCTCCGATATGAACGGGCTTGGCCATATGTGGATGGGCTGGCTGTCCTTCAAACTCTACTGGGCGGCCTTTGCCGTCATTCTGCTGGTCTTCGCCCAGTTGATGTGGCGGCGCGGAGTCGCCTCGGGCATCAAGGCGCGGTTCGCCGCCGTGCCCGGGCGCCTGACCGGCGGAACGCGGATCGTCCTGGGCGTGGCCGTCGTGGTCTTCGTCGGCCTTGGAGTGTTCAATTTCTACAACACCAATATCCTCAACACCTATCGCAGCAAGTCGACGATCGAAAAGGGCGAGGTCGCCTATGAAAAGGCCTTTACCCCGGTATCGCACCTGCCGATCCCCAGCGTCACCCACGTCACGCTGAAGGTCGATCTCTATCCGCATGACCTGGCCTTTGCCGTGACCGGCAGCTATGCCCTGGAAAACAAAACCGCCGGCGCGATCACGACCCTCTATCTCAACTCGCCGGAAGAACTGACATACAGCAGCCTCACCATCGACGGCGCCCGTCAGGTCCAGGACTGGCCGATCTACGGCGTGCGCAAGTTCGTCTTCGATACGCCCCTGCAGCCCGGACAACAGCGGATGCTACGCTTTGCCGCCCGCCAGGCACAAAGGGGCTTCGGCAACGATGGCATCACCACTCGCGTCGTCGATAACGGCACCTTCCTCAACAATTTCGAATTCGCCCCGCGTATCGGTATAGGCGACGCCCAGGCCCTGCAGGATAAACGCCTGCGCCGCAAATACGGCCTGCCGGTGCTCAAGCGCATGAACACCCTGGAAGATCCGGCCGCCGACGCCCACAACTATATCGGCGCCGATTGGACGACCTCGGACATCACGGTCAGCACGGTCGCCGACCAGACGCCGGTGGCGCCGGGTTACCTGATGTCGGATGTGACGCATAATGGCCGGCGTACGGCGCGCTTCGTGTCCGACACGCCGATCCTCAACTTCTTCTCGGTCCAGTCGGCCCATTATCTGCAAAAGCACCGCAAGGCCGGGGCCGCCGACAGGCCGATCGACCTGACCGTCTATTACGACGCCCAGCACCCGTACAATGTCGACGGCATGCTGTCGGCCATGGCGTCGTCGCTCGACGACTACCAGGCCAACTTCTCACCCTTCCAGTTCCGCCAGGCGCGGATCCTGGAATTCCCGGCCTATGCCACCTTCGCCCAGTCCTTCGCCAATACCATTCCCTATTCGGAAGGCATCGGCTTCATCGCCGACGTCCGCGACCCGAACACAATCGACTATACGACCTATGTGACGGCGCATGAACTGGGCCACCAGTGGTGGGCGCACCAGATTGTCGGCGCCGACAAGCAGGGCGCGGAATCCCTGTCGGAAACCCTGGCGCAGTATTCGGCCCTGATGGTGATGGAGAAGCTGTACGGCCCCGACAAGATCCGCCGCTTCCTGAAATACGAGCTCGATACCTATCTGCTCAGCCGCCAGACCGACCCGGACGAGGAAATGCCGCTCTACCGCGTGCAGCATGAATCCTACATCTATTACAACAAGGGTTCGCTGGTCATGTATCTGCTGAAGGACCGCATGGGCGCCGACAAGGTCAATGCCGCTCTGCGCAGCCTGTTGCAGCAATACGCCTTCAAGGGCGCGCCCTATCCGAAGTCGACCGACCTGATCGCCGCCTTACGAGCCCAGGCCTCTCCCGCTGACCAGGCCCTGATCACCGACCTGTTCGAAAAGATCACCCTGGTCGACCTGCGCGCCCGCGACGCGAAAGCGGTCAAACGGCCAGATGGGAAATACGACATTACCTTTATGATAGAGGCGCATAAATTCTATGCCGACGGGAAGGGCAAGGAAACCGAGACCCCGTTCGACCAGCCGGTCGATCTGGGCGTGTTTACCGCCAAGCCGGGGGAGGGCGCCTTCGGCGCCGCTAACGTCGTGACGATGGAAAAACGTCAGGTGACCTCGGGTATTCACAAGGTGACCTTTACGGTGGCGAAGAAGCCAAGCTTTGTCGGTATCGATCCGTATAACAAGTGGATCGACCGGGATTCTGGCGACAATCTGGCCGAGGTGTCGGGGAATTAATAGAACTTTCCCTTTTGAAGGGGGAGCTCGATTTCCGCGTCAAGCGGAAAACGAGAGGGGGTAGGGGCCACC
This sequence comes from Asticcacaulis sp., assembly GCA_965246725.1. Classification (GTDB taxonomy): domain Bacteria; phylum Pseudomonadota; class Alphaproteobacteria; order Caulobacterales; family Caulobacteraceae; genus Asticcacaulis. The sequence goes on from CBDFFG010000002.1 coordinate 24,262, forward strand.
CTCGCCTTATTGCTTTCGGCCACTTCGTACGGCGGTAAAATCTACCCCCTCTTGAAAACAGCTTGTCGCTGTTTTCAAGCTCCCCCCTTCAAATAGGGAGTTCTTTCAAGGGCATTTCTGCGGTAACAGAGTGTGTCCATTTTGCGACATTGTTTCATTATATTATTCCGTATTTCGTATACGATAGTAAATATAAAAACTGCGATGTAGGGTGCCTGATCCGCTTCTCGAGGAACAGGTCATGACCAATTCATCACGCCGCTCCAGCCTAACCTTCTGCTCTGTCCTGGCCCTGGGCATTGCCGTCTTCGGCGCCACGGCAGCCTTCGCCGAGGATCCCGCCTCGGGCAAAAAGGCAGACGCCAAAAAGACCGACGATTCGCCCGAGGTCGTCGTCACCGGCTCGCGTATCCGCCACCGCGGCGCCGCCAGCCCGACACCGACCACGGTGATTACCGCCGACCAGATCTCCAAGACCGGCACGCGGCAGATCGCCGACCTGGTCAACCAGATGCCGGCCCTGGTCATCAGCCAGAGTGACCAGACCTCGAACGCCAACCGCGACAAGGATTCCATGGACGCCGGCCATCCGGGCCTGAACGCGCTTGACCTGCGCGGGCTCGGCACCAAGCGCACCCTGGTGCTGGTCAACGGCCGCCGCCATGTTCCGGGCGCGCCGGGCACCTCGGCCGTCGATATCAGCACCATCCCGTCCAGCCTGGTCGAGCGTGTCGAAATCATCACCGGCGGCGCCTCGGCGCAGTACGGCGCCGATGCCGTCGCCGGCGTCGCCAACTTTATCCTGAAGAAGAATTTCCAGGGCTACGAAGCCAACCTGCAGTACGGCAATTCCAACTATAACGACATGCCGAGCTATAGCGGCGACATCCTCTACGGCAAGAACTTCAACGATAACCGCGGCAATGTCACCCTGTTCGCCAGCTACGACCAGTCGGACGGTACGGTCTCGGGCCAGGACCGGCCGTGGACGGCGACCGGCATTCCGTGGTGGGTCCGCGACAGCAGCGGCCACAACACCATTCTCGACGGCCAGCGCCTGTTGTCCTATTCGCCGCGCGCCCAGGTCCTGCTCGGCGGCAAGCCCTATACCTTCAACGACGACGGCACAATGCGTGCGCCGATCCTTGGCCCCTCGGGCATACTGGCCAATACCTACGACCTGAGCGATTCCGGTTCGATCCCCAATCTCAATACCGATGGCGGCGAATATGGCGGCCGCTACGACGGCTGGCTCTTGTCCACGCCCAGCGAGCGCTTCATCACCCAGGCGACGCTCAACTATCAGCTGACCTCGGACATCCATTATTTCCTTGAGGCCGACTTCGCCACCAACAAGTCGCACGGCGAATACGGCGTCTGGTATGAAGGCGGTTCCAACCGCCTGACCGCCGACAATCCCTTCATCACCGACGCCATGCGTGCCGCCAATGGTGGTACGGTCGACGATCTTGCCTTCGTCCGCCAGTATCCGGAATTCGGACGCGCCAAGTCGGAATACAAACGCGACATGTACCAGGTCGTCACCGGCTTCGAAGGCGAGCTGCCGGGCTTTATCGGCCAGCACGACTGGAACTGGTCGGCCTATTATTCCTACGGCAAGACGCAGGAAACCAATCACGACAGCAACAACACCTCCAATGTCCGCTATATGAATGCGCTGGACGTGGTCACAGGCCCGAGCGGGACGCCGATCTGCCGTATCGCCCTGACCGATCCGACCACCGCGTGCAAGCCGCTCAACCCGTTCAAGCCGGTGACGTCCGACGTCATCAGCTACCTGCAATACGATTCCAGCGCCGCCACCTCGTCGCTGCAGCAGCACGTCCTGTCGGGCTACGCCACCGGCGGCATCTTTACCCTGCCTGCCGGTGAGGTCCAGGTCGTGGCCGGCGCCGAGTTCCGTAAGGAAATCAACGATATCGGCGCTGTTGCCGAATACGATCCCGATAACCCCGCCTATGTCGCCGACTATGGCGTCGAGCAGCACCCGCTGCACGGCGAATACGACGTCAAGGAAGGCTTTGCCGAACTGAGCGTGCCGATCCTGAAGGACCTGCCGTTCGCGCAAAAGCTGTCGGTCGACGCCGCCATCCGCGCCTCGGACTATTCGACGGCCGGCAAGACGACCTCGTACAAGTACGGCCTGCAATGGGCCCCGGTGCGCGACCTGCGTTTCCGCGGCACCTTCGGTCAGGCTGTGCGCGCACCGAACATCAGCGAGGTCTTTACGGCCTCGTCGATCAGCGGCGCCTGGCTGAGCGATCCGTGCAACTATTACAACCTGCCGCGCCGCGTCGATAAAACGCAATATACGGCGGCCAACTGCGCCGCCACCCTGCCGGCCAACAAGAACGACTACTGGCTGTGGCTCAATGTCATCAAGAAGGGCAATCCCAACCTGAAGGTCGAGACGGCCAAGACGCTGACGCTCGGCCTGGTCTTCCAGCCGACCTTTATCAAGAACCTGTCGGCCTCGGTCGACTATTACGACATCGATATGCGCAATGTCGTCTCGGCCATGGCGCCGCAGACCATCCTCAACAAGTGCATGGATGCGCCGACCCTGAACAACGAATATTGCGGCATGATCGTGCGCGATCCGACGACCCATAACCTGGTCTCGGTCGTCCAGCAGAATATCAACCTGGCCAAGCGCACCAACCGCGGCGTCGATATCGAGGTCGACTACGCCGTCAACCTGTCGGACTGGGGCCTGCCGTCCAACAGCGGCCGCCTGTCGGTCAATACCGTCTATACCCACCTGCTGGAAAACAAGTACACGGCCGATCCCGATGCGCCGGACGTCGTCACCGATACCCTGGGCATCTTCGGTTTCCCGGAATGGAAGGGCGTCACGCGCTTCAGCTATGACCGCGGCCCCCTGTGGCTGGGCTGGAGTGTGCGCCACTTCTCTGGCATGCGCCAGACGACGACCATCACGCCGGATGCCTACAGCCCGTACCGCACCAAGGCCATCGTCTATCATGACCTCTATGCCAGCTATCGCCTGAAGCCGAACGTGATCCTCGGCCTTGGCATCAACAACGCCCTCAACACCGCCCCGCCGCGCTATCCCGGCGCGGAAGCCGGCGGCGCCTATTTCGGTGACGAGGGCTGGCAATCGGGCATCTATGATGTCATCGGCCGCACCATGCATGTCAGCCTGAAGTTCACCAACTAAGCACGTCTCGTTAAAATCCGAACCGCCTTGGCGCTGATCCGCGCCAGGGCGGTTTTTATCTGAGCGATGGTAATAGGTGGCTGATCGACCGCGATTTTTTGCTGTCGAATCCCGAAGGCTTGGGTATACAATCGCCTGGGTTGAACAAAGGCGGCGACGGCCATGGAGGATGTGTTTTCCTTCTCACATCTGCAGGATGACGAGCGGCACCGGCTGTATCTGACGGCGTCGGGGCCGATGGATTCCGCCGCCTTTATCGACCGGCAGATCGCCGCTCTGAAGGCGACCAACGCGCCCTGGCTCTATGACCGCCTCATCGACCTGAGTGAATGCATCGGTCACGTCCAGTACGACGATATCGTGCGCCTGTCGCAATATTGGGACAGCGTGGCCTTTGCCGCCAAACGCCCCGTCCATGTCGCCGTGGTGACGCCCAACCGCTTTATCGTCGCCCGCCTGCCCATGGCCGATCTTCTGTTCAAGAATCACGTCATGCAGAATTTCGGCACGCTGGCCGAGGCCGAAGCCTGGCTGGATACCCGGCCATAACCTATGGCGCCGGCCGGGGCTTTACGGCGATGTGGATAGCCGTGTCTGCGCGCAGGTAGGTTTTTGCCAGTTGCATCAACTCAGCGGGAGTGACCGCTTGCAGTTGAGACTCGAAGTTCAGCGTGGCGGCGCGCGCACCCGGTGTCGTGCCGACATCGATGATGGTGCTGAACCAATAACCGTTGGTCTTTTGCTCTGTCGCAAAGCTGTCGAGCAGAGGCCGCCTCACGCGTTCCAGTTCGTCGGCACTGACGGGCCGGGATTGAAGATCGGCAACGATCTTCGCCACCGTGTCCCTGAACAGGGCATCGTCGGCCAACTTGATGGTAGCGTCGATCTGAAAGTATCCGAAGCCGGGATACTCGGCGTCCATATTGCTGAAACTTTCCGGTGAATAGTCGGCGCCTGCCTTTTGGCGCAGGTCATCGAACAGGCGGTTGCGTAACACCCCCGCCAGAAGATGCATGCCGCGCGCCTGTTGCGGATTGGCGTAGAAGTCGGTCGTCGGCCAAAGGACGACGCTGATATTCTGGTCCTGGCGGCCGTCGTGCAGGAAGGTGAACGCGTGTTCCGCGGGCGGGAACCGGATCACATCGCCGCCCGCCGCTTTTTCTGCGATTTTCGGACGCGTCGGCAAGGTCGCGAAGGTGGAGGCGACGGCCGCTACCGCACCGGCATCATCGATGTCGCCGACGATAGTGATCGTGATCGGGGTGTTTTTCAGGCTGTCCGTATAGATTTTTGCCAGGTCGGACCATGGAACCGATGGTGCCTTTTCCAGCCAATGCTGATCGAAACGCCAGTCTCCGGGATGAATAACGCTCGAAATCTCGTGGCCCAGGACCGCGCCGGGATTGCTTTTCATCGTCCGCAGGGCTTCCGGGACATAGGCCTGAAACTGGGCGTAAGGCTGGCTGCGCAGGCCCGGATCGACCGTATAGGCCATCAGCAATTGCATCTGCGTCGGCAGGTCGGCCGGCGTTGTGCCGCCCGTCAGCAGGCTTCTGCGGCCGGCCATGCCGTAGCTTACCGAAGCGACCTTGCCGGCCAGCGTCGCCTGGATATCACCCAGTTCCAGTTTGCCGAGGCCGCCCGCCAGAACGAACGATCCGAAAGGCAGGGTAACAGGGCGCGGTGTCCGCGGATCGAGGCGTTGGCTGCCGCCGGCAAAATCGACTTCGACCAGCACCTGGTTGGCGGCGAAATCCGTATGCTTGACGTTCAGGATGACGCCATTGGGGAAGACGTAATGTCCGAATGCGAAGTCCGGATCGATCATATGCGATACAGGTTGCTGCCGGGGCCCGAAATTGGCGTATGGCCAGGGTTTGCGGACCGGGCCGGCATAGGCCGTTGCCTGGCCGGATGCCAGGACCGCGTAATCTGCCATGACCGATGCCTGGGGGAAGTCCTGCGTGCTTTCGCCATAGTCGGCGAAAATCGGACCATCGCCGGTGAACAGCGCCTTCAGGCGGGCATTGAGTGCCTCCTGTGTCAGGGCGGGCGCCATGCCGTCGATTTCCTTGAGCGAATCGTCCAGGCCGGAAACCACCGAGTCGGTGTCTATCGCATCGAGCGTGGCGTAGGCGATACCGCCATTGTCACGGGTGGCGTAACTTTTTTCGAGGTTTGTGCGGAAGGATGGCAGTATGGACTGGATGAGGGCAGCCTCGTCCGAGGTGACGCCCTGTGAGGTAAATGTCCGTAAAACGGCATAGGCCTCATTGAAGGCCTCTTTCGCCTTTCCGGGGCTGGGGGTTACGGCCAGGAAAATGTTCCGGCTGGTCTTGAAATTATCGTAAAAGCCAAGGGAGGCGGAAACATAGCTGGCCTTGCCTGTCTGCAGGGCCTGCTGGTAGCGCCTGTTGAGCAAAAGCGCCAGCAGGCCGTCCTGTCCACGCTCCATGCGGCGGACCGGGCTGTCCGGGCGATCCTCGACGGGGCGGACCCATGTGGCGTCGATTTCGCGCGCGATGCCCTTGGCCTCATAGGTAAAGGCCCGCGGCCCCGTGGCGGCATAATGTCCCCAGTAAGGTTCAGCCGGCGCGGCGGCGGTGGCCTTCCAATCGCCAAAGGTCGCCTTCAGGCGCGCTTCGATATCCTTCGGATCGATGTCCCCGACGATGACGATGGTTGCCAGGTCAGGGCGATACCAGGTGTGATAGAGGCCGGCGATCTCGGCGGCCGGTGCCGATTTTACGATATCGGTCGAACCTATGGGATTGGAATAGTCGGCCATGCGCAGGCCTGGATAGAGGAACTGACCTAAGGCTGTGTCGCGGTGCATGACGGGGTTGTCGCGCACGCGTTCTTCGGCCAGGACCACGCCGCGCTCGGTCTCGATCGCTGCCGGGTCGAGCGTTATGTTGCCGGCGATTTCCCGTATGATGAACAAGGCCGTGTCGATCGTTGCCTTTTCGGTGTTCGGCGCCGTCAGGGCGTAGGTCGTCTTTGACGCCGTGGTAAAGGCATTGGCATCGACACCGAAGGTAAAGCCATTGCGCTCGAGGATCGCCTTGAGTTCACCACGCGGAATATGGGTGGTCCCCTGAAACGCCATATGCTCGACGAAGTGCGCCAGTCCCTTCTGTTTCTCCGTTTCCATCATCGACCCGAGATCGACGCGGAACAGGATGGTAGCCGACCGCACCGGGGTCTGGTTCTTCTGGATGACATAGGTCATCCCGTTGGGCAGTCGACCATAGACCTGGGCGGGATCCGCTTTCAGCTCGGAATGCTCCTGGGGGAAGGCGATGGCCGGCATGGGATGGCCGGTTTCGGCGGCCGTCGCCGGCAAGGCCAGTACGATCAGAGACGCCCACAGCAGCGCTGTCAGGCGCAAGGCCTGGTGACGTGACAACATGAATTCCCCCTCAGTGCCGCGGGCCTTGCCGGCGCAGCTTTGTTATTCGCGGAGAATGTCCGGGTAAGAGTGTAAATTCAAGCCAGAGTTGAAACTATCTCGAAAAATATTCAACGCGAAAAGACGGCGCCGTGTGCTTCGACGGCAGCTGTCAGGCCATGCGGCCAGGTGCGGGTGCCCAGGTCGAAGCCCGGCTTTCCGGCGGCATCGTGGAAAGCCGTATCGATGGCGGTCGCGCCGGTGGCGGGATCGAAGGTCAACAGGAACAGACGACTCTCACCGGTACCGGTGATGACGATCCGTTGCGTCTTCACATCGTAGCCTGTCCAGTGGGGTGAGAAGGCCGGGTCGAAGGTGGTGCGGCTGACCTCGACCGGGTGGTCGGGTTTGGCGATATCGATGACGACGACGGCGTGCAGGATCGGCACGGTCTCGATCATGTAGTGCGAGACGATGCTGGGGACGCCGCACATCGAGCCCGGAAAACGATAGACGACCTTCGATCGGGGTGTGTCTTCGGCGATGCCGGTGACGCGCTCGACGCCGCAGCCCAGAGTCAGGACATAGACCGATCCATCCGGCCCGCGCCGGGCCTCTTCCGGATTGACCTCGGCATAGCTGCCGCCGGCGGTGTCGAGATCGTTGGTTGACAGGCGCTTCAGATCCGACAGGCGGAAGATCTGATAGGTGCGGGCATTGAGGTCTTCGAAGCGCATCGACGAATTGGTGACCAGGACCCGGTCGATATCGGGCAGGGGCAGCAGGCTGTAGGCCATCAGCAGGTCGTTCGGCCGTGCCGGGTCGGCGGTCGAGGCCGAACGCACGACATGGCCGTCCTCGTCGATTTCGACAATGCCGCCATGGATATTCGGGCCGATGCCGGCACCCGCCCCCGGATCTGGTTGCCCATCAGGCATATCCATGCCTGACATATCCATTCCGGGCATGGCCATCATGCCCTCGGTCTGGAAACTGGCCAGGACGTGGCCATTGGGCAGGCGCAGGAAGGAGTGGGGGTGACTGAAGCCGGCCATATTGCCGAAGGTGGCGTGGACATGCGGATGCAGCGGATCGCGGACATCCATGATGGCGGTCTTGCCGGCCATATGGTCGTTGGCGAACAGCATGCCGCTTTGCGGCATCCAGTATTCGGTATGGTGGATCTGCCGGCTGACTATGCCGGACGCAGCGGAGGCGACGACGGCGCCATAGGTCGCCGAGGCTGGGTCGCTGTCGATGACGGCAAGAAAGTCTTCGTTCTGTCCGGCGGGATCGCCCATCCAGGCAAACAGATAGTGCCCCGCTGTCACCTTGGATTCAGCGGCAGGCGCCGCGACCGGCGTTGCGGACAGACACAGGGCCGCGAACCACAATGACCACTTCATGCCAATCCCCAGATTGCCCGTTGGTGCGTAGAATAACGGCGATATGGCCATCGCCCCCGGGGCAAGTCAATCCTGCACATCAATCCGGCCTGCACGTCAATCCGGCCTGAACCGCCTGCGCCCGTTGCCGAGCACCAGGGCCGTGATGACGGCTACGGCCATCCCTCCGCCGGCGATGGCGACGACGGGGGCCGGCAGATCGAACGCCTGAAGTTGCTGCAGGATAGCAATGCCGGCCATGGCGAAGGACAACGCAGCAATCAGCCAGCCGATACGCCGGCGGTAGAGGCGCGCCTGTTCAGCATCCCCCTGCATCAGGCGGGCGACGATCAGGCTGTCGGCGCTGTCGGTCAGGACCATGCCGGCGGCAAAGGCCAGCCCGATCAGGGCAGCGGCCACAAGGCCGCCGGACGCGGCGGCAGTGGCGCCCCAGGCGGCGATCTGCGCCGCGGTGTCGACGACCAAGCCGAAGACGGCGCCGATCGCCAGGGTAATGACGGGGTGAGTCGAATGACGCAGAGCCCTTGGCAGAAAGGCAGCGCGCCAGCCGTGCGCCACATAGGTGCCGGATGCCCGCAGAGCGCGGACATTGGCGATCCCCATCCACAGGAGGAGAGCGATAACGGCCCAGGCCAGGCCTTGCGTCACCGGGGCAGGCAGGGTCACCTGCCGGCCCAGCAGGCCAAACAGCACGGCGATGACCATCACCGAGACGCTGTGGCCCAGCGCGAACAGGGCGCCGGTCCATTTCGCCAGGCGTGGGCGATCGGTCATGGCGCGAAAGGTGATGTTGTCGATGACCGCCACATGATCCGGGTCGAGGCCGTGGCGGACGCCGAGCAGGCCCAGCAGGCCGAAGGTCGCAAGCGGAAGCATATGGGCACCTTTTCTGTTATTTTGTAACATATAGTTCGCCGCGCTCTAAGCGAAAGCCCTGTTGCGCATTATTTTGATATATTATAACGTATCAGGAATTGAGGTGTGGCGATGACATTCGAAGTGCGCGACATGACGGTGCGGCGGGGCGAACGCGACATAGGGTGTCCTGATATCGCCTTGCGGGCGGGCCAGTCCCTGGCCCTGATCGGGCCTTCGGGGATCGGCAAGACATCGCTGCTGCTGGCCATGGCGGGCATTGTCCGGCCGCTCACGGGAAGCGCTTTGCTGGATGGCGCCGACCTGTGGCGCCTGAACGACGAGGGAAGGGCGCGCCTGCGCGGTCAAAGGGTCGGCTATGTCTTTGCCGCCTTTCACCTGGTCGACGCCCTCGATGTCCTGGGCAATCTGCAGCTGGCGCGGACCTGTGCCGGCCTGCCGGCCGATCCTGCCCGGGCGCGGCGCCTGCTCGATCGCCTGGGCCTTGCCGGTCTCGAGGGGCGGCGTGCCGACCGCCTGAGCCAGGGCCAGATGCAGCGGGTCGCCGTGGCGCGTGCCCTGATGAATGCGCCCGCGGTCCTGTTGTGCGACGAACCGACCGCCGCGCTCGACGATACCTCTGCCCGCGCCCTGATCGCCCTGTTGCGGGAGGCGGCGCGCGACGAAGGCGCGGCCCTGGTCGTCGCCACCCATGATAGCCGTGTCGTGCAATCCGTCGATCGGGTCGAGAGCCTGCACACCGAGGTGGCGGCATGAGCCTGTGGCAATTGTCTCTTGCCTATCTGATCCGGCGCTGGGGGGCAGCCACCCTGACCGTCCTGGTCGGTGCCCTGGGCGTAGCCCTGCTGGCGACGGTGATGACGGCGGCCGATCGTGTCCCGGCGGCCGTGAAGACCGCCATCGGCGGCGCCGACATGGTGATCGGTCCCAGGGGCTCGGAACTCGACCTGGTCATGTGCTGCGCCCTGCATATCACCCCGACCCGCGGGCTGATGCCGTACCGGGCGGCGGTGCAAGCCGTCACCAGCCCCTATGTCCGCGCCTGGGCGCCGGTAGCGCTCGGCGACAGCTATAACGGCACGCGCATCCTGTGGACGCGGCCCGATATCACCAGGGTCTATGATGCCAGGCTGGCGCAGGGGCGGATCTGGACCGGCGCCATGGAGATCGTCGCCGGCGCCGAGGCCGCGCGCCGGCAGCAGCTGCATCTCGGCGCGACCCTTGTCAGCACCCACGGCCTCGATGTCGGCGGCGAACTGCACCGTAACGCCCATTATGCCATCGTAGGTATCCTGAAACCCACCGGCGCCGCCATCGATCGCCTGCTGCTGGCCGACCTCAAAAGCATCCGGGTCGTCCACACCGATACCTCCGATCCCGACGAACAAGGGTCGTCGCAGGTGGCCGGCCAGGGCTACGACCGCGACGGTACGCCGATAGCCATATCGGCCATCGTCGCCAAGTTCTCGTCGCCGATCGCCGCCGCCATCATCCCGCGCCAGATCACCCTGCAGACCGACCTGACGGCCGCCAGCCCGGAACTGGAACTGGCGCGCCTGAGTGCTTTGGTGCGGCCGGGCGTCAACCTGGTCATGATCTTCGGCGCCGTCTTCGCTGCCGTCGCCGCCCTGATGGCTTCGGTCGGGCTGATGAGCGCGCTCAACCAGCGCGCCCGCGACCTGGCGGTGTTGCGCATGCTCGGTGCATCGCGCTGGATGCTGGCCCGCGTCGCTGCCCAGGAGGCGCTGATCATCGTTCATCTCGCCTTTGCGCTCGGCCTGGTCCTGGCCGTCGGCCTGGGCATGGTGATTTCGGCGCGGATGTTCGCCTATGGCCTGCTGATCGCGCCCTGGCCCGGCATCGACGTGGTGGCGATCCTCTATGTCGGCGCCTTGGCCGCCGCAGCGATCGCAGCCGCCGTGCCCGTCATTCGTGTCGTCCGCAGCGCGGGAGAAGGAGCCCTGACCGCATGATCCGTCGTCGTGACCTGTTGGTGCCCGGCCTGCTGGGCCTCGGTGCCGTCGTCGGCCTGACCGGCTTTGCTTCGCGCAAAATCGCAGGCAGTAATGCCGTCCAATGTGCCGATGCCGAGCTGTGCGGCGAACGCCAGGCCCAGGCGGCCTTGCCGCGGTCCGGCGATCCCCTGTGGCAGACCCTGCGCCGCTGTGCCGTGCGCTATAACGGCAAGACCGGTCTCTACAGCCTTGAACCGACGCCGGAGGTCAAGGCCATGGCCGGCAAGGTCATCCGCGTGCGCGGCTTTACCCTGCCGCTCGATGGCTCCGACAAGACGGCGCATTTCCTCATCGGCATCAATACGCCGGTCTGCTTCTATCATCCGCCCGGCGATCCCAACGAGGTCATTGAGGTCTCGACCGACCATCCGATCGACTGGACGGAAAAACCCGCCACGGTGGAGGGCACGTTCGGCCTGATGAACAACGGCGAGATGGGCGTCTTCTTCCGCCTGACCAGGGCGAGGGTTGTTTAAACCACGAAGGTGTTGAAGCTGTCGGCCGGCAGGGTAACCTGCAGCCGACGCGCGCCGTGGCCGATAGTTACCGGCAGGTCGTGTACGCCGTCGTTTTGCATCAGCACCACGGTCGATCCATCCGGATTGCGGAAGGCCAGGGCGTTGTCGTAACCGGTCCAGCTGACGGCGGCGATGCGCACGGCGCCTGCCTGGACGTAGCGGCTCATATGACGGAACAGATGGTATTCGGGCGTGAAGCGGTACCCCCCGGTCGCCGCGTCGACGACGACCATGGAATTCTGCCGCCAGCCCCAGGTGCTGACGCCGCCTTCCGTCAGGACCATGTTCCAGTAGTCGTAGACGGTGGCGCCATTGCCGAGATAGAGCTTCATCAGCGTCCAGACATAGCGGGCATAACGCCAGTCGTTCTTGCCGTCGCCGCATTCCTGTTCGCTCTGATAGACGGGCAGGGACGGGTGGTCGTGATGGATAAAGGGCACGGCGCCCTTGCCGGCCCATTGCGTGCCGACGCCCTTGATATAGGGGCCGGCGGCCGGGTCGGTGAATACGGTTTCGAACAGGGCTGGATCGGCGCGTTCCATCGTGCCGAAGACAATCTCCGTGCCGGAGCCTTCCAGCGCCTTGCCGAGATAGGGAATGAACCGCGCCAGACCCTGCGGCGTCCAGCAGCAACTGGGGAAGTTCTGCGCCGAATTGAACTCGTTCTGTGGCATGACCATGGCGATGGGCAGGCCATGGCCGCGATAGGCGTCGACGAACTTGCGGAAATACAGGGCATAGGCGGCGAAGTAGCGCGGATCCTGGATAAAGCTGTCCTGGCCCTCGTGGCCGACCTGGTCGGGGCGCAGGCCATTGGGCGGCTGGCTCGGATTGGAGGGGGCCATGGCATAGTGCCGGTTGGTCTTCATCCAGGTCGGCGGGCTCCATGGCGATGCCCACAGTTTCAGGTCGGGACGGCGCGTCTGGGCGTCCCGGATATAGGGGATAAGCCATTTTTCGTCGCGGGCGACGCTGAACCTCGCCATGGCGAAATCGCCGTCGGTCTCGTCGTAGGAATACCAGTCGAGGGCATAGTCGTTGGCGCCGATCGGCAGTCGGCAGACCGACAGGTTGGCGCCATCACGACTGAACAGGGCGTCCATGACGGCGCCGCGATCGGCCGGTTTCAGGGCGCTGAGCGCCTTGGCGCCGGCCTCGTTGAAGCAGCCGCCGAAGCCGGTCATGGTCTGGTACTGCGTCTCCGGCACCACGGACAGGTCGGGCGTCGCCGTCTCCGACCAGGCCATCTGCGCCGACAGGTCCTGCCACGGCTTGTTTTCGGTCGTCGCGATCCAGCGCGCCGATGTCGCTGCCTTTGACGGGCCGGCGGCCAGGGCAAGGGTGGTGGCGCTTGCCGCGGCGGTCTGCAGGAGTTCACGGCGATTCATGGCGGTCCTCTTATGATGTTTTGGGTACCATGATTTCATGCCCGACCGTGTCTGTCACCTACTTGCATTTGTCCGACATTTGTATATCGTATAATTTATCAAGCGATGCGGACCAGGAGATAACGGATGAAGCCCTTTCGGCTTACGGTAATGGCGACGGTATCCGGCCTGGCCTGCCTCACGGGAACCGTAATGGCCCAGCAGGTTGATGTCCATGTCCCGGCGACAGCCATGCCCTGGGACCTGAAGGTCAATGCGAGATTCGCCTACGGCAAGGGCGACGGGACGCCGCCGGCAGTGGCCGGGCTGGCCCTGACCGAGGGCATGAAGCTGCAAATCGCGGCGGCCGGCACGACAACGACGGCGAAGGGCGGGATGTCGTTCGGCCCGGACGGGCAGGCGGATTTTGTCACCAACACTGTGCTCGGGAATTCCGCCACCTACTTCCCCAGCCGCTATGTCGATCCGGTCGATTATCCGACGCAGCTCAACGAACTGATCGGGGCCTTTGTCGATGCGACGGGCAGGCTGGTCGCCGAGCCGTTTCCCGTCGGCAGCGGCTACAATGCTGTCGTTCCGCCGAAGGCCGCCAGGATCGTCTTCGGCATCAATGACGACATCTATTCCGACAATAGCGGCGAGATCGTCGTCACGCTCAAGGTCGTCGATGAATTTCCTGAACCGGCCCAGACAGCGCCGGCCCAGGCTTTACCGGTCGCGGCCGCGCCCATAGTACTGCCGCCGTATCCGGCCGAACCGCTGAAGCCCGTCGCCATCCATGCCGATTATAATCCCATCCTGTCGGACGGCAGCTTCTATTCGACCGATCCGGCGCCGGTCGTCGTCGGCGACACCCTCTATATCCTGACCGGCCGGGACGAGGCGCCGTCGGGTGTCAACGACTTCATCATGAACGAGTGGCAGGTGCTGTCGACCAAGGACGTGGCCTCGGGCGACTGGACCTTCTATCCCCACTTCCTGCGGCCGGAAAGGGTCTTCGCCTGGGCGGAACCGGCCCGCGCCTATGCCGGCCAGATCATCCAGGGTCCGGACAAGCGCTTTTACCTCTACGCCCCGGTGCTGCGCGCTAACTGCAAGGACCGCGACTGTTTCGGCGTCGGTGTTGCGGTGTCCAGCAGCCCGCTTGGCCCCTGGGTCGATGCCCATCCGGCCGGCCCGATCGTGTCGCAGTCGGCGCCCGTCGCCAACGATATCCAGAACATCGACCCGACGCCCTTCGTCGACGATGACGGCCGCGTCTATCTCTACTGGGGCACTTTCGGTCAGCTGCGCGGCATGGAACTGGCGGCCGACATGATCACGCCCAAGGGGCCGGAGCAGGCGATCTCCGGCCTGAAAGGCTTCTTCGAGGCGGCCTGGCTGTTCAAGCGCAACGGCACCTATTACCTGGCCTATGCCGACAACGACACCCGTCCCGGCGACAACTGCACCGAGGCCGTCTACCACGCCTGCATCGGCTACGGCACGGCATCCTCGCCCATGGGCCCATGGACCTATCAGGGCGTCGTCCTGCCGGTCGTGTCGTCGACCACCTCGCATCCCGGCTTCGTCCAGTTCAAGGGCAAGTGGTACATCACCTACCATACGGCCGATGCCAGGGATGGCGACCACTTCCGCCGCAGCGTCGCCATCGACGAGGTCAAGTGGGACGACAGCGTCAAGCCGGCACGCATGATCGAGGTCGTGCCGACGCCGGTGGCTCCATCCGTCCTGCCGGCGCAGCGCAATATCGCCCCGGCCGCCCATGCCGCCGCCTCCAACCAGCCCGTACCGGTGCAATACTGGATCAGGGCGCTCAACGACGGCATTGTGCGGCAGTCGCCGCTGCCGCCCGACATGTGGGGGACGTGGAACGGCCACAACCCGGCACAGGCGTGGGTCGAATATGGCTGGGACACGCCAGTGACGCTGAATGGCTCGCGGATGTACTTCTTCAACGACCAGCCGCCGGGTTCGGGCGTCGGCGTCGCGGCGCCCAAGGCCTGGCACCTGGAATACTATGCCGGTGGAAAGTGGCAGGCCATCGCCGCCGACTATCCCAGCGCCGAGGGCCAGTACAACGATATCACCTTCCCGACGATCACCACGACCTGCCTGGAGGCGGTCTTCGATGCGTCGAGCAAGGATGGCACCTTTGCCGGCGTGGCGGTGCAGGAATGGCAGGCTTTGACACCGACGCCTGCACCGGTGACGGTCGCGGCCGGCAACACGATTTCAGGATGTCCAACCCGATAAGCGGAGCACGTGTTATGAAAACAACTATTGTCGCTATTGCCGGTGTCGGCCTTCTGGCCCTGGCCGGATGCGCCGGGTCTTCACCGAAGCCCGTTGCCGAGGCCGCCGATCAGCGCTGTTTCGATGTCGGTCAGGTGCGCAGCCTGACGCCGAAGACCGACACCAGCCTGATCGTGGTCACCAATGGCAATGCGGCCTATGAGTTGCACCTAGCGTCGCCATGTGTCGATCGCGATGTCCAGTATCGTCCGCAATTGTTGCCGCATTCGGGGCCGAATATCTGCGGCGCCGGCGATGCCGATGTGCGCTATCCCGACGGCACCGGCAATATGGCCAGCAATGCCACCTGCCGCGTCGACAGCGTGCGTCAGCTGCATGGCGATGAGGCGGCGAAGGCTGTGTCGGGGATGTAGGGCCGCTTATCCAGACTGCCCCGGCGAGACTCCCGCCCGCCCTGCGAAGCGTGGGTTTGGCCGAGCGAAGGTATAGCCTTCGCCGGCCATGGGGACCGCCGTAGGCGGTGGGAGGGGCAAAACTGTCTTCCGCAAACGGATACGTCAGGAAGTTGGGCATTCTACCGCCCCCCTTCCGTCACGTCGTAGGCTAAAGCCTCCGCCGCGCCACCTTCCCCGTAAACGGGGCAGGCGGGAGCTTGCTGAACCTTCTCAGGCTTATTGCCGGCTGAAACCTCACACCCTAATAGTGCGACACCAGCTCGGTAAACGTCGCCTGGATATGCTGGTACACCAAGGCCGCGACGTCGTCGGCCTTGCCCGCCGCCCAGTAGGCGTACATGGTGTTGTGCTCCTGGTGGGCACGATCCTCGCCACCGGCCGGCGCCAGGTGCTCGCCGACATTGCGCTCCGAAATGACATTGAGCCGCTCGATGAACTGCACGGTCACCGGCTTGCGCAACGGCCGGATCAGCGACAGATGGAACATGCGGTTGGCGCGCGGCACGCGCAGGCGATCGTTGAGCGCTGCGTGGTTCAGCGTATCGAGGGCGGCACGGGCAAAGGCGCGGTCGGCATCGGTCGCCAGGCGTGAGGCTTCGGCCACGGC
The DNA here is from genome assembly GCA_965246725.1 of Asticcacaulis sp. Taxonomy (GTDB): domain Bacteria; phylum Pseudomonadota; class Alphaproteobacteria; order Caulobacterales; family Caulobacteraceae; genus Asticcacaulis. The sequence goes on from CBDFFG010000002.1 coordinate 40,376, forward strand.
CTGGGGCTCCATCTGCAGGCGCAGGGAATAGACGTCCTGCGCCTCTTCCAGGGTCAGGGGCACGACATAGAAGCCGCGATTGGCCTCCGACAGGATCAAGCCTTCGCGTTCGAGGCGGATCAGGGCCTCGCGCACCGGAATCTTGCTGACGCCGAACTCGGCCGCCAGGGCATCCTGCCGGATCGGCATGTGCTGCGGAATGTGGCCGGCGATGACACGGTCGCGCAGTTCGTCATAGACCTGCGCCGCTATCGTCTGAACGTGAATACCCATTGCGGTTACCTGGACATCAGAAGTGAGATCCCGGCGTTTCCTGGACGGAGCCTCTTGAGGGCTCTCGTCGTAGTCTGCTTATAGACTGAATATATTGCATATATATAATGCGTATACCGTATATGTCATGCGCTACACCTTTAGCCAGACCTGCGATTGCAATCCGTGCGGCCGGTTTTCGCCGTCGTTTCCGGAGACGGCGGCAACCGTGGTGCCCGGCGCATAATCGACCGAACCCGCGCCGATTTCGCGTCTTGGTCCGCCGGCGCGGTTCATGCGGGCGAAGTAGGGCACGGCCAGCATGGTCGAGCCATCGGCCCATTTCCCGGTGATGACCATCACCCCACCCAGCAGGTCGTTGCGCCATTCCGCCTTGAGGGGCGCAGCATCCAGCGGCTGGTCGATGCCGGACTGGTCGGCCGTTTCGACATTGTAGACCAGTGGGCCGTAGGCGAGGGCGACGCGGCCGCGATTGGCGGCAATGCGCGTATCGGCCGTGATGCGCTGCGCCTCCATCGGCAGTTCGAAGGCAATATGATCGCCGGCCGTCCATTGGCGGGTGATCCTGGCATAACCCTTTTCGATCACCGGCGTGACCGGCTGGCCATTGACGGTGAAGGCCTTGACGCCGTGGACCTTGGGCGTGGTCGTGTACAGCTCGCTGGTCGTCCGGTCGGGGATACGCACATAGAGGGTGAAGGTGCGTGATTCCTTCGGGTTGACGGTGATGGCGACCTTGCCGTGCCACGGATAGTCGGTCTTTTGCACCATCTCGATATCGGTGCCGGCGACGTTCTCGACGGTGATCCGGCTGCCGATAAACATGTTCACGTACAGGCCCTCTGCGCTTTTGGCATAGGTCCAGGTCGGCACCATCAGCAGGGTGCGCGGGATATTGCCGACGCAGCACGGGCAGACGTGCCACAAGGTGCGCTCGGTATTGACCAGCGGATTGGTGTAGCAGAAATGCTCGCCGGCCAGGTCGACCCCGCCCAGCAGGGCGTTGTACATGGTCTGCTCGTACAGGTCGGCATACTTGGCGTCGTGATAGGCCAGGTTAAGCTTGTACTGGAAGAAGATCAGGCCGCAGCTCGAGCACGATTCACAATAGGCGTCGTTGGGCAGCGAGTAGTTGGGGCCGAAACCTTCCGAGGTCTCGCCGCTGCCTATGCCGCCGGTGACATAGTACTTCTTGTTGACCATGTTGTCCCACAGGGACATGACGGCGCTCATATAGTCGGTGTCGCCGGTCTCGGCGGCGATATCGGCCATGCCGGAATAGAAGTAGGTGGCGCGCACGGCGTGGCCGACGGCTTCGTACTGCTTGATCGGCGGCTGGTGGCTCTGGTCGTATTCCTGGCCGCCGCGGCGCGAGTCGAGCAGGAAGCGGGCGAGGCTGATATAGGCGTCGCCCCGGCCGTTACCCTCGGTGTCGTTGACGAAGCGGCCGAAGCGGACCAGCGCCTGCTCCATCTCCTGGTGGCCGTCGAACCAGTCCTTCTTGCCCGGGCCGATATTGGCGACCCAGCAGTCGGCCAGTTTCTTGGCGGCGGTGTAGAGGCGCAGGTCCTGGCCGTCGGTCAGAGTGTAGTGGTTGATCGCCGACTCGATGAAATAGCCGGCCGTATAGCCTTCGTGATTGCCGCGGAAGTCCGGCGACCAGCGCTCGGGCCAGTCGCTGCGCTTGGCCAGGGTGTAGGCGGTCTGCATGTAGCCGTCGGGTTCCTGGGCTGCCAGGATGATCGGGATCCAGCGTTCCAGCGTCGCCTTCATATGGGCCTGCGCCGCCAGGATCTCGGGATCGCCCTGGGCGTCGACCATCTGGGCGATGCACATCGATTCCACCGTCTGATGCACCCAGGCATTGGCGAAGACATAGCCCTGGTGCGGGGCGTGCGCTTCCCCGCGCAGGGCCTTGCCCGCCTCGACAAAGTTGTCGATACCACCCTGGCCAATCTTAAGATCGGTGCGCTCGCAATAGGCGATGCAGTGCGGAATCCAGTTGACGATCAGGGCCTTGGCGCGGGCATTCCACAGGGGACTGTCGATGCTGTAGGCCTTGGTATAGACGACGTCGAGGCGCTGCTTGGGCGGGGCGGGTTCGGCGCGGACGCGCAGGGTCGATTCCGCCGCGGCGCCATTGGCCTTGGCGGCGAGGCCCAGGACATATTCGCCGGGCGCCGAGAACTTCGCCGTCGTCTCCAGGGCGCCGCGATCGGCAAAGGCGACATCGCCCGGGCCCGAGACCTTCGACCACAGGACGGTCTTGTCTGTAGCGCTGCCGAGCAGGACGGCCTTGCCGGCAAGATAGGTCTTGCCGCCCTGGATGACCGAGCGGTCGAGACCGGAGGCGACTGCCGGTGGGAAGGCGGGAATGACTCCGGCATTGAAGACGCGCCATTCGAGGATGCCGGTCGACAGCTTGCCGTCGGACGCGATCTCCAGGCGCAGCTTCGTTGTGGTGACCTTGTCGAAGCTGGTGGCGTTGAAGGCGTTGCCGGCAACACCAAGGCCCTTGGCGTTCTTTACCGGAACGAATTGTGCGCCATCCCAGTGGAGCAGGCGGCTGGCGCGCGGCGCCCCGACGCCCTGACCGTCGATCCACCAGTAGACATCGCTCGACGCCACGGTGACCGGCAGGCTCCATTCGTATTCGACCCACTGGGTGTCGACCTTCGGCCAGTTGCCGTAGGAGCCGTTTTCATTGTCGGCGGAGTCTTTCGGCGTCGCGCCGTCGTTCAGTGCCGCAGTGCGGGTATCGCCCGAAGTATAGGAACTGGTGGTCTTTGCCACCGGCGCCAGGTTGACCGGGGTATCGTCTGCCTGGGCGCTGAAGGCGAAGCTGCCGGACAACAGGGCGGCCGAACCGGCGACGCCGAACATCTGCCGGCGCGACAGGCCGGGACGGCAGTCGCACTGTGTGTCGCCGCAGGCGGCATCGCAACGCAAACCGCTGGCGGTTGCTGGGCTGAACGGAAAACGCATAGAAGACCCCTGACCCGATTGTATCGGCTTTTGGCTTATATCGTATACTATAGTGACGGGGCGGTGTCTTGCCAAGGGCTGTCCGCCGCGTTCACCATCAATAGTCTGACAAAATGCCAAAATTAAGATCAGGTCCGCCGGCGAGACCCGCTCAGTCGCGCGAACCCGGCGACAGGCGAGGGCATTATCATCGCCGGCGGACCTGATCCGGCTTTACGGACGCCAGGTGTAATCCGGCGTGGCCGTAACCTCGGGCACCGGCGCCGTTAGTTCGGCCCCCTGTTTCGGATCGCTGACGACGCTGCGATCGACAAAGCCGTAGAAGACGCCTTTAGTGATGGTCAGACCGTCGCGTACCTCGGCGTCGCCGCGGACCTGGGCGGTGCCGGCGATGACGGTGCCGGGCTCGAAAGCGCCGGGGCCCTTGAAGGTGGTGGCGACGACGGCGTGGTCCTTGACCACCACGCGGTTGTCGAGCACGGTCAGGGCACCGACCACGGCGCTGTCCTGGACGGTGCCGTTGACGATGACGGCATGGTCCTCGATGCGGGCATTGCCTGTGACCGAACCACCCAGCACCTGGGCATAGGGCCCGACCCAGGCCGTGGCGTCGACATGGGCGCCATCGGCGACCCAACCGCCGCCATTGGCGTGACGATGGCCGTGGGCTGTGGGGGTGGGCGCATTGGCTTCATAGCCCTGCGGCAGGGCGCCATCCAGTTGCACCATCCATGGGAAGCGGTAGATCGAATAGTAGGATTGGTCCCACTTGATCTTCTGCACGGTATCGGGGGCGCCCATGACGACCATATAGACCTGGCGGTCGCCGGGTTTCAGCGGGAAGACCATTTCGCCGTCGGCGCCGCCGACAACCGGGCTCATCCGCGACTTGCCGTTGGCGTCGATGGCGACGACACCCCACCACCAGCCGGAATCGGGGTTGGGAACCGTGTCGGGGTCGTTGGTCAGGTGCGGCAGGATCTTCGTTGCCGCGGCCTTCTGCACCACGCCTTCGAAGCTGACCGTGATCCTGGTGGCGCCGGCGTCGGGCATCAGGCGCACGACATTATAACCCCAGCGCTGCGGCGCCCAGGCAGAGGGCACGGCGAAGCGACGCTTGGCGACGTCGATGGGATCGAGACGGGTGACGCGCAGCAGGCGGTCGGGCGCATGGTTTGCCGGATCGGACGTGTCGTAGGAACCGTATTTTGCGCGATAAAGCGCACCTTCTGCCGTGCCGTCGGGATTGGTATAGTCCCAGGCAATATTATGCAGGGTCCATTCGGCGAAAACCTGGTTCAGCTCCGAATCGCTCCAGCCCATAGTACGTTGCAGGACCGAAAACGGCGTTTCCTCGAGATAGCCCGGCTGGCCCTGTTTGATCGCCTTTTCCCATATGCCGTTGACGGCTTCATAGCCGTGTTCGTCCTTCAGGTATTCCAGCACCTGCCAGCTGCAATAGCGGTCCCGGGTCGAGCCGAGATAGAGGTGGGGATAATCGACCAGCATCTCCGAGCAGTGGACCTCGCTGCCGTGGAATTCCGGCATCTGGTGCGCCATCCAGTTGGCGTGGTCTTCCCACAGCCAGCCGGCATAGATCGAATCGCGCAGGCCGCCGGTCGACCCCTGCAGGGCATGGGCGAATTCATGCGCCAGCCCCCAGTGATCTCTCAGGGCCAGGGGCCCGATCCACATGCCCATGTCGCGGTCGCCGGTCGGGCCGCCGCTGAGGCCGAAGGTCGGGTCGAGATTGATATTGGCCTTGTGCTTCTGCGCCGTGTCGCAATAGGGCTCGGTGAAACCGATCGGCCCCATATAGACGGCCCAGACCTTTTCCAGCTGTTCCCCGCCCGAGACGGCATCCTTCATATCGACCGTGCCGGGCTTCCAGCGAAAGGCGAAGTGCGCCGTCTGGTACTGCACCGGTTGATTGGCGTCGACCTCGACCGGGGTCCAGTCGCCGGCAAGGCAGGCTTTGGGGGTTTGCGCCAAGGCATTGCCGGCGCAGGCAAGGCCCAAGAGCAGGGCGGCCGAGGCAACGGAGGTGAGGATGCGTGCGGGCATGGTGATCTTTCCGGTCAGGCGACGGGGGAGGCAGGCGCGGGCGCCGCGGTGAACAGGCGCAGGCCGAAGATCATGCCGGTCGAACTGTTCTCATGCGGCTGCAGCCGGACGACCAGCGAGGTCTTGCCGGCGGTCAGGGCCGGCGGCAGGGCATAGTCTTCGTCGAAGAAAGCGCCGGGGTGCAGGGCCTTCGGGTGCGACACGGTGACCGCCTTCTGGCCGTCGATCAGGATGTCGAAGCCGCAGCGGTCGTCGCCCCAGTAGGTGGCCTGCAGGGTCAGCGGACCCGGCGAAACCCCGTCCTTGGTTGCCTTCATATGGAATTCCATGAAGCCGCCCTGGCGGGCATCGCGGCCATTGCGACCACGATAGGTGCCGGGCCACGAGACGTCCGATTGCAGGTCGTGGTCGCGCTCGGCCTGCATTTCGCCGAGATACATGACGTCGACCGAGCGCGCTGACAAGTCGCGCTGGCGCGCCTGCTCGGCCTTGAAAGCGGCCTCCTCGGTCGTCCATTCGGCGTCGGTAAAGCGTTTGAAATAGACGACGCTGCGGCGCTCGTACTGGCTGTAGAAGGGCACCAGCGACAGCTCGCCCGGGCGGCCGATGCCGTCGGTGACGTAAAGCGCCTTTTCGACCGAGACCGGCTTGATGCCGGCGACAAGGTCCGATCCGACCAGGGCGGGCGCAGCGGCCGACCAGGGCTGGTCGACACTGCCGACATCGGCGGCCAGGACCATCGGCCCGCGCAGCAGGGCGACGACATGGTCGTCGTCGGAGGTGGCTTCGATGCGCAAGTCGAGCGGCAGGGCCAGTTCGATCTTATCGCCGGCGGCCCAGACGCGGTTGAGGACGGCATAACCGCCTTGGCGTTCGGCCGTCGCCGGCTTGCCGTTGACGCGGATATCCGCCGATTTCGCCCAGGCCGGTACGCGCAGGGCAATGCTGGCGCGCGTCGGGCGGCGCAGGCTTGTGAAGGACAGGGTGGCAGCCCCCTCGAACGGATAGCGCGTATCGAGGCGCAAGGCGGCGCCACGGCTTTTCCAGGTGACGGTCGACGGGATGTAGAGATTGACGAACAGGGTGCTGTTACCGGCACCCGTGCCTTCCCAGAAGACCGAATCGCCGTGCTTGGCGTGGCTTTCCATGCCGGTACCGTGGCAGCAGGTGAAGGTGTTCTCGGCATCCGACCATTCGCGCGCGGCGCCGGGGAACAGCGGCGTCATATAGGTGAACATGCCCGTCTTCGGGTTCTGTTGCGCCATGACGTGGTTGAGGTGGGTACGCTCGTAATAGTCGAAATAGGCGGCGTCGGGCTGCCAGCCATAGAGGTGGCGCGTCAGCTTGAGCATATTGTAGCTGGCGCAGTGCTCGCAGGTCGCCTCGGTGATGTGCTTCGAGATGGTGTCGGGCTCGAAGAAATATTCGCGGTCGCCATTGCCGCCGATGACGAAGGAATGGTGGCCGGTGACGCGCTGCCAGAAAAAGGTGGGCGCGGCGCGATAGCTGTCGTCGCCGCTGACCTCGTACAGGCGCGCCAGGCCGAGGATCTTCGGGATATTGGTGTTGGAATGGTGGTTGGCGAGGATGTCCTGCTGGTGGCTCAGGGGGTCAAGCACCTTCTTATGGTACAGCCGCTCCGACAGGGCCAGCCAGCGTTTGTCGCCGGTGCGGGCATAGAGCTCGGCGAACGATTCGTTGATGCCGCCATGCTCGCAATCGAGCACCTGCTGCACCTGGGCGTCGCTGAGGGCGGCGAAGACCTTGTCTATATAGACGCCGAGATTGCTGGCGACATAGACCGACTTGTCGTTGCCGCACCAGGTCTGGACGTCGAACAGGCCGGTATAGAGCTTGTGCCAGTTATAGAGGGGTACCCAGCAGCCATTGAGGTCGAAGCCGGCCGAGCGGATATCGCCGCGCATGATCTCGGGGAAGATCTCCTTGCCGTCGACGACCGTGCCGTCCTTGCGGCGGCGCAGGAAGCCGGCGACATAGCCGTCGCCCTGGGCGCCCTGGATCAGGGCCAGTTCGTCGACAATATAGGACGCCTTGTCGGCCAGGGCCGGATTGCCGGTCTGGGCGTGCATCAGGGCCAGCGCAGAAAGATAATGTCCGAGGCTGTGGCCGGCGATGGTGTCCTGCTCCCAGCCGCCATAGCTGTCGCCCCTGGCCTTCAGGCCGGCGCCGGTACGGAAATTATGCAGGAAGCGGTCGGGATTGAGCGACAGCAGGTAGGTTTCGTTGACATCGACCGCCGTCTTATAGGGCGAGGGCAGGAGGCGGACATCGCTGAGCGGGATCGGCGTGGCGCGCGCGGGCAGTCCGGCGACCACGGGCGTGGCGCCTGGTGTGGCGGCCCAGGTCATGCGCGCAGGCACGGTGGCCAGGGCGATCCCGGCAAGAAGCGATCGGCGGCTGACGGACCCGGTTCTCATATTATATTATCCTCTGACAATGTCATTTTGGTATACGATATACTCTGTATTTTCAAGGCAGTTGTCGGACAAAATGGCATTTATAAATAGACAGCGCTGTCATATTCGTTTGCCAAACGCTTGAATTCGTTGAAATCCATTTTGAACGACGGATCTGTTGCAGCGCTGATATTTTTATAAATATCTGTAATTACATAATAGTTTTGCCTGATACCAATATCGGTCGGGCCGGCGCACATCGCGCGACGGTCGTCTTTATCCTCTCGCATCTGCGATAAGACATGAACGTGACAAAAAGGACACTTGCCCGCCTCCGTGGCCGAAAAATGACGCAAAACTGACGTATATCGTATAAAATATTTTGACGACGGTATAAAACTGTGCAGAAAGTGGACCACGGTTTCAGCTATTTGTCAGGGGAAAGGACAGGTTACCATGACCACCAAAAGAGGACTACTCGCAGCAACGGGACTTGCGGCCGTCGTAGTATGCTTGCCCGCATTCGCATTCGCACAGGATGCGGCACCGGCGCCGGCCGCGACTGACGCTGCCAAAAAAACGGACGAAACGAAGGCCGATGACAAGCCGGCCCAGGAAATCGTCATCGTCAGGGGTATTCGCAAGAGCCTGCAGACGTCGACGGACAAGAAGCGCAAGTCTGCGCAGATTTCCGAAACCATCTCGGCCGAAGACGCCGGCAAGCTGCCGGACAACAATGTCATCGAGGCCCTGGCGCACGTCACCGGTGTGCAGATTTCCCGTTCGCATGGCGAAGGTCAAAGCCTGTACATCCGCGGCATGGATGACGTGCAGACCACGGTCAACGGTGCGCCCGGCGGCAACGGTACCAGCCGCTCCATCTCGTTGAACGACGTGCCTGCCGAACTGATCAAGTCGGTCACCGTCTACAAGACCAAGACTGCCGACCAGGTCGAAGGTGGCATCGCCGGCAGTGTGAACGTCGACCTGCGCCGCCCGCTCGACCTGAAGAAGGGCTGGACCCTGGCCGGCAGCTTCCGGGAAGTCTATGGCGATATCGGCAAAACCCAGAGCCCCTACGCCAGTGCCCTGGTCGCCGACCGCTTCGACTCGCCGATCGGCGAGATGGGTTTCCTGCTGAACCTGTCTTATCAAAAGAACAACTACAACGAAGAATACGTCCAGAGCGAAACGCCTGCGAAGTTCTGGTGCTGCGGCACCCAGTGGGACAGCGTTCCGCATCAGGATTCGGACATCTCGATCTATCGCGTCCAGTACGGCGTCGACAGCGGCTATATCAAGCGTCCGTCGCTGAATGCTTCCTATCAATGGCGTGTCAATGACCAGCTTGATTTCGTGCTCGAAGGCTCGATGTTCAATGCCGACGAAACCCACTCCTACAGCGCCCTGAACACGCGCCTCAAGGACAGCCCGGGCGTACTGTCGAACGTCAAATATGCAGCAGACGGCCACACCATCATCTCGATGACTGAGACCGATCCGAACATGACCGACACCAATGTCCTTCCGGTCGGCTCGATCTCTCGCGACGACTATAACAAGACGCGCAACAGCCGCATCAATTTCGAAACCCACTGGCATAACGACAGGACGAATGTCAATTTTGGCATCTATCGCGACGAGACCAGCTTCAAGAACCAATGGTTCACCAACTGGCTGACGCTGAAAGACCTGAAGTCGTTCAATATCGACATGAATTCGTCCAATGTCGACGGCGGCGGCCCCTATGCCACCTATTACGACTCGACGGGCAAGGCGATCGACCTCAGCAACCCGGCGAACTACAACATGCACTTCATCGAGAACGGCAAGTCGTTCTCGGACAGCACCGAAACCGCCTGGAATATCGACGTCACGCACCGTATCAGCGACGACAAGCTCCTGCGTGGCGTGCAGTACGGCGTCCGCAAGAGCGATCGCCAGGTGTCGAATGCCTATGGCTACCGCTACGCCTATTTCAACACCATTTCCGCTTCGGCCTTCCCGGGCGGCAACGATCTGAGCTATGTGCAACCGGATATCGGTGGCAGCAATCTGCCAGGCTGGTACCGGCTCTCCGCCGGCAGCATGCAGGCCAACTTCGATGCGATCCGCGCCTACGCTAACACCCCGGCCAACGTCTATGATTCGGGCGGTTCGGGTACCTGGGCTGATGCGATCGTGTCTACCGAACGCCTGATCAGCAGCTATACGGAAACCGAAAAGACGGCCGCCATCTACGGTCAGATCCTTTACGGCTTCAAGGCGTTCAACTTCCCCGTCGACGGCGTTATCGGCGCCCGCTCGGTCCATACCGAAGGCAGCAGCGTCGCCAGCCAGTACAACAAGACGGGTGAGGTCACGACCTCGGTGCGCTCCGGCGGCGGTACAGACTTCATGCCGAGCGCCAACGCCGTCATCCACTTCACGCCCAAGCTGCAACTGCGTATGGCCTACACGGTCAATATCCAGCGCCCGAGCTTCAACGACCTGAACGATTTCGTCTACCTGTACGACACCACGGGTCACTACGGCTGGGGCGGCAATCCCGACCTGAAGCCGAACAAGGAAACGAACTACGACGCAGCCCTGGAATATTACTTCGGCCGCGGCGGCATCCTGTCGGCGGGCTGGTACGACAAGAAGCCGAGCAACTTCTTCGTTTCGGGCAAGGACGTGGGCGTGCAGATCGACGACGATAACGATCCGTCGACCCCGACCGTCGCCTATACCATCAACCGCACGACAAACGGCGGTCCGGGCGAATACAAGGGCATCGAGCTGAACGCCCAGGGCTTCTTCGACTTCCTGCCGGCGCCCTACAACTACTTCGGTGCATCGGCCAACCTGACCTACAACTATTACGGCAGGATTCAGTACGCCTTCTACAACGGGGCGACACTTGAAGAGCAGGGCATCGATCCGTCGAGCATCCCGGGTCTGTTCGACGCGCCGTTCAACTCGAAGTATACCTACAATCTGGCTGTGTATTACGAGCACAACAGCCTGAGCGCCCGTGTCGCCTTCAACCATCGCGATCGCTATCGTAACGCGCTGGATGGTTATGCGGCACCCGGTTACAGCATCTATTACGAGCCCACCGAGCGTCTCGACTTCGCGGTCAACTATACCCCGGTCAAGTATATGACGGTCTCCCTGGAAGGTACCAACCTTCTCGGCAGCAGCGACCGGGCGACCTATGGCCAGAGTGCGATCCTGCCGCAGGGCGTTCGTGTCGGCGCCAAGACGATCCAACTGAGCGTGCGCTTCCGGAACTGATCCGGGCCGCATGGCAAATGAAAAGCCCGCTGCTTCGGCAGCGGGCTTTTTTTATCTTTTGAAGGCGACGGTCGAGCGAACCGTGAAGCTTATTTCAGGTGACGTCTTCAGTTGGTGTTTTCAGGACCGTTTCGAGGCGCCGAGGAAGAAGTGTTTGATCTGCGCCAGTTCCTGCGTGTTGAGGTCGCGGTTGAAGGCGCCGCGGATATGCGGCGGCAAATGGGCGGCGGGATCGGCGTCGCCGAAGACGAAATAGTCCATCATCTCCCGCCAGGCGCCACGCTGTTCTGCAGGCATGGCGGCAAAGGCCGTGGCGGCGATATGCAGGGCTGCGATCGGGTCGACCAGGTCGGGGCGCGCATCGTTCCACCAGTAGTTGACCAGCATGTTGAGCGGTCCGGTCGTATGGACATGGTGCCACCACAGGGGCGGAATGAAGAGGGCGTCTCCCGGCGACAGCTGCGCCGTGACGGCGTGGTCGAGCGCGGTTTGCAGACGCGGAAAACGTCCGAAGTCCGGGTCTTCGATCGAGGCCATGCTGACCGGTACGCCGGCCGGCGTGCGATCGAGAGGCCCGGGATAGAGGTTGGCGGTCTGATCCGGCGGAAACAGGGTGAACACCTTTTCGCCGGCGACATGGACAGCGATATTGCTGGTATAGTCGAAATGGGTCTGTGTGCGCAGGGTGTTGCCGATCCAGATCCTGGGGCGGACCTGACTGTCCAGCAGGGGCATTGGCAAGTCGGGCGCCATGCCCGGAACGAAGCCGTCCACCGGCTGTGCCTGCAGGTAAAGAAACTCGCCCTTGGCCTGTTGCTGCGGCGACAGGCACCAGTCGACGATAAATTTCAGCGATCGCCCAAAGCTCTGATAATTCAGACCGGTCAGGTCTTCGTTGTAAAAGAAATGGCCCTGCATCTCGCGGGGGCCGATCGAGACCTTGGCCGGCGCCCCTGTGTCGAACCGCGACAGATAAGCGCCCAGGCTTTCCGGCGACGTGGTTGCCGCCTGGACGGCAGGCCAGCGCGCAGCCAGGCCTTTCAGGATCACCGGCTGTCCCGCCAGCCGGATATCGTTGTCGAAGGCGCGGCGGTCGATACCTTCGACGATGCGAACGGACGGGGTTGCGGACATCGGGCTCAGGCTCCGGCCAGCTGCGTCGCGCTGCAGGCCCTGGCGATATAGGCGTCGTGCGTCGGCATGGACTGGACGAGGCCCGCCGTGCCCTCGCGGATACGCTGCATGCGCCAGCGGAATTCGTCTTCGGGCATCTGGTCGGCCATGGGATGGTAGGACTTCGGCATCATGCCCTGTCCGGCCAGGACGGCGAACCAGCTGGCCTCCTTGAACAACTCCTCGGCCTTGATCATCGGCTGGTTGTGTTCGGCGAAGCTGTCGAGGCGGAACTGCAGGCTGTCGGGGATGTCCATATTGCGGCAATAGGCCCAGAAGGGCGTGTCGTCGCGGGTGGTCACCTTGTAGTGGGCGATCAGGAAATCCTTGACGTTGGTATAGGCGGCCAGCATGTCGCGGTTGAAGTTGTCGCGTTGGGTATGGCCGATGACCTGCCGCGGGAAATAGCGGATCAGAGTCATGACCGCTTCCTGGATCAGGTGGATAGAGGTCGATTCCAGCGGTTCGAGGAAGCCGCTCGACAGCCCGATGGCGACGACATTGTTCTTCCACTGCACCTTGCGATGGCCGGTCGTGAACCTGACGATGCGCGGGTCGGCCTGTGCCTTGCCGTCCAGGCGCTGCAGCAGCAGGTCGCACGCCTCGTCCTCCGACAGGTAGCTGTCGCAGAAGACATAACCGTTGCCGGTGCGGTGCTGCAGCGGGATGCGCCACTGCCAGCCGGCCTCGCGCGCCGTCGAGGTGGTATAGGGGGTGATCGGGGTGACCTTGTCGCACGGCACGGCGGCGGCGCGGTTGCACGGCAGCCACTGGCTCCAGTCGGTGAACCCCGCCTGGAGCGCCTGTTCGATCAGCAGGCCGCGGAAGCCCGAGCAGTCGATAAACAGGTCACCGGTTACGACTGCGCCCGATTCCAGGGTGACCGAGGTGACGTCGCCGCTGTTCGGATCCTGTTGCACCGAGGTGATGCGGCCTTCCTGGCGCGCTACACCCTGGCCCTCGGCTATGCCGCGTAGGAAGCGGGCGTAGAGGCCGGCATCGAAATGAAAGGCGTAGTTGACGGCCGGGGCGTTGGGATTGATCTCCTGCGTGCGGCCGAAGCGATTTTGCCGCGCGGCCAGGGTCTGCGGGTTGAACAGGCCGAAGTCGCGATTGCCGCCGGCCTTCGTGTAGCGCAGCCAGTACTGGTTGAAGTTCAGCCCGTTCATATCGACGCCGTAGACGCCGAAGGGGTGGAAATAGTCGCTGCCCGGGGCCGACCAGTTGACGAAGCGGATGCCCAGCTTGAAGCTGGCATTGGTCTCGCGCATGAACTGGTTCTCATCGAGGCCCAGCATGGCGTTGAAGGCCTGGATGGTCGGGATGGTGGCCTCGCCGACCCCGACCGTGCCGATCTCGTCTGACTCGATCAGGGTAAAGGCGTAGCGCTGCGTGCCGAGAGCCTTGGACAGACCGGCTGCCGCCATCCAGCCGGCGGTGCCGCCGCCGACAATGACGATTTTCTGCTTGCTGCCGTCCATGATTATCCTCGCAAAAATGACTGCCGGCCACCTTACAGCAAAGGCCGGCGCCTACATTGCCCTGTTGCAAAAACGCAGTCAATAAATTCGTATATCGTATAAAATATTTGACAGTTTTGGCAAAGGCGCGGATAGTCGCCGCTTGGGTTCAAATCGTTCGGGGAGGGTAGTATGGCGAGATATCTGGCGGGCTGTATGGCTGCGGCTTTCGTGCTGATAGCAGCACAGGCGCAGGCCGAGGACGTCACGGTCAAGGTGCCTGGGACCTCCATGCCGTGGATCCTGAAGGTCAACAAGGACCTGCCCTACGGCAAGGGTGACGGTACACCGCCGGCCGTCGCAGCGCTTGCCCTGACGCCCGGCATGAGCCTGCATATGACCGCCACCGGTTCGACGACGACCGTGGCCGGCGGTGGATCCTTCGATCCGAATGGCCAGGCCGACTTTGTCTGCGACGACCATCTTGGGGGATCGGGGCGGCCGTTTCCCAGCATGTTCATCAATCACGCCTTTTACCCGATCGTCCTCAACGAACTGGTCGCCGTCTTTACCGACGCAAAGGGCAAGATCGTCAAGTCGCCGTTTCCCGTGGGCACCGACATGACGGTTACCGTGCCTGCGGGCGCGGAGCATATCCAGTTCGGGCTCAACGACGACATCTATGCCGACAATTCCGGGGAGATCGATGTGACCATCGTCGCCTCCGCCCCCGCATCCAACTAAATCCAGCCCGAGAGAGTCCCGTGCGACATCGTCTTCCCCTCCGCAGCGCCCTGATGGCCTGCGTTTTTGCGTCTCCCGTCCTGATGCCGGTGTCCCAGGCCGTCGCTGGCGACCTGCCGCCGATTGCCGAGCGCTATGCCACGGCCGAAGCCTATAATAACGGCGCCATCCGCGACCTGGTCGTCAATCTCAACCTGCGCGCCAGCTTCGTCAATGGCGGCAAGCAGGTGCTGTTCCGCAAGGGCGCCAAGAGCAAGGGCGAGATCGACCTGGCCGATGCGAAGACCGGCACGGTGCGCGTCCTGGCGACCGAAGGCGATCTGGCGAAGGCCATCGGCAAGACCGGCACGACGGATGCCTCGCCGCTGGACTTCGATCCCGCCACCAATACCCTGAAGTTCGCCGCCGACGGCAAGAGCTGGACCTGGGTCACCGGGGCTGCGACCGCGACCGTGGTGCCGCCGGCGCCGGAGACAGCGCCGGAAGCCGTGTCGCCCGACGGCCGCTACAAGGTCATCCACAATGGCTATAACCTGACCCTGGTCGAAATCGCCGTCGGCCGCCAGGTGGCGCTGACGGCCGACGGCGATTACGATCATCGCTACGGCATGAACTATCCGCTGTTCGCCGATATGGTCCACGCCAACTCCGCCACGCCGCCCATGCCGGTCAGCGTCACCTGGTCGGAGGATTCCAAGCGTCTGGTCACCTACCGCATGGACCGCAACGGCAGCTATATCTGGCACGGCATCCAGTGGAGCCCGCCGGGCAGCCAGATGCCGCGCGAGTTCGACTATGTCTATCCGACCGCCGGCGCCGAGCAGGTGCCGCAGGTCCTGCCCATGGTCATCGATATCGACGATGCCCTGGCCAAGGGCTCAGGAAAGCCGAAAGCCCTGGCCGTGCCGTCCCTGTCGCTGCTGTGGCCGGGCGACCCCGACCTGCACTGGGAAGGCGGCAAGATCGTCTATCAGTGGACCAAGCGCGGCTATGGCGAGGTCGACGAATACGAGGTCGATCCGGTCAGCAACGCCGTCACCACGCGCGTGCACGAGGCGGTCAAGCCGATCGTCACCGTGACCTCGACCGCCATCCGTTCGGCGCCCGAGATCAAGGGCGACCTGGTCATTTCCGAACGCAGCGGCTGGGCGCAGCTCTACTACGTCGCCCGCGGCAGCGATCCGTCGGCCGGCAAGGCCCTGACCAGGGGCAACTGGGAGGTCGCCGAAATCCAGCGGGTAGGGGAGGATGGCCATATCCTGGTCACCGGCAATGGCCGTGAGGTCGGGGTCAATCCGTATTATAACAATCTCTATCTTGTCGGCCTCGACGGTTCGATCCGCAACCTGACGCCCGAGCCGCTCGACCATCAGGTGACGATCGCCGACGACGGCGCGACCTTCCTCGATCGCATGTCGACCCCGACCACGCCGACCGAGACCCTGCTGCGCAGCGCCGTCGACGGCCACGTGATCGCAAGCCTCGGCAAGGCCGACCAGAGCGCCCTGCTGGCCAGCGGCTTTACCTCGCCCGAACCGTTCGAGACCCTGGCCGATGATGGCAAGACCAAGCTTTACGGCATCATCTGGCGGCCGAAGAATTTCGATCCGACCCGCCACTATCCGGTGATCGAAAACGTCTATGCCGGCCCGACGACGCACGTCGTGCCGCAGGCCTATGACCGCGCCATCTCCGGCGGCACCAATGGCATGGCCCAGCTTGGCGCCATCGTCGTCACCATCGACGGCCGCGGCACCTCGCAGCGCGGCCAGGCCTTCCGCCTGCCGGCCTACCAGAATATCGGCGAGGTCGGCATCGACGACCATATCTGGGTGCTGAAGGCGATGCAGGCGAAGTATTCCTACATCGACCTCGACCGCGTCGGCGTCTACGGCCACTCGGCCGGCGGCTACGACGCCGTGCGCTATATCCTGCGCCGGCCGAACTTTTACAAGGCGGCGATCGGGTCTTCGGGCATCCAGGATCCGCGCCTCGACAAGGCCTGGTGGCCAGAAGTGTCGATGGGGGCGGCCAACGACGCGACGTGGGAGCGCAATTCCAACGTGCCGATCGCGGGGAACCTCAAGGGCCACCTGATGCTGATGCACGGCGATATCGATGACAATGTGCCGATCGCCGCCACCCTGCGCATGGACAAGGCCCTGATCGAAGCCAACAGGCCGCACGAACTGGTCATCATGCCCAACCGGACGCACGATACCTACACGCCGTACTTCTGGCGCAAGCACTATGATTTCTTTGTGCAGTATCTGCTGGGGGAAACTCCGCCGGCGCCTTAAAAGAACCCGCCTATAAAGAACTCCCCCTTCGAAAGCTAGGGTATGCACAGAACTTTTTGACACTCGCTCTGCGGTTGGTTTGCGGGGAATTTTGTGATTCACTGACCGGGTTATTTGGTCAGTTGGAGCAATCCGTGTCGCACGTTGATTACAATCTGGGTATTTTCGGGGACCCGCGCCTCGAAAAAAGGGGGCCTGTCTTCTGGGTGCAATGGTTTCCCAGAGCAGCGTTTGCCTGCGTCAGCTTGCTTTGGGTCGCCGTAAGGGCATTGTTGGCTACGGCCGCTTCCTGGCGAACGAAAACGTGACGGTTGAAGCCTTGATCGAGGGCTGGGGGCTTTCCGCCTCACAGGCGTGCGCTGGTCGCCATGTGCTTGCCATCCAGGACACGAGCGAGTTTTGCTTCCGTACGACCTCTGAGCATAGCCGTGGCCTTGGTGAGATTGGCAAGGGGCGCGGTCGTGGCCTGCTGCTGCATGCCATGCTGGGCGTGGATGCAGAAACGGGTGGTCTGCTGGGCCTGGTATCGGGCGATATCTGGACGCGTAAGGGGCGTGTTGAAACGTCTCACAACGAGCGGACCTTGCCGCAGAAGGAATCGCAGCGCTGGGTGACGACGGCCGAGGTGGCAAAGGGCGTTCTTGCGCCGGCAGGGATGGTAACGGAGCTCAGCGATCGCGAAAGCGACTTCTTCGCCAAGTGGGCGCTTGTTCCGGAAAGCAACTTCCATATCCTGACACGGGCCATGCGCGATCGCCGTATCGTGGAAGGCGGCGGGACCTTATCCACGGCCCCTCTGATGGATGGCAGTAAATGCGAGGTCGTGCTTCGTGAACGCCATGGCCGTGCTGCGCGTACAGCCCATCTAAAGATCCGCTACGGTCGCGTTACGCTGAAAAGCCCCATCAAAACCATAGAAGAAGGTCTTCCTGATACCGTCGAGGTCAGCCTTGTCGAAGTGGTCGAAGTCAATCCTCCGGCCGATGTCGAGGCGATCTCCTGGCAACTTCTGACCACTCATCCCGTCGAAGACGACGCCAAGGCCTGGACGATTGTGGGCTGGTACCGGCAGCGTTGGATCATCGAGCAGTTCTTCCGAACCCTTAAGCAACAAGGCTTACAGGTGGAAGACAGTCAGGTGGAAGATGGCAAACGCCTGATCAAGCTGACGGCCATAGCGGCACACGCGGCCGTCATCATCATGCAGTTGGTACAGGCAAGGGATGGCCAATCCCAGCAAAGCGCTGACCTTGCCTTTACGCCATCTGAGATCCAGACCTTGGAAGCTCTTGTCCCACAGCTCGAAGGCAAGACCCAGCTTCAGAAAAACCCACATCCAAAGCGATCGCTCGCATGGGCCGCATGGGTCATCGCAAAGCTGGGCGGATGGGATGGATATCCCAAATCTACTCCACCTGGACCTGTAACCTTCAAAAATGGCCTAAAGACCTTCCACGCAATGGCCAGAGGCTGGAAACTCAGAGAAGTGTGAATCACCTAGCTTTTCGAAGGGGGAGCTCTTGTAGGTGCGCGTTATCAGCCCTTCGGCGTCACCTTCAGCAACACCACGCCGTGCTTCGGCACGACAACGGCCAGGCCGGGGGCCGCTTCCAGATCCTTGTGCGTCCACAGGTCGCGGATCTTCGCCGGCGCCAGGCCAAGTTCCGCCCAGGTCACCGCCGGATTGGCATCCGTATCGCCGCGATTGAAGATACCGACCGCGGTCGAGCCGTCCGCCAGCTTCTTCGTCCAGATCTCCGTCGTGCCGTCCTTCTTCGCCGGCAGGCCCTGTACGCCGGCTGCATCCTGGTCGATGGCGATGACCTCGGCGTTCTTCAGCAGGGCCAGGGTTCCCGGCGTCATGTTACGGACATCGTTGCCGAGGATCAGCGGCGCCGCCATCATCGCCCACAGGGCCATGTGCGTCTTGTATTCGTCGTTCGTCATGCCGCCATTGCCGACCTCGAGCATGTCGGGATCATTCCAGGCATTGGGGCCGGTGTGGTTGGGTACACCGTTCTTGTCGAAGCCGATCTTGGCCATCGAGGCATAGTTGTCCTCGATATCACCGGTCGTGCGCCACAGGTTACCGCCGACATCGCGTCCCCACGACCCGACATCGAAGCGGCCGTATTCGCACAGGCTGAGCACGATATCGCGTTTTGTAGCGACCAGGGCTTCGCCCATCTCCTGGTAGGTGCCGTAGACGGTCTCGGCCGTGTCATAAAAGGCCTCGCCCGAGCACAGGTCATACTTCAGATAGTCGATGCCCCAGCCGGCATAGGTCTGGGCATCCTGCGCCACGTGGCCATAGGAGCCCTCGTAGCCGGCGCACGATTTCGGCCCCGGCGAGGTATAGATGCCGAGTTTCAGACCGCGGGCATGGACATAGTCGGCCAGGGCCTTCATGTCGGGAAATTTTTTATTGGGCTGCAGGACGCCGTTTTTGTCGCGCTCGCCCTGCCAGCCGTCGTCGATATTGACATAGATATAGCCGGCGTCGCGCAGGCCGGACGCGACCAGGGCATCGGCAACCTGACGCACCGACACGTCGTCGATGGCGTCGGCGAACTTGTTCCACGAGCTCCAGCCCATGGGCGGGCGCGGCGCCAGGTTGCGCGGCGCCAGCACACGATGCGGGGGCAGGGTGGTGGTGTGGAAGTCGAGCGCCTTAAGCTCAGCCGGCGTGCCTGGATGGGCGGTGATGTCGAATTCCGAATCCCACAGCTTGCCGATCATGCGGACCCTGTTGGCCTTGGGGTCACCCTCGGGCCTGAGGACGATGTCGGTCATCTTGACTCTTTGATTGCCGTTGAACAGCTGGAAGACGACCGCGTCGCCATCGGTGCGTACCGACTGCATGGCCAGGTCGCCATACCAGGTCGAGGTCACCGTGCCGCTCCAGCCGTCGGCGCCTTTGGCCACCTGGATACGGGTGAAGCCCGGCATGGACGGGGTCGAATCGAAGACCCAGGCACCGGGCTTCGGTGCGGCAAAGGCCGATGTCCCAAACGCCAAACCGAGAATGATCGCTGCTGTCGCCACGGAATTTCGCATATCTTCCCTCCATATCGTATACAGTATTCTTATATCGCGATGACGCGTCGTGCAAGCCTTCCGCAAGGGGGAGAGCGGCATGCAAATGCCGGTTTTTAAACGCCATAATAAAGGTTCATCAATTCAGCGGCTTGATATTTCCGACCGCGATAGCGCACGGGTTGTCGCTCATGTGCGTTAAAATCGTATAATTTATATTTGACCGGTGCCGACTAAGCTGTTTAACTGTCTGCACAGGTCGTCTCCAGCGGCCTGCGACTGTTCGTCATCCGGCCATCACTCCCGGCCATCCCTAGCGAACGGATCCCCCTTGAGCGTCCGTCGTGCCGACCATGATCCCGTTGGCACGACGGCGCATTTTTTAGTTTCGCGGCCAAAGACGCGGCCAAAGACACGGCAAGAGACGCGGCCAGAAGCGTGGCAGGAAAAGACAATGTGGACAGGTATTCACGGTAAGGCACGGACACTGGCGGCGATGGCCATCGCAACGACACTGATGTCCGGCGTCTGCGCCGCAGCCCTGCCGAGCCAGGCCGCCGATGCCGTGCACGCCTGGAACAGCGCGGACACGCAGACCGCGCTTTTTGAGACGAAGGATTTCCTCGGCTCGCTGCAGACCTCGACCCAGACCCTGGTGTCGCTGGCACCGAAGGGCGCGGGTGGTTTCGACTTCCTGCCATCGGGCCGCTTTACCCAGCGTCTTGGCGACGGCAATTACCGCCTGGGCGATATAGACCTGCGCGTGCGCATTGCCGGCGATGAGGCCTGGCACGACTATTCGACCGCCTTTGTCCGCCGGCCGATCACGGCGTTGAAGACGCCTGCCGGCGCCATTGCCGCCGCCGATATCACCGCGGCCCTGGGCGAGGGCCTGCCGCTGAAGATAACGCGCACCTGGACGGTCGATCATGGCCAGCTGGTCCTGCGTTTCACCCTGTCCAATCCGGGCAAGACCGCCGTCGAAATCGGCGGCCTCGGCCTGCCGATGATTTTCGACAATATCATCAGCGATCGCACGCTCGACCAGGCCCACGAACAGGCCTCCTTCTACGATCCCTATGTCGGCAAGGACGCCGGTTATCTCCAGGTCACCCGCCTCAACGGCAAGGGCCCGAACCTGCTGGTCCTGCCGGAAAAGAACACGCCGTTCGAACTCTACAAGCCCATTCTCGACCGACGGAACAAGGCGACGGACACACCGGAGATTTACAACGACGCCCAGCGTCGCAGTATGACCTTCGAAGGCTTCTATGACTGGATGGTGGCGTCGAAGGGTTTTGCCGACACCGACTGGAAGGGCGTCGCGCAGTGGAACACCCCGACCAGCCTGGTCCTGAAAGCCGGCGAGACGCGCACCATCGGTGTGCGCCTGGTCCTGGCGCCGTCCGTTCGCGGCATCGAAGATACCCTGATCAAAAACGACCGCCCGGTCGCCGTCGGCATTCCGGGCTATGTCGTCCCGACCGACCTGCCGGCGACCCTGTTCCTGCATAGCCCCAGGCCGGTCAAGGCCGTGGCGGTATCGCCCGAAGGTTCCGCGACCGTCAGTACCGCCGAAACGGTGAAGGACGGCTGGATCAAATATGTCGTCACCGGCAAGACGCCCGGTCGCGTGCGCCTGACCCTGACCTATGCCGATGGCGCCCAGCAGACGGTGCAGTACCTGGTGACGCCGCCGGAAAGCCAGGTCGTGGCGACGATGGGCAATTTCCTGACGACGAAACAATGGTTCGACGACAAGGCTGATCCCTTCCATCGCGCGCCGTCGATCATGACTTACGATCGCGACGACAAAAAGATCGTCACCGAGGACACCCGCGTCTGGGTGTCGGGCCTGAGCGACGAGGGCGGCGCCGGCGCCTGGCTGGCCGCGGCCATGAAGGAACTCGATAACGCCACGCCGGACGAGGTCGCCAAATTCGAGACCTTCGCCAATCAGACCATGTGGGGCAAGATCCAGGTCTCGGAAGGCGAGCACCAGTACGGTGTCCACAAGAGCATCTTCTATTATGAGCCCGACACAATGCCGGCCGGCACCTACGACCCGGCGAAGAACTGGAAGACGTGGTCGTCGTGGAGCGAAAAGGACGCCGGCGATCTCGGCCGTTCGTTCAACTATGTCCATGTCGCCGCCGCCTGGTGGTCCTTGTACCACGTCGCCCGCTACCATGAGGGGCTGGCGACGCAACAGACCTGGCAGACCTATCTGACCCGCGCCGCCGAGACGACCAAGGCCATGATGACCGACGCGCCGTACTACACCCAGTTCGGTCAGATGGAGGGCAATGTCTTTGTCGCCATCCTGCAGGACCTCAGGCGCGAGGGCATGACCGACGAGGCCAATGCGATCGAAGGCCTGATGAAGGGGCGTGCCGACCAGTGGGCGACCGAGAAATATCCCTTCGGTTCGGAAATGCCGTGGGATTCGACCGGCCAGCCGGAAGTCTATGACTGGATGAAGTATTTTGGCCATGACGACAAGGCGGCCTCGACCCGCGAAGTCATCCTGGCCTACGACCCGGCCATTCCCCACTGGGGCTATAATGGTTCGGCGCGGCGTTTCTGGGACTTCCTCTATGCCGGCAAGCAGTCGCGCATCGAGCGCCAGCTGCATCATTACGGCTCGTCGAACAATGCCATCCCGCTGTTCGAATCCTATCGCGAAGACCCGAAGGACTTTTACCTGCTGCGCGTCGGTTACGGCGGCCTGATGGGCTCGCTCAGCAATATCGACGCCGACGGCTTCGGCTCGGCCGCCTTCCACTCGTTCCCCGACGCCATGCATTTCGACGCCATCACCGGCGACTATGGCATGAGCTTCTTCGCCCATGCTTTCAGCACAGCCTCCTACCTGGTCGATCATCCGACCTTCGGCTGGGTCGGCTTCGGCGGCACGGTCACGACGCAAAAGGGCGAGATCACCCTTGCGCCGAAGGACAGCGCCCGGGCGCGGGTCTTTGTCGCGCCGGCCGGCCTGTGGCTGACGCTCAATGCCGGCAAGTTCCAGAGCGTTTCCTATGACGCGAAGACCGGCGCCGTCCATGCCATGCTCGACCCGGCCGACGCCCACACGCCGGACGCCTTCCTCGACGTCGCCATCACGACGAAGAGCGGAAAACCTTACGCGGTCACGTCCCAGGCGTCGCCTGAGCGTGGCGGCTACCGCATCCATCTTGGTTCGGCTGCGACTTCGGTCGACCTGGCGCCGGCCCCATAACGCTCCGAAAGAGATTGTGGCAATTGTCACAATCTCTTTTTTGTTTACAGTCCCCCTATCGCAGTACGCAGAGGATCAGAACATGCCGATATTCGGACCCCTTAAACCCCTTCAGCGCACGGAGGCGGACGGCAAGGCCCTGGCCAAGACGCTGAGCTGGCCGCACCTGATCGCACTCGGTATCGGCGGCATCATCGGCACGGGCATCTATACGCTGACCGGTGTGGGTGCAGGTCTCGCCGGCCCGGGCGTCATCGTTTCGTTTGCCCTGTGCGGCCTGGTCTGCGCCTGCGCGGCGCTGGCCTATACCGAAATGTCGACCCTGATTCCGACGGCCGGTTCGGCCTATACCTATACTTATTCGTCGATGGGCGAGATCGCCGCCTGGGTCGTCGGCTGGGCCCTGATCCTCGAATATTCCCTGGCCTGCTCGACCGTCGCAGTGGGCTGGTCGGCCCACCTGGTCGGCTGGCTGGAGGACGGCATAGGCCTGCACCTGCCGGCCGCCCTGCTGGCCGGACCCTTCGCCGGCGGTCTCGTCAACCTGCCGGCCGTGCTGGTGTCGCTGGCCGTCATGGGCCTGCTGCTGGTCGGGGCGCGCGAAAGCGCCACGATCAACATCATCCTGGTCATCGTCAAGATCGTGGCGCTGGGCGCCTTTATCGTCCTGGGCCTGCCGGCGATCCAGTCCGGCCACTACGATCCGTTCGCGCCGTTCGGCTTCTTCGCCCATGAGGTCGGCGGCGAGAAGTTCGGCATCATGGCCGCAGCCGCCATCGTCTTCTTCGCCTTCTTCGGTTTTGACGCCGTCTCGACCTCGGCGGAAGAGGCCAAGAATCCGGCACGCGATCTGACCATCGGCATTATCGGCTCGATGGTCGTCTCGACCTTTATCTACATGCTGGTCGCCGGCGTCGCCGTCGGTGTCGTGCCGTTCAAGGAAATCGCCGAAAGCGGCGAGCCCCTGCCGCACGTCCTGCGCACCATCGGCTATCCGGTTGTCGCCGGCCTGGTTGGCCTTGCCGCTATCATTGCCCTGCCGTCGGTCATCCTGGTGATGATGTACGGCCAGAGCCGCATCTTCTTCGTCATGGCGCGCGACGGCCTGTTGCCGGCTGCGATCGCCAAGGTCAATGCCAAGGGTTCGCCGGCCCTGATCACGACCCTGACGGGGCTGTTCGTCGCCGTCTTCGCCGGTTTCGTGCCGCTGAAGAAGATCGCCGAGCTGTCGAACGCAGGCACCCTGATCGCCTTCGTCGCCGTGTCGCTGTCGATGATCATCCTGCGCCGCCGCCTGCCGAATGCCGAGCGCGCCTTCAAGACGCCCTTCCACCTGGTGGTGGGCCTGATCGCCATTGCCGGCTGTATCTTCATCTTCTCGAGCCTGCCGGTGCAGAGCCAGATCTTCACCCTGATCTGGATGGTGATCGGCCTGGTCTTCTATTTCAGCTATGGCCGCTGGAACAGTCGCCTGCGCAAGGAAGGCAAGTCGTAGGTATAGAAACCCCTCCATCTTTTGACCGCTTGGCGCGGTCAAAATCCCATGGCTACGCGAAGGCTATACCTTCGCTTGCCAAACCCGCATTTGCTTTGCAAACAGGAAGGAGGGAGTTTGACTATCTCCCTCCTTCCTGTCGCGCAGCGATGGGGAGGTGGCTGCAAGGCCTTTAGGCCGAAGCAGACGGAGGGGGCTCTTTACTCCCGATGCCTCAATCATGAAAAAGGGCGCCTTGCGGCGCCCTTTTTTGTATTCAAAGTTTTCGACCTCAGGCGACCGATGACGCCCGGTCTAGCTCGAACTGCTTGCGCAGGTCTTCCAGGGTCGAGGCGATATGGTCGTGCATCATGCCTTCGACCACCTTGGACTGGCCGGCAATCCAGGCGTCCAGCATGGCGCCATGTTCCTGCTGGGCGCGGCTGTCGCGGCCGGCCGGTTCCAGATGCTTGCCAACATAGCGTTCCGAAATCAGGTTCAGGCGCTCGACGATCTGGGTGGTGATCTGGCGGCCCAGCGGACGGACCAGGGCCATGTGGAATTCGCGGTTGAGTTTGCCGACCTTGGACGGATCGGTGCCGGCGCCTTCGTCGAGAGCGTGCAGGGCGCGGCGCGCCTTTTCCTTTTCCTGCTCGCTGGCCTTGCGGGCGGCGGCGCCGACGGCGGCCGGCTCGATCTGCAGGCGCAGGGCATAGACCTCTTCGGCCTCGTCCGAGCTCAGGGGGCGGACGAAGAAGCCGCGATTGGTGATATATTGCAGCAGGCCGTCCTGTTCGAGACGGGCGAAGGCTTCGCGCAACGGGATCTTGCTGACGCCCAGTTCCGAAGCCAGGGCGTCCTGGCGGATCGCCACGTCGGCGGGCAGGCCGCCGGAGATGATCCGGTCGCGCATCAGTGCATAGATTTGTTCAGAGAGAGTCTGGACTACGATAGCCATTCCGGGATCGCCTTAACCTGATAGATGTATTTCGCTCAACGTGTTGAATCAAATATACGGTATACCAATTAATTCATTGTTTCCGGTATTTGGCAAGCGATTACGCAAGCAACTAGCACGAAGATGTGCGACGCGATAACAATATCGCGCCGCACGTGTCATCTATCATTTGCAGAATAGATCAGAGAACCTGGAAGCCCTGCCAGAAGGTGTCTTCGCGGTCGATCCAGATGGTGTTGAAACCGGTCGAGATCGCCGAGCCTTCGATCGACGGGATGATCGCCGCCTGGCCGTTGAGATCGGTCTCGTCCTCGATGCGGCCGATGAAGCGGCTGCAGATATAGCTCTCATGCACGAACTGTTCGCCCTTTTTCAGGCGGCCGGTGGCGTGCAAATGGGCGAGGCGGGCCGAGGTGCCGGTGCCGCACGGTGAGCGGTCGATGGCGCGTTCGCCATAGAAGACGGCATTGCGGCCGTCCGCGCCTTCGCCCTTCGGCTTGTCGGCCCACAGGACGTGGCTGACGCCGCGAATGGTGGGATCGAGCGGATGAACGGGTTCGTAGACCGCGCGCACCAACTCGCGGATGACGCGGCTCAGTTCGATAATCCGGGCGGCGCCCAGGTCGTCGAGGCCGGTATAGGCGCCTTGCGGTTCGATGATGGCGTAATAGTTGCCGCCATAGGAGACGTCTACCGACAGGGAGCCGAAGCCCGGGACGTCGATTGCGATGCCGGTCTTTGCCAGGTAGGCCGGGACATTGCGGATCTTGACCGAGGTCACCTTGGGACCATTGGTCGTATAGGCGATGTCGATCAGGCCCGCCGGGACTTCCAGCTTGAGCTGGCCGGGCGTGCGTGGCGTGACCAGGCCGTTTTCCAGGGCGAATGTCACCATGCCGATCGTGCCGTGGCCGCACATGGGCAGGCAGCCCGAGGTCTCGATGAACAGGATGCCTGCATCGGTATCGTCGCGCGTCGGCGGGTAGAGGAAGCCGCCGGACATCATGTCGTGACCGCGCGGCTCGAAGCACAGGCCGGTCCGGATCCAGTCGAAGCGCGACAGGAAATCCTGCCGGCGCTCGGACATGGACGTCCCCTTCAGCAGGGGGGCGCCGCCGGCGACGAGACGAACCGGATTGCCGGCCGTGTGGCCGTCGATGGCGAAGAAGGTATGGCGCATGCGCACTTCCCGAAAAAACTGATACCAACGGCCGCTGATCTGACGCACCTTTCGCAGGAAAGGTGCGTCATGACAAACGCCTTAGGCGGCGTTGGCGATCTTCAGCGACGGACGGCTGGCCGCGGCCTTTTCGACCATGGCGGTAACCTCGGCGCGGCGGGCGCCGGTCAGCGGCATGCGCGGCATGCGCACGCGTTCCGAACCGCGGCCCATGATCTGTTCGGCCAGCTTGATCGACTGGACGAGATCGTGCTCGGCGTCGAGGTGCAGCAGCGGCAGGAACCAGCGGTAGATTTCGCGGGCGGTGGCGATGTCGCCGGCTTCGAGCGCCTTGACCAGCATGACCGATTCCTGCGGGAAGGCCGAGGTCAGGCCCGAGACCCACCCTTGCGCGCCCAGCAGCAGGCCTTCGAACGCCACGTCGTCGAGACCGGCGAAGATGGCGTAGCGTGAGCCGAAGGCGTTGAACAGGTCGGTGAAACGGCGCGTATCGGCGGCCGATTCCTTGACGGCGACGATGTTCTTCACCGGCTTGAGCAGTTCGAGCGCTTCCGAGCCGATATTGACGCGGTAGGCGGTCGGATTGTTATACAGCATGATGGGCAGGCTGGTGTTTTCGGCGACGGTCGTGAAGTGCGCCACCAGCTCTTCGGTCTTGGGGACGTACACCATGGCGGGCAGCAGCATCAGGCCGTCGGCGCCGGCCTTTTCGGCGTCGCGGGCATACGAAACGGCCAGCGGCGTGGTCAGTTCCGACACGCCGGTGACGACCGGCACGCGGCCGGCGACGACTTCGACGATGGCAGCCAGCAGCATGCGCTTTTCTTCAGCGGTCAGCGAATTGTTTTCCCCACAGGTGCCCATGGCGATGATACCGGTGACACCGTCACGAATAAGATCGTCAATGACGCGCTGGGTATCCGCCACGTCGATCGACAGATCGTCCCTGAACTGGGTGGTCACGGCTGGGAAGACGCCACGCCAATTAATTGCCATTGAAATGCTCCTGGAACTTGCGAAAGATGATATACCGTATACTATATGCTTTGGCGATGCAACACGGAAGCTGGGCGTAAAATGAAGGCATTGGTACTGGGGGGCGGAATTATCGGCCTGAATGTTGCGCTGCAACTGCAGGCACAGGGGCATGCCGTCACCCTGGTCGAGCCGCAAAAGGTACGCCAGGCCGCCTCCTACGGCAATGCCGGTCATATCGCCACGGAACAGATCGAACCCTTGGCTTCCATGGCCATGGTCACCTCGGCGCCAAAGCGCCTGTATAGCCGGGGCGGGGCCCTGGCCTTGCCATTGAAATCGATCAAAACCTGGCTGCCCTTCTCCCTGCGGCTATTGCGCGCAGCCCAGCCGGCGCACTTTGCCGCGGGCAAAAACATCCTGTCGCGAATCATCGCCGAAGCCCTGCCGGCCTGGCGCCGGCGTGTCGCCGATCTCGGCCGGCCAGAACTGCTGCGTGAAGACGGCCACTTCGTCGTCTGGGAATCGCCGGAAACCGCCAGCGCAGGGGCGGCATCGTGGCGCGAGACTGATACCGGCCAGGCAAGCGTGCAGGCTGTCACCGAAAAAGACCTGCAGCAGTTGTCCGCCCTGACATCCCGCACCCTCCACGGCGCCGTGCGTTTTTCCGGTACCGGTCAGATTTCCGACCCGGCCGCCCTGCTCAAGGCGCTGGAAGAGACCTTCGTTGCGCGTGGTGGGCGCTGCATTTTCGACCGCGCGTCGCAGATACTCCTCGATGTCGGCGTGGCCAGTGTCCGCCTGTCCGGCGGGGAGGTCCTGACCGCCGACCATATTATTGTCTGCGCCGGTGTCTGGTCGAAAGGCCTGCTCGAGCCGCTGGGCCTCAGGGTGCCGATCGTCGCGGAGCGCGGCTATCATATCCAGAGTGCTGCGCATAACTGGCCGCAGGACCTGCCGCCGGTCGTGTTCGAGGACCGCTCAATGATTGTCACGCGTTTCGACGGGGGGCTGCGCGCTGCCAGCTTTGTCGAAATCGGTCGCGTCGACGATCCCGCTGATCCGGGCAAGTGGGCGCGCCTGAGGCGCCACGTCACGGACCTGGCACTGCCGTTCGGCGATGTGAAAGCTGCCGCCGAGTGGATGGGCGCGCGGCCGACCCTGCCGGACTATATTCCCGCCATCGGCCGGGTCGCGTCCGCCGGCAATCTCTATTATGCCTTCGGCCATCAGCACCTTGGCCTGACCCTTGGGCCGGTGACCGGCGAAAGGGTGGCCGACATGGTGCGCACCGGCGCCGCGCCGGCCGGCTATTCTCTCGATCGTTTTCAGTAAGGACTACATATGGCTATCGGCGGATCGACGATTTCCCAGGAATTGCAGACCCTGACCTTCAACGGCACACCGGCCGCAGACATTGCGCCGGCCGAATACCAGGCGCGTCTCGACAAGGCCCGGCGGCTGACTCGCGATGCGGGCGCCGACGCCCTGCTGGTCGGGGCAGGGGCGTCCTTGCGCTATTTCACCGGCGTGCCGTGGGGCGCGTCCGAGCGCCTGGTTGCCATGCTGCTGCCGGTTGATGGTGAGCCGGTGATGATCTGCCCGTTCTTCGAGCGCGGCTCGCTCGAGGCCGATATGACCGTGCCGGCGGACCTGCGCCTGTGGCAGGAGGACGAGAGCCCCTATACCCTGGTCGGGCAGGCCATGTCCGATCGGGGTGTGTCCCGCCTGGCCGTCGACCCGGCCATGGCCTTCGAAATGGTCCATAGGCTGGGCCGCGAGACCGGGCTGGAAATCAGCGAGGCCTCGGTGATAATCAATCATTGCCGGACGTATAAGTCGCCGGCCGAACTGGCCCTGATGCAGCAGGCCAAGGACATGACCCTGGCCGTGCACAAGGCGACGGCGCGCATCATGCGCGAAGGCATTACCAGCGCCGAAGTCGTCCAGTTCATCGAGGCGGCCCACCGCAAGCTGGGCGCCGCCGGAAACTCGTTCGTCATCGTCCAGTTCGGCCATGCCACCGCCTATCCACACGGCCTGCCGGGCATACAGACCCTACGCGAAGGCGATCTCGTCCTGGTCGATACCGGCTGCTATGTGCAGGGCTATACCTCCGATATCACGCGCACCTACATCTATGGCGTGCCGACGGCCGAGCACCGTCGCATCTGGGATATCGAAAAGGAGGCGCAAGCCGCCGCCTTTGCCCGGGTGCAGGTCGGCCTGCCGTGCGAAGCCGTAGACTATGCCGCCCGCGCCGTGCTGGAAAAGCATGGACTGGGCCCCGATTACGATCTGCCGGGCACGCCCCACCGCACCGGCCACGGTATCGGTCTGAGCATCCATGAGCCGGCATACCTGGTGCGCGGCGACAAAACGCCGCTGGCGCCGGGCATGTGTTTTTCCAATGAGCCGATGATCGTCGTCCCGGAGCGCTTTGGCATCCGGCTGGAGGACCATATGTATGTCACCGAGGCCGGCGCCAGGTGGTTTACCGAACCGCAGGAAGCGATTGATAAGGTTTAACTAAAGCAGTCGTTCTTCAGATCTGCCTTCGGGCTGTTATAGCGCGCCGGATGCATGTAGAAGGCGTCGGCGACGATGTGATGGGTGTCGCCATAGACGGCCTTGAGCGCGGCGTAGAGCTGCGGATCGTGAGCGGCGAGATCGTCGGAACTGGCGACCGTGATGTCGTCGGTGCGGTAGACCTTGTTGGAATTGAACCAGAACTGCGTGCCCTCGGCCCAATATTCTTCGACGGTCAGGGCCATATAGGCGCCGCGCCACAGGCCTTGCGCCTTGGCATTGGCGTAGGCGTTGTCGATCTTCGCCCGCAGGGCCGGGTCGACCGTGTCGAGCGTGCCCATGATATTGTGCGAAAATTCGTGGACCAGAATGTTCTCGCCGTAATAGCGCGTGCCGGGCACCGCCATCAGGTTTTCCGCGGCCCCCGTCGTGTAGAGCCCGCCCATGCCGCGGGCCCGTGCCGCCCAGTAGTCGCGATCGCTCATGCGGCCGATGGTGGTGGCATAGTCGCGGACGTCGCACTTCGACAGGCGCGGATCGTCGATGGCCGGTTTCTTCCAATCGCGCTGTTCCGGCATGTCGGTCGTGGTCTCGTCGATCGCCATGACGCCGACGCGTCCGCCCTGGGCGACCAAGGCTGAGCGGATATCGGGTCGCATTGCCAGCATCGAATTGACGATGTCGCGCGCCGCCAGGATGGCGGTATCGGGCGCCTTTGCCGAGCCGACGATGGGAATGCCGTCGGCATCGGCATATTTGGTATAGAAGGGGTCGAGATGCAGGGTCGCCGGCGGCGGGCCGATCATGCGCCTTGCATAGTTTGCGAACTCGGCCCGAGACATGGGGTCAGGCGCGATATAGGCGCAGCCGGACAGACCGGCAGCCGCCAATATGACGAGAAGACCATAGGTCGGAGCGCGCATCCTATTCCTTATCCGCAAATGGGCTCTTGCCGCCGGAGGCGATAAAGCGGTCGATATGGGCATCCAGTACAGGCAGGGGAACCGAGCCCATTTCCAGCACCGAGTCGTGGAAGGCGCGGATATCGAATGTTTCGCCCAACGCCTTTTCGGCCTTCGCGCGGTTACGCCAGATATCCATCTCGCCGAGATAATAGCTCAGCGCCTGGCCGGGCCAGGCGATATAGCGGTCGACCTCGGTCGTGACTTCGTGGGTCGACAGGGCGGTATTGTCGAGCAGGAAGTTTTGCGCCTGTTCGCGTGTCCAGCCCTCGCTGTGGATGCCGGTGTCGACCACCAGGCGGGCGGCGCGCCACATCTGGTAGGTCAGCATGCCGAACTTGTCGTAGGGCGTCTCATAGATGCCCATCTCGTCACCCAGGCGCTCGCAGTAGAGCGCCCAGCCCTCGCCATAGGCGGAGATATAGCCGTCGCGGCGGAACTGGGGCAGGGCGGTATTTTCCGACGCCAGCGGCATCTGGAAGGCGTGGCCCGGCGCCGATTCGTGCAGGGTAAGCGCGGGGATGGTGTAGAGCGGGCGGCTGGGCAGGTTATAGGTGTTGACGTAGTAGACGCCCGGGCCGCCACGGCCGCCGGTATAGAAGGGGGCGATGTCTGGCGCCACCGGATAGATGCCGAAGCGCTGGCGCGGCAGGCGGCCGAAATACTTGCCCGATACGCCGTCGAAGCTTTTCGCCACCCAGGCGGCGCGGTTCAGCAGTTCCTGCGGCGTCTTGGCATAGAATTGCGGATCGGTGCGCAGATAGGCGTTGAAGGCCTTGAGGTCGCCCTTGAAGCCGACACTGTCCATGATGACCTGCATCTCGGTGCGCAACTTCGCGACCTCGTCGAGGCCGATCTGGTGGATCTGTTCCGGGGGCAGGTCCAGCGTGGTGTATTCGATGATCTGCGACCGGTAGAAGGCCTTGCCGTCGGGCAGGTCGTAGGCGCCCAGCGGCTTGACCGCACCCGGGATATATTCGTCGCGCAGGAAGCCGAGCAGGGCCTTGTGCGCCGGGATGACCTTGTCGCGGACGGCGGCAAGGCCTGCGGCGCGCAACTCGGCCTGTTTGGCGGCGGGAATGGTGGCCGGGAAGGTCTTGAACGGCGCGTAATAGGGGTTGGCCTCGGGCGTATCGGTAATGGCGCTGACCACGGTGGCGTCGCGGCCCTGCAGCACGATCTGCGGCAGGGTGAAGCCGCGCTTCAGGCCGGCGCGCATATTGTCGCTGTTTTCCTGGAAGTAGCGCGGGAAGTCGCCGAGCTGCGAGATGTAGTTGCGGTAGTCGTCCTCGGTGCGGAAGGTGCCCTTGGCCATGTCGGACAGGTCGCCCCAGAAGGAGGTGTCGCCGCTCAACGGCCGCTGGTAGGTCTTGTAGACCTGGTCGGCGATCAGGGTCTCGATCTGGAATGTATAGACGGCATAGTCTTCGGCTCGCGTCACCGAAAGGCTTTTTGGATCGATCGCTTTCAGCTTCGTCTCGACCGCCTGCCAATAGGCCAGCTTGGCCTGTTGCGTTGCCTCGTCGACATGGGGCAGGTGGGCGCTGACATCGCCCTTGGGCGAATTTTCGTTGGCCGCGGTCTGGTCGTTGCGCCACTTGTATTCGGCCTCGTAGATGGCCGTGAAACGCGCATCGGCCGATGCCGGTTTTGCCGCCCTGGCGTGGGCCGACGCCGCATCGGCGGTTGCAGCTGCGAACAGGGCGGGCTGGGACAGGATGAGGGCAATCGCCGATACGCGCAGGAGGCTTTTCATCGAGACGCGGCCCTTTCACAAGACCATATGATTGCAGTTGCGGGTAAATCGTATACGGTATATGACATTGGTCAAGTCTGAAAACAGTCAAAAAATATCGCGAGGGTCTCCTATGCCGACGTCCGCTCCCCGCCTCGATCGCCGCCGCTTGCTGCAATCGGCAGCCGCCGGCGCCGCCCTGTTTGCCGCCCCGGCGCTTGCCCGGGCAGCCGAAAAGCCAGGCGACGATCTAAAGTCAGGCGACTATATCATGCTGCCCAAGGTGGCGGCGCCCGTCCCCCTGCGCGATGTCCGTTTGCAACCGTCGCCCTATATGGACGCGGTTACCGCCAACATGGCCTATCTCAAATACCTGTCGGCCGATCGCTTCCTGCACAACTACCACAAGTTCGCCGGCCTGCCGGTCCGGGGCGAACTCTACGGTGGCTGGGAAGCCGACACCATAGCCGGCGAGGGCGCAGGTCACTATCTCAGCGCCCTGGCCCTGATGCACGCCCAGACCGGCGACGCCGACTGCGTCAAGCGCATCAATTACATCGTCAGCGAAATGGCCCGGGTCCAGGCGGCGCACGGCGACGGCTATTGCGCCGGCTTCCTGCGCAAACGCAAGGACGGCACCATTGTCGACGGCAAGGAGATCTTCGCCGAGCTGAAGGCCGGCGATATCCGCTCGTCCGGCTTCGATCTCAACGGCGCCTGGTCGCCCTATTACAATATCCACAAGGTGTTCGCCGGCCTGCTCGACGCCCACGAACTGACCGGCAACGCCCAGGCCCTGACGGTCGCGATCGGGTTCGGCGGCTATATCGACGGCGTGTTTGCGGCATTGAACGACGCACAGGTCGAATCCATGCTGAGTTGCGAATATGGCGGGCTCAATGAAAGCTTTGCCGAGCTCTATTTCCGCACGAAAGACCCGCGCTGGCTGCGCCTGTCCGAGCGCATCTACGACCACAAGGTCCTCGATCCGCTGGCCGAGGGCAGGGACGTCCTCCCCAATATCCACGCCAATACCCAGATCCCCAAGATCATCGGCCTGGCGCGCCTGTCCGAAGTGGCGCCGCGGCCGAAGAATGCCGAGACCTCGCTGCTGTTCTGGCAGACCGTCACGGCCCACCACAGCTTTGTCATCGGCGGCGACGGCGACCGGGAATACTTCTTCCAGCCCGACACCCTGTCCCAGCACATCACCGAGCAGACCTGCGAGCACTGCGCCAGCTACAACATGCTGAAGCTAACGCGGCAGGTCTATGCCTGGCAACCGGATGCCCGCTATTTCGACTATTATGAGCGCACCCACCTCAATCATATCCTGGCGGCGCAGAACCCGAAGACGGGCATGTTCACCTATATGACGCCGCTGATGTCGGGGACGGCGCGCGGTTTCTCGTCGCCGGACAACGACTTCTGGTGCTGCGTCCTGTCGGGCATGGAAAGCCACGCCAAGCACGGCGACAGCATCTACTGGCAATCGGACGATACCCTGTTCGTCAACCTGTTCATCCCGTCGACCATGACCTGGCAAAAGCAGGGCGCCGCCTTCGAGATGGCAACCAGCTACCCTTATGACGGCAAGGTGGCGCTGAAGCTGAAGACCCTGACCGGCAAGCGCACCTTCACCGTGGCGATGCGTATCCCGGCCTGGGCGAAGGGCGCGAAAGTGCTCGTCAACGGCCAGCCGGCCATGGCGCAGACCAATGCCGGTTATGCCGCGATCCGCCGGACCTGGCGCGCCGGCGACATCGTCACGCTCGACCTGCCGCTGGACCTGCGCACCGAAGCCACGCCGGGCGACCCGAAGGTGATCGCGGTCCTGCGCGGTCCCATGGTCCTGGCCGCCGACCTGGCGCCGGCTGAGCAGGATTTCACCGGCGACGCGCCGGCCCTGGTCGGGACCGACATCGTCGGCGCCTTCCAGCCGGTGGCGGTCGACAAGGCGGTTTATCGCACCAACGGCATCGGCCGGCCGGGCGATATGACCTTCTCGCCCTTCTATTCGCAGTGGGAGCGCCGCAGCGCCGTCTATTTCAGCCGCTATACCGACGCCGAATGGGCGACGGCCCAGGTCGCCTATACGGCCGAGCAGGCGCGGCAGAAAGACATCGCCGCGCGGTCGCTCGACGTCGTCCACCTCGGCGAAATGCAGGCCGAGCACGATCACAACCTGCAATCGGACCTGTCCTATCCGGTCGTCTATCGCGGCCGCAACGGCCGCGATGCCCGCAAGGGCGGCTATATGAGCTTCGACATGAAGTGCGTCCGCGCCGACGGCAAGCCGGCCGGGCCGCTGACGCTCGAGGTCACCTACTGGGGATCGGAGGTCAATCGCAACTTCGATATCGTGGTCGACGGCACGGTCATCGCCAACCAGTTGCTGACCGGCCGCCAGCCGGGCGCCTGGATCGATCTCGACTACGCCATTCCGGAAGCTCTGACCGCCGGCAAGACGAAGATCACCGTGCGCTTCGAACCAAAGGACGGCAAAACGGCCGGGCCGGTGTTCGGCGTGCGGTTGTTTACGGCGGCGGGTGCGCAGGCGTAGTCGGCGCGTCAGGACGCCTGAGACGGCACATCAAACTCCCTCCTGCCCCGTTTTGCCCGCCGGCGAGGCCGGGGGAGGTTTGGCGGAAGTGAAGGCATGACCTTCGCAAGCCATGATCGAGGCCTTTAGGCCGACGATGACGGAGGGGAGGCGCTGCTTCAGGCAAATGTTATAGAGGCGGTGCCACCTAATCCTGCGGCATCAGAGCAAGAATATCCCGGTACAGTGCTTCAGGGATCGATACCGTCCCTGTTTCCGCCGTCTTCCGCCTAGCGGCGTAGCGCCGCTGCGACGGCAGGCGCGCGCCCTGGCCGACTATGGCGTCGAATAGGGCTTCGGCGCGGGCCGTGTGGGCCGCGGCATTGCCGCCCATGAAGATATTGGGATCGATGGCGATGATCAGTTCGCCGTGCTGGGGCGCCGCCCCCTTGCCGCCGTCCCGTTGCTGCGACTCCAGGCTCAGTAGGTCGCCGATCAGGGGGCCGGCCATCAGTTCGATCATGGCCGACAGGGCCGAGCCCTTGTGACCGCCGAAGGTCAGCATGGCGCCATCGAGCCCGGCGGCGGCATCGGTCGTCGGATTGCCGTCGCGATCGACGGCCCAGCCTTCGGGAATGGGCTTGCCGGCACGGCGATGCAACTCGATCTCCCCGCGCGCCGCCGCGCTGGTGGCGAAGTCGAAGACGAACGGATCCTGGCCGGGACGCGGCCAGGTAAAGGCGAGGGGATTAGTGCCGAAGACGCCGGTCGTGCCGCCGAAGGGGGCCACCCACGAATGGCTGGGCGTCATGGCCAGCGCCACCAGCCCTTGCGCGGCAAGGGCCTCGGCCTCCGGCCACAGGGCCGAAAAGTGGAAGCAGTCGGTGATGGCCAGGGCGGCGATGCCGTTGATCCGGGCGCGTTCGATCAATAGTTGACTGCCCTGTTCGAAGGCCAGCAGCGAGTAAGCGCCTCTCGCATCGGCGCGCACCAGGCCCGGGGCGGCCAGCGTGATTTCCGGCGCGGCGTCGGGCGACACCTTGCCGACGCGCAGACTGTGGACGCAGCCGAGCAGACGATAGAGGCCGTGCGAGTTGCAGGCGTCGCGCTGACAGGCATTGACCGTGCGGGCAATGGCCTCGGCATGGGCCTTCGAGAAACCATTGGCCTCGAGGACATCGACGCTGAGCCGCCAGGCCTCATCGACCGTCAGGACATGTTCGGCGGGGGCGGGTGTATTGGTATCGGGCATGGACATTCCTCAGGCGCGGGTAATGACGATTTCGACCGGACCGTCGGAAGCCGGCACGGGCAGGGATATCCGCGACGCCTTGCCGGCCGTCAACAGAACCTCGGTGCGGTCGCCGGCAACGGTAAGGGCAACCGGCCCGCCCCTGGCCAGCATCAGGTGGACGACGGCATTACTCGCATTAGCGCCTTCGCGTTCGAGCCAAAACCGGATCGTGCTCAGGTCGTTGTCCAGGCGGATCGCCTGGCCGGCGGCGAAGCGGCCGCCGTCGAGGTGCAGGTCGAGCCGGTGTTGCCCATCGCGGACATGGAGGCGCCGCCGCACCCCGTCCTTCGGCACCACCGAGCTTGTGGCGCCATCGCTGTGCATATCGCCGCCGAAGCAGAAGCGTCCGAAGACCGGGTCGTCGCTGATAATGGTGGCGGCCGAGCGCAGGGCGCCGCAGAAGCCGAGGTCGATTTCGCACGAATAGTACCAAGAGCCGCGATGATGCGGCTGGTTCAGCCAGGTCTTGCCGGACGGCGCCGGCTCGAAACCGCCGCCGGCCCCGCCGTCATTGGCCTGCCCCGGATACCAGTAGCCATAGTTCGACTGTGCCGTGCCGGAATTGAGCAGGGCCCAGGCGCTTAAAGCTGAGGTAATGCCGAGGCGGATATAGGGCGCCGGGTCTTCGGCGTCGTGCAGGCTGTAGTCGAGCACGGCCCCGCCGCCCATCTGCGCCATATAGGTCAGGGTGAAACTGTCGCCGCCCTGGGCGCGATAGTCGCTGCCCAGGTAATAATAGGCTGGCTCGATGACGCCGCGGCAGAACAGGTTAGCGGCCATCTGGGTGCGACTGAAGGCTTTGGCTGCTGGCAGGCCGCTATCCAGAGCAGAACGGGCCAGGGCCTGGGTCGATTCGAAACCTGTCGAGTCGAAGGCATATTCCGAACCGAACAGGTCCGGCGCGCCGGTGACGAAAAACGCCACCTTGCGCTGCCAGTGGCCATCCAGGGTCTTGGCCAGGTCGGCAAGGCCGCCGCGCTCGAGGTCGCCGATCAGGTCGGGGATGACGCATTCATTGTAGAAGCCGGTCTCATAGGCCGACCACTGGGCGATCTCCAGGGGAATGGTGAACATGGCCAATGCGGTGCGGCCGGCGCGTTCGAGATACTGCCCGGCCGTCAGCGCGGTTGCGATGCCGGGATAGGTCGCGGCGATGCGCGCCATGGCATAGTACATGACGATGATGTGCGGATAATCGTAGCAGCGCCAGATATGCAACTTCCCCTTGCTGCCGGGATCGGCGCTGCCGCGATTGGTTTTCCAATCGGGAATGCCGTAGATGCCATAGCTGTAGGTTTCCTCGGTCGTGCG
This sequence comes from Asticcacaulis sp., assembly GCA_965246725.1. GTDB lineage: Bacteria > Pseudomonadota > Alphaproteobacteria > Caulobacterales > Caulobacteraceae > Asticcacaulis. The sequence continues at coordinate 78,305 of CBDFFG010000002.1, forward strand.
CTGCAGCCCGCCCCAGACGAAGTGCGTAATATAGTCGTCCAGCGCACTGATCTCGGACTGGACGGGGAATTCAGCATTCTTGCTGGCGAGATAGGCGGGTTTGCTGAGACCCGGATCGTCGCAGGTGACCTCATAGATGCGCCACCCGGTGATATGGTCGTAATTGTCGGGCCCGAGCAGGGTCTGGGACGCCATGTTCCATTCGCCGAACAGGCCGTTATACCAGCGCGACGGATCGCGGTGCTGGTGCCTGGCGATAAAGGCGGCCCGCTTGTGGATCATCGTCTCCACCGGTTCGGTGGCGAAGAATTCGAGATGAGTCTTGCGCCCGCCACCATGACGGACGGTCAGCCGGTTTTCGCCCAGGCGGCGGAAGCGGACATCGTAGATATGTCGGCCGCTATGCATGCCTCGGGCGATAATGGTGGTGGCGTCCGGATGCTCGGCGTCGATGCCGTCGATCGTCTCATGGCTGCGGATGGCGATCCGGGTGGCGAGATCGGACGGCACGGTCATGCCGGGCGCCACCAGGATATCGAGCAGGCCCGCCTCGACCAGAGTGTCGCGGACATGGTCGTAGTCCTGCGCCCACGCAAAGCGAAAGCCGTAGGTCTTGTCTGTCCCGGGCGCGAGCGTCAGGCGGCTTGTCGGCTGGCGCCAGGTGCAGCCCTCGGCGTGGGTCACGCCTGCAGCGTGGTCGGCATGGACATAGGCGCGATAGACGGAGGGCTCGCCGTCGCCGCTGGCCTGTTTTTCGCTCTGGCGGTCCCAGTATTCCAGATGGGTGCCGTGTTCCGGTGTCATGACCAGATAGGGTCCGGCGCTGTTCGAGCGCATCCAGAAGAGGAAGGAGCCGTCGCCCGAAATAAAGCTGTGCTTCAGCACGGCGGCTGTCGCCGGCTGGCCGGATGTGAACTGGGTGTGCATCGGCAGGGGCACGGCGAAGTCGCCGATCTCCACGGGTGCGGCCGACAGGTTTTTCAGATGGTAGCTCAGGCGCAGGCCCGAGGCAGTCGGCATTATGGTGATATCCAGCTGCAGATGGACATCGCCTTGCCGGATCGTGTAGCTGCGCGTCTGGCCGCCGGTGGACAGGGACGCCTTGATTGGCTGCAAGCCGTCCGTGGCAATGCGGATCCAGGCGTCCTCACGGGTGCGAAAGGTCAGAGCCAGATGGCCAAGGCTCTGGCCCGGGGCGATATAGTCGGTGTCGTAAGCGTCGTTGGCAAAGCGCAGGCTGCGCAGGCCGCGGTCGTCGAAACGGGTGGCAAAGGCCTGCCCGCGCGCCTTTGCCGGCCGGGCAGCCTTACCTTGCCCAACCTTACCGGACACGATGGCAATTGCCGGACCCGTTGTGCCGATCAGGCTCGTCGCCACCAGGGATGACAAGAGGGTGCGGCGAGTATGGGGCATGGAGCGACCTTTATGGGCGACGGGCGGAAGGGAGTGGCGGCTTGAATACATGGGTAATTCGTATACTATATATTCGCGCCTGGGCCACGTCGAGACCTTCCCGGCGCGAATCGACCTGAAAACTAGGGGCCGTATCATTTGAGGTGCGGCCCTTTTTGTCGTCGGTCGGAAGGTCGTCGCAGCACAAATCGTTCGCATATCGTCAGTATGTGGCGCTCTTGTATCCATTTATGGTATACGGTATACATTGAAACGCGAGGCGTGTTGACGGCCTCGACATTTACCGGAAGCACGACATGCTGGAAATCTTACCGTGTGAACAGGACGACGCCGTTTCCGACCAGTTGCCCCGCACCTGGGCGGCAGTCAGAGGCGCTTTTGCAGCGACCATCGGTCGGCACAATCTCAGCCTGGCGCAGTGGCGTCTGCTGGCCATGCTCTATGAAGGCGGTCCGACGACCCAGAGTGAACTGGCCTTGCGAACACGTCTCGACAAGGTGGCAGTATCGCGCGCGTCCCAGTATATCAGCCGGATTCGCCTGGTGAACCGCGTCGCGCACAATCGCGATGGCCGTTCTCATCATCTGACCCTGACGGCGCGCGGCGAGGAGGTCTATCAGCAGATCCAGGCCGAGGCTGCCGAATTCGAACGGCGGTTGCTCGACGGACTTGCCGGTTCCGACATTGCCCTGCTCAAGGGCTTTCTACGCTGCATCGACGGAGCCGCCACTGCGGCGGTGGGCGAGGATGCGGTCGAGGAGCATCGCCCTGTCCGACATGCTTTTTAAGTCCATGGGGCTTGTGTTTTCCGCGTAATGGTATACTATTTGGTTTCGGCCTCGCGCCATTGCCCTCCGGGGCGTTCCTCCCTGTTTCCTTCAGCCGCGCCGCTTGGCGCGGCTTTTTTTGCTCCCGTTTGGCTCATCGCCGAACGCGCGGCGGCTTGCTTACCGGTCTATATTTGTATACCGTATATATTAATCTTGGGAGGGATTTATGCGCTTCACTCTGTGCACGATGGCGATTCTCGCCGGACTGGCTTCCGGCGCACAGGCGCAGCAGACTGGGATGCAGCAGGTTGGTGCGCCCGCCGCACCTGCCGCGCAGACGGACCTGCCGCCTCCGGTAAAGCTGGTCGTTACCCGTAGCGCCAACCTGCGCACACTCGCCGATATGGCCGGCTACGCCCATTCCGAAACCAGGGAGTTCATATTCGTCGTCCCCAAGGGCGTCAACATATTGGGCAAGGCGGGTGGCGGCACCGGTATCGACACCGGTACGTGGGGCCCGGACGTCGAGCTTAGCCTGTACATCCAGGGCAATGTCTACGGCGGCGGCGGAAACGGCGGTAATGGCGGCGATATCCCCGGGGCGGCTAACGGGACGGTCGGCGGCGACGCCATCGTCGCCCACGCACCCCTTCTCGTCATTATTACGGAAACCGGTTCGGTCAAGGCTGGCGGCGGGGGCGGCGGCGGGGCCAATGCCAGCGGCGCGACGGGTGGCAGCGGTGGCGGTGGCGGCTTTCCCAATGGCCTTCGCGGCGAGGCCGGCATAGCGAGCTTCGGTGGCATGGGGGACCCCGGCCGGTACGGATCGCCTGCCGGTGGGGGGCGCGGCGGCGCATCCGGGATAGCCGGCGGCAAGGGTGGCGACGCCGGACAGAGTGGAGACTCTGCTGGGCGCAGCGGCGGCGATGCCGGCTTTGCCATTCGCGGCAACGGCGAAACGGTCGATGTCGTCAATCACGGCGACATTCGGGGCGCGACGGGATAGTGTGGAACACCCGCACGTCCGCGACAAAGCCCCGTTCACCGTAAGGTGTAGCCAAATATTCCGCCAAATACCCGAAAGAGCGATCCGAACCTCTTGCGGCGACGTAATCTGTGCCAATAGTGTCGCCCAGGTAAAGCGTACGGATCCCCTATGACCCTCTCTGTCGAAGCAGCATATCCGCGGCCGTCCGGCCCAGAATCTGGCCAGGTAAGGTCGCACCCCAAGCCGCTTCTGTTGACGCAATATTACCATGCCATGCTCAGCCCCGGCCTCGACCTGGCGCTGGAAGCCCATATCGATCGCTGCCCGCAATGCCGCGATATCCTGTCTGCCGCTGACGCCGGTGAGATTGCGCGCTTGCCGCAGGGGGACGAGGCGCCGCTGCCGGATGAAACGCTTGTGCAGTCGCTCGCTCAGTCGTTGGAACGCATCGATGCGCTTGAAGCGGGTAGCCCTCGCGCCCGGCCTGAGCCGCGCTGGCCCAAATGGCTGCAGGCGATCGCGTTACCCAATACGATGGATCCGGCAACGGTGGGCAGGCGGCACTGGCCGGCGCCCGGCGTGTGGATCGCTCCCGTGGCGCTCGATGGCGAGACGCGGGGGGCAAGAACCTATCTGATTTCCGTCAAGGCCGGCATAGCCGTGCCGCAGCACAGCCACGCCGGACGCGAAATCACCGTCGTCCTGTCCGGCAACCTGGCCGACGAGGGCGGCGTCTACGGCCCGGGTAACCTGATGGATTGCGATGGCAGCCATTCCCACGCACCTGCCGCGGCAACGGACTGCGTTTGCCTCGTTGCAGCCGAGGCACCCGTGGTCATGCAGACGTGGATCGGCCGACTGATCCAGCCGCTAGCGGGAATATAATACCAACGGCCTTTTTTCGGCCGTTGGGAGCGTGCGACTGCGCGCCCGAGCATGTGCGAGGAGCCATGCGGCGATTGAGCTGAAAAACTCTACCGGTCGACGCGCTGACGGGTATCGGACGGCGTTTCGCCGAACAGGCTGGCATAGTATTGCGAAAAGCGGCTGACATGGGTGAAGCCGAGGCTCTTGGCGATATCGGCGATCTGGCGCGTATCGTTGGTCGACATCAGGGCGTGGCGGGCAAGGCGCAGGCGCACGACGCGCAGATAGGTGCGCGGCGTCATGTCGAGATAGGCGCGGAAATTGACCTCGAGGGTACGCACGCTGACCTGGGCCGCGCGGGCGACATCGGCGATCGACGGCTGATCCATGACGTGCTGCTCGAGATACTTCTGCGCCAGGCGAATGTGGCGGGGAACCGGCGCCGCCTGCTGCTCTCGCAGGCGCGGGGAGTAGCGATGGGGAATAAGCTCCATCAGCAACTGGCTGAAGGTCTCGAAGATGCGCCGGCGAAGGCCGGGCGAAATACTGCGGCTGATGTCCGGGAAGTTCTGGTTGCAGAGCAGGGTGATGATGCTGAGGATCAGTTCGTTCTTACCGCTGGCCGCCTCGATCAGCGGCGGCAGGTTGAGATTGCGCTCGACCGGGTGATGCAGGGTTTCCGACAGGAACTGCTGGGCAAAGATGAAACTCAGCTTGATGAAGCCGGTCTCGAAGGCGCCGTCCTGTGCGAAGGTCTCGAGTTTCTGCACAGCCAGGGACTGATAGATGGCGGCCTGTCCCGGCTGGATTGTCACCGACTCGTTGGGATAGTGGAGTACCGCCCAGCCCTTCATCGGCAGCAGGATGGCGATATCGCAATCGTTTGCCAGGCGGGTTTGTCGAAAGCCGCCGTCCGAGCGAAAATGCGCCAGTGTCATCTTTCCGGGCGCCCCTTCCGGGCCGCGCAGGCCGGCCAGACTCAGCTTCCAGGAAAATGCGTCCGCAGCTGACACCGGTACGGCGTGCCAGTCGAAGAGACTGTTGAGGAAGGTATAGCAGGAAGCAAAATCGTCGCCCCTGAATGTAGAGCCGGTTACGCCATCGGCCGTATCCGTCGTCATGGCTAAAACCCCCAGCGACAAGTCGTATGTCGTCCTGTAATTTGCCGGTCTCGATTATCGTAAACCCCATAAGGGTTAAAGGCGAGCGGTATCCAATAAAGGTTAGCACATGTCGAAATACGCAGAAAAGTATCCCACAATACATAATTCATCCTATGGGAGAAAAACTTGAAATTGCTGGAGATTTGGAAATCTATAGTTGTTGCGAGTATATGTTTCCGTCACATTTGTTAATTGTCATATCCAATTGTCCGGCATCTGTGTCAAAATGCGCAAAAAATATGCAGTGGTATCATTGGCATCAGGTAGCGCTCCCATTTGCCGTTAACCTAGCGTTAATTTGTGTCGGGTGAGGTCTATTCTGTCGCGGAATATGACGATTTACTGCATTTCCACCCCCTGGATATCGCGGATATTTCGATATTACACGATGCGTATTTGTACTGTGTTGTGTTCAGATACAGGCATGCATTCTTCCCGGCATGCATGCCTCATCTCTTCCAGTAAAAATGATGTTTTCCTTGCGTAAGCCATGTCGCTTGCCTTCCTTTCGGTGCGTTCTGCCGGCGGGGGCAGGCGGCACGGTCGCCGCATACCGACAGATTCCGTGAGGTTATCGCCATGTTTTTCGGCCACGCCCCCAGCGCCGATCGCTCCATTGTCGACGCTTTGAATGCGTCGCAGGCCGTCATCGAGTTTTCTCCGGACGGCCAGGTCCTGAGCGCCAATGACAATTTCCTCGCCACGACCGGCTATCGCTTGATCGAGATAAAGGGGCGGCATCACAGCCTGTTCTGCGAAACGGACTATGTAAAGAGCGAGGCCTACGACCGCTTCTGGCGCGACCTGGCCGCCGGGCATTTCCAGTCGGGCGAATTCAAGCGCATGACGAAAGACGGCCGGGCCATCTGGTTACAGGCCACCTATAATCCCATACGCGACCGGTCCGGGCGCGTGGTCAGGGTGATTAAGTTCGCCAGCGATATCACGGCCGCCAAGCTGCAGGCGCTCGACTATGCCGGCAAGATCGCCGCCATCGACCGTGCCCAGGCGGTTATCGAATTTACGACGGCGGGCGAGGTTATTACCGCCAATCCCAACTTCCTTGCCGTTCTGGGTTATCGGCTGGAGGAAATCGCCGGCCGTCATCACAGGCTGTTCTGCGACCCGGATTACGCCGCCGGCCGTGACTATGCCGACTTCTGGGCAGCGCTCGGCCGGGGTGAGTTCCAAGCCGGCGAATACCGCCGCATCGGCAGGAGCGGCGCCGATATCTATATCCAGGCCTCGTACAATCCGATCTTCGACGAGGCGGGCCGGGTGGTGAAGGTCGTCAAATTCGCCACCGACACCACGCAGATGGTGCAAAAGCGGTTGCGCAATGACGGGCTGGGTCATGACATCAATACCGAGCTGGGCGAGGTCATCGACCAGATGGCGGTCGCCAACCATATGGCGGCCGGGGCATCGGGCGCCTCGACCGAAACCGGCGCCATTATCAATTCGGTTGCGGCGGCGTCCGAAGAACTGAGCCAGAGCGTCCGCGAAATCGCGCAGAGCATGAACTTCGCCAGGACCGGCGCCGAGAGCGTCTTCCGCCACGCCGAAAGCGCCAATGCCTCGGCCGGCACGCTGAACAGCTCGGCCATCTCCATGAACAATGTCGTGGCCCTGATCCAGAACATCGCCTCGCAGATCAACCTGCTGGCGCTCAATGCCACCATCGAATCCGCCCGGGCGGGCGAGGCCGGCAAGGGGTTCGCCGTCGTCGCATCGGAGGTCAAGTCCCTGGCCAACCAGGCCGCCAGCTCGACCAAGACGATCGCGATGGAAATCGCCAATATGCAGGCGGTGACCACCGAGGTCGTCGGCGCCCTGGCGCTGATCTCGACCTCCATGACCTCGGTTATGGAAAACGTCGCCAGCGTCGCCGGCGCTATCGAGCAACAGAATGCCGTTACGGGCGAGATTTCCCTCAACATGCAGTCGGCGGTCACCGCCGTGCAGCAGATCGAGCAAAGCCTTGGCCATATCTCCTCGACTTTTGCCCGTGTCTCCGAAGCATCGGAACAGGTGAAGCAGAATGTCGAGGTCCTGGTCGCGTGATGATCCCCCTGATAACGGTCTACCGCTACCGCCGCCAGGATGTACAGGGCCGCGTCTTCGTCACCGGCACACGCATGGGGACTGCGGTCGCCATCGCCATGGCGGGTTACGACCTGATCACCGAGGATTCGATGGATGTCGCTCCGGGCGATGTCGATGCCGATGGCTGGACGGCCGAAGGCTACTGGGGCGACCGGATGTCGTTGCTGCGCCGGTAGTCCACCCTGTAGAGCTCCCCGTTTTTAAATGGAGAGGGGATGGTCTTGTGTTGCTTGCGATTTGCAAGGTGGAATGGGGCGCGCCTACCTTTGAGAACTCCCCCTTTCGAAGGGGGAGCTTGGTTTCCGCGCCAAGCGGAAAACAAGAGGGGGTAGGGGCAGCCTGCCGAAAAGCCGCATGGGAGTGTGTGAATCTACCCCCTCTCGAAAACAGCTTGGCGCTGTTTTCGAGCTCCCCCTTCAAAAGCTAGGTGATTCACACATCTCAAATCGGGCTGAGAATTCGAAAAATCCACCCCTGAATTCATTGGCTTTTTGGTGAAAATATAATCCGCATACGGATTATATTTTTAACCGATAAGACGTTGAATAAATTGCGGTTTTAGAGTTGTGTGCATCCCCTAGCTTCAAAAGGGGGAGTTCTGGTATGGCGTTCGTTCAAACGGTTTCCGCCGGCACGCCATACGGCGTCGAGCGGAAGATCTCCAGTTCGGCCGCATTCATATCGACCTCGACATTGCCGAACAGCGGCGTCGACAGATAACGCTCGCCGGTGTCGGGCAGCATGCACAGGATGTTCGCCCCCTTTGGTGCTTCGCTTGCAATTTGCAAAGCGCCGGCGAAGGTCGCGCCGGACGTGATGCCGCACAGGATGCCTTCCCTGGCGGCCAGGTTCTGGCTGCAGCCCATGGCCTCAGCTCCGGCGATGGCCAGGATCTTGTGGACGCGGGACAGGTCGACATCGCCGGTGATCTTGGGAATGAAGTCCGGGGTCCAGCCCTGCATCGGGTGCGGTTTCCACGCCGGATGGGCCGAGGCCGGGGCGCCATCATCGCGGCGGGCCTGCGGCTCATGGCTGGCCAGCAGGGCAGCGTCGGCCGGTTCGCAGACGACTATCTTCGTCTCAGGCAGCTCTTTCGCCAGGACGCGCGATACGCCGTTGAGCGTGCCGCCGGTGCCGTAGCCGGTCACCCAGTAGTCGAGATGGTCGCCGGCAAAGTCATTGATGATTTCGCGCGCCGTGGTGCGGGCGTGCATGTCGGGATTGGCTTCGTTCTCGAACTGGCGCGTATAGAACCAGCCATGGGCCTTGGCCAGCTCGATGGTCTTTTCGACCATGCCGAAGGCGCGTAACGACGCCGGCGTCAGGATGACCTTCGCCCCCAGAAAACGCATCAGCTTGCGCCGTTCGATCGAGAAGCTTTCCGGCATGACGACCACCAGGGGATAGCCCTTGGCGGCGCAGACCATAGCCAGGCCGATACCGGTATTGCCGCTGGTCGCCTCGACCACCGTCTGGCCGGGCTTGAGCGCGCCGGACTTTTCCGCCGCCTCGATGACGCCGAGCGCCAGGCGGTCCTTGACCGAGCCGAGTGGATTGAAGGCCTCGACCTTGACCCACAGATTGACGTGGTCCGGCGCCAGGTGGTTGATGCGGACGACGGGCGTATTGCCGACGGTATCGAGAATGCTGGAATAGCGCGCCATGCGGGGCTCCTGTGCGATTGGCGGATAGGGGTACGCAACGCAACACGGACTGAAGGGCAACAATAGGCCGTTTGCCGGAGGCTTCAAGCGCTGATGAACGTCCAAAATGAGGATCCCGGCAAAACGCACTTGTCTGACAATTATTAGGTCGATATCACTAGGTTTCACAAGGTGCTCCGGCGACGACCGCTGTACCACCAAGGGGAACCACGACGATGACGACAAAGCCGGAAACCACCCGTGGCGCCAGCCGCCGCGCACTTCTCGCAGGCCTGACAGCCTTGCCGGCCCTGGCCGTTGCGGCATCAGGCGACGCGAAACCCGTAAAGGCGGCAAAGCTGCTGGCGCCGACCCCGCCCATGGGCTGGAATTCGTGGAACAGCTTCGCCACCACCATCACCGAGGCCCAGGCGCTGGAGACGGCGCATATCATGGCCGACAAGCTGCTGCCGCACGGCTACGACATCTTCACCATCGATATCCAGTGGTACGAAGCCGGCGCCACCAGCTACGAATACAGCAAGAATCCGCAGCCGACCCTCGACGGTTATGGCCGCCTGCTGCCGGCGCCCAACCGTTTCCCTTCCGGTGCAAACGGCAAGGGCTTTGCCGCCATCGCGTCCCAGGTCCATGCCTTGGGACTGAAGTTCGGCATCCATCTGATGCGCGGCATTCCGCGTCTGGCGGTCGAGAAAAACCTGCCGGTCCTCGGCACAGCCTACCACGCCCGTGACATCGCCAATACCGACAGCATCTGCCCGTGGAACCCGGACATGTACGGCGTCGATATGACGAAGCCCGGCGCACAGGCCTATTACAACAGCGTCTTTGCCCTCTATGCCGCGTGGGGCGTCGACTTCGTCAAGATGGACGATATGAGCCGTCCCTACGACGCCCATGCGCCGGAGATCGAGGCGGCGCATGCGGCGATCCTGGCCACCGGCCGGCCGATCATGCTCAGCCTGTCACCCGGGGAAACACCGGTGGCGCGCGGCGACCATGTCCGTCGCTACGCCCAGATGTGGCGCATCAGTGACGATTTCTGGGACGAATGGCCCCTGCTGGAGGCCCAGTTTACCCGCTTCGAAAGCTGGAATGCTTTCCGTATTCCCGGCCACTGGCCGGACGGCGACATGCTGCCGCTGGGCCGGCTGGCGCTCGGCAACCGCGACACCAAGTTCACGCCGTCTGAGCAGACGACCCTGATGACCCTGTGGTCGATCGCCCGCTCGCCGCTGATCATGGGCGGCGACCTGCGCTATCTCGACAAGCCGACGCTGGACCTGCTGACCAATGACGAGGTGCTCGCGGTCAACCAGCACAGCCAGGACAATATGCCGTGGTTCTTCGCCGATGGCACGCGCATCTGGACGGCGCGGGCGCCGAACGGCGACCATTACCTGGCCCTGTTCAACATCACGGATGCGGTCAAGACGATCGGCTTTGCCCTGTCGAACCTGAAGCGGACGAAGGCGCGTGTGCGCGACCTGTGGGCCCATGCCGATCTCGGCACGGCCTCAGGACAGGTCAGCGCCGAGGTCCCGCCCCATGGCGCGGTCCTCTATCGGTTGACGGCCGGATAGTTGCAGGCTGGTCGACACCTTGCCGGCGGTATCGAGCGTTACCGTATGTAGCGCACCGCGATAGCGCAGCTTGATCTCGGCCCCGGCGGGTCCGGTCAGGCTCAGCCTGTGAAGCCGGCCGGCTTCCCAGGTTATGTCGGCGCTGATGCCGCCGCGCGCCCTCAGGCCGGTGACCTGTCCCGACGGCCAGGCGGAGGGCAGGGCCGGCAAGATCAGGATCTCGCCGCCCCACGATTGCAGCAGCATCTCCAGTATGCCGGCGGCGCCGCCGAAATTGCCGTCGATCTGGAACGGCGGGTGGGCATCGAACATGTTGGGGTAGGTGCGTTGCGGTCCGATCAGACCCATCAGGATGCTGTGGGCGTGTTCGGCCTCGCCCATGCGGGCCCAAAGGGCCAGGCGCCACGCGGTGCCCCAGCCGGTCGCCAGGTCGCCGCGGGTCTTCAGCGTCGCCTTGGCGGCCTTGATCAGGTCGGGCGTGTCGCGGACATTGATCTGTTCGCTGGGATAGACGGCATAGAGATGCGAGACGTGGCGGTGCTGTTGATCGGGGGCACGGGCGTCCCAGTCCTCGAGCCATTCCTGCAACTGCCCCTGCGCGCCGATACGGTCGGCGGGCAGGCGGGCGCGCATGGCTTCGATCCGCCGCATCAGGTCGTCGTCACCCCGGCCCAGCAGGCGGTGGGCGGCCTGCGTATTGGCGAACAGGTCGCGCAGGATCTGGCGGTCCATGGCCGGGCCGGCGCAGGTGGCGATATGCGGCAGGTGTTCGTGCTCCGGCGAGATCGACGGCGAAGTCACCAGGCCGCGGCCCTTGGGATCCTCGACCAGGGTGTCGGCGAAGAATTCGGCCGCCCCGCGCAAGGTCGGGTAGATGCGCGCCAGCAGGGCCGGATCGCGGTGATAGTCGTAATGGTCCCACAGGCTCTTGCACAGCCAGGCGCCGCCGGTCGGCCACATGCCCCACCACGAGCCTTCGATCGGCGCGGTCGCCCGCCACAGGTCGGTATTGTGGTGCGCCACCCAGCCCCTGGCATTGTACATCACCCTGGCCGTCTTCCGGCCGGTGAGGGCTATCTCCTCGACCATGCGGATCAGCGGCTCGACGCAGGCTCCCAGACCCGCCGGTTCGGCCAGCCAGTAGTTCATCTCGGTATTGATATTGATGGTATATTTGCTGCCCCAGGGCGGATTGACGCCCTCGTTCCAGATGCCCTGAAGATTGGCCGGCTGCGAGCCGGCGCGCGACGAACAGATCAGCAGGTAGCGGGCATATTGCACATAGAGGGCCGCCAGTTGTGGGTCGTCGGCGGTGAAGGACTGGCCGATACGGACATCGGTCGGCTGCCGCGCCGCCGAGGTCCGGCCCAGATTGAGCGACACGCGGCGAAACAGGGCCTGGTGCGCCCGTATGTGGTCGGCTTTCAGGGCGGCGTAGGGCCGGGCCGAGGCCTTGCGGGCGACCAGGGTCGCCTGTTTTGCGTCGCCGCTGGTGTCGTCGTAACGCACATAGGAGGTAGCGGCAGCGATGGTCAGGGTGACCTGGGTGGCGCCGCGAACCTGCAGGGTGTCGCCGCGGGCCGCGATGTGACCGTCGCCGGTGGCGACGACACGGACGGCAAAGTCGAGCCCGGCCGTTATGCCGGCAGAGGCGGTGTTGCGGCCGCTAACCAGCAGTTCATGGGCGCCCGATGCCGTAACCGACAGGTCGCCGGGGCGGCCCTGCGCCATCAGGTCCTCGTGCAGATCCCAGGCGGCGCCCTTGCTCAGGGTCGTTGTGGCCTCGCCATTATAGACCGGAGCGCCGTAATCGACTTCGCGCGGGTGGCGGTAGCCGGCGTCGAAGTCGAGGCGCGCCGTCCTGCCCGTTGCCGTCAGGCGAATAACGATGGCCTGGTCGACCGGGCTTATGAAAACCTCGCGGGTAAACGCGCCGGCGGGGGTGGTGAAGCTGACCGAGGCTATGGCGGTATCGAGGTCGAGCGAGCGGCGATAGCTGAGCGGCGCCGACAGGCCATGGAAATCGAGGAACAGGTCACCGGCGCTGCCATAAGGCATTTCCGTCTTGGGCGTGGCCAGCATATCCGAATTGATCAGGTCGGAGGCTTCCTGGAAGCGTTCGGCGTCGATCAGCGCCCGCACCCTGGCGAGATTGGCGGCGCAGCCCGGATTGTTGGGATCATAGGGCGAACCCGCCCACAGGGTGTCTTCGTTGAGCTGGATACGCTCCTGCGCCAACCGGCCGAAGACCATGGCGCCGAGGCGGCCATTGCCGACGGGCAGGGCCTCGACCCAGGGGCCGGCCGGCTGGCCGTACCACAGGGTCAAGTCCGGCGCGGGTGTTGCGCCAAGCGCACCGTCACCGGCGGCCAAGGCAACGGTGCCCGCGGCGGCCGTCAGGACCGCGCGGCGGGAAGGGGTTTTCCGGGACATATCGACCTCCTGAAGCTGGCAGGACTTACGCCCACCCTATACTCAGACTATAGGCACGGGCGCCGCTGTCGAGGGCAATTTTCAACAGGTTGCCGCTATAGGCAAACGAGACGGAATGGCCATCGGCGGTAACCGACGCGGGCGTCGTGGCGCTCCAGATCACCAGGGTGCCGGCATCGCGCGCCTTCAGGTGTAAGGTCTTGGTATCGTGGTGGACATCGGAAACGGAGGCCAGGCTGTTGCGTTTCTGGGTGAGGCCGATGACGGCGCGGCCGTGCACGACCGGCGCAACCACCAGCAGGTCATGGCCGAAACGCGGCAGGCTTGCCTGTGTCCGGTCGCCCCGGGCCGCACGGGACGCGGTGGCCCGATTGTGCGACCAGACGACATAGTCGCCATGGGGCAGGCCGGTGACATCGCTTAAGGCGTGCTCGCCCGACACGCTGTCGGCATCGGCAAGATTGGCCAGCAGCAGCAGGGCGCCGTCGCCCACCCGCGACGAGGCCTTGAACAGGCGCGGCCGTTGCACCTGGAACAGGCAGTCGGCCGTCGGGCGCAGGGGTGTGTCGGCGCGCAGGGTACGGCCTTCGGCGTCGACCAGGGATTTCAGCAGGGCGACATCGTGCTCTCCGGCCTTGTCGGTAATGTAGATCGGGGCGCAGTTGGCAGCGCGCACCGAGGCATGCAGGGCCGCATTGGGATTGGTCGATTCGAACATGTCGAAATCGGGAAAGACCATCTCGCCGAAATAGAGGGCGTTATACATGGCCTGCAGGACGTGGGCGGCGGCATTGCCCTCCTGCAGGTCGTAGGTCTCGCCCGGCTTATATGGGAAATAGTCCTCGACCGAGCGCGCCACCGCCGAGGTGCCGAAGTTGAGGAAGGCGTCGTTGGTCATGTCCATGCAGTTGATCAGGGCATTGTCGAAATGCTTAGATGCTCCGGCATTGATGGCGGCATGCAGGGGCTTTGCCAGGTCCCAGATGGGGAAATTGTTGGTGGCCATGCGTTCGGCCACCAGCTGGTTGTCGACCTTGATCAGGCTGATGCCGGCGGCCTTCAGCCCGGCATGGTAGCTGTCGAAATAGGCATTGAGCAGAGCCGGATCGGGCTTGAGGAAACTGTAGGTGACCGTCTTGCCGGAGGTATCGGTCGGCGACGGCTTCTGCGTCCAGGTGAACAGGTCGGCGGCGTATTTCCGGCCCAGTTCGGAATCGGGATCGATGCCGTTCCAGTAGGCGTCGAAGGCGTGCCAGACGCCGACATGATGGATGCCGCGGGCAGTCAGGGCATCGACCACCGGCCGGAAGCCGCCGGGGAAACGCTTGACGTCGGGCGCCTGGCTTTGCAGGCGGCTGTCGCTGTGCTGGAAATAGCCGTCGTCGAGCACCACGGTGCGGATGGGAACGCCGGCCGCCTTGATGGTGTCGACCTGGGCCAGGACCCAGTCGGCGGTGAGGTTTTGCCCGAGGTGCGAGGCGTTCCGGGTGTTCCAGCCCAGCCAGGTGAGGGCCTCGGGCAGGATCTTGTGCTTGCGCAGGTTTTCCGGCGTACCGAGCGCCGTCATGGCGTCGGCGAAGACGGCGCTCATCGTGTCGTAAAGATCGGGACCGAAACCGACGGCCAGTTGCGGCAGTGGCCGGCTGGGCGTTGCCTGGGCCAGGGCGCGACAGACCGTGACCATGTGGCCGTCTGCGGCGCCGAGCGTCGTGCGGAAACCGCCGCCGCCCAGCGGCAGGGCAACGCCGTAGCTACCGTCGTCATATTGCCAGTAGGCGCATTGTACGTCGTCGGCCTGCAGGTCGGCGGCCGTTCTCATGGCCATCGGCTTGGTCCACGACTTCCACGGGGCGTAGCGCCAGAAGGCGACGCCATGAGCAAAGCCCGGGATATCGCCCAGCCGCAGGCCGAAAACTGCCTGGGCAGGCAGTGGGGTGGGCGTCGCGGCGGTCAGGGTCAGCAGGGTGGCGCCATGGGCGCCGGTCGCCGTGTGCAGAATTAGCTGCGGGGCAGCGTCCTTCGCCCAGGTCGTGATGCCGGCCAGGCGCCGGGTCTTTTTCCCCTTCGCCCCGCTGGTCAGGGCGAGGCCCGCGCCGGCGGTCCGGGCAATACCGGCGGAGGCGATCGAGGTGAGGCCGAGCCCGGCACCCATGCCGGCGCTCAGGCCGGCGATAAAATGACGACGGTGCAGGGTCATAGGGTCTCGCTATGGGGTTGTGCGGCGGCTACGGTGACCGTGCGCTGCGTCAGGCGGCCATCGGCCTCATGGACGATAATGGCGAAGGCAATGCGGTCGACGGCGCCGGCATAGGTGCCTTGTGCGGCCTCGAAGCGCAGGGTGCGGCTTTTGTCGCTCCAGCTTAACGGCCACAGGCGCCGTTCGCCGGTTTCATAGGCGTGGCCGTCGCCGGCATCGTCATAGAGGGTGAAGGCGCCGTCGGCGCCGCTATAGACGTGCAGGTCGATACGATCGACCGGTTGCGCAGCGTACTGGATGCCGGGGGTCTGGGGGATGATGGCGCCGGCACGGGCGAAGACAGGCATGTCGTGCAGGGCCGGACGCAGGCGCAAAACCTGGCCGCCGGCGATTTTTCCCGGCTTTATCCCGGGATTATCAACAGGCTTCTCTACAGGGTTATCCAGAAGGTACCAGTCGTGCCCGGCGGGCAGCCACACCGGCAAGGTCTTGTCCGGATGGGCCTGGCGCGCCGCCCTGACTGACGGCCGGCTCCATTCCACCCACAGGCTGACCACGTCGGGCGTCGGCTGGCTCTGTTTGAGCTCGAACGCGTAGGCGCGACCGGCGACCAGCTCCATCTGGAAATGGTAGCTGTCGTCACCGGCATGGCCGGCAAAGGAGACGCCGCCATTGGCGCCATTGGCCTTGCCTTCGTCGGTGCCGGCGCTGGCGATGCGGGTCTTGCCGTCGACGGCAAAGCTGATCAGGCCTTGGGTGATGATGGAAAAATCGTGCAGCCCGGACTCCTGGGCGATGATCCGTCCCTTCCAGCGGGCGCTGTAGGGCTTGCCCTTGAGGGCAAACGGCAGGTCGCCGGTCCAACTCATCTTGAGGTCGTCGCTGAGGCGCGTCTCGACCAGGCGGTCGAAGTGCGCGCCCTCGTAGAAGCTGACCTCGGGCGCCGGGCCGGCGAGGCCGGTGACAGCGTAGTTGGGAATGAATTCGTAGAGATTGGCGGGTGTGTGCTCCAGCGGGGTATTGACCACGGCCACCAGGATGTCGCGACCGAACAGGTACTGGTTCGGGAAGTCGGCCACCCTGGGATCATGGGCGAAATCCATGACCAGCGGGCGCAGGAAGGTCTCGTGCTTCAGGGTGACGTTGGCGGCCTGCGAATAGATATAGGGCATCAGGGCATAGCGCCGCTGCAGCGCGGCCTTCTGCGCGTCATAGGCCGGGTCGCCGTCGCCGCCAAAGGCCCACAGTTCGCGCCGCACCTCGGTGCCATGGGCGCGGAAGACCGGCATGAAGGCGCCGAACTGGAACCATCGGACATAGAGTTCGCGCCAGGCCGGATTATCGAGGCCGCCGAGGAAGCGGTGCGACACCAGGAAGCCGCCAATATCGTCGGTCCAGTAGGGCACGCCCGTCAGGGAGAACTGCTGGGCGGCGACGATCTGGTAGTTCAGCGTGTCCCAGCCGGCAAACTGGTCGCCGGACCAGGTGACGGCATTGAAGGCCTGCTGGCCGGCGTAGACCTTGCGCGACAGGGTCAGGGGCCGCCTGGCCGGATGGCTGCGGCGCATGCCCTCATGGATCAGTCGCGTCTGGTAATAGCTGAAGGTCAGCAGGTTGTCGCGGATCGGGCCGGCGGCACAGTCGCCATTGGCGGCATAGGACAGGGCGGTGACGTAGCGGCTGCCGGTCGAGAGGAATTCCGGCTCGCAGCCATCGGTCCACAGGCCGTCGAGGCCGACCGACAGCAGCCCCTGGTCGATATGCGACCAGTAGATGTCGCGCGCCCGCGGCGCGGTGATATCGAGCACCTTGCCGCCGCCCCAGTGAGCGCCTTTGAACAAAAGGCCCTGTGCGTCGAGGTCCTTGTAGACCTGGCTGGCCGGACCGAAGGCAGGCCACACCGAGGCGATGATATGGGCGTTGGCGGCGTGGACGTGGTCGCACATGGCCCTGGGGTCGGGATAGCTGGCCGCATCCCACACCATGCCGCTGAACCGGGCGTCGTCACCCCAGTAGCGCCAGTCCTGCACGACCACGTCGAGCGGCAGGCTCCGGCTGCGATAGCCGTCGACAATGCCGGTGACCTCGTCCTGGCTGTGATAGCGTTCCTGGCTTTGCCAGAAGCCGTAGGCGTATTTGCCCAGCAGCGGCGCCGTGCCGGTCAGGCGGCGATAGCCGGCGATCACACCGTCGATATCGGCGCCGAACATCAGGTGATAACGGGTAAGCGGGGCGGTATTGCTGAAGCTCATCGTCTTGCCGGCATTGGCGAAATGCGAGTCGGTGTGGGTGTCCCACAGGATGCCGTAGCCGTGTGGGCTGACGACGACCGGATTGACCGAATCCATATTGGCCTGGGCCAGGTAGACGGTGCGGTCGCGGTAATTGGGCAGGGCGTCGCGGAACTGGCCGAAGCCATAGAGGTCGCTGGCCTCGGACAGGGCAAAGCTCGTGACAGGCAGGGTGCCGGTGTCGCTAAGGACAAGCCGGCCACGATAAAAGACGGCCAGGGCGCCGGCCTTGGCGCCGATACGCACCTCGATATCACCGCTGCGGATATGGGCGCCATCGAGACGGAGCGTCTGGGCCGGCCGGTCGGTGCCGAGGAAGAAGCCGGCCGTGTCGAGTTTTGCTTCCTTAGGATATTTGACGACGCTGAGCGTGCCCTCGGCCTTGCTGACGATGTCGATCACCGTGTCGCCCTGCATCAGGCGCACGCCACCGTCGACCACGGAAGGGTCAGAGAAGGGCAGGGTAGCGCGTTTTACCGTGCGATGAGTCGCTGCCTCGGCATTGGTGGCCAGGCTTGTGGCGGCGGCAAGGGCAGCGCTGCCGCCGAGAAGCGAACGGCGGCGGATGGCGCGTGTTGGTATCGAAGTCATGATGGGATCGGGCCCTGTTGTATCTTTTGTGGTTAATAAACAAAAACACTTTATTTAATCGCATTGCAAGTTTGAAGCGTCTCCCACGCGAGATCACAGGGCTTTGTCATAGATTTCCAGCAAGGCCCGCATGGCGCTGTCGGCCCCCGCACTGTCGCCGCCGGATATGCAGGCGTGAAGGCCGGCATAGGGGGTAATCAGTTCGCCCGGCGGGATGCCGAGGGGATCGAGCAGCCGGGTCAGGGACGCCCTGATGACGGGTTTCAGCCGGATGAAATACATGTTCCTGGAGGCATCGATCACCGCCATGTGGATACCAAGAATGGTGGTGCGCAGCAGGCCCTGCCCGGTGCCTTCGCGCTGCAAGGTGGCGATCAGGCTGGCCAGGCGACCGGCAGGCGGGTTATCCGCTGCCATGGCTGCGGCGGTGGGTTCGATAGCCTGCTGCAGGCGAAAAAGCGCCTGGTGGGCGTCGCGATTGCGTCGCCCGGTCAGCATCCAGTCGACGATCTCGGCATCGAACAGGTCCCAGGTCTCGAAGGGCTCGATCTCGACACCCAGCCGGGGCTGGGTGCGCACCAGGCCCTTGGCCATCAGGACCTTGACGGCTTCGCGCACCACGGTCCGGCTGACGCCGTAGCGCAGGGACATCTGGCCTTCGTTGGGAAACGGTTCGTCGGCAAAGCCGCCACGCACGATGTCGCGTCCGATCAGGCGGTACAGGGTCGTCGTCTTGTTGGCGTAGAGAAGATCGTCCATTCTAATGCGCCGGACCGCCGGCCGTTGGGCGGCGCACACGGATGCTGCCGCCGGAATAGGCGACCTCGCTGTCGAAATCGTCGAAACCCGAGGCAGTAGCAATGCCGGGTGTCAGAAAGCGTACGCGGAAGGTCCGCTTGTCCACCATGCCGGGATAGCTGCCCGCGCGCGCGCCGATCGTCAGCGTGCCGGTTTTGTCGTCGTAGCTGAGGGGGATGCGGCTGAAGGCGCCCTTTTGATAGCCGAGCGACACGCCGTCGTCCTCGTACAGGCTGAAGGTACCATCTCCGCCGGTATAGACATTGAGCGTCAGCGGAGCCGTGGGATCTTCGTCGACATATTGCGTTACCGGTCCTGTCGGGACGATGCTGCCGGCCCTGACGAACAGGGGGATCTGCGTCACCGGAGCGGCGACTGTGTGGCTTTGTCCGCCGGCCAGCTTTTCGCCGCCGTAGAAATCGTACCATGCAGCGCCGGCAGGCAGATAGACCTGGCGCGAACGGGCCTGGTATTCACTGACCGGTGCGACCAGCAGGGCATGGCCGAACAAATATTCGTCCTTGATATCCTTGACGGCGGCATCGCCCGGAAAATCCATGACCAGACCGCGCATGATGGTGCCAGACGCGAACCAGGTGTCCGACGCGGTGGCGTAGATATAGGGCATCAGGCGGTAACGCAGCCGATCGTACCACACCATGCTGTCGCGCATGTCGGAATTGTCCGGCGAGATCTCGTAGATCTCGCGGCGGATCTCTTCGCCATGGCTGCGGAACAGCGGCGACAGGGCGCCGAACTGGAACCAGCGCAGATTGAGCTCGCGCCATTCCCTGAGGTCCTGCGGCTTCGGCGTGCCGCGATACCGCGCCTCCTGGGCGTAGCCGCCGATATCGCTGGTCCAGTTGGGGATGCCGGACATCGAGAAGTTCACCCCGGCTGCGACCTGGTCGTAGAGATTGTTCCAGCGCGCCACCAGGTCGCCGGACCAGACGGCGGCGGAGTTGCGCTGGATGCCGGCAAAGCCCGAACGAGTCAGGATGAATTGCCGCGTGTCCGGCTGGTCCTTCGCCAGGCCCTCGGCTATGGCTCGGGTGGTCTCCAGGGCGTAGGCATTGTGCACGATCGCGCCTGGGCCCATCTGGGTCGGGGTGATCAGCATCGCGAAATCGTCCGGCCGCTCGTTGGAATTGACGTCGGGCTCGGTATTGTCCATCCACCAGGCGTCGAAGCCCAGGCCGACCAGCTTGTCTTTTAGCTGGCGGTAATAGATGTCGCGGGCGTCCTGGTTGTAGGGCGAATAGTGGCTGTTCTCGAAGCCTATGAAGTCTTTGGTGCCGTTCTTTACATTCTGCTCGAACATGTACCCCTTGGCGTCGAGTTCCTTATAATTGTCGGTCGTCGGATAGAACTTGCCCCAGATCGAGATCATGATGTGGGCATGCCGGGCGTGGACGGCGTCGACCATGCCCCTGGGGTCCGGGAAGCGGGCGGGATCGAAATCGTGGCTGCCCCAGGCGTCCTTTGGCCAGTACGACCAGTCCTGTACTATATTATCGAGCGGCCAGCCGCGGTTGCGGTACTGGTCGACGACGTCGAGCAATTCGGCCTGCGTCGTATAGCGCTGCCGCGACTGCCAGTAACCATAGGCCCATTTCGGCATCAGCGGCGCCTGGCCGGTCAGCCGACGATAGCCGCCGATGACGCCGTCCATACTGTCCGAGGCGATAAAATAATAGTTCATGCCGGTGCCGGCTTCGGACGCAAAGGCGACCGCGTGGCGTTCCGGCGCCGGCAGGGGATCGGCGTGGGTGATCGCCACCATGCCGCCCGACGGCTTCCAGTCGAGATGGAAGTTTACCGGCTTGCCCCGGGCGAAGGTGACCGTGAAATTGTGGTACCAGGGGTTCCAGTTTTGCCGCCACACATCCAGGACCGGCTTGCCGCCGATCGTCAGGGTGGCGTAGTCCGAGGCATAGAGCTGCAGCTTGTGCACGCCGGCAATATCCGACGCCAGGGTGCCGTCCCAGGTGACGCGGATGGCCTTGTGCGCCTTGACGGCGTCGGCGAGCTCGGCCGGGAAGTTTTCGTCGACATCCTTCTGGTACTGGTAGTGGATATCGTGCTCGATCCGCGTCAGGACCAGTCGGCCGTCGACATAATAGCGCGCCGTCAGGCCGGCCTTGCCGTCCTCGCTGCGCAAACGCAGGTCATGGCCGAACAGATTATAGGGCCTGGGGTCGCCGAAGCGGGTGATGGAATAGTTGTCCCACAGCAGGCCGTAATTCCTGTCGGAGACGATAAACGGCACCCCCACATCCATATTGTGCTGGTTGAGGACGACGTCCTCGCCATTGAGATTCATCTGGGCGTTCTGGTGCTGCCCCAGGCCGTAGAGCGCCTCGGTCGTGCCGGAATTGAAGCGGGCCTGCGTCGCCAGGTAGGACTTTCCCTCGATGGTCACGGGGGTGAGGGCGGCGGCGTCCTCGCGCAGCACCGGCTGGCCGGCGGCATTGGCGAAGGTCACCAGGCCCGTCGTCAGGGACACGGTCGCAGACGCTTTTGCCGCCTTGAGCGTCACGACCGCCTTGTCCGCTGTAACGGTAAAGGCGCCCGACGGCCGCGCCACCGCCACCAGTTCCTCGATCTGCGGGCGTGACGGATCGTCGAGCGCCAGCACGTGGATGATGTCGCCACCTATCACCTCGAGCCGGACCTCGCGCGCCGTGCCGTGGTCCGGCCGCACGACGATACCGGTTGTCGTGCGTTCATAGCTGCCGGCCACCGCGCTCAGCGGCATGGCGGCCATGATGAGGGCAAGGGCGGAAAGACCAAGTGTGTAAAAGGGAATGCGCGGGGGCCTGACGGGCATATGCGTCTCCTATTTCACGTAGCTGCCGAGCCGTACCTTCAGCACGGTCGGCGTCGTGGTGAAGTTTAGGCCGTAGTCGGTCTCGTCGCCGTTCCACACCCGGTCGAAGACCCACTTGCCGTCGACGAAATGGCCTTCCTCGACCCGGTCGAGGATCATCGCCCGGTTGCCCAGGCCCTTGCCGCCAACGAAGGTGATGCGGGCATTGACGCCGGTGACCAGGAATTCATTGTCGCTGAGGCGGGCGACCGCCACCCCGCCGCTTGGGACCTCCGAGCCCTCCGGGAAGCCGTTTCGGCTGTCCTTGTCCCACTCGGGCATGCCGAACTGCCACTGGCGGTAGGTCACCTTGGCCGACCAGTTCGGGCCGAGATCGAGCGACTGCGCCGAATGGTCGTCGGGCTCGGAGACGCCCCAGACCTGGCTGTCGAAATTCAGCCGTGCCCATTCGCGCGCCATCGGCGCGAACAGGCCGTAGACCCGGGCGAACGGGGCGATCGTGCCAGCGTCGAAGGTCCTGGTCCCCAGCGGATAGTTGGCATAGCCGGTAAAGTCGAAGCCGAACGGATCGAAGCCGATGCCGCCGTGTCCCAGGGTGGTAAAGAGATAGCGGGCGTAGACGGCGCCGCTGCTGGTTTCGGCGACGAACAGGGGGTTGTCGGGGCGGGTATACCAATTGAGCGTCGCCTCATATCCGGTCGAGCCCGGCGAATAGAGGTCCGGCGCCAGGATGTCGACATGGGGCGCGGCCACCTTGTAGATGTCGAGCACATTCCAGGTCGGCCCGCCCGACGCATAGGAGCCCGGCGCCTGGGGATTGATCGGATCCTTCAGGGCGTCGTTCATATAGGTGGGCAAGGGATAGACGGCCTTGCCGGCAGCGACGATGTCGTCGACATAGGCGGCGATCGACCAGGCGTGGAAGAATTCGTCGGCGTCGGGCCCGAAGACCTCGTGCCAGTTGCCCGACGGACGCAGGGCCTTTGCCTTCATGCGACGGATCAGGGCGTCCGGAACCGGCTGGTTCATGAGTTTGTCGGCGACGGGCGAATAGTCACGCACGCTGCCATAGACCCCGACCTCGTTTTCCGGCTGGATGATGATGACGGTGTGGTGGTCGCCATCGACCGCCTTGATATGGTTGAGCAGGGCGACATAGGCCTTTTTATCTGCCTCGCGCGTCGATACGTAATGGGGCGACAGGGCGTAGGAGGTCGAGCCGTCCTTGTTGGTCAGCCGCGGGAAGCGCTTGTTGTCGAGCTTGACCCAGGCCGGCGTATAGCTGGGCCCGGTATTCTTCCACGTGCCGAACCACAGGATGTCGAGCCGGACATTGTGTTCCCGCGCCTGCTGGATCAAGGTGTCGACAAAGCTGAAATCGAACTGGCCTTCGACCGGCTCGACCTGCTCCCATGCCACGGGCATGACCAGGGTGTTGGCGTGCATGGCGGCTATGGCCGGCCATACCTTGGGCAGGACGGCGGGGTAGTTGCTGGAATTGTTGGCCTGGCCCGCCAGCATCAGATAGGGCGCACCGTCGACCATCAGGGCGTAGTGGCCGTTCTTTTCGACCAGTTTCGGCATCCCGGTCGACTGGGCGGCGGCCGGAAGGGCAATGAGGGCCGCGCCGGCGAGCAGCAGGGCGGAAAGAGACAGCAAAGAGCGCATGAAAGGGTCCCCAAGACAGCGAAAGATCAGGACAGCGAAAGATCAGGACAGCGAAAGATCAGGGAAGCGGCGCAAGGGTGACGCGGTCGAGATTGACCACGCCGCTATCGGCGCCGGTAATGACAAGGGCGTTGCGGCCGGCGGCCAAGTCGAGGACGAGGCCGGCCTCCTCGTAGCCGTCCCAGCCGCTGGTCGGGCGCAAGGCCAGGTCCCGGGCGGCACCGTGCCCGGTCGACATGACGGCCCGGGCGTCGCCGCCACCATTGGCGTAACGCAGGGCAACGAGATATCGCCCCGCCTTGGGTGCATCGAGCTGGACAGTGACCGACTGCGCCTTGCCGCTCAGGCCGGCGACGAAGCCCTTGCCGCTATAGCCGGCATGGTCGGTATCGGTAGCGATATGCGCCAGCGTGCCGTCTTCGGCTTCGGCGGTAGCGACGGCCCTGGGCAGGCGGGTAAATTCGAGCTTGCCCAGGGTGAAGCCGGCCTTCGCCACGCGTGTGCTGAGTATCTGTTCCCCGGGCGGCAGGTAGAAGACGGTGTCGCCGGCGGCGCTCGCCCAGGATCCGCCCGAGGCTATGTCGATATGGGCAAGGGCGATAAAGCGGTTACGAAGCAGGTCGAGGCCGCCCGTGCCCTGGGCGCGCAGGGACAGGCTGAACCAACCGCCCGTACCCGCATCCAGCGTATAGGCCAGCCAGTCGCCAGACTGAAGGCCGGGCACGGCATAACCGCCACCGTCGTCGTTCGACGCGACAATCGGCACGCCATCCTGGCGGTAGAGGCTGTTCTTGACAGGTGTCGCAACGTGAAAAGCCAGGCCTTCGCCGCCCTTGTCGAAATTGGCGGCGTCGATGGCGACGGGCAGGATGGGCGCCGGCAGGAATTGCGGCAGTTGTTTTGCCGGTGCGACCTCGACGATATCGTCGACGGCGGGGGCGTCGACGTGCGGTGCGGCCGGCCGGGCATGGAGGCTGCCGTCGAGCGATATCGTCACGCGGTGCGGCGCATGGTTGCCGGGCAGGGTGACGGTGAGGGTGGCGGTGACCGCGTCGAAGGCCCACCGGGTCTCCCCGGTCGTCGCAACCGGCTGGCCATCCAGGGTTACCGCTGTAGGCGTCGAGGTCAGGTGGAAACGCGCCACCCAGCGCCTGGGGCCGAACTTCGCGTTCGATGGGGCTATGGTGAAGTCGATCGATTTGCCCGGCTGCTCGACCGATTGGAAGGTGGTCGTGGTCGATCCCCCGTGCGCGAAGGCCTGCGAGGCGGTGTCGTCCTGGTAGAGACTGCCGGTCGACGTGCCGGACGGCCAGACATCGAGCGTCACCGGATCCCAGGGCTTTTCGCCGGAAAACATCATGTCGGGCGCCGTCGGCAGGATGGCGCCGGCGCGCACGAACAGCGGGATGCGGCTGCGCGGGGCGGCCACGCCGATGCTCCGGCCACCCGTGACCTCATAGCCGTCATCATAGCTGACCCAGCGGCCGGCCGGGAAATAGACCTGGCGCGCCGTCGTATTGGCCCAGATGACCGGGGCGACCAAAAGGTCGTGTCCGAACAGGAACTCGGTCCTGGCCGTCGCGGCGCCGGCATCGTCCTGGAATTCCAGCACCAGCGGGCGTAGCAGGGGCAGGCCGGTCGTCGCCGTCTCGTGAGCGGCCGTGTAGATGTAGGGCAGCAGGCGGTAGCGCAACTGCGTATAATGCCGGGCCGTGTCCTCGACCTCCGGCCCGTATTCATAGGGCTCGGAGGGACCGGCCTTGTGGGCGCGCATGATGGGGATAAAGGTCGTGAACTCGAACCAGCGCTGATAGAGCTCGGCATGGGCGCCGTAGCGGTCATTGCCGAGGAAGCCACTCAGGAAACCGCCGCTGTCATTGGTCCAGTAGGGCAGGCCGGACAGGCCGCTGTTCTGCGCCTCGGGGATATGGGCGCGAAACGTCGGCCAGTCCGAGGCGATATCTCCCGTCCAGACAATGCCGCTGTAGCGCTGGGTGCCAGCCGAGGCTGCCCGGCCGAGGATGACCGGCCGGCTGTCGGGATTTTGCCCCCGCTCATAGTCGTAATAGGCCTTAAAGGTAAGCAGCGGAAAGGTGTTGTGGATGTCGGCGCTCTTGCCCGTGTGGTAGACGGCCTGGGGCGGTTCGCCCTCGGGCTCGTTTAGGTCGAGCCACCAGGCATCGATGCCTTGCTTCGACAGGGGCGCCAGTTGCGTGGCCAGCCACGGCTCCATGGCCGGGTGGGTGAAGTCCATCAGCTGGCCGCCGTAATAGCCGGTCGTCAGGGTCTTGCCGTGGCCGTCGGTGGCGAACAGGCCCTGTGCCAGGGCTCCCGGATAGTTGGAGGCCTCGGAGCGGATCATCGGCCCCTTGGTCGACAGCATGACATGGGCACCGCCGGCGTGCAGGCGGGAGATCCAGGATTGCGCCGGGCGCCCCTTGAGGAAGTCGGCCTTCCAGGCGAAATCGACCTCGACATTGGGCCAGTTGGAATCGATCACCAGGACGTCGAGCGGGATGCCGTCGGCATGCAGGCGATCGACCGTTGTCTGGATGTCGGGGAAATCGTTGAAAAAACAGCGGCTCTGCCAGTAACCAAAGGCGTAGAGGGGCAGCATGGTGGGGCGTCCGGTCAGCCGGGTATATTGATCGATGACGCTTTTGAACGACGGGCCGGCGATGAGGTAGTAGTCGATCGGACCGCCGGGCGCCGACCAGGTCAGCCGGTCGGCCCGAGCCTTGCCGATATCGAAGCGCATATGCCAGACATTGTCGACGAAGACGCCGTAGCCGCGTCCGCCGGCTCCGGTGGAAAGGTAGAGCGGCACTGGATAGTTGGCGGTGACATTGCCGGAGCGGATCTGCTGGCCGGTCCACAGGTCGCGGACCGTGCCGCGGCGATCGAGCGTGCCGTTATTTGTGTTGTCCTGGCCGAGGCCATAGATGTGCTCGGCGGCACCCAGGACACGGCTCTGGTGCAGGGCGCCGGTGTCGCTATCCCAGCCCGTGCCATCACCCGGACTTTCCAGGCTGAGAGGGTGGCCGTCGCCGTCGTAGGCGTCGACGCGCAGATGCGCCTTGTCGATATGCAGGGACAGGCCGGCCGTGGCGACGATCAGGGTTTGCGCGCCATCGGTGACCTGAAGATCGCTGACGGGCGGCAAGGGACCGGCGACTGCGGGTGAGGGGTTGGGCGCAAAACTGCCGGACGGTGCGATCTGTACACGCGCCATGGTCGGGCTCTGGAACGAGATACGCAGCTTCGCCACGCCCGACGAGTCGATGAGGATGGCGTCGCCGTCGCGGTGATAAGCGGTATAGGCCAGGTCGGACAGGGTCTGTTCGGCTGCGCCGGCCGGGCCGGCGAGCCCAGCGAGCGCCGCAGTGAATGCCCCACTCAGGGCCAATGCTGACGTTAACAGGGTGGCGCCGGGACGAGGCTTGCGCGTCTTGCGATTTGACATATTCCCTCCGGTGCCCTGCAGCGCGGCTCGTTCTGTGGCCACTTTCAAATAATCAAAGACACTTTATTTAATGGCCGCGCAAGCCCTTTCGCGTGTTTCCCGACAAATTGTCCGACCAATGAAGGGCTTCAATGGAAGATCGCGACGATCGTCAGGGTCAGGGCGACCAGCCCCAGGGACAGGATGCGGTAGTTGCGATAAAAGGCGACGCCCTTCAGCCGCTCGGTTTCCGCCCGCCAGACCTTCGGCGTGAACATCAGGGGCGTGATGCGCTCAAGCGGTTCGGGCGTCCCGAACCAACTGCCGAAGGCCACGGCCGCCAGGGCGATGGCGAAGATCACGACTGCCGCCAGCAGGAAATGCAGGGGCACGGCGCGGTAGACCTCGATGGCGAAGAAACCGGCAAAACTGGCGGCCGTACCGACGATCAGGCCGCAGGCGGCGCCGGTGGCATTGGCTCGCGTCCAGAAGAAGCCGGCCAGGAAGACGGCGGCCACCGGCGGCACGAAATAACTCATGACCGCCTGCAGGTACTGCCAAAGGGTGCCGCGGAAATGGCCGATCTGCTGGGCGATGAGGACGGACAGGATCATGACGACGACGGTCAGGCCGCGGCTGACGCGGATCAGTTGGGCATCGTTGAGCGCCGGCCGCAGCCGGCGGATGAAGTCCATGGTCAGCAGGGTCGAGGTGGCGTTGTACAGCGAGGCCAGGCTGGACAGGATGGAGACGAGGCAGACGGCGATGACCATGCCGATCAGGCCGTGCGGCAGGATGCCGAAGACGATGTGCGAGAAGACCTGGTCGGGGGCGCCGAGATGGGGGAAAATCAGCACGGCCGCCGTGCCCGGCAAAACGACCAGGAACAAGGTCGTCAGCTTCAGGGCGCCGCCGAGCAGGCTGCCCCAGCGGCCGTCGTCGAGGGAGCGCGCCGACAAGACTCGCTGGACCATGGTCTGGTTGGTACACCAGTAATAAAATCCGATCAGCGGCACGCCGGTGACCAGGCCAGTCCATGGGATGTTGGGGTCCGATGCCGGCATGATCAGTTTCAGCTTCGACGGATCGATATGGGCCCACACCTGGCCTATACCGCCTGCGGCGTGATCGGCTGCATGGAATGTAAAAGCGGCCAGGCAGGCGCAGGCGGCCACGACGATGATGCCTTGGATGGCCTCGACCAGGATAACGGCGCGAAGGCCCCCCAGCAGCAGGAAGGCGCCGGACAGCACGGCCAGCAGCGTCGAAATAATCCATAACGGCCAGTCGGGCGCCAGGATCTGGAACAAGATGGAGCCGGCGAACAGGCCGCCGGCGCCGTCGAGAAAGATGTCGAGACATATGCTGAAGCCGGCGACATAGGTGCGTACGAAGCGGCCGTAGCGCAGCTCGAGGAATTCCGGCACCGTAAACACCCGCGATGTCAGGTAGGTCGGCAGGATGAAGGTGCAGAAGACGGGCAGGACCAGGGCCGCCATCCATTCATAGGCGAAGACCGAAATGCCGTTGGCATAGGCGGTGCCGGTAATGCCGACCAGGGAGGTAGCGCCCAGGGTCGAGGCATAGAGGGCAAAGCCGATGCGTGGCCAGGCGGCGGAGGCCGAGGCGAGAAAATGCTGTTTCGCCGTCTGGCCCCTGTCCGGTTTCCACAGGCCGACCAGCAGCACCATGCCGAGATAAAGGGCGACGATGACGACATCGATGCCGGTATTAGCGTGTCCCTGAGCCATGTCTTTTATTGTTATGGTGGCGTCTGCAGCGAATTGTGCGTTTGCGCCGTGGTCTTTGTCAAATCGGATGCTTATCGCCCGCGCAGGAACAGGTTGCCGGTCAAGCGGCCTGTTCGCGGATCGGCGACACAGGCGAAGTCGTCGGGGATCAGTCCGCTGTGCAACAGCGCGCTGCGATAGATGACCATACGGTTGAAAGCGGCATCGACCGCCCCGATGCGTTCGAAGACCGGCGACGAACTGTGCAGGTAGGCCGGGGCCGGCGGATAGATTTCGAGATCGAGCTCCAGGGCCTGGCTGTACAGCATGTGGCGTTCCGGCGTTATGCGTTCGAAGCCGGTCACTCGGTGGCGAAAAAACCCGGTGCCGCCGTGCTCCGGACGGCAGAGATAGTGCAGGACGGCAAACCGTGACGGGTCGCTCGTGTCGCAGTGGGCGACACGCTGGCCGGGCGTGGTATCGGCCGGCGGTGTGGTGACCATCGAGAAACTGGCCTCGACGACCTCGAAGCCGGCAATGCCGAAGACCGAGCGCAGGGCGGGCAGTGCGGCGACGCAGGTCGCATCGACATAGGTCTTTGCCGCGGGGCCGTGTTCCGGCGCCAGGATCAGGCGTGCGCCGGGATAGTAGTTGCCGGCGACGGGTGGAAAAGGCGCCAGGCTGGCCGCCAGGTCGACGGCGGCTTCCGGGGCGGGCAGGGCCGCATCGATGACAACGACGCTTTCGCCCTCGGTGCCGACGGTCAGGACGGTCCAGCTCATGCCGGAACCTGGGTGCTGAGCAGGCGCGGCGCCGTTACCGAACCGTGGGTATCGATAAAGGCCTGGTGCGTGGACAGACCGTCGAGGCGTGTCTGGATGGCGGCGCGCACCTGGGCCAGGTGCAGGCGAACCTGTTCGTCGCTCAGGGCATCGGCGGCGGGATGATAGCTGCGCGGCATGAGGCCCTGGCCGGTCAGGACGGCGAACCAGCTCAGGTCGCGGAACAGTTCTCCGGGACCGACCGGGACGGCGCCGTGGGCGGCAAACAGGTCCAGTCGTTCGCGCAGGCTGTCGGGCAGGGACATATGCTTGCAATAGGCCCAGAAGTCGGTGTCCTCGCGATCGGTCACGGCGTAGTGGGCGATGATGAAGTCGCGGATATTGCTGTAGAGACCATCCATCTGGTCGTTGAACAGGGCCACAACCTTCGGGTCGATGCCGTTGCGAGGGAAGGAACTTATCAACCGCAGGATGCAGGCCTGGCTGAGATGGATGCTGGTCGACTCCAACGGTTCCAAAAATCCGGAACTAAGGCCAATAGCGACGCAGTTCTTCACCCAGTACCGCCGGCGGTGGCCGGTCGTGAATTTCAGGATGCGCGGATCGGCCTGGGGCGTGCCGTCGAGACGGGTCAGCAATTTCGCCGCCGCCGCGTCCTCGCCGATAAAGTCGTTGCAGAAGACATAGCCGTTACCCGTCCGGTGCTGCAGGGGAATGCGCCACTGCCAGCCGGCTTCGCGCGCCGTGCAGCGGGTAAACGGCACGGGGTCCTCGGTCCGTTCGCACGGCACGGCGGCGGCACGGTTGACGGGCAACCAGCGGCTCCAGTCCTCGAATTCCGTCTTCAGGGTCTCGCCGATCAGCACGGCGCGGAAACCCGAGCAGTCGACGAACAGGTCGCCGGCAATGACCTGGCCATCGGCCAGTTCGACCTGGGTGATATAGCCTGTTTCCGCGTCCTGGCTGACGGAGACGACCTTGCCCTCGATGCGCACGGCGCCCAGTTTTTCGGCATAGCGGCGCAGATGGGCGGCATAGAGGGCGGCATCGAACTGAAAGGCGTAATTGACCTGGGGCAGGTGGGTTTCGCGTAAACTCGTTCGGCCGAAGCGCCCGACCCGGGCGGCCTCGGTCTCGATATTGAAGCGGCCCAGGTCCGACGTTCCGCCCATGGCCCGGAAACGCATCCAGTAGTGCTGGAAGGCGATGCCGTTGAGGTCGGCGCCGAAAATTCCGAAAGGGTGGAAATATTTACTGCCAGGTATTCGCCAGTCGACGAATTCGATGCCCAGCTTGTAGGTGCCATTGGTCTCGCGGACGAATTCGTCCTCGTCGAGACCAAGCAATTCGTTGAAGGTCTTGATCGCCGGTATGGTCGCTTCGCCGACGCCGACCGTGCCGATCTCGTCGGATTCGACAAGCGTGATGTCGTGATGGCGCGTGCCGATGACCCTGGCGAGGGCAGCCGCCGTCATCCAGCCGGCGGTGCCGCCGCCGACAATGACGATCCGGCGAATGGGGGCATTATTCATGGTAACACCAATATATATAACAGCGGCAAACGGGAAGACGCGCCACCTGTGCACAGGTGACGCGTCTCTGTCTTGCCGGCGATGTTGGGAGACACCCCCGGCAGGCCTGATGGGTCTGGAGCGCAATCCGATAAAGTGGTCCCCACTTTTCGGTTAAATTGCGCGACCAAGCCAAGAACTGGAGCGCGGATTTGGTTTACCAAATCGCACAGCGCTCTAGTACTTTACGCGTACGCCGACCTGGATACGGCTGTCATTGGCGAAGTAGGCGCTGGGCAGGAAGAACGCCTTGGTATCGGGGTTCGCCTGTGTCGGTCCGAGCACTTCCTGTTGCAGCTTGGTGATGGTGTTCAGGATATTGCTGGCCTGCAGGTTGACTTCGACATTGTCGGTGACCGCATAGCGGACCGAGCCGTCGAGATAGCCGGCAGCCGCCTGCCAGACGGGCAGGGAGGTACAGCAGTCCTGCGCCGTCACGAGATACTTCGAGCGCCAGTTATAGGCCAGGCGACCGCCGAACTTGCCCTTGTCGTAGAAGAAGACGACATTGTACGAATTGTCCGACAAACCTTCCAGGACGCCCGGATTGATCTTGTTGGCGTTGGTCGCGGCCGAGGTGGTCGTGCCTTCGCCGGCGGCAACGCCCGACAGGTTGGTGTTGACGATACCCGTATTGTGGATATGGGTATAGTTGGTCTGGACACCCAGCCCGTTGAACGGTGACGGCAGGAAGTCGAAGGTGCGCTGGTAGGCGACTTCGAAACCCTTGATGGTGGCGCCATCGCCATTGACCGGACCGGTCACCGCGACATTTTCGGTCACGCCGTTATTGGTGACGGCGACATTGTAGTGGCCGCTCTGGATGTAGTCGTAGAACTTCTTGTAGAAGATATCGAAGGTGAAGGACCCGACCGCGGCAAAGTAGTCTTCGACCGACAGGTCGAACTGGTCGGCCGTCGTCGACTTCAGGGCCGAGTTACCGGCCTGGCCCGAATAGAAGATCTTGTACGACACCAGGTTGCCCTGAGCGTCGAAGACACGGTTCGGATCGTTGACGCTCTTGTCCAGCGCCGTCGACGGAATGCCGGTCGGGCTGATGGTCAGGTAGTTCTTCAGGTTGACCATGTCGGGACGCGACATGGCGCGCGAAGCCGCGAAGCGCAGGATCCATTGTTCGTTCAGTGCCAGCTTGAGGTTGAAGCTGGGCAGGAAGTTGATGTGGGTATGGCTGTCATTATTCAGCGCCGAACCGCCATTTGCAAAGGCGATCGCGTCGCTGTTGTGCGCCAGCAGGCACTGGGTGGTGGTCGGGTATTGGTTGTTGGCATTCGCCTGGATAAGACCGGCAGCATCGAGCGGCTTGCACTGCAGGGCAGCCGACGAATAGGCGGTCGGGAAGGTGACGCCGCCCTTGGCGGCATCTTCGGTTTGCACCCAGCGGACGCCGACATTGCCTGATACGCCGACGCTGTCGAAAATCTTGGCGTCATGGCCACCGAACTTCAGCATGGCATATCCTGCCAGGGTCTTTTCGCTGACGCTCAGGACTTCGACGGGCTTGTAGCAGCCGACCTTCTCGACGTCGGTTTCACCCGCGCGGTGATTGGTGTTCGAACATACCGGATCCCAGTCGTCGGCATAATGGTTGCCGCTGGCATCGGTACCGGCAAGCTGCGGATTTTGCGGCGCGCCGAGGATGGCGGCAAGCGCCGCCTGGCTGGAGATGACATCCTTGTTGACGAAGACGAAGCCATGGGCGTTGGTCAGGTCGCCGCTGCCCAGGACCTTGGTCCCGAAGCTGTCCGATTCATAGGCGCCCGGCTTGTACAAGGGGCTGTCGATCATGTAGTAGGCGCCGTTCTGCGACCAGTTGTTGGCGACATTGGCCCAGTTATAGGCGCCCCAGCGGACATTCTGTTCACGATCGGCATACCGCACGCCGACCTTCAGCGAGTCGAGCCAGGTCGAACCGATGTCGTACTGGACATCGAAGCGTGCTGCCGTTTCATGGCCGTCGCTGTCCTCGGTGTGATCCTGGACGTTGTCGTAATGGTAGTTGTCCGGATTGGCGAGGAAGTCATCGCCGCCGACCACATTGATATTGGTCGGGGCCGACAGGGTCATCTTCGGGTACTTGCCGGTCAGGTCGATGCCGAGATTGGCATAGGTGCTGGTGCCGACGCCGATATCGTAGTTGGTGATGGTCGATTCGACATACTGGACGTCGAAATTGATCTTCAGGCGGTCGGTGGGCTCCCACTTGAAGTTGAACGAGCCGTCCTGGGTGATTTCATGGCTGTCGTTGAAGCGCGTACCGACACCGATGCCCACACCGGTCTGACACTTCTGGCCATTGACCGAGGCATTGCCGACGCTGCCCGAAAGGGCGCTGACGCAGGCATTGAAGAAGTTGGGATTGCTGCCGGTGAAGTGGCGGGCGATACCCGTCGTGGAGTTGGCCGGGAAGTAGGCGCTGGCCGGGTTACTGCTCCAGTTCGCATTGCCGACATTGGTGCCGTTAGCTGCATCCTGGGCGCTGGGATAATAGGTGCCGGTCCAGTCATAGGTACCGTTGAGTACGCCGCTGGTGAAGACGCCGTTTTGGTCGAAATTGATCGACGATCCCGGCGCCGGGCGGACGGCATCCTTGCTGGTTTCGACGAAGTTCTGCGGGTGCGGCCCGTCGACGTCGCCGTAATAACCCCAGCTCGAGCCGACATTGTGCTCGTTCCAGGTGTTCTTGTAGTCCGAACGGTTGAACTGCAGGGTGGCCAGCATGTTGTGGGCGTTGTTCTGCCACTGGGCGGCCAGGGCGACGCCGGCGCGGCGGCGATCATACTGGTTCTGGTAGATGGTCATGCCGGTCGGCACGTAGTTGTCGTTCGGGCTGAGCACGCCGGGTGCGAAGTGCACCATGCGGCCGATCTGGTCGCCTTCCGAATTGGTGATGACCTGCGAATAGGCGGCATTGGCCATCAGGCCGAATTCACCGAGCGGCGTGTTCCAGCGGTCGGAATAGATGCCCGAGATGTCCGGCGTCGTCTTCTTCGACAGGTTGCCGTAGAGGGCGTCGGCGGACAGGGCGAACAGGCGCCCCTTGGAATCGAACGGTACGCGGGTGCGCAGATTGATCGAGCCGGCGATGCCGCCTTCGATCAGTTCTGCCGTCTGGTTCTTGTAGGTGTCGACGCCGGCCATCAGTTCGGGTGTAACGTCACCCCAGGACAGGCCGCGCGACGAGTTGGCCGAGAAGGTGTCGCGGCCGTTGAATTCCGAACGGACCTGCGACAGGCCGCGGACGATGACGCCCGACGGTTCGGCCGAGAAGTGCGAGGTGTCGCCCGAGGCAGCAAAGCGCGTGACGGTGATGCCGGCGACGCGCTGCAGGGCTTCGGCGACCGACTTGTCCGGGAAGGAACCGATGTCGGTGGCGGTGATCGAATCGACGACCGTATCGGCGTCCTTCTTCAACTGCTGGGCGTTTTTCAGCGAGCGGCGGACACCAACGACGATGACCTCCTGGCCCTTGCCTTCGGACGCCGCCGGCGCGGAATCGGCCTTGTCCTGCGCCAGTGCGCCGCCGGCCATGGCCGTTGTGCACACGGCCAGTACGGACGCGCCGAGATACAATAGTGGCTTGTTGATCTTGGTATTCATAGGTCCTCCTCGTTCCCCTTCTCCGCATGGTAAAAGCCCTGCGTGAGTCGTTTTATTTAATGAAAGTTGATTAAATTAATCGTCAGACAAAAGCAATTTGGAAAAATAATATAAATCCAAATTGCGGCGGTTGTTGCAAAACCGACACAGAGGTCTTTTGGGTCAGGCTTAAGCCTCAGGCGTGGACCGGTATGGGGGTAACGCCGATGGGGGCTGGCACGGCACAATGGGCGGCGATAAAGTCGCCGTGCAGAGGCAGGCCTGCCACGCGGGTGCAGACGCCGTCGCGTACGCGTTTCAGGCGCTGGTTCAACTGATCGCGCGACAGGTTGTCGGCAACAGGGTTGTAGTCGCGTGGAACCAGGCCCTGGCCCATCAGGACGGCGAACCAGCTCTGTTCGCGGAACAGTTCGCCCTGGCGGACCATGGCATTGCCCTGGCCGGCGAAGACCTCGAGACGATCCTGCAGCGAATCCGGGATCTCCATGGTCTTGCAATAGCGCCAGAAGGCAGTGTCTTCGCGCTGGGTAACCTTGTAATGGGCGATGATGAAGTCGCGGACATTTGTGTAGACTTCGTCCATGGCGCGGTTATAGGCACGCACCACGGCCGGCTGGATGCCGGTCTTCGGGAAGACCGACAGC
Organism: Asticcacaulis sp.; assembly: GCA_965246725.1. GTDB lineage: Bacteria > Pseudomonadota > Alphaproteobacteria > Caulobacterales > Caulobacteraceae > Asticcacaulis. Next base: position 113,454 of record CBDFFG010000002.1, read on the forward strand.
AACTGGGTGATGGCGGTCTGGATAAGATGAATGCCGGTCGATTCCAGCGGCTCGAGGAAGCCGGCCGCCAGGCCGACGGCGATGCAGTTGTTTTTCCAGTACTGCCGCCGATGGCCCGTGGTGAATTTGAGCAGGCGAGGTTCGGCCAGGGCATCGCCGTCGAGCGTGTCCATCAGGGTATTCAGGGCGGCGTCTTCGCCGATATAGGCGTCGCAGAAGACATAGCCGTTGCCGGTGCGGTGCTGCAGCGGAATGCGCCATTGCCAGCCGGCCTCGCGCGCCGTGCTGCGCGTATAGGGCACCGGGGCTTCCTTGCGCAGGGACGGGGCGGCGAGCGCCCGGTTGACCGGCAGCCAGCGGCTCCAGTCCTCGTAGTCGACCTTGAGGGTTTCGCCGAGCAACAGGCTGCGAAAGCCCGAGCAATCGATGAACAGGTCGCCGGCAATGGTCGTGCCGCCCGTCAGTTGCACCGCGGTGATGTCGCCGCTGGCCGCGTCCTGGCGCACGGCCATGATACGACCCTCGCGCCGGACGACGCCGAGGTCTTCGGCATAACGGCGCAGGAAGCCGGCATAAAGACCGGCGTCGAAATGGAAGGCGTAGTTGATAGCCGGCTGCATTGCCGGACCAGGGCCAGGGCCAGGGCCAGGGCCAGGGGCAAGCGGGGGCGTACGACCGAAGCGTCCGGCGCGCGCCGCTTCGGTTTCGACATTGTACTGGCCGAAATCGGCGCTGCCGCCGGCCTTGAATTGCCGCAGCCAGTACTGGGTGAAGGCTATGCCTTCCATGTCGGCGCCGTAATTGCCGAACGGGTGGAAATAGGCGGCGCCGGCCTTGCGCCAGCCGTCGAAGGCTATGCCCAGTTTGAAGGTGGCCTGCGTCTCGCGCATGAAGACGTCTTCGTCGATGCCGAGCACGTCGTTGAACATACGGATGCCGGGAATGGTCGCTTCACCGACGCCGACCGTGCCGATATCCTCCGACTCGACCAAGGTGATGTCGTGGTTGCGGGCGCCGAGCGACTTCGCCAGGGCGGCCGCCGTCATCCAGCCGGCGCTGCCGCCGCCGACAATGACAATACGCCTGATCGTCTGTTGCATATGTTCGCTCCCGCCGAGGTCCCTGCGCGGACCTTCTGCGCAGTCATTCCAACGGGCATGGCCCGTCAGCGGCTGCGTTATTTATCAAAGACGATTAAAATAATTACGCGGTTATGACAACAGGGGGCAGACGTATTTTTGTCGGACTTATCTAATTTCATCGATGACCGATCTCAGTGCATTGTTTTGAAAGGAGTTATTTTTGATATATTAAATTAAAGAAAAATAATTTCATTAATCGTTGCGGCTATTTCATTTATGTTATAAATACGAGTCGATTGCATATTCGGCCGCAGACATTCGCTATCGCGAGGTGCATGTAGGAGGCCGGAAGCGGGCGCAGTTTCGCATCCTGTTCCCGCAGCAGTCATTTCTTCCCAACTGTTTGAGCTGGCGTACGTATATGAACCGCGTGTCATTGCACCGCAGTCACGCGCTTTCCCCGGTATGCCTTAACCGGTCCCGACCCGTCCCTGGTGGTTGGATCTACGTCTACGCAGTCACCCCCGAAACCGAGTATGCGCCGGTTTCGGGGGCTCTTTTTTCCTGCAAAATCCAGAGAGTTTTCAACAGCAGCCGGTTACGGCAGAAGCTGGCGGCGCAGGACCATGACCGCGGCGCCCAGCGACGAGGCGTCGGCCGAGGTGGTCGAGGCCGAAAAGGGTGTGATCGGCGTCCAGGTCTCGTACTGGGTGATGGCATTGTTGAGGCGGGCGCACAGGCGCTCGACGATCGGCGCAGGCAACTGCCCCCCGATAAAGGTCATCTGCGGGCTGAGGATATAGTTGATGGTCACGAACGGCACCATCATGCGCGATACGGCCTGCTGTATCCAGGCCTCGACGCCGGCGGCTATGGCCGGGACGGCAAGGTCCAGTTCGTCGGGCTGGCTGACCGTTACGCCGTGTTGCGCCACGTGGTCGTAAAGGGCGGGCAGGGAGACCGTGTCCCACAGGATCTGGCGTTTGCCGTCTTCGCCGATGACCGGGATATTGCCGATTTCGCCCGCGTGGTTCTGGCCGCCGATATAGGGTTCGCCATTGATGATGATGCCGCAGCCGAGCCCGGCGCTGATCAGGACATAGATAAAGCTGTCGAATTCGGCGCCGCGGCCGAACTGGCGTTCGCCGATGGCGGCAGCGGTCGCGTCGTTTTCCTTGTAGACCGGCAGTTCGAGGGCTTCGGCGCACATGGCGGGAAAGTCGACCAAGCCCCAGCGGTCGAAGGCGGTCGGCTTTTCCGGCAGCTGCGGTACGGAGATGCCGTCGGGAATGGCGATGCCCAGGCCGATGACGCGGCGCCGCGGCACCAGGCGGCGGGCATAGATGTCGGCGGTTTCGACCTTGAGAAAGTCGAGGACCTCCTCCGGCAGCGGAAACGGCTTGTGGCGGGAGACACGGTGCCGGACCTCGCCCTGCAGGTCCATGACGACCAGAGTCATATGTTCCCGGTCGATATTGACGCCCAGGGCATAGGCGCCGCGGGCATTGACGCTGAAGCGGGTGGCGGGCTGGCCGCGGGTGCCGGCCGTCTTGCCGACATCGATCAGCAGTTCGTCCTTCTGCAGGCGCTTGGTGATATTGCTGGCGGCCTGGTGGGTCAGGCCGGTGGCCGCGGCGATTTCGGCGCAGGTCACGGTGCCGCGCGTACGTACCGCTTCGAGCACGACCCGTTCATTGTAGTCGCCGGCGCGGGCCGGATTGGTACCGATCAGTTCCGATGCGATCGTATTGCGTCTGCGAACGGCCGGGATCAATTCTCACCTCGATGGCAGGTTTGCCAGTATGGTCTGACCAATAGGAATGCAAACCCTAATTGCATGACATATGACCTATGGCAAGTCTTGTCACCTATAGGGATTTATGCCCTTGTTCGCGGTAGCTTAATGACAATCAGAACACATGACATGTGTCGTACGGAGGGAAACCATGGACGATAAAACGATCGACAAGCGCAGCCTGCTGAAGGCTTCCGGCGCCGGGCTGGCCCTGGCTGCGGTTCAGGCCGCGCCTGCCCAGGCGCGCAAGGCCGCAAAGGCGCCGGCCGGCTTGCCGATCGAGCGCGCCGTGACGGGCGCCTGGCAGTTTCGGCAAGTTACGGGACAGGCCGATGGCCACATGGAGGGCGGCAAATGGTTGCCGGCCACCGTCCCCGGGACCGTCCATACCGACCTGCTGGCCAATGGTAAGATTGCCGATCCCTTCTACCGCATGAACGAACGCGACCAGCAATGGATCGACAAGACAGACTGGGAATACCGCACTACCCTGACCCTGGACGCCGCCACCCTGAAGCGCGACCATGTCGAACTGGTCTTTGCCGGCCTCGACACCTATGCCGACGTCTACCTCAACGAGGTCCGTATCCTGCGCGCCGACAACATGTTCCGCGAATGGACCGCGGACATCCGGTCGGAAGCCAAACCCGGCGCCAATGCCCTGCGCATCGTCTTCCGCTCACCCATCGTCGAGGGCCTGAAGCGGCTCGATGCCTTCGGCTTTACCCCGCCGGCGACCAATGACCAGAGCGAGAATGGCGGGCTTGGTGACAAGAAGGTCAGCATCTTCACGCGCAAGGCCGGCTATCATTACGGCTGGGACTGGGGTCCGCGCTTCGTTACCTCGGGCGTGTGGCGGCCGATCACCTTGCGTGCCTGGAACGGGGTGCGCATCCGCGACCTGAATATCGTTCAGGACAGCGTGTCAGTCGACAGCGCCGCGATCGCCGCGGTCGTCGAGATCATCGCCGACAGGCCCGGTCCGGCCGTGGTCGACCTGGGCAGCGCCAGCGATGCCGGCATCAAGACGCGCCAGGAGGTCCAGCTGACCTCCGGCCTCAACACGGTCCGCCTCAGCCTGCATATCGCCAAACCGAAGCTGTGGTGGAGCAATGGCCTGGGCGAGGCCTTCCTGTACAGCCTGACGGCCCGGGTCATGACGGCGTCCGGCATGGGGGATACGCGCACGGTGAAGACGGGCCTGCGCACCCTGAAGATCGTGCGCAACCCGGATGCCGACGGCACGAGCTTCTATGTCGAGCTCAATGGCGTGCCGGTCTTCATGAAGGGGGCCAACTACATCCCCAACGACAACTTCCTGCCGCGCGTCACCCACGACGTGCACGACAAGGTCGTCCACTCCGCCCGTGACACCCATATGAACATGCTGCGCGTCTGGGGCGGCGGCATTTACGAGGACGATTACTTCTACGACCTGTGCGACGCGAACGGCATCCTGGTATGGCAGGACTTCATGTTCGCCTGCTCCATGTATCCCGGCGACGACGCCTTCCTCGACAATGTCCGCGAAGAGACCGTCCAGAATGTCCGCCGCCTGCGCAACCACCCGTGCATCGCCCTGTGGGTCGGCAATAACGAGATCGATTCCGCCTGGGAGGCCGATGTCCCCAATGGCGGCTGGGGCTGGAAGCAGAACTATACGCAGGCGCAGCGCGACCAGCTGACCCAGGCCTATAACGCCATCTTCCTCAAGATCCTGCCCGAGGTGGTGGCGCAGAACGATCCGCAACGGCTTTACTGGCCGTCCTCGCCGCAGGCGGCACCCGATCGCCACGCCGACCTCAGCCAGGCGCTGCAGTCGGGCGATATCCATTACTGGGATGTGTGGTGGGGCCAAAAGCCTTTCACCGAATATCGCACCCATATCGGCCGTTTCATGAGCGAATACGGCTTCCAGTCCTTCCCGGAGTTCCGGACGGTCAAGACCTATGCCGAGCCGGGCGATTACGACATCCTGTCCGACGTCATGAAGGCGCACCAGCGCTCGTCGATCGGCAATGGCACCATCACCAACTACATGCAACGCGACTATGTCGTGCCGAAAGACTTCCGTCAGTTCCTCTATGTCGGCCAGGTCCTGCAGGCCGAGGGCATCAAGGTCGCCATGGAGGCCCATCGCGCCCGCATGCCCTACTGCATGGGCTCGCTGTTCTGGCAGATCAACGACTGCTGGCCGGTCGCCTCCTGGAGCAGCATCGACTATTACGGCCGCTGGAAGGCGCAGCAGTATTTCGCCCGCAAGGCCTATGACGCCGTGCTGGTGTCGCCGCGCATCGAGGGCGACAAGGTGACGATCACCGTGGTCAGCGACCTGCTGCACGACCAGGCGGCGGCGATGACCGTGCGCGTCATGGATTTCCAGGGCAAGGCCATCACCGAGCATCCGGCGGCCATCACGATCAAGGCCAATAGCAGCGCCGTCGTCTTCAGCGACGAGATCGTCCACCTGCTCGGCGGGGCAGGGCCGGAGACCGTGCTGCTCAGCGTCGGTATCGCCGTGGCCGGCAAGCTGGTCGCCGACAACATCCTCTATTTCCGCCCGGTCAAGGACCTGTCCTTGCCGGCGCCGGTCATTGCGAAACAGGTGAAGGCCGTCGGCAAGGAGATCGTCGTCGGCCTGACCTCGAAGACCCTGGTCAAGAATCTCTATCTCAGACTTGAGACCCACGACGGCGCCTTCAGCGACAACTATTTCGACCTGTTGCCAGGGCAGACCGTGCTGGTGCGCTTTACGCCGGTCAAACCTTTGACCGTGCCGGCGTTCGAAGCCGACCTGCGCCTGGTGCACATGGTTCAGGTTAGAGCATAGCGGTAGTGGCCGATAAGGGGGTAGCTGAGCAGGTGATCGTTCAGTTGCACCCCGCCGCCGATATTCTCGATGACCAGCAGCCGGTCGGAGCCGACGCGTTTGCAGTCGCTGACCAGGGCGATATGGGTGCCGACCGGATGGGTGGCCAGGATATCGCCGGGCTGGTAGTCGGCCGGGCTCTGCGACAGCGGGAGGACCGTGCCGAAGCGCGAGAAAAAGACCATCAGGTTGGGGACGCGGCGGTGATCGATATTGCTGTCGGGCGCCTTCAGTCCCCAGGTCTTCGGATAGAGATTGAAATGGGCCAGCATGTCTTCGTGGACCTGTTTCTGCAGGTCGATGCCGATGGCGCGATAGGCGCGAACCAGCACATCCGAGCACGCGCCATGGTCGGCCGGCAGGTCGCCTCCGGGGTAAGCGATTTGCTTGTAATTGGGTTCGTAACGCACGAAATGTGCGGTTTGCGCGCGCGCTGCGGTTAGAAGTTGCGGCGTTTTGCCGGCCGTCGGTACGGTTATGAGCGCCGGGGCAGGGGGAGGGGTTTGCGCCGATCGTGAGCAGGCACTCAAGGTCAGCGCCGCCAAACCTGTCAGATAGCTGCGCCTGTCCATTGTTTTCCCCGCGTCGATTGTGCGGGAGATTAGCGCAGGCCGAATGCGAATTGAAAAGGGTCGCATCAAGAAAAAGGCCCCTCCGTCTTTTGACCGCTTGGCGCGGTCAAAATCTACCTCTCCATTCCTTCGGAACAGGAAGGAGGGAACAAGTTGAACCTGGCGAAATTTATGCTACTCTCTCCTTCCTGTCGCGAAGCGATGGGGAGGTGGCAGCGGCCGCGTCAAGCGGCCGATGACGGAGGGGCTTCTTACTTCACAACTGCACCGACCGGTACTTCGCCAGCAGGAAATCCACCAGGGCCCGAACCCGGGCGATCTGCGAGCGGCCCTGCGGCATCAGGATATGCATGCCGGTGCCGGCGGATTCGAAATCGACCAGGATCGGTTCGACCAGGCCGGCCGCCAGGGCTTCGCGCACGATAAAGCCCGGCATGCGCGCCACGCCCAGGCCGGCGACGGCGGCCTTCAGCATGGTCTCGCCATTGTCGGCGCGCATGCGGACCGGTACGCGGATGGCCGACGAGCGACCGCCGATATCGTAGCGCCACATGTCGGCCGGGCCGGTATTGGCGTAATAGATGCCCTGATGGGCGACCAGTTCCTCCGGGATGGACGGCCGGCCCATGCGCTCGAGATAGGCCGGGGAGGCGACCGTCATGTTCGACAGGTTGGCCAGGCTGCGCGACACCAGGCTGGAATCCTCGAGCCGGCCGATGCGCACGCCGATATCGAAACCGCCCTTGATCAGGTCGACCCTTTGGTCGGTAAAGACGATGTCGAGTTCGACCCGCGGGTGAAGGACGGCGAATTCCATCAGGCTGTCGGCCAGGTGGATGATGCCGAAACTGGCCGGGCCGGTAATACGGATCGGGCCGGCGATATCGGCCGCCGACGTCATGACGTCCTCTGCCGCCGCCTCCAGTTCCCCCAGCGCCGCCTTGGCGCGGGCATGGTAGCGCATGCCGGCGTCGGTCAGTTGCACGCCCTTGGTCGAGCGCGTCAGCAGGCGGACCTGGAGTGCGTCCTCGAGCCGGGCGACCTGGCGGCTGATCTTCGACTTCGAAGTGTTCAATCGCTCCGCCGCCTTCTGGAAGCTGCCGGTGTCGACCACCAGGAAGAAGGCTTCGACGTCCGAGATATTGACGCGCAGCTGTTCCATCGTCGCCTCGTAAAATTGCAAATTCTGCAACTTTATGTCTCAACATTTGCGGCTTTTTGCAACCAATTTTCCGGCCTACATATCGGTCATCGGAACACAAACGTTCGGCACACAGCTTCAAGGAGCTTCCCAATGATCGACAAGCGACCCTTCAATTCCCTCGGCGGCGCCAACCATGGCTGGCTTGACGCAAAGCATCACTTTTCATTCGCAAGTTATCGTGACCGTGCCCGCGACCAGTGGGGCAGCCTGCGCGTCTGGAACGACGACACCATCGCCGCCGGCACCGGCTTCCCGCCGCATCCGCACGCCGACATGGAGATCATCACCTATGTCCGCGAAGGCGCCATCACCCACCAGGACAATCTGGGCAATAAGGGCCGCACCGAGGCCGGCGACGTCCAGGTCATGAGCGCCGGCACCGGCATCCGCCATTCGGAATACAATCTCGAGCCCGGCACGACGCGCATCTTCCAGATCTGGATCCTGCCCAGCCAGACGGGCAAGGCCCCGGCCTGGGGCGCCAAGCCCTTCCCCAAGGGCGATCGCTCGGGCAGGTTCGTCGCCCTGGCCAGCGGTTTCGCCAATGATGACGACGCCCTGCCGATCCGCGCCGATGCCCGGGTGCTGGGCGCTACGCTGAAGGCCGGCGAGACGGCGGAATATACCCTGGGCGATGGCCGCAACGCCTATCTCGTCCCCTCGGCCGGTTCGGTCACCGTCAATGGCGTCACCCTCGACACTCGTGACGGCGCCGCCATCCGCGACGAGGCGGTCATCCGCGTCACGGCCCTGGAGGACGCCGAACTCGTCCTCGTCGATGCCGCATAACACCTTTTTAAAAATTGCCCACGCCGGAATGCTTTCGAATTGAAAGTGTTTCGGTGAGGCGAAATCCATCAGTTTTGTAAGCGTAGCGTACCTCAGCATTTCATTCCCAGACATTTTCTTTTCCGGAGCTACGACCATGACCAGCAGCAATTTTGTCACCACCACGGACGGCGTTGAAATCTTCTACAAGGACTGGGGTCCCAAGGACGCGCAGCCGATCGTCTTCCATCACGGCTGGCCCCTGTCGTCGGACGACTGGGACACCCAGATGATCTACTTCCTGCTACAGGGATATCGCGTCGTCGCCCATGACCGCCGCGGCCACGGCCGCTCCAGCCAGGTCAGCGACGGTCACGACATGGACCACTACGCCGCCGACGCCAATGCCGTCGTCGAGCATCTCGACCTGAAGAATGCCGTCCATATCGGCCACTCGACCGGCGGCGGCGAAGTCGCCCGCTATGTCGCCAAGTTCGGCGGCAATGGCCGCGTCGCCAAGGCCATCCTGGTCAGCGCCGTCACGCCTATCATGCTGAAGACCGACGCCTTCCCGAACGGCCTGCCGGTCAGCGTATTCGACGGCATCCGCCAGCAGACGGGCTTCAACCGCGCCCAGTTCTACAAGGACCTGCCGATCCCCTTCTATGGCTTCAACCGCGACGGCGCCAAGCCGATCGACGGCGTGATCGACAACTGGTGGCGCCAGGGCATGGGCGGTTCGGCCAAGGCCCATTACGAAGGCATCAAGGCCTTCTCGGAAACCGACCTGAGCGGCGACCTGAAGGTCATCCAGGTGCCGGTGCTGATCCTGCACGGCGATGACGACCAGATCGTGCCGTACAAGGCCGCGGCGCTGGAAGCCATCAAGCTGGTCAAGCACGGTACGCTCAAGATCTATCCGGGCTATCCGCACGGCATGCTGACGACGCACGCCGACACCATCAACCCGGACCTGCTCGCCTTTATCAAGGCGTAAGCCGGCGGTTTTGGTGCATATCGTCACCGATCGGGAAAAATCCGGCGCATCTGTAATGCGCCGGATTTTTTATGCGGCCCTGGCCGTAATGTTTCGCTGTTCGAGCCATTCGAGGCTCTCGTCCAGGGATTCGAATATGCGATGGCAGCGCCACGGCGTGGCGTCTTCATAGACTTTGGCGCGGGCCCAGATACGGGGATCCTGGCTGATCACCAGTGTCGCCCGGCCATGATCGCGTCCCTGCATCAGGGATTGGACGTAGGCGCCGAACGCGCCGATCTCGCTGAGCTCCAGCGGTTCACGGTGGCGGTGCAGGTCATAGAGAAAATCGTAGCGCCACGGGTCCTCGATCCCGGCCAGGATCTGCGAGGCCTCTTCCAGGGCGCCGGCATTGACGTCGTCCCCCAGGAAGCGAAAGACGATGAGCATCCGTGCGGGGTCGACAAATGCTTTTATGCGGGCCTTGGGCATGCTTACTCGGGGGTACAGGTTACTCACTGCTCAGACCTTAGCCCACGCAACTTTAAATGGAGTTAACCGGCGGATCGCAGCGCCGATGCCGGCCGCCGCGACAGGGCTGCCAGGGCAGCGATCCCGCCGCAAACGGCCCCCGCTACAATCAGGGACACAAGCGCGGCGGCAATCGCCGTCCAGTCGGCACTGAACGTCGCATGCAGCCCGAAGATAATGACCGGCGCCGCCGCGGCGATACCGAGCGCGACGCCGGTTATGCCGGCGATCAGGCCGATCGCCCCGTATTCGACGCAGTAGGTGGTGATGATGAAGGCGCGCGACGATCCCAGCACTTTCAGGATCGCTGCCTCGCGTGCCCGGGCCTGGGCATTGGCGGCAATGGCGCCGATCAGCACCAGGACGCTGGCCGCCGCTGCGACCCCGGCGGCGGCGCGGATCGCCCAGCCGATCTGGTCGAAGATCACGGCCGCGGCGTCGAGCTGTTCGCGCACGCTGACGATGTTTATCTCAGGGAAGGCAGCGCCGACCTGACGGATAATGGCCTCGTCCTGCAGCTTCGTTGTCCTGGCAATGGCGATGTTGCGCAAATTGGCGCCGTCGAGCGCCGCGGCATCGAGAATGATGGGGAAGTTCGCCCCGAAGCGGCCGAAATCGATCTTGCGCGTGCCCGCCACGGTGACATCGAGATCGCGACCCAGCACGGAAATCGTGATCGGCTCGCCGACGGCGATATTGGCGCCGCGCGCGATATCTTCGGCAATAATCGCCTGCGGTGGCCCATTGTATCCGGTGGCCCACCAGTGGCCGCGGTCAAGGCTGGCCTCGGGCGGAGCGGCGTTGAGCGCCGACAGGGTCAGGTCCTGATCGAAGGCCCAGCGCACGTTCGGCGCGATCTTTTGCGGGTCGACCGCGACACCGTTGATCGCACTGATACGACCGGTGGCGAAGGGGTAGCGGCGATAATTTCCGGCGTTCAGACCACCCATGCCCGCCGCCAGGATATGGTCGAAGGCGACAGCGTTCTCGGGCGCGATCTGGGTAAAGATCAGGGACGGCGCCGTCTTTCCGGCCGAGGTCGTCACCTGGGCCAGCAAGCTCGACTGGATCAGGATGATGGTGGTCAACAGGGCGATCCCGAACCCCATCGAGGGCGCGGCGGTGCGCGCCGCCGATCGCGGACCGGACAGGTTGGCCAGGCCGATGCGGACGGCGCCGGTGCACAGATGCCGCAGGCGCGCCGCCAGCCAGGTGACGCCCTGGCCGACGCCCCATAACACACCGAAGCCGGCGACCAGGGCCAGCAGCATGATGGCGGCAAAGACCGGGCTGGGGGCGGTTATGGCGCTCAACCCGATCAGGCCGATGGCGCAGACGATCATCGCCGCCATCTCCGGCCCGAACGGAATGCGGACCACTGCGTCCTTGCGGAACAGCGAGGCCGGCGAGGTGGCCCGCGCCCGGGCCAGCGGCGCCAGGCTGAAGACCGCCGCCGCCAGGAAGCCGAGGGCCGCCGCCTTGGCCAGCGGCGCCGGGTAGACGGCGAAGGCCAGCGGCAGGGGCAGGTCGCCGCCGGCGATCGCGCCCAGAGCGAACGGCGTCGCGGCGCCGATGACCAGCCCGATGACAATCCCAAAGGCGGTCAGCGCGCCGAGCTGGATGAGATACAGGTTGCGGATCAGGGCGCCGTCGGCGCCGACGGCCTTCAACACGGCGATGGCGGGGCGCCGGTCGCTGAGATAGGCCGATACCGCGCTGGCTATGCCCAGCCCGCCGGTCAGCAGCGACGCCAGGCCGATAAAGCTGAGGAAGAATTCGAGCTGGTCGATCAGCCGGCCCAGCCCTGACAGGGCGTCGCGGCGGCCCTTTGCGGTAAAACCTGCCTTGGGGAAGGCCGCCTTGAGCTGCGTCAGCGCGCGGTCGGCCTGGTCCGGCACGGCGATGGTGACGGCCTCGCCGAACAGGGCGTCGCCGCGCAGGATGCCGGACGCCAGCAGCGCCGCGTCCGAAACGATGACCCGGGGCCCGAGCGCAAAGCCGCGCGCCAGCGTGTCGGGTTCCTTGACGATGACGGCGCGAACGCGAAACGGCGTGTCGCCGATCAGCAAGGTGTCGCCAAGACGTAAGTGCAGACGCGACAGCAGTTCGGGCGCGACGGCAGCACCCGGAATGCCGCCGGAAGGCGCCGTCGCTGCCTCAAGGGTGCCTGCGCCGCGCAGATCGACCGTGCCGGCCAACGGATAGGCGGCGTCGATACCCGACACCTCCACCAGCCGCCGGTCGCCGGACGGGTCGCTGCCGCCAGCCATGGCGCGGACATGCAGCCGGTCACTTGTCTTCCCTAAGCGCCGGAAGGCCGCCTGTTCGTCGGGCGCGAACCGCCGGCCCTCGACCGACACGGCGATATCGCCGCCCAGGATGTCGCGCGATTGCGCCGCCAGCCCGTGGCGGAAGGCTTCGGAGGTCGATCCGGCGGCGGCCAGCGCCGCAACCCCCAGGGCCAGGCACGCCAGGAATATGCCGAAGCCCTTGACGCCGGAGCGCATCTCCCGCAGGGCCAGGGTGAGGGACAGGATCATAGGGCGGCCAGCGCCCCGTCGCGCATGGTCAGTTGCCGGTCCGCCCGCGCCGCCATGTCGCGGTCGTGCGTCACCATAATCAGCGCGGCGTTTGTGTCTTTCAGCAGCTGCATCATCAGGTCGGCCACCTGCACCGCCGTCGTGTGGTCGAGATTGCCGGTCGGTTCGTCGGCGAACAGCAGGGCCGGCTCGATCGCCAGGGCGCGGGCCAGCGCCACGCGCTGCTGCTCGCCGCCGGAAAGCTGCTGCGGATAATGGTCGAAACGGTGCGACAGGCCGACACGCCCCAGCCAGTCGCGCGCCCGGTTGCGCGCCCCCGCAAGGCCGGCGATCTCCAGCGGCGCCATGACGTTTTCCTCCGCCGTCATATTGGGCAGCAGTTGGAACGACTGGAAGACGAGGGCGACCCGGCCGCGGCGCAGGCGGGCGCGGCCGTCTTCGTCCAGCAATGCCAGGTCCTGGTCGAACAGCCGGACAATGCCGCGCGTCGGTCTTTCCAGTCCGGCCCCCAGCGCGATCAATGACGACTTGCCGGCGCCGGACGGCCCGACAATGGCGACGCGGTCTCCGGCGGCGACGCTGAGGTCGACATGGCCGAGGATGGTCACCGGCCCCGCCGCCGACGGCAGGGTTAGGCCGACCCCTTCGAGGTGCAGGATGGCTGCGGACATATATCGCCTTCACGCTTGAGGGGGAGTTCGGTAACCCTATATAGGGACTATACGGAGCAAATTGCGATCATGATCACACGTCGTCCCATATTGGCAGGATTGGCCGCCCTGTGCGCCATCCCCGCCATTGCCGCCGCCGCGCCGCCCGTGGCCAATGCGGCGCCGGTCATCACCATGCTGGGCGATTCCATTACCGCCGGCTACGGGCTGAACGCCAAAGACGCCCTGCCGGCCAGGCTTCAGGACGCGCTGACCGCTCAAGGGCTGAAGGCGACCGTCCGGGCCGCGGGCGTGTCGGGTGACACCACGGCGGCCGGGCTGGCGCGCCTCGATTTCAGCGTGCAGAAGGACACGACTCTCTGCGTCGTCGAACTGGGTGGCAATGACTATCTGCAATCGGTCGATCCGTCCCGTATCGCCGCCAACCTGACGACGATCGCCATGCGGTTGAAGGCGCGCGGCATTCCGGTCGTCATCCTCGCCGGCCACACACCCGCCGGCAGCTCCGGCGCCTATGGCCGCAAGTTCGCCGCCGCCTTCGCCACGGCGGCGAAACAGACAGGCGCGACCCTGCTGCCGGACTTCCTCGACGGCATTCTCGATACGCCGCGCCTGCGTCAGGGCGACGGCATCCATCCCAATGCCGAAGGTGCAAAGGTGCTGGCTGACCGGCTGGCGCCGACCATCGCGCGCCTGGTGCACGCCCGCAAGGTTTAGGCCTCGCTGAACGCCTTGACTAGCACGCCGTTGCGCACGACCAGGGTTGTGCGCGGCGCAACCTGCGTCCAGGTTTCGTTCTTCGTCAGCGGCGTCGAGGCCAGGACGATGACGCGGTCGTCGGGCGTCGTTTCCCGGGCGAAATCGACCTCCAGGTCTTCGTCGATCAGGCTGGCCGGTCCGAACGGCGCCTGGCGGGCGACATAGCACAGCTTGGTCGAACAGCTGGCATAGAGCGAGCGGCCGTCGCTGAGCAGGGCGTTGAACACCCCAACCGTGCGCAGGTCGGCGAAGATTTCGTCCAGGGCGCGGCTGAGGACATGGTCGGACGGCGCCTTGGGGTACAGGGCGCGCAGGCGATCGAGAATCCAGCAGAAGGCGTGTTCGCTATCGGTCGTGCCGATCGGCGTGAAGATTTCCAGCCCGCGCGTCTTGATGCCCTTCAACTGGCCGTTATGGGCAAAGCTCCAAGGCCGGCCCCACAGTTCGCGCGTGAACGGGTGGGTATTTTCCAGCGACACGCGGCCGCGATTGGCCTTACGGACATGGGCGATGACCATCAGGCTCTTGATCGGATAGTCGCGGATAAAACGCGCCAGCTCCGACTGGGCGCTCGGCTGCGGGTCGTGCAGGGTGCGGCAGCCCTTGCCCTCATAGAAGCTGATGCCCCAGCCGTCGGTGTGCTTGCCCGTGGCGCCGCCGCGTTGCGACAGGGCGGAAAAGCTGAAACGGACATCGGTCGGGACATTGGCGCTCATCGCCAAAAGTTCACACATGCGGTTCACTCACACTGGGCCTCTTATAAGGTATCTCTTTGTCGCCCGATCCGCGGCAAAGGTAAAAGCAGAAATCCTTCGGGGTCGCTGAAGGAGGGCTACAGTGTCGATGCTTTAGCAGGGCTCATAGATGGGTGAGCAAATGTCGTTTGTGATCATAATCAGCTCCAATATGGTAGGAAATGTACCTCCTCCGTAACGGACGCCGACCCCATTATGACCGACATCAGCCCTTCCAGCCTCGACCGCCGCCGCGTGTTGTTTTCCGGCGCCGCCATGCTGGGGGCGGGTTCGCTCGCTGGCGGCCTGGCGGCCTGCGCCCCCAAGGCCAAGGTGCGCCAGACCCTGCGCGTCGCCACCTATAAAGGCGAGTCGGATTATCGGCTTTTGTTCAAGGCGGCCGGCGTGGCGCCGGACGGCTACGACCTGGTTTACAGCGAATTCGCCGGCGGCAACCTGATTCTCGAGGCGCTCAGCACGGGCTCGCTCGATGTCGGCGGCATGAGCGAAATCCCGCCTGTCTTTGCCGCCGGCACCGCCAATCCGACCTTCCGCCAGATCGCCGTCTCGCATGGCGACGTCAACAGCCAGGTCGTGCTCGTCCCCAAGGGCTCGAAGATCGCGACCCTGGCCGACCTGAAGGGCAAGCGCATCGGCTATGTCCGCGCCACCACCTCGCAATATTTCCTGATCCGCATGCTCAACTCGGTCGGACTGTCGTGGAAGGATATCACGCCGGTGTCGCTCAGCGTCTCGGACGGCGCCACCGCCTTTTCCACCGGTTCGCTCGATGCCTGGGCCATCTACGGCTATCCGATCCAGCGGGCCGTGGCCACGGAGGGCGCCCGCGTCCTCAAGACGGCGCTTGGCTTCCTGTCCGGCAACTACCTGATCTCAGCCTATACCGGGGCGCTCGACGATCCGGCCAAGGTCGCCCTGATCCGCGACTATCTCGGCCTGGTGCGCCGCGCCTATGCCTGGTCGGCGGCGCATCCCGACGAATGGGCCGCCATTGTCGCCACCGCGATCAATGTGCCGCTCGACTACGTCAAGGACGCCTTCCACCGCCGCAGCGATCCCTACAGCCTGCGCCCGGTCAGCGAGGCAGCCATCGCCTCGCAGCAGCAGGTGGCCGACATCTTTTTCAAGGAGGGCGGCCTGCTGAGCAAACCGGTCGATGTCCGTCCCCTGTGGGACAACCGCTTCAACGACCTTCTCAGCCAGGGAGCCTGATCATGGATGACGCCGGACGCCTGCGCGAGCCCGCCGTATCGCAGGACGTGCTCGATCGCCTGACCCGGGCCTTTGCCGCCACGGCCGAGCAGTACGACCGCAGCGCCGAATTCCCCCGCGCCAATTTCGACCTGCTGGCGCAGGAAGGCCTGATCGGCCTGACGGTCGCCTCGGAATATGGCGGCCGCGGCGCCGGCATAGGCCAGGGCCTGCGCGTCCTCAGCGCCGTCGCCAGGGGCGAGCCGTCGACCGCCCTTATCCTGTTCATGACCTATGCCTACCATGCCGGGCGCAAGCGCACCGGATCGTGGCCGGAAGACATCTATGCCGGGGTAGCGCGCGACGCCGTCGCCGGCAAGGGCCTGATCGGGGGGCTGCGCGTCGAGCCGGAACTGGGGACGCCCGTGCGCGGCGGCCTGCCGGCGACGACGGCGCGCAAGACGCCCAAGGGCTGGCGCATCACCGGCTCGAAAATCTATTCGACCGGTTCGACCGGTCTCGACTGGTTCGCCGTCTATGCCAAGACCGATGAAGCCGTGCCGCGCGTCGGCACCTTCCTGGTCCGGCCGGACACCGCCGGCATCGATATCCGCCCGGCCTGGGACCATCTCGGCATGCGCGCCACGGTCAGCCACGAGGTCGTCTTCGACGATACCCTGACGCCGCTCGACTACGCCGTCGATATCCGCACCCAGGCCGAGTGGGCGTCGCAACCGCCCGACGCCAGCCTGTCTTTGTGGAACGCCCTGGCCATCTCGACCATCTACGACGGCGTGGCGCAGGCCGCCCGCGACTGGCTGCGCGGCTATCTCAACGACCGGGTGCCGTCCAATCTCGGGGCGTCGCTGGCGACACTGCCGCGCGTCCAGGAAAGGTTCGGCGAGATCGAAGCCCTTTTGTACGCCAACCGCGTGCTGATCGAAACGGCCGCGGCCCGCGCCGATGCCGGCGATCCGCCCAGCGTCATCGACGGCAACCTGATCAAGTACACGGCCACCGGCAACGCCATCCGCGCCGTCGAGATCGGCCTGGAACTGGCCGGCAATCCCGGTCTCAGCCGCAAGAACCCGCTGGAGCGGCATTACCGCGACGTCCTGTGCTCGCGCATCCATTCCCCGCAAAACGACACCATCCTGACCGCTGCCGGCAAGGCCGCCCTGAACTCTGGAATATCGCAATGAGCCTGATTATCGCCTCGCAACTGGAAAGCGGCTTCAATGACAGCCTGCGCAAGCTGCCGCTCAAGCCCGACGTCATCGATGTATCCGACGACAACCCGTGGGATGCTGCCCGGGACGCCGATGTCCTGCTGGTGCGCCCGACGCCCGTCTGGAAGCAGAGCCACGGCCGGCCACGTCCTGACCTGTGGCCGGGCCGCCTGAAGTGGGTCTACAGCGCCTCCACCGGCGTCGACTTCTATCCGCGCTGGCTGCTGGAAGCGCCCCTGGTCACCTGCGGCCGGGGCGTCGCCTCCGATGAGATCGCCGACTATGTCATTTCGGCCATCTATCACCGCGCCAAGGATCTCGAATGCGCGCGGGTGCGGTCGCTGGCGGAATGGCGCCAGATCCCGCTGGGCCGTATCACCGGTTCGACCGTGGGTATCGTCGGTTTCGGCGCAATCGGCCAGGAAATCGCCCGCCGGGTGATCGGCCTGGGCGCGACCGTGACAGCGGTGCGCCGGCGGGACATCGAAAGCCCCGTCCCGGGCGTCACCCTGTTGTCGTCCCTGACCGAGGTGATCGCCTCGGCCGACCATATCGTGCTGGCCTTGCCGGGAACGCCGGACACCTACAAGATCATAAATGCCCAGGTCCTGGCCCAGGCCAAGCCGACCGCCCACCTGATCAATATCGCGCGCGGTTCGGTGCTGGACCAGGGCGCCCTGCTGGCCGCCCTCGATGCCGGGCGGCTCGACTTCGCGACCCTGGATGTCACCGATCCCGAGCCCTTGCCCGAAGGCCATCCGATCTATACCCACCCGAAAATCCGCCTGACGCCGCACATCTCGTCCAACTATCTCGCCATCCGTCACCGCCTGTTCGACAAGGTGGCCGAGGATCTCAGCCGATTTGCCCGCGGCGAAGCGCCATCGGATATCGTCGACGCCCTGACCGGATACTAAGGTGCCGGTTGCTGATGTGTCTGCGGACACCTATGCCTGCGATGTCCTCGTGGTCGGCGGCGGGCTGGCCGGATGCTGGGCAGCCATCACGGCTGCCCGCGCCGGCGCCTCGGTCATCCTGGCCGAAAAGGGTTATGTCGGGACGTCGGGCGTCACTGCGACCGCGGGGCCCGGCCACTGGTGGGTGCCGCCCGATCCGCAACTGCGTGCCACGGTGATCGCTGAACGCGCCGGGCGGGGACTGGGCCTGGCCGATCCCGACTGGATGGCGCGGGTCATCGACCTGACCTGGACCAGCCTGCCGACCCTTGCCAAACACTATGCCTTTCCCGTCGACGACACCGGCGTGACGCAGTACCGCGGCCTGCGCGGACCGGAATATATGCGGGCCATGCGCGCCTTTGCCGTCGAGGCAGGCGTCCGCATCTTCGACCACTGTCCGACCCTGGAATTGCTGGTCCATGGCGATGGTTCGGTGGCCGGCGCCATGGGGCAGTATAAGCGCGGGGGGCAGTATAAGCGCAACGGCCGCGACTGGCAGATCCGGGCCGGCGCCGTGGTGATCGCCACCGGCGGCTGCGCCTTCTTTTCGCACCTGCTGGGCAGCCGCAACAATACCGGCGACGGCTACCTGATGGCGGTGGAGGCCGGCGCCGACCTGTCCGGCATGGAGTTCAGCTCCTATTTTACCGTGGCGCCGGCGCGGTCGAACATGACCCGGTCCATGGCCTACAGCTTTGCCCGCTATTTCGCAGAGGACGGCAGCGAACTGGATATTCCGATCGGGCCGCAGACCAACGAACTGCTGGCCAAAGCGCTTTCACACGGCAAGGTCTTCTGTTCGCTCGACCGGGTGCCGGAGCAGGTCCAGGCCATCATGCCGCACGTCCAGCCGAACTTCGTCGTACCCTTCGACCGCTGGCGCATCGATGCTTATCGCGAGCGCTTCGAGGTCACCCTGCGCGGCGAAGGTACGGTGCGCGGTATCGGCGGCCTGCGCGTGATCGACGAGGATTGCCAGACGCGGGTGCCGGGACTGTTCGCCGCCGGCGATGCCGCCACGCGCGAAAATGTCGCCGGTGCCGTCTCGGGTGGTGGCGCGCAGAATTCCGCCTGGGCCCTGTCGTCGGGGCAATGGGCGGGGGCAGGGGCGGTGCGCCATGCCCGCCAGGCCGGGCGTCTGCCCCTGCCGGCCCATCGCGTGGCAGGTGCCGGTGGCACGGCATCGGATGTCGGCGCCGACGAGGTCATCACCGCCGTGCGTGAAGAGATGGAGGATCCGCTCAAGGCCATGTTCCGCTCGGACAGCCAGTTGCGATCGTCCTTGCGGCGGATGGATGGCCTGTGGTCGGCCCTGAAACACCAGAATTTCGAGGCGGGCTGGCGCGGGCGGGAGTTGCAGGCCGCGGTCGCCAGCGCGCGCTGGTGCCTGAGTGCGGGCCTCGCCCGGACCGAAAGCCGCGGCATGCATCGCCGTGTCGATCATCCGGCACTGGATCCGGCCCAGGCGCATCGCCTGACGACCGGCGGGCTTGACCGGGTTACGGTCGCGCCGTCGCTCCGTATTGCCGAGGTGGCCGCCCAATGATCGCCGATCTTGACGAAACCCTGTGCGACGGCTGCGGCGCCTGTGTCGATGTCTGCCCGACCTCTGTCTTCGAGATGCGGGAGGGCGTGCCCGTGGTGGCCCAGGCCGATGCCTGCCAGACCTGTTTCCTGTGCGAGCTCTACTGCACGTCCGACGCCATCTATGTCGATCCGGATTGCGAGACGCGGCAGGTCGTCGATCGCGACGATATCCGGCTCCTGCGCGGCAAGTTCCGCCGCGATTCCGGCTGGGGCGAGCATGCGGCGGCCAATCCAAACCTGCACTGGCGCATGGACGGGATTTTCCGGTTGGCGCGGGGCCTCTGAAGAACTCCCCCTTTTGAAGGTTAGGGTATGCACACATCTCTGGTGACGGGGTGTCTCGGGTGAGTGGCTAAGAGTTTCTTATACCTCCCCACTACGTGGGGAGGGGGACCGCACGAAGCGCGCCGCTCCGGTTAAGCTATTTAAATACCTAAGTTTATTTCGCGCTAGATGTGGTGGTGGGGGCCTTCTAGGCAGAGCGCGGGGCGTGTTGGAAACGCGTAATTTCGGCACGTATCGCGCGTTCCCCCAAAGAAAGGCCCCCACCACCCCATTTCGCCGAGCCCGGATAGAGTTGTGCGTCACGTCACTGCCTGAGCGCGGCGCGGCTCATGCGGTCCCCCGCCCCGCGTAGCGGGGCGGTTTAAGGAAAGTCGATCCCCTCATCTAAGATGTGTGAATCGCCTAGCTTTTGAAGGGGGCGTTCTGAAAGAGGCACGAGCCTTGAGTTTTTCTTATAGAACAAATCATCAAATCTCGATTGAATGAATAGGAAATTCGGGAGCATGTAGGGACAGTTTTCCTGCCCTTATCCGGAGCGCCTCATGGCAAATCCCGCATTGAAAGATGTCAGCAGCCAGCCGACCCCGTTCACCGCCGCCGAATGGCAGGTCCGCGTCGACCTGGCCGCCTTCTACCGGCTGTCGGCCATCTATGGCTGGGACGACCTGATCTACACCCATATCTCTGCCCGGGTGCCGGGCCCGGACCATCACTTCCTGATCAATCCGTACGGCCTGACCTTCGACGAGATCACGGCGTCGTCCCTGGTCAAGGTCGACCTCGACGGCAATATCATCGGCGAGAACGAATACGGCATCAACTATGCCGGCTATGTCATCCATTCGGCCATCCATGCCGCCCGTGACGACGCCCATTTCGTCGCCCACTTCCATTCGCCGGACGGCATGGCGGTGTCGGCCCACGCCGAAGGCATCCTGCCGCTGAACCAGCGCGCCCTGGCCCTGATCCCGCGCATCAGCTACCACGACTATGAGGGCGTGGCCCTGAACCTCGACGAGCGCGAACGCCTGGTGGCCGATATCGGCGACACCAAGATCATGCTGCTGCGCAACCACGGCACCCTGGCGCTCGGCGCCCATGTCGGTGAGGCCTGGAGCAATATCTATCAGCTGGAATCGGCCTGCACCGCCCAGGTCCGGACCCTGTCGATCGGTCGCGACAATGTCCTGATCGCGCCCAAGGAGGCGCAGGAAGAGGTTGCCCGCCAGATTGCCGAATTCGCCAAGCCGAGGGGCATTGCCCATGCGGGCAAGCGTTCGCACTACGACCTGGTGTGGGAAGCCATGCTGCGCAAGGTCGAGCGCCACCTGCCGGGATACGACGTTTGATTCGCCTCAAGCCGTCGTACGCGAAGCCCGCGCCGCAAGGCGCGGGCTTTTTTTGTTTATTTTTAGTTGGTTAGCCGGAGGCGGCACAACACACTCCCTCCTGCCCCGTTTACGGGGGAGGTGGCATTTTGCCTCTTTGCAAAATGACGGAGGGGTGAGCTGTCGATTCAACATCCCGAAATCGCGTCGCTCTGAACGTCTACATATTCCCCCCTCCGTCTGGTCCGGCTTGACGCAGGCCCACATGGCTTGCGAAGGCTATACCTTCGCTGGCGCCATACCTCCCCCGTAAACGGGGCAGGAGGAAGAAAGCCGAACCGCCCCGGTGTATCGGCCATCAGTATTTCTTACCCACCATTTCAGCCCCGCTAAGCCTATAAATTTTCATCATAGATGCCCGACGCGATTTCATTTGCTACGCGCTTAATTCCTATTCATTTGATGTTGATTTCTGCGCAGGGGGACATGACGGATTGACCTGAGGCGCACCATCTGTGTCCGGAGCCTCCCAATGTCCTCTTCCCTTCTCAAATCCGTCCTGCTCGCCTCGACCGGCGTTCTCGCAGCGACGACCGTCCATGCAACCGAAGCCTCGGCGACGTCGTCGGCCGACGCCGCGTCGGAGCCCTCGACCCTGGTGGTCACGGCGCAACGCCGGGCCACGGCCCTGCAGAAAACCCCGATCGCCATCTCGGCCTTCAGCGCCAATACTCTGGCCGATCGCAACATCTCCAATACCCGCGACCTGGCCGGCGAAGTGCCGAACCTGTTCGTCGCCCGCACCTCGATCAGTCACACCACCCAGACCTTCAGCCTGCGCGGTGTCGGCGAAAGCGACCCGATCCAGGAACCGGTCCTGGCCATCTATGTCGACGATGTCTATGTCCCGCGCCAGATCGGCTCGATGAGCGAGTTCGTCGACCTGGAGCGCGTCGAACTGCTGCGCGGCCCGCAGGGCACGCTGTACGGCCGCAACTCGTCGGCCGGCGCCCTGCGCCTGATCACCCGCAATCCCGACCAGAATTTTCGCGAGTCGTTCGAGCTCGGTTATGGCACCTTCGGCGACAAGCAGGTCAAGGGCCTGATCAGCGGCCCGTTGTCGAAGGATTGGGCCGGCAGCCTGTCCTATATCCATCGCGATCGCGAAGGCGTCACCCATGACCCGACCCTGGGCCACGACGTCAACCGCATCAATCTCGACAATGTCCGCGGCAAGCTGCGTTATACCGGCATCAATAATCTCGACGCTTTGTTGACCGTCAACCTGATCCGCGACCGCAGCGATACGCGCTCCTACATCCCGGCCAATCCCGCCGCCGGCTTCGATCGCCACACCTCCTATTCGGAAGTGCCGCCGACCCAGCATCTCGACAGCGGCTCGGTATCGCTGCGCCTCAACTATACGCTGACGCCGTCCTTGAGCCTGCGTTCGATCAGTGCCGCCGGCGGCTTCGACCTCAACCCCGTCAATTATGACAATGACGGCGAGGCGACCCTGATCCAGAAGAACCTGATCCACTACAACGACCAGTTCGCCAGCCAGGAGTTGCAGCTCAATGGCGACTTCGGCAAGCTGACCTTCACCAGCGGCATCTTCTATCTCTATGAGCGCTTCTATGTGCAGCGCGACGGCTTCAGCCGCACCGGCGCGCTCCTGACCTCGCCGCTCAGCAGCCTGCGCGCCCACAACACCACCCAGACCAATGCCGCCGCCATCTTCGGCGAGGCGACCTACCAGTTCAATCCGGTGTGGAGCGTGACGGCGGGCCTGCGCGGCACCAAGGAAACGAAGGACTTCGTCTTCGACAACAAGGTCTTGGACGTGAACGGCAATGTCGTGTCGCAATCGATCAAGGGCGAGGCGAAAAAGAGCTGGACCGGCTGGACGCCGAAACTGTCGGTCAATGCGCAGTGGACGCCCAATGTGCTGCAATACCTGTCCTATTCGCGCGGCTTCAAGTCGGGCGGGTTCGACAACCGCGCCACGCGCCTCGACCTGGCCGAACTGCCGTTCAATCCGGAAACCGTGTCGTCCTATGAGACCGGCCTGAAGGCCGGTCTCATAGGTGGCAAACTGCGCAGCAACCTGGCCGTCTTCTACAACGACTACCAGGACCTGCAGGTCTCCTTCTATGACCCGGCCTATGTCGGTTCGCGCCGCGGCAATGCCGGCAAGGCCCATACCGAGGGCCTGGAATTGGAGAACAATTTCCGCGTCAATGACCGCCTGAGCCTCAATGCCAATATCGGCCTGCTCAATGCCGTCTACGACGAGTACAAGGGGGCAGGGGGCAATGGCGTCAATGCCGACGGCAACCCGATCGTCAATTCGCCCAACCATACCTATTCGCTCGGGGGCGTCTACGACATCCCGCTCGGCGCCAGGGGAACCTTGAGCGTCTCGGTCAACGGCCAGTACCAGAGCCACTTCTACACCAGCGCCCTGCACCGGGCGCAGGACGAGGTCCCGGGCCAGTCCTTTGTCGATGCCGGCATCACCTGGCAGACGCCCAATCCCGACCTGAAGATCGTGCTGACCGGCAAGAACCTGACCGACAGCAAGAAGCCGGTCGGCGTCACCTATACGCCGTCGACCAATGTCTATTATTACAACTTCGCCGACCCGACGACGTTCCTGCTGTCGGTAAAGTTCGCGCGGTAAACGCGGATAATTTCCTCTCCCGGCTTGCGGGGTTTGGCGAGAGCGAAAGCACCTCTTTCGCCAGCCATGGCGGCCCGCAGGGTCGGGTGAGGAGCGTCTTGCTATCGCGATAGGGTCACTCACCGGTTGTCATCTTCCACTCGCCGTCATAACCTTCATGAATGCACTATCGGAGGGGGAGACAATGAAGGCCATCATCTTCGCTACACTTGGCCTATGGGGTGCCGAACCTCAAACGATGCAACCTAAGCAGACACCTGACAAAGCTGCGAACGTCGATGTCCTATGCGCCACCACAGCCTGCCGTAAAGGTGGCTACGAAGTTGTCGTGCGCTACGATGCGCAACGCTATCAGACTGTGCCGGTTTCCCGCTCGCCTTACGTTACGCCCGATGGCCGGATTATCATCTTCCCCGGCGAGACCATTGCGGTGCAATTCACTGTCGATGGCGATACCTTGTCGGCGCCGAAATTCATCGGGCAATATGCGATGTCGAAGAGTTTCGCTATGCAGGTTGAAGTCAACGGCAAGACGATAGCCAATCCGCTAGACAGTACCTTGCCCGTTTTGTCGCAAGGCGCAGAGGGCGGGGGGGAATTGCCACCCAACACGCTTTTGATAACTTACGGGCAGCCGCCGGGTGAGCCCGGCATGATGATGGCGTTGACATCCAACATGCCACGACTGCTGAAGCTGAATGCCGAATTGTCTCTTATCCGGAAGGGGGGCTACGACTGGCAACGCACATCAACCTGCCCAATTCACCTGACGTCGTTCGAAAGCTGGCCGAGTGCGCAGGGGCCGATGTTTCTGTCAAACTTCCGCTTCCTGCCGAAAGACGCCAAGATGGTCTGCGAGTAGAGTACCTTTCCTCTCCCCACGTGCAGCAGGGCTATTGCATATGACATCTGCGCTCTGCACTTGATTTCTCCTCTCTCCGTTTACGGGGAGAGGGTGGCCCGCAGGGCCGGGTGAGGGGCAAGCAAAGCCAAAAACAAGCTGCGGCAGTTCAAATAATACCGGGATGTGGCGGACAGGGCATGACAGAGCAAAATTACTGACATTCTGGCTAGACGACTGCCCATTTGCCCCTCACCCGGCCCTTCGGGCCACCCTCTCCCCGCACGCGGGTAGAGGAGAAAAGAAGAGGCGTCAGCCATATAGCGTCACCGCCTGAAGCAGGGCTCGGCGCGTGCGGTCCCCGCCCTGCGTAGCGGGGCGGTATAAGCAAAACGCGTTGTAATAACTCCACTTGCCGGTAACCCGATGCAATGCCAGTAATAACCATCGCTCCCCGGAGATCATGGATATGAAACGCCTTGCCCTGCTGCTGGTCACCGTGTGCGCCGTCTTTACGCCAGCTCTGGCCTGGGCCGACAGCCAGTTCAAGATCCTCGTCCTGGCCATGCCCAGCAAGTACCACTACGAATATATCCCGGTGGCGCGCGACAGCCTGGAGCATATGGCGAAGCAGCACAGTTTCGACATGACCTGGAGCAATACGCCTGACGCCCTCGAGCACGACCTGCATGGCTTTGCTACCATCGTCCTGCTCAACACCCCGGTAGAGGACCTCAGTGCTGCCCAGCGCTCCGGCTTCGAGGCCTATATGCATGCCGGCGGCAATGTGGTGATCGTCCACCGCGCCGCCATTACGCGACCCGATAACTGGCCCTGGTATGAAAAGCTGGTCGGGCGCACGGTCGGCACCCACCCCATGCTGCAGACCGGCGTGGTCACGGTCGTGGACAGGAATTTCCCGGCGACATACGCAGTGCCCGACCGCTGGATCTGGAGCGACGAATTCTATCCGCTCAGCAACCCTTTCAATGTCGATATCCATCCGGTGCTGAATGTCGACGAGACCAGCTATGACCCGACAAAGATCTGGCCCGGCCAGGTGGCAAAGGGCATGGGCAAGGACCATCCGGTCGCCTGGTTCCACCCCTACGAACAGGGCCGCGTCTTCGTCACTACGCTGGGCCACAATGTCGAGGATTACCGCGACGCGCAGTATCTCGGCCACCTGCTGGGCGCCATCTACTGGACGGCGACAGGCTTAGGTCAGTGACATTGAAGCTTTACCTAAAGCTAAGGTAACTATTCTCAGGGTTGCGCGGAGCTTATCGCTGATATTTGATGTTCGGGATAACGTCAAAAGAACTCCCCTTTTGAAGGCGAGCTCGATTTCCGCGTCAAGCGGAAAGCGAGAGGGGGTAGGGGCCGCGAAAATCTCCCCCCTTTCACAAGGAGAGTTCTGCGAGGCTAATCCTCCTGCAGCGCCTTGATCAAGGCCATCATGGTGGCGGCGTCGGGCATGGGCAGGACGGAGGTCAGGACGGTCGGTATATGTAATCCGATGGCGGCGTGCTGGGCGGTGTCGGTCGCCCCGACCGGCCCGCGGAAACCGTGCTGGTTCCAGGCGATATCGAGGATCTTCGGGTCCTGCAGGGCTTCGACCAGGGGCAGGGCCGCCGGGTCGAGGATCAGCAGGGGATGGGCCGAGAAGACAGTGGGCTTGGGATAGAGCATGACCGGCGAAATATCGGCATTGGCCTGCACGCGCTTCCAGCGTTCGGGGTCGCCGAGCGCCCATTCGATCAGCTGGTTCTCGTAGCCGACGATCAGGGGATAGGCGCCCATGCCTTCGGTCAGGTAGTCCTCGAACAGCTTGCCGCTGGAATGCGACTTGAAACCCATGCGCTGGAAGATCTTCTGCAGGGCCGGGAGGTTGGCGCCGACACTGGCCTGCGAGGCGACATCGTCCGACAGAATATTGGCGGCTAACCCTGAGAACATGAAGCCGCTATTGCTCTTGTTGGGGTCGGTGCACAACAGGCGCACCTTGCCCTCCAGCGCCGAGACGCCGACATCGGCCCAGGCGGCCGCATTCTGGTGGGCCTCCAGCAGGCGTTTGGTGTCGACGATGAAGTAGGTGCCGTTGACCTGCTCGACGATGCCGGCCTTGCGCAGGCCTTCGGCGACCGGCGCCCACGAATAGATGACGATGGGCGAGTTCAGCACGACCTGGCTGCGCTTGACGTCGACATTGGACAGCTTGGCCAGTTCGATCATGACGTCGGAGGACGGCCACAGCCACTGCGGCTTCTGGCCCAGCAGGGCGGGTTCGCGCACCATCTCGACGCTGCCGGCCTGGCGGGCGTCGAGCGTGATGCCGGAGACCTTGCGCAGGGCCTCGACCAGCTTCGGGTCGCTGAGGAACTGCTTCTTCTCGCCGCCGACAAAGCCCCACAGGTCGATCTTCTTGCGCGGGCTCAGCCACGGCGCGACGTCGGGATGGTCGCGGACGAACAGGCCCGCCCCGGTCGCAGCCGCCGCGGCGCCGAACAGGCCGGCGCCGATAATCAGTCTTCGCGAAGGCGCGTCCATCACAGTTTCTCCAAATCCTGCTTGATCGAACGGTCAAGCAGATCAAGCTCGGCGTCAAGTTCCTGCGCCTGGCCGGACACCGATTGCTGGCGATAATGGCGGTAGGTGTCTTCCAGGTGGAACAGGGCCGTCTGCACGCGCTGGGCCTGTTCGGGCGACACCGCCTTGCGGGTGGCGATCTCGGCAAAGCTGGACGCGATATCGTTGGTGCGCGGCACATAGTAGGTCAGCAGGCGCCGCATGGCGCTGAGGCGCTCCGGATGGGCCTCGATGTCGGCGCAGGCCTCGCGCGCCTGCGTCGCCAGACCCAGCACCCGGTCGCGCATCGTCGCGTCGGGGACGCGCTTCGCACTGGCTTCGAGCAGGCCGATATCGCTATAGGCCTGCTCCAGCACGGCCTGGGCGGCGCCCAGCTGGCCGGCGGCCATGGTCTTGACGTCGAGGTTTTCGAACAGCTTGCGCGGTTGCAACAGCAGGGCCACGGCGGCAAAGGCGATCGCCCCGGCCACCAGGGCGAACAGGAAGGGGACGTGCAGGACGAAGGCGAGCAGGGGGACGATCAGTGCCCCCAATATGCCGCCCAGCAGGTAACGGGCGTCGTTCAATTATAACCTCGCGTCGCCCGGAAGGCCTCGACCAGGTTCTTGCGGCCATCGATGACCCGCCCTTGCGTCAGGTCGGCAATGGCGTTGAGCTGGCTGTCGTCGGCATCGCCGAAGGTGACGCCGAACACCGGCACGGGCGGGCCCGACTGCCAGGCGCTGGTAAAGTCGGCGGCGTTGTCGTCGCTGCGGCCGTCGGTCATGACGACCACGGCCGGCAGCGAGGTGGCGAAGGCCGGGTCGTTGCGCAGGTCCTTCAGCGCCTGGACGATGCAGGTATGCATATGGGTGCCGCCATCGGCGCTGTCGCCCATGACCCCGCCCAGCAGGGCGGCCTGGTCGGTATCGGAGGCCGTGCCCGACTGGTCGTCGCGGACATGGTCGTCGAAGGGCAGGATGTAGATCTTGTCCTGCGGCGTCCACTGGATAAAGGCCTGGCTGGCGCGGTCCTTGGTCAGCAGGAACTGCATGGCGTCCTTGACCTGCTTTTCGCCGTCGCCGCGCATGCTGCCGGAAAAGTCGAGGCAGTAGGCGGTGAGGGACGGCCGGCGCAGGACCTGCTGGTACATGGACAGGGCCTGGCGCAGCACGGCCGGTTCCGGCACGCGCACCGTCGTCACCAGCCGGCTGGGGTCGAAATTCCAGTCGGCCTGCGCCGGCAGGGGCTTTGCGGCGCCCAGCGACACGCGGCGGCCGTCGTTTGCGACCTCCTGCTGGACCTCGGGCGACAGCAGATAGGCCTGCAGGTCCTTGAAGAAGGTCTCGCTCTCCAGGCCGCGGCCGCGATCGATAAAGCCGAGCGGCGAGTCCGCCATGAAGACACCGTCGGCCGGATAGACGGCATAGAGTTTCTCGCCACCGGCCTTGGCGATATCGTCATTGGTTTCCTTGATGACGGATTCGTAGTTCCACATCGCCTCGTAGGGCGAGCCGTCCGGGCGGTTCTTCAGGAACAGGTCCTTCAGCCAGCCGCTGGAGCCGGCGGAGCGTTCGACGCCGCCCAGCATGGCCTTCAGCTTTTCCTTGAGGGCCGGATTGGTGAGGTCCTTGTCCTCGATGACGTCGGGCTGGCCGACCAGGGCCGCCAGCATGGCCAGGTAGGCCGAGGCGCCGGAATTGGACTGGGTCGCCGAGGTCATCAGGAATTTCAGCTTGCCGGCGGTCACCGCCGCGACGATATCGGCCGAGGTCACCTTCTTGCCGACCCAGCCCAGGCTCTGGGCCTTGCCCATGCGCACGCCGAGGATGACCGGCGACTGGCTGATCGAATGCAGGTACTTGACCCGGCGGTTCTGGTCGTAGAGGTCGATCCACAGGCTGGCGGCCGGCCAGACGGCGTCGACCTCGGGCGTTTGCGCCGGCGCCGTGGCCATGCCGATATCGAGCGAGCCGGCATAGCGCATCTCGCAGGTCTTGTGCTTTTTCTTGCAGAAGTCCTGGACCAGCGGCTCGAAGGTCTTGTTTTCCGAGCCGGACATGATGACGAAATCGCCCGGTTTATTTGCCTTGCTGCAGCCTGTCAGCACAGCGGAAAGGCCGGCGACGGCAAGCAGGGCTGCCGCGACCAGTTGTCTCATCGCACGCTTCCTTGCGCCTGGCTGAGCACGTTGCGCAACTCCGTCGTCATCTGTTCCATCTCGCCCTCGGCGGCGGCGCGTTTGACGGCGCCCTCCTTCTGGATGGCCAGGACCTGGTTGACCGTGTCGATCAGGTCGCGATTGACCTGGCGCAGGGTATCCATCTGGACGATGCCCTCCTGCGACTGCTGCTCGATGCGGATCGCCTGGTCCTTCATCATTTCGGACGCCTGGCGCAACATCTTGTTGGTCGCTTCGTTGACCGTCTCCTGCAGTTCCAGCGCGTCCTTCTGGTGCTGCAGCCCCAGCAGGATGACCATCTTCTGCTTCCAGGCCGGGATGGTGAGGGACAGGGTGGCGTTGAGGCTCTCGATCAGGGTCTCGTTGCCGTTCTGCACGATACGGATCTGGGGCAGGGACTGGATGCCGATCTGGCGCGCCTGCTGCAGGTAGAAGATGCGCTTTTCCAGGCGGTCGACGGCCTGGACGGCGTCCTGGTAGGCCTGGGCCTTCAGCAGGGCCTGCTGGTCGTCGGCGGTACCGGCCGTGGCCGCCTGTAGCTTGGGCAATTCGTCGCGCTTGAAGGTCTCGGCGAACGACTTGCCGGCGTCGATATAGCCTGACAGGGCGACGATCGAGGTGCGGGTCTCTTCGTGCAGGCTATCCAGCATGGCGATGTCGCGGGTCAGGCCGTCGCGGCGCTTCTCGACCTGCAGGCAGATGGTCTCGATCTGGCCGGCGACCTCTTCGTAGCGGGCGACGAAGCGCTTGATGGCGGCCTTTGCGCCGCCGAACATGCGCTCTAGAAAGCCTTCCTTCTCCAGGCTGGCCGGATCGAGGCCCTCGGCCTTGGTCAGGATATCGCGCAGCAGGGTGCCGGTATCGCCCATATCCTTGTTCTTGGTCTGGGCCAGGATGCGCTCCGCGAAGTCGGTGACGCGGCGCTGGGCGCCATCGCCGTAGCTAATGACCGCGGCGCGGTCATTGATCTGGATTTCGGACTTGATACGGGTGATCAGCGCCTGGTCGGCATCGACCCCGGACACATCGGCGGCTTGGGCCTGGCTCAATCTATTCCCCCTGTGAGCGTATTACGCGATGGGATGATAACCCCGTTCGCGTGACAGTTGGGTGAAGTTTTTGTGACAGTGCGGTGACGACCCGGCCGAATGGAACGCGACTTATAAGGATCGCATATGGTTTTGATCCGGAGGCCTGCCTAAGCCGTCGTCAGGCGTGGACAGGTCGCGCTCGCCTTGGCATAGGGTGTTGTAACAAAAGACATTCACGAGGAAAACGCAAGCATGGCAATCGGTAATATCGTAATGATCGTCCTCGGCCTCCTGGCCATGGTCCTGGGCTGGTTCATGTTCGCGTCGGTGAAGTTCCGCGCCTGGACGATGAGCTACGGCCGCGGCGCCATGTGGACCAAGCTGCTGGGCCAAAGCCGCGCCGACTGGACGACGCGTTTTATCTTCGGGCCGGTGTGTTTGGTCTTTGGGGTGTTGATGATTGTGGTGTCTGCGTTTGGCGGGCCGATTGGCAGTTAATGCCCTAAAATTTTTACTCGGTGTAATTTTCAAAACTGTATGAATTTATTTTGGCTCTTCAGAATTACTCAGTTTTGTCTGCGCAACATTACTCTTAAATTTATCATTTGAGCATTTTTTATAGGCAAAGCAGTCAATTTTTCAAAAAGGCACTTAAATCGCCTTGGTGAGCCTCATTGCAAAGTAGCAGA
This sequence comes from Asticcacaulis sp., assembly GCA_965246725.1. Taxonomy (GTDB): domain Bacteria; phylum Pseudomonadota; class Alphaproteobacteria; order Caulobacterales; family Caulobacteraceae; genus Asticcacaulis. Next base: position 144,549 of record CBDFFG010000002.1, read on the forward strand.
GGAATTTTCATTTCGGTTGCTAATTGGGCCGCCAACTGAATTTCGCGTTGCTGTTGTGCCGCCAATTCAGCGAGTTCGCGATGTGGTCGCTCTCGCGACATATCTTGCCGACGTCGCAATGAAATGATTTCAGGTGCGGCATAAAGATATACCAATTTGCAAATTCCGATCTCCGCGAAGACCTTGGGCGGAATTTCAACAACACCTTGTTTTCCATCAATCAAAAGATGGCCATCGAATATCACCATGCCAGACGAGTTTGCAGTGGCAGTGAAGAATGCGCTAACTAGCAATTCCTGATTTTCAACAACATTACCTAGGCGCAATTGCTCGGACGTAGGGCGAATTAGGCTCCTTCTGGCAAATTCTTCCTTTATCAGTTGGCTTGCTTGTACATGCTCAAATGTCATTTCGGCATGTATTTCATTTAGTATTGTCGATTTTCCTACGCCGGATAATCCCATTAGGGCTATTACTTTGATCATCACTGTCCAAGCGTTAGTGAAATTCGGGACAAAATGAGATCCATATGATCTGATTTTAAGCGGAAAATGGATTGGGGAGGGTGCTTTTTAAAGATGCCTTGTTTGCGTAATTCACTGATGGGATAGGGCAAAATTACATGACCGCACAAAAGAAAGTTGATTACTTTAACTGGCTCTGTTTTGCCATCAAACCAGTCTGCGAGCTGCCGTTCAGAATAGACTGAGCGTCCACCCGCGCGGCGCATGAGTTAGACGGTGATCGTGCTAACGACATGTCTTCAAAAATGCCGATTGTTGTAATCGCCTGGCTCGGCTGATTCTGAGAAGCTCCTTTGTAAAACGCGAGGATTGCGCCAGGCTGGGTGATGTTTGCCTGCGCACGACACAGATAAACTTTGCGAATGGTGTTACCTGGGCGCCTCGGGCCACCGCTCAATATACCAAGGTCGAACAAATCTGTTTGTTGCCTGAGTTCAGGGAAAAGCGTGTCGTGATAGTCTTCTTTTATTGGGATTGCGTAGCTATCGAGACCCTGCCCGGTTTGGAAGCGAGGGTAATTTTTACGTGCTACATCAAATAGGGACGTGTCTGGCGCTGCTTGTGGCAGCGGTGCCAACGCCATCTTTCGTTCGTATGTCATTTCGCCGTTGTCGGCAGTCTTAGTTTTTTCAAATCCATAGAATTCAATGAGATCGATTAATGCCTCTTGTTCAGGAAATGTAGTTACATAAACAACATCGAAATTATTCGCTTGGGCATACCAAAGGATTTGACGCAGCAGCAATTCACCAAGCTTGGTACCTCGATTTTCGGCGCGAACTTTGAAAGTGCAGACCTTAAGTATTTTGTTTCCTGGAAAGGTAGCATCGGTGTCCCCCGGCCGTTCATCTTTTCGGACAACAATTCCAGCGAGATCTGGGTCAAGCACTACCCAGCATTTGCGATGTTGTTTAACGCATTTTGCCTGCCACCAATTGTCGAAATCAGGATATCCCTGCCTCAAGCTATCGAATATCGGATTATCGAGTGGGATTGTATGAGCGTCGACCTCGGACACATATCGGACTGGAACCGCTACGTCTTCGTAGGTGGCACGTAGCAATGAAACGGCGTCAGCTACGAACAGAATTTGTGCCGATAGAGTAGGAGCATGCTTACGCGCACGCTCATGAAGGCCCCTATCTTCTGTCACGAGGAAGTCTGCGACGCCCATATAGAGTGCATGCAGATGCACTGCATCCACCAAATCATTATGCTTGGGTAGAGCACCGAATTGGCTTGCTAAGTTCGAAGCCGTAAGAGAGGGCACCTTTGTAATGACTGGAAATTTAGCAATTTTGCTGAGCGACACGGCACGCCGCGCTTTGTCTTTATCTCTCGCAATATCGTCCTTTGCGGCTTCATGAATGAAAATGCCGATGTGGTGCCGTGCCGCCAATGCTACCAGTGCAGAAAAGGTCGGAGCTACCTCCTTCTCTCCCTCTAAACTTATGAAAACATTGGTATCAATGAGTAATTTTGGGGTACTCATTTAGCAGGGCCTCACGCATTTGCGGTGCCGCATACAAATAAGATTGCGGAGGCTCGAAATTAAAGCGTTCCCGTAATTCTGAAAGGCTAAATGACCTGCGCAACGGTCGTGCATTTGCAAGTTTAATAACAAAACCACTCTCCACCCCCATGAAGTAGTTGTCGAAATCTTCCTTTGTTACACAGGCTTCTTTCGAGAAATTTTTCCAAATTAACGGCGTACTGCCCTTCACCACTTCGTCGATTTCCGCAACACCTATGACTGCGCGGGTCGGACTAGTACTGTAAATTAGGGCTATTGTTCCTCGTGGCACATCTAATGGAAACCGACGGCGCAATTCCACAGTCTTTTGACCAGCCACAATTTTTTCTGAATATTGAGGTTTAATACTGAAGATGACGTCACGACGCTTTGGGAAATGGTCTTCAGCAATGATTGGCAGAAGCAATTGATTTTCGTCTACCATCTCAAAGGCGACTTTAGCTTCTTGTACGAAACGAACGACCGTAGAAGGGTCTGTGATTGCTGCGTCAACTCTCAACCGAGCACCAAGTGCCTCCAGGTAGCTCTTCAATGAAGATAGGAGTATATCGTCACGCTTTTCGAGCTTGGATAACGCTGTCTGTCCAATCCTCATACGAGTGGCGAGTTCTTCTTGGGTGACGCCGGCAATCTTGCGAATTTCTTTCAAGCGTTCGCCGATTTGCAGCGCATCCAAGTTGTTAGAATGCGGAACTGCTTCAAAAACTTTGCCAGCGATTTTTTTCACGCATTCCTCGATTCTAAGTGAAGACTCTACCGGAGCAAGAATATGACTTGCAAGTCATATTTCTTCCGTCGATTCGGTTACGTGTGTCTCGTGTGCTCAGCGCGATAAGGCGTTGAAATTGGCACCAGCAGTTCCATTTTAGAAAGGATGTAAAAGCCGAGAATTGTATGCGCGGACTTAGGTCACAAGTCGTGAACGGTGACCTCTTAGGAGGAATCGCGAAATATTCGGAAGGCAGGCCAAACACCAAAAGCCCGGATCGCGGCTAGACGATCCGGGCCAGGAGAACAGGGCGAGGGCGACATGACACGCGCCCCGTCGCAGCTTGTTTAGAAGCTGACGTTGGCTTCCACGCCGATGGTGCGCGGCGGGTTGAAGTTGCCGTACGAACCCAGCGTGTTGTTGTTGGCGTTCGAACGACGGTAGATGTAGGTTTCGTCGAGCAGGTTACGCGCCCACAGGGCCAGGGTCAGCTTGGTGCCGGTCGAAGGCATGGCGATGTCGGCGATCGCGACGCGGCCATTGACGGTCATGCTGCGGTCCGTTTTCACATTCTCGTTCTGGAAGGTGTACTGCGGATCGGCATAGTTGGCGTCGAGGTGGACCGTGAAACGGCGGCCGTCGCCACCGAAGGGCTTGTTATAGTCGATATTGGCCGAGGCGGCCGCCTTCGGGGTGAACACCGTATAGAAGGTCGTCGCCTTGCCGGCCTTGTTGATCGAGACGATCGGCTTGACGTCGGTATAGGCGTAGTTCAGGCCCAGGGTCAGGTTCCTGGTCGGCTTGGCCAGGAACTCGGCTTCGAAACCCTTGATCTTCGAGACGCCCGGCGCGTTGACGGTGTCTTCGACGTTGATGTTCAGGTTCGGGTTCGGCGTCGAGGTGCCCGGGATGAACTGGTTGGAGTCGACGTTGGAGTCGTCCAGTTGCGCACCCTTGCGGTCCATCTGGTAGACGGCCAGGTTGATGCGGGCCTTGTGGTCGAGCAGGTCGATCTTGGCGCCGAGTTCGGTCGACTTGACCGATTCCGGACCGAAGGCGGCGAAGTTGGTCGAGCGGTCGTTAGCGCCGCCGGCGCGATAGCCGGTGGCGTACTTGGCGTAGACGTGCACGTCCGGGGTGACGTCGAAGGCGGCGGTCGCCATCGGGTCGAAGCGGCTCTTCTTGAAGTGCAGGGTGTAGGTGGTCGGCGTGCCCGTGATCATGGTCAGGGCGCCGTCACGCTTGTCGTCCGTATAGCGGCCGCCCAGCGTCAGGTGCAGGGCGTTGATGCTGGCCGGGGTCCACGTCGCCTGGCCGAAGGCGGCCGTGCTGGTGGCTTCGGCATGGCTGTTACGCGCGATGAACATCTGGTCCGACGAGGCCCAGCCCTGGTTGCCCGAGCTGACGGCGCCGGTGATGGTTTCGCTGTTGATCGTGTAGGCGGTGCCATCGGCATTCCACTTGTTCGTCGACGGCGTGGCGGCATATTCCGACACGTGTTCGTTGAAGTAGTAGAGGCCGGCGACGTATTCGATTTCCGAGGTCTTGCCGACCAGCTGGAATTCCTGGCTGATCTGGTTCTGACGCAGGAAGGACAGGCTGTAGCGGCTGAAGCTGGCGTTCGGCAGGAAGGCCGGGGTGCGGTGCGCGCCGCCCGAATTGTCCCACTGATCGACGGTGACGCGGCGGACGCCGGTGATCGACTTCAGTTCGACGTTCGGGGTCAGGCGGTAGCTGAAGGTCGCGGCGGCGCCTTCGGTGCGGTCCACGCTCGGGGCCTGCGGCACGCCGATGTCGGACATCTTCATGCGGTGATCGCCGCTGACGACGACCAGCGGGGAGAGCGGGGCGATCATGCCGCTCGGCAGCTTGCCGCCGTTGGCGTTGATCTGGGCCAGGGTGGCAACCGGCAGGTTGTTCGGGTTGTAGTTGATCAGCTGGCTGTAGTTCGGGGTGTTTTCGTCGCGCGAGGCGTCGATCGAGAACAGGCCGGTCAGACGATCGGTCGGCGTCCACTTGGCCGACAGACGGCCGCCGGTGCGGTCATACTGGTTCCAGCCAGCCTGGCCGGCCAGCGAGTTCTTTACCGTCGGATCCTGGTGTTCGTAGACGGTGTCGATCTTGAAGGCGAGGCCGTCGAAGGCCGGCAGGTCGATATGGGCCTGGGCCGTCTTGGAACCGTAGTTGCCGAAACCAGCCGACAGGCGGCCGCCGAAGATACCCGACGGGTCCTTGGTGACGATGCTGAGCGCGCCGCCTTCGGTGTTACGGCCGAACAGGGTGCCTTGCGGACCGCGCAGCACTTCGATGCGCTGGACGTCGAACAGGGCGGCGTTCAGGCCCTGCGAACGGCCCATATAGATGCCGTCGATATAGACGCCGACGCCGGTGTCGCGGGCGGTCTGGTTCTGGTCGAACGGCACGATGCCGCGGATGCCGACCGTCAGGGCCGACTGGCGGGCTTCGAAGGTGGCGACGCGCAGCGAAGGCACGGCGCCGTCGGCCAGGTCGAGCAGGCTTTGCGCATGGCGTTCAGCCAGGGCTTGCGAGCTGAGGACCGAGATGGCGGCCGGCGTCTTTTGCAGGCTGCTGACGCGCTTGGTGGCGGTGACGACGACTTCGGTCAGTTGATCCGAGGTGACCGACTGGTCCTGCGCCTTGGCGGCGGCATGGGCGAACGAAGGGGCGAACAGCGACGTCAGAAGCGCCGTGCCGATGAACAGATGATTTTTCACTACAAAACTCCCAGCATGGAAAGGTGGGGGTTCAATTAGTTGTGATTTATGACGTCCATGTAACAGTTGGAATTTGGAAAATTTTAATGAATTTAAGGTGCTATTTTTGCAACAATTGAAACAAGTGTGATTGTATAAAATAACATATCGACTTAAATATAGTCGCAAAACTGTCAAAAATACTGTCGATTGAATCTATTTATGCTTTTATATCTCGATGCGTGTGTAATGTTATACATATACACATGCGAAATCGACGCATATATACTATGCGTGATTTTATAGCTGAAAATTTAATTTTGAACCTGGCCGGCAATGTGCCGACCGCGTCCCCCCAGGACACATGTCCTGCCTCCATAGGTCAGACACGGCTGCTGCGGTAAACCCGTAAGTTTTCCATAAAAATTTTTTCAGCGCGGGTTTCCGGCAAAGGAAGAGGACCCCTCTGTCGGCTGCGCCGACATCTCCCCATCTGGCGATGGGGCGAAGGGCGCGTGGGGGAACACCCTTCGCCCTATTCCGGAGGAATGGGGAGATGTCGGCGCAGCTGACAGAGGGGTCTCTTTCTTTAAGCCAAGTGCCGGCATTGCCGCCGCTGGCGCATTCCAGAACTCCCTCTTTTGAAGGCTAGGGTATTCACACTTCCTGGGCGCTGGGGTCGTCTTTCTTAAACCTCCCCGACTTGATCGGGGTTTGGCGTTAGCGAAGGTATAGCCTTCGCAAGCCATGGGACCGCGAGCCCTCTTCGGGCTCGTGGTGGTGGGGTTTCTTGCTTCGACAAAAACTCAAATAATCAATTGCTTCCTTAGGCGTGTGGCGAGCGGTCGTGCTTTTGATTCAAGCAAGAAACCCCACCACCACATCTCGCGCGGCGAATACGTCAGAGTTTAAATTACACTGTCAGGAGCGGCGCGCTTCGTGCGGTCCCCCTCCCCACCAAAGGTGGGGAGATTTAAAAGAGCTTGAATTTCAACGCTCTGCGGCTTTGATACCAGATGTGTGAATCACCTAGCCTTCGAAAGGGGGAGTTCTTTTTAGCGCAAATAAAAGGCGGCAGGATCGCTCCGGCCGCCTTCGATGGCTGTAAAATGGTCGCGATGAAATGGCTTACTCCGCCGCGACTGCCTGCCGGGCGACGGTATTGCGGTTCGGCGGAACGGGGATGCCCAGGGTTTCGCGGAAGGTCGTGCCGGGATAGTCGAGCTTGTAGATGCCGCGCTTTTGCAGGATCGGCACGACCTGTTCGACGAACAGCTCCAGTTGTCCGGGCACGGATTCGAAGACATTGAAGCCGTCGGCGCCGCGGCCTTCCAGCCACTGCTGGAAGCGGTCGGCGATGATTTCCGGCGTGCCGACGAAATGCCCCTTCGGCGTGGCGATGCGCAGGGCCAGTTCGCGCAAGGTCAGGCCCTCGGTCTTCGCCAGGGCAACGATGCGGTTCGATGCGCTCTGGTTGCTCTTGGCGCCCTCGGCGACCGCCTGTTCGGGGAAGGGGGCGTCGGGATCGTAGACGCTGAAATTTATGGTCGTTGAATGAACGGCCAAGCGCACGCAGGGCGTTTTCCAGCGACACCAGGCCGGCCAGCTCGTGATAGACGGCCTCCGCCTCTTCGACGGTCGCCCCGATAAAGGGGCGTGCGCCCGGCAGGATAAAGAGCTGGTCCGGATTGCGGCCGAAGGCCGGCTGCCCGGGCCTTGACGTCGGCATAGAAGGCCTGGGCTTCGCTGAGTGTTTCCTGGTGGGTAAAGATGGCCTCGGCGTGCTGGGCGGCGAAGTTGCGGCCGTCTTCGGACGAGCCGGCCTGGAAGATGACCGGCTGGCCCTGCGGCGAGCGCGAGATGTTGAGCGGCCCCTTGACCGACAGGAACTCGCCCTTGTGGTTCAGGGCGTGCAGGCGGTCGGCGTCGAGGAACTGGCCTGTTGCCTTGTTGCGCACCAGGGCTTCGTCTTCCCAGCTGTCCCACAGGCCCTTGGTGACGTCGAGATATTCTCCCGCCAGGCGGTAGCGGGTGTCGTGGGCCAGGTGCTCTTCCTTGCCGAAATTGGCGGCGCTGCCTTCCAGCCACGAGGTGACGACATTCCAGCCGGCGCGGCCACCGCTGATATGGTCGAGCGAGGCGAACTGGCGGGCGATATTGTAAGGCTCGGAATAGCTGACCGTCACCGTGGCGACCAGGCCGATATGGTCGGTCACCGCCGCCAGCGCGCCGAGGATGGTCAGGGGCTCGAAGCGGTTGAGATAGTGCGGGCTGGAACGCGCATTGATCGACACGCTGTCGGCGACGAACAGGTAGTCGAACTTGCCGCGCTCGGCGACCTGGGCCTGGCGCTTGTAGAAGCTGAAGCTGGTCGAGGCGTCGACCTGGGCGTTGGGGTGACGCCAGTCGTCCCAGCCGGGACCGACGCCGTGGAGGATAAAGCCGAGCTTGAGCTGGCGCTGCGCCGGTGTGTTCGTCTGGGTCATGGAAGAAGCCTCGTGAATCTGCTGCGCTCACACTAAGACGACCCCGATGACAGGAAAAACGAGAATGGCTTATAGGATGATGAGAAAGCCTCATCATCCTGCCGCTTGACGAGGGCGGGTGTAAATGCAACCTCATGCATAGGATTAATGGAGGCGGACATGGTACGGAACGGTGTGGTACTGGCGGCGGCGATAGCAACGGTCTTCACGGCCGGCGTCGCGCTGGCGAAACCGGCACAGCCCGATGCGGCCCTGGTCGCCGCGGTCGACGGCGCCTGGCGCTCGCCGCAGAACAAGGCCCGCGATGCGTGGCGCCATCCGGTCGAGTCCCTGACCTTCTGGGGGCTGAAGCCCGGCGATACGGTCGTCGAGGTCGAGCCGGGCGCGAAAGGCTGGTGGACGGAAATCCTCGGACCCTACCTGAAGGCGACCGGCGGCACCTATATCGGCGCCGTGCCGCAAAAGGAAACGGCCGGTTTCCTGGCCGGCGTCGCCGACAAGACCCTCTATGGCGAGGTCAAGGCCTACACCTTCGAGCCGCAGGCGACCGACGCCATTCCATCGGGTTCGGCCGACCTGGTGCTGGTGGCGCGGGCCTTCCATAACTGGGCCGAAAACGGAGACCAGACCGATGTCTATCTCAAGGCGTTCTTCCGCATTCTGAAACCGGGCGGTATCCTGGCGGTCGAGCAGCACCGCGCGCCGGACGGCAGCGACCCGAAGGCCGGCACCGGCTATGTGCCGGAATCCTATGTCATTGCCGCGGCGGAAAAAGCCGGGTTCGTGCTCGACGGCAAGTCGGAGATCAATGCCAATCCGAAGGACACGAAGGATCATCCGTTCGGCGTGTGGACCCTGCCGCCGACGCGTCGCAGTTCACCCTTCGGCAAGCCGGCCGACCCAGGCTTCGATCACAGCAAGTATGATGCGATCGGGGAGTCCGACCGGATGACGCTGCGGTTCAGGAAGCCGGGGTAGGGGTTCCTTATCACAGCTCCCCCTTCAAAACGCTAGGGGATGCACACAGATCAAATAAGGATGTCGTCTTTTCTTAAATCTCCCCGACTTGATCGGGGAGGGGGACCGCACGAGACGGCGCTTGCGCCGGTGAGATGTGGTGGTGGGGTTTCTTGCTTCGACAAGATCCTCCAATATAATCAATTGGCTGTATTGAAGTGGGCAGAGCAGTTTGCGCTTGCGGCCAAGCAAGAAACCCCACCACCACATCTCGCGCGGCGAATACGCCATAGTTAAAAAAACGTATTCCGGAGCGGCGCGCTTCGTGCGGTCCCCCTCCCCACCGAAGGTGGGGAGGTATAAAAGAGCTAGAATTTCAAGCCCTGAGACCCTGCCACAACATGTGTGAACGTCCTAGCTTCAAAAAGGGGAGTTCTCTTTATCTCACACCACCTTACGCACCCAGCCGTCCGGGCCGGGTGTGGTCAGGCGCTGGATACCGGTCAGCTGCTCGTACAGGGCATCGGTGACCGTCGATTCCGGGCTGGTCGTGAACGCGCCTTCGGGATTGCGGATCTCGCCGATGGCGGTAATGACCGCCGCCGTGCCGCAGGCAAAGACTTCGCGCAGCTTGCCGGACGCCGCATCGGCCTTCCAGTCGGCAAAGGCGTAGAGCTTTTCCTCGACCTTGTGGCCGCGGGCGCGGGCCAGGTCGATGATCGAGGCGCGGGTAATGCCCGGCAGGATGGTGCCGCCGAGCGGCGGAGTGATCATCGACCCGTCTTCGAAGACGAAGAAGATGTTCATGCCGCCCAGTTCCTCGACATAGGAATGGTCCTTGGCGTCGAGGAAGATGACCTGGTCGCAGCCCTGCTTGATGGCTTCGGCCTGGGCGGCCAGGCTGGCGGCATAGTTGCCGCCGCACTTGGCGGCGCCGGTGCCGCCGAGGGCCGCACGCGAATAGTGCTCGGTGACCCACAGGGTCAGCGGATGGCGGCCGGCCTTGAAATAGGCGCCGACCGGCGAGGCGATGACGCAGAAGACATATTCGTTGGCCGGACGCACGCCCAGGAAGGCTTCGTTGGCGAACATGAAGGGGCGCAGGTACAGGGCGCCGTCGCCGCCGGGCACCCAATCCTTGTCGATCTTCACCAGGTCCTCGATGGCCTCGATGAACAGCTCTTCCGGAATGGTCGGCATGGCCAGGCGGTCGGCCGACTGGTTGAAGCGGCGGGCATTCATTTCCGGGCGGAACAGGGCGATTTCGCCGGCCTCGTTACGGAAGGCCTTCATGCCCTCGAAGATTTCCTGGGCATAGTGCAGGACCGAGGCTGCCGGATCGATCATCAGCGGCTTGCGCGGTTCGACCTTGCCGTCATGCCAGCCCTTGGCCGTCCGACCACCGGATGGTCACCATGTGGTCGCTGAAGATGCGGCCGAAGCCGGGATCGCGCAGCAGGTCCTGGCGTATCGCAGCAGGCGTGGGCCGGGGATTGTCGAGGTGTAAAAGCGGCATGGATCGATTCCTCAAATAGCAGAGAGCCTTTTAGCCGCATTTTTCCGGGGTGTCCGAAGGAATCTGCTGCCGCCTGCCATCTTCCGATCGGATCAGCCGGCAACCTCTGCCTTCGGCCTCGCCAGCGACGCCGCGCCGGCGCCGCGCAGGAATCGGCCGGCGCGCAGGGGCGTTACCGCCTTGCCGGTCCAGGCCATGACGCCGTTGACCAGGACATGGGTGATGCCGTCGGCGATTTGCACCGGGCTTTCATAGGTCGAGCGGTCGATGATGGTGGTGGCGTCGAAGACGGTGATATCGGCCTTCAGGCCGACGGCGATTCGGCCGCGGTCGCCCAGCGCAAAGGTGTCGGCCGCCAGGCCGGTCATCTTGTGGACGGCGGTTTCCAGCTTCAGCAGGTTGAGCTCGCGGGGCATACCGGCCCAGCACGCGCGGGAAGGTGCCCCACAGGCGCGGGTGCGGCAGGGTGTCGTGCGGCAGGCCGTCGGAGCCGACCATGCAGCCGTCGTTGCGCCAGGATGGTGCGCATGCTCCTGCTCGTGCATCTGGAAATAGCTGGCGCCGCCTGGCATCAGCCGTTCGGCCGCCTCTGGCTCGCTGACGCCCCAGTCCTCGGCAATGCCTTTAAGCATGCGCCCACCCATCTCCGGGTGTGGGGTCGACCAGTTGATCAGGATCTCGACCTCGCCGTCGGCCAGGTCGGGGCGGATCACGGTCGAGCCGGCCGTATAGGGATAGCAGTCGAGATGGACCGGCTGGGTCTTGCGGGCGGCATCGATCAGGCCAAGGGTCTCGGCGGCGGCGCGGCCCAGTTGCGCAGGCCGGCGCACTTGTGGTGCGACAGGACCAGGGGCACGCGGCCGGGACCAGTGACGGCAAAGGCCTCCTCGAGCGCCGAGACGATGTCGTCGCGTTCGTCGCGGATATGGGCGGTATAGACACCGCCCGCGGCCGCGACCGTTTCGGCCAGGCCCTGCAGTTCTTCGATATCGGCGGCCTGGGCGGGGGCGTAGAAGACCCCCGAACTCATGCCGACGGCGCCTTCATTGAGGGCGTCCTGCAGCAGGCTGTTCATCAGTGCGCGTTCCAACGCCGTGGCGGGACGATCAAGGTCGGGCATGCACAGGACGCGCAGGGTCGAGTGGCCGACCAGGGCGGCGACATTGACCCGGGGCTGCGCGGCATCGACCGCGTCGCGATAGGCGGCGAAGCTGTCATAGGCGAAGTCGGTGGGCGCCCCCAGCAGGTTGAAAGGGCTCTGCGACGGTGTCGTCGAAGCGCAGGGGCGGGGCCGATATGCCGCAATTGCCGACCACGACCGTGGTCACGCCCTGGCTGATCTTGGGCGTCATGTCGGGCTGGGTGATGCAGATCAGGTCGTCATGGGTGTGGACGTCGATAAAGCCAGGCGCGATGATCTGCCCCGTCACGTCGATGACGCGGTCGCTGGTTATGCCGGCCAGGTCGCCGACCGCGATGATGGTGTCGCCGCGCAGAGCCACGCCGGCGGCAAAGGCGGGCGCGCCGCTGCCGTCTATGACCTGTCCGCCGATCAGGGACGATGTCGGCGTGGAGTGTGGGCTTTACCATGAGCGTCTACTTTGGAAGATCAGAAGAAGGTCTTGAGGCCATCGACGACAGTATAGCCGTCATCGACCTCCATCAAAACCGACCACTTGTCGAAGGTGGTGCAGGGGTGGGAAATCTCGCAGCCGATCAGGTCGCCGACAGCAAGGTCGACGCCTCCGGGAACGGTGACAAAGCCGTGCTGGTCGCTGAGCTTTTCGACGGTCAGGCTGTCGATCGGCTGCGGCGTCGTATGCAGGCCGGCACGGAACCACAGGCGCGGCATGGGCATGTCGATATCGAAGGAGACGTCGCGCTTGCCCATCATGACGATGGCCTGGCCGGGCTGCGGCCGCGAAATCACCCGCGTCCATACCTCCAGCGCCGGGATCAGGCGCGGGGCAGGGCCGATGACGCCGCGGTCGTCGATGCGGCTGAGCAGGCGGCGATAGAAGCCGCTGTCATGGGTCAGGTAACAGCCGCTGCGCAGGACCGGCACGACGCCATGCAGTCGGTCGGTAAGAAGATGGGCGACAAGGTCGTAATAGACCGAGCCGCCGGCGGTCAGGATAATCTCGTCGGGCGCCGCGAATAGGCCTTCGGATCGCAGGGCGTCGTAGAATTTCAGGACGGTGTCGAGATAGGCCGACACGGCCGAGGTGTCGGCGGCGGCGTGGTCGCTGACGATCAGGCCCTCATAGCCTTCGACCCCGTGCAATTCGATACCGGGCAGCGCGGCAACGGCGCGGGCCAGTACCAGGCCTTCGTCTATACTGCGCACGCCGCAGCGGCCGTCGACCATGCCGATCTCGATCAGCAGGCGGGCGGGCGCGGTATCTGGTTGCGAAGCGAAGACCTCGGAGATGGCCTGCGCGCCGGCAAGGCTGTCGATCAGCACATAATAGCCGTGGTCGGGGGCCGCCCTCGACATCCGGGCCAGGGCCAGGATTTCCTCGCGGCCGACCAGTTGGTTGGCCAGGATCAGGCGCGACACGCCCAGATCATGGCATAGCTTGAACTGGACCATGGTGGCGACCGACAGGCCCCACGAGCCATGCTGCAATTGCCGTTCGAACAGTTGCGGGCACATGGTGGTCTTGGCGTGCGGTGCCAGCCGGGCGCCGGCACGGGCGACATAGTCCTGCATGACCTGCAGGTTGTTGGCCAGGGCGCCCTGCTTGAGCACGGCGACCGGCATGGGCAGGTCGCCACGCAGCAGGTTCAGATCACGGCCGGCCAGGTCCCGCAGGCGGGTAACGCTGCCGTCGAGCGGCAGGCCCTTGGTGCCGGCCGGCAAGGCGGCATCGACTATATCGCTGAGGCGCACGGCAGGCCTCAGGCTTGCGGCTTGAGGGCGATGACCTCGATCTCGACCTTGGCATCGACCATCAGGGGCGACTGGACGCAGGCGCGCGCCGGCAGGGCGTCGCCGAAATAGCTGGCATAGACGCGGTTGAAGGCCTGGAAGTCACGGGTGTCGTCGAGCCAGACATTGGCCTTGACGACGTCCTTCAGGGTGCAGCCGGCCTCGGCCAGGATGGCGATGACATTCTGGATGGTCTTGTGGGTCTGCGGGATGATGCTGCCTTCGACGATCTCGCCGTCATCGCCCATGGCGACCTGGCCGGAGACAAAGACAAAACCGTTGGCGATGGTCGCCTTGCAGAAGGGCAGCATCTGGCCGCCGGTTCCGGTCTTGGCGCCGCCGATACGTTCGATTGTCATGGGGGTCTCCTGAGGGATCTGATTGAAAAGGCTGTGAATCAAGCCAGTATAAAGCTGTTTTCGGCAAAAAATGTAGCGATGTCAATATAAATGTAACATAAGTACATATACCATCGGATCGCTCTGTGGCAGAAGCCAATTGAAAATAGCGGAAAATGCCATCATGTGTCGCGTAACAATATTTATCTGCCCCATCGGCCCCGCCTATAATGCCGGTGCGAAAGGTGCAGTCGGGAAGGGCGTGTCGATATGAATGAGGTTCCGGCCGGTCTGGACCGCGGCGATATCCTGCCGCGCATCGAAGCCATGATAGGGACGATGACCCGTTCCGACGTCAAGATCGCCCGCTACCTGCTGGCGGCGCCGCATGAATTCGTCCGCTCCAGCGTCCGCGCCATCGCCGCCGACCTGGGTGTCAGCGAGCCGACCATCGTCCGTTTCTGCCGCACGATCGGTTGCGAGGGCTTCAAGGACCTGAAGTTCCGCCTGATCCAGGAACTGGCCCTATCGCAGGCCATCAGCGACCAGGGCGAGAAGGCCAGCCAGCTGGCCGAGGATTTCGATATCGAGGCCCCCGACCAGGCCCAGATCTACAAGCGTGTCTTCGATAGCGCCATCGAGGCCCTGACGAAGACGCGCCAGGCCGCCGACAGCGCCAGCCTCTTGACGGCGGGTCAGGCGATCGCCCGCGCCGGTCGCGTCGTCGTCTACGGCATCGGCGGCAGTTCGGCCGTCCTGGCCGAAGAGGTGCATAACCGCCTGTTCCGCCTCAATATCCCGGTCATGGTCTTTACCGATGGCTACGCCCAGCGCATGTCTGCGGCCATCCTCAGCAAGGGGGACGTCGCCCTGTTCGTCTCGTCGACCGGCCGGCCGCGCGAACTGCAGGAAAGCATGGAACTGGCCAAGTATTATGGCGCCACCTGCATCGCCATCACCGACAAGGACACGCCCCTGGGGCGCGAGGCCGATATCTGCTTACCCGTAGGCCTGTCGGCGTCGGGCGCCGTCGAGTTCCAGCCCAATCCGATGCGTTTTGCCCAGCTGTTCGTCATCGACAGCCTGGCCTATTGCGTCGCTTCGGTGCTCGGCGACCGCGCCCATATGTCGCTGCGCAAGACGCGCGGCAGCGTCGCCTGGCTGCACGGTATTGCGCCACAGCAGCCGATCGGCGACTAAGCTTCGGCTTTTGCCTCCAAAATCCGGATAATCTCCGCCCGCTGCGCCCTGGCCTCCGGCGAGCCGCTGCCGCTGCGGCCGGTCGTGTGGCGCGCTAGTGTCAGGGCCGTAGAGCCGCTGTCATTTCGCGCATTGATATCCGCACCCAGCGCCAACAATGCCTCGACCGCGGCGGCCGTGCGTGTGCGCACCGCCCGATGCAGGGGCGCGACCCCGCCCTTGTCGACGGCATTGGGATCGGCGCCGGCGGCAACGAGTCGCTTCAGGGTCATGACCTGCGCGTCGGGATTCCAGATGTGAAACCCGGGCGACCCGACAGACGCATAGTGCAGGGGCGTGGCGCCGCGGCGATTGCGGGTGTGGATATCGGCGCCGAGGCCGATCAGCCGGTCGACCGTGGCGACATCATAGACGGCCGCGGCAATATGCAGGGGAGTGTCGCCGATATAGGCGGCCTTGGGCCACTCGAACTGCGCATCCATCGTCAGGCGCAGCCCTGCCAGGCCGGGCGCTTCGGCAAGCCGTTGCGCTGCCTGCGCTGTGTCGCCCAGGCTTATCGCCTGCATCAGGGCAATCAGTGCGGGGTCGTTGGGGGACGGTTTGGCCATGGGCGCATCCTATAGCGTCATCCTGTCAGGTCAAACTGTCCCATTCTACCGCCACCGCGCGTAGCGCCTTTCAAGAACGCCGATCGAGCTCAGTCATCGCCCCAATCTCGAAAATAATCTGTGAAATCTGTGTAATCTGTGGATTCCCTTTTTACCGTCTCGGGCGGGCGTCAGGCCCACAAGAAAGAGAATCCACAGATTACACAGATTTCACAGATTATTCAGTGTCATACGTCGATCGGCGGAGGCGTCGGAATGGGCTTGTTGGCGCTTCGCGCTTCAGTTTGGGGTGGGCGTCAGGGTGATCTGGTCGAGGGCCCAGAGGGTGCGCTGGCCGGGGCGGTTAAAGGTGACGCACAGGTCGTGCGTGCCGGCCTGGGCGGGGATTTTTCCGCTGACGACCGACAGGCCCGATGTCTGGTGCGCGGCCCTGCCGATCGGCAGGACGGCCAGGGTCGGGCCTTCGCAAACGGCGGCCGTGCCGGTGCGCAGGCGGACAACCAGTTCGCCATAAGGGCTCTGCTTCGGGGTATCGAAGGTAACGACCCGCCGGCCGCCGGCCAGCTGGAAGTTGAACGGCACCTCGCCGATACGCGCCGTGACGGTCAGGCCGCGCGACAGGTCGGCCTGCGTCCATACCCAGCACGGCTTGTAGATGCTGATGACGAACAGGGCGCGCGGGCCTTTGGCGGGGCCGTCATCCTCGAGACGCAGGGGGATGCTGTCGCCGCAGGTGCCGAGTTCGGCGCTGCGGCGGGTGTTCAGGGCCGTGACGGACAGGTCGTAGGTCCGGACGGGCCCCAGCGCCTGATCGCCCTGGAACAGGGCGGTGCGCAGGCGACTCGGCAGGGGCGTGGATATGGGGGCGCCGTAGACGGCCGAGGTCGCGATCGGCGCTGATCCGTCGAGGGTATAGCGGATATCGCCGATGGCCAGGGGCGAGGCCAGGGTGGCCGTGGCGCCCTGGGGGGGCGCCGACAGCGTCAGCGTCGGGGTAAACGGCACCTCGTCATAGGTGATGCCGAGCTGGCGCAACTGCGCCAGGGTGTAGGGCAGGGCCGTGCTATAGCGTGTCCAGTCGCGCCCCGCCTGCGGCGTCCAGGCGGCCTCGGCCAGGGCGGTCAGGCGCGGAAAGGCCATCTCTTCCAGGCGTTTGGGCGTGCGCATATGTTCGGCAAAGGCATTGGCCTGCAGGCCGAGGATATGGGAATATTGCGCAGGCGGGATATTGGCCGGGGTGGCGTTGAAGTCGTAGACGGTCCGCAGGGTGCTCATCTCGCTGCGGCCGGCGGGCTCGTCCGGCGACAGGCTTTGCCGGCTGTCGAGATAGAGCTCCGGGTGCGGCGACAGGACGACATCGTGGCCCTGCGCGGTCGCCGCCACGGCGCCATCGAGGCCGCGCCACGACATGACGGTGGCGTCGGGCGCCAGTCCGCCGTCGAGGATCTCGTCCCAGCCGACCAGGTGGCGGCCGCGGGCGCTGAGGTGCTTGCCGATCTTCTGGACGAACCAGGACTGGAGGGCGGCCTCGTCCTTCAGCCCCAGGGCCTTGATGCGGGCCTGGACCTCGGGGCTCTGCTGCCACTGGTTCTTGATGGCCTCGTCGCCGCCGATATGGATATAGGGGCTGGGGAACAGGTCCATGACCTCGTCGAGCACGGTGTCGAGAAAGACAAAGGTTGTGTCGTCGGGACTGTAGAGATTGCTGTAGACGCCCCAGTCGGACATGCCTGAATCCGGAACCTTGCCCGTCGTGCCGAATTCCGGGTAGGCGGTCAGGGCCGCCGTGGCGTGGCCCGGTAGCTCGATCTCGGGCACGATGCTGACGCCGCGCGTCTGGGCGTAGGCGACCAGGTCGCGCACCTGGGCTTGCGTGTAGAAACCACCATAGGGCTTTGTGCCGTGGCCGTCGGCGCCATTGGGTGCGCGCCAGGCGCCGATCGCTGTCAGTCTGGGGTAGTGGGTGATCTCCAGGCGCCAGCCCTGGTCGTCGGTCAGGTGCCACTGCAGGACATTGAGCTTGTAGATCGCCATGGTGTCGATCAGGTGCTTCAGTTCATCGACCGGCTGGAAGTGGCGCACCGAATCGACCATCAGGCCGCGCCAGCGGAAACGCGGCGAATCGGCGATGGTCACCGCCGGCACCGTGAGGGCGCCGGACGGTGCAGCCTGGCTCAGTTGCCACAGGCTCATGGCGCCGTAGAGCAGGCCCTGGCGATCTGAACCCGAGACGATGGCGCCGGCGGGGGTGACCGTCAGGGCATAACCTTCCGCCGGCAGGTTGGTCGGCGTGCGAGCGAAGGTGATGGCGCCGGCTTTAGGGCTGTCGCCTTCAACGATTTTAAGCCGCAGGCCATGCGTCCGTTGCAGCAGGTCACGTAATTGGGTGGCGGCTTGCCGAGCATCGGGATCGAGGGCGGGGATCTGGATGACGGTGCGCGCGGTCAGAGCAAGGTTGCCGTCCTGGACATCCATATGGGCCGGGTAGGGGACGATATTGGGCGCCGCCGCGGCCGGCAGGGCAGCGCCTGACAGGGCAAGAGCAAGAGAGGCGGCGGCAAGTGTCAGCTTCATGGTCCAGCCTTGTGATTCGGCGTTCCGAACATTTGTGTAAAATAATTACATTTTGACGATATGGCGAATGCTATGGGGACGCAAATGGAAATTTGGCTCTGGCCATTCCGGTCGCCCTGCTAAGGCGGACTTATTTTACTCCTCCCCATTCGGAACGAATGGGGCGTGGGCCTCATGTGCTCCGTCACAAGGGGAGGCATTCTTGTATTGTCAGCAGCATAAATCGTCGCGGAAAATGTAACAAAAATGCGTTCAGCCACGCCTCGCCTTCACGTTCGTTGTTGCAAAATGTACACACTTCGTGAACGCTACCATTTTTATCTGTATGTTTTTTATCATAAAAATTTCGCGCCGCAAAACGCATCGCCGTAAAAAGTTTTACAATACTACATAAATGATAGATGTTTGATTGACGGTTTTCGGAACGCATGCCAATCCTTGATCACTCCGGAAACAAGCGTTCGTCCAAGCGCAACGCGGCCGGGGGCACAGAGACATCACAGCCGCCGTGGCGGCCTTTTATGAATGGGGACTTCAAGAACATGCGAGCGGGTCAGCGATCATCGGTTAAGCGAAAAGCGTATATTTGTTCGGTCTCGGCAGTCGCCCTGCTGGCCATCTCGACCGTAGCCCACGCGGCGGAGACGGCCAAGCCGGCGACCGATACCAGCGAAGTCATCGTTACCGGTTCGCGCATCACCTCGCGCGGTTTCACCCAACCCATTCCAACCACCACCCTGACCCCGCTGGAAATCGCCAAGGCCGCCCAGCCCAACCTCTATAACACCATCGCGCAGCTGCCCTCGCTGCAGGGCAGCACCGGCCGTGTCGTGTGGAACAACAGCACCTCCAGCGGCATGCAGGGCCTGAGCTCCTTCTCCTTGCGCGGCCTCGGCCCGATCCGCACCCTGACCCTGATCGACGGCCAGCGCATGACGCCGGCGAATGTCACCGGCGTCGTCGATGTCAGCCAGTTCCCGCAACTGTTGATCAAGCGCGTCGATGTCGTCACCGGCGGCGCCTCGGCCTCGTACGGCTCCGACGCCATCGGCGGCGTCGTCAACTTCATCACCGACAAGACCTTTGTCGGAACCAAGTTCAACGTCGAGGTCGGCCAGTCGACCTATGGCGACGACAAGAATATCACCCTGCAGGGCGCCTGGGGCGGCAAGTTCCTCAATGACCGCCTGCATGTCGAGGTCAGCGGCGAATACGGCAAGGAAGACGGCATCGAGTCGGGCGGCTTCGGCGCCGGCAAGAGCGCGACCGGCCGCAAGTGGTTCCAGTCGCCGGTCTTCCAAGTCCGTCCGATCGCCCAGTCCAATGACGGCAAGCCGCAATACCTCTATGTCACCCAGGCGCAGAACTACCAGTATGCCCTCTACGGCCTCATCACCTCCGGTCCGCTGCAGGGCACGGCCTTAGGCGCCAACGGCACACCCTACAAGTTCCAGTACGGTTCGGGCGGCGTGCCGACCGGCACCGGCGCCGTCACCAACTGTATCAACGCCTTTTGCGTCGGTGGCGATCTCAGCGGCGTCATCGGCCAGGGCTCGACCTATGTGCCCGCCCTGAACCGCGGCGTCGCCTATACCCGCGTCGCCTACGACCTCAACGACGACACCCACGCCTATTTCACCATGAACCTGGCCAAGGTGGAATCGCAGAACACCCCCAATGTCGGCGAGGCCAAGAACGCCAACCTGACCATCCAGTGCGCCAACCCCTTCGTGCCGGCGACCATCCAGGCGGCCTGCCTGAGCAACAATATCACAAGCTTCCAGTACGGCACCGATAACGCCGAGCTGCCCAATATCAGCGTCCACGCCGATCGCCGCCAGGAGCGCTTTGTCGCCGGCATCGAAGGCGATACCCAGCTGTTCGGCACGTCCTGGGCCTATGACACCTATGTTGCCCACGGCAGCAATCATACGGCGGTCGACGTGGCCAACATCTCACTGACGTTGCGCTACAACGCCGCCATCGACGCCATTGCCGGCCCGGGCAATACCATCATCTGCCGCAACCCGGCCGCGGTGGCCGCGGGCTGCAAGCCGCTGAATATCATCGGCAACGTCTCGATCGACCCGGCGGCCTTGGCCTATGTCCTGCCCGCCAGTGGCCCGCAGCAACGCTCGCTGCAGACCCAGGATATCTTCAGCTTCAACGCCAGCGGCTCGCCGTTTGCCCTGTGGGCCGGCCCGGTCGATGTCGCCACCGGCTTCGAGTACCGTCGCGAAGCCTACAAGACCCGCGCCGACCCGTACGGCAACGGCGTGACCGCCGACAGCCCGAACTCGTCCGCCTATCCCGCAGATCCGGTCCTCAACACAGCCGGCAACAACTGGTACGCCGGCAACTTCCACAACGGCCAGGGCAGCTACAATGTCAGCGAAGGCTATGTCGAGTTCAATGTGCCGGTCCTGGCGTCGCAGACCCTGGGCGACGCCAACCTGAACCTGGCGGTGCGCGAAACCCACTACAGCACCTCCGGCAATGTCGAGACCTGGAAGGTCGGCGGCACCTGGAAGACCATGATCGACGGCCTGCGCTTCCGGGCAGTCGTGTCGCGGGACGTCCGCGCCCCGAACCTGAGCGAACTGTTCGCCGCGCCGGTCGTCACCAACGCCATCGTCAACTACAACAACACGGCCATCACGGTCCTCAACGAGGTCATTGGCAATCCCGACCTGAAGCCGGAAATCGCCAAGAATACCGAATTCGGCGTCGTGCTGTCGCAGCCGCACTGGCTTCCGGGCTTCAGCGCCTCGATCGACTACTACAATATCGACATCACCAACCAGATCTCGGCGCTGTCGACCCAGCAGGAGGTCGACCTGTGCGCCGCCGGCAACCAGACGATCTGCAGCGCCATGCTGCTGACCAGTACCCAGCCGAATACCAACTACGTCCAGGTCCAGGCCTTCAACGTCGCCTCCGCGCGTAACCGCGGCTTCGACATCGAGACCTCTTACCGCACCAAGCTGGCCGGCCTCGGCCTGCCGGGCACGCTTACGGTCCGGGCGCTGGCCACTCACACGATCAGCTATCGCACCGTCTCCGGTATCATCGGCACCATTCCGACCGAAAACGCCGGCGTCAATCTCGCCAATACGCCTTACTGGAAGGGCCTGTTCACCCCAGAGCTGGGACGCCGATAAATTCAGCCTGACCGTGTCGGAACGCTGGTTCAGCGACGGCGTCTACAGCAACGAATATATCGAATGCCAGACCGACTGCCCGGTCTCGACGGTCCAGCACCCGACGATCAACAGCAACAGCATGAAGGGGGCGACCTATATCGACCTGGGCGGCACCTATGCCCTGTCGGATCGCGCCACCGCCTACTTCAAGATCGACAACCTGACCGACAAGGCGCCGGCACCTGCGCCCCAGACCGGCGTCGGCCCCGGTGCCAACGGCCTACCTCTACGACCTGGTCGGTCGTGAATACCGGATGGGCATCCGTATGAGTTTCTAGCCCGTTCGTAAGCGGAGAGCCCGGGCGCGTACCTGGCCCGGTCCTTCGTCCTCCCCGAAGCCGCCCATTCCCTGCGGCCTCGTCTGCCTGTCTGCCCGTTTGCGGGCCCGTCCATGCGTTGCACGTCCGCCTTCTGAACCCGGAGGAGGCTGTGGCGCGGGCCGCCGGGGTTAGTTGTGTCGCGGGCTTACCCTGGCCCGCGACACATTTTTTCGTCTGGAACGCTCACCGGCGAGACAGCCTGCAAGGGGCGTGATGTACTGATGTTGCGGCGGCCGTTCGCCGTGAGGAGAACCGACCGTGTTCATTCTTGCCGTCGTCCTGCTGGTGGCGCTGCTGATTGCGCTGATAAGCTGGGGCAAGGTGCCGCCCTTCGCCGCCTTTCTGTTCACGGCCTTGCTGGCCGCCCTGTCGTTCGGCATGCCGCTCGGCAAGATCGAGTTGTCGCTGGAACACGGTATCGGCGACATGCTGGGCGGCCTGGCGCCCATCCTCTGCCTGGGCGCCATGTTCGGCAAGGTCATAGCCGACAGCGGCGCAGCGCAGAGCATCGCCCAAACCCTGATCAAGGCCGTCGGGCTGCGCTTCATCCTGATTGCCATGGCTCTGACCGGACTGATCGTCGGCATTCCATTGTTTTACAGCGTCGGCTTCGTCGTCATGGTGCCGCTGATCTTCTCGCTGGAAAAGCGCACGCGGCTGCCCGCCGTCTATGTCGGCATCCCCCTGCTGTCCGGCCTGTCGATCGCCCATGGTTTCCTGCCGCCGCATCCGTCGCCGACGGCTCTGGTCAAGGTGTTCAATGCCGATATGGGCATGACCCTGATCTGGGGCCTGGCTGTCGGCCTCATTACCCTGATGATCGCCGGTCCCCTGCTGGCCCTGACCCTGAAATCGATCCGGCCGCAGACCGTCCCCGACCTATCGATTGCAGATGATGTGCCGGAGGCGAAACTGCCCGGCGCGGTGATCAGCTTTGCCAATGCCCTCCTGCCGGTCGTCCTGATCGCCGGCGCCACCGGCCTGGCCTATGTACCGCATATCCCGCCGCAGGTGATGTCAGTCATCGCCTTTGTCGGCCAGCCGACCGTGGTCCTGCTGATCTCGGTCGTCTTCGCCACCTTTACCCTGGGGCTGAGTGGCGGCCGCAGGCTCGACGACCTGATGCAGGGCTACGCCCTGTCGCTGAAGGATGTCGCCGGCATATTGCTGGTCCTGGCCGGCGCCGGCGCCCTGAAACAGGTCTTCGTCGACGCCGGCATCAGCGCCCATCTGGCCGGCTGGTTGCAGGGCCTGCCGCTGCAGCCCCTGGTCCTTGGCTGGCTGATCGCCATGGTCATCCGCATTGCCCTGGGGTCGGCGACCATAGCCGGCCTGACGGCCGCGGGTATCATGGCGCCCCTGGTTCTTGCCCGCCATGTCGATCCCAACCTGATGGTCCTGGCCGTGGGCGCCGGCAGCCTGATGTGCAGCCACGTCAACGATGCCGGCTTCTGGATGTTCAAGGAATATTTCAACCTCAGCCTCAAGGACACCTTCCGTTCATGGACGGTGATGGAAAGCCTGGCCGGGGTCACGGGTCTTGTCGCCGTCCTGGCCCTGAACCTTGTCCTGCACGGATATTGATTACATCGGCCGGAAACGGTCCTGGAAGGCGGCGCTGACCGGAACCGTGTCGACACTGCCGTGCAGGGCGATCTTCAGCCGGCCGTCCTCGTCGCGGCGCACAGCCCGGATGGCCGAGACGCGGACGATGGCGCTGCGGTGGACCTGCCAGAAGACCTCCGGATCGAGCTGGCCGATCAGTTCCTTCAGCGGCATGCGGATATGGGCCGAGCCGTCGGCCGTGACGACGCAGGTATACTTGTCCTCGGCGCGGAAACACAGGACATCGTCTATGGCGATCATGCGGATGGTGTCGCCGGCGCTGGCCGATATCCAGTTCATCCGCCGCGGTTCGGGCGGTGCCAGGCGGGCCTGCAGCAAACCCAGCAGTTCCGCCGGATCCGGATTAAGCCCCTCGCGGATACGCTGGCGCAGCCGAGCTACGGTCGCCGACAACCGGTCGCGGCGGACGGGCTTGAGCAGATAGTCGGCGGCGCCGTCCTCGAAGGCCTGCACCGCAAAGCCGTCATAGGCGGTGATCATCACCACGTGGGTCTCAGGGCCGGCGGCGCGGGCCACTTCGATACCGCTGACGCCCGGCATGCGGATATCGAGAAAGGCGATATCGGGCCGGAGCGCGTGCATCGCCTCTATGGCGGCCAGGCCATCCTCGCACTCGGCGACGATCTGCAACTCCGGCCACAACTCGGCCAGCAGGGCGCGCAGTTCCTGGCGTTGAAACGTTTCATCCTCGGCGATCAGGGCAGTGGTCATTGCCCGTCCCCGGCCAGGGTTATGACGGCGCGGGTGCCGCCGTCGTCGCGACCGGTTACGGCCAGGGCCGCATGGTCGCCGAAGCGGTTGCGCAACTGGGCGCGGACATTGGCAAGGCCGACGCCATGGCTGGGCCCGGGCGTCAGGCCGGCGCCGTCATCCTCGACGGTGATTTCAAGGATACCGCCATCCGTATGGCGGGCGCGGATAGCGATCATGCCCGGACCCGGCCGGGGCTCGATGCCGTGCTTGACGGCGTTTTCGACCAGGGAAATCAGCAAGAGCGGCGGGAAGGGCAGGGCGCGGATATCCGCTGCCGCATCGATCCTGATGTCTATGCGTCCGCCCATGCGCACATTCATCAGCTCCAGGAAGCGGTGGCAGATATCGATCTGGTGGCCCAGGGTCGCCTGGACGACGCGCTCGCCGCGGAACGACGGCAGGGTCGAACGCAGATAGTCGGCCATGGCGTCGATCGTCGCCGCCGCCCGGTCGGGATCGCTGGCGATCAGC
Source organism: Asticcacaulis sp. (assembly GCA_965246725.1). Lineage (GTDB taxonomy): Bacteria > Pseudomonadota > Alphaproteobacteria > Caulobacterales > Caulobacteraceae > Asticcacaulis. Next base: position 169,014 of record CBDFFG010000002.1, read on the forward strand.
GAGCGCACCGAGGCCAGGGTATTGAACAGGAAGTGGGGCTCGACCTGGGCCTGCAGGATGCCCAGTTGCATGTCGGCGGTATCCCGTTCGGCGCGCACGGCCTCCAGTTCGCGGCGCGCGGCAACCTCGACCAGCCGCCTGCGTTCGCCGAAATAGCGGACAACGGCGAAGCCCCCGGCGGCAAAGATCATGACTGCCGCGGCGCCATTGAGGCTGATCTGCAGGACGTCGGAAATCATCCCGTATGGCCAGGGTACGTTCATATGCATGCCGGCATAGTGCCGCATCAGGCCGTTATGGTAGTTATTGACCCAGTTCTCCACGACCAGGGCAACGGCCAGTCCCGCCACGATCGCCGCGACCACCAGGATTCGTTCGACCCAAAGCGGCAGATGCAGGTGGCGGCCGGCATGGCGCACCAGGGTGGCCAGCAGCGGCCCCGTCGTCACGGTCACCAGCACAGACAGGGAGGCGCGCCACGCCAGGCCGGGCCAGTCGCTCCACATATTGACGCCTGAGGCGTGCCAGGTGGCGAACCCCATGCCCCAGACCAGGGCCAGCGGCCAGAACACCCAGCCGCGGCGTAGCCACCACGCCCAGCCGAACGTCGGGTAGGCGTCGTAGCCGCTCCACAGGCCCTTGCTGGTATTCAGGGCATCGCGCGGCAGGGGCTGGTCGAGGTCGGGCTGGTGGATATCGGGCGGCAAGTGGGTCATGCGCCATCATAGTCGGTTGCCGCACGCATTTCACCTGCATCCGTCGGGCAAACGGGGGCATTCGTCGCGCACACTCCGGGTTTCATCGCAGCGGCGGTCGCAGGCAGAAAATTGCGCCTAGGTTCGGGTCATCACAACGGAGACTTTCATGACCTCGATCAAGACCATGGCGGTCGTCCTTGCCGCCGCCGCCGGTTTCACCGGCACGGCGCACGCCGCCGATATGCTGGTGACACCGCAATGGCTGGCGGCCCACGGCAAGGACGCCGACCTCGTCATCCTGCACGTCGGCGATGCCGGCGATTATCGCAGCCACCATATTGCCGGCGCGCGCTATGTCGCCCTGGAAGACATAGCGGTCGACAGCGGCGGCCTCAGCCTGCAGATGCCGGCGGCGGCCGACCTGAAGGCGCGGCTGGAAAAGCTTGGTATTTCCGATCGTTCGCGCATCGTCGTCTATTACGGCAAGGACTGGGTGACGCCGGCGACCCGCGTCGTGTTTACCCTCTATACCGCCGGTCTCGGTGACCATGTCTCGCTGCTCGACGGCGGGCTGAAGGCCTGGCAGCACGCCGGCCTGCCGGTAACGCGCGATGTCCCGGCGGCCAGCACGGGCAGCCTGTCGCCGCTGGAGATACGGCCGGTCATCGTCGACCAGGCCTTTGTCCGCGCCCATGTGACGGCGCCCGGCTACGACATTGTCGATGCCCGCGCCCAGGTCTTTTATGACGGCCTTCTGCCCGGTGGCCCGATGTCGCACCATCGCAACGGCCATATCCCGGGCGCCCACAGCATCCCCTTCAGCAGTCTGACCCGTGACGACCTGACGCAGAAATCGCCGGACGAGGTCCGGACGATCTTCGCCGCGGCCGGGATCAAGCCGGGTGACCACGTCATCGCCTATTGCCATATCGGCCAGCAGGCGACCGAGGTCCTGTTCGCCGCGCGCGAGATCGGCGTCGACGCCGTCCTCTATGACGGCTCGTTCGAGGACTGGGCCATCGCCGGCCTGCCTGTCGAAACCAAATGGGGGCATTGATGATGTCCCCGAAAGCCTATGCCAATCCCTATCTCGCCGGGGTCGGGCTGGGTGTGGTCCTGACCGCCTGTTTCGTCCTGACGGGGCAGGGACTCGGCGCCTCCGGCGCCTTTGGCTACACCGCCCGGGCCACCGTGGCGGTACTCGCCCCGCACAGCGCCGGCAATGGCTGGTTCCAGGGGTATGCCGCCAGTGGGGTGCCGTGGATCGTGGTCGAACTGCTGGGGGTGATCCTTGGCGGAGGGCTGTCGGCCGTGCTGGCCGGACGGTTCCGCATCGAGATCGCCGGCGGGGCTCCACGACCGATACGCCGGCTGCTCTTAGCCCTGGGCGGCGGCATGGTCATGGGGCTTGGTGCCGTGCTGGCACGGGGCTGCACCAGCGGTCAGGCCCTGAGCGGCGGCGCCATCCTCAGCGTCGGCAGCTGGATCTTCATGCTGGCCGTCTTTGCCGGCGGCTTTGTCGTGGCCCCCCTGCTGCGGAGGATCTGGTCGTGAATAATCTGGAATCTTTGCTCATTGCCCTGACGATCGGCATGGCCTTCGGCTGGGGCCTGGAGCGCGCCGGCCTCGGTGATGCGCGCAAGCTGGCCGGCCAGTTTTATCTGCGCGATTTCACTGTCATCAAGGTCATGTTCAGCGCCATCCTGACGGCCATGCTCGGCCTGTTCTGGCTGGGCCGGCTGGGCGTGATCGACTTTTCGGCCCTCTATGTCCCCGAAACCTGGCTGCTGCCGCAACTGGTCGGTGGGCTGGTCTTCGGTTGCGGCTTCGTCGCCTGCGGCCTGTGCCCGGGAACGTCGTGTGTGGCGGCCGCCAGCGGCCGGGCTGAGGGCGTGGCGACCGTTTTCGGCCTGTTTGCCGGCATACTGCTGACCGGCTTGGCCTATCCGGAGATCGCCGAATTTTACACCAGCACTGCGCGCGGTGTCTTCACCTTGCCCGACCTTATGGGCCTGCCCTATGGCGCCGTGGTGGCCATCATCACCGGTCTCGGGCTTGCCGTCTTTTTCTGTATCGAGCGTTTCGAGGCCCGAAGATGAGCCCTGATATTACCCGGCGCCTCGGTATCGGCGCCCTGGTCGCCGGTGGGGCGGCCGCCCTGGCCGGCAGTCCCTATCGCAAACACGACGGTCGGCTCGATATCGACGCCACCATCCGGCTGATCGGCAGCGGCGGCGACCATGTCGGCGCTCGGCAACTGGCGGCCTGGATCCGCGACCGCAAGCCGGACCTGCGCGTCATCGATGTCCGTTCGTCGCAGCAGTTTGCGGAATTCTCCATACCGACCGCAGAAAATTTACCGCTTAGCCAATTGATGCGCGTGAAATTTGCGCCACATGAAACCCTGGTCCTCTATTCCGAAGGCGGCGCCCATGCCGGCCAGGCATGGATGCTGCTGCGGGCGAGCGGCGTCAGCAATGCATACTTTATCGCCGGCGGGCTTGCCGACTGGCAGGATGAGGTCATGGCACCCGTGCTTGCACCGGGCGCCGATCATGATGCCGAGCTTAGCCGCTATTTCGGCGGCCAGCCCAGCTTCGGCGAGGTGTTGTCGCCTGGGCCCCTTACCCGGAGGCGCGGATGCTAGACACAAGCCTCAGCCGGTCCGTCGTCGATTTCGATGCCCTGCGCCGGCGGGAATTCGCCCGGCTGGACGATAGCGGCATTGCCTATCTCGATTTTGCCGCCAGCGCCCTCTATGGCGACTCCCAGGTGGCAAGTCACAGCCGGCGCCTGGAGAACGGCGTCTTCGGCAATCCCCATTCGGCGCACGCCCCGTCGCGCGCCAGCAGCGAGGTGCTGGAGGCGGCGCGTCGCCACGCCCTGGTCTGGTTCGACGCCGATCCCAACCTTTACGACATCTGTTTCGTCGCCAATACCAGCGCCGCATTGAAACTGGTGGGGGAGAGCTATCGCTTTCACCCGGGCCGTGGGCTGGTGCTGTCGGCCGACAATCACAACTCGGCCAATGGGATACGCGAATATGCCCGGGCTGCCGATGCGCCGATCCATGTCCTGCCGCTGGCCAGCGACATGCGGCTTGACGATCCCGCCGGGCGCCTTGTCCAGAGCGCCCGGCGCATCGGTCCCGGCCTGCTGGTCTTTCCGGCCCAGTCCAACTTTTCCGGCGTCCGGCACGACTTAAGTTTGGTGAAGACGGCGCAGGATCTCGGTTTCGAAGTGCTGCTCGATGCTGCCGCCCTGGGGGCCAGCCATCGTCTCAGCCTGCGCGAGCATCCGGCCGACTTTCTTGCCTTTTCGTTTTACAAGCTATTCGGCCTGCCGACCGGCATGGGCGCCCTGATCGTCCGGCGCGGCGCCCTGGCCGGGTTGCATCGGCCGTGGTTTGCCGGCGGCACGGTTGCCTTTGTCTCGGTCGAACATGATCGCCATCGCCTAGTCGACGGTCACGAAGGCTTCGAGGATGGCACGCCTAATTTTCTCGACGCCGGCGCCGTCAGCGATGGCTTTGGCTTCCTGGCCGGGGTCGATCGCGCGGCACTCAGCGCCAGGATGGAGGAACTCACAGCCCATTTTCTCAATGGTGCCCGGGCTTTACGTCACTCCAACGGGACACGGTGTGTGCAGATTTATGGACCGGATACTCTGCGGGCGCGCGGCGGTATTGTCGCTTTCAACCTGCTCGATACGGAGGGGCGCCCCATCGCCTATCAACGGGCCGAGCAGCGCCTGCATGAAGCGGGCGTGGCCATCCGCGGCGGCTGCTTCTGCAATCCTGGGGCGGCGGAACAGGCCTTCGGCTTTGCGGGATTGGGGGTGGCGCGCTGCCTCGATCGTCTGCGTGACGATTTCAGCATTCCGGCCCTGCAGGCGTGCTTGGGTGGCACGCATGCCGTCGGTGCTCTAAGGCTATCCGTCGGCCTGCCGACAAGCTTCCAGGACGTCGACCGGGCGCTGGCCGTGCTGGAAAACTTTAACCGTTAAAAAACTCTCCCTTCAAAGCAGGGTATCACATATGGCATTTGCCCGTGGCAGTTAACCCACCTCTCCCCACTTGAGGGGAGAGGAAAGGCGCGTAGCGCCAAGGTGAGGGGTAATTCTTCGGCAGTTACATGCGCTGAAGGTACAGCAAAACCCCTCATCCGGCCCTTCGGACCACCTTCTCCCCTCAAGTGGGGAGAAGTGGAATTAATTCAAATGCTTATTTCTCATATGCGATACCCCTGCCTTCAAAAGGGGGAGTTCTTTAGGAGGGGGCTTAGAACTTCCGCGTCAGGGTGGCGATCCACGACTGGCCGGCACCATAGGTACAGCCGGTGGCGCCGCTGCAGCGGGCGACGTATTTGACGTCGGTGATGTTGCTGCCGTTCAGCGCCACACGCCATTGCGGCGTGTCGTAGTGGATGATGGCGTCGAACAGGGTCGCGGCCTCGCCGTAATAGACGGTCGACGAATAGATGGTCGGCAGGCCACCGGCGCTCTTCGACGTATAGCGGCCGCCGAGGCCGAAGCCGAGACCGGCGAAGCTACCATGCTGGAGGGTATAGTCGGCGAACAGGGACAGCTTGTTCTTCGGCGTCGTCGGCAGGGGCTGGCCGATTTCCGCCGGCAGGTTCGATTTCGTCACTTCTGAGTCGGCATAGGTATAGGAGCCGTTCAGCGACAGCTGGTCGTTGATACGGACGACGCCTTCCAACTCAAGCCCCTTGACCTCGACCTCGCCGGCCTGGTTGTAGACGGTGGGCAGGGTGGCGGACGACGATACGACATTGGTCTGGACGATGTCGTAGACGGCGGCCGTGGCGAAGATCTTCGTACCGGAGGCCAACTGGCGGCCGTCATACTTGACGCCGGCCTCCCACTGCTTGCCCTTGGTCGGTTTGAACCGGTCGCCGCTCGAGCTGGTGCCGACCTGCGGTTCGAACGAGGTGGCATAGGACGCGTAGGGCGCAAAGCCGGACTCGAGGACATAGTTGGCGCCGAGGCGATACGTAAAAGCGTTCTCGGTGTGGGTGTCGCCGCCCGCCAGATATTTGATCTTGTCGGTGTCGTAGCGGCCGGCGGCGGTGACGAACAGCTTGCCGAAGCCCATCTGGTCCTGGACATAGGCGCCGGTCTGCGTCAGGCGCTGGTTGGCATAGGGCCCGAGCACGGGCGTGACGATCGCCGACGGATTGCTGCTGTAGACCGGGTGGAACAGGTCGATATCGCTGGCCGAGGCAAAGCCGTACTGGGCGACATTCTTGACGGTCCGATAGTCGATGCCGGCCAGGACCTTATGCGTCACCGTGCCCGACGTGGTGTTCCATTCCAGGCGGTTGTCGGTGGCCACGCCCTTGACGCTTTCCTGGTAGGGGAAGTTGTAGCGGTGGACGGTGTGGTTGTCGCCGTCGAGCCAGCCGGCGTAAATGATCTTGCTGTTCTCGTAATAGTCGGTCGCCTTGGCGTTCGACGTGAAGGTCAGGGTGTCGCTGATACGGTGGGTGAACTCGTAACCCATGCCGGACTGGCGGCGCTTGTATTCATTGTAATCGGGTTCGCCGAGATTGGTGTTTTCGGCGATTTCGCCGAGCGGATTGCTTTGCAGGGTACCGGCGACCGGCAGGAAGCCGTTGGTGTCGCCGGTGACGTCGTCATACTGGTAGTAGGCCAGACCGGTCAGCCTGGTGTCCTGGTCGATTTTCCAGGTGACGGTCGGCGCCAGCAGGATGCGCTTGGCATTGACACCGGTGCGTTCGGCGCCACGGTCGAGATAGAGGGCGGTCAGGCGACCATCGACCTGGTCCGACAGGGCGCCGGTGACGGTGCCGGCCAGCGACTTGTAATCGTACGAGCCGGCCTTGGCCTGGATTTCGCCGCCGAAAGCGCTCGAGGCGCGGCGGCTGGTCTCGTTGTACAGGCCGCCAGGAGGCGTGTTGCCGTAGAGGACCGAGGACGGGCCCTTCAGGATATCGGCCGACTCGAACGCATAGAGGTCGAGGCCGACGCTGGTGATCGAGGTGGTGTTCGGGGCGGCCGTGCCGTCGATATATTGCTTGGGATTGAAGCCGCGCACGGTGATGAAGTCGTAACGCAGGTCGGGGCCGTAGTTTTCCCCGAAGACACCCGAGGTGTAGCGCACGGCCTGTTGCAGGTCGACAAAGCCGAGCAGGTCGATCTGGTCGCGGGTGATGATCGACACCGACGACGGCGTCCTGATCATCGGGATGGTGGTCTTGCTGGCCGACTGGGCGCCCTGCGGCACATAACGCTTCGCCTTGACGACGACGACGGTCGAACCGTCGACCGCTTCCCGCGTCGTCTGGACGCCGGAAGCGTCAGGCGTATTGCCGTCCTGCGCCATGGCTGCGCCGGCGACACAGGCGGCGACCGTGGCCAGCAACAGGATTTTACCGAGGGAGGTGCGGCGGGTCATGACGATTATATTCCTACAGGTCGCATATCGTCTGGCCTTGCACGCTACGGCAGCAAGGCAGGGGAGGTCAGGCGATATTGCGAGTTATTTTCATTTGCACCTGCTAGCGACTTGGCTTTTCCAAGTCAATCAGCCGGCGGACGAAAACCGTAGATAATGACAATCGTTTGCAAGTGGTGCGACCAAACTGCAACTATGGCAGTGCGGGGCGTCTACAGCTTGGCGCCCTTGGTCTTGGCCATGATTTTTTCAAGGAAACCCAGCATCACGGCCGAGACGACAAAGGTCAGGTGCATACCGATGATCAGCAGGATCTGGTCGTTCGGGTAGAGGGACAGGTTGAGGAAGACCTGGAGCATGTGGATCGAGGAGATGGCCACGATGCTGGAGGCCACCTTGATCTTCAGGGAGCCGGAATCGAGCTTGCCGAGGAAGCTGACATCGCCCTTGGCGTCGTGGCCGTCATCGAAGCGCGAGACGAAGTTCTCATAGCCCGAAATCATGACCATGACGATCAGCGAGGCAACAAGGGCGGCATCGATCAGCCCCAGCAGGGCCAGGATCATGTCGTTGGCGTCGTAGTCGAAGACGTGCGAGACGACCTTCCACAGCTTCAGGCCGAAGGACAGACCATAGGCCGCCAGCGCAATCGCCAGGCCCAGATAGAAGATGGTGAGAAGCCAGCGGCTGCCGAGGATGATGCGTTCAATAAGGTATTCGAGACGCGACATGGCTTGCCTTTCGACTATGACTCAGGAGGGCATTATAGCGGCTTCAGGCGGGCAATTCGACGGTAAAGGCAAAGCGCGCCTTTTCGCCGGGTTGCAGGGGGACCGTGTAGGGCCGCTTGACCAGGTCGTCGGGGCCGCCGGCTTCGGCCGCCATGCCGTGCCACGGCTCGATGCAGATAAAGGGCGCGCCGGGCTTTTGCCACAGGGCCAGGTTGGGCAGGTTCTCGAACGCGAATTTCAGCGCCGGACCGCCTTCGGCGGCATAGGTCAGGCCGGTACCGGCGCCTTCCGGGAAGATCATGGCGTCAGCATCGAACTGGCTGCGGTCGAGGACAAGATGGCCGGCGCTAAACGGCGAGGCCAGCTTTTCCGTCTTCAGCAATCCACCCTCGACGCGCAGCAGGGCCGGTTCGGCGCCATTGTCGAGCGTCACCGTGTGGGCCTTGCCGTCGGCGCCGGGCAGGGGCCAGACAAAGGCCGGATGGTAACCGAGACCGAACGGCATGGGCCGGCTGTCGCGGTTCTCGACCTCGGAGGCGACGGTCAGCTTGCGGCCGTGCAAGACATGGGTCAGGGTCAGGAGGAATTCGAAAGGATAGACCGCGCGGGTGGCGTCCGACGCGGCCAGTTCATAGCGGCACATGCTGTCGGTCGCGGTCGCCAGGGTGAATTCATTGCGGCGGGCAAAGCCGTGCTGGCCCATCTCGTAGCTTTTGCCGTCGATGGTGACGCGGTTGTCCGGCGCCTTGCCGACCATGGGGAACAGGACCGGCGAACGACCGTTCCACCAGGCGGCGTCGCCATTCCACAGCCATGAGCGGCCATCGGCCGAGACCAGGCTCTGCATTTCGGCCCCAAGCGACGACACGTCGACCGTCAGATAGGCGTTGGCGATACGGGTTACGGACATGGCAGGATCTCCGGTGGCAGGCGGCGGAATCGTATGGGACATCTTCGCGCACCGCTGTGGCGATCTCAAGATGCTATTACCGTTCGCAGCTATGCGGCCCCGAAATTCATCCCGCCCGTAGCAAAAGCCCGTTGCCAAGCCGGCGCCGATGTGGCCCGATGAGCCATGGCTGAGGGCAGGACAGAGTCTGTATTGTCGAAACGGCATATTGCCGCGATCGTCGTGGGCAATGGCCTGGAATTCTACGACTTTCTGATATTTTCCTTCTTTGCCGTTCCGATCGGCAAGGTCTTCTTTCCGGCGGTGCGCCCGGAAACCAGCCTGCTGCTGGCCCTGGCCACCTTTGGTGCCGGCTTCCTGACGCGCCCCCTGGGCGGCATCGTCATCGGCCATGTCGCCAATCGTATCGGCCGCCGGCCGGCCATGCTCCTGTCCTTTGCCCTGATGGGCCTGTCGATCCTCGGCCTGGCCTGCACCCCGGGCTTTGCCACCATCGGTATAACGGCGCCGATACTGGCGATCGGCTGGCGCCTGCTGCAGGGTTTTGCGCTCGGCGGCGAGGTCGGCCCTTCGACCACCCTGCTGGTCGAAGGCGCGCCGGAGCACAGACGTGGCCTGTTCGGCGCCCTGCAAATATCCACCCAGCAGGCGGCGATCATGGTGGTCGGCATTGTCGGCTTCCTGCTGTCCGGGCATCTGGCGGCGGACGCCATGACCGGCTGGGGCTGGCGCGTCGCCCTGCTGGCCGGGGTAATAGTCGTCCCGGTCGGACTGGTTATCCGCAAGGCCCTGCCGGAAACCCTGTCCAGGGATGGCGCGCAGCCCACCGAACTGCCTGTTGCCGGCTTTTGGCGGCTGGTGGCCCTGGTCTTCATCATCATGGCCGGATCGACCGTCGGCACCTACGTCCTCAATACACTTGGAACCTATGCGGTCAGCACGCTGAAGATGGATCCGAAGGTGGCCTTTGCCGCCACCCTGGTGCGCGGCGCCTTCGGCCTGAGCTTTGCGCTCATAGGCGGGCGCCTGAGCGACCGGTTCGGGCGCCGGCCGCCGATGATGATCGCCAGCCTAGTCACCGGCGTGACCGCCCTGCCACTGATGATCTGGGTCGTGCAGACGCGATCGCCCGTGGCCCTGTTACTGACCTCGGTTATCCTGGGCGCAAGCGTCGCCGTCGGCAGCGTGCCTGTCCTGATCGCGGCGGTAGAGGCCCTGCCGGCGCGGCTGCGGGCAGGGGCAGTCGGGACGATCTACGCCTTCGCCATTTCGGTCTTCGGCGGGTCGACGCCGTTTATCGTCACCTGGCTGACCCAAAGAACCCACGATCCCCTGACGCCGGGCTGGTATCTGCTGGGCGCCACGGTGATCGGACTGGTGACGCAAGGCTTCCTGCCGGAAACCGCGCCGGTCCGTACTGCCCGATCCGGTGCAGGCTGACTCATATTCCTCAGACATATGACTTGCCCTTTTTATTAAATAAAGTATTTTTCATTAAAAGGGCGGCGACAGAGACGCCCAAAGGGACATCCGGAGGGACACCATGACATTTTCGCGCCGGTCTGCGTTGCAGGCCACGATCGCTGCTGCGGCCTTGCAGGCCGATGCCCTGTCCAGTCATGCCGGAACTATGCGCACCGCAGGCGCTGCGCCCTGGTGGTCGGGGGCCGTCCTCTACGAAATCTATATCCGCAGTTTCCAGGACAGCAATGGCGACGGCATAGGCGACCTCAAGGGTCCGCGCTGCTGAGCAATGGCGCTACCGCGTCGGACCACGGACTGGATTTCGGCCCCTACGGCGTCTTTATCGGCGCCGGCCACACGTAACTAAAAAGCCGGCCAGCAAGGCCGGGGCAACATACAAAAAATACAACGGGAGCAATCACATCATGACCGGATCCAACGACATCCGACTCAACCGGCGCCGCCTGCTGATGGCAGCCACGGCGGCCATCGTGCCGATAACCCTTCTCGAGGCCTGCGGCGGGGGCGGCTCGTCGTCGGGCGGCGGGACCGTAGGCGTCCCGTCATCCTCGTCGTCGTCTTCGTCCTCCTCGTCTTCGGCATCGTCGTCCTCGGTGTCGATGATAGCGGGCTCCGGAGGTTTTATCGTCGTCGACCAGTTCGGCTACCCGCCGGCGCGCGCCAAGGTCGCCGTCCTGCGCGATCCGGTGACAGGGTTCGACGCCGCCGACAGTTTCACGCCGGGATCGGTGTGCGAACTGGTGCAGAAGGCGGGGGGCACGGTCGTTTTCAGCGCCGCCCCCGTGGCGTGGAACAGCGGCGCCACCGATACCTCGTCGGGCGACCGGGCCTGGCAGTTCGACTTCAGCAGCGTCACGACGCCGGGCGAATATTTCGTGCGCGACAAACAAAGCGGCGTGACCTCGCCGTCCTTCCATATCGCCAGCGACGTCTATGCCCCGATCCTGCGCGCCGCCATGCGCTACTTCTATTACCAGCGCGCCAGCACGGACAAGCCCGCGGCCTATGCCGGCGCCGGCTGGGCCGATACGGTCAGCCATGTCGGCCCGCTTCAGGATCGCAATGCCCGTCTCTACAGCGCACCCGGCGACGCCACGACCGAACGCGACCTGAGCGGCGGCTGGTACGATGCCGGCGACTACAACCGGTATACCAGCTGGCACGCCGGCTACCTGATCAACCTGCTTCATGCCTATAGCGACAATCCCGGCATCTGGACCGACGCCTATACGATCCCGGAATCCGGCAATGGTACGCCCGACATTCTCGACGAGATCCGTTTCGGCCTCGACTGGCTGGTGAAGATGCAGAATTCTGACGGCTCGATGCTGTCGATCCTCAGCGTGTCGCACGCCAGCCCGCCCTCGGCCGCTACTGGACAAAGCCTCTACGGCAGCCCCAATACGTCGTGCACCTGGATATCGGCCGGCGCCTTCGCCTATGCCGCGAAAATCTTCGGCGGGCTATCCGGCTTTGCCAGCCTGGCCGCCGACCTGCAGATTCGTGCCGAAAAGGCCTGGACTTGGGCTGTCGCCAATCCCGCCGTCCTCTGGAAGAATAACGATGCGGCCTATGGCTCCGTGGGCATCGGCGCCGGCCAGCAGGAGGTCGACGACTATGGCCGCGCCATGTACGCCCTGACGGCGGCCATCTATCTTTACGGTGCGACCGGCAAGGCGGTCTATCGCACCTATGTCGACAGCCACTATACGGACTCGCATCTGATGATGTGGACCTATGCCTCGCCCTTCGAGGACACGGTGCAGGAAGCCCTGCTGTATTACACCGGCCTGTCCGGGGCGACGGCGGCAACCGCCACCGCGATCCGCAATGCCTATGTGTCTGGCATGGAGGGGGCGGACAACTGGAAGGCGGTCACCGACGGCAAGGATCCGTACATGGCGCATCTCGGCTTCTATGGCTGGGGCAGCAACGGCACCAAGTCGGTGCAGGGCCTGATGTATGTCAACCAGCTACGCTATGGACTGGGCAGCCACACCTCGCAGGCCAGCCTGGATACGGCCGCCGCCTATGTCCACTACATCCACGGCGTCAACCCGCTCGGCAAATGCTACCTGTCGAACATGGCGAGCCTGGGCGCCAGCAACTCGGTCGACCAGTTTTACCACACCTGGTACAACCACAACAATCCGAAGTGGGGCAGCGTCAAGGACTCGACCTATGGACCGCCGCCCGGCTTCCTGGTCGGGGGCGCCAATCCGGGATACAACTGGGCGACCGGGTGTCCGGGCCTGAACGCGGCCTGCGGCACGGCGCCGCCATCTCCGCCGACCGGCCAGCCGAGCCAGAAGTCCTACAAGGATTTCAACGATTCCTGGCCGATAGATTCCTGGGAAGTGACCGAAAATTCCAACGGCTACCAGTCGGCCTATATCCGGCTGCTGGCCAGGTTCGTCTCCCTGTCCTGACACGCACAAGCATCAATGGCCGGTGGCATCGGCGATTGATGCTTTGTCTTCAAATCCGGATGATCCAGTTCTTGCGCCGCAGATATTTGACGCACAGCCAGATAAAGCCGATGAACAGGATGACGGGTAAAAGGGCGGCAAGCGGTTCGCCGAGGACGCCGCGCAGGCCGTCGTAGGGCAGGCCGAAGAGGGCCCAGGTCGGCATCTGGTAGCACAGCTCGTCGAGGACATAGGCGGCGATGGCATTCATGCCGAATGCCGCCGGCACCAGGGCCCAGCCGGGAACCGTATCCCGGCCGTCGATAAAGCGATGCAACAGGGCCAGGACCAGGGTCGTCAGGCCGCAGGTCACGAGGACGAAGGGACTGGACCAGATATCCTTGACGACCGGGAAGAGAAAACCCCAGGCGATGCCGGCGGCAAGCATGCCGGCGCCCGCCATCACAAGGCGTCCGACCGTCTTTGTGCGCTCGGAGCGGATCAGCAGTTCCCCGATAGCCACCCCGATCAGGCCGTGGGCTATGGCGGCCAAGGTGCCCAGCAGACCTTCGGGGTCGTAGCCTTCGGCGCCATGGACATAGATGCGGGCGTCGCCGATCAGGACGCGGTCGACCGAGGCAATGAAGTTATGCCCGCGCACCCAGATGTCGCTTGCGCCGGCGTCCAGTTGCGGCAGCAGGGCCAGGGGCCAGTAGAGGGCAAGCAGGCCCGCCGCCAGCGCCAGGCGCGTCCGCGGGCCGCACAAAAGATAGAGGACACCGCAGGCGCCGTAGACCAGGCCCGTTCGCTGCAGCACGCCGAACAGCCGCCAGCTGCCGTGGAAATTGGCAAAATAGTCGACATTGACCAGGATGAAGCCCAGCGCGCACAGGCGCAGGGCGCGCACGACGGCCTTGCGGGCGGCATCCGGTTTTTGCCCAGGGGTTGCCCTTGCCTTCGAGAGTGCCATTGCGACCGAGACCCCCATCATCATCAGGAAGGCCGGGAAGACGGTGTCGGCGAAATGCAGGCCGTCCCAGCGTTCATGCAGCAACTGCCCGAACACGGCGGCATGGAAGCCCTCCTTCACGCCGTCGCTGGCATTGGCCAGGATCATGCCGATGACGGCGAGGCCGCGCAGGATGTCGAGCGAGGCCAGGCGCGGCGGCCGGGCGACGGTTGAAGCGGTCTCGGTCATGCGGCGTTTCCATCGGAAGGGGAGCCGTCGCGCTTCGCCTGGAAAATGGTCTGGTTGCCGACCAGGGGGCGGGCAACCAGGCTGATGCCGAGGATGCAGGCCATGAAGACGAAGACCAGGCAGAGCGCCGCCTGCAGGCCGGCATATTGCCCGACAACGCCGACGATCATCGGGCCGATGGCGCCGCCGATAATGCCCGAGCACAGGATGCCGGACAGGGCGCCGTGGTGGCCGGGCATCGAGTTGAGTCCGAGCGAAAAGACGGTCGAGAACATCACCGACAGGAAAAAGCCGCAGGCCGGAAAGGCGATCAGGCTGGCCTCGGCCGGACCAAACAGGGCCACGGCCAGGCTCAGGGCAGCGCCGACGACCGCGCCCGCCAGGATATGGCGGGAATCGAACAGCTTCAAAAGGCCTAGCCCGACCAGGCAGCCCAGCGACATCAGGCCCCAGAAATTGCCGACGGCGGCGGCGCCCAGTGTGGTCGGATCGAAATGATGGACGGTCTGCAGGAAGGGCGACATCCAGTTGGACAGCGACTGCTCCATGGCGACATAGGCCGCGATGCCGCCGAAATAGAGCAGGGCGGTCGGGTTTTTCAAAAGACCGAGATAGACGGTCAGGGCCTCTGTCTTTTCGTCGTCCTTGAGGGCGAAATGCTTCAGGTTGACGAACAGGGTCATGACGATGGCCAGGGCAAACAGCAGGGCGAACAGCCAGTAGAGCGACACCCAGTGCGGCGCGTTCGAAAAGCCGGCGGGGTGGGCCATGGTGTAGGCAAAGACCATCGGGCTGACATAGGAGGCGGCGCCGAAGACCAGTTGCCCGAGGACGGAATAGAAGGCGAAATGGGCCTCGCCGCCGGCCATGCGCATCAGCGGATTGATGATGACCTGCAGCATCGCCATGCCGGCGCCGATGACGAACAGGGCGCCGATCGCCGAGGCGTAGCCCGGATGCAGGGCAAAGCCGAGCGCGCCCGCCAGGTTGATGGCAAAGGCGGTAATCAGGGCGAAGGCCGGTCCGCGTTTTTCGATCAGCACGCCCGCCGGTATCGACACCAGGCCATAGGCGAGGAAGAAGGAAAACGGCAGGAAGCCGGCCAGCGCCAGGCTCAGGTGAAAGTCATGGATGATCACCGGCATCAGCGGGCCGAGGATGTTGGTGACGAACGAGATCACGAACCAGACGATCAGGATATAGCCTATGGTCAGGCCCCGAACTGCCATTGCCCCTGCCTCCCCACCATGTGTTGATCCGCAGGCAGTTGCGCGTCGGACAGGCCGGCCTGCCGCGGGAAATGCGAGATGGTCTCGGTAGCCAGGTCGCAGCCGGCCTTCAGGGCAGCGGCCAGGTCGGCGCCGAGGCCGCGGGCGTGCAGGTAGCCGGCATTGAAGGCGTCGCCGGCCCCGACCGTATCGAAGATGTCGTGCCGGGCTGCGGGCGTATAGTGGGCCTGTTCGGTGTTACCGAGGCCGAGCGCGCCGCGGGCGCCAAGCTTGGCGACGATGCTGGCACCCGGCCGGGCCCAGCCGTGCAGCCGCGACAGGGCAGCATCGAGCTGGTCGAGGCCGCTGAGGCTGAAGACCTCGGCCTCGTTAAGCAGCAGGTGATCGACATGCGGCAACCACGCCCTGACCTCGGTTATGACCTCGGCCGTCCAGCCCTCCGCCGGCCAGCCGGTGTCGAGGGCGATGGCATAGCCCAGCCGGCGCACGTGGCTGAGGATGTCACCATATTGCGACCGCAACCCGGGCATCAGGAAGGCGCCGGTCAGCAGGGCAATGCCCTTGCCGCCTGCGGGGGCTTCGATGGCCGGCGCAAGCTGCGCCCAGTCGGTTTCGGCCAGGTGGCCCTGGGTCGTCAGGAAGGTGCGTTCACTGGCCGGATCGAGCACCGCCACCGTTATCGAGGTGGTGGCCGTGGCGGTGGCGATCCGCGCCATAGCGCACAGTTGCCCCCGCAGCCAGTCGCCGAGCGTATCGTTGCCGGCGCTCGACACCAGGGTCACATCGGCGCCGATGCGCCTCAGCGCCAGCGCGGCATTGCCGGCCGATCCGCCCGGGCGCATCTCGCTGCGTGGCAGGATGGTTTCGGTGCCGACGGCCGGCCAGTGGGCGAGGGGGCCCATGACCAGGTCGATATTGACATCGCCGATGACGCAGATCGGCAGGGGCGGATTACGGCCGGCCGCCAGGTTGGGTGTCATATCCATAAAGGCTGTGCCTGCCCTGTTCGTATAGTTGGTTGCCGTACTTTCGATCCGGCGGTCGCAAAAGTCAATTATTAAATCCAATGCATGTATTTAATTGATCGCCTTTCGCAAAACTTTTACTGTCCCTATAGTAGAGATATCCCAATGGCTGGCGCGGTGTGCCTGCGTTTCGGTCTATAAGGCATTGAAGAGATGGAAAAACGCGGAACCACCCAGCAGGTCAGTGCGACCTTCAACCGCCGCATCGTGCTCGATTTCATTCGCCGCCAGGGAGAGGCGTCGCGCAAGGAGATCATGGACCGGGTGGGCCTGAGCCCGCAGACCATCGTCAATATCACCCAGGACTTGGAAGATATCGGGCTGATCGTGTCGAAGCGGACCAGGGGCGCCGCCGGCCGGGGCCAGCCGCCCATGTCCTACAGCCTCAACCCCGACGGCGGCGACGCTATCGGTATCAGCCTTGAGCTCAACGGTATGTCGGCCGCCCGGGTCAACCTGCTGGGCGAGATGCGCGACCGCCGCGACCTGGCCATGGACCTGACCGACCCGACTACGGCCCTGGTTGCCATGATCAAGCAGGTCAATGCCATCCGCGAATCGGCGGCAGCGCCCAACCGTATCTGGGGTGTCGGTATTGCCGTGCCGGGCCCGTTCAATGCGCCCGACCTCAGCTTCAAAGGCCCGACGGTCTTCGAAAAGTGGCGCGGTCTCGAGATCTTTGCCGCCCTCGAGGACGCCGTCGGTCTGCCCGTCTTTTATCATGTCGACAGCGTCGCCGGCGCCGTCGGCGAATCCCTGTTCGGCAGCGCCCGCGAAAAGCACCGCTTCTTCTATATCTATATGGGGGCGGGGCTCGGCGGCTCTCTGATGATCGACGGAGCCGCCTATCAGGGCGCGTCGGGCAACGCCACCGAACTGGGCCATATCCCGGCCGTGCGCGGCGGCAATGCCTGTTCGTGCGGCAACCACGGCTGCCTGGAAACCTATCTGTCGGTCCACGCCCTGTCGCGCGACCTCGGCGTCGACGGCGTCATGTCGTCGGCTGAGATTGCCCGCCGGTTGCA
The DNA here is from genome assembly GCA_965246725.1 of Asticcacaulis sp. GTDB lineage: Bacteria > Pseudomonadota > Alphaproteobacteria > Caulobacterales > Caulobacteraceae > Asticcacaulis. The sequence continues at coordinate 186,159 of CBDFFG010000002.1, forward strand.
GGACAACGACCCGGCGATCCATGACTGGTGCCGGTCGGCTGCCGCCTATCTGCGCGACGCCGTCTGTACGCTGGAAAACCTTATGGACCCGGGACTTATCGTCCTTGGCGGCTCGGTGCCGACCGAACTGTGGCAGGCTCTGATCGATCACGCCACGCCCTGGCTGCATTCGGTCCGCAGCGGACTGGGGGAGGGGGACGACGACCGGGTCGTCATCTCTCCGCAGGCCGGCAGCAGCGCCCTGCTCGGGGCGGCGGTATTGCCCCTGTACGAGCGGCTGTCGCCGCGCATGGACGCCCTGGTCGCGACCGCTGTGCGCGACGAGGACGATGCCCAGGATCGGACCGCCAAGCGGGTCGGCCTCGGCTGAGTTTACTCCCCGGCTGCAAGTTTGGGTCGTCAGGCTGTTAACGGTCTGACGCGAAAATGTCACACCGGCTTCATTTAATTACATCCACTAGAAGTATATATATTGACCGCATTTAACCACGCGCCCATGCTCCGCCACGACCACTTCAGGGATGGAGCCTTTCATGAGCCGAGTAGATTCGCGTCTGAGACTTTCATTGGTAATGAGTACTGCTGTGAGCCTGGCCCTGGGGGCCATGTGCCTCCCCGGCGCCGCATCTGCACAAGACGCAGCGGCTGTGGCCAAGCCCGAGGTCATCCCAGAAGTGGTGATCACCGCCTCCAAGCGCAGCACCAAGCTGTTGAAGACGCCGCTGGCGGTATCGGCCCTGACCCAGGAGGCCCTGACAAAGCAAGGCATCGAGGATGTCCGCGGACTGGCCACCTCGGTGCCCAACCTGCAGATGGGCAGCAACGGCGATTCGAGTACGGCGATCACCATGCGCGGCGTGTCGTCGACCGACACGACCGAAGTCGCCGAAGCGGCCGTGTCCATGCACCAGGACGGCTTCTATTCCCCGCGGCCGCAAGGCGCGCTGGCCCTGATGTACGATGTCGAGCGCGTCGAGGTGCTGCGCGGGCCTCAGGGTACCCTGTTTGGCATGAACTCGCCGGGCGGCGTCATCAATGTCATCCCGGCCAAGCCGGTGTTCGGGAAATATTTCGGCAAGGCCGACGCCTCGCTCGGCAGCTATAACGGCCGCGATTTCCATGGCACCTACAATTTCGGCCTGACCCGCAATTTCGCCGTGCGCGTCAACTACATGATGGGCCGCCACGACGGTTACGGCGAACAGGTCCAGGACTTCACCGACCTGGCCTCGCCGGCCAACGGCATCGTCAAGGACGGTATTCCCGACGTCTACCAGGGTTATAACCACGCCGTATCGCCCAAGGACTATTACAACAACCAGAACGAATGGGCGGCGCGCATCATGACGCGCTGGAAGGTCAGTGACCGCCTGGAACTGGCCCTGACCCTGTCCCGCTTCGCCGACAACGGCGCCGGCGATCACGACTATGTCGACTGCAAGTCGGCGGAAGGGACGGCGGCCGCCTGCGATCACCAGCTGCGCTACCTGAAGATCAATGTCCCGGGGTATGTTCGCATGACCCTGGACGACTACCAGTTCAAGGCGACCTACGATGTCAGCGACGATATTGTTCTGGAATATCGCGGCGGCTTCGAGGACGAACGCCGCCATCAGCTGACCGACAATGACGGCGGGGCCTATGCGCCTGAGGCCTGGTCGTCGATCGGCGAGGCGATCACGCCCGAGCAGCAGGCGACGGAATATTACCCGGTCGAGGACACCACCAGCCTGACCGCCAGCAGCAATTATCGCTCGATGACCCACGAGATCCAGCTGAAGTCGAAAGGCGACAAGCGCCTGAACTATGTGCTGGGCGCCTTCTACCTGTATGAGCACAAGCAGATAAACTACGAACAGAACTCCTTCGAGAACAAGACGTTCGACGCCGATTCCGGCACGCCGGACGGCCTGCCGTGGGGTGTCTATTACGATCAGCGCAACCGCACGACCGAATCCAAGGCCTTGTTCGCCCAGTTCGACTACAAGCTGACCGACACCCTGACCCTGACGGCCGGTGGACGCTATTCCTGGGACCGCAAGGGCGACCATGGCGGCCTCGAATACGGCTTCTTCAGCGGCGATCCGTCCTGGTATAACGGCGAATATTCTCCGTCGTCGCCGCGCGCCCACCAGTCCAACAACCTGACCCCGACCATGGGGACGGGCGCGGTCCCCGGCACGGCCCTGCCCCTGTTCGACGTCACCGATTCCGACATGAGCTGGAATGTCGGCACCTACCGCCTGGGCGCCCAGTATAATCCGAGCGAGAACCACATGTTCTACGCCGCGGTCGCCAGCGGCTACAAGATGGGCGGCATGTACGAGACGGCCGACTTCTGCAACAACGGCTGTATCCAGCTGCTGACCTACCGGCCGGAGCACGTCACCAATTACGAGCTCGGCTACAAGGGCAAGCTGTTCGACAACCGCCTGCAGCTGTCGACGGCGATCTTCGTCGAGAACTATCACGACATGCAGAATACCGGCGACAAGGTCATCGGCACCGATACCGATACGACCAGCCCGCTGTTCGGCCGCCCGGTCACCGCCTGGACGACCGACAACCTGCCGCGCGCCCGCATCGCCGGCGTCGAGGTCGAATTCGAGGCGCGCCCGTGGAGCAATGGCCATCTTGGCGGTTACGTCTCCTGGCTCGACGCCAAGGTGCTGCAAGGTACGCTGATCGACGAATATGCCTGCGGCGAGCGCCAGATCTTCAACCAGACGCCGTGCGGCCCATCGGACCAGCCGATCAGCATCCGCGGCAACCGCTTGCCGTTCGCGCCGGAGTTTTCGGCCTCGGTCAATTACAGTCACGATGTCCGCCTGCACAACGGCTACCTGGTCCAGCCCTATGTCGTCGTTCACTGGCAGGGCAAGATGTGGCTCGACGTGCGCAACTATGACGGCGCGCACCTGTCGCAGTCCCAGGCCGCCTATACCAAGGTCAATGCCAATATCCGCATCACACCGCCCAGCGAGAAATACTATGTCGAGTTGTTCGGCGAGAACCTGGGCAATGTCGCCACCAAGAACTTCCAGTTCCTCGACCAGGGCCATCTGCGCGCCAGCTACGATGCCCCGCGCATGATGGGTATCCGCGTAGGTAGCCAGTTCTAAAAAGCACATATCGAGTCCACCCGTGCTCGATACGGCAGGGGCATGTCGGTCTTTCCCTATACCGGCATGCCCCTTTTTCATGCGCCATCGTCTCTGTCGCCAACGAAAAAAGACCGGCCCCTTTCGGGACCGGCCAGGTGCAGACATCAGGAAGGTCGATGCCAGATCGAAGGAGAGGGGTTACATCTTGGCGCGCAGGCCGATGGTGAAGTAGCGGCCCATGATGTCTTCGTGCAGCGGGATCGGGAAGAACAGGCCGATCGAGCCGCCGGTCGCCATGATGCCCTGCTTGGCATTGGTGGCGTTGGCGATCGTGAAATAGGCCTGGGTGTCCATATTGCCCAGCTTGAACTTGCGCACCAGGTTGACGTCCAGGACATTGTAGGCCGGAACGATCGGGTCGGTGTAGACCTGGGCAAGCGTGGTGCCCTGGGCGGGGACGCTGACCTGGCTGAAATGGTCATACCAGCGGTCCTGCAGGCCCAAGTTCCAGTCGCCCAGCGCGTAGTTGGCAAAGAACGTCCAGCGGCTTTTCGGCACGGCGGCTACCGTGATCGCGGTGATCGGCGATTGCTGGCCGCGGTTGACCGGCTGGTAGTTGGCCATGAAGCGGAGGTCCCAGGTCCCGGCCCAGGACGACTGGATGGCCGACATGTTGAAGCGGTAATTGGCTTCCAGGTCGTAGCCCTTGATCTCCGCCAGGGCGGTGTTCAGGTTCTGGGTATAGATGCCGGTCGGGAAGTTGGCCGCCGTCCGGTCGCTGAACGGCAGGGGGCGGACGATCAGCGAGCACAGGGGCGAGGTGCCGCCCGAGTTTTCGCACAGGGTCTGCACCGTGGTGTTCGACGCCGCCACCTGGCCCAGGGCGTTGGCCATCTTCATGCTGTAATAGTCGAGCGAGGCCGAGAAGTTGCTGATGAACTGCGGCTTCCAGACGGCGCCGTAGGTCTGGTCGTAGGAGCGTTCCGGGACCAGGCTCGGATTGCCGCCCGAGTGGTTGAAGGTGGTCTGGCTGAGGCCGGTATGGATGTCGTTGAAGCCGGTGACCGAGTTCGACAACGGCTGATATAGGTCGTTGAGGCTGGGGGCGCGGATATCGACCGACTGGGTGCCGCGCAGGCGCCATTCGTCATTGATATCCCACACCAGGCCCAGCTTCCAGGTCCGGGCAATGCCCGACGTGCTGTAGTCGGTATAGCGGCCGGCGATATTGGCATCGAGGCTCTTGACGAAGGGCAGGTCACGTACGAGCGGCACGTTGAATTCCAGCGCGGTTTCCCACACGTCGCTCTTGGCGTGGACCGAACCGAAGGTCGGCTGCGCCCACAGGGCAAGGCCCGGCAGACAGATACGCAGGCCCGTGCAGTCGACCGTTTCGGTCGGTTCGTCGCTGCTGGCAAACTTGTAGTCGTTGAAGCGCCATTCACCGGAGACGGCGAAGCTGACAGGTCCCGCCCAGGTGTTGAAGGCCGTGCCGGAAATGCTGCCTTCGAAATCGTCGAGGACATTGGTCATCTTCCACCAGGTGGTGCCGGTGAAGTAGTTGAAGGCGTCCTGGGTCAGGGCGGTCGGACCGAACGGATTGATCGGCACGCAGCCGGCATATTGCCCGTGGGTGGCGGCCTGCAGTTCGGCGTAGCAGTGGACCTTGCCGTCCGGCCCGGTTACGGCATCGGCGGCGGCGAACTGCTTCTGGTAGTTGGAGTTGTTCAGCGTATCGACTTCGGTCTCGCTGTTGCCGTGGGAGTAGTAGAGCTCCCAGTTATAATTGTCGTGCCATTGGCCTTTCAGGCCGGTGGCGAAGCTGACCGTAGTGTTCTTGCTGTCTTCGCCGACCATGCCCGTCGGGCCGCGGTCGAGATAGGCGCCCAGGGTGAAGACATTGGTGTTGTCGCTGGCGCCGTTATTGCCCAGCGCCGCCTGGACGGCCGGCGACAGGAAGGCATTGTTCTTGAAGAAGACGGCGGCATTGCCGGGCGTGCCATGGGTCTTGCTGGCATCGAGCGACAGGCTGGGTGTCATCTTGACCGGGAAGTGCCAGCCGAGGGTTTCGGCATGGGCGCCGGATACCTGCGCGAAGAACTGGGTGTTGTTGTCGAAGTCGTAGTCGAACCGGCTGAAGACTTCGTCCGTATGAATCTTGATAATGGCCGTCGTATATTTCGAATAGGCGCCGTCGCCGCCGGTATTCTGGTTGCCGGTCCCCGTCGTCGTACCCGGGTTGAAGGCGCCGAGCACACCGTTGGACACGAACTGCTGGCCATTGGCCGGGCAGGGATTGGTGCAGCCGGAGATCTTGCCGCCGAAGGACGAGTCCGGCTTGGTGACATTGGCCGAGGCGACGAACGGATTGGCGGCTGTACCCGAGCCGGTCAGCACATATGTGACGCGGCCGAGCGGACGGTCGAAATTCTGCACCGGGTCCTGCTGGAAGTGCTGGGCGGCGGCGATGATATGGCCGCGTCCGCCGAACAGGTCATGGCCGAAGGCGGCGCCCAGCTTGAAGCTCTGGCCATCGCCATAGTCGGAAATACCGGTATTGATGTCGTACTTGAAGCCCTTGAACTTGGTGTCGAGCACGAAGTTGACCACGCCGGCGACGGCGTCCGAGCCATAGACGGCCGAGGCGCCGCCGGTGACCACGTCGACCCGCTGGACCAGCAGTTGCGGCAGGGTGTCGGCATCGACCGTACCGCTGGCATTGGACGGCACCACCCGGTGGCCATCGAGCAGGACCAGGGTGCGTTGCGCGCCGAAATTGCGCAGGGCCAGGATATTCGAGCCGAAATTGCCGGTGCCGTCACCCGAGCGTCGTGGCTGCTGCGAGCCCTGGAAAACCGGCAGCTTGTTCAGGGCGTCCGGGATATCGGTAGCGGTCGTCGCCTTCAACTGGTCGGCCGAGATGACGGTAAGCGGGGTGGGCGACTTCAGGCCCTTGGCGGTCAGGCGCGTGCCGGTGACGATAACCGTGTCCGTGTCGGCCGGCGAAGCGGCCTTGCCGGAGGGGGCGGATTGGGCGCAGGCCGGCGAAGCGGCCAGCGCAATGAGGCTGGCGGACGCCAGGAGCGGTACCAGCACGGCATGTGTGCGGTTGGATGGCATATGAGAGTGTCCCTGTTTTTGTTTTATCTGGTCCGGCCAATTTTGCCGCCCAGCGCGCAAAAACTGAGCTTCGCCGTAAATTTGGTCAAATAAATTCCAAATTGGTCATGCCAATGGAAGCGCTATTGGCGCTCACTGCGACAAAATAGTGACGTTTTTTAAAATATCGTTCCTATTATTGGGACGATTAAAATGCATATGCCGCAAATAATACGATTTTTCCTTAGATTGCTTTCAGACCAGCCATATGATTCGATACGTGAACTCTCAATTTTCGATAGCCTGCCACTTGACTGGAAGCGCTTCCAGTGCCATGCATGGCGAACGGTATTCTCGCCTATTGGTCTGGCCAGCAAAGGTGCGCGGGTGCGCGATTTGGACGTATTTCAGTGGAGTCGCCGCCAGGTCCTGGCCGGAGGCGCAGGCGTGGGGCTGGTCGCCACTGCCGGGCCGGCGGCTGCCCGGCCAGATCCGAAGAGACCATACGGGCCATATGAAAGCCTTCTCGTAACCTGGTGCGACGGACTGCTGGCACGGCAGGCGCGGGGCAGCGCCGATGCCTCGGTCAATGGCGGTTTCCTGTGTCCCGGCTGCGGCCTGGTCCACGGTCGCAGCGCCGACGCCATCTATCCGCTTTTGAGTGCTGCGCGTCTGACCGGCCGCGGCGACTATGTCGACGCCGCCAAGGCCGCCTACAGCTGGAGCGAAGGCGCCGTCAGCCGCATCGACGGCAGTTGGGTCAATGATCCCGTGCTCAGCGACTGGAAGGGCATCACCGTCTTTCGCTGCGTCACCCTGTCGGAAAGCCTGCTGCGGCACGGCGACCTGCTCGATGCCAAAACCCGGACGCAATGGCGGGATCGCCTGGCCCGTGCCTATGATTTCCTCGACGGTTTCATCACCATGGACGTCGGCAATATCAACTACCCCATCAGCTCAGCCTACGCCTTTTACCTTGGGGCAGAGGTGCTGGGGCGGCCACAATATAATCTGCGGGCCCGGCAACTGGCCCATACGGCGCTTGACTATATTACCGAAAACGGCCTGCTGTTCGGCGAAGGCCACCCGCAGCGCGGCACGACCGCAAAGGGGCGACGCGCCGTCGATCTCGGCTACAATGTCGAAGAATCCCTGCCGGCCCTGGCCCTCTATGGCCTGCGTACCAACGACGAAGTGGTGTTGGCGCAAACCACGGCCATGCTGCGCACCCATATGGAGTTCATGCTGCCCGACGGTGCCTGGGACAACAGCTGGGGTTCGCGCAATTACAAGTGGACCTGGTGGGGCAGCCGCACCAGCGACGGCTGCCAGGGCGCCTATCGCCTGCTCGCCGATCGCGATCCACGCTTTGCCGAGGTGGCGACGCGAAACCTGAACCTGATGGCGCGATGCACCCAGGACGGCCTGCTACAGGGCGGTCCCGACTACGCCGCAGCTGGCTATGCGCCCTGCGTCCACCACACCTTCAGCCACGCCAAGGCCCTGGCCACGGTGATCGACGCCGGCGCCTCGAAGCCTGCGCCGGCCCAGATCTTACCGCCTCAGATTCTGCCGCGCGACCGGGCCTACGGTCTGAAAAGCTTTCCCGAAATCGGCACGCACCTGGCCTCGGTCGGCGCGTGGCGGGCGACGGTGACCGACAACGACTGGGACTATCTGGCGCCCGCCGGCGGTGGCCATGCGGCGGGCGGGGCCCTGTCCCTGCTGTTCCATCAGACTCTGGGGCCGGTGCTTGTCGCCAGCCTGACGAAGTACAAGATCGTCGAGGTCGGTAACCAGCAGGCGCCGAAGGATGCCCTGCATCAGTGCCTGACACCGCACATCGAGGCAGCCGACGACGACGGCATCACCAGTCTCAATGATTTTGCCGCGACTCTGACGGCTTCCGGCGATGCATCAGGTGTGCGTTTCCGGGCGGAAGGGGCGCTGCAGACCATCGGCCACGGGGCGTCCGGCGGCAGCTACCGGCTGGATTACGATATCGCCGAAACGATCACCGTGACGGCGCATGTGACGGGGCGGGCAGGGCGGCTTGTCCTGCCGGTCGTGGTGCGCCCGCAGGACAGGATCGACCAGACAGCAGCGGGGACGATCGTCGTCACACGCCCGCAGGGGCAGATCATGGTGGCCACCGACGGGCGGTTCGCGGCGCTGCCTGAACAACGCATCTTCAACCTGGTGCCGGGCTTCCAGGCGGTCCCCATCCGCATCGATCTGGCCGACGGGCAGCCGCAGAGTGTGCGGATCTACGTCGCAAGCGGTTGAGTTTAAAAGAATACGTATTCATTTCCCGGCGGGAGATCTTCGATTGTCGGGCACAAACGCGCATGCCAAGCTGCGCAAAAATATGGCGAGGAGCAAGTATAATGACAAAGCACATGATGATGACGGCGGGGGTTGCGATCGCGCTGATGCTGGCGCCGGCCATGGCCATGGCGTCCTGCGAACAGGTCGCCGGCAAGCACAGCGGCCACTTCAATCTCGACAAGCGCGAAGAAGCCGCCGGCGGCGCGCGGCCCGACCACGTCACCGGTGACTGGACGGCGACGATCGATGGCGCGACCTGCGCCGTTACCGGAGAGGCCGACTCGCCCCTGACCGGCAAGGTGCAACTGACCGGCACATTTGGCACCTACAATGCCGACACCAGCAAGTTCAAGCCGACCAACCTCTATATGGAAGTCACGGGCAATCCCGACTTCATCGGCTTCGTCTTCAAGAACGACGCCGCCAAGCACCTGCTGCGCTACGTCGAGGTTGAGACGCCCGACTACCTCTATGTCGGCGATTTCGACGGCAAGTAATATTGACCGCCGGTGCGGAGTCTACAGTTCGACCGGCGATGGTGGCGTGTTGCGATGTACACGGGCGGCAGGGGGCGCAGGCTCTACCTGCCGCCCGCTGTCTATGTGCAGGGTGTCGTCTTCCATCAGCAGCCAGTGGGAGACCAGGGACCTGCGCGCCTGGGGCGGCAACCGCAGAAAGTCCGAAGCGGATATTCTCATGACGGCACCATGGGTTTTGGCTGGTTGGTCGTGGCCGGGTCAGGCCCCGGCCGTATCCATCGGAGCAAGGACGTTTAACGGGAAGTGGCGTTCGGACGATCCATGGTAATCGTGGCCGACAAAGCTTTGGCTGTCCGGGTCCAGGTGGACGATCCGGACGTCGCGATAGCTGTCGCGGGTGAGGCCGGGATCATCATGGCGCGGCTCGGCGCGCTCTATCACCGCGGCGCAAATGGCGTCCCAGTCGGCGGGGGTCAGGCCTATTATGAGGTCTCCACGGCCGGCTTGCCGGAAGACATCTATGGCATGATCGATCTGTTCAAGTGTGTTGGGCATTCTGCATCTCCCCATTTTCGAGAGTTATGCAATTATTGCGAGTATTTTGTAAATTTTCCATAACAGTCAGAAGGTTAAGTCGCGTTAGCCATAATACAAACGGCCGCCGATCTTACCCCTTCGGCCGTTGGGAGCGTGCGACTGCACGCCGCCGCTGATGCTTTTGCTCAAGAAGCGAAGCGTTAGCACGCTTCCAGGGAGCCATGCGGCGTTTGAGCTAAAAAAAGATCAAGCCCGGCCCTGCGTTTCCAGGGTTCCACAGGATTCGCGGATAACGAGTTCGGTGGCAATACGCGTGGTCGATGGCGAACCGCCTTCGACCAGATTTTCGATGCAGTCCACCAGTACGCGGGCGGCGGCAACCGTGTCCTGGCGTACGGACGACAGGCGCGGCGACACCGTGTTGCAGATCCACAGATCGTCGAAACCAACGACCGCCACGTCCTGCGGGACGTCGATCCTGCGACGCGCCAGTTCGCGCATGGCGCCGATACCCAGGACATCGGTGGCGGCGAACACCGCGTCGAAGGCCACCCTCTGGGCGATCAGTTTTTGAATCGCTGCCGCTCCGCCTTCCAGGGTCAGGTCGCAATCGACCTCGAGCCGAGGATCGGCTGCCAGCCCAACTGCCGCCAGAGCCTGGCGATAACCGGCATGGCGTTCGGTAAACTCCCACTGTTCGCCGCTGAACTTGCCGAGATAGGCGATGCGCCGGCGTCCCTGGCGCGCCAGGTGTGTGACCGCGTTCCGGGCGCCGGTTTCATTGTCGCTGACGACGCAGGAGACGACACCGTCGGCACGCTCGCGCCCCCAGATCACCCAGTGGTCGCTGGTGCCGTCATGGCGGCGGAAGGTGCGGGTATAGGTTTCGAAGGCCTTGGGCGCGAGAAATATCATGCCTTCGGCAGACCGGGCGCTGTAATTGTAGGGATGCTGGTCGGTGATATCTTCCTGGAAGGAGATGGCGACCTCGTAGCCCTTTTCGCCGGCATAGCGGACGATTTCGCCGATCATCGGGATAAAGAACGGATTGATCAGGCCGTATTCGTTGCCGATATCCTTGACGACCACGACTTCGAGATTGCGCACCTTCTTCGAGCGCAGCTTGCTGGCAAAGGAATCGACCCGGTAGTTCAGTAACCGCGCGGCCTCGAGCACCCGGTCGCGAACCTTTGGCTTGACCAGGGCCGAGCCATTGAGGACGCGCGACACCGTCGCTTGCGAGACGCCGGCCGATGCGGCCACGTCGATTGAAGTCGGCTTCCTGTCCATCTTGTCCCTGTCCCGGCAGCGTAACGGTACGGTGCCGTTACAGTCTTGTTGACCGATCCTATGTCGTCACCCGGGCGGGCGGCAAGCCGGTATACGTATTCTGCCGGCAGCAACCGGCGGGGACGCCCTGTCGGCCATGTCACATCACGGCTAAGTACGGCGGTTATGACGGTGGGGAGAGTCGCAGAAGGAAAGACGCCTATGACCATCGATCGCCGAACCTTTGTCCTGGGGGCTTCCGGCGCGGTGGCGGCCACGAGCCTGACGCCCGGCGTTACAGCTGCCGCTAACCCGATCGGCTCGATCGACGATGTCCAGCACGTCGTCATCCTGATGCAGGAAAACCGGTCGTTCGACCACTATTTCGGCATGTTGCGCGGCGTCCGTGGCTTCGGTGATCCACGGCCGCTTGTCCTGCCGAATGGAAAGCCCGTCTGGGCGCAGACCCAGGACGACACGGACGGCGGCGAAACCCTGTGGCCCTTCCGCCTGAACACACTTGAGACCTCCGCCGGCTGCGGGCAGGGCCTGGACCATAGCTGGAAGGGCACGCAAGAGCGCTGGCAGGACTGGGATGTCTGGATGCCGGAAAAGGGCCCGCTCAGCATGGGCTATATGACCCGCGAAGACCTGCCCTATTATTATGCCCTGGCCGACGCTTTCACCATTTGCGACGCCTATCACTGCTCCCTGCAGGGCCCGACCGGTCCCAACCGCCTCTATCATTTTTCGGGCAGCAATGGCCTCAGCGTCGGGGCCGGCGGCATCTACAGCGTCACCAATGACGGCTGCGACGACAATCCCGGCGCCGACATGGCGAAGGACGATCCAAAATTCGGCGGCCTGACCTGGACACCCTATGCCGAACGCCTCGAAGCCGCCGGCGTTTCGTGGAAGGTCTATCAGGAATATGCCAACTTCTCGGACAATCCGCTCGGTTACTTCGCCTGTTTTCGCAAGCTCGATCGCGACACGTCGCGCTATCGTCGCGGGCGTGCCTGGGTGGACGGTTCGACCCCGGAAAATGCCGAGATGTCGCGGGGCCAGCATCTGATCGACGCCTTTGCCGCCGATGTCGCCGCCGACCGCCTGCCGGCCGTCTCCTGGATCGTGCCGCAGATGCAGATGAGCGAACATCCCGATGCATCCCCTGCCTACGGCCAGTATCTGACGGGATCACTGATCAAGGCGCTGGCGGCCAATCCGGACGTTTGGGCAAAGACGGTCTTTATCCTGAATTACGATGAGAATGACGGCTTCTTCGACCATGTGCCGCCGCCCATTCCGGCGACAACGCCTGCCTATGGCGCCAGTACGGTGGCGGTCGACGGCGAGGCCTATCACGGTGAACCGGTCGGTCTGGGCGCGCGGGTGCCGATGATGATCGTGTCGCCATGGACGCGGGGCGGGTGGGTCAATTCCCAGCTTTTCGACCATACTTCGGTCCTGCGTTTCCTGGAGGCGCGCTTCGGTGTGCAGGAGCCCAATATCTCGGCGTGGCGGCGGGCCGTCTGCGGCGACCTGACCTCGGCCTTCGATTTCGATATTCCGCTGCAGGCGCGTCGTGATACGAGCTGGGTGGCCAGCCTGCCGGATGTTGGCGACTATCTGGCGCAAAGCGATGCCATCTGCAAAAGCGCACCCCAGGCGCCGATAGGCGGGACACAAGCCGCGCCGCAGCCGGAACCGGGGACACGACCGGCCCGGGCCTTGCCCTACAGGATCGATGTCGAGACGACCGGTTCGGGTCTGCGCCTGCTCAATGACGGCAGTGTCGCAGCCGTCTTCGTCATCCGCGGCCTGGCGAAGTCCCCGATGCATTATACCGTCGGGGCCGGCCATCGGCACGACATCGACTGTCAGGCCGATGCATACACTTTCACCCTTACCGGACCGAACGGCTTCTATCGTGGATATCACGCTGCCGGACCAGAAGCGCGGCTCGCCAGCCGCGTCGTCATGCAAGGCAAGGTCTATGGTCTCGAGCTGAAAAATACAGGCGCGCCTGTGCTTCATCTGACCGTCACAACCTTGAACGCCGAGCCGGTCCGTGTCGTCCTGCCGGCCGGCGAACGCCGTACGATCCCGCTACCGTCGACTCACGGGCATCGCTGGTACGACGTCGTCATCGCAGGTGCGGATGTGCGCCACCATCTGGCGGGCCATTTCGAAAGCGGCAAGGCGGATATCAGCGAGCCCGCCAGGGCGTAGATAGCTGCGACGGTTATCCCTTGAACACCGGAACGGTCGCCTTTTTGTTCGGATCGACCGTCAGACGGGCGCGCAGTTCCTCGATCCTAGCTTCGCCCTGCTGCAGGGCTTCGGGTGTGGTGTGGACCGAATAATAGCCCGTGACCAGGTCGTGGGGATGGGGGACGGCCGAGGCGATAACGAAGGTGGCGGGGCCATCCTTGCCGGCCTGCACCTCGATGGCGCCTGAGCCTGGCGCAAACACCGCCATCTCGCCCTGCTGCACGTCGGTCAGGGCGCCGCGGCTGACGCTCAGCCACGCCGTGTCATGGCCTTCCGGCGGCAGATAGGTCCACCTTTGACCGGCTTCCAGGGTAACCAGCAGGTAGTTGATGCCGTCGGGCGCCCGGACCGGGCTTGTGACACCGTCATAACTGCCCAGAATAATATGGGCCGGCCCGGAGACCGGCATGTTGGCGGCCTCGATATACTGGCTGTCGACAGCGGCGTTTTCGAGGGCAGCGGGCAGGGCCAGCCAGAGCTGGAAGCCCTTGAAACGGTCGGACCGGCCGGCCGACATTTCCTTGCCGTGCCACACACCGCCACCGGCGCGCATCCATTCGACGCCGCCGTAGCCGATATAGCCCTGGCCGGACTCGACGTCGTCGAAATGCAGGTCGCCCTCGGTGATGACCGTGACGGTGGCGATGCCGGAATGCGGATGCAGGGGCATGCTGCCGGCGAAGCTCGACTCGGCGCCGAAGAGATCGAGGAAGACGAACGGCTTGAGATATTCGCCCAGGTCACCGGGACTCATCAGCCGGACGATCGGACCGTGGCCACGGCCGCTGGTCTTGTGAATGATGGTACGGCTCGGATTTTTCGTATGTGCGTTCATGGCGACCTCCATTAGAGCGCGATGCCATAAGGTGGGTACCACTTTTGGCTTAAATTGCGCGACCAAGCAAAGACTTAGAGCATGGACCTAAGCGAAGGTCGTCATGCTCTAAGATCAATATGGTTTTCCTCGACCTATTTGATAAGTCGGAAAATTTCGATATGATCCATCTATAAACCAGATAGGTGGTGGATATGCTCGACAGGTTTTCGCTCGATCAATTGCGGCTGTTCGTCGCCGCGGCCGAGACCGGAAGTTTCTCCGCCGTAGGGCGAAAATTCGGTCGCGCCCAGTCGGTCGTCAGCCAGCATATCGCCGCCCTGGAACAGCATCTCGGCGTCCAACTATTCGCGCGGCAGGGGCGGACGCCGCGCCTGACACCGCAGGGAGACAACCTGCTCCGGTCGGCAAAGGCCATCCTGCGCGGCGTCGACGAGTTGAAAGGCCAGGCCCGGACATTGTCGGAGGGGCTTGAGCCCGAACTGTCCGTCGTCGTCGATGTCATGTTTTCTCAGGCATCCTTGACCGACGCCGTCAAGGCCTTCGCGGTGCAGTTTCCCCATACGACCCTGCGCCTCCACGTCGAAGCCATGGGGGCGGTTCCGGAACTGGTGATGAACGGGCGATGCCAACTGGGTGTGATGGGCTCGTTGCCCAGCGTGCCCAAGGGTCTCAACCGGATTTCGCTGGTCTCGGTGCCTTTGGTCACGGTAACCGGCGCGGATACCGTGCTGGCGCGTCTGCCAGGGCCGATTTCCCAGGACCAGCTTGTCGGCCAGGTGCAACTGGTATTGACGGACCGCTCGGACCTGACCGAAGGGGTCGACTTCGGCGTTATCGGTTCGACCGTGTGGCGACTGGCCGACCTCGGGGCCAAATACACCTTCCTCAAGGCCGGCCTTGGATGGGGAAACATGCCGCTGGAAATGGTGGCGGAAGATCTGCGGGCCGGGACCCTGGTGAAGATCGATGTCGGTTTTCCCGACATGCCGACGATCGCAATGCACGCCGTCTATAGGCAGGACATTGCGCTCGGCCCGGCGGGGCGCTGGCTGATCGACCGTTTGCGAAAGGCCTGATTCAGCGGCGATGGAAGGGAAAAGATCCCATGCCGGCGGCCATTCCGGATGGCCGCCGGTATAGTATCCTTGTGACTTTAGATCTGCGTCATGCCACCATCGACGAACAGTTCGATGCCGTTGACGAAGCTGGCGTCATCCGAAGCGAGAAACAGCACGGCCCTGGCGATCTCCTCGGGCTGGCCGACGCGGCCAGCCGGAATAAGGCCTGCCAGGTAGTCCTTGGTACCCTGGGCCTGGTCACCGCCGCCGAACAGTTCGTTGAGGCCGGCCGTATCGGTGACGCCCGGGCTGATGGCGTTGACGCGGATATGGCGGTCCTTGAGGTCGAGGATCCAATTACGGGCAAAGTTGCGCACCGCCGCCTTGGTCGCCGAATAGACGCTGAAGGCCGGCGTGCCGGAAACGCTTGTCGTCGAACTGGTCAGGATCACCGAAGCGCCGTCCTTAAGCAGCGGCAGGGCCTTCTGTACGGTGAAGAGGACCCCCTTCACATTGGTGTCGAAGGTCTTCTGGTAGTGCTCTTCGCTGATGGCGCCGAGCGGAACCATTTCGCCGCCGCCGGCATTGGCGAAGACGACATCGACCTGGGCATGCTTTTGCTGGACGGCATCGTAGAGACGATCGATATCGGCGAGGTTCGACATGTCGCCACGCACGCCGGTAACCCGGCCGCCAATCTGCTTCAGCGCGGCATCCAGCGCCTCCTGGCGGCGGCCGGTGATGAAGACCGATGCGCCTTCCGCCGCGAAAGCCTGGGCCGTGGCCAGGCCGATACCGCTGGTGCCGCCAGTGACAACAACCACCTTGTTGCTAAATCTATCCATGATTGATCTCCTTGAAAATGTGCGGCGAAGCGCCGTTGTCTGTTTATGATCTCAGAACGATGGTGGCTGTAGTCGGCAAATGTGATATTCAGCGTTCTACATGAGGAACGATGATGAAGACGGATTTCAACGATCTGGCCTATTTCGCCGAGGTGGTCGCTCATGGCGGTTTTGCCGCGGCCAGTCGTGCTCTGCGCGAACCCAAGTCCAAGCTCAGCCGGCGGATAGCCGGGCTGGAAGATCGTCTGGGGCTTCGGCTGATCGAACGATCGAGCCGGCGTTTCCGGGTGACCGAGACCGGCCAGGCGTTTTACGAGCGCTGCCGGGCCATGCTGGCCGAGGCGGAGCAGGCGGAGGCCTTGGTGATGCAAGCGCAGTCGGAACCCCACGGCCGCGTCCGCTTCAGCTGCCCGACCGGCATGCTCGAACCCCTCTCAGGGCTGATAGCGTCCTTCCTCGCCCGCTATCCGAAGGTGCGCCTGCAACTGGTCGCCACCGACCGTCCGGTCGATCTCATCGCGGAGCGTATCGACCTTGCCCTGCGCGTACGCAGTTCCCTCGACAGCGATGCCGCCCTGACCATGCGTTCGCTAGGCCCATCCAATCGGATCCTTGTGGCCTGTCCGCAACTGGCAAGCCAGATCGCCGACCTCGAGGACCTGGCGGCCCTGCCGCTGCTGGCCACCCACGATGAGGCCGATGACGTCGAATGGCATCTGGAGACAGAGGAGGGGAGGCGGCACGTTGTCCACGGCGTGCCGCGCCTGGGCTGTTCGGATATGGTCACCGTGCGCACGGCCGCGATCGAAGGGCTGGGCATCGCCATTCTGCCTGACCATGTCTGCCGGCAGGCCCTGAGTGATGGCCGGCTGGTGCACGTGCTACCGCGCTGGCACGGGGTGAAAGGGATCGTGCACCTGGTGTTTACCACGCGCCGCGGCCTGTCGCCGGCGGTCCGCGCCCTGATCGACCATCTGGCTACCGGTTTTCCCCGAACGGGCCTGACACAGAGCGCAATATCGTAGGGAAAATCACGAACTAAAACAAATTATTATGGAATTTTTCTAAGCGCGGCCCAGCCCGTCATGTACCCGCCGGGGCCAATTAAACTTTTGAATTAGATCGGTCGTGCAAACGATATCAAAATCAAATCGTTGTGCTGGAAAGGTGTTGGGCAATCTCAAAAATCAGAGATCTTAGCCAGCGGTGCGCCGGTTCGTGGCGGTAGCGGACATGCCAGGCCATTTCCACCGGAAAGGTGCCGAGATCGACCGGCGCCGGTATCACCTTCAGGCGCGGATCTTGCGCCAGGTGGCGGCATATCAGCATGGGCAGGGTGGCGCAATAGTCGGTCACAGCAATCATTTCCGGCACGGCCAGG
Source organism: Asticcacaulis sp. (assembly GCA_965246725.1). Taxonomy (GTDB): domain Bacteria; phylum Pseudomonadota; class Alphaproteobacteria; order Caulobacterales; family Caulobacteraceae; genus Asticcacaulis. The sequence continues at coordinate 203,371 of CBDFFG010000002.1, forward strand.
AAGTGGGTCACGGAAACCGCCACTTCCCGCTTCAGGCCCTGCCGGCCCAGGGCCTGGAATAGTCCGGCGCGCATGCGTCCGGGTGGCAGAACATTGACGTGGCGCATGGCTTCGTACTGTTCCCGCGAAATGGTGTCGTGGATCTCCGGATGACCGGCGCGAACGACACAGGCCAGGCCGTCATCCATCAGGTGCTGCACGACCAGATTGTCCGGCGGATCGACGATGCGGCCCATGACCAGGGCGGTCGAACCGGAAATTACCCCCGTCTCGGCGACATCATTGCCAAAGGGCATAAAGCGCAGGCTGATACCCGGCGCCTGCTGGCGCAGCCGGGCCACGATCAGCGGCGCCAGGACGAATTCGACGTATGAGTTGGGGGCAATGGTGAACAGGCGCGTCGCTTCTGCCGGATCGAATGCCTGCTGACCCAGGATAAGGTCGTTGAGTTGCGCCAGCGCCGCGGCAATGACCGGCGCCAGTTCTTCGGCCATCTGGGTCGGCTTCATGCCGTAGCGTTCGCGGATGAACAAAGGATCGCGCAGGGTCTCGCGCAGGCGGTTCAGGGCGTTGGACAGGGCGGGTTGCGTAATGCCCAGCCGCTCGGCGGCGCGCGTCACATTGCGCTCCTCCATCAGGGCGACAAATACCGGCATCAGATTCAGGTCGTAGCGCATCCAGTTATAATGCCATGTGAATATCTTAAATAAAGCAAATAAATTTCAGGAATAGGTCGGTGGCGCGCATATCCCGCCTGTCCCGGACGGACATCCGGACCTTCCGGACACCCCGATTTTTCAAAGGAGAGTTTCAAATGACCAAGGGCAAAGTTCTTGTTATCGGCTCCAACGCCACGCGTTTCGACGTCCAGGGCGGCACCAGCGCTACCGGCCAGTACCTCAATGAGGTGGTCGTTCCCATCGAGGCGATCCTCAAGGCCGGTTTCGACATCGTCCTGGCCACGCCTGACGGCACCAAGCCGCATATCGACGAGGTCTCAGACACGCCCGGGCATTTCGGCGGCGATGAGGTCGCCTGGAAGCGGGCGCAGGCCTTCTATCTCAGTGACCCGGCCATGAACGCGGTGCGCACCCTGCGCAGCGTGATAGAGGAGGGGCTGGACGCCTATGCCGGGGTCTTCGTACCGGGCGGTCATGCGCCGGTCGTCGACCTGATGCAGGATGCCAACCTCGGGGAAATCCTGCGCCACTTCCATGACCGCTCAAAGCCGACGGCCCTGCTGTGCCACGGGCCGGTGGCGGTTGCCGCTGCCATGCCGCACGCCCGGGAATTCCGCGCCGCCCTTGTCGCCGGAGCGCCCGACAAGGCGGCGGAATGGGCGAAGGACTGGCCGTACGCAGGTTACAAAATGACAGTCTTCTCCAATACCGAAGAGACAATTGTGGAGGATCATATCCTGCACGCCAAACTCTACTTCTATGTCGTCGACGCGTTGCAGACGGCGGGCGCAACAGTCATCACCACCCCGGTCGATTTCGAACCGAACATCATCGAGGACCGTGAACTGATTACCGGTCAGAACCCGCGTTCCGATCGTCCGCTAGCCGCACGCTTCGTGGCGGCGCTTGAACGTTCGCTGGTTGTCGCGTGAACATTGAACAAGCCCCGGAGCAATGTCGATGCATTGCTCCGGGGCTTGAATAGAAAGGAAAATGTCATGTCGACGCCTGTAAAAATCACCGCCATCCTGACCGCCAAACCGGGCAGGACCGAAGAGCTCAAGGCCCTTCTGTTCAGCCTGGTGGCGCCGGCACGGGCCGAACCCGGCAACCTGCGCTGGGATATCTGGCAGGACCAGGCCGGTCCCGGCCGCTTCTTACTCGACGAACTCTATGTCGACAATGCCGCGGTCGCCGCACACCGCGACACGCCGCATTTCAAGGCCTATCTCGCCATTATCAATGACCTTGCGGACCGCACCGCCCTGGTGCTCGACCCCGCTCAGGTCGCCTGACCGAAAGGAAAGACCATGTCCCTTAAGACCCTTCTCCCGAGCCGCCTCGGCTTCGGCGCCGCCCCGCTCGGCAACATGTTCCGCGACATACCGGAGCCCGAAGCCCTGGCGACCGTGGAGGCGGCCTGGGCCGACGGCATCCGCTACTATGACAATGCGCCGCTCTACGGCGCCGGCCTGGCGGAAATTCGCATGGGCGAGGCCCTGAAGGACAAGCCGCGCGACCAGTATGTCATCAGCACCAAGGTCGGCCGGGTCATCCTCGACGAGATCGAGGACATCAGCACGCGCGATTTCGGTGAGAAGGGCAGCGTATTCCAGCATGGCCTGGCCAACAAGATTGTCAACGACTACTCGGCTGACGCCACACTGCGCTCGATCGAAGGCAGCCTGAAGCGCCTGCAGACCGACCATATCGACATTGCCTTCGTCCACGACCTGGCCCAGGATTTCTGGGGCGACTCCTGGCTGGAAAAGTTCGAAGAAGCGCGCAACGGCGCCTTCAAGGCGCTCGACCGGCTGCGCGACGAGGGCGTCATCAAGGCCTGGGGCCTGGGCGTCAACAAGGTCGAGCCAATCGAACTGCTGATGGAACTCCAGGAGCCGCGTCCCGACGGCTTCCTGCTGGCCGGACGCTACACGCTGCTCGACCATGACCGCGCCCTGCAGCGCCTTATGCCGCTGGCGGCCGAAAAGGGCCTGGGCATTGTGGTCGGTGGCCCTTACAGCTCCGGCGCCCTGGTCGGCGGGCCCAATTTCGAATATGCGCCGGCAACGCCCGCCATCCTCGACAAGGTGGCGCGCATCAAGGCGATCGCCGACCGTTACGGTATCAGCATGAAGGCGGCAGGCCTGCAGTTCTCCCTGGCCAATCCGGCGGTCGCTGCGGTCATTCCCGGCGCCAGCCAACCCAGCCGCATTGCCGAGGACCGCACCGCCCTGAACGAGACCGTGCCGGCGGACTTCTGGCGCGACCTGCGCCAGGCGGGCTTGGTCAATCCGCAAGCCCCCTTGCCAGGCGGCATTTAAAGGATGCTTGTATTTGGGGATGGCCGCATTGGCTGTCCCCAAATGTCCTGAAGCGTAGAATCTAAGGCCTGGCCCAATGCCTGAGCAGGTAGTTGGCGATGGCGATCGGTGCGGGCGCATGAAAGCGTGCGTCCGGCGTCCTGTCCAAAGCAGCCAGGACGTCCGACCGGTCCACCCACATGGCGTCTTCGAGTTCACTGCGATCTATCGTCAGGTGATCGTCGTCGGTCATGCCGATGCAAGCGATCATCAGCTGCGACGGAAACGGCCAGGGCTGCGAGGCGACATAGCGCACGGAATGAACGCCGATCCCGGCCTCTTCCCGTAATTCCCGGGCCACGGCCTCTTCGATGGATTCGCCCGGTTCGACAAAGCCGGCCAGGGCGGAATACATGTTCGGGGCAAATTGCGGCTGGCGGCCGACCAGGATCCTGGCACTGTCGCCTTCGCCATGCTGGGCCAGCATGATCACCACAGGATCGACCCGCGGGAAGTGCTGCGCCTGACAATTCGGGCACGACCGTCCCCATCCGGCGCGGACGAGGGTGGTCTTGCTGCCGCAATTGGCGCAGAATCCGTTGCGGGAGTGCCAGTCGACGATGCTGCGCGCGGCGGCATACAGGCTGGCTTCGTCCGGGCTCAGGGCCGAAATCCACGCCATCAGTTCCGGCGACCGCCGTGTCGCCGACACGCCCGGCTCGAGCGCGACAAAACGCGGGATTCCGTCCAGCCGGCCGAGCAGCACCAGCTCAGCCTCTTCCGGCACATCGAGCGAAATCCAGGGGAGGCGATCGCCGGCAATGGCCGGCGACGCCAGGTCCGCGAGATCGAGCAGCATTGACTGCAGATCGGCCCGCATGGCTTGCACCAGGGCGGTGTCATGGCGCACATCGTCTGCACGATCGAGCCTGGAGCCGGTAAAACCAGGTACCAACATCAGATAATCGCAATCCTTCGCTTGGCCGCCAGCCGTCCGGTCACTCACCTACTGTGATCGGCGATGACTTTCCAGCCCGTTTTTCCGTAGCGCACTGTCGGCTGCATTTTTACTCTTTCAGGGCAGCGACTTTAAGAAACCTGCTACAGCCCGCGCGTCCAGATCAAGGAGTGTTTTGTGGCAAGTCGCCGACCTTTTGCACGAAGGGCAGCAGGAGGCTGAACTGTGTGCCGGATCCGGACGTCTGCCAGCAAATCGTCCCCCCAAGCGTTTCGGCGCGCCGCAACTGGTTGCTTAAGCCTCGGCCGCGTCCTTCCAGCGCTAGCGCAAGATCGAATCCCTGGCCGTTGTCGCGGATTGTCACCATTACCCCGGCGTCTTCCACGAACGTCGCCAGACCAACCTCGGTGGCCTGCGAATGCTTGATGATATTAGCGAAGGCCTCCTGCAGGATGCGCAGGATATGAAGGGAATTGCCAGGGGTCAGCCAGTCCAGCGCCGGAACCTCCTGGATCTCCCAGCGCAGTGTTATGCCTGCGGTCACCAATCGCGGCGCGAGGCGAAACCGCAAGGTCGCCAACAGAAGCAGCAGGTCGGCGTCGACCACCTCCATCGAGTCGATTGCCAGCTTCAGATCATCGAGGCAGGTTCGCAACAGATCCGCGATTTGTACGGGAGACGGCTTTCCCTGCTCGACGAAGCGCAATGCGCTTACCAGGGCGGAGCCAAGCCCGTCATGCATGTCCATGGTAAGGCGTTGCCGCTCCTGGCTCAGGGCCGCGCGCAACTCGATCGCGCGAAGTTGCCGATGGCTTTCCGCCAGTTCGGCTTCGCGCGCCTGCAACCGTTGTTCCAGAAGGTCCTTGCTGCGCTCCACCGCACGGTTGGCGGCGATATAGCGGTTGAACAGGATGTAGGACAGCGTGAAGCAGATGCCGGCGTCCGCATAGGGCACCAGGAACACGCCCTCCATGCCGATGATATTGGCGCGCATCAGAAAGTCATGGATATTGAAGACGACGTCGACCAGACCACAAGCGGCCAGGAGCGAACCGTCGTGACCGCCCGGAGTCCTCAGGGACCACAGCCTGATACCGAAAGCGGTGATACCGGTCAGCGATATGATGAGGAATAACAACGGGGTGAGGGGGTTCATCACCGTCGCAAGCCCGGGCAATGGCAGGGTAAGCAGGGTGCACGCCGCCGTTATACCGATCACGATGCGGGACAGGCGAACATTGGCGCGCGGGCCCAGACGATCGAGGAACACCTGGCTGGTCGCGAACTGCCAGCACCGGGCGTTGATGGTAAGCCAGCCGAACCATCCGTCGATGACCGGCGCCGGCTGCGAGCCCGCCAGGTTGGCGAACGACTGGAGATAGCCTTCCGCCGAGATCAAAAAGCACAACAGGTACAGGATCTGCCCACGGCGCAGGAGCCAGACCGACAGGGAGAAAAGGCCCAGGCCCATAAAGGCCGCATTGGTCGACACCGGGATCTGGGTCTGCAGCCAGTCACGTAGCGCGAACCGCCAGCCAATCGTATGGCGGTTGCCGAACCATACAGATGACAGGGCGCCGCCAAACCCGCGCCGATGCTGCATGCGGATGACGATCTCGCGTGGCATGGCGGCGGCACTGGTATCGTCGAGCGGAATCCACAGCGGACGGTCGGAATTATTCCACTGCGACCGGACGTGGGACTGATACAGCCGCCGGCCATCGGCATAGATGTCGATGGTCCCATCGCTTTTCCAGCGTGGGATATAGAGGTCGTGTGGCCCGGGCGCGTGCGTCAGGTCGGGAACCGTGATCCGGTACCACGTCAATTGGGTCTGGTCGGCAGCCGCCAGGGACGACGGCGTGAAAACGGGCGCGCGCGGCAGCGCCTGATCTCGCCAGTCGCCGGCGGGCTCGCCGGTGGCCAGCGCATAGGGTGGCGGCGCAAATCCCGTGGTCTCTTGCGTCAGAACCCGGGCATGGGCGACCTGCCGGCTCGACACGAGGCGAACCGCAGGTGCCGCCGTCATCGCCAGGCAGAGAAGTACAAGGCACAGGCCGCCCAGCCGTTGGAAGCTATCTCGGCAGCAAGCCTTTAATACGAGCCTCATGTACCGCCTCTGTCTTGGATTTGACTTCCAGCTTGGCATAGATTCGTCGCACGAACGTCATGACCGTGTAGCGCGATATCTCCATCAGGCCGGCGATTTCGTCGTAGGTGAAACCCTTGGTGATGAATTCGAGAACCTGCTGTTCCCGGGGCGACAAGGCCGCTTCCGGCCTGGCGGCGCCAGGGGTGGTTTCAGGTTCGGGTTCGGGAGGGGCTGCGGTCTGGCGGAAGCGCATCAGCACCTGGCGCGCGATCAGCGGGCTGATGGGGCTGCCGCCCCTGTGCAGGCTGCGGATTTCCTCGACCAGTGTCTGGGACGCGTCATCCTTCAGCAGGTAGCCGTTGGCGCCGGATTCGATCGACCGGACGACGTGCATCTCGTCGCCAAAGGTGGTGCACACCATGATCGCGCAATGCGGCCACTCGGCGCGGGCGGCCCGGATCACATCGATGCCGGAGCCGTCGGGCAGCCCCAGATCGACCAGAAGCACATCGGCCGGCGCCAGTTTCAGCGCCTGTAAGGCAGCGGCCCGCGTTGTCGCGACCTTGACAAGCCTCATGTCCGTGGCGGTCTCGATCGCCCCTTGCAGGACTTCTGCGAAAATCGCGTCATCCTCGACAAGCATGATATGGATACGCGCCGCTTCAACCCTGCCTGGCGGACTGTCCGGCATCAGGATTTCCTTTTCCGGGCCATTTTCGGCATTCGCCTCGCCTTCCGTCCTCAACAGGACTTCGGGCACGCCCGAACAAATAACCTCGCCAGTATATCGAAAAAGATATGGCTGTCTGTCGCTATTTCTAGCGACAGACAGCCCGTCGCCAACTGGATAGGGTCCGGCGCCATGCCACAGGCGTAGGCGGGGGCGCCCCGTTGCCGGCGAAGGCATCACACTTAGAGATGAGACCTTCCATGCCATTCGCAAAATTCCGCCTCTCGCGCCATCTTCTGCTGCTTGGCCCGTCGCTGCTGGCCCTGGGGGCAGGGCTTGCCATGCCCCAGGCCGCTTCGGCCGGCATTACCGTCTCGTCGCCGCAGTCGGGATACATCTGGACATCGACGGCGGGCGATGACCTGACTGTTGACAGCACGGGGGCATTGCACGGCGACGCCGGCGACGGGCTGCATATCGTCAGCACCGGAAAGCTGGGGGCGCTGAGCAATGCCGGCACAATCGACGGCGGGCTGGCTATCCTCAACGAAGGGGCGATTGCGGTCGTCGGTAATACAGGGATCATCGCCGGCAAAGGAGATGGTGTTCAAAACCGTAGCGACATCGGCAGCCTGAGCAATAGCGGCACTCTCACTGGCAGTGGGGACGGCAATGGCATTCTGAACACGGGGGCCATCGGTAACCTCAGCAATACCGGACGTATCAGCTACACCGGTGCGCCGGTAGCTAACTTCTGGGGAATCGGCAACTCTGGCACGGTCGGGCAGTTGAACAACAGCGGAACGATTGCCGGCGCGACTGCGATTGCCAACTACTACGGTATCATCACAAACCTTACCAACAGCGGCACGCTGACCGGTACGACGGGAGTTGTTAACGGTGTCTCCAGTGAAATCACGACACTCGACAACAGGGATACGATAACCGCCACAACCGATGCCGTCTCCAACGGCGGCATCATGGGCAGCCTGAGCAATTCGGGGACGATTAGCGGCGGGACGCACGCCATCCGCAACACCAGCACCGGAACGCTCGGCCCGATCACCAACAGCGGCACGATCTCGGGCGTCATCGAAAACGATTCTTCGGCCGACCTGACGATCAACGGCGGCACGGGTAACACGTTCGGCGTCCTGACCGGCGGCAGCATCCTCAACATGAACAGCAACCTGATCTTCGGTACGGGCAATATCCGGCTGGACGAACTGGCCTTGCTAGGTAGCCACTACCTCATCGTGCCGAACGGCGACACCCTGGCCACGCTCGACATCACACAGAACGGCGGAATTGTCTCGTCCGGCTCGCTGTCGAACCTCGGCACGATCAATACGCTCGGCAATGCCGGCGCCATTACCGGGGGGAATGTCGGCCTTCTCAACTACAGCCGTATCGACACCCTGACCAATACAGGCACTATCAGCGACACCAACGGCTATTCGGGCATCAGCAATACACCTGGTGCCACGGTGGGCGTCCTGCTGAACAAAGGGAGGATCAGTGGCGCCCAGGAGGGCATCGCGAACTATCCCACCAGCACACTTTCAACACTCACCAACACCGGGGTGATTTCGGGCGGCATCAACGGCCTTCTGAACAGTGGCAATGTCACCGCGCTGACCAGCGACGGGACCATATCGGGTGGAACAAACGCAGTCCTGAACTACGGCCACATCGTAAACCTGGGTAATTCCGGAATGCTGAGCGGCGGCGGTGCGGGCCACGGCATATCGAACTACGGCAGTATCGACAGCCTGAGCAACAGCGGGACGATCAGCTATACGGGGACAATCAACCAAACCGTCAACGGCTTCTCCGGCATCGGCAACTTCGGCACCGTCGGGGTGTTGACCAACACCGGTTTCGTACAGGGCGCGATCGGCATCGATAATTCCGGCACCATCACGACCCTGTCAAACGAAAATACGATCAGCGGCATCGTCCTGGGCATTCGCAACCGTCAGGGCGATGTCATCACCACCCTGGACAACACGGGCGCGATCAGCGGCGGCGCCACCGCGCTGAACACCGCCGGCACGATCGGCACCCTGACCAACAGCGGAAGCCTGATCGGCAGCGGCGCCGGCAACGGCGTGTTGAACACCGGCGCCATCACCAGCTTCAGCAACAGTGGGACCATAGGTTATACCGGGACGATCAACCAGACCGCCAACGGCTTCTGGGCTATCGGTAACGGCGGCACCATCGGGGTGCTGAACAACAGCGGCACCGTCACAGGCGCGGTCGGTGTCTACAACAACCAGGGCACCATCACGACCCTGATCAACAGCAAGACGATTACCGGGGTGACTGCCGGTATTCGCAATAACTCCGGCGCGACCATTACCACTGTGACCAACAGTGGCGCGATCAGCGGTGGCCTCAATGGCCTCAACAATCTCGGCGCCATATACACCCTGACCAACGGCGGAACCATCCTTGGCGACGGCGCCGGCAACGGGATCCAGAACGTCGGCACCATCGCCAATCTCAGTAACAGCGGGACCATCGGCTACACCGGCACGATCACCAACGCCTTCCTGGGGATCGGCAATCTCGGCTCCATCACCAGCCTGACCAACAGCGGTATCGTCACGGGTGGAACCGGCATCGGCAACACTGCCGGCAAGACCCTGACGACCCTGACGAATTCGGGCACGATCACCGGCCTTGTCGACGGTCTGTATAATGCCGGCAACCTCGGCGGGGTAAACAACAGCGGCACGATCACCGGGGTCACCCATGCTATTCTTAATACCGGCACCGGAACGCTCGGCCCCATCACCAACAGCGGTACGATTTCGGGCATCATCGAGAATGATTCATCGCAAGACCTGACAATCAACGGCGGCCCGGATACGGGCGGGATTGGTACCGTCTTCGGCCTGCTGACCGGCGGCAGCATCGTCAACCAGAACAGCAAGCTGGTCTTCGGTACGGGCAATATACGGCTGGACGAACTGGCCCTGGTCGGCGGCCAGTCTGTTACCGTCTCAGGCGGCGACACCCTGGCGGCGCTCGAGATCACCCGCGACGGCGGGATCGTTTCCACCGGCACGGCGTCTGGCGCCCTGACGAATGACGGCACGGTCACCAGCCTTAGCAATGCAGGGACAATCACTGGCGGCGCTGCCGGCATCCTGAATACCGGCTCCCTGGTTACCTTAAGCAACAGCGGCACAATCAGCGGCCTGAACGGCATCGTCAACCTCGGCACGATTGGCAGCATCAGCAACGCAGGCACAATAAGCAGCAGCACCTACGCGATTCACAGCGTAGCCTCCAGCCTGGGACCGATCACCAATACCGGGGTGATTGCCGGCGACATCGCCGACGGCACCCAGACCCTGACCATCGTGGGTGGCTCGGGCGACGTCTTTGGCACGCTGACCGGTTATAACCGTGTGGGATTCATCTTCGCCGGCGATGTAAACCTGTCGCGGAACACCTTGCTGAACGATGCCATCGATAACCAGGGGCACGTCGTGACGAACACGGGCACGGTCAAGGTCGGCACAAGTCCAGCCACCACGCTTTTCATCAGCGGCAGCTACGCCCAGACCCAGGGTGGCCTCGTTTTCCTGGTGTCCGGCACGTCCGGCGTCAATTCCGCGCTAAATGTCGGAGACTCTGCGACCATTACCGGGACGACCATAACCATCGCCGGGACGGGCTTGACCAGCGGCGAGCAATTCACTGTCGTCATGCCGGCCCAGGGCACCTATAGCGACAACACCTATCTGGTCAGCGGCACCAACTGGCTGTCGGCCAGCGGCAGCAAGGTTGGCCAGGATCTTGTCATTACCCTGTTCCACAGCCCCGTGCCGGAGGCGGATTCCAGCGGGATCGGACTGGCCTCTGCGGCTTTTGGTCTGGCGCCCATGTCCGTCATGCGCGCGATCGACGCGCATTCCCTCACATTCGACGAAGCCGGCCTGTCGGAAGTGGCAGGCAGGGACGGGGTTGCCTGGGGCGAAATCCTGGGTGGCTTTGGGCAGCGTAACACTGGGGTCGCCTTCACCTTCAGGGATTCCGGCCTTGTGACGGGATGGGACTGGAAGGTAGCGGATGGCCTGAGCCTGGGCACCGCGATCAGCTATATGCGGGTACGGAGCGCGGGCCGCGGCGACGCGGCGCACAGCGTCGCCGATATCGACGCCTATGGCATGACCGCCTACGGGCGCTATGTTCGCGGCAATGCTTTTGTGTCGGCCCAGCTCAATGCCGGCGTCAGCACCTTCGACCAATACCGCGCCGTGGTTTCCGCCGGCGATGTGGCGCGCTCCAGCTATGAGGGACGGTATCACCTGGGCACGATCGGCGCAGGGTACGATCTTCACCTGAGCAAGACGATCGTCCTGACCCCCCTGGCAAGCCTCACCTATCTGCAACTGGCCAGCAACGCATTCGACGAGTCGGGCTCGGTTGCTGATTTGCACGTAGCGCGGGGCGGCACGCACACCCTGTCCCAGGAACTGGGCATGCGGGTCAGCCTCCAGTCGCCTGCGGTGTCGGGCGGGTTGAACACGAACGTGACCCTGTCCTGGCTGCATACCTATAATCGCGGGGCGACCTCCATCGTCGGCGAAGAAATTCCGACGGCCGAGGTGCTGAATGTCCAGCAGGCGCGCGTCGGCGCCGACGGCGTGAAGCTGGACCTCGCTACCACCCTGAAACGAACAGGGAAGATGTCCATTCGCATCCGGTATGACGGCGAGTTCCGTCGCGGCTTCCAGAACCATTCGGGGCAGCTCGAAGCCAGCTGGCAATTTTGATCCCTGCGTACCTTCCACCGCCCATCTTTCACTGGCCAACATCCTGGGAAAAATCATGACAAGATCGATTCGCGCGACCGCAATCGCGATATCTTTTGTATCCGCGGCCCTCGTCCTGGCGCCGGTGGGTGTCGATGCCCAGACAAGCCTGCCGGTCACCAGGGACCTGTCGGCCCTGGTCAATACCTATTGGTACGTGCCGTCGGCCAATCTTACCGCCTATACATATACACCGCACGGCTCGCCGGCCTTGAGCACTGTGAGCGATCAGACGATCTGGCATATTACCGGCGCGGGCAACGGCTATCTTACCGGTTGCTCCTTTACCTCGACCGACGGCAAGGGCGCCCACTGGTCGGCCTCGACCCTTGTCGGGTCGGTGACGGCGAGCGACACGGTCTCGATAGGCTTCTTCACCCGCGAAGGCGTAGTGGTCGGTCAGGGAACGATGAGCGCCGTCAATGGCCGGCAGGCCTTTCTTATGCAGATGTCGGCCATGCCGGACGCGACCGGGCTTACCCACTGGGCCTATATGCTGCCGGTGACGTCAACGGACGCGGATTGGTCGAGCTTGCCTGGCACCAGCAATGTCGGCGTGACGACCGCCACCGCCGCGGGGTGCTGAAAGAGGAGAGAGGAAGTCATCGCGGCACGGCGCGCAAAACCCCGGCGAGATCGTCGAAGCTGTATATGCCTGCTTCGCCGGGCGGTTATGAACGCGTCGTCGCCTTGGCTATGTCGATAAACCCCTCGATATAAGCGACTGCGAGATCTTCGGTTCTAAGGCCGACATGAATGCTCTTGGGAATGCCGGTTTCACCCAGCCGAACCGCATGGACGCGGGCCCCCAAAGGCATTTCGCGTAAAAGCCAGTCCGGAATTGCGCTCACGCCGCGTCCGGCATCGACCATCTGCAGCATAAGTTCCGAAGTCTCCACGGTCCGATGGCGTCGGGGGCGACAGCCTGCGGGTACAAGGAACTGTGTGAAGATATCCAGGCGCTCCACGGCGACCGGATAGGTGATAAGAGTCTCGGAACTAAGGTCCGACGGGCTGGCGACAGCCTTGCCGGCCAGAGGATGGTCCTTGCCGACGGCAAGCACGATTTCGTAGTCGAAGACCGGCACATAGGTGAGGCTCGGATGCGTAATCGGGTCCGGTGAGATGAGCAGATCGATCTCGTGGCCCAGCAGGGCGGCAATGCCGCCAAACTTGAACGCGGTCGTGACATCGATATCGACCTCGGTCCATTGACGCAAATACGGATCGAGCGCGCGCGTAAGCCATTGCTGACAAGGGTGACACTCCATTCCGATGCGCAGTGCACCGCGGTGTCCCTGGGCAAATTCCTTGAGCACGCGCTCGGCGTGGTCGATCTGTGGCAATACGCGCCCCGCGACGGCCAGCAGATATTGCCCTGCCTGAGTCAGGCGAACGCCACGCCCTTCCTTTTCCCACAAGGATACGCCGAAGCGGTCTTCAAAGCGCCGGACCGCGTGGCTCACCGCGGATTGTGACAGGTTCAACCGGTCGGCCGCTCCGGTCAGGCTACCGGTGCGATCGACTTCGCGAAGGATTTCTAGGTGCTGAAGATCTAGCATTTACATGACATAAATTCATTGATCGGTGAAAACAAGTCACTTTTTGTCATGTTTTAGATGCTCTATGTTGCACCGCGATCAAGACATGGGGCGCGACATTGGCAAACGCCGATACCAAACGCGCATCCGTCAAACATATCTGAAGAGCAGGGCGCCGCATCGAGATGGCTAAAGAGTTCGATTTCACTATCAAGAGCATTCGTTTCGACGAGGATTATCTTCCCGCAGATAATACGCGCATCACGACGAACTTCGCCAACCTGGCGCGTGGAAATAACCGCCAGGAGAACCTGCGCAACGCCTTGCGGATGATCGACAATCGTTTCAACGCCTTGGCGCATTGGGACAATCCCAGGGGCGACCGGTATTGCGTCGAGCTCGATATTATTTCCGTCGAAATGAACATCGCGGGGGAGGGCGATAGTGATGCTTTCCCGCTGATCGAAATCCTGAAGACGACCGTCGTCGATCAAAAAACCGGCGAACGCATCGAGGGCATCGTCGGAAACAACTTTTCTTCCTACGTGCGGGATTACGACTTCAGTGTCGTGCTGCCGGAGCACAACAAGGACAAGCCGAATTTCAGCATTCCGGACGATTTTGGCGATCTGCATGGAAAGCTGTTCAAGTGCTTCCTGAATTCTAGTGCCTACAAGTCGCACTTTAGCAAGCCGCCCGTCATATGCCTGAGCGCTTCCAGCAGCAAAACCTATCAGCGCAGCGATAATCGGCACCCTATACTGGGCGTCGAATATCATCAGGATGAATACTCATCGACCGATCGGTACTTCGGCAAGATGGGATTGCAGGTCCGCTATTTCATGCCCCCGAACGCCGTAGCTCCCCTGGCCTTCTATTTCCTCGGCGACCTGCTTGGCGACTACAGCAATCTGGAACTGATCAGCACCATCAGCACGATGGAAACGTTTCAGAAGATCTACCGGCCGGAAATCTACAACGCCAATTCCACGGCCGGGACACGCTACCAACCGAGCCTGAAGCATCAGGATTATTCGGTGACGCAAATTGTCTATGACCGGGAAGAGCGCAGCCGACTGGCCGTCGAACAGGGGCGGTTTACCGAGGAGCACTTCATCAAACCCCACAAGGCCATTCTTGAGCAATGGTCCGCCAATTACGCCGCTTGATAAGCCGAAACACCAGGTCGTCTGCCATGAAAACTCTTTTGCCCACCTCAACCGCCGGCAGCCTGCCAAAGCCCGCCTGGCTCGCCGAACCCGAGACCCTGTGGTCGCCCTGGAAGCTGGAAGGTGAACAACTCATCGAAGGCAGGCAGGACGCCCTGCGCCTGGCCCTGGCGGATCAGCAGCAGGCCGGGATCGACATCGTCAGCGACGGCGAGCAAACCCGCCAGCATTTTGTCACGACCTTTATCGAGCACCTCGACGGCGTCGATTTCGAAAAGCGCGAAACCGTCCGGATTCGCAATCGCTATGATGCCAGTGTGCCGACCGTCGTCGGTCCTGTGTCCCGCCAGAAGCCGGTTTTCGTCGAAGACGCCAGTTTCCTGCGTCAGCAGACTACGCAGCCCATCAAGTGGGCCCTGCCGGGTCCCATGACCATGATCGATACCCTCTATGACGCCCACTATAAAAGCCGTGAGAAGCTGGCGTGGGAGTTTGCTGTCATCCTCAACCAGGAAGCCAGGGAACTGGAGGCTGCCGGCGTCGATATCATCCAGTTCGACGAGCCCGCCTTCAATGTCTTTTTCGACGAGGTGAACGACTGGGGCGTCGCCACGCTGGAACGGGCCATCGAGGGTCTTAAATGTGAGACCGCCGTGCATATCTGCTATGGCTACGGCATCAAGGCCAATACGGATTGGAAAAAGACCCTGGGATCGGAGTGGCGCCAGTACGAGGAAGCTTTTCCCAGGCTGCAAAAGTCCAAGATCGACATGGTCTCGCTGGAATGCCACAACTCCCACGTGCCGATGGACCTGATCGAACTGGTTCGGGGCAAGAAGGTAATGGTCGGAGCCATCGACGTGGCAAGCCACGCCGTCGAGACCGCGGAAGAGGTCGCCGATACTTTGCGAAAAGCCCTTCAGTTCGTCGATGCCGACAAGCTCTATCCCTGTACCAACTGCGGTATGGCACCCCTGCCTCGCAGCGTAGCCAGAGGCAAGCTGAAAGCCCTGGGGGCCGGCGCAGACATCGTCCGCAGAGAACTCGCGGGCCTTGCCTAGCTTACGGAATAAATATCGCAGCTATAGAGGTCGATCTGCTGCGCCGTCGGCTTCACGATCACATAGACGGACCCGGCGCCCTGGGGCTTGTCGAGCACGAACTGAAGGTGGTTGACGCCGTTGATCACGACGTAGGACGACGTTCCTGAGGCCGTCTCCTTCGATGGATCGAGACTGTCACGGGTGAACCAGTTGACCGTCGTCGGCTTACCGTCGGCGATGCAATCGACGAAATAACTGCGCGCCGGCGGATCGTATTTTCTGACGTCGATTTCGAAATACCCTGTGCTGTCCAAGCGTGCGACCGGGGCATTGTGCGTCAGATCGTAGGTGACGATCATCGGTTTGGACACGGACAGCATATAGATCGTCTGCTCATTTATATGGTACCAGTTAAGGCTGGCCACCGGGGTAGCCAAGCTTATGGGATGCTTGAGCAGGGTCTGCGCCGCGGTCCTGGCGGCCTCGCTTACCGAGACATTGGGCACCGGCCGGCCCTGGGGCGCGGTGTTGGTCAAGGCGCCGGGCGGGATGGCTAAGGCCGGCAGGGCGCAGGTCAGGCTGAGGGCGGCCGCGATGGCAGCGATACGGCGTTTCATGGTGATCTCCCCGGCTGGTAACGTCGCTACTAAAGCCTCTTTTCGTCGAGCGGTAAAGGGAAAGAATAACCTTGTTACCGGACTTCATCAGGCGGCAGATGAAGCGCGTCCATAAGCGGCCTAACGTTTGTCGGGAGGAATGGCCAAACGCCAGATCATCTGTTCGGCGCTCTTAAAAAGAGCAGACCAAGCAGGATCGACCAGGTTGCAAACAGGATAAATCCAGGAAATCCGCATAAGCCCAGGCCGATATGAAATCTTACGTCGTTACCATAGGCCATAGGGTCCTTGGAGAAGGCGACCATGCCGCCATTGAAAAGGAAATTTAGTCCAACCCCGACCAGAAAAATGCCTGCGACACCCCCCAATATCCGCATCCAGCCGGGCAGGGCGACCGTTTTCAAATTAACGGCAATGAGCCAGACCCCGACAAGGCCCATCGGGAGCATGAAGAGAATGTCCGATATGGCGGAATCGACCATGGCTACCAAACGCAGACATGCGACCGCGCCCAAGGCCACAACACCCAAGATGGTCCAGGGAAGAGCCGGCCTGTTGGGACTTAGTCCCGGTGACTGCCGCCCTCCTGTACGGTAAAGCCAGATCGCCACGGGGATCATCAGCAGAACCTGAGCCGCGGAGGCCAGGAACTGGATCGCCAAAAGCCGCTCACCCATAACCGGCACCGCGCCCGAGTCCTGCATCTGGACCGCCGGATTGGTAATGTAGGCGATCAGGCTCACGAACGAACAAAAGCCGAGAAGGCCGCTCGCGACCGCCAACCACGGGATTGACCGAGAAGCCGCCTGGGTACCGTTTTTGATTGTCGAATGACTCATACCGTCTCTCCCCTTGGAATTCAGGCCTGCGTCTGTTGGACTACCGAACTCCGCTAGAGAGGCAGACAATTGCTAAACTACCTAACCCCCTTATGGCCGCTTTATTCCGAAGGATTGAAAATAAATCTCGGTTTTCTATTACCCAGCGACGGTCTCTCGTATCGACGGGCCACACGGTCAGGGGTTCGATGACATATCAATTTTGCTTCAAATTTCGTCCAGCCAGCGCACTGCGTCAGCTTCGACCAAAAATGTCGCCAGGAGATCGGAGTGGAGCAACAATTTCATCGAAGGATCCCTTGCGAACTCGTCGGATGATCGCAGAATGGTTGCCGTCTTCACCGGATGTAGTCGCTGGGGCGTTTGAGCCCAGTATTTTGCCAGTCTGACTATGTCTTCATATTTGAGATTACCCGTCGCGAGTCGGAAATCTATAAGCCGCTGGTACGTCCAGGGCGCATCCATACTTTTAAAAAAAGCTATGCAGTCATCAATGTAAACTGCGGATTCCAAAGGCCCGGAGGGGCAGATTGTAATTCGCTTTTTTTCCGCGTCGACTTCAAATTTTACAGCATATTCCGACACTGCAATTCTCCCGTATACGCTTTGAACGCTCGGTCCTTGTCCATAGCCTAACGATCGAGCCTGAAAATATTGCTAAACGGTTTTTGCCTTCACATGCCCAAATCCGCCCCGAGGGGAGTGATATGTCTAAGTCGCGCGGCACTGACATTTGCATTTGGCGGCTACATGTCAATATCGCATAAGATATATTATGGGAAATATGCATGCGCTATGGCGCATAAACCATATATGTGCTATGGCGCATAAGATTGGGCTTTGAGCCATCGCTCTACGTCCTGTGCATGGCGCAGTTTACGGAAAATATGCGTTATATATCAGTAACTTATAACACAAAGGCAGCTTTCTTTAAACGGAAAATGCTGCCGCGAAATCGGAATGCCCTGGCGCAGCAGTTCAGCCGCAACACGCAATTTTCGAGCGTCTTGTGTCAAAAAATCGACTTGCTTTCCATCCGCTTTGAGGCACGACGCAGTTCGTTCCTGAAGCCTTGCTGCATAACGGATAGCATAGGGCAAATGAGTTCTTGTCTCCGCAGTTGCCATGAATACACCCCCTACTCTGTCACTCTGGGCAGAATGAGCCCAAAGTTAACAAAGGTAAATCGCTTCACCTGAGCTTGTTGCAAATAAGACTGGGGGTAATTAGACCCTGAAAATGGCTACCATCGGGTGGCGCCCATCGACAGGTTTGCACCCAAAGCGGAAAAGAACGGTCTCTACTAGAGCATTTCCCTATCTATTTGACGGATACCCGGCTTTTTTGAAGTAGTTGGAGCAGTCTTCCGGCTTGAACTGCTGGATGGCCTCGGCTGCTTTTTCGATCAGGTCATTTATGGTCCTTGCCTTGACCTTACGGAGGAAGGTCTTGAGCTTGGAGAATGCCATCTCGATAGGGTTCAGATCGGGTGAGTAAGGCGGCAGATAAAGAAGCTTTGCTCCAGCCTGTTCGATGATTTCTGCGACCTCGGCCACCTTATGAGCCGGCAGGTTGTCCATGACGACAATGTCGTCTTTGGCGAGACCTGGAACCAGGACCTCTCGCAGGTAGGTTTTGAAGGCTGCCGCATCCATGGCACCATCCAAAACCTATGGCGCCTCTAATCTATCGCAACGCAGGCCACCTATAAATGTCATGGTCTTCCAATGGCCATGAGGGATCGGTGCGACCAGCCTCTTGCCCTTCATGGCTCTGCCATAAAGCCTGGCCATCTTGGTATTTATTCCGCTCTCATCCAGGAAGATCAGGTGCTTGGGATCGAACCTGCCCTGGCCTTCCTGCCAGGCCTGACGAAGGGCTACGACGTCGGCGCGGCTTTGCTCCTCCGCGTGGGCTGTCTTTTTTTAAAAGTCAGGCCATGACGCCGCAAAAAACGATCGATGGCCGACTTGCTGAAGCTCAGCCCTTGCTCACTCAGCTTGGCGCCAATGTCGGCCAGGGTGATGTCGGGCTGATCTGTGACAATCACCAGGATTTTGTCCGCTACAGCTTCGATGACATGAGAGCGCTTGTCTCCGCCCTGGGGTTTTGCGCCGATTTCGCCCGTTTCCCGATAACGACGCGTCCATTTGATCGCGCTCGATTCGCTTACCTTGAAATGCAAGCCCGCTGCCTCGCAGGTATGCCCCTCAAGAACGTATTCCACAACACGCTGACGCAGATCCGTCGAATAAAAGAAAGCCATCACTGCCTCCTCAATGAACTCAACCTTGAATCACTGTTCGCAGATCAAGGGAATTCACTAAAGAGTCAAAAGGCTTGGGAAGTGCTCTAGCGATAACAGACGTCAAATTAGCGCACGTCCCTGTCCCTAAGACACAAATGCTAGTTCGGGGTTCACAACACCTTTTGCAGCAGGTCGCGGTAAATTCTACTCTGGTATGGATCGCTGCTTGGTGAGGCATAGACTTTGCTCACACGCTGCAGGTAGGTTTTCACTTCAGCCGGTTGGTTACGCGCCTCGGCAATGCGTGCCTTTTCCAAGTCGACATTCGCGCCCCAGTTGGGATCACCGGCAAGCTGGGCCACCTCGTCCGCGTTTATCGTCTCAAGGCCCTTGCCTGCTTCATCAATGCGTCCCAATCCGATCTGGCATTCGGCCAGTGTGAAGCGGGCGGCATCGGTTAGGGCGACCTTTCCAAAGCCCGCAAGCGCATCAGCATATGCCTGCTGGGCGCTGCGTAGGCCGGCATCCGCCTGACCAGACCGGCATTGGGCCGTGGCCTGGTCCACCAGGCTGGCGACAGCAAAGAATGACCGCGCCCCCAACTTTTTGGAGGCAAGCCGATGCGCGTTTCTATCATCGCGTATGGCGTCTGACCACCGTTCCAGCATGCCTTCCGACTGCGCACGTGTCATCAGCAACTGGAGCGCCATCTCGTGGTCTTCGCCCAGCCGTTTGGCCAGCCTGGGATAGAGCCTGTCGGCCTCGGTAATGGCCGCCTCGTGATGGCTGCCGATCATCAACGCCTGTATCAGGTTCATTTGGGTCATGAGCACATTCGGCCCGTCCACGCCTTCGATAGCCGCATAGTCGCTGGCAAGCGCACGGAAATCTTTTTCGGCGCCCGCGCCATCGCCAAGCCTGATTTTGGTGAAGGCCAGTCGCTGCCGGAAGGTGGCGCGCGCACTGGGGTCGAACTGCGCCAGGTGCGCCGAGCCATCGACCGCGATCTGAAACTGGGCCTGCGCCGATTTGGCGTCATTGCCGATCAAGGCCGCCATGCCCCTGGCCGATGCCAGCCAGACGGCGACATCGGGGCGGTCAATCCTGTTGTCCTGGATCAGTTTGGCGGCATCCGCTATCTGGGATTTGGCCATGTCCAGACTGCCGTCCTGATACGATCGCGCCTCCATCATCGCGCGCTGCAATTCGGTTACGGCGGCGTCGGCAACGCCGCCCTCGCCTGCCTTTCGCCAGAGGGCCAGGGCTGAATTGTATTCCGCCCGAGCCTCGCTCCAGCTGCTGCGCTTATCAAAGGCATTGGCGATCGTCTGGTGCAAACGGGCCGCGATCGCGGGCTCTGTGGCAAATCGCCGGTCAATCAAGGGCGCTGCCTGCATGACGGCGCCAATGAAGGTCTCATTAGGCACTTCGGATTTGAAGGGGCTGCTTCGCGCCAGCAGGTCATTAGCCAGGAAGCCGTTAACCGCATCAGCAATACGGGTCTGCCGCAGAGCCCGGTCGCGTTCGGCCGACGCCTGCATCGCCATGAAGATGGAAATACCGGCGCCGAGAACCAATGCCGCGCCGGCGGCGATCATCCATGGCCGCCGCGCCCGAAGCTGAGACAGCCTGGCCTGGTCGCGTAACACCTTGTCTTCGGCAGTGCGGGCGGCAGAGGCCTCTTGCCGGCGTGCGTCAAGCGTGTGCAGACGCCGTGCCAGCTCGGAGGCGCTGTCCAGGCGCACTGACATGTCACCAGCGGTCGCGGCCGCAATGTCCGATCTCAGGACGAGATCATCGATCTGGCTTTCCCAACCCGTCGACAGAGGCCGCCGCAGATCGCCGCATGCCAGCTGAAACAACAGCACGCCCAAGGCATAGACGTCCGAGGCAATGCTGGGCGCGCCATCGGCGAAAAGTTCCGGCGCCAGCCACGGCATAGTCCCCGCCAGCCCTTCGCTCTCGCTGTCGGTAGCGGTGTGTGTAATACCCAACTGCGCCAGGCGATCCGGCTGAAGAAGAAAGGCGCTGCCGAAGTCCGCCACCTTGGGCTGCCAGTGACCGTTGCGATCGACCGCCATCAGGATGTTGTCCGGCTTCAGATCTTTATGAAGGACGCCGACGCCGTGCGCCGCGGCAACGGTCGAGGCGACCCTGGCCATGATATCGATACGAAGCGCCAGCGGCACCTGAGCCAAACCGTCCTGCGATTCTGCCCATTTGCTCAGGCTCACGCCCGAATAGGCGCTTTCGACAAAAAACGGCGCTTCGGCAAAGTTCCAGTCGATGACGGAAACGAAGTCTGGTCTTTCCCCCAGCGTTTCCTGGAACAGGCGCATCACCGCGACTTCGCGCTTCAGCGCGCGCAGACCTTCCGCATTGGCGGTCAGTTTTAGCACATGTGCGTTGCGCGTTTTTTCATGCGCGATGTACCAGACCTCGGCCAGGGCTGATTGGCCGATGCGCTCTACAAAGCGCCAGTTGGGCCGTCCCGGAACGGCATCTCCGGCCGCAATCGTCAGATTGATAACGGGGGTTTTCTCTGCCTGAATCTCCACCGTCGCCGCGAAGCGATAACCGATCTTAGGCACCGTGACGATGATACGGCTTTCCGTATCGCCGATCGCCTTACGCAGCTTCGATACGGCGGTGGTCAGCGATCCCTCGACGACCGTGACCTCGGGCCAGATGGCGTCCAGCAACTCGTCTTTGGTGACGACCTCGCCGGCGTGGCGAAGAAGTTCGATAAGCAGGTCAAACGGTTTTGATTCAATCTCTGCCGCGGCCCCCTTGCGGCTTAGCAGCCGGTTAGCCTCGTCAACCTTCCAATCCAGAAACGTCCAGATGTACGCCTGGGTAGCCGATGACCGGGAAAAGGAAGAGCTGGGATCACGCCTCATGAGACCTTTAGAATTTCTTGAGAACACCGTTAGGACCTACCTTATGCTGTAAATCCATACTCCACAAGAGATCGGAAGAACGACCGTTCTCCGGAATCGAAGGGGTTAGGAATGAAGGGCAAGGTCCTGGGCTTCACCCAGTCCACCCGAACCGGCACGATCACCGGCGCGGACGGATTGAGGTACGGGTTCCGCCACAGCGAGTGGCGCAGCGACGACCCGATAGGCGTGGGCGTAACGGTCGATTTCGAAAGTCGCGGCGAAGAAGCCTTCGGCATCTACCCGCTTAAGGCGCCCGCCGCGCCGGATGCCGGCACGGTCTTTCTTACCGCCCTAGCCAGAATACGACGCCGGTTACGCAGACCGCGCTAGCCGCCCAATACCCACCACTTTTCAATCCATACAGCATAAAGGCAGCACTCATGGCGACCAAACTAGGATCGGTAAACGTTATCTGGAGAAACCTGGACATCTACGGGTTTACCGGCGAAATTGTGGAGACACAGCGCACCTCGGAGACAACCGTCTCAGGCAACATGAACGCGCCGAATGCCCAGATCAGCAGCCGAACCAACCATTACACGCAGTTGTTTTTGCGTAATGCCGATGGCCGCGAACTCGACGTTGATTTTGAATCCCGCGTCGGCTTCAGGGCCGGTCAGGTCGCGACGGCGGTATGGGCTTCAAGTTCGGGCCCCGATGGCGGCAAATATATCGCGGCATATAATCACACGTCGGGGCAGATCAATACGATCCGCAAGGGCAACAACGACATGGCCTGCATCCCTTTTTATAATTACATTGGCATTGTCGCCGTTTTCGTCGGGGTCTTCGGCCTGATGGCCCATGGTATTCTGGGAAAGCTGTTCTGGTGTGGCCTGGGCTTTGGCTATATCGGCTTCATGTTCATGTGCCAGAAAAAGCTCATGGACGGCACCGCCGCGATCATGCGTAACTACACACCCTAGCCTCCTACTGCCGATACCGCGTAAGTGTACCCGCAGGACTGGCCTTCCTGTGGATTTACTCAGCCATTCCACAGGAGCCTCCCCATGCGCAACCTCCGCATTTTTCTAACCGTCTCTGCCATTGTCGTTCCCGCAACCCTGGCCTCCGGCGCCTATTCTGCGCCCGCGACCGGTTTTCCGCCATCGATGTCGCTCAAAGATCGCATAGATATTGTCAATTCCGCTGGCTACCAAATCACGGACGATGGGCGGACGGTTTACATCTATTGCGACGACGCCAAGGTGCCTACCACGCCGGGCGTCATGAGCCTGGATGTCACCGGTGACGGCAAGGCTGACTATGTCATGCTGGGACAACGCAATTGTCCGGGCCAGCCGGCGACCGGCGTTCAGACCGATATAGTGTCGCGACGGCCGGACGGCGTCTGGCAAAATATCCTCAGCGTACAGGGTACGCTCAAGCCTGGCGAAGGCGCGACCGACGGCTGGCGCAACCTGATCGTCGTGAAGGGAACCCGGACCATCAATTACGTCCACAACCCGGAAACGGAGCAATATGCCAATATCGCTGATCTAAAGGCGCACAAGACCCTAGCCCTGGCGTCCGTTCCAACGCGGACGGCGCCGGGCGTGCTGCCGACCGCCGGCTGGACCGCGCCCTACAGCATGGCGAACCTGACGCCAGGCGATCTGGCCGCCATCCTGATCGCCGCGGGTTACAAGCACAAGGCCGGTAAATGGACTGGCTGCGGAGGCAGCAGCGACGTCGCCTTGTTCGATGAAGACCAACTGAGTGACACGCTCCCTATCACCGACCTTAACAGCGACGGCCAGCCCGAAGTCATGGTCTATGACGCCAGCAGCGAATGCTATGGCAATACCGGCATGAGCTTCAACATCGTCACACCTGTACCCGGCGGCTGGAAACTGATCTTTGAAGGTGGCGAAGGCATGCCTCTGGTACAGGGCACGAAAAATGCCTCCGGCTGGCGCGATGTGGTGGCCGGAGGTTCGGGCTTCTGCCACGAGCTCTACCGCTACAACGGCAAGGCCTATGTTGGTTTCAAACAGTTCGAGGAAACGAAAGGCGCGTGCAGCGGAAGGTGATTGAAAGGCCGGTTTGGGCCAACTGCGGCCGAACGGAAACGTCCGCTCTTGGGCAAAAGCAGCCAAAGTGGTCATGAGTGTAGTGCAGCCCCCTACCCTCTCACATCCAGAAGCCGCACGGCCTTACGCAGAGCTCGTGGAAAACGCGAACCACTTGATCAAGATCGCTATTTTTGAAATGCTCAAAACATTCAACGCGGTAACCGCGGAAAAATTTTCCGTTTTTTAGTATTATAGGAAATATGCATGCGCTATGGCGCATAAACCTGGGCTTTGGGCCACGTTGTACCATGTTCCGTGTGACGTGATTTGCCTCGACGTCAGCGCCTTGGGCGGCTGCCCAATGCCCGTAAACATCGCCACGTTTTGCGGCAAATAATTCTGCCGGCGGCATCAATGGAGACTCCCAGACAATGTCATTTGCCGAGTCCGATCGAGCCCGGTCTTTTCCAACTGGCGTTTGAATTCTGCCAGTCGCGACATTTTTGCGCTCCCTGGACGTGCGGCAGCGGGATACGGGACGATGCGTTCCGGCTTTTCCGGGTGTCGAACGCCCTGCCCCGCAAAACATTAATGTATGTAAATCATTCCAATGTTTAGAAATTTAACAACGCGCCGCTTGCCGCCACACGGCTCGGCGGCAATTTACCAGCAGTCTTTATACTTTTCGACAATCCGAGCCATGCCAACGAGTTCTATTACCTCTGGATATCCAACCCGCATGGGCGCACATCGACAAACCCGGAGCTAAAGACATGATTACGCTGCAAAATCAAACCGTTCTCGTTATCGGCAGCAGTTCGGGCATCGGGCTCGCCACGGCGCAAATGGCCACCGCCGCAGGGGCGAGCGTAACCATCGCCTCGCGCTCGGAAGACAAGCTGAAGGCCGCCGCCGACGAAATCGGTCCGGATACGCGCATCGTCGTTCTCGATACCGGCGATGCCGCGGCCGTGGAGCGCTTCTTCGCCGACGGGGCGACCTGGGACCATATCGCCATCTCGGCGGCGCAAACCGCGACGGGGCCGGTATCTAGCCTTGATCTCGACAAGGCGCGCCGGGCGATGGACAGCAAGTTCTGGGGCGCCTACCACGTGGCGAAGTTCGCCAAAATCGGCGACGGCGGCAGCCTGACCTTCGTATCCGGTTTCCTCAGCGTACGCCCGTCGGCGACCTCGGTGCTGCAAGGGGCCATCAATGCCGCCCTCGAGGCCCTGGCGCGCGGACTGGCGCTGGAAAAAGCCCCTGTGCGTGTCAATGCCGTGTCGCCGGGCATGATCGAGACGCCGCTGTGGAACGGCATGCCGGCCGACAAGCGCGAAGCCCTGTTCGCCGGAGCCGCCGCCCGCCTGCCCGCGCGCCGAATCGGCCAGCCGGAAGATATCGCCAACGCCATCGGCTTCCTGATGGCCACGCCGTTCGCCACGGGGTCGACGGTGCGCGTCGATGGTGGCGGCGCCATAGCCTGAAAACGGCTTTCTGCTGCGGCAAAAAAATATTTCCGGCGCGCAACACCAGGCTTTTTCAGGGGGCGCGCACACTGTGCGAAAGATTTCCCGCTCTTTGTGAAAATGAGCAATTTTCAAATTCAAGAACTGTGTTATTTTCCCCTCCGTGGCGTACCATATTTCCGTTTTTCAAGTTCAGTATTCTGATTTTATTGAAATTTATCGGGGGGAGCCATGGCAGATTCCATTGGCGATAAAGACGGCCGTGACCTCGCTGCCGCCTCGGAAACGCGCCTTACGCGCCGGCTGATGCTGGGCATACTCGTGGCCACGGGCGCCGCGGGAACCGCAGTAGCCCAGACCATCGGCAAGGTCGTCACGGCGCCCAAGACCGGTCCCTTGTCGGACAAGCTCGTCACGGAGGTCACCAGGCCTGGCGCCGCGAACAAGCTCTTTTCGCTTCAGCTCGACGACGAGACCGACTTCGAGCTCATGCGCCCCGAAGACATGGCCCTGCTGCGCTTCTCCCTGCGCAACCTGGTGGCCACGGGCCAGGGCAGCGACCGCAAGATTAAACGCATCAATGCTGGCAAGCCCGGGCTGCTTCTCGCCATTTTCCAGCCCCAGGCCATCGCCGAAACCGTCTTCCCCGACGTCGCACCCAAGGAGCCACAGCCCTTCACCCAGGCCGATCGCAGCGGCAATGCCATCCCCGCCAAGCCCCTTCCGCCCCCCAAGACCGGACAGGGAAAAGCGGCCGACGCGCGGCTGTCCCATGAGACCCGGCTGACCTTCGTCATGCCGGACGGGGTCAATGCCATAGACTATTCGACAAAGGCCGTGCTCGACGCCTGCCGCACCTGGTCGCTCAAGCTCGACAGCCGTGCCATCGACGCCCCCATGGCCCAGGCAGAGGCGCACGACTTCGATCGCACGCGCAGCCGCATGGCTGCCATCGTCAAGGCACAGGCGACGACCCTGCGCGGCTACAAGGACGGCAAGGCCAGCGTCGAGGCCCTGCTGGAACGCGCCGCCGATGCCGTCGCAGATGCCCTGACCCGGATCGCACTGGATGGTACGATTCCCGGCGATGCCGAAATCGACGCGCTGATCGACACGATCGTCAAGGCGGAGATACTGGCAAGCGCCGGACCGGCTGCCCCCGCCGCACCTTCCGGGAAACTGCAGGGCGTGAAGACGACCGTTCAGGTGCCGGCGAACTACAAGGCCTTCGTCAATGCCCAGGCGACCGCCAAGCTGATCGCAGCCGCCGAAGCCAGCCAGAAAAATGCGACCATCGGCGGCAAGTTCGTGCCGATCTGGCCCGATTTCACGCCGCGCTTCCCCGAACGCGACTGTACCGATATCGAAGCGCCGTACCGGATGCACATGACGCCCCTGGCGACCGCGGGCTTCACCCATGCCTCGGGCTACGTCACCCACGGCACCGCCTTCGCCGAACTGTGGCATACGCGCATGGGGACCCGCGTCGGCGAATGGGTGCTCGACCACCAGCCGGAGCCCATGCGCGCCCTGTTCGCCAACGATATGCTGTCCGGTCAGAGCGGCAAGCCGACCCTGGATCCGGACCTGATGCTTCCCGGCGACTGGGCCCTCCTCGGCAGCGACCGGCTCGGGCTGGTCAGCCTGACCTCGAGCCAGCCGACGTCGCGACCGGTCATGGCGCAGCACATGCGCCTGAGCGCTCTGGGCGCTTCGTTCGACTATGAGGGCACCTGGGACAATCCGCTCGACTACGGCACCGATATCCTGGCATGGAAGCATATCGCCTCGGTCGGCCGCGACCAATATGTCCGCGTCATCTATGACGGCTACCTCTATCCGTTCGGCCATTCCGCCGCCCTGATCAAGGTGTCCGAACGCAAGTTCTCGCGCCAGCCCGACGGCGGACGCGTCGCCGCCCTGATGCAGAAGCACTTCATCGTGGTCCGCCAGAAGGTGTGCGACTATCCGGCGTGGAACCAGGCCAACCAGGGCCGCGACCTGCCCTTCGTCGCCGTCGAGATCTCCGCCCGGCAGACGCCGGACCTCGACAAGCCGATGCCGATCGCCGAACTGGGCGCCGGCTTCTATTCGCCGGTGGATGCGTCTTATCAGACCTTCTGGCCGCAACGGATCGAAGGCGGTGACATGATCTTCCCGCTGGTCGGGATAGACAGCGCTGGAAATCGCACGCCTTTCAACATGCCGCTGCTGTTCGTCGCCGGTACGCGCAATGTCATGCCCTCCGGCACCGCCCCCTCCGTCGCCAATGTCGTTACCTATTACAATAGCCCCGGCACGCTGTTGAAACGCATGGTCAACCTGCCCCGCCCGGTCGTCCGTTTCTGCGATGCCGCCCGTGACGCCGGGCAGCAGGACAAGCCGAGCGAGACCGACTATCCCGTCAAGTCCATTGTGTTCAGGACGGTGCTGGCAACGGCGGCGGGCGACGACGCCAATGCCTTCCCGGCGCTGGAGACCGCCCATATCGAAATTCCGTCCTACCGTCACCTGGTCGGCAAGACGGTCGACGGCACGGTCGGGTTCCACGACGACTATGTCAAAAGCGGTTTTCATCCGACCCTCAACCGCGGCGAAATCGTCCTGAAGCTGACGGCCAAGCCAGCCTTCGATATCGGCACGACCGACCGCTTCGGCGGCCTGATGAAGCCGGACCTGTCGCCGCAAGGCCTGTCGCGGCTCTATGGCGGGGTGTCCGATATCCTCGCCTTCAGTGGCGAGACATTCGATCCGCTGGCGGCGTTGAAGGGCACCAACCTTCTGGGCGCCATTCCGCTCGACAAGGTCTTCGGCGCCATCCCCTTGAGCGACTACGCCTCCATCCCCAAGGCCATCTCGGCCGATATCGGTACGGCCATCTCGACCACCTATACCATCCAGCGCGACGGCCTGGCCGATCTCAAGCCGCTGTTCATCTCGCGCGCCGAGGAGATTACCGAGACCGGCGACGACGGCAAGCCTGTGCCGCAGCTCAAGATCGTCTCGCAAATCATCACGCCCAAGTTCATCGGCGCGGCGCCGACGGCCACGGTCAATGCCCGCCTGCTAAAATTCACCATCAACCTGTTTGGGTTCGTCGCCCTGAATTTCGACGAACTGACGCTGAAGGTGCAGCCCGGGCACAAGACCGACGTCAATCCGACGCTCGACAAGAAAAACGGCGTCGTCTTCGGCGGCCCGCTCGAATTCATCAACAGCCTGCGCGACATCATTCCGATGGACGGATTCTCCGATCCGCCAGGGCTGGATGTGACGCCGAACGGCATTACCGCCAGCTACAGCATGGGCCTGCCGGCGATCGGCGTCGGCGCCATGACCCTGCAGAACGTGTCGATCGGCGCCCGCTTCGACCTGCCCTTCACGGGGGGCGGCCCCAGTGCCCGCTTCAACTTCGCCGAGTTGCACAATCCGTTCAACCTGACCATCGGCCTGTTCGGCGGCGGCGGCTTCTGCGCCCTGGAGGTCGGCTCCAAGGGCGTGGTGCAGATCGAGGCCGCCCTGGAATTCGGCGCACAGATCTCGATCGATCTCGGCGTCGCCTCGGGCGGGGTCTATGTCAAGGGCGGGTTCCACTTCCTGTGGGATCAGGCCAAGAGCGAGGTTCATCTCGATGCCTATATCGAAATGGGCGGCCATCTCGACGTCCTCGGCCTGGTCACGGTCAGCCTCGTCTTCCACCTGGCGCTCAGCTACGAGAAGGTCGAGAACAAATATACCCGGCTCTACGGCACGGCGACCCTCACGGTCGAGATCGATATCGCCTTCTTCAGCTGCTCGCAGGACGTAACGGTCGAACGCCAGTTCGCCGGCTCGGACTCCGATCCGTCATTCAGGAACTTCCTGCCGAACGCCAGCCTGTGGACCGACGACTACTGCGGCGCCTTCGCCGACTGATCGCCGCACGCAATTCAAGGGGAAAGCGGCCATGCCGTTCACGGAAAAAGTCATCTGGACCGTCTGCCCGCAGGGCAAGAGCGACGCCGGTATCGATATCAACCTGTTCATCTCGCCGCGCCTGACCTTCAGGCAGGATCAGGGAACGTCCCCGCAGGCGCATCACCTGTCGGAGGTCGCGCACTGGTGCGACTGGCCGAAGGTCGTCGCCGGTGCCCATATCCGCATTGCCGTGATAACCGACGGCAAGACCGACTATATCGAGCCCGAAGCCATCACCTGGCGGTCGAAACCGCGCAGCGATGTCTACCGTCTGCTGTTCGACGAGACGACGCCGCTGAACGATTATCAGTTCGCCGACCTGAGCGGCAAGACCCTGCTCAGCTATCCGGCGGCGCATATCGCAGATACGATCGGCGCCCTGTACGGTCAACTCGGCCTCCAACATCCGGCAACCCTGCCCCTGTCGACGGACCTGCGCGCCGTCGGCTGGCCGCGCTACCGCATCGACAAGTCCAATGAAGGCTATTGGCCCGAGGGCAAGGACCTGCTGTCGACGATCCGTAAGCAGGGCCTCGATGCCCAGATGACGTCGAACGACCTGCATTCCCTGCTCAACCTGGTCCAACTGTTCCATCGACCGCTGCTGGCAGAAACTTCCGTGCTTCAGCCGGCCGAGGCGCAGGCGGGCCGGGCCGATGTCACCTATGCCTCGTTCAAGCCAGCCAAGCCCTTATTGCCCGACACCGATACCCTGAAAAACCGCTTCGACTTCCATCGTCGCGCCTCGGCGCTTGGCAACCACTACGACCTGGCCCGCATGTGCGGCTTCGTGCTGGAACTGACCCTGCCGGACAACCGGATCCCGTCGGGCCCCTTCCGCCTGGCGGCGGATGTGACGCGAACCTTCGGCGGCCTGAAACCCGTTCTGCATGCGTCGAATGCGCTCAAGACGGGTACGCTCAAGGGCACCGTCCTGAAATCCGGTGCCGTCGACGCGCCCGTCGCCGGTCCTGACCAGTTCCCGCGCACGGTGTGCATCCGTGACGCGGCCGGCATGCGCGCCGAGTCGCAGGCGCCCAAGCGTTTCGACGGCGGGCAGCTTGTCATTGCGCCCGATGCGGCCGGGTCCGCCGGCGCGGTCGAGGTCCGCCTGGTACAGATGGATGTCGACGGCGCGGCGCACAAGGCGACCCAGGCCGGGCAAACCCTTGGCACGTCGATGGTCACCCGGCATGTCGACGACGATTTCGCCGACCAGGAAGTCTCGACCGAAGCGGCGCCGTCGAGCCTGCGCACCGCCGGGCTGATGCTGGCCCAGACGGCTCGCCACGCCGAAGTCAAGGCCCGGGCCGTAACGGCCAGCCAGCGCAATACCGCCGTGGAAAAAGGCGACGCCATCGCCGATATCTTCGCCGAGGATCTTGTCCGCGGCTACCGCGCCGATATCGCCGACGTCACCGATGCCGCCACCGGGCAGTGGCGATCGCTGAACCAGCGCATCGTCACCTACGGTCTCGATCCGGCCAGCGGCAAGACCCTGCCCGACCTGGGAACGGGCAAGGCACTCAACACCGCCCTGCCGGGTCAAAAGCTGAGCATAAACAGTTTCGCCCGCCAGGAAGAAGGCGTCCTGAGCCTGGCGGTCGGCTCTACGGCCGATACGTCGGCCACCGCCGATCCTGACATCAAGGATGTCTACACATTGCACGAGGGCCTGTTCGTCTGGCGCGGCTGGAGCCTCAGCGCCCCCGAACCGGCGCAATCCCTGCTTACCACGCCTAAGACGACGGCGGCGTCCGACAGCGACGCCATAAAGCATGCGGCCATGGTCGGGCCAAGCCAGGCGACCGCGGTTGCCGGCCTGCCCCTGACCGCCACCTACAAGGCGCTGCCCAAGAGCCTGCCACGCCTGCGCTTCGGCCACAGCTACCGGGCGCGCCTGCGCGTCGTCGACCTGACAGGGGCTTCGGTCGGGCTGGACGCCGTGGCGACGCCGCAGACCATGACGTCGCCGGCCATTTTCAAGCGTTATGAGCCGGTCGAAGCGCCGGCCGTCACCCTGGTCGGCAATGTCACGACCGGCGGCGATCCCGTGCTCCATCCCGTCAATGCGGCCAGCGTCGGCGCGCTGCCGCAATGGGGGGAATCGATGGCACGGGCAGTATTGCGCACCAGCAATGTCGATGATACCAAGCTGTCCCTTCCAGCCAATACCGGCACGGCACGGCGCAACCTGGCGCCGCCGCGGGTCACCCAGCGCTTTGCCGAAATGCACGGCGCCCTGGACGACGCCAAGGGTGCGCTCAGGGCGGACCTCTATGGCCAGCTGTGCGACCAGGACTACGGCTTTCCTGAAGTCGAAGTCGCCCAGGCCGATCCGCCGGCGGCGGGTCAAACGGCGACGATGACGCGCTACATGATTTCCGAGCCGAAATTCGCCCTGCCCTACCTGCCCGATCCCCTGTGCTTCGCGCTGCATATCCGCATGAAGCGGATCGGCGATTCAGGCTTCGACAGCCACGTCAAGGTGCCCCTCTATGGCGACGGCGCGGCCTGGCCAAATCCGGCGGCCGTGATGATCGAAGGGCGTGAGAGCTATCCCGACCTGGTCTACGACGCGCCGAGCCGCACGGTCCGCGTTCCCATGCCCAAGGGTTGCCGGCAACGGCTGCGCATCAGCGCGGTCCTGCCCGATGGCGCCGCCACCGACCTGATGGCCCTGTGGGACCAGATAAGCCTGGCGGCCAAGACCACGGGGGGCGGTGTCACACAACTCAAGCTCGCCCTTGCCTCGATCCTGGCGGGCAGCCACTGGATGTTCACGCCATGGCGCGAGATCGAATTCGTCCACGCCGTGCAAAAGCCGCTGCTGCGGCCGCAGTTCCCGGCAAAGCTGACGACCGACCGGGCGCTGGGCGCCCTCGACGCAACCCTGACCTACACGACTCCGCTCAGCGGCATTTCCACTGGCCGGGTCGATATCAGCGCCACCTGGTCGGACCCGGACGACGATCCGGCGAGCGACGCCGCCAAGTCCGGGCCGGCGGCGCAGAAGCTGTCGCAGATGGTTCATCAGCGCCCGATTGCCCGGCTCGACGGCATGGTGACGAAATATGCCTTCACCGGCGTGACGCATGCCTTCCACGATACCCGCGCGCGGCGTGTCACCTACCAGATGGACGCCCTGTCGCGGTTCCGCGAATTCTTCCCGAAGTCGATACGCGAAAGCGCCGACGGCGTGGCGATGAAGGTCCATTCCGCCCCGGCCGTCGCCTGGGTGAAGAATTCCGCACCGCCGCCGGCACCGAAGGTCCTCTATGTCATTCCGACCTTCGGCTGGCTGGGGGCCAGCAAGAACAACCTGACCGTCACCAAGCGGACGGCGGGTCTGCGCATCTATCTCGACCGACCGTGGATGGCCTCCGGCTATAATGAAATGCTGGCCGTCATCCTGCCCAGCGCGCTCGGCGACTCCCCCGACAGCCACAAGGACGCCACCGGCGACGACGCCTATAATCGCCCCTTCATCACCCAGTGGGGCCGCGACCCCCTGACCATTTCCGCCCCGATCGAGAGCAACAGCCCGCCGGCCACCGCCTTCACCCTGGCGAAATGGCAGGGCCCCATCGTCACGCCGGGCACGTCCTTCGATGCCGAGGAGGGCAAGCTGCCCGATGCGTTCGACGTCAAGGGACTGATCGTGCCGGGCCAGGGCGATACGGCCAGCCCACCGCGTCTGTACGACGTCGCCCCGCACCAGGTGGGTTTCGACCCGGACCGCCAGCTGTGGTACGCCGACATCGCCGTGACGGTGCCGCGCGCCGCCTATTATCCCTTCCTGCGCCTGGCCGTGGCACGGTACCAGCCGTCCTCGGTGAAGGGGGCGCACCTGTCCCCGGCCGCGACCTGCGACTTCATGCAACTGAGCCCGGACCGTGTCGCCATCATGGTCCCCGGTCCGACGGGCAGCAACCAGTTCGAGCTGTTCCTGTTCGGCACCACGGCCGCCCAACCCAACCCAAACCTGTATGGCAACGCCGCGGTCAGCACCGGCCATGTCGAATTGCACTGCCAGCTGTCCGACTATCCCGCCGACGAGGATCTCGGCTGGGTCGATGACGGCGCCTTCAAGATCGTCGCGCAGGGCGACTCCTTCCAGGGGGCGGCGACCGTCCTGGCCGGGGCACAGACCCTTGCCAAGCTTACCAAGGCAAGTCCCGTCAAGGGCCAGGCCGCCGACCCGGCCGCCATGTGGACCGATACGCCCCCGCTGATCTACTGGGCGCGCTTCACCGTTGGCACGGCGATAAAGGCCAAGAAACGCCGGCTGCTTGTCACCGAAAGCGAAGTCTATCCGCAGGACAACGGCACGGGTTCGCGGATCGTCTACGCGTCGCGCGTGCCATTTTAATTATCTGTTGCGGATCGCCACCCAGGGCCGCCCCACCACCACGGTCAGGACGACGATGGTCGCTGCCGCCACCATGTGCATGATGTAGTCCGGCAGGTCGCCGCCGACCGAGTGGCACATCGACAGCAGGGTCATGGTCATGAAGGCAATGCCCAGCCCCGCCAGGCCCAGGCTGCGCACCGGGTAGAGAGTGCGCGTGCGGCGTATGGCCAGGATGGCCAGCCCCATCATCGGCAGGGCCGCCAGCAGCATGAAGCTGTAGCAATAGGCGCCGCTGCCGCGATGCCAGACCGGCGGCCAGGTCAGACCCGACGGATAGACGATGCCGGCAAGCCCTGCCGCCAGCCAGGCGCCCATCAGCGGCAGGAAGGTTCGCCAGCCGGCGGTCTTGCGACCAGCGATGCTCAGGTTGAAGGCCTTGACGATAGCCAGGCTTCCCACGCCGAAGGACAGGCCAAGTTCAAGGGCTGCCCACAGGGCGCCCGGGTGCGACCATTCCGTCGGCCGGGTGCGCATCAGCTGCGTCGCCAGGGTCCCGGCGGCCAGGGCCAGCACGACCCAGACGGCGGCGCGCACGCCCGTGGCGGCCGGACGTTTCACCGGCGGCAGGGACTGGCTCAAGGTGTCGATGAGCGCGTCGTGATCAACCATGATCTTTGGCTCCATATTGGCGAAGAGTGGTGATGGCCCGGTGCAGCAGGGCCTTGACGGCGGAGACGGACAACTGGCTGGTCGCGGCGGCGTCCGACAGGCTCATCTCCTGCAGGTGGACCATCTCGACCATCCGGCGCTGGCGCTCCGGCAACTGGCCCAGAAGGCCGTTCAGTTCCCGGGCCGTGCTGCCTGCGTCCATGCGCTGGACAGCATCGGCGTCGGCGTGGCTGGCCATGGCGACGTCGTCATGGACCTCCCTGCCCCATCGCCGCCCGTGACGGCGCAGGGCATCGATGGTCCGGGCCGAGGCGATAGTATATAGCCAGGCCCCGATCGGACGCGCCGGATCATAGGTTGCGCGCACCCGGTGGATGGTCAGCAGGACGTCCTGCACGACGTCCTCGACCAGGCCATGATCGCCGATCCTGCGGCGGACCACGGACCGGATGACCGGCACCATCGCCTTGAGCACGGTGTTATAGGCTGCCTCGTCCCCCGCCTGGGCACGGACCATCAGGGCCGTCCAGTCGGCGCGCGAAACATCGTCAGGCGATGGCCCGTCAGGCACCTGGCAGGCCTCCCATCAGCTCGCTTTTCCCGAGGCCTGGTTCAGGGCGTCGATGACTATGGCCGGCGTCAGGATCTGGGGCAGGACGCGTGGGGCGCTACCATCGGCCGGGTAGACGACATAGACCGGCATACCGCCCCGGCCGAAGGCCGCGATCGCATCTTCGATATCGGGATTGTACTTGGTCGAGTCGGCGATCATGTAGAGGGTTCCGGTGCGCGCCATCGCGTCCTTCACCGCCTTGGTCGACAGGGCGGCGCGGTCGTTGACCTGGCAGGTTATACACCAGGACGCCGTGAAGTTCACGAAAATCACCCGGCCCTTGCCCTTGCTGGCGGCAATGGCCTGGGGCGACCAGACCGCGGGCACGACCTCGGACGGGGCCGAGGCGACCTGAGTTGCCGCAACGGGCGCCAGCCGCGTCAGGTTGGCCACCGGCAGGACAAGCAGCAGGCAGAGCACGGCAGACGCGAGCTGCAGCCCAATATGGCCCTTTCCGGACATCTGGCGCTGTTGCGCCAGGCCGTAGAGCCAGGCGGCAAGGCTCAACACCACGGCGCAGGCCAGGATGCTCGCCAGAGCGATAGAGCCCGCCTGGCGTTCCAGCACCCAGACCAGCCAGGCGGCGGCCCCGAACATGGGAAAGGCCAGAGCGTGCTTCAGGGTCGCCATCCAGGCGCCGGGGCGCGGCATCATGCGCGCCAGGGCCGGAATGAACGACACGATGGTAAAGGGAGCCGCAAAACCGATCGCCAGCGACAGGAAGATGGCCAGGCCGACCAGTGGCGGCTGGGTCAGGGCGTAACCGACGGCGCCGGCCATGAAGGGTGCCGTGCACGGCGTGGCGACGACGATGGCCAGGGCGCCGGTCAGGGCCGAACCGACCAGGCCGCCTTGGTTACTACCAACGCCGCCCAGTTGCTGCACCGAGGTGCCGATCTCGAACAGGCCGGTCAGGTTGAGCGCCGAGCCGAGCATGACAAGGGCGAGGACGGCGATGACCACGGGTGACTGGAGCTGGAAGCCCCAGCCGATAGCCGCGCCCCCTGCCCGCGCCGCCAGCAGGGCGCCGGCAAGGGCCAGCATGGTCGCCACCACACCGGCAAGAAAGGCCAACCCTTCCGCCCGTGCGGCTGACGGGTTGTCATTGTGTCGCAGCAGGCCCAGCGCCTTCAGGGAAATAACTGGAAAGACGCAAGGCATGAAGTTGAGGATAACGCCCCCCAGGAAGGCGGCGGCAAGGGCTACAAACATGGGAGGCTCTTATCCTGACTGAGACTTAGTGCGACTTCTTGTAATCCTGGACGGCTTCCATGGTCTTCTGGATGTGCGTCTCGGGATTGCGGTCGGTATAGCTGAGCAGGATCTTGCCGTTCGGCGCGATGACGAAGGAGGTGCGGTCCGAGATCGGCTTGTCGGCGGCCTCGGGCATCAGGGCGTCGTACTTGGCGGAAATCTTGGCGCCGGGATCGGCGGCGACGGTGAACTTGTCGCGGCATTCGACCTTGGAGAATTCGACGACGCGGTCGGCATTGCCGGCGGTCACGCCGATAATGGTGGCGCCCAGCTTCTTGAAGTCGTCGGTGGCATCGGCGAAATCATGGGCTTCGACCGTGCAGCCCGAGGTGAAGGCGGCCGGGAAGAAATAGAGGACGACAGGGCCCTTCTTGAGCGCGGTCTTCAGCGAGACGCTCAGCTCCTTACCGCCCAGGCCGCCTTGCAGGGTGAAGTCGGGGGCCTTGGCGCCGACCGGCAGGGCGGCCGATGCGCTCACTACGGGTATGGCCACGGCCAGGATCGCTGCGGCCGCCAGGATATCGCATGTACGCTTGAAGAGGGTCATTGTTTGCTCCGTTCATCCGAAAGTTCGGCCGATGTGTGCACGGCCTTGTAAGTGTATTCGCCGCATGGGCCACCGAGGTTGCGCAGGAAAATCACCGGCTGGTGATTTTTTGCGACAGCCCGTCGGGCGGGCAGACGCGCCCTGCCCTTTTTGCATTGACCTGCCCGACGCGAATAGGGTCTAAGCCCTGATCCGAGGCCGTTGCGACGGCGCCAGCCGGAGGGCCGCCCATGGAAAGCGTTACCATCTCCCTGTTCCTGCTGCTGGCGGTGATCATCAGCGGCTGGGCGTCGCGCCTGTCACCCATCTCCCTTCCCGTCCCCGTGGTCCAGATCGCGCTCGGCGCCATCATCGCGCTGGCGACCGGGGCTGCGGTCGAGCTGCAGCCGGAAGTCTTCTTCCTGCTTTTTCTGCCGCCCCTGCTCTTCTACGACGGCTGGAAGATTCCCAAGGAAGGCCTGTTCCGCGACCGCAGCACCATCCTGCAACTGGCTCTGGGGCTGGTGGTCTTTACCGTCCTGGGCCTGGGCCTGCTGATCCACTGGCTAATCCCGCTGGTGCCGCTGGCGGCGGCCTTTGCCCTGGCCGCCATCGTGTCACCGACCGACCCGATCGCCGTCTCGGCCATCGCCGCCCGCGTGCCCATCCCCAAGCGCCTGATGCATATCCTCGAGGGCGAGGCCCTGCTCAACGACGCCTCGGGCCTGGTGTGCATGCGTTTCGCCGTCGCCGCGGTCGTTACCGGCGAATTCTCGCTGGTCAAGGCGGTCGGCACCTTCGTATGGCTGGCCCTGGGCGGACTGATCATCGGGGTCGCCGTCACCTGGGCGGTTACCCGCCTGAAGGGACTTATCTCGCGCCGTATCGGCGAGGAGACCGGCTCGCAGGTGCTGATCAGCCTGCTTATTCCCTTCGGCGCCTACCTGCTGGCCGAAGAGGTCCACTGCTCGGGCATCCTCGCGGCCGTCGCCGGCGGCATCACCATGAGCTATACCGAGCAGCGCAACCCGGTGCTGGGCGAAACCCGCATGCGGCGCAATGCCGTGTGGGACATGATCCAGTACACCGCCAACGGGATCATCTTCGTGCTGCTGGGCGAACAGCTGCCCAGCATCGCCGCCCGCGCCGCCCACGTTGTCCAGGTCACCGGCCATACCGATCCCCTGTGGCTGGCTGCCTATGTCCTGTCGATCAGCTTCGCCCTGATCGCCCTGCGTTTCGTCTGGGTGTGGGTCGCCCTGCGCTTTACCCTGTTCCGCGCCGCCCGCCGCGGCGAAGTGGTGCGCCGGCCCAGCCTGCGCCTGATCGCAGCCACCTCGCTGGCCGGGGTGCGCGGCGCCATTACCCTGGCCGGCGTGCTGACCATTCCCTTTGCGGTCGATGGTGGTGGCGCCTTCCCGGCCCGCAACCTGATCATCTTCCTGGCGGCGGCGGTGATCGTCGTCTCGCTGCTGCTGGCCAGTATCGGCCTGCCCTTGTTGCTTAAAGGCCTGCAACTGCCGCCGGAACCCAAGGCCATGGAGGAAGAGGATTCCGCCCGCGCCGCCGCGGCCGAGGCGGCGATTGCCGCCATCGAGCGCCTGGAAAAGGCGATGAAACCCGGGCGCAAGGATGCCGAGCTCTATGCCGAGGCCGGCGCCCGTATCATGGAATTCTACCGGCGCCGTATCGACAGCCAGGGTCTTCAGTCGGAAGCCGCCGACACCCTGCGCCGGGTCGAGACAATCGAAAAGGAACTGCGGCTGACCGGATTGCGCGCCGAGCGCAAGATATTCTACGATCTCAGCCGTGCCCGCGAACTGTCCGACGAGACTGCCAATCGGCTGGTGCGCGAGATCGACCTGCTCGAAGCGCGGCTGACCAGTCAGTAAACCGGAGCTTTAATGCCGTGTTGGGATTGCCTAGCTTAAGCGGAAATTAGCTGATAAATGTGATGTAAGCGTCTGATTATCGCAAATGACTTACACCCGCCCCTAAAGCGCAACTGGCCAGGCAGATCTACCGAATGCATGTTGATAAAGACAGCGACCCGCAAATCTTCCTGGGCCGCAACCTGACAGTGGGCTTGCTGGACCACCTGGGCAAGGCGATCGTCACCGGCTTCTACGACAACAAGTCCTTCCCGACCGAAGCCCAGTTGGCGGATCAGTACAGGGTCAGCCGCTCGGTCACCCGCGAAGCCGTCAAGATGCTGACTGCCAAGGGCTTGCTGACAGCGCGCCCGCGCCAGGGCACGGTGATCGAGGCAACGCGGCAATGGAACCTGCTCGACAAGGACGTTCTGCGCTGGCTGCTCGAGCGAAAGTTTTCGCTTCAGCTGCTGCGGCAGTTCACCGAATTGCGCGTCGCCATCGAACCGAAGTCCGCAGAACTGGCCGCTAACCACGCGACCTATGA
>CBDFFG010000003.1:0-802778 GCA_965246725.1 Asticcacaulis sp.
CCACCCGACATGTTCCAGGCCCAGGGCTTCAACGGCCAGGAACGCGAAATCCGATATTTCCGCCACCAGGCTTTCGGCAATGACTTCTTTGCCCAGCTCGAACTGGCGAACCGCTACAACGCCACCAACGCCGCCGACAAGAATCTCGAGGATCATATCGAGTCGTCGGTCTGGCTGGTCATGGCCCTGTCCAACGCCGAAGGTTATGCGCCGATGAACCGTGCCGCCGGCGATCCGCGCCGTGGCACCATGGCGTCGCGCTACGACAAGTGCCGCGACTTCGAACGCGCCCGTGCCTACCGCATGCTCGACCAGGAACTGTCGATGATGGATTCGGGCGAGCGTGACAAGGTACGCGATCGTGTCATCTACACCCTGTCGACCATGGGGCCGGAAGGTTTCCGTACGCTCGGCCGTCTCTATGACGACCAGTATGGTCCGATGGGCGAACAGGCCGACAACCCGCAGGCCATCCGCGCCATGATGCGCGGCTCGGATTACGGCCTGTCCAACGTCCGGACTCTGTTCGAGCGGTCCGACGTCGATGCCTATCTCTATAATTACAAGGCCATGGAAACCGGCGATGTCGGCGCCTACGTCCTGCTGAAGGACTTCGAGAAGTCCGCGCCGGATCGCCAGCGCTATGCTTCGTTCGTCGAAACCAAGGCCAAGCGCTGGGTCGCGCCCTACGAATTCTATCCGCCGGAAGCCCCTTCGGGCGGCGTGCCGCACTCGGATGAAAGCCGTCCCGACGACCAGGCCGTTTACGCCCTGACGCGTCTTGACGAACTGCCGTTCA
The DNA here is from genome assembly GCA_965246725.1 of Asticcacaulis sp. GTDB lineage: Bacteria > Pseudomonadota > Alphaproteobacteria > Caulobacterales > Caulobacteraceae > Asticcacaulis. The sequence continues at coordinate 800 of CBDFFG010000003.1, forward strand.
TCCATGTCGTGCGCGCCCTTAACTATCTCGACCTGCTGCACGATCCCTGCGACGGCCCGGACAAGATTCCGAAACAGACGATCGATGGCCTGCGCGCCATGGTCGGCATGCCCAGCGGCGATCGCCTGACGCTCCAGGATCGTCTGCGCGCCATCCAGCTGGCAGCTGGTCAACGGCGATTCGCGCTCGCAACTGGTGCTGGCCGTCATGTATTCCGAAGGCGTCGGCGTCGAAGTCGATTATGCCCGTGCCTTCTACTGGTACCAGCAGGCCGAAAAGCAGGGCTCGCCCGAGGCGCGCTACGCCATGTCGACCTATTTCGATCTCGGCATGGCCGGCGTAGCCGACCAGGACAAGGCCGAAGCGGTTGTGTTGCAGCTCGACTCGGCCCTGGCAGGCTTCCGCCCTTCGGCGACCCGTCTGCAGGCCGTGCTGTCCCAGGTTTCGCGTAACCCCTCGAATTAAGGGGTCCGGGCCGGGCTGGCCCGTATCGGGGGAGAGATAAACCATTTGCACCGCCGGGCGGGAAACCAGCGCCGGTGGTTTGAGGAAAAGAACAGATGTGGAAGCGTAGCGACACGGCAAACATGGCAGGACGCGTTTCTGCAAAGGCAGGCCTCGTGGCCGGGCTGGCTTTTGGCCTTGCTATGTCGCTGGCCACCCTCGCCGCTTCCGGCAGCGCCCAGGCCGATCCCTATTCCGGTAATAATGCTGCCCGCGTCAACGGCTATATCAAGCCCTGCTTCGGCATGCTACTCGATGCGCAATTGCGCACCTGCGGCGTACAGCGTCATTTCCGCGAAGGCGGCTATCGCTACGGCTATTACGGCAGCCGCTACGACGCGACCATCGACTGCGATCGCGCCCCGCGCGGTTATGTCGAGGATGTCGTCCGACGCATCCGCCCCGGCGGCGTCCTGTACCTGAAGGCGCACAACCGCTCGTGCATCGCCACCCTGAATGTTACCCGTTCCCTGACGATCGTCGGCCAGGGCTACGGTCCGCAGGCCATTCCGGTCCTGGTGGCGCCTGATGGTCAACCGTGCATCCGCATCTCGCCGTCCGCCGAACACGTCATTATCAAGAACGCCTATATCTCGAGCCCGCGCGGCGAAGGCGAGGCCTGCATCGACGGCTCGAACACCGAGCTGACCCTGCAGAATTCCGAAGTCCGCTATCAGGGCGACGCCTCGGCCGTGCGCCTGACCGGCGGCCGCCTGAACCTGATGGAATCGTCGCACCTGATCGCCAAGACGCGCACCGCTGCGCTGACGGTCCAAGAACGCTACCCTGTTCGCCGAGAATTCGGAAATCGCCACCACGGCCGGCGGCATCTATGCCGTCCTCGATGGTGACTCGCAGATCCAGGGCGTCAGCATCCAGCAACTGGCCGACTGGCATGGCTTCCAGCGTGGTGAAGGCGCCATCGGTATGGAAATCCGCCTCGACAGCGGCGACTCCATCCTGACCATGAACGACCTGAAGCTGCTCTATTTCGGCCAGGCGATCACGCTCGAAGGCGCCGGCGAAGCCCTGCTGTCGCATACCTATGTTGCCCACAGCGACCACGGCATTACCGCTTCGGTTGACCGCATCCGCATCATCGAGAACACCATCGACTCGTCGGAAATCGGTGTCGATGTCCGTTCGGGCACGGCCTTCATCGGCAATAACCGCATCGCCAATACCAGCACCGCGGGCATCCTGGTCAGCAGCGAAGGCAAGCTGCGCCTGGTCGACAACGTGGTCGATCCCGCTGTCGGCTGCGATCGCCTCGAATGGGGTAATGTCGAGCCCTCGCAACGCGTCTGCCGCCCCTGGTACAAGGGTTCGGAATTCGACGTGCCGGGCGATGCCAAGGACCAATACATGTTCGATCAGTACTGGCCGCGTACCACGGTCAATGTCGCCAGCAACAGCGTGCCGCACAATCCGACGGACGCCACGCGCCCCTGATTTTCGTTATATCGCCAGATACAAAAGCCCCGGTTCGCGCCGGGGCTTTTTTGTAGTTTGAAAGAGCTCCCCCTTTTGAAGGGGGAGCTCATTTTCCGCGCCAAGCGGAAAATGAGAGGGGGTAGGAGCAACCTGCTCATATTGCCGGAACGTGTTGGTTTTCTGGACGCTTGTGCGTCTGCATCTTCCCCCCCCCTCTCTTCAAAGGAGAAGTTCCGTAAAGCAACAAAAAAAGCCCCGGCATCACTGCCGGGGCTTTTTCCAATCTATTCGGAAATCCTAGTGATCGTCGTGGTGCGGGCCCTTGCGGCCATCGGTAGCGGCATGGACAATGGTGGCACCGATCGCCGCACCGGCAACAGCGCCCTCGCCCGTCTTGGTGGCGGCAGCACCGACAGCCGCACCGACCACGGCGCCAACCAGCAGCGGGTTGGGAACCTGGTGAACCGTGACATGGTCGTCGTCGCGACCATCAGCGACGCAGGTTTCCGGATAACGGCCGGCTTCGGCGGCAACGCCTGTGGCCCTTGCATTCTCGCGGTCGTGGACGGTCATGATAGCCGTGCTGCCCGCGGTCTGGATATTGGTTTCAACCTTGCTGCCGGAGTCATACGCCATGATCTGCGGTGCACGCGGATCGCCAGCATGAATCTGCGAACATTCGAAGGCTTTCTGATCGGCACTGACGATATGGTGCGTCACCGTCGTACATGCCGTCAGCCCGCATCCGGCGCTGGCAGCCATAGTCAGCAACATTAAACGTGCGCCACGCATTCGATCCCCCGAAAAATGGTTAACGGGGCATAGTCGCACATTTTCAACAGCAAACAAAGCTTGAATGTGCCAAGTGGTTAAAATCACAGGAAAGTCGTGGCTTTTTGGCAGCTTATCTGCCGATGAAAGAATTTCGGGCTCGCCGCGAAAACGACGAGCCCCATTTTTTCTTACGCTACCGCTTCGCTGCTTGAGCGCTTAAGCCATTTTTTGCTTACGCTACCGCTTCGCTGCCTGAGCGCTTAAACCATTTTTTGCTTGCGCTACCGCTTCGCTGCCTGAGCGCTTAAACCATTTTTTGCTTGCGCTACCGCTTCGCTGCCTGAGCGCTTAAACCATTTTTTGCTTGCGCTACCGCTTCGCTGCCTGAGCGCTTAAACCATTTTTTGCTTGCGCTACCGCTTCGCTGCCTGAGCGCTTAAAGGCCGAGCGCTTCCATTTCCTCGTCGCTGATCTCGAAATTGGCGAAGACGTTCTGGACGTCGTCGTCTTCGTTGATGGCGTCGAGCAGCTTCATGAGGGTGCGAACAGGATCGCCGGTGACCGGCGTCAGGGCCTGCGGCTTCCAGACAAAAGCGGTCGATTTGGGGTCACCCAACGCCTTGCTCAGGCCTTCGGTGACCTCGTTGAGATCCTCGAACGCCGTATAGATGGTGTGGCCGCCCTCGTCTTCGTCCGTGTCGGTCTCAACATCGGCGGCGCCGGCCTCGATGGCCGCTTCGAAGATGGCGTCGGCCGTACCGGCCTTGAGCGGATATTTGATCTCGCCCAGGTGATCGAACATGAAGCTGACCGAGCCGGTATCGGCCAACTGGCCGCCATGCTTGGTAAAATAGCTGCGGACATTGCCGGCAGTTCGGTTGCGATTGTCGGTCAGGGCTTCGACGATGATGCCGATGCCGCCGGGACCGCGGCCTTCGTAGCGCACTTCTTCCATGCTGTCGGCTTCACCCGAGGCGCCCTTCTTAATGGCGCGCTCGATATTATCCTTTGGCATCGATTCGGCCTTGGCCATCGACACGGCCAGGCGCAGACGCGAATTCATGTTCGGGTCGGGCATGCCCATCTTGGCGGCGATGGTGATGTCGCGCGACAGCTTGGAGAACAGCTTCGAGCGGGCCGCGTCGGCGCGGCCCTTCTTGTGCATGATATTCTTGAATTTCGAATGGCCGGCCATGGGATCCTCTCACGCACCGCCCCGGGCGTGACCCGTCATCGGCACATGTCTTTCATAGGTAAGACTGACAGTGCAGCCCCGATACCAGGGCCCACCGCGAATTTTGATCGCGGTTTCTACCGTGCGGAAAGACGTTTGTCACGCCTCAAACGCCGGTCTCCGGACGCCTGGCTCAGACAGTTGTCAGGGCCGAAACGACAGGAATGCTTTCCTTCAGGCGTCCACCGACACGGATCGGCTCGATACGCGTCGCCAGCCCGGTCTTGTCGTCGCTTTCGACATAGACACCGCAAATGGTGGCAGGGCCCGAGGCCGGACGATAGCGATCGCGCGAGATGCGGGTCGTGAAGCGGCGAAGCGGCTCTTCCTTCTCCATGCCGATGACCGAATCATAGTCGGCGCAGGCGCCGGCATCAGTCTGGTAGGCAGTGCCGGCCGGCAGGATCTGGGCGTCGCCGGTCGGGACATGGGTATGGGTACCGACGACCAACGTGGCGCGGCCATCGCAGAAATGGCCCATGGCCATCTTTTCCGATGTTGCTTCGGCATGCATGTCGACGACGATGGCGTCGGCGGCCAGCCCCAGTGGGCAGGCGTCGAGTTGCTTGTCGACGGCGCCAAACGGATCGTCCATCGACGCCATGTGGACAAGGCCCAGCACATTCATGACCAGGATACGCTTGCCCGAACGCGTCTCGAACAGGTTGGATCCCCGGCCCGGCGCATCGGCCAGCGGCGGATAGTTGACCGGACGGATCAGGCGCGGTTCGCGCACGATATAGGTCAGGGCTTCCTTCTGATCCCACGAATGGTTGCCCAGGGTCAGGCAATCGGCGCCTGCGTCGAACAGCTCGCGCGCAGAGTTCTCCGACAGGCCAAAGCCCGCCGAGGCGTTTTCCGCATTGATAATAACGAATTCGAGATCGAGCTGACGGCGCAGGCCGGGCAGGTATTCACTCAAGGCCTCACGGCCGGCACGGCCGACAACGTCGCCGAAAAAAGCAAAGCGCATAATCCACAATCCAGGCGCATCCGGCGCCTTAAGCTAATGGCCCTGCCCCTGCCAGACCCAGTTCCGTGAAAATTCCATCAAGCCGTTGATCATGCACCTCAAAAGGCAGGTCCGCAACCTCCTGACCCGAAAAAGCGATTCCGACCGCATGCGTTGGACGAACAGCGCGCAAGCGCTCCAGCGCCCGGTCGTAATAACCGCCACCATACCCTAAACGAATACCAGCCCGGCTGAAGGCGAGAAGCGGCACCAAAACGACGTCGGGATCCACCTCGGGCGAAGCGTCCAGAGGCTGGCGGATATCGAACGGCCCCAGGATCAAGCTATCGCCGATGGAGAAGCGGCGAAAGATCATGCGAAAACCGGTTTCGCTGGGCGCCAGGCACGGCAGGCATAGATCGCAGCCGTGGTCGGCAAAGGCTTGCATCAGAGGAAACGGATTGATCTCGGACTGAATCGGATAATAGCCGGCAATCAGGGTCTCCGGCTGCGGCCAGTCATTCATGGCATCAAAGGTGGCCGACACATGCTGCGCCATCAGGTCACCGGCAATCGGCAGGTCGGAAGCGAAGCCGGCACGCCGGCGCTTCATCTCGGTCCGCAACAGGGGTTTAGGGTCAGTAGGCATTCTTATCCTTTAGCTTCACCCTCCTCTAGCGCATTTTGACGCCGGCGGCAAAACAGACAAAAAACGCAGCCCGAAGGCTGCGCTTTTTGGAAACAGGTTGGCGGCGCCACAAAGAACCGTACCGATGCGATTAAAATCCTCTCAGACCTGACTAGTCAGGTGGGAACCATGTGGTTAGGACCACGGTCCAGTCCAGGGACAGTCCCCGTTCTAAGTGATTAAGGTCAGAAGGATATGGTGATCGACACGCGAGCCGCAGCAAGACCCGCCGGTTCCTAAAATAGGTCGTACGCGGATAAACGCAAGTCACCTTTGTTTGTCTGCCCGCCTTATCTGTGACTCGTTACGATATGGCAGCGTTCGCGCAGACGCATTTTCCGCTTTCCAACGGCGCCGCTTTCCGTCATAGAGACCCTACTGTCATTGGGGAGTAGCCGCCGTCTTTCGCAGATCCTGCGACGGACGACGTCCGCGTCAACATACTTGGGCCCGCAGGCTCATGGCGCGCACACTGAGGCCATTACGGCTTCATCAGGCAAGACCTTTGGTCAGAGTTACGCACGCCTTGCCGGGTGAGCCGTATCTTTGCGCCATTGGATTTTTTTGCTTGCCCGGCCCCGGACGTGATCATGTTCCTGACCATCGCCCTGTTCCTCGGCTCAGCCGTCGCCATTTACCTGGCGTGCGAATATTTCGTCAATTCCATCGAGTGGTGCGGTAAACGCATGAACCTCGGAGCCACCGCCGTGGGCACGGTCCTGGCCGCCTTCGGCACCGCCTTGCCGGAAAGCGCCGTCACCTTTACCGCCGTCGCCTTTGGCCATACGGCCCAGCAAAAGGATATCGGGGTAGGCGCCGCCATGGGTGGCCCCCTGGTGCTGGCCACGATTGCTTATGGTGTCGTCGGCCTCGCCCTGTGGCTCAACCAGCGCAAGCTGAAGCGCGCCGATCACCTGGTCAAGGCCGATGCCGGCCGCCTGGCCAAGGACCAACTGGCTTTCCTCGCCATATTTATTATCAAGGTCGGCCTGGGCCTCGTCGCCTTCACCATCAAGCCCTGGCTGGGCATCCTCTTCCTCTGCGCCTACGCGCTCTATGTCTGGCGTGAAATTTCCGCCGACAGCAGTGGCGACGATGAGGATGAGGACGAGCTCGAACCGCTGAAGCTGCGTCCCGGCAATCCCAGCCTCGGCTGGGCCGGTTTGCAGGCCCTGCTGGCGCTTGGCGTCATCGCCTTCGCTTCGCACCTGTTCGTCGGTCAGTTGGAAACCATCGGCGGTTATCTCGGCCTGGCGCCGCACCTGGTCGCCCTGCTGCTGAGCCCCGTAGCCACCGAACTGCCCGAAACCATGAATGCCATCATCTGGGTGCGCCAGGGCAAGGAACGCCTGGCGCTCGCCAACATCTCCGGCGCCATGATGATCCAGGCAACCATTCCATCGGCGCTGGGCATATTCTTCACGCCGTGGCGCTTCGACACAAACCTGCTAATCGCCGGCATTGTGACGGCCTTCGCAATCGTCGTCCTATGGATCATGTTTAAGCGCGGCAAGGTCGACAGCCGCGCCCTCACCGCCATCGGCCTGCTCTACGGCCTGTTTGCGGCATGGCTGATCTTTGCACCCGGGATCAAGCTGATCTGATACCGAATGGTACCTTGCCTACGACTAAGGCCACTTCCAAAGGATCCTCGGATCCTTTGGCAAGGGCGACCGCCCGCCGCGCCTCGTGGCGCGAGCCCCGCGGCACCTGAGCGACAAAAATATGCTACACAAGAGCCGAGGGCCTGGACCAGCCCTCGATCTCTATCTGTTCGACATTGACCAGGCTGTCCTCGAAATCGACCAGGATGTCGGCGAACTCCGAAGGTGTCAGGCGCAAGTGCTGCATCTTCGGCCCCATGCGGTACGACCAGAAGGAGGCGATGTGGCTGAGCACACCGATACATTCGCCCAGGCCGAAGAACATGGCCGGACCTTCCAGCAGGAATTTGCGGAACGGTCCGGGATCGGCCCCCTCGACCAGTGACTTGTACGACTGGTCGTAGACGTCGAGCGTGCGGCGGGTATTGAGGATGGCGGTGATGATCTGGCGCGACAGGCGCGGTGCGGCACCCTTGAGGTATTCGCGCGTGCCCTCATCGGCCGGCCCCATCGGGCGATATTCGGCCAGTCCCTTGACGACGCGGCCGATCTCGGCCTGCAACTCGGTCTGGCGCCACTTGAAATAGAGGAAGCCGCGCCACGAGAACATGCCCTCGGAGAATTCGTCGTCGCTCATGCGGAATGTCTGCTTCAGCGGATCGAGATCGGCATCGAGCGAATTGGCCAGGATTTTCGAGGTCAGGCGCATCGCTGCCGTTTCCATGCCTGCGCCGCAGGCGGCCAGAACCAGGCGCTGGATTTCCTCGTTGGTGAAGTTGACCATCTCGCCGAGGTCACGCTGCGAAATCTTCAGGTAACAAGGTGCCGGTCGGATGTCGAAACGCGCCAGGTGTTCACGCACCAGGAAGGGATCGAGCGACGGGATGTCGTCGAGGTGGCGCAGGGTCTGGACGTCGGGACTGGCGCCGGCATTGTCGACATTGAAGTAAGAGCGCGCAAAGGCGTCGAAGCCGATCTGGTTGACGAAGATCGAACGGCCACCCAGGCGCAAATCGCCATAGTCGAACGGCAGGATGATCTTGGTCACGGTGCGGCGCGGCTTGGCGAACATCTCGCGTTCATTAGGCCGCAGAGTATGTTTGACGATCAGGGCGCGATTCAGGGTCGAATTACGGAAGAAGGGGCTGGTGGCATAGCCTTCGTCGCGCGCACTGGTCAGGCCGATCTGCGACAGGTTCAGCACCCGGCTGGTCGAGGCTGTCTCACCCAGATTGGCCAGGTTGCGCACATCGCGATTGGCGTTATTGTTACTGGATTTGGTATAGGCCAACCGGGCGTTCATAGGTCTCTTTCCGCGCAGTCCGCGCTGAATTATTCGCGCAAAACTATGCCGCAAAACGTTTAAGAGAGCGTATGCTTAAGGCCCGTTTCGGAGTTTAAAATGACTACTGACGCAAATTGTAAGCAGGCGCCGGGCGTTTTTGCGCCGGTAATCGACCGTGCCCGCTGCGAAGGCAAGGCCGATTGCGTGGTCATCTGCCCGTACGAGGTTTTCGAACTGGGCATCCTGCCGGTGGAAGACCGGGCGGGCCTCGGCACAATGGCGAAGCTGAAAGGCATGCTGCACGGCTGGAAGCAGGCCTTTACCGTCAATGCCGATGCCTGCCAGGCGTGCGGATTGTGCGTCTCGGCCTGTCCGGAAAAAGCGATAACTTTGGCGCGAAGATAAGTGGACCGCACCCTTGCGGTGAGACAGATAATCACGGACAAGGGCTTAGCGGCTATGCCGCTGGTTTTACGGCGCTTTGGTTTTCGAGCGCCATAATGGTCTCATACTCTTCTGGTGGCCGATATCCCAGAGCTGAGTGGAGCCTGGTCTTGTTATAGACGTTTTCTATAAACTCGGTCATCGCCGCCTTTAGATGTTCGATATCTCGATATTGGCTGACGTGGATTTCCTCGTATTTGAGAGTTTTCATGAAGCTTTCAGCCATGGCGTTGTCGTAGGGACATCCGGGCCGGCTCTGGCTGGGTTGGATGTCGTGGCTTTGCAGCTTTTCGATATATGCCGAGCAGGCATATTGAACACCTTGGTCCGTGTGATGGATTAGGCCCGGCGTGACCTGGCGTGTTTCCAGCGCCATGGTCAGGGCTTCCAGTGTCAGTTCGGTCTTCATGTGGTCCTGGAGGGCCCAGCCTACGACCTTGCGACTGAACGCATCGAGAATGACTGCCAAGTAGACGAAGGCCTCATCCAACCGGATGTAGGTGATGTCGGCCACCCATAACTGATCCGTCGTCATCGGCGCCACACGCTTGGCCAGATTAGGCCAGGCGGGATAACGATGTCCAGATTGGGTTGTCGCCGGCTTGAAGCTTTTTTTTCGTAAACACAGAAGGTTATCCTCCCGCAGAATGCGCAAGACACGCTTGTGGTTGATATCGAGCCCTTCGCGCCGCAGCGATTGCGTGATGCGGCGATAGCCATAGTGGCGCTGCTTCAAAGCAGCTCTTTGGATAAGGTCGCGTGCAACCGCTTCCTCTTGCAGGGGCTTGCTTTGTCGCCAGTGACGGTAATAGCCAGACCGCGGAACACCCGACAGAGTGCACATCCGCTCCACGCTCAATCCTTCGCCTTGCCGCGACGCTCGCCCTTGGATGAAGGCGTAGACATCTTCTCGCCGGACGGATTTGTCGTCAGGCGAGACCGCTCTAAGAGCGGCAAGGCGTCCTTGAAAAAATCCAGTTCAAGCGCTTGTTGCGCCAGCTTCTGCTCCAAAGCTGCGATCCTGCGCGCCGCCACGACTAGCGGATCAGCAAGATCGTCACTGGCATAGGGCGATAGAACCGCACGCAGGCGATCTGTCTTACTTGGTCGACCGGCCCCGCGAAGACCGCTGGAACCTGCCTTACGATAAGCAGCCACCCACTGGTGCACTAACGTCGCACGAATCGAAAACTCTCGAGCCAGAACAGAGGCCGCTTCGCCACCTATGTAGCGGCGCACAACCTCGTACTTCGTATCAGGCGTAAAACTTCGTTGTATCTTCATATGACAGTCCTTTAGAGAAACTGTCCGTGATTACCTGTCTCACCGCAAGGGTGCGGTCCATAAGAGAAGAGAACCGCAGATTTCGCCTATTTCCGCAGATTATTTCCGCGCAGGCCGCGCCGAAGGCGCCCACTGAGTCGATATGATCGCGCTGCGCGCAGGCCAATAGTGGAGCACAGGCAGAGCCATGCCTCGAAAATAATCTGCGGAAATCTGCGGTTCCCTTTTCTTAAACTATTTCTTCGGCTGCGGCTCCGAGAAGTCGGCGCCGTCGAGGACCTCACCGGAGGCCTCCTCGATCGCCTTGGCGACCGGAAGGTCCGGACGCTTCAGGGGCTTTTCTTCCATCGACCACAGCAGCACAAAGGCCAGGCCCATGGCGACGGCGGCACCGGCGAAGATCGGCCGGTAGATGCGCGCCGGATCGGCAACATGGTCGAGCGCCTGCGCCGTCAGGGCACCGGTAAAATGCGTACCCAAAAGTGCAAACAGTTCGTTGAACAGGATGGCACCGAAGACTGCGACCAGGATCGCCCCACCCAGCGAGCGGAAGAAGTTCATCACGCCGGTAGCCGTACCCATCTGGTGGCGTTCGACGGTGTTTTGCACTACCACCGTCGTCACCGGGAAGGTCGAACCCACCGCTGCGTTGGCGACGACCAGACAGCCGATATAGCCCCACAGAGGCAGGTGCTCGCCGATAAAGATCAGCAGGGTGTACATCACCGTGCCGATGAACAGGCCGGCCATGGGCAGCGCCTTGTACTTGCCCGTCTTGCTGCGCGCCATCATCTGGCCCGACAGGATGGAGCCGGCGACGACGCCAAGGCTGAGCGGCGTCATGGCCAGGCCCGATGCGGTAGCGCTGAGGTGGAAGATCAGCTGGATATAGAGGGGGTTATAGGCGCCGACCGACATCAGGGCGCCCATGCCGAGCGTACCGACCAGGATGGCGCGGACAATGATGCCGTTCTTGAGGATGCCGGTCGGGATCAGGGGCTCGGCCGCGAACCGCAGGCGCAGGCCGAACAGCAGCCAGAAGACACCCGAAACGACATAGGCAATCCAGCTCGGCTGACCCAGGATGACGCCGCCGCGCGTATTTATGCCCAGCATCAGGCTGATGGCGGCCACCGCCATGAGGATGGCGCCCAGCCAGTCGATCTTGTGCGGGCGCTCATAACGCGGCAGCTTGGCCAGGCCCGTATAGACGATCCACAGGGCAACGGCGCCGACCGGCAGGTTGATCCAGAAGATGGACGGCCAGCCGAGATGTTCCGACATGACGCCACCGAGGATAGGCCCGCCCAGGCTCGACGAGGTAAAGACGGCGGCGAACATGCCCTGGATGCGGCCGCGTTCCTTGGGCGTGACGATGTCGGAGATCACCGTCTGCACCAGCGACATCAGGCCACCGCCGCCTAACCCTTGCACGGCGCGCGCCGCGATCAGCACGAACATGTTGGGCGACAGGCTGCACAGCAACGAGCCGGCCAGGAAGACACAGATGGCGATCAGCAGGCTCGAGCGCCGGCCGATGATATCGGCCAGCTTGCCGTAGAGCGGCGTCACCACGGTCGAGCTGAGCAGGTAGGCCGTCACCATCCACGGCAGGTGTTCGATATCGCCGAGTTCGCGGCCGATCGTCGGCATGGCGGTCGAGACGATGGTCTGGTCGAGCGCCGCCAGCAGCAGTACCATCATCAGGCCGATAATGACGTTGCGGACCTCCTTGGGATTCATCGAGTGGAGGGCGGAGGGCGCGGCTTGCGCGGGTGCGTCGGTCATTTTCGTCCCTCTGTGTATAGCTCGCGGCTCTGATGGCGCTTGCGTTTCGGGCGGGCACCCTAATCGGTCGGGGCCAAAAAAGACATGATTAAAATTGCGGCTGTCAGCGTTGTCATTTGCCGCTATAAAGACGCAAGCAGAGGCGCATCCGGCCCAGGGCGCCCGCATATGGGGAGACCATCGATGAAACGCCTTTTCCTGACCACGGCTGTATGCGCCGTATTGTCCTGCACAGCCGCCCATGCCCAAAACGCGGACCTGTGGCGCGACACCACCGCCAGCCCCGATATCCGCGCCGCCGCGGCCGTCAAGGCGATGACCCAGGACGAGAAGCTGTCGCTTGTCTTCGGCTATTTCTCGACCAACGCACCGTGGAAGCACTTCGCCATCCCGGCCGGCGCCCTGCCCGATGCGGCCGGCTTTGTCCCCGGCATTGCCCGCCTCGGCATTCCCGCCCAGTGGGAAACCGATGCCGGCGTCGGTGTCGCCACCCAGCGCTCGCCGACCCCGCGCGAGCGCACCTCCCTGCCCTCGGGCCTGGCCACGGCGGCGACGTGGAATCCGGAGCTGGCCTTTGCCGGTGGCGCCATGATAGGCAACGAGGCGCGCCTGTCGGGCTTCAATGTGCAACTGGCCGGCGGCGTCAACCTGCTGCGCGAACCGCGCAATGGCCGCAACTTCGAATATTCCGGCGAGGATCCCCTGCTGGCAGGCACCATCTCCGGTAATGAGATCAAGGGCATCCAGTCGAACCACATTATTTCGACGGTCAAGCATTATGCCCTGAACGACCAGTCGACCAGCCAGTCGGACCTCGACGGCGTCATCGCCGACGCCGCGGCACGGACGTCTGACCTGTTGGCCTTCCAGTTCGCCAGCGAGGTCGGCGATCCCGGCTCGGTCATGTGTTCTTACAATATCGTCAACGGCAAGCATGCCTGCGAAAACGACTGGCTGCTTACCGACGTGCTGAAGGCCGACTGGGGGTACAAGGGTTATGTCATGTCGGACTGGGGCGCTACCCATTCGACCGTGGCGGCCGCCCTCAGCGGTCTCGACCAGGAATCGGGCTACCCCTTCGATGATCAGCCGTTTTTCGCCGCGCCCCTGAAACAGGCGATCGCCGACGGCAAGGTGCCGCAGGCGCGTCTCGACGACATGGCCACCCGCATCGTCCGCAGCATGTACGCCAACGGCCTGGTCGATGACCCGGTCAAGGGCGACCAGGCGACGACCATCGATTACGACGCCCATGCCACCGTCACCCGCAGCGACGCCGAAGAGGCCATGGTCCTGCTCAAGAACGATGGCGGGCTGCTGCCGCTGGCGAAAAGCGCCAGGACCATCGCCATTATCGGCGGCCATGCCGACAAGGGCGTGTTGTCGGGCGGTGGCTCCAGCCAGGTCTATCCGCGCGGCGGCCTGGCCGTGCCCAATGAAGGCCCCGATGCCTTCCCGGGACCGATGGTCTATTTCCCGTCGTCGCCGCTGAAGGAACTGGCGTCGCGCACGACGGCAAAACTGAGCTATGCCGACGGCAAGGACGTCGCCGCGGCCGCCAAGCTGGCGGCCGGCAGTGATATCGTCATCGTCTTCGCCACACAGTGGACAGCCGAGGGCATGGATGTGCCCGACCTAAACCTGCCGCACAACCAGGACGCCCTGATCGCCGCGATCGCCAAGGCCAATCCGAAGACGGTCGTCGTGCTCGAAACCGGCGGCCCGGTCGTCATGCCCTGGCTGAAAGATGTCGGCGCCGTGGTCGAGGCCTGGTTCCCCGGCACCGCCGGCGGCGCAGCCATTGCCCGCGTCCTGTCGGGTGAGGTCAATCCGTCGGGCCACCTGCCCGCTACCTTCCCGGCATCCCTGGCGCAATTGCCGCGTCCGGTTCTCGATGGCGAAAAGGACAGCCACGGCAAGCGCTTCACCGCCAATTACAATATCGAAGGCGCCACGGTCGGCTACAAGTGGTTCGACCAGAAGGGCCTGAAGCCCCTCTTCCCGTTCGGCTATGGCCTCAGCTACACCAGCTTTGCCCTCGACGACCTGACGGCTACAGGGTCGGGCAAGTCGCTGACGGCCACCTTTACCGTCCACAATACCGGCAAGTCGGACGGCAAGACGGTCGCACAAATCTATGTCTCGCCGCCGGCCGGCGTGACCTGGGAAGCGCCCAAGCGCCTTGGCGGCTGGGTCAAGACGGCGGTTGCGGCATCGGGTTCGGCCCAGGGCACGGTCAGTGTCGATCCGCGCCTGCTCGGCGTTTATGACTCCGCCAGCAAGACGTGGAAAATCGCCGAGGGCGATTACACGGTCATGCTGGCGACCTCGGCCGCAGACATCGTCTCGACGGCCAAGGTCCACCTGACCGCCCAGACCCTGGATGTGCGGGGGAAATAGGTAAAAAGCCTCGCCGTTAACTCCAGTCTTTCGGAACAGGGCGGAGGGAGATCATTAGAACTCCCTCCGCTCCATCGAAGATGGGGAGGTGGATTTTGACCGCGTCAAGCGGTCAAAAGACGGAGAGGTCACTTTGTTCGTCTAATGATATTGCCAAAAACCATGACTGACCTGACCGTCACCACCGACCGCGCCGCCATGGATGTCGCCGTCATCCATCGCTATCTCAGCGAAGAGTCCTACTGGGCGCGCGGCATCACCCGCGAAACGGTAGAACGCTCCATGGACAATTCGCTGTGTTTCGGCGCCTTCGTCGATGGGCAGCAGATCGCCTTTGCCCGCGTCATCACCGACCGCACCACCTTTGCCTGGCTATGTGATGTCTTCGTCCTGCCAGCGTATCAAGGCAAAGGCTACAGCAAGCAACTGATCGCCGCGGTCATGGCCCATCCCGATCTGCAGGGTCTGCGCCGCATGATGCTGGGGACGCTCGACGCCCACAGCCTCTATGCCCGCCACGGCTTTGGCCAGCCCAAGGTTCCGGAGCGGCTGATGGAGATCAACAACAACCGCTTCGTCCATCCCAATGCTTGATATCTTGAACGCATAATCACTTGCGCAACTTCCTGAGGCCGTTCAACAATCTCCCTCCTGCCCCGTTTACGGGGGAGGTGGCATCGAGGCCAACGGCCGAAGATGACGGAGGGGGGAAGCTTAGGCAGTTCCACCAACGGGCCTTTGAATTTTGATCATCGACCGATCCCCCCCTCCGTCTGCTTCGCTACGCTTCGCAGCCACCTCCCCCGGCCTCGCCGGCTGGCAAAGCGGGGCAGGAGAAAGAAAAAAGCCCACTCCGAACGGCCTCTATAATGGTCTGGATCATTTATGCTTAAACTGCAGATCACCTGCGACAAGACGCAGATCGACTTCGATCGAGTCTACCGCTGTCTCAACGTCATTTCAGATGATCAGGCAGGCATTCCGCACGACGTCTTTATCCGCGCCATGAGCAACGCCTTGTGCTTTGCCGGTTTTCTCGAGGGCGAACAGATCGCCTTTGCCCGTGTCGTTTCGGATTTCGCGACGATGGCGACCCTGGCCGACGTCTTCGTCGAACCGGAATTCCGCGGCAATGGTTACGCCACCGCCCTGCTGACAGAGGTCTTCGCCCATCCCGACCTGCAGGGCCTGCGCCGCTTCAGCCTGGTGACGGCCGACATGCATTCGCTGTACGCACGGTTCGGCTTCCATGCCCCGGCCCTGCCGGAGACAATCATGGAGCGTTATAATCCGGAAGTATACCGAGGCTAGCTGGCGCCCAGCAGGCGCTCGAGACGCGCCGCCGCGTCCGACACAGCAAAGGCCGCCTTGCGTTCCATCTCGTGGACACCGGCATTGATACGGGCATTGATCGAAGTGGCATCGGCGACCTGGCTGCGCAGATCCTGCATCTCGTCGATCATCAGAAGCGCTGCCATCAGGAACAAGCGGACCTCGCCGATCGCCCCGACGTCGGACACCACCATGCCGACATGCTCATCGAAGACGCGCGCCAGATCCTGAACGCGGCCTTCCTGACCATCGGCGCAGCCAACCGTATAGGGCTTGCCGTTAACACGAACTGTGACTTCACCCATCGGACACTCTTTCTAAGTTAGGCCGCTTCGTCGCGCAGCAGGATGCGGATATTGGCCGCGGCGGCACCCAGGGCTTCGAAGGCATCATTGGCGACGGCCGCCAACTGGTCCTTCTCGGCGCGAACGGTTTCGAGTTCCTGCAGCACGCGCTGGAAATCCTCGGATGTCCCCTCGGTCGCCGGGTGGACATAGTCGGGCAGAGGCTCGCCATTGTTGAGCGCGGTGACACGCGCTTCAAGCGCGGCCAGCGCCCGGTCGAGCCGGTCGACCGCCATGCCCAGCGAGTTGCCCATGGGCCCCGAACCTGACATCTGCGTATTTTCCATCACGCACTCCTTGAGTGTACCACACCCGACATTTTTCGTGCCGTTCGCCCGCTTTCCCCTACCCAATATGCCGTGCATCGGGTAAGGCTCGCGTCATTCGTTGTGCCCGGCGCGTTCGCGACTCGCTTCACGATCCGGGCGTCCCACCAGATTAATCGAGACTCACCCATGGCTACAAGCCCTTCCGACTCTGCTGCTGCACAGCCCTCCGCCGAAGTGATGGCCGACGCCATCCGCGTCCTGTCGATGGAAGCGGTCCACCGCGCCAAGTCGGGCCACCAGGGCATGCCGATGGGGATGGCCGATGTGGCCACCGTCCTGTGGACGAAGTTCCTGCGTTATGATCCGCAGCAGCCCGAATGGGCCGACCGCGACCGCTTCGTCCTGTCGGCTGGCCACGGCTCGATGCTGATCTATTCCCTGCTGCACCTGACCGGCTTCGCCTCGGTGTCGATGGAAGACATCAAGAATTTCCGCCAGTGGGGCAGCGCGACGCCGGGTCACCCGGAATACGGCCACACGGCCGGCGTCGAATGCACCACCGGCCCGCTCGGCCAGGGCCTCGCCACCTCGGTCGGTATCGCCATGGCGGAGCGCGCGCTCAATGCACGCTTCGGTGACGACCTCGTCAATCACCGTACCTGGGTCATCGCCGGCGACGGCTGCCTGATGGAAGGCGTGTCGCACGAAGCCATCCACCTGGCCGGCCGCCTGGCCCTGAAGAACCTGGTCGTCCTGTTCGACGACAACAATGTCACCATCGACGGCTGGGCGACCATCGCCGAGACCGGCGACCAGCAGGCGCGCTTCAAGGCCGCCGGCTGGGCCGTCACCTCCGTCGACGGCCACGACCACGACGCCATTGCCGACGCCATGCAATGGGCGACCGAGCAGGATCGCCCGGTCATGATCGCCTGCCGCACCAAGGTCGCCCGCCGCGCCGGCGCCAAGGAAGGCGACATGCATGGCCACGGCTACAACCTGTTCGACGACGAGATCAAGGCCGCCCGCGAGCACATGAACTGGCTGGCCGAGCCCTTCACCATCCCGGCCGATATCAAGGCCGCCTGGGAAGCCGCCGGCGCCCGGGGCACCGAGGCCCGCAAGGCCTGGGACGCTGTCGCTGCCGCCAATCCCAAGGGCGCCGAACTGGCTCGCGTCATGCGCGGTGAGCTGCCGGAAAACGCCTTTGCCGAACTCGACGCCCATATCGCCGCGGCGGTGGAAAGCAAGCCGTCCGACGCCACGCGTTCGGCCTCCGGCGCAGCGCTCGCCAAGCTGGTTCCGGCGATCGACACCCTGGTCGGCGGCTCGGCCGACCTGACCGGCTCTGTCAACACACTGGTCAAGGGCATGACCAGCTTCGACACCACCGACTATACCGGCCGCTATATCCACTACGGCGTCCGTGAATTCGGCATGGCCGCAGCCATGAACGGCCTGGCCCTGCACGGCGGCGTCCTGCCCTATTCCGGCACCTTCTTCGTCTTCAGCGACTACGGCCGCCCGGCCATCCGTCTCGGCGCCCTGATGGGGGTCAAGGTCGTCCACGTCATGACGCACGACTCGATCGGCGTCGGTGAAGACGGCCCGACCCACCAGCCGGTCGAACACCTGGCGGCCTTCCGCGCCATGCCGGGCCTCAATGTCTTCCGTCCGGCCGATGTCGTCGAAACGGCCGAAGCCTGGAAACAGGCCCTGATCACCAAGGGCCCGGCCATGATGGTGCTGACGCGCCAGAAGCTGCCGGCCGTGCGCACATCTGCCGGCGACCTGGTCGCCAGGGGCGCCTACGAACTGGTCGCCGCCTCAGGTGATGCCAAGGTCACCATCTTCGCCTCGGGTTCCGAAGTCAGCCTGGCCGTCGCCGCGCAAAAGACCCTCGAAGCCGACGGCATAGCCACGCGCGTCGTCTCGACCCCGTGCTGGGAACTGTTCGCGGCACAACCTGCCGACTACCAGGCTTCGGTTGTCGGCACGTCGCCGGTCAAGATCGCCGTTGAAGCCGCGGCCGGTCTCGGCTGGGAACGCTTTATCGGCTCGGACGGCACCTTTATCGGTATGAACCACTTCGGCGCCTCGGCCCCGGCCGACCGCCTGTTCAAGGAGTTCGGCATCACTGCCGACGCCGTCGTTGCCGCCGCCAAGGCGAAGCTGTAACAGGCGCCTATAGGTAAAACTAAAAAGGCACCGCGTTCCGCGCGGTGCCTTTTTTATATCCCGAGGCCCAATAGCCTACGAACAAAATAGAATGGGCCGTGTCAGCATCGCCGACACGGCCCTCTCTTCTGACGGACACCGGTGCCGGGAATACCAGCATGCGTCAAAAGCCTGTTGCGTGGACAAGAGCAGCAGCGCGCCCCGCATCCTTGCCTAGATAAACGCAGCATCCGCGCGGACCCGTCGCCGGCTTTTCAAAAAAACAGCAGAAAAGTTGATCCATTTTCCAAAAAAGAAATTGGCTCCAAAAAGAAACCGGAGCCTCTCTGCTCCGGTTTCTCAGCCGTCGTCTCCGTCAAGTGCCGGGATTAGGAGGCGGCGGCCCGCCCTCACCGCCATGCGGCGGTTTCAGTTCGTCGGCTTCAAGGAAGCCGTCGTGATTCGTATCCATCTCGGTAAAGTGCGCCTTCATCGGCCCGATGAACTCATCGAGGCTGACCTTGCCGTCCTTGTTGGTATCGAGCGTGGCGAAGTCGGGATGATGCGGGCCATGACCGAAGCCAACCGGACCGCCCGGACCGCCCCAATGGCCACCGTCAGGCTCGCCCGGTGGCGGCCCCATATGGCCGTCATCCGGTCGCCCGCCCTTGCCGTCTCCATGCTTACCGCCTTGGGGGCCACCGTCGAAACCGCCGGGAGGTCCGCCCTGGCCCGGCGCGCCGAACTGCTGGTGGGCGGCCAGGAAGGTGTTGAACTCGGCCGGGGTGATGACATTGTCCTTGTTGGCGTCGACGTCGCTGAAGCTGACGAGCGGCTGTGAAGCAGGTGCCCCGGCGGGCGCGGATGACGCCTGCGGGGCCGGCGCCTTGTCGGCAGCGGCAGCCATCGTAATAATGGCGCCTGCAGCACAGACGATGACGCCCGCAGCGATGAGGGTTGAGGGTTTGAACATGGAATTTCCCGTTAACTATGAAGGACCTGCAACCATGCCCTCTGGCCGCGGTCCCGATTGACTATAGGTCGGACGCATTGCTCCGCGATGTCAAAAAAAGGCGCAATAGGGCACCAATAAGATGCTATATGTCACAAATGCAATCAGAAGGCCCCATCGATCGGTCAGGTAGGATAACGGAATTCCTCCAGTTTCCGTCCTCTCACCCGTCCCCTCAGCGAGCTTCCCCCCAATGCCGCCAGTTTCAGCCAATTCCATGATGTCAGCCTCTGCCGATCCCATCACCCGCATCCTGATCGTCGATGACGATCCCGACTTGCGCGACCTGACCAGCAACTTTCTCGCCAATAACGGCTTTGAAGTCCACACCGCCGCCCACGGCCGCGACATGGACAAGATGCTGGCGCGCGGCGACATCGAACTGATAGTGCTCGACTATATGATGCCGGGCGAAGACGGCCTGTCGATATGCAAACGATTGATTGAAAAGGGCGGCCCGCCTGTCATCATGCTCAGCGCCCGCGGCGAGGAGATCGACCGTATCGTCGGCCTCGAGCTCGGCGCCGACGACTACATGGCCAAGCCCTTTCATCCGCGCGAACTGCTGGCCCGCATCCGCGCCGTCCTGCGTCGCCGCGAGGCCAAGGAAGGCACCTGGAACGCCCAGGGCACCGGTAAGTCGCCGATATCGCACTTCTTCGGCTGGCAGCTCGACAATATCAAGCGCACCCTGACCCGTCCCGATGGTGTCCAGGTCGTCTTGTCCAATGCCGAATTCGAACTGCTGCGCGTCTTCCTCGACCGCCCTGGCCGCGCCCTGTCGCGCGACCAGATCCTCGACTACCTACACGGCCCGAACTCGGACAGCTTCGACCGCGCCATCGACGTGCAGATCTCGCGCCTGCGCCGCAAGCTGAGCGAT
Organism: Asticcacaulis sp.; assembly: GCA_965246725.1. Classification (GTDB taxonomy): domain Bacteria; phylum Pseudomonadota; class Alphaproteobacteria; order Caulobacterales; family Caulobacteraceae; genus Asticcacaulis. The sequence goes on from CBDFFG010000003.1 coordinate 21,188, forward strand.
GATTCCAACGAGGACATCATCCGCACCATCCGCGGCATCGGCTATATGTTCAAACCCCTGAAGTAATTTACGCCCAGACACTTCTTGCCGAGACACTTCCTTGCCGGACACTCCCTTGCCAGACACGTCCCCGCCTGAAAACGCTTCGTCCGATACACGCCCCGCTTCGTCCCAGCACCAGATCATCTCCCTGCCGATCTTCTGGCAGGTGCTGGGCCTGAGCCTTGCCGTCCTTATCCTGGCCCTCGGTATCAATACGCTGATCGTCCTCAAGGCGCCGGAACCGCCCCCGTCTGGCTACAGCCTGCGAGAGGTCATCACGGCGCTGAAGTCGGGCGAGGTCAAGCTGCAGAACGGGCGCGTGCTCAAGGTCCAGACCGTCGCCACGGCGCCGACCTACATCGCCCAGGACGCGCAACGCCGCAACAGCATGCCCTGGCGTCTCGATTCCCTGCTGGCCGCACGCATCGCCGCCGACCTGCATGTACCGGCCGATACGGTCTGGGTGAAGTTCGTGCCGCGGGGACCGTTCCGTCACAACTGGGACCATCCCTATGGTCCGGGCGGTTTCGGCGGCGGTACTGGTGGCCCAAATCCCAATGGTCAAAATGGTCCGCCGCAGATGGGTGGCCCACAACAACCGGGTAGCTTCCAGGGCGGCCCGGGCGGACCTCCGCCGCAACAGGGCGGCTTTCCGCAAAACGGCTTTCAGAATGGCCAGAATGGTGGCCCGAACGGGGGACCGCCTCCGGGTGAAGGCGAACGCCAGGGCGCGGAACGTGAGCCGGGCGGCGTACGCCTGACCAACAGCCTGGAAAACCGCACCGACATCTTCTTCCCCGCTTTCAACGTCGCCTGGAAGCTGGCGGATGGCCGCTATCGCGTCATCACCCCGCCCAAGGACTGGATCCAGCCCTGGCAGGCAAAGCTCCTGTTGGGTTTCGGCCTGACCGCCCTGCTCATCCTGCCGCTGGCCTGGCTGCTGTCGCGCCGGTTGACCCGTCCGATCATCGCCTTCTCCGAAGCCGCCGCCAAGGTCGGTTTTGAGGACAACGCTCCACCGGTCATGGCCGTCGGCTCCAGGGAGGTACGCCAGGCCGCCGAGGTGCTGAACGCCATGCAGGCGCGCATCCGCAAGCAGATGGAAAGCCGAACAGCCCTGATGGGCGCCATCGCCCACGACCTGAAGACGCCGCTGGCGCGCATGCGCCTGCGTATCGAGGATCTGCCCGCGCCCTTACGCGACAAGCTCGGCAACGATATCTCCCATATGGACGCCCTGATCCGCTCCGCCATGAGCTTCACCAGCGCCCACAAGCTCGGGGAATCGCTGCGTCCGCTCGATATCTCGGCCCTGGTCGAGGCCCTGGGCGAAGACATGGCCGAGGTTTGCCCGATGGAGCCGGCCCTGATCGAGCACAATGTCATGGTCAAGGGCGATACCGTCGCCCTCAAGCGCATCCTGACCAATCTGATCGAAAACGCCTGTCGCTACGCCGGGTCATGCCGGCTGGAACTGTCGACCCGCGGCAATACGGTGGAGATCAGCGTCCTCGACAATGGCCCCGGCCTGCCCGCCGACATGCTGGAAACCGTGTTCGAGCCCTTTTACCGCCTGGAGGAATCACGCAACCGCGACACCGGCGGCAGTGGCCTGGGCCTAAGCGTCGCCCGCGCCCTTGCCGAAGCCCAGGGGGGCAGTCTGAAGCTGGTCAACCGCTATGCCGGCCATGAGGTCACCGGGCTCGAGGCCCGCCTCACCCTGACACGGCTGGTGCGCAAATAGCAGCGTGCCGGGCGCGGCAGAATCCACCGTTTCCGCGCCCGGTCGTTGCAAATGTTCCATTATTTTCGCTATGTTTTTTTACCCGGCGGCCCGCCTGCATATGGAATTGCGCGGTTAGCGCTACCATATAGGCAATGGCGCGATTTAGGGCTTGACTTGGCAGGCCTGAGGTTAAAAAACGACCGCGCATTCGCCCCTGCGCACAGATGTTGTGCGGCGCGCGGTTCTTGAAACGAAAAGGATTTCCCCACATGGCTTTACGTGTCGCCATCAACGGTTTCGGCCGCATCGGCCGCCTCGTCCTTCGCTCGATCATCGAGCACGGCCGCACGGACATCGAGGTCGTGGCCATCAACGATCTCGGCCCGGTGGAAACCAATGCGCACCTGCTGCGTTACGACTCGATCCACGGCCGGTTCCCGGCCAAGGTCACGGTCGACGGCGACACCCTGACCATCGAAGCCAACGGCAAGACCTATCCGCCGATCAAGGTCACCGCCATCAAGAACCCGGCCGAGCTGCCGCACAAGGATCTGGGCGTCGACATCGCCCTGGAGTGCACCGGCATCTTCACCGCGCGTGACAAGGCTGCCCTGCACCTGCAGGCCGGCGCCAAGAAGGTTATCGTTTCGGCCCCGGCCGACGGCGCCGACAAGACCATAGTCTACGGCGTCAACCATGACGCCCTGACCGCGGCCGACGAAGTCATCTCGAACGCCTCGTGCACCACCAACTGCCTGGCGCCGGTCGCCAAGGTGCTGCACGACCTGTGCGGCATCGAAAACGGCTACATGACGACGATCCACTCCTACACCAACGACCAGCCGTCGCTGGACCAGATGCACAAGGACCTGTATCGCGCCCGCGCAGCCGCCCTGTCGATGATCCCGACCTCGACCGGCGCCGCCAAGGCCATCGGCCTGGTCCTGCCGGACCTGAAGGGTAAGTTCGACGGCTCGTCGATCCGCGTCCCGACCCCGAACGTGTCGTGCGTCGACCTGGTCTTCAACGCCAGCCGCGACGTCAGCAAGGAAGAGATCAATGCGGCCATCGTCGCCGCCGCCGACGGCCCGATGAAGGGCGTGCTGGCCTATACGGACGAGCCGCTGGTATCACGCGACTTCAACCACGAGCCGGCGTCTTCGACCTTCGCCCTGCCGCAGACCCAGGTCATTGGCGGCCGCCTCGGCCGTATCCTCAGCTGGTACGACAATGAATGGGGCTTCTCGTCGCGCATGGCCGACACCGCCGTTCACTTCGGCAAGTTCCTCTAAGACATCGCCCCGCCGGTTCGCCCGGCGGGGTTTTTCTTGCCCGGGTCCGCGGTGCAAAACTGTGGACCGCATGGCAAGACCATTTTCATTTCCTGCCGGCCGGTCTAGCGATGGCAGGTAGCCCATAGATTTCAGACGGATATCTTCATGCCCTTCAAGACCCTCGACGACGTTTCCGACCTCAATGGCAAGACCGCCCTGGTGCGCGTCGATTTCAACGTCCCGATGGACAATGGTGTCATCACTGATGACACCCGCCTGAAGGTTGCCCTGCCGACCATCAAGGCCCTGATCGCCAAGGGCGCCAGGGTCGCCCTGCTGGCCCACTTCGACCGCCCCAAGGGCAAGGTCGTGCCGGAAATGAGCCTGAAGCCCGTCGTCGACCCCCTGGCCAAGCTGCTGGGCGCGCCCGTGGCCTTTGCCACGGATTGCATCGGCGATGCCGCGACATCGGTCATCGAAGCCCTGCCCCCCGGCGGTGTCGCCCTGCTTGAAAACGTCCGCTTCCACGCCGGCGAAGAAACAAACGACCCGGAATTCGCCAAGGACCTGGCCGCCGTCGGCGACCTCTATGTCAACGACGCCTTCTCGGCTGCCCACCGCGCCCACGCCTCGACCGAGGGCCTGGCCCATCTGCTGCCCGCCTATGCCGGCGAGTCGATGAAGCGCGAACTGAATGCGCTCGACGCCGCGCTCGGCAACCCGCAGCGCCCGACGCTCGGCATTGTCGGCGGCTCCAAGGTGTCGACCAAGCTCGACCTGCTGAAGAATCTGGTCGGCAAGCTCGACGCCCTCGCCATCGGCGGCGGCATGGCCAATACCTTCCTGTTCGCGCAGGGCCATGATGTCGGCGGCAGCCTGTGCGAAAAGGACCTGAAGGAAACCGCGCTGGAAATCCTGAAGGAGGCCGAGGCCAAGGGCTGCAAAATCCTGCTGCCGGTCGACCTCGTCGTTGCCCAGGAATTCAAGGCGCACGCGCCTAACCGCACCCAGGACCTGTCCGCGCCCTTGTCGGCGGACGACAAGATTTTCGACGCCGGCCCGAAGACGGTCGAACAACTGACCGCCGTCATGGCGGAGTCCAAGACCCTGATCTGGAACGGCCCGCTGGGTGTGTTCGAATTGCCACCATTCGATGCGGCGACTGTTGCAGCGGCGAAATTTGCTGCATCGCAAACAAAATCCGGTAAGCTTGTCGCCGTGGCAGGCGGTGGCGATACCGTGGCTGCGCTCAACCATGCCGGCGTCGTCGAAGACATGACCTTCGTGTCGACCGCAGGCGGGGCCTTCCTCGAATGGATGGAAGGCAAGGCGCTGCCGGGCGTTGCTGCCCTTGAGGCGTAAGCGATAAGCTGACGATACCTTGTAAAGCGGGCGCGTGATGGCCCGCACATTGCCAGCGGAGAGACGTTTAAGCCTATTTAAAATTTATGTTTTGCGGATGCACAAAAGGTCAAAGACCATCATCCGCAAAACAGATTTATCCGTTCCCGGACGCCACATCCGGAACGGGAAGCGTCACGGAGGGCGCGCTGCGATCGCCCTCACCTACATTTTGAGCATGAAAGAGGGAAAACATCATGGCTCGTATCAGTCTGCGTCAACTGCTCGACCACGCCGCCGAGTATTCTTACGGCGTGCCCGGTTTCAATATCAACAATATGGAACAGGGCATCGCCATCATGGAGGCGGCACGCAAGACCGCGTCTCCGGTGATCATCCAGGCGTCGCGCGGTGCCCGGGCCTATGCCAACGACATCATGCTGGGCAAGATGATCGACGCGCTCGCCGAGATCTATCCGGAAATTCCCCTGTGCATGCACCAGGACCACGGCAATTCGCTCAGCACCTGCGCCAGCGCCATCCAGCACGGCTTTACGTCGGTGATGATGGACGGTTCGCTCAAGGCCGACGCCAAGACGCCGGCCGAATACGAATATAATGTCGAGGTAACGTCGAAGGTGGTCGAGATGGCTCATGCCTGCGGCGTTTCGGTCGAAGGCGAACTCGGCGTCCTGGGCAGCCTTGAAAGCGGCATGGGGGAAGCCGAGGACGGCCACGGTTTCGAAGGCGTCCTGTCGCATGCCGAACTGCTGACCGATCCGGACCAGGCGGTCGACTTCGTCGCCAAGACCAATGTCGACGCCCTGGCGATCGCCATGGGCACCAGCCATGGCGCCTACAAGTTCACGCGCAAGCCGGACGGCGATGTCCTGGCCATGGATGTCATCGAAGCCATCCACAAGCGCCTGCCCAATACCCACCTCGTCATGCACGGCTCGTCCTCGGTGCCGCAGGACCTGCAGGACATGATCAACGAGTTCGGCGGCGAAATCCCGCAGACCTGGGGCGTGCCCGTCGAAGAATTGCAGCGCGGCATCAAGTCGGGTGTGCGCAAGATCAATATCGATACAGACCTGCGCATGGCCATTACCGGCAATATCCGCAAACAGTTCGCCACCAATCCCGGCAATTTCGATCCGCGTGGCTATTTCAAGCCGGCCTATGCCGCCATGCAGAAGGTCTGTGAAGAGCGTTTCGAGCAGTTCGGCACGGCAGGAAATGCATCGAAGATCAAGCCAGTGTCGCTGGCGACCATGGCGCAGTTCTACGTCTGATCCAGAAGAAGCGCCAGCAATACCTCTCGCTTAAGCGCGTAAGCTCATAGATTGACCAATCGCCGCACATATGCGACACATGTCGCACATGTGCGGTAGAGGGGGCGATATGAAGACGCTTGGACTGACCATCGGACTGATCGCGGCCCCGGCAATGGCCGCGGCGCAGACGACCCCGGACACCAGCAAAACCGATCCTGTCACCATTACCGCTAAGCCACCGGCCGTCACGCGCAAGATTGACCGCACTGTCTACGACCAGACCAATAACCCTCAGGCCCAGGCCGGCACCGCCGCCGATGTCCTCAACACCGTCCCTTCCGTCCATGTCTCGCCCGACGGATCGGTCGCCGTGCGGGGTAACGCCGCCGTCCAGGTCTATGTCAACGGCAAGCCATCGGCGGAGATGTCGGGCGAGAACCGCGCCATAACCCTGCAATCCATGCCTGGCAGCGATATCGCCAGGGTCGAGGTCATCACCAATCCGTCCGCCGCCATGGACGGCAATGGCGGCGCCATCGTTAATATCGTCCTGAAGCATGACCGCAAGCGCGGCACCACAGCCAATCTGATCGCCAATGCCGGCAATGAAGGCCGCGGCAACAGTTCGCTCAGGCTCAGCCATGGCGGCCCTCACCTGACAGAGGCCGTAACCCTCAGCGCCCGGGAAGACGTCCTCGATTCTATCCAGCGCGATGATCGCCGCTGGACCGATCCGCTCAGCGGTACATCCGGTCGCAACCTGTCGGCCCTGCGCTTTCCCAGCCATCGCACCAGCCACGCCATTCGCGCCACGATCGACGACAGCCTGAGCGACCACGACACGGCTGGCCTGGAACTGGCCTGGTCGGCCCGGCGCTCGAACAACCGCCCGCACGAGGACCATCGCGATTTCGACGACGCCGGCAATCCGGTGAGCGCGTATGACCGCTATCGCACCGGCATCTCGACCGGGAGCGACGGCCACGCCACCCTGACATTCGAGCATCGCGGTGATAGCGACGACAACGATATCCGCCTGACGGCCGGCCACAGTGTCACCATTGCCGACCAGAACCGGCTCTACCTCAATACCTACAGTATGCCCGTTCAGCCGCCGATCGAGGACGGGGTATCGATCAAGCGCACGACCCTCATCGATGAATTCAGCGGCGACATGACCCAACCATGGGCTGGCGTGCAATTGACCGCCGGGTTCGACTGGCGCAGCGATATCAACCGCTTCGACAATATCCAGTTCGCCCGCGACCCGGTAACCGGGGCGGTGACAATCTCTTCGTCCTTAAGCAACAGTTTCAACGCCGCCCAGCGTATCGCCAGTGCCTACCTCACGGCTCAGGCACATCTCGGCCACCTGATCGTCCTGGCCGGCGCCCGGGCCGAGGGCATCGCCACCACTGCGCACCAGGTCACCAGCGCCCGGATCGACCGCAACGCCGTAGCGTCCCTGAGTCCCAGCCTGCACCTCGCCTATGCCCTGCCGCGGGACAGGCGGCTGACGGCCAGTTTCAGCCATAGCCAGCAACGGCCCGACGCGCGCGACCTCAACCCGTTCGTCACCTGGAGCGACCCGCAGAACCTGACCTCCGGCAATCCAATGCTGAAGCCGCAGGCGATAACCTCCTGGGAAGCGGGTTACGAGCACGGTGACGATGTCGTCACCGCCTATTATCGCCGCAGCGAACGCACCATTACGGACGAGAACCTCAGCCTGGCAGACGGGGTGGTTCTGACCACAAAGCACAATTCCGGCAGCGGCCGATCCGGCGGCGTCAGCGCGACGCGTGCCGGCAAGGTCGGCGATATATTGGATTACAGCATGACCGGCAATGTCTTCCGCGCCGAACTGCTGGCCGACAGTGCTTCCGGGACACTCCGCCATGCCACCACCTCATGGACGGCACAGGGCGAACTCAACTATACCGTCACGCAAAAGGACAGGCTGAATATCGACGCCGCTGCGCAAGGGCGGTCGCTGACAGCGCAGGGCACGCGTTCGGGGGGCAGCACCATCAATCTGAGCTGGCAGCACCGATTTTCAAAAACCCTGACCCTGACCGTCACTGCTCAGGACATCGGCAATGGCAGCAAGGTTCGAACCGTCACCCGCACCGCCACGCTTTACGACATCAACGATAATCGAACCGGTGGCCGCGTGTTCTTTGTCGGCGTGAACTGGAAACTGAAATAGACCTGCCCTATGCCCTTGTGGGACGGTTCGGTGCGGAGACAGGTTCGGGATCTGACGCCTGAAAATGATCCTTCAAACGCTGCCGTTGCCAGCCGATCTGCTGCCACAAGGTCAGATCCAATGCCGCCGTAAGCAAGGCGGCACAGACGGCGATCATCAGATCGCGTGCGGAAAAAGCGAGCATGGCGCGGGACAATTCCGTCAGCACCACGATTATGATCGCCATGCGCAGACAGAAAAACAGTACACTCGGGCGCATTTCGACCGTAACACGACTGCCCGTCTGGATCAGCGCAAGGCGTCCAATAATCGCGAGACTTACCGATTGCTGTCTCCGGATCGGTATCGGCGCGATCGTAAATCCTGAAGCGTCGACCGTTCCGGTGAAATAGCTGACATTGCCATAGTCGGCCACATCGTCACGACGGCGTACCGTAAACCTTTGCAGATCGGCTGCTATGTCCTCAGGTCGTAGCGGGCTGACGAATTCGTAGCTGGCCGTGGCCGACAGGTAATTGCGAGACATGTTGCCCCTCCCCTTACCTTCAGCCTAACAGTACCCAATTAAGGAAGGCCTGCCGTTCTCGGTTAATGCTTACCGGGTTCGCAAACGAAACATTGCCGAAGATTGACTTCCCGCCGCGTTTGCGCTTGAACGCAGCATTGCCGCGTAAAGACCTCCAGACATGCTGATCACCTTCAAACGCCGTTTTTCGATGGCCCATCGCCTGCGCTTCGACCACAACTCGAAGTGCCTGACGCCGCATGGCCATAACGAATTCGTCGCGGTCAGCCTGCAACCGAAGGCAACATCGGCCCGCGCCGTCGACTGGGGTAATGCCAACTATGCCGCCAGCTTCGCCGACCTGAAGCGCCACTGGCACGGTTTTGTCGACGATGCCCTCGACCATGCCTTCCAACTGGGCCACGACGACCCGATGCTCGGCTATTTCCGCGATCATGAACCAGAGTTGTTGCAGCGCCTGCTGGTCATCCAGGGCGATCCGACGACCGAGGCGGTGGCCACGGCGCTATTCATGAAGCTCAATGCCGTCCTGGCGGCGCATATGCCCGATTTCGAATGCGCCCGCCTCGAACTCGAAGAAACCCCTACCAACACCATCGTCATCATGCCGGCGGATGTCGCCGCCTGCCCTATCCGTCTCGGCGAGTGGTGTCACCGCGCCGATCTCAGCATCAACGATCTCGTTGCCGTCGACCAATGGGGAAGCCTGTCGTGATCACCAGCCGCCGTGTCTTCGTCAAGGGCCTCCGGGTCGAGGCCGCCATCGGCGTATATGCGCACGAGCATGGCCGCACCCAGCCCCTGGTTATAGACGCCACCTTCGACCTGACCCTGCACGATATCGCCGAACTGCGCGATACGCTGAACTACGAGCAGGTCGGGCGGATTGCCCGCGACTTCATTGCCCGCGGCCATATCATCCTGGTCGAGACCCTGGCGGAGAACATGGCGCAAACCCTGCTCGAACTGCCCCATGTCACCCGGGTCGAACTGTCGATCAGCAAGCCCGAAGCCCTCAGCGACGCCGATCACGCCGGCGTCTGCGTCGTGTTCGCCCGATGAGCTATCGCGTTCACCTGGACCTGATGGCCCGCTACAACCAGGTCATGAATGCGCGGCTGATCGCGGTGCTCGCGCCCGTCCACCACGCCGACCTGATCGCCCCGCGCGGCGCCTTCTTCGGGTCTGTGCTGGCGACGATGAACCATCTCGTCGTCGCCGACCTGATGTGGCTTAACCGCATGCGACCCTATTCGTACGGCGCCGTGCTGGCGCCGCTGGATTCCCTGCCGAAACCGACGGGGCTCGACGATATGCTGTATCCAACACTGGACGGCTACCGTCCGGTAAGGACACAACTCGACGGGTTGCTGGTCGATTTCATAACCGGGCTTGGCGATGACGATATCGCCTCGCCGCTGAGCTATCGCAATTCGAAAGGCCGGGCTTTTACCAAGCCGCTCGGCCCTGTCCTCAGCCATGTCTTCAATCACCAGACACATCATCGCGGCCAGATCACCACCCTGCTCAGCCAGATGGGCCTCGATATCGGCGTCACCGACCTGGCGCCGCTCGTGGCCGATATCTAAGCGCTATGTGATTTGGTGGAACCAAATCCGCGCTCTAGTTCTTTGTTTTGTCGCGCAATTTAACCGAAAAGTGGTATCCACTTTATCCGATTGCGCTCTAGATTCCGCTATGCACCCAAGGTTGGCTGAGTTAGGCTCACACTGGCTTTCCAGTTACAGCGAGTTGCGATGACCACGCCTTCCACCACCCGGGCCCAGCTCAAGACCTTCCTGTCCGATCAACGCATCGTGCCGTTTCTCAACTATGCCCTGCTGGTCTTCATGCTGATGACCTACGGCATGACTGGCATCATCGCCCTGATCATCGCCACCTTCGCCGAGGACAAGGCGCCCGACTGGATCAAGAGCCATTACGAATTCCAGCGCCGCACCTTCTGGGTCGGCATCGGCCCGGTGCTGATCACCAGCCTGTGCATGACGATGTTTTCGCGCTTCCTGCCGGGACCGGTCGTCGTCGCCTTTATCATCCTGTCGCTGATCTTCGTCGTCGGCCGTGTGGTAATGGGCTTCAATCACCTGCTCTATAACCGCCCCTATCCCAATCCAAAGACCTGGTCGGTTTAAGGCTAAGAAACTCCCCTTAAAGAACTGCCCCTTTGAAGGGGGAGTTCTATTTATTCCACGTCATCCGTCGGCGCCGCAGCAGCTTTGTCGCCGGTCTTCGCCACAGGCGGCTTGACCCCCGACATGTCGAACAGGTTGACCTTGACGCCGTCATTGATGACGTCGCCCGGGCGCTGGTCGCCGGCACAGTCACCGAGGCGCTTGGACATAACGGTGTAGGTGGTGACCCGGTTCATCTGCGGCAGGGCCGAGCCTGTCGTCTGCGACCGCAGCTTCATCGTATAGTCGCTGCTGTAATCGCCGGTAATGGCGCCGGAATATTCATCGCTGACGCCGGCGCCCATGTCGCATTCGGCCAGCAGGCCCCAGCTGCCATCGCTCAGATGGCTGACCGTCTTGCGCACGCAGCGATCGCCAGACAGGTCGGTGCCGAGAATGCCGAGATGGGCATCGGTCACGACGTCTATACATAGCTGCAGGGATTGCGGCTGGTCCTCGCTGCCCTCTTCGGTGACAGTCGTCTGCCACAGGCCGGGCTGGCGCGCCGGCAGGACGGCATTGGGTTTGGGGACGGGCTTCGGAGCTATGGCCTGGGGCGCAGCCGGTTCCGGCCGTTTGTGGCAACCTACCAGGCCGCCCGCAATACCCATGATCAGAACGCAACGCATCAAAGACCGGTGAACGGCCTGCGACATAACTCATATTCCCCTGGCTTGGGGTTGACTGGTAAGGGAAGCAGCGGGTTTTCGCCAGCTATATTCTCGAGCGACCGGCAGATTCACGCCCGGCATCGAGACAAGATGACGACCGGGGCGCACGGGGGAGATGCGCCCGGTCTGGCCGACGAAGGCAGGCGTCAGTTCTTCTTGGAAATGACGTGCAGGGTTTGCAGGGTCCGCGGCAGCTCGTCGGCAAGGCGACGGCAGATTTCACGGGCGCCGATCGAATAGACCTCGCCGCCATCGGCGATTTCCAGCGCCATCTTGGCGGTGGCGTCGAGCAGCAGTTCGAACTCGCCGATCTGCTCGCGCGCCAGGGCGCGGGCTTCTTCCTGCAGACGACGGACGCGCTGGGTACGGGTTTCGCCACGCGACGACGCGGGAACGATTTCCTCGCTGGGCGTCTTGTGAACGATGGGAGTGGACACAGTGTGAGTCGCCATCTGGGTCGGCAGGCTCATGACCTTGTCGCCATTCAGCTTGTCGCCGTTGATGATTTTCTCACTGGTAATGACGGGTCCGAGCGCTATCTCTTTTGAGACAGGCGGCACCACATTCAATCTCGTCCTACGCATCATTCACCCCGATCAGCTTGATTGCCCGTTGCACTGCTTTGGCCAATGAAACGAGTGTCCCCAGTCTAGGTTAATAACCGATTTATTTTGGAACACTCCACCAGGCCAGCCTGCCAACTTATGCACAGGCCGGACCAATCGCGGCCGTTGCGTCAAGGTCGCGCGATTTGACATAAAAATCCAGTGTGATTGTGTCCTAAACGAACCGTTTTGCACGTTTTCGTCGCCCCTGTGGGCGGAATAAAACACTTATTTCCAGCTTTTCGGAATTCCCGTGGTTGGAGAAACGGTGTTTTGCCACGTTTTGGCACTCTCAAGCTATACTAGGGGTTTCCGCCAGTGTGCCCTCCGCTATCCGATATTCACCGGCTCGCGCCCCGCTTGAGTCGCGACTCGGGCGGGGCACACGGCATCCATATTCGGCAAAACCCGGAACTGTCCAACATCCGTATGAACGTCAGGTGTCGAGCATGTCCTTGGCGAACTCGAGATCGAGCAATTTGAGACGCTTGATCTCGTCGCGCAGGCGGGCCGCCGTCTCGAATTCGAGGTTGCCGGCAGCCTCGCGCATCTTGGCCTCCAGGTCCTTGAGAGTCGCCTGGAAGTTGGAGCCAAGGAAAGGCTTGGCGTCCTTTTCGGCCACGCCCATGGGGATCTGGACGCGGTCGGATTTCTCGTACGGGCTGTCGAGGATATCCGAGATGCCGCGCTTGACCGATTCCGGCGTGATGCCGTGTTCGACATTATAGGCCATCTGCTTGTCGCGGCGGCGGCTGGTCTCGGCCAGGGCGCGTTCCATCGAGCCCGTGATACGGTCGGCATAGAGAATGACCCGGCCATCGACATTCCGCGCCGCCCGGCCGATCGTCTGGATCAGCGAGGTCTCCGAGCGCAGGAAGCCTTCCTTGTCGGCGTCGAGGATGGCGACGAAGCCGCATTCCGGAATGTCGAGGCCTTCGCGCAGCAGGTTGATGCCGATCAGCACGTCGAAGGCACCCAGGCGCAGGTCGCGGATGATCTCGATGCGCTCCAGCGTCTCGATATCGGAGTGCATATAGCGGACGCGGACGCCCTGCTCATGCATATAGTCGGTCAGGTTTTCGGCCATCTTCTTGGTCAGCACGGTGACCAGCGAGCGATAACCGCCCAGCGCCACCTTGCGCACTTCGGAAATGACGTCGTCGACCTGGTTGAAACCGTCCTTGTGCACCGGCCGGATCTCGACCGGCGGATCGATCAGGCCGGTCGGCCGGATGACCTGTTCGGCAAAGACACCGGAGGTGCGCTCCAGTTCCCAGTTGCCGGGCGTCGCCGAGACATAGATGGACTGGGGCCGCATGGCGTCCCATTCCTCGAACTTGAGCGGGCGGTTGTCCATGCACGACGGCAGGCGGAAGCCGAACTCGGCCAGGACCGACTTGCGCGCAAAGTCGCCCCGGTACATGCCGCCGATCTGCGATACGCTGACATGGCTTTCGTCGACGAACAGCAGGGCATTGTCGGGCAGGTACTCGAAGAAGGTTGGCGGCGGGTCGCCGGCGCCCCGGCCGGTCAGGTAACGCGAATAGTTTTCGATGCCGGCACATGATCCCGTTGCCTGCATCATCTCGATATCGAAGGTGGTGCGCTGTTCTAACCGCTGGGCTTCGAGCAGCTTGCCCTCGGCATGCAACTGCTCCAGCCGCATCTTCAGCTCGGCCTTGATACGGTCCATGGCCTGGTTCAGCGTCGGACGCGGCGTTACATAGTGGCTGGCGGCATAGACCTTGAGATCGCGCAGGTCGGTCGTCTTCTTGCCGGTCAGGGGATCGAACTCCTGGATCGACTCGATCTCGTCGCCGAACATGTTGATGCGCCAGGCGCGATCTTCATAGTGGGCGGGGAAAATCTCGATGACGTCGCCCCGGCGGCGGAAGGTGCCGCGCTCGAAGGCCTGGTCGTTGCGCTTGTACTGCATGGCCACCAGGTCGGCGCGCAACTGCTGCTCGTCGATCGTCTGGCCGACCTTCAGGTCGAAGGTCATGGCCGTATAGGTCTCGACCGAGCCGATACCGTAGATACAGGACACCGAGGCGACGACGATGACGTCGTCACGCTCCAGGATCGCCCGCGTCGCCGAGTGGCGCATGCGGTCGATCTGTTCGTTGATGCTCGAATCCTTCTCTATATATGTGTCGGTGCGCGGCACGTAGGCTTCGGGCTGGTAATAGTCGTAATACGAGACGAAATACTCGACCGCATTGTCGGGAAAGAAGGCCTTGAACTCGGAATAGAGCTGGGCGGCCAGGGTCTTGTTATGCGCCAGGATCAAGGCCGGACGCTGGGTCTGCTCGATGATCTTGGCCATGGTGAAGGTTTTGCCGGAACCGGTGACGCCAAGCAGGACCTGGTCGTGCTCGCGCGCCGCGATCCCCTGCAGCAGCTCCGCGATGGCGGACGGCTGGTCGCCTGCCGGCTCGTAAGGCGCCGCCAGGCGGAACTTGCGGCCGCCATCGGATTTCTCCGGGCGTTGCGGACGGTGCGGCACCCATGCCGCCGGCATGTTAGTTGCGCTACCGCTTTGCTGCTTGAGCGCGTCGGCATCAAAATCCGCCACAAAGGCGCCGGAATTATCGGAAAATCCAGAACGGGTCATGAACACAAGATAGGCTGAGGAAAAAAAAATGGAAGGCGCGATCAAGAATCTTTGTTCGATCCTTATCCGCCCTCCCCTGGGTCAACATCGGATGCATATTGGTAACGTTCCGTGACAGAACTTGTCAGCGGCCTCGTCCGGAAGGCCTGAGAATCCCACGACGATTCAGGCGTTTAAAAATGTCGCCGTGGCGGGTGCAATTCGCAAAACTGTAAAACGGACCGCAATTTTCTTCCTTAAAATATCGTTAACGAGAGTTTATCTGATTACAGTTTCAGCTATAAAGACGAACATAGTAATAAAGATTAACATTCGTGTATAGCATATGCGCCTAATACTCATTTCAACCGGTTAATATATCGTCGATAAACTATGGCAAAGGCAGGGCATGTGCTTGGCTACCCCCATAGGAAAACGGCAAACGACTATCGCTAACGAACCGTTAATCATTACTTAACACATTTTCGCCACATTTCGCCCTTACACACCGCCACTTGCCGGGCAGGCCATGACAGGGATCACCCCTTACGCTGCCGGTGACCTGATCTGGATTGGATGACGGATTCGTCCACCGGATGCCTTCCCTGGGGAGCCTGTCATGGCTCTCGTCACAAAGGAATGACAGCGTTGAGCTCGATCACAATGGCGCGCTACCGGATGCGCGCCCTCATGGCAGCCTCGTCTATCGGATTGCTCATTGGCGCGTCGGCGGGCGCGGCCTATCTGGGCGGCCGGTTGGCCAAGGATGCCAGTACAGCTAACCAGGCGGCACGCCTGATGCAGATGGCCGAAATGAATAATGGCGACCTGCAAAACTCTTCCGTTATCGGCGTCAAGCCGCTGAACATGTCGGCCGTGGCTATTGCAACGCGTTTTGCTCCCTATGGCAGCATGACGTCCGGCAATGCCAGCCCGATGGTATCGCAAACCCTGACGGCCCTGCGCACGACCAATGACATCCGGTCCCAGCGTGCCATGGTCGTCCGTGCCAACTTCACTGGCACGACGATGGATACCTCGCCCCTGCGCACCACGCCGCTGCTGTCCGACCACCCCATGGTCCGGGCTGCTGCCGCCATGGTGTTCAAGGCGCACAGCCAGAACGATTCCGACTGCCTGACCCAGGCCGTCTATTATGAGGCCCGTGGCGAAGGCACGGACGGCATGCGCGCCGTCGCCCAGGTCATCCTCAACCGCGTCCGTCATCCGGCCTTCCCGAAGACGATCTGCGGCGTGGTCTACCAGGGCGCCCTGCACGGCGTCTCCTGCCAGTTCAGCTTCGTCTGCAACGGCGCCATGTCGGCCCCGGTCGAGGCCTGGGCCTGGCGCCGGGCCAAAGACGTCGCCGGCGCAGCCCTCGAAGGCTATGTCATGAAGGCCGTGGGCACCGCGACGCACTTCCATACCCTGACTGTCGATCCGGTCTGGTCGGCGACCATGATGCAGGTCGCCACCGTCGGCGGCCACACCTTCTATCAGTTCCGCGGCCGCGGCGCCCATATCAACAACGATATGGATAGTGTCAGCCCCTCGGCCGACATGCCGGTCATCCGCGCCGCTGCCGACGCCGTTCCGGCCGATGGCGGCGCCGCCGCGCCTGTGGTCCAGACGATCGCCTCTGCGACGCCGGCTCCGGCCGTCGCCGGTTCCAACGGCCAGTTGATCAGCGCCCTGCAGCGCCTCGACGTCAGCAAGACCGCCGACAGCCGCCCGGTTGTCCTGGCCGCCAAGCTGACCGGCAAGCCGGCAGAGGCCGTCGCTTCGGCCCTGACACAAGGGTCAGCCCCCTCGCCTTCACCGGCGGCAAAGGGCGCCGCGCAATAAAACCTAGTATCGTGAATTCGAAATTCGCATCATGCCTATATCGGGTGCCTGGCGAATTTCGAATTCAAAAACGATACTAGAATTACCAAGTTTCTAGTGTCCTGTTGAATCTGAAATTCGCTGGAGATTGATATCAACATGATGCGAATTTCAGATTCAGGACACTAGCCAATTTAGGCAGATACCACAACGCGCCCGCCGGTTCCCGGCCGGGCGCGTTTTGCTTTTGGGCGGCAATGTGGCGGCATTTCCGTGTTCGTTAGGATTTCAACAACCTTAATCTGACAGGTTGACATCGAAAGCATACCCCAACCTCGCCTTGCATCTGCAGGACGGGTGCGGACTGCCCGATCAAAAACAATATGCCACCACCCACTCAACGTTAAGTCAGGGGCCAAAATGACGAAACAGAACACGAGCTCTTCCGGCGGTTTCAATATATCGAACTGGCCGTTCACGGTAAAATTCATGGCGCCCGCCGCCGTCGCTACCGCGCTTATGGCGGTCCTGACCGTCGGCGCCATCTCGGTGATGACCGGCCAGGGCAAGACCATCGACCGCATCAACACGGTCTCGTTGCCGCAGGTTGCCGAACTCGGCGCCATCAAGTCGGCCATCAAGGAAGCGAACGGCCAGCTGTTCCGCGCCCTGACGACCAAGGCGACCGACCCGACGGCCAACGCTTCGGACAAGGTCAACAAGGTCGCTTCCGACCTCGGTGACATCGCCACGCGCGTCAAGAAGGACGCCGGCGTGACCCAGGATCCGGCCCAGCAAAAGCTGCTCGGCGACCTGGCCAAGGAAATCAAGACCTATAAGGAAGCCGTCGAATTCGCCGGCTCGGTCATGGACGTCGACTTCAAGTCGGTCGGCCCGATGATGTCGCAGTTCGACGACGGCTATGCCAAGATGTCGGACCTCAGCGACCAGTTGATCAAGGCCAACGTCGCCTCGGCCACCGCCTCTGCCGCCGATGCCAAGAAGGCCCAGGCCGCCGGCATCTCGATGCTGACCCTGTTCGCCGTTATCATGGCCTGTATCTCGGGCGGTATCGCCTTCCTGTTCTCGCGCGCCACGGTGACCGGCATCAACCGCATCGCCAAGACGACCGAAGAACTGGCCAACGGTAACCTTACCGTCGACATCTCGACCCTGGCCCGCCGCGACGAGCTGAAGAGCGTCGTCGATAGCCTGAACGTCTTCAAGTCGAACGCCGAAGAAAAGCAGCGCCTGTCGCAGCTCGACGCCGCCGCCAACCGCACCCGCGAAGAGCGCGCCCGTCAGATGTCGGAACTGGCCGAACGCTTCCGCCACGAAGCCCAAGACATGCTCGACGCCCTGTCGTCTGCCGCCTCGGACCTCGACGCCAACGGCCGCACCCTGCTGACTATCGCCCAGGAAAACGAGCGCCGTTCGCAATCGGCCGTGTCGTCGATCCGCAACTCGGCCGACAACGTCCAGAACGTCGCCTCGGCCACGACCGAACTGTCGGCCTCGATCGGCGTCATCGGCGACCAGGCCGTGCGTTCGGTGGAAATCGCCGCCGAAGCCGTGTCGGAAGCCGACCGCACCAACGCCTCGATGGCCGAGCTTAGCCGCGCCGCCGACCAGATCGGTGAAGTCGTCGACCTGATCAACGCCATCGCCCAGCAAACCAATCTGCTGGCCCTGAACGCCACGATCGAGTCGGCCCGTGCTGGTGAAGCCGGCAAGGGCTTCGCGGTCGTCGCCTCGGAAGTCAAGTCGCTGGCGCAACAGACCGCCAAGGCCACAGATGAAATCCGCGATCGCATCAAGGACATCCAGGCTGCCGCCCAGAACGGCGTCAATGCCATCCGCGGCATCGGCGAGACCATCAAGCACATGAACGAGATCGCTTCGTCGATCGCCGACTCGGTGCACCAGCAGGGCGACGCCACCAACGAAATCGCCCGTAACGTCAACGAAGCCTCGGACGGCACCTCGATGGCCTCCTCGTCGGTCGCCCAGCTGTCGGCCTCGGCCGCAGACACCGAAAAGGCTTCGACCGAAATGCTCGGCGCCGCCAACCAGCTGACCCAGCGTACCGAAGCCATGAGCGGCAATATCCGTCGCTTCCTGTCTGAATTGACGGCTGCCTAACCCGCCCTGGCTGCTTTGCACGGCCCCGTAAAGCGGCCGGTCAGGCGAACGAAATGAACGGAGACATCCCTGGATGTCTCCGTTTTTTTATGGCTGCAAGTCATTGGATCATACGAGGCCCAGCACCTCTTAAGAACTCCCCACTTTGACAGGAGAGTTCTGGAAGAGGCCTCTCACCACCCCCCAGTTCCTTACCAACCAACAAAGACAGCGTTGTCATTTTCCACGCAGCACGAAATAGATTCACCTGAAATTAAACCAGATGAGACTATATTCGCTTTCACGGCCTCATCTTACCGCGCTGATGCGCACCTGGCCGCCACAACTCAGAGCGTAACCTCAAAGCGAGACCCTGCAAAATGCATAGCCGCACCCGCAAGACCTGGATCCCCGCCGCTGCCCTGGCTCTCGGCCTGGGCCTGTTCGCCACCCACGCCTTCGCAGATTGCGATGAAGACCAGGAAGACATGGTCGGCAAGGCCGTAGCCGCCGCTGCCGCCGCCAAGATCGCCGGCGTCGTCCCGGGCGCAGGCAAGCAGATGATCAACCTGGAAAGCTGCGATGTCGCCGGTGGCGGCATGGTCACCACCTTCAAGTTCAACGTCATCGGCTCCGACGGCCTCTATTGGGCCGAAGGCAAGGCCAAGGTCGCCGGCAAGGCCGTTTCGGACCTCAGCTTCAGCTCGCTCAGCCCCAACCTGGCCTCTGTCTCTTCAGCCAAGGGCGTCAAGCTCGCCTCTAACTAAGAACTCAATCGCCGCATGGCTCGCCGCACAAGCGGCGGCGTGCAGTCGCACGCTCCCAATGGCGGATGAGCAAAGCTCATATTGGCCATTGGTAAAGACCTCCCCTTTTTGAAAAAAGCCGCGGAAAAAGTATATTTTTTCCGCGGCTTTTTTTATGCCTTCGCGCGGTTAACCTTGAAGTCCAGACAAATTAAGGCCTTGCGATAACGGCGTTAACCCGACTTAACAAGGTGTGATAACGCCGGTTTACCGAACCTTATCCTCTTTGCGTTATGGTGACCTCACCCTGAAGAAGATCAAGGAGACACCATATGATCAAGAAACTTCTCATCGCCGGCGGCGTCGCCGCTCTCGCCATGTGCGCTTCGCAAGCCTTTGCCGGCGACTGCAGCGACGACCAGGAATCGGCTGCCGGTATGCTGGCTGCCGGCGTCGGCAAGGATGCCGTCTCGAAGGTGATCGCGGTCACCGGCAAGCAGATGGTCAACATCGAAACCTGCCAGTTCGCCGGTGGCAAGTACTCGGTCGATTACAAGTACAACTTCCTCGCCGCTGACGGCCTCTACTGGGTCGAAATCTCGGCCAAGTTCGACGCCGCGGGCGCCGGCGCCACGACCAAGGTCACCAAGTCGAGCCCGAACATGGCTGCGGCTGAAGCCAAGGCCGGCGTGAAGCTCGCTTCGAACTAAGCGTATCTATACGCTATGGCCGGAGTTCCGCTCCGGCCCCCTTGTCAATCAGGGTGCGCGCGTAACGCAAAAGGCCCTCCGGTTTTGCCGGAGGGCCTTTCGTTTATTTTAGCCTGATGTCGCGCAAGCTTTACTTGCGTTCAAACGGCCTGAAGTCCTGAGGACGGCTGATATTGCGCGGCGCTTTCGCCTCGCGCGGGCTCCCGAACAAACCTCCGAACAGAGCGAAGGAAGTCATGGCGTGGGATTTCTTGTCTTGGTCTTGCATGGTTAGCGTCTCCTTTTCCAAATGCGTTGATGGACCAGAAGACGCGTCGCAAACTCCCAGGGGTTCTCACCCTCTCAGTCGTCGTCGCGTCGAAGAACAATGTGCCACAATTGGACAGAATTGCAACAACTAATCCGAACCCGGACTAATATTTTTTATTAAAATAAATTATATTATTGTTTTTATTCAATTTATTTTTAATTTAAAAGTCAAGGAAACGCGCTTTTGCGAGTCAAAAACAGATCGCATCCCGTTCACGCTAAACTAACCCTGATCGGCTATTGTCAGCCTTGGGTTCAAAACGAACCTGGCCGCGACATGCGGCACGTGCATAGGGAAATGCGTTTATGCTGAGGTCGGTCTTCGTTTTGGCCAGCGCCGTTATCGCCGCCGTTCTGGCCGGCATGGGTGTCCTGTCGGTCGACACGCGCCTGCACGCCGCTCCGGTCGATTCGTCCGCCGCTGCCGTCATGACCTCTTCCCTGCCCGCCGCAGACGCTCCGGCCGAGTCCGGCGGCGACAGCCATATCACCGCCATCCCCAAGGCCAGCGACGGTCACTTCTGGGCCACGGCCGTGGTCAATGAAAAGGCTGTGAAATTCCTGGTCGATACAGGCGCTACCGCCGTCACCCTGACGCCGGCCGATGCCCAGCGCCTTGGCTTCAATGCCAGCAATCTTGTCTATGACCAGAAGGTCACCACCGCCAATGGCCAGACCTTTGCCGCCCTCGTCACCCTGACGACGATCGGTGTCGGCCAGAGCGAGGTGCACAATGTCGACGCCCTGGTCGTTAAGGACGGCCTGAGCACGTCCCTGCTCGGCATGAGCTATCTCGGCCGCCTGAGCCGCTTCGAAGCGACGCCGTCGAGCCTGATCCTCCACCGTTAACCGACGAGCGAGTTCTCGCTCAGTGAGGCGTCATAAGCTTCCTTGCGCAGGCGCGCAGCTTCCAGGGCTTCCTTCACGGCATCGACCGCACGATCGACGACCTCGAGCCCGGCGCCCGGCACGATCGAATCGACCGTCATGATGCGACGGAAGGCCCGCGCGCCCGGCAAGCCATGCATGACGCCCAGCATATGCCTCGCCATATGGACCAGCGGTACGCCGGCGGCCAATTGCCCGGCCATATAGGGACGATAAGCGTCCAGCGCCGCGAAAGGCCCGACCTCCCCCTCTGCGCCAAAGAAACGACGATCGACCTGCCCCAGCAGGGCCGGTTCGTGATAGGCGACGCGTCCCAGCATGACGCCGTCGACGTGACGGAGATGCGCCTCGGCCTCTTCCAGGGTGCCGACGCCGCCATTGAGGCTGATGATCAGCTCCGGATGGGCGCGCTTCAGTTCATAGACCAGTTCGTAGTCGAGCGGCGGCACGTCGCGGTTTTCCTTGGGCGACAGGCCCTTCAGCCAGGCCTTGCGGGCATGGACGATGAAGGTGCCGACGCCACGGGCGGCACAGGCCTCGACCAGAGCGAACAGGCTGTCGCGGGGCTCCTGGTCGTCGACGCCGATGCGGCACTTGACGGTAACCGGCAAAGACGTCGCCTCGGCCATGGCCTGCATGCAGTCGGCAACCAGTTGCGGCTCACGCATCAGGCAGGCGCCGAAGCTTCCCGACTGGACGCGATCGGACGGGCAGCCGCAATTGAGATTGACCTCGTCATAACCCCAGTCCTCGGCGATCCTGGCGCAAGCCGCCAGTTCGTCGGGCTCGGATCCCCCCAGTTGCAGCGCCACAGGATGCTCGACCTCGGAAAAGCCCAGCAGGCGCTCGCGATCGCCATGGATGACCGCCTTCGACGTCACCATCTCGGTATAGAGCAGTGCCTCCTTCGTCAGGGCACGGTGAAACGCCCGGCAATGCCGGTCGGTCCAGTCCATCATAGGCGCTGTGGAAAATCTCCACCTTAAACTATTGTTTTTATTCATTTATTTCAGCAAAATTGATTGAGCCTACTTACATTGCCGACAATTGTATATATTTGAAATTCCCATAATTTTCAATAAGTTTTGACCTAACCATATTTGATATTCGCCACAGATCGATAGACATTTTTTGGTCCTTGGCGCCTTGGTACATCAACGCTGTACCTAAAAAGAAATAATGTACCGCAATTCCAGCCATCAAAATACAATTAGCGCGAGAAAACCCGCCCTGAATTTGCACGCGAAAATACCTAATTTGTTCTTTCGCGGTCACGTTCCGACTTCGCGACATCGCGAGAAGCGAAAGGGTTAGATCCAGTCCGCTTTATCAGGCCGATGATGGCCGGTTATGGCATCCGATCGCATCTTCACAGGGTCGCGGCGTTATTCGTAGGACGCTACATCAAGAGGCCCGGATAAGCGCTATCATAGCGACTGTGACCGTTTTAACCGCAGGCATAGCTGGCAATAGGGCGACTTTTCCAAATTTGGCTAGGTGGTACGCGAGCCTAGCCAAGCCAACCTTTAATCCACCCAATTGGTTGTTCGGGCCGGTTTGGGGGCCTTCTCTATATTCTGATCACCATTGCTTTCTGCCGAATTCTACGAACACGAGATGGCGCCACAGGCCGAACCTCGGCAGTTGTCTGGTTGTCCTTCAGATCATATTGAACGCGGGATGGTCGATTGCCTTTTTCGGCTTTCATTCGCCGATGGCAGGCCTCGCGGTCATTGCCATCTTGCTCGTCGCCATCGTGGGCACAATTGTCACCTTTGCGCGTCTTGACTTGATCGCGGCAGGAATACTTGTGTCGTACATGTTGTGGGTAGCATTCGCCACCCTTCTCAACGCGTCCATTTGGTTTTTGAACCGATAAAAAGGCCGGCGTCACGTTCAGCTACTGGAGCCAGGCTATTGAAAAAAGTCCGACAATGCAGCGCCCAAGGCGATGGCCGCTGTGATGACCATGGCCATGAAGGCAAGGATGAACTTGAAGGGAGGGCGTCGGCGGTGAGAACCACTCACCTGGCCCGAAGAGGCTGGGTCCGCGAAGGTTTGCATAGGTGACTCTATCGACGTAGTGAATGTGAATAATCGATGGTACTCAGTAACCTAAGTACGGCGCGTATATGTATCGTCTCAGGTTGTCGTCAAGCCCCGGCACGGTCGCGCCGCGAAAATATTTTTGGACGGAGCGCCTATCGCTGTACCGCTTACAAGACACTGAAAACGATAAGTAAAAAAATTGACTCACCCCCTTGAAATGCATTTTCCTGGAAACTAGATCATGCCTTGTGAGAGCTATTCGCAAAGCCTTGCGCCCCATCTGTACCCTCAACCTTTTTGGAATTTAAGGAGGTTTTTGCTATGGATATTAAACGCACCAATCCGTGGAACTGGCTGCCTCATGAAGACAATGCCGCACGCAACCTGCCCGCCGAGCGGGGTGAAAGCGTGGCCTACAGCCCCTTGTTCCAGCTTCACCGCGACCTGGACAGTCTGTTCGGCGGCGTTTTCCACAATATCGGACTGCCGGCCATCGCGGCCAACAGCCTGGCGTCGGCCGAACCCCGGTTCCTTCGGCCGTATATCGACCTGGCTGCGACCGACAAGGATTACTCGATCACTGTCGAAATACCGGGCGTCAACGAAAAGGATATCAAGCTTGAACTCAACGCCGATGGCGTGCTGACCATTCGCGGTGAGAAAAAGCGGGAGACCGGACATAAAGACAAGAACTTCTACCGGGTCGAGCGCGCATATGGCTCGTTCCAGCGCGCCCTGTCGTTGCCTGATGACGCCAATCAAGACGCGATCGACGCCGCATTCAAAAATGGTGTCCTGACGATCACCGTGCCCCGCCGTCCTGCGGTTCAGGTGCCTGCCAAACAGATCGAAATCAAGACGGCAGCTTAATGTTGAAGTTGCACCCGCCAGACGACTGGCGGGTGCCCTCCCATTATAACCATTTCTATCTCGGTGACAGGATGAGTGGCAACTCGTTTGCCGGCATCGCAGCCCTGCTGTTTGCGCTGGCCAACCCCGTCGGCGTGATTCCGATTTTTCTCGGCTTCACGCAACGCCTGAAAAACGTCAACCCACACCGCATTATCGTTCTGGCATCCCTCACGGTCGCGGCGTTCCTGATCGCGTCTGCCCTATGGGGCCGCGAGGTGCTCTCCTTCTTCGATGTCGGGCTTGATGGCTTCCGTATCGCGGGAGGGCTTCTGGCGCTCTTTATCGCGTTCGAAATGTTCCAGGCCCACTATGGCGGCTTTATGCAAACGTCGGACGAACGCAGCGAAGCCGAAGCCGACACACACAGTATTGCGATAACACCGCTGGCTTTCCCTCTTCTAGTCGGCCCTGCCGAGATGAGCATCATGATCACCTTGTCCAGCGACCTGACAGGCTGGCCTCAGAAGGTCTATTTGATGGGCGCAGCGGCCCTGACATCCCTCCTGATCGCCGGCACTTTATGGCTGGCCCTGCCTATCAATCGCCTGCTGGGCAAGACAGGGATCAATGTGATCACGCGCGTCATGGCCCTGATCGTCGCTGCCATCGGCATCAAATTCATCATGACTGGCCTGCACAACGAATTTCCCGGACTATCCGGTTAACGCGCTCATTTCGTCTGCTAGACCAACCCCTTAGTCGGTCTCACCAAGCCGCTCGACGGATCGCGCCTTGGCCGCCTCGACAAGGGCGTGGAACAACATCTGGAACGGTTTTCGGTAAATGAGAAGTTCTGGATGGAACTGAACCCCGATCCAGAACCGGCGCCGGGCATCTTCTATACCCTGGACTATGCCATTCGGTTCGCGAGCGACAACACGAAGGCCGGCTCCGACCTGATCTATGGCCTGACGGTGGATGGCGTTAACGTTCAGACGATCGCTTCCGAGAATTTGTTCCAGCAATGATCCGGATAGAAGACGAATGGGCTTGCGCAGCAGCAGGGACTCGATCGGATTTCGCGCGTAGATCGGGTGATCATATGTTGAGAGATCACCGTGCAACGTGCCGCCGGCGAACACATTGAGCATCTGAGCCCCCCGGCAAACACCTAAAACCGGCAAGTCGTGACGCCTTGCTGTGGCTGCCCACGAAGACTCCATATCGCCGCGTGCCAGGTCATAGACATAACCGACCTTCGGCTTACGATTATAGCTCTTGGGATCCAGGTCGTCCCCTCCGCCAAAGATCAGGCCATCAATCGTGCGGGGGTCGCTGGGAGCGGCAGCCGTAATTTTAACGGCCTCGCCACCTGCGAGGCAGACGGCGAACTTCAGAGCCCACCAACTGGCTATGTCGCCTTGGTTGGGCATAGTCACGCCGATGATCGGACGTTTGCGCGGCTTGCGCGGCTGAGCCGGCTTGTCCGCGTCCACCGTATAGGTGATCTCAGGCGGTAATTTACGATGGCGAAGCAAGTGGCTAAAGACGAACAGTACGCCTAAGCCCACCAGCGGGTCCTTGTCGCTGCTGAGTTCGGTCGGGGCGCCGCGCGCCTGCGTCATGGCCGCCGTCAGCGCATCAATCGCCTCGGTCGCCGAAGCCGTGGCGCCGAGCGCCAACACGGCATCTTCCATGGCCTTGGCAATCTTGCCGGTCGCCAGGTTCTGCTTGGCAGCCCGCCAGGCTTCGGCTGCCGCATTCAGATGCGGGTCGGAGGCCGCCACGTCTTCCAGAGTGGCCAACAGCCAGATGCCCGGGGTCTTGGTGACACCGCCAATCACCGGTTCCGGTTCTTCGAAAGGCTCGCCGATCGTCTGCTGGTAAAGCAGCCAAGGAAAATCCACGCCCGTTTCGATAGAATGAAAAATACCGGCCCAGAAACGCGGATTGACTTCGATGACCTGTGGGATGTCTTCGGCTTTTCCGGTCCAGCGATAGTCAATTTCGGCGACCCCATTCCATTTGGTGGCGGCCATCAATTGAGACGCTGACTCGCGGAACGGCGCCGCATCGACCGTCTTGCGCACAGCCCCCGCACCGGCCTTGCGCGGAAAGGTCACGATGTTCTGGTAGGCCATGACGGCGTGCAGCACCCCGTCCCTAGCCAGCACCGCGACGCAGTAATCCTCGCCCTCGGCAAAAGTCTGGATCAGCGGCGGCGGATCAAACCCTAGGGCTTCGCACTGGCTCTGTAACTCTTCGTGCGTGGTTGCGACGGTGACACCCCGTCCACCGACGCCATCTGTTGGTTTGACGACTAGGGGCAAGGGCAGATCGAGGCTTGCCACTTCCTGTACATTGAAGGGATGAAAGGATCTGGGCGCCGGCAGATGGATGGCTTCCGCGAGTACGCTCAAATGATCCTTGGGGTGAACGAGATCGAAGCTGGATACGTCCGGCGCCGCCACCTTGATCAAAGGCTCAAAGCGTTCGCGGTTGCGCGTGATCAGTTCGACATCCCGAAAGCAGGGCATCAGCACATAAGGTCGTCCATCGGTCGGGGCATAGGTGCGAACCGCCGCCTCCAGGTCATCAAGGAAGTCGACCGGACGTGATTCCCAGGGTGCGACCGTGAAGGTTTCGCGGACATGCTTGGAGAAGGACAAAACGGTCATAGCCACATCGTCGCAGCCGATGACTTCAATGCCGCGGCGGGCCAGTGAGCGCGCAATCACCAGCGCCATAAGGCTACGGCCATAGGTCAGTATGACCCTTCCGGGCAAAGGCTTGGTATTCATATGAGTGGCACAATACTGAAAGGGTGAGTCGTTCCTTGAGATACAACGACTTAAGCATCAGGCTGTAAAGCTTGCTCACAAAAAGGCCCACCCTGATGGCTCAGAGTGGGCCTTCTGCCTTCGTGTAAGCCGTCGCTTATCAGTAGTCCATTCCCGCAGGCGCCAGAGCAGGTACCGCGGCAGGCTTGGGCTTTTCAGCGACCATGGCTTCTGTCGTGATCAGCAGACCTGCGACGGACGCCGCGTCCTGCAATGCGGTGCGAACCACCTTTGCCGGGTCGATGACACCCATGGTGTACAGATCACCGTACTCGCCGGTTTGGGCATTCCAGCCGAAGGCATAATCGGCCTTGTCGCGCAGCTTGCCGAGGATCACCGAGCCTTCTTCGCCGGCATTCTCGGCAATTTGGCGCGCCGGGGCTTCGATGGCGCGGCGGACGATATCGATTCCGACGCGCTGATCATTATTGACGAAGTTAAGGCCGTCGAGAACTTTAGCCGCGCGCAGTAGCGCCACGCCGGCACCGGGCAGGATGCCTTCTTCGACGGCCGCACGGGTGGCGTGCAGAGCGTCGTCGACGCGGTCCTTCTTCTCCTTGACCTCTATCTCGGTAGCACCGCCGACGCGGATCACCGCAACGCCGCCGGCCAGCTTCGCCAGACGTTCTTGCAGCTTTTCACGGTCATATTCTGACGTCGTCTCGCTGATTTGTGCCTTGATCTGGGCGATCTGTCCGTCGATTTCGGATTTCGAGCCGGCACCGTCGATGATGGTGGTGTTTTCCTTCTCGATCGCCACCTTCTTGGCGCGACCCAGCATGTTGAGCGTAACGTTTTCAAGCTTGATGCCGACGTCTTCCGACACAACGGTGCCGCCAGAAAGAATGGCGATGTCTTCAAGCATGGCCTTGCGGCGGTCGCCGAAGCCAGGGGCCTTGACGGCCGCGATCTTCAGGCCACCACGCAACTTGTTGACCACGAGAGTCGCCAGAGCCTCGCCTTCGACATCCTCGGCAATGATCAGCAGGGGTTTACCGGATTTGGCAGCCGCTTCGAGAACGGGCAGCATGGCCTGAAGGTTCGACAGCTTCTTTTCGCTGATCAAGATATAGGGGTCTTCCAGCTCGACGCGCATCTTGTCTTGATTGGTGACAAAGTACGGCGACAGGTAACCGCGGTCGAACTGCGTGCCCTCGACGACTTCGAGATTGGTTTCGCCTGTTTTGGCTTCCTCGACCGATATAACGCCTTCGTTCCCGACCTTCTCCATGGCCTTGGCGAGATACTGGCCGATCTCGGCGTCGCCGTTGGCCGAGATGGTGCCGACCTGGGCGATTTCGGCATTATTGGATATCTTGCGCGCATTGGCTCTCAGGTCGCTGACAACCGCATCCACGGCCAGGTCGATACCGCGCTTCAAGTCCATCGGGTTCATACCGGACGCCACGGCCTTGGCGCCTTCCCTGACGATGGCCTGAGCCAGGACAGTGGCCGTCGTGGTGCCATCGCCCGCCAGATCGTTGGTTTTCGAGGCGACCTCGCGGATCATCTGCGCGCCCATGTTTTCGAACTTGTCTTCCAGTTCGATTTCCTTGGCGACCGACACGCCGTCCTTGGTGACACGGGGCGCGCCATAGGATTTATCGAGGACGACATTGCGGCCCTTGGGGCCAAGCGTCACTTTGACCGCGTTGGCCAGGATATCGACACCGCGCAGCATCTTTTCACGGGCATCGGCGTTAAACTTTACCTCTTTTGCAGCCATGTTTTACTCCTTTCAGTCTTGGCGGCAGGTTAAATTGGGGGAAGTCTTAGGCGGCCTTCTTGTGGGTTTCGGTGAACGCCACAATGCCCAGCACATCAGATTCCTTCATGATGATGAAGTCTTCGCCATCAAGTTTGATTTCGGTGCCGGACCATTTGCCGAACAGGATGCGGTCGCCGGCTTTGACGTCGAGCGGCACAAGCTGGCCATGCTCGTTACGCCCGCCAGCACCGACGGCGATCACTTCGCCTTCCTGCGGCTTCCGTTGGGCGGTGTCGGGAATAATAATGCCGCCTTTGGTCTTGGTGTCGGACTCGACGCGGCGGACAAGAATACGATCGTGAAGTGGTCGGAACGTCATGCTCTCCTCATGGACAAACAATGATGAAACGATAACCCCTGCCCGATCCGGATAAACCGCACCGGGCGGGAACTGACCCTCTGATGAGCGATCAGCGGGCAAGATTTAGTTCGGCAAAAAAGGGGTTTCAAGACCTTTTTGCGAAATTAAAAGGAAAAAAATTTCATTACCTCAAGATAGCGCCAAGACGCTGTTTAGAGACAGGAATCCAAAAAATTTTGCTTGAAATTTGACAACCTTTTCGTAGCCTTTGAGAAGAGTTGAAAGGAGACGAAGCTCATGCGCGTAAGTCCTGAATTCGAACTGCAATTGAGGGGTTACGGCCTCACGACCGCCCGCATCTTCTATCATATGCCAGACTTCACATCGGTGCTTCAGACCTATGTCTGGCAGGACTATGACCTGGCACCAGATTTCCCTGAAATGCGGCGCTTCCTGGAGTTTTGGCGAAGCCAGATCGAGGGTGCCCTGCATTCCGTTTATTACACTCACAGGCGCTTGATTGGCACCAACGAATGGCGATCCATCGACGGCGAGTTCAACCTGCGTTGAAGATGGAACCCGTCAAAACCCAGGACGATATGGCTGAGCCTGTCGCTACCCGATCGGCTGGCACGGTGTCGACGCGTGTCATTCTGCTTGCCGTCGTCCTCATTGTGATCGCCGGCGGCGTCGCGGTGGCTTGGCACTATCACCTGGGACTTGAGCAGCTCAAAGGTTTGATGGCGACTTTGATGGCAGCCAAAGACAAATCACCCTGGCTGTTCGCAATCACGTTTTTCGCGGCCCATGTCGTCATTACTGCGCTCTGCGTGCCTGTCGAAGTACTCATGACCTTGGCGGCCGGCGCGCTGTTTGGCCTTGTCGAGGGCACGATTTTAATATCGTTCGCTTCAAGTATCGGCGCTACGATTGCATTTTTGGGGTCACGCTTCCTTCTACGCGATACGGTGAACACCTATTTCGCCAGGGCCTTGGCAACGGTCGATGAGGGTATGCGACGCGATGGTGTCGTCTATCTGTTGACCCTGCGCCTGCTGCCGGTCTTTCCGTTTTTCCTGACCAACATTGTCATGGGCGTAACCTCTGTCCGAATCAGGACCTTTTATCTCATTAGCCAGATCGGGATGCTGGCGGCTACCCTGCTCTACGTAAACGCCGGCACGCAATTGGCGCATATACAGAAGCTGTCGGACATTCTGTCGCCGTCCCTGATCGCCGCCCTATTGCTGCTCAGTTTGTTTCCATGGGTAACCAAGCTGGCTGTTGGGCAGTGGCGAAAGTAATGTTTACATCGCTCTCACGGATGAGCACGTCGGTCCGGGCATCCAACCTGGAGGTCATAGGTGTACTTATGCGTCAAGCGTCAGGCGCAGGACCTGGTTTCGGTCTGCTGCACGTGCGGCCAGACAGGTGTCGTGATCGCTGCAACGGAGGGCCTGCCAAGCAAATAACCCTGCATCAGATCGACCCCCATATTGCGCAGAACGTCAAACTCGCCAGCCGTTTCAATGCCTTCGCAAATCACCCGGATGTCCAGATCGTTCAGCATTTTCAGCGTGTTGCTGAGAATGGTGCGCTTGACTCTGTCTGTGTCGATATCGCGGATCAGATCCATGTCGATCTTGATCAGATCGGGTTGGAATTTCGACAGCAGGCCCAGTCCGGCATAACCTGAGCCAAAATCGTCAATAGCGGTCTGGAAGCCCATGGCGCGATACGACCGCAGTATATTGAGCAGGTGGGCGGTATCCAGCTTTTCGGTTTCGGTGAATTCGAAAATAATGCGGTTAAGCGGAAAGTTATATTTTATAGCTGTCGCCAAGGTCAGGCGAATGCACGCCCTTGGCTCATAGACAGCATTGGGAAGAAAGTTTATCGACAGGCTTGTGCCGCCCTCGGCGAAGTTCAAACGGGCCGCCAGTTCAATGGCTTTGACCCGGCAGGATTGGTCAAAAGCATAGCGATTGTGATCCGAAACCTGCCCTAGGATTTGGCCTGCGCCTTCGCCATTTACGCCGCGCACTAGCGCTTCCTGGGCGAAAACTGTGCCGTCTGCCAAATTGACTATTGGCTGAAAAGCCATCGTGATCGGCATTTCGAAACTGGCGCCATCCTGGCAACCGGAGCATTTTATCTCACCACTCATGACTCGCCTCCTACGCTTACATAGGGAGAAAGATACACGAAGTGCGTTAAAAAAATGGCACGTCACCCTTCAAGATAACGCCGAAAAGAATGGCAAAATAATGCATCCCGGCGCCAGCAAGGACGTGGGCATGCCAGATCGCGCGGCGAAAAACGAGACTTTTGTTGGCGTAGAAGATTGTTCCTACGGAATAGGCAACACCGCCACAGACCAGCAATGCAAGCGCGTTCAAAGGCACGACACGCGTTAACGGTCCGACCGCAATGACAACGAGCCAGCCCAGGACGAGATAAAAACCGATCCAGTACATTTTGCCAAGGTCGGGGACCATGAGCTTGCCAAATATGCCGACGGTGGCGAGTGCCCAAACAGCGATGGTCATTCCGATTGCCCAACTCCCCGTCAAAGCCTGAGTGGTGAAGGGCGTGTAGCTGGAGGCAATCATCAGGAAGACGCCGGCGTGGTCGAGCCGTCTCAAGAACGGCTGATGTTTCGGTTGAGCAAAATTATATGCCATAGAAAAAGAAAACATCGCGACTAGGCCGAGGCTGTAAATCGCGATGGCAGCCAGTTCGCCACAGTCCGCTCCCTGCTCTCTCGTTGAGGCTAAAGCGATTGCCGACCCCAGTGTTGCAGATGTGAGTCCGATCACGTGGACGATGAAATCAAGCCGGCGCGAAGCCGTACTTGGGTAATGTAGAGTTTCGCCAAGGACCATGATGCCGCCCTCAAGACCCTCGTCAATTTTCAAAATGTATGGATTTGCCGCATGCGGGCACGTGACAAGTTACGTAAACGTAAACTTGGGTGTTTGTAAAGATCAAAGAAAGATAACAAATTGCGTCGTTGCAACGTTTCATCAGAGGTAGGCGCCACGGACTTCAGATGCTCAAACTCATCCCGTACGGAGCCGATCATTAAGGCAGCTTTTATATGACGCGGCCGAAGCCTACCGGTCTAATTGCCGTTCGCATCGAGTTACGCAGATTATCTCTTTGGGAGATTTTCCGAGCTGAAAGTCGGCGTCTGTGATGTACTTTTGGAGAAATTAGCTATACAATTGGATTGATTAACATTTTCGACCAGACCAGTACATCGCGCAGTACATCATTTGGCTTATCAACAGGTACATCAAGTTGATAATTATAACGTTTTCCTAGAAATCCATCCCATCCATCATAGGCGCAGTAGAAAATTTCCAGCTTAATATATTGTTTTTATTAATTTAATTATAAAATTACAATCGGACCGATTGGCATTCCCGACAATTATTTATATTAAAAATTGTTATATTTATCAACGCGTTTCTTAGAAGATTAGAGTTCAGGTTGGAAAATTTTTGTTGATACACTGCAGGCAATTACATCATTGATGTACCTGAAAAGGAATGATGTGCTGAATTTTTAGACGTCAAATACAATTACCGGGGGAAATTTTAGTCGTATTTGACCATAAACTCGTTTATTGCCGCGGTTAGTGGCGATTATTATTGGCGAGCCTACCAACCATCTGGATATGGACTCCATTCACGTTATCAAGGCTGCGCTTTCGGCATTCGACGGTCCGCTCGTGGTCGTCAGTCATGACACGTTCTCCTGGCAAACGTAGGGATCAATAGAACGATTTCGATTTAGGCATGCACGCGCTAAAAGTATTTTATCACTTGGGTCTTACGCGTGGGTTATACCGCCATCGACTGTGATTTCCGCACCTGTGATGAAACTTGAGGCGTCCGAGGCAAGGGGGCAAAATACCTCCACTAACTCTGCCGGGTGAACCCCGGTTCTGCGGAACGTAAACAAGAAGCGTTTGACTTAGGCTCAGCTCGGGCACTTTAATTCTCGGTAGTTGCGCACCAGGTGGTCTTGCGCACATAGTGCGACCCCTTAGTCGCATATTGGGGATGATAAGATGAAGTGGGCGTTAGGCATCGCTGCCCTTTCCTTGGTTTTGGCACTTGGCTTGGGGTTTTATGCGGGCAACCAGCCAGCAGCATTTAGAGCAAGCGACTTAACTGTACCCGTCACGGATCAATGGGTCGCCTCCCTTCCCAAAGACCCAGATGCCGCGACGGCGGCCTATCTCGCGCGGGTTCCCGCCATAATGCAGGCGCGCGGCGCCGCCGTCAGCGTGACGCAGTTTTGGATTTTAGCCGGCAGGATTGGCATCACCGTTGGCGCCCTCGCCTTATTTCTGTTTAGCGGCCTGTCGTCTCGCTTGGCCGCTATTACTCGACGGCTCAAAACGCCCGTTTGGTGCCAGGACGTTCTCTACGCGGTCGGCCTCTTAGCTTTTCTATTCGTGCTGCTTTTGCCAGTCGAAGTGTTCGCGGGATACGTTCGCCTTAGGACATTCGGCTTCGCTGATCGGCCATTTCTGAGCTGGCTGCAGGATTTCACAATAAACTGGGCGGTGATGACCCTTTTTTATGTTTGCGGCATTACCGTCATTTTCGCGATCATCAGGCGGTGGCCGAAGGCTTGGATGGTTGCAGCCACGGCAGTCTACCTAGCCCTGGCCTTGGCCTATAATACTGCAGGGCCATCCTTGATCGAGCCGCTCTTCAACAAGTTCACGCCACTGCCCGAAAGCCCTATCAAGACCCAGATCGAAAACCTGGTGCGCTCAGCCCATGTCCTCATATCCAACGTCTATGCAAGCAACGCCTCAGCCCAGACGCGCGTCGTGAATGCACACGTGTCGGGAATTGGCGGCACGGCCCAGGTTACGTTGGATGATAACCTGCTGGCTGGAAAATTTGAACCGCAGATACGCTTTGTCGTCGCGCACGAGTTAGGCCATTTCGTGCTTCACCATCAACTTAAGGCCACCCTGTTCTCGACGCTGCTAACGGGCATAGGCTTTCTGTTTGTCGGCTGGGTGACGGCAAGTCTTATCCGCAGGTTTGGCCAGGTGTGGAAGATCGAGACAGCAACGGAGACATCGGCTATTGCCGTCTTCTGGCTGGCATTCCTGGCCTGGGGATTTCTCTCACAACCCGCCATGGACGCCTTCTCGCGTTGGCAAGAGGCGCGAGCTGACACTTATGGCCTGAACCTGTCCCGTGAACCGAATGGCATGGCTGAATTCATGATACACAATGCGGATACTCAAACCCTTAATCCATCGCCAGTGGAAGTGTTCCTGCTCTATGACCACCCAAGTGATCGCAGTCGCGTTGAGGCTGCCATGCGCTGGCGTGCACAACCGCGCTAGGGAGCTCCTAGGTGGCACGGTCAACTATCCTAGCGGACAGATTGGACCAGCCATCACATTGCCGGCAGACTTCATCGTGCCAACGGGCGGCGGTTACCTTTTTGCCTCATCGATAGACGCTTTAAAGACGGTTCAATCGTAACCGCAGGCACGGTATACCCCTTTAGATAAGAACCGGGGTCCGGAATGGTGCAATTGGCGTTTGTTCATGGCATAAGCGTTGGACACCAAATTGCCTTTGGGAAATGTACATTTTCCGCTACCTAGCCCGCTGCCTTGCCTTTACGCGCCGCTGCTGTTTTGCTGATTGCGCGAGCATCAACTACCGAGGGACCAAAACTGGTTTAGCAGCGGCGCGAAGCTCCGGTACAATGAAATCCACGAATGCACGAGCCGCTAGGCGCGTCGCCCGTCCAAGCGGGAAATAGGCATTGACCGGGATTTCAGGTGAGGACCAGTCGGGAAGCACCCTGACGAGCTTTCCCCCCGCCAGTTCCGCTTCGCACGCCCACAGCGTCGTCGAGGTAATACCCAGGCCCGCTGCCGCGCAAGCGACTGCCCCACTGTTGGAATTGCCGGAGATTTGCGGTCGCAGCTCGACCGATGCGGTCTCCTCCCCTCGCCTGAATTGCCACGAGGTCGCCTGAGAAGCCGCCGGTCCACCGACGATCCTATGCTGGACGATGTCGTAAGGGTGGGTCAGCGGTCCCGCCTCCGCCAGATAGGAGGGCGATGCGACCACAACTCGTTCGATCGTGGTGATCAGGCGCGCGGTTCCGGTGCTTTCCGGCAACTGGCCGACGCGGATGCCCACGTCGATGGCTTCCCGCACCGTGTCCTGCCATTTGTCTTCGAGCAGGATTTCAATTTCCAGGTCGGGATGGCGCAATGTGAAGGGTGCAAGTTTCGGGATCATCTTGCGCAAGCCGAGCGTAGTAGGCATCCCGACACGCAGCCTGCCGCGTAACTCCCGGGTTTCCCGGACACTGTTGGCGGCGTCTTCGAGGGCCGCGAGAATGGGCTCGGTCCGGGCTAAGTATTCGGCACCAGCCTCCGTCAGCACGACTGCGCGCGTCGTACGTGTCAGAAGCTTCGCGCCCAGCTCCTGCTCAAGGTCTGCAATCATCCGCGAGACCTGTGATTGCGCCAAACTGGACTCACGCGCCGCCGCCGAAAAGCTGCCTAGACGCGCCACCCGCGAATAAAGCCGAAGAGCCACGATGTCCTTCATAGTCCAGCACCCGCCTGACAATTCATACCAATTCAGCATAGGTGATAGCCAAAAACAACACCTACCGCATAAATAATGGCGAGCGCATCCTCCGATCGTTGCTTCAACGCTCTAACAAAAGGGAATGCACTATGAAAATCCAAGGATCAGTTGCTCTGGTCACCGGCGCCCTGGGCGGCATCGGTCAAGCCTTCGTCACCAAGCTCTTGGAACTCGGCGTCAATAAGGTCTACCTCACCGGCCGCGACGCAGAGTCTCTCAGTGTCAACCTCAAAGATGCCGATTCCCGCGTCGTTCCCCTTGTGCTCGACGTGACCAACCAGGAGCAAATTGATCGTGCTGCTGACACGGCCCTTGATGTTACACTTCTCATCAATAATGCCGGCTATGCCGCCTTCGAAGGCGCGATCTCCGCCGAAGACCTTGGCGCGGCGCGGCGCGAGATGGATATCAACTACTTCGGGGCGCTGGCACTGAGCCGGGCCTTCCAGCCTGTCCTAGGTCACAACGGCGGTGGCGCGATCGTCAACATGCTCTCCATGGCTGCCCTGGTCAGCCTGCCCGTTACCGGCACCTACTCGGCCTCAAAGGCCGCTCTACTTTCGGCCACGCGCAGCATCCGCGCCGAAATGGCAGCGCAAGGCACGATCGTTGTCGGCGTGCTAGCCGTGCAGACGGAAACGGCTATTGGCGCGCGCCTGCCCGAGCCCCGTATGCAGCCGATCGAAGTCGCCACCGACGCCCTACAAGCAGTCGAGGATGGCGTGAACGCCGAGATCACCGCCGGTCAGATGACGCGGATGGCCTACGAGACCTTCCTGGCAGATCCGAAGGCCTTCCAAGCGCGCATGTCTACCCGCCTGCCCAAAGCTCGCTGAGCCGCTTCGTCCCTTAACCATTGGAGCTAAAAATGGACTTCTTCCAAACCCTTCTGAGCCGCAACGCCGAATACGCGGTGACGCGCTTCTCGCGTGACCTGAACATCATTCCGTCGCAGAAGACCCTGATCCTGGCGTGCGTCGATCCTAGGGTCGATCCCATGGACGTGCTGAAGTTGAAGCCGGGCGAAGCGGCTATGATCCGCAATGTTGGGGGCCGCGTGAACCCGTCTCTCCTCGAAACCTTGGATATCTTGCGCACTGTCTCCAAGGCCGGCGGCAATGAGATCGGCGAGGGCTGGACTCTATTTCTGCTCCAGCATACCGATTGCGGAATCCGCGGGTGTCTACGGCATGCGCAGGACAAGTTAGCTCGCTACATGGGCGGAACCGAAGACGACTTGGCAAGCCAGGCGATTTTAGATCCTTATCAGGCTGTTCAGATCGATGCGGCTGCCCTTCGCAAAAACCCCGAAATTCCTTCCGGGCTGAACATCGTCGGAGGGGTGTATGATGTGGAAGATGGGACAATCAAACACATCGAACTCCGCTGAGACGCTAAGAGTCTACTCGCGCTCATTTCAGCCTATTCTATCGCTAGGAGATTATCCTGGCTAACCCGTGTAACCGTTATGTACCGCGGGCGAAATTAGCTATACAATTGGATTGACTGGCATTCCTGAATTGACAAGTACATCGCGCAGTACATCATTTGGCTTATCAACAGGTACATCAAGTTGATAATTATAACGTTTTCCTAGAAGTCCATCCCATCCATCACCCATAGCCTTTGGCGACGGTGAAGACATCCTTGTCGCCGCGGCCGGACAGGTTGAGGACCACGATGCCGCCTTTTCTGACCTCCTTGGCCAAGTCGCCGACGCGGGCAATGGCGTGCGACGATTCCAAAGCAGGGATGATGCCTTCCAATTTCGACGTCAGAGCAAACGCCTTGAGCGCTTCCTGGTCGGTAGCGGTGACGTATTTCGCCCGGCCAATATCGAACAGGTAGGCGTGTTCCGGCCCGATGCCGGGACAGTCCAGGCCGGCCGAAATCGAGTGGCCTTCGAGAATCTGACCGTCATCATCCTGAAGCCGGTAGGTGCGATTTCCGTACAGGACGCCCGGCCGGCCGCCATTGAGGGAAGCGGCGTGGCCGTTGTAGACTTCGAGGCCATGCCCAGCGGCTTCAACGCCGACGATCTTGACGCCGTCATCGTCGATGAATGGGTGGAACATACCGATGGCGTTCGATCCGCCACCGACGCAGGCGATGACGGCGTCGGGCAGGCGGCCTTCCAGCTCGAGAATCTGTTGACGTGTCTCTTCCCGATCACCGTCAGGAAATCTCGGAGCATTTCCGGATACGGGTGTATGCCGCCAACCGTACCGATCATGTAGTAGGTATCGTGGACATTGCTGACCCAGTCGCGCAAGGCTTCGTTCAGAGCATCCTTGAGCATGGCGTTACCACTCGTCACCGGCACCGCCTCCGCGCCCATCAACTTCATGCGAAAAACATTCTGTAACTGTCGTTCGACATCCTTGGCGCCCATGTAGAGGATGCACGGCAGGTCGAAACGCGCGCAGACGGTTGCCGAGGCGACGCCATGCTGGTCGCACCGGTTTCGGCGGTGAACGAGTGCGGCCTATGCGCTTGGCCATCAGGACCTGGCCGATGCAGTTGTTGATCTTGTGCGCGCCGGTGTGATTGAGCTCTTCACGTTTGAAATAGATCTTCGAGGCGCCAAAATGCCCGGTTAAGCATTCAGCGAAACATAGCGGCGAGGGCCGACCGACGAAGAATTTCAGCAGTGAATGATACTCGGCCCAGAAGGCCGCATCCTGGCGCGCGCTTTGCCACGCTTCGTTCAGCTCCAGCACCGGCGGCACCAAGGCCTCAGGTATCTAGACACCGCCGAAGTCACCAAACCAACCACGGATGTCGGGTTGATGATAGGTGTTCCTGAGGATCGGCGTTAACATGACAGCACGTATAAATTGACGTTTCCTAT
Organism: Asticcacaulis sp.; assembly: GCA_965246725.1. GTDB lineage: Bacteria > Pseudomonadota > Alphaproteobacteria > Caulobacterales > Caulobacteraceae > Asticcacaulis. The sequence continues at coordinate 59,559 of CBDFFG010000003.1, forward strand.
TGTACGCTACAGCTTGCCATTCCGGTTTTGTGGCGCTTTGTCCCGCCCAATGCGCCATCCTGGCCTTACCGATTGAACCAGCACGCGTCCGGCAGCGTATAGTGAAAAACAGCGAGGATAGCCGTGACGTCACCACCAAGCCGTTCGCACCGCGTCAGCCTGGCCTTGCTGGCACTGGGCGTGGTCTTCGCCGCCGGCGCCACCGGCAGCCTGGCCACCCTTCCCAATATCCCAACATGGTACGCCCATATCCACAAACCGAGCTTTACCCCGCCAAACTGGCTTTTCGGCCCGGCGTGGACCCTGCTCTACAGTCTGATGGCGGTGGCGTTCTGGCGTATCCTTACCCTGCCGGCCACGACGTCCGGCAAGCGTCCGGCGATAGCCTGGTTCATGGTCCAGATCGTCCTCAACGCCCTGTGGTCCATCGCCTTCTTTGGCCTGCATGCCCCCGCCGCCGGCCTGGTTGTTATCGCCCTGATGCTGGCCGCCATCGTCATGACCATAGTCACCTTCGCGCGGCTCGACCGCATCGCCGCGGCGCTTCTCGTTCCCTACCTTTTGTGGGTAGGCTTTGCTTCGGCGCTCAACGCCGCGGTCTATTTTCTGAACAGGTAGGTTTATGGCGCGTTTTCTGATCATCGCGGCGTCCAGCGCCATCGGCCAGGCCACCGCGGCCCAGTTGCAGGCGGCCGGCCATGAGGTGCTGACCACGGCGCGCGACACGGCACGGATAAGACCGGACGCCGTCCTCGACGCCTGCGATTTCGACGCCGTCGACGAGGTATTCCGCCGCCTTGGTCCGCTCGACGGCGTCGTCAATTGTGCCGGTTCGCTGCTGCTGCGCTCGGCGCACCAGACCTCGCGCGCCCAGTATGACGACGTCATCACTGCCTCGCTGACGACCGCCTTCGCGACGGTGCGCGCCGCCGGCCGGCATATGACGTCCGGCGGTTCGGTGGTGCTGATATCGTCGGCCGCCGCACGGCAAGGCCTGGCCAACCACGAGGCTATAGCCGCCGCCAAGGCGGGCGTCATGGGGCTGGTCCTGTCGGCGGCAGCGACCTATGCCGGCAACAACCTGCGCGTCAACGCCGTCGCACCGGGTCTCGTCGCTTCGCCCATGACCTCGGCCCTCGTCGGCTCCGAGGCGGCAAGAAAGGTCTCCGAAAGCATGCATGCCCTTGGCCGCATAGGCACGGCCGAAGATGTCGCCCGCGCTGTCGCCTTCCTGCTCGATCCCGCCAACGACTGGATCACCGGTCAGGTCATCGGCGTCGACGGCGGCCTGGGCTCGGTCAGGCCCAAGGTTCGCGTCTGACACCGCCGCAGCGCCCTAACCGCGAGACTTGGCCAGCATGCCGACCGCCAGCACGATGATGGCAATGATCTGCGTCCGGACGCGCCACGCCATCAGCCGGTTCAGGCGCGCTCCGGCTTCGGGACCGTTGCGGCCGAACGCGAACATGCCCAGAATGAAGGTGACCAGGACGACCAGCAGCGACACGCCGATGGCGACGTCGAAAAATATGTCCATTTCCGTGCCCTTTCAGGGAAGAGAGTGCAAAACCGTCACGCCTAATCGACGATGACGACATCGTGGCCGATCAAAGCCTTGTCGGCGACCTGCTGCGCCAGGAAGGCCGCGACATCCTTTCGCGACACCATGCCGTTGCGCCACGAAGACGGGTGGGACAGAACCAGATACCGGTCGGTCCGCGCGCCGTTGGTCAACACCCCCGGCCGCACGATCGTCCAGTCGAGACCGCTGTCCATGACCAGCGCTTCCTGGATATCCTTGTCACTGTAGGCCCGGCCGAACAGGGCATCGAACGGCAGCTTCTGCCAGAACGGAATCGCGGCGCGGCTGCGGCCGGCGCCGAAGCCGGTGACGACGATCAGCCGTTTCGGGCCATCCTGTCTCATGGCGGCGACGACAACCTTCGTCGCCTCCGAAAACAGCGACACCGGCCGGAAGAGATCGCCATTGCCGATGCCCAGTGTCAGGATCACCGCATCGACGCCGCTCAGGGCATGCCCGACAGCCAGGGGGTCGAGCGCGTCGCCGGTCACCCATGGAGTCGCATCGGCCTCATCCGCCTTCGCCCCACCTGCCTTCGACCCTGCCCGGCCGCGCGACATACCAAGGGGATTGTGCCCGGCCATACGCAGAGCAGACACCGTCTCGCGGCCGATCCCGCGACTCGCCCCGATAACCAAAACCCGCATCAAACCCTCCACAAGTAGCTGCACCTGATACGCTGGTGCGGCGCAGGCGGACCTGAAGTGCGGCAAATTGTCCAACAGCCGCGCACCAGGGCCGGCCGCGATCCCTGAGGCCTGTGATCCAATCGCCGGCCGCCGGCGTAATCCTGGCAACGGGCGAGAGGCGCGACCGCGCACCGGATAGCCGCCGGATCGCCGCCGGATAGCCGACTGATAGCCGAAGGAACAGCACGCCATGCAGCCCGAACCAACGCCGCCCGCCCAACGCTGCCCGCTATGACGACGGATGTCCATACGCCGTCCGTAGCCGACCCGACGGCGCGAAATCGGAGCGAGGCCGACGAAACGATTTCTGACCGCATCCGCCGCCGGCTGCAGGCGTCGAAGGCGCGTTTCTTCGCCAATGACAATATTGCCGCCTTCATCGAAGACGGCGAGCATGCCGGCCTGGAGGCGGAAGTCGCCGAGCGCTTCGAAGCCGTGTTGCGCAGCCTGGTCATCGACGTCGACCACGACCACAACACCCGCGAGACCGCGCGCCGCGTCGCCCGGATGTACCTCAACGAGGTCTTCGCCGGCCGCTACACCACGCCGCCGGACGTGACCGAGTTTCCGAACATTTCCAGCCTGAACGAGCTTCTGATCGTCGGCCCCGTGACCATTCGCAGCGCCTGCAGCCACCATTTTTGTCCGATCATGGGCCGATTATGGATCGGCCTCATGCCGAACCAGCATTCGAACCTGATCGGCCTGTCGAAATATGCCCGCGTCGCCGAATGGATCATGACGCGTCCGCAGATCCAGGAAGAGGCGGTGACGCAACTGGCCGATCAACTGATGACGCGCGTCCGTCCGGACGGTCTGGCGATCGTCATGGAGGCCGACCACTTCTGCATGCAGTGGCGCGGCGTCAAGGACAACGGCTCCAAGATGATCAACAGCGTCATGCGGGGCGCCTTCCTCAAGGATCCCGCCCTGCGCCGCGAATTCCTCGCCCTCATCAACCTCAAACCCTAGGTCCGGTCATGCTGGTGCAATGCCTTTATGCGAGCCGTTCGAAGCAACCGATCACGGACGCCACGGTGGCCGCTGTCCTCGACGCGTCGCGGCGCAACAACCCGCCCCTGGGCATAACCGGGTTGCTGTGCCACACCGACACCCTCTTCATGCAGATTATCGAGGGGGGCCGCAGCGAGGTGTCGACGCTGCTGGCCCGCATCATGCGCGACGATCGCCACAGCGACATGACCGTGCTGGTCTTCGATGAAATCGAGGAACGCGCCTTTTGCGACTGGTCGATGGGTCAGGCCAGTCTCGACAAGCTGAACCCCGGTCATGTGCTGAAATACTCGCCGCGCCTCGACATCGACCCTTTCAGCGGGCCGGGCCGCATCATGCTGGCCATGCTGCTCGACATGCGTGCCCACGGCGGCATCGTCACAAACTAGAGTTCAAAGATGACAGCTTCTCTTTCCAGTTCCGCCGCCGGCCGTGTCGCCATAATCGGCGCGGGCATGGCCGGCCTGGCGTGCGCACATGTGCTAACAGGCCGGGGCAGCGAGGTGCACCTGTACGACAAGGGACGCGGCCCGGGCGGACGCATGTCGACCCGGCGCGTCGCCATTGGTGATATCGAGGTCGGTTTCGACCACGGCGCCCAGTATTTTACCGCTCGCGACAAGGCATTCCTGGCCCAGGTCAGAACGTGGCAAAGCGCTGGCCTGGTTGCGCCATGGCCGGCCGCCGGCGCAGATGCCTGGGTGGGCACACCGGCGATGAACGCGCCGGTTGCGGCGATGGCCGCCCGCCTGAGCGTGCGCTTCGGCAGCCGCATCGAACGCGTGACCCGGTTCGGCACCGGCTGGCGTCTGCACGGCGACGCGGACAGGGCCGACATCTACGACACGGTCGTCGTCGCCGTTCCCGCCGAACAGGTTCCGGCGCTCATCATCGACGATTGCCCGGGGTTCGCCGCCATCGCGGAGGCGACGCCGTCCGCACCCTGCTGGACGGTGATGGCAGCCTTTTCCGATCGTGTCACCAGTGATGACGATATCGTCAAGGCCGGCGGCGATATCGTCTGGGCGGCCCGCAACAGCGCCAAACCCGGCCGCGCCGCGATGGAGACCTGGGTGATCCAGGCGTCCCCGGACTGGTCGCGCCGGCACTGGGAGACGCCGCCCGCCGATGTTTGCGCTGCCATGATGCAGGCGCTTGGCCAGCGGATCGGCGCGGTGCTGCCGGACACGCGTTTCGTCCAGGCCCACAGCTGGCTTTACGCCCGCTCCGGCAGCAACGGCTATGGCTACCTTTTCGACCGAACGATCAGGCTGGGCGTCTGCGGCGACTGGCTGGCAGGGCCGCGCGTGGAATGCGCCTGGCTTTCCGGCAACGCCCTGGGCAAAGCGGCGGCACAGACGTGACCGATGCGTGGACCGAACGCCGCCGCAATTTCGGTGACATGGCGTAAGTGTTGCGCGGTGCAAAGGGCAGGTTTTTATTGCCCTTCATTGCAACAGTCTGCCTCATCATCGTAACCGTGTCAGAGGCCCAGTTCGCGCGACAGGCCGCCGTCTTCGAGGTCCCGCATGAGCGACAAGGTTTCGGCCGCGGTCATCCGGGCCGGCTCGAAGCGGCCCTGGCGGACAAACCTTTCGAACAGCGGCGCATTCAGGCCGGTTCTTTCGGCGCCGCCCATCCACCAGTTGCCGAATTGCCGCCTGACATCGTGAACCCATTCGACAAGCGTGACATCGCCATGACGCCGGTCGATCCGGATGTTTTTGTACAGTGACCAGACCGCGTCGCGCTCCCCCTCCAACACCTGGACGAACACGTCCCGGTCAAAGATGACGGCGCCCGTCACGTCCCTGGACCGGTTATTCCGGTTCGACGCGTCAAGGATAGCGTTGAGCTCCCGAACCTCTGTCTCTCTTGCAGGAACCAGCAGCGAAACACTGTGATAGATGAGACGGGACACCAACATCGATAAAACCTGACAATGACCTGACGAAAACCGGCATCGTCTCGACGACGAATTTCCAGTCACTATACGTGCCATGAAACAGTTAATATACGCTCCCCGCACGGCATAAACATAAATCCCCGCAAATAATGCATTTCGTGTATGAGGCGTAAAATTGTGTTATCTGACAATATTGGTGTGATTTGCGGATTTTTTCCACAGGCAGGCTAATATTTGCATTCCGGGAGCAGCTGGATTTATGAGTAAAATTTATGCTTTTTATTTGTGACCGAAGCCGCACATGGCTTTTCATCGCCGGATGAAGACGGTTTTCAGTGTCTAGATGTCACGGATACTGAAAGTATGGATGTCGTCGCGCGACTGCGTGAAACACAGGCAGACATACGTGGCCGCGCCTTTCTTCTTAAACTCGATTTTCTTATCATTCGCCTGGGCGCTAAGTGGGAGTCCAAGGCCCCCTTCGTCCACGAATACCTCCACAATGGTTTTGCCGACCGCTTTCAGGAGCCCAACTGGTGCGCGGGCATTAATGGCAACGCCTGGATCGCCGTGACGATCGGCAGCGGCCCGCGCGCCGGCGCCCTGGCCTGTGCCGAAATATGGAACGACACCGTCCGCTTTTTCATCGGCGCCGACACCCAGGCGACGCTGCCCCTGTTCGAAAATATCGTTGAAGACGCAAACCGCGTGAAACTCAGGACAATCGATCTCAACACCTATTTCGATCGCGATGAGGACTTCGACGGCAAACGAACGGCCGCTCATCCGCCTGCGCCGCATCAAGAGACTGTCGCGCCGCAAAAGCCAGCCGCCACCACCCGGATGATCGGCATATCCGGCGCCAGCTTTACCGCGACGACCGTCCAGTGCATCGGCAGGAACCTGCGCGTCGCCTGCACGCTGGAGCCGGTATTCGAGCTCAAGCAGCTGACCATGATCGGCAACAGGCTGGAGCCCATCGTTATCGATACGATTGCCAACGTCCAATTGGAGGGACGCCTGCTGCGGGTCATGGACTGGCAGGATAAGGAACAGATCGACCTGGAGAATATCTTTCAGGGCATAAAGCTTCTGGAGGCGCGAACCCCGGCGGACCGAAAGGTGCTGATTGTGATTCCCATGGCGTTTTCGACCCTGGCTTCGACCCGCGGCCGCACGCGGGCCATGACGGCCATCGCCAACGCCGCCGCCGACCTCAACATGAAGGCGCTGATCGAAATACGCGGCCTGAGCGGCGTTCCGCAGCACCGCATTTTGGAAATCGTCTATCTCATCAAGCCTTTTTGCCGCATCGTCGTCGGCACGGCGACGGCGGACAAGCGCGCCATACAGGGGCTGAAACAGTGTGGGCTGGCGGGTGTCTGCCTCGACTATGACGGCACCGAACGCGAATCCGACGTACTGCGCGAATACCTCGAAATCCTCAGTTCCGCCGCAAAACTTGCCACTGGCGCCTGCATGATGCGCGAATTCGACAGCTTCCGTCAGATGGCGGTCGCCCGCCTGGCCGGTGTCACCCACGCCAGCTTGAAAACGGCGGTCCTTAAGGCGTCACGGGCGCAATGCTGAACGCTCCCCCCGTCAAGCCCTGGTCAATCGAACTTTCCCATGGACATCCGGAGACGCAGCAATGACTGACAAGGTTTTGCTCGGCGACATCAGCAATGGCGACTATCTGAGCCTGGCCCTGGCCGATGCCGGACAGCGCCCCGAGATCATCCGCCGCTATCCCTGCCGCAGCCTGGAGGCCTTCAACGGCGCGGTGCTGAGCTTCCTGGCCGACAATGGCGATCCGGACCTGGCGGGCGCGGCCTTTTCGACCTCGGGCTGGGAGGCGGACGGCAGCCTCAAACTGATGCATCTGAATTTCAGCATGGACCGCCGCGCCCTGGCCGATTTGCTGCATGCGCCCGACGTGCATTTTCTCAACGACGCCGTCGCCAAGGCGACGGCCATCCCGGCACTGACAGAGCCGGATTACCGCAAGATCTGCGGCCAGTCAGCCTTGGCCGGACACGTCATCGCCGTCGTCGACCCCGGCCAAGGCCTTGGCGGGGCCCTGCTTATGCCTGACCGGCAGGGCGGCTGGACGGGTTCGCATTGTGAAGCCGGCCACGCCGATTTTGCCGCCGGCAACGCCCTGGAGATCGAAATATTCAAGCGACTGACGGTCAAGTATGGCCATGTGTCGCGTGAGCGGCTGGTGTCCATCCCCGGCATGGTCGACCTGTGGCAATGCATCGCCGCGATCGAGGACACATCCGGCAATCCGCCGAACGTCGATGAAATCGTCTTTCAGGCCGGCCACGCCGACCCCGCGGCCGTTCGCATCCTCACCATACAGACCCAATTGTTCGCCGCCACGGTGGCCGATTTTGCCCTGTTTACCGGGGCCAGAGGCGGCATCTACCTGACGGGAGACTGGCTGACATGGGTCGGCGACCTGTTCGACGAAAGCGCGTTCGCGACGCGGTTTTGCGACAAGGGCCGGGTGTCGGACTATCTGCGCCAGATACCGGTGCACCGGGTCACGGCCGACAACCTGGTGTTTCTCGGCCTCAGCCGCCTGTTCCACAGCCCCGAAAGCACGCTTCGCTCCCTTGCGTGACACGCCCTGACCCACAGCCCTGCTCCGCGGACCCAATTCGCCGTGTCAGCGGAGTGTGTCCCCGCAATCTTCGGCAAATAGCCAGACGAGCACTATCTTGACCAGGACGATGAGGGCATAGTCCGCCTTCGGCGGCCGGCGGCCGGCGGCCGGGATACCAAAAATGTCTACATCAAGACTCCGTCTCCGCTGCGAAAACGGCATTGAACTCTGGCGCACAAGCCTGACCATTAGCGGTCGAACCATTGACCAGGGGTTCACTGTGAAGGACCCTGGCCGGGCAGCCGAGGTATGGACATATGATCAGCAGAGCGACGCGGAGGGCAAGTTCGATGAACTAGCCGAAGCCGTTGGGCCATAGTGGTGGATTACGCGAAACGCCGGAAACCCATCATGGGTGGCCTTTCGTTAGGACCAAATTTCGTGGCCGGCCGGGCTGAGAACGCGTTTCGCCCCGCCTGTACGTCGAGCTCCGGAAGCGGCAGCAGCGCGACCGTAAAATAGAAGGATTCGATTGTCCTGACGACATCCTTGAAGGCGTCCAGGTCGGCGGGTTTGACTATGTAGGCGCTGGCGTGCAGATCGTAGCAGCGCTTGACGTCCGAGGTGAGCTCGGAACTGGTCATGATGATAACCGGAATATGTTTCAGATCGGGGTTTTCCTTGATGAGCAGCAACAGACTGCCGCCGCTCATCTTCGGCAAATGCAGATCCAGCAGTATGAGATCGGGAAGGCGATAATGGCGATGCTCGCGGTGGCGGTTCAACATGGCCCACGCTTCTTCCGCCGAACCGGTAACCGTGAGGACGATTTCGACATCGCTGTTTTTGAATGCGCGCATCGCCAGTAACTCATCGCCGAGATTGTCTTCGATCAAAAGGATTTCGGCTTTGCGGCCGTTGCCTTGCATGTGCTCAGTCATGTCTTGCCTCCTTTAAAAAACGATCACGCACCCGTCAGGGTGAAGAAAATCGTGGAGCCGGCGCCCGGGGGTGATGACGCCCAAATTCGCCCCCCATGGTTTTCGACGATCTTTTTACTGACAGCCAGGCCCAGGCCCGTGCCCTGGATATCGCCCCAGCTGTGCAGGCGGCGAAACGGTTCGAATATTTCGTTGATATAGGCGTCTTCGATCCCCAGCCCGTTGTCCTTCACCGACAACAGCCAGTGATCGCCTTCTTCGCATGCCCCAACATGTATCCGCGGAACGTGTGCAGCGGGCTGAAATTTGATGGCGTTGGCGATCAGGTTTTGCAGCAGGCGCATAAGCTGCACCGCATTACCGCGAACCTTCGGCAGCGCGTCACAGGTCACGATGGCGCCGGTGTCCTGGACAAGCTGACCGAGGTTCTCGACGACACGTGTCAATTCCAGAGCCATGTCGACTTGGCTGTACTTGATTCCGTCCCGGCCCAGTCGCGCATATTCCAGCAGGTCGTGCACCATGTCGCGCATCCGCGACGCCGAATCCCCGATCGTCGTCAGATAGGTCTTGCCGTCATCATCGAGCCGGCCGGCATAGTCGCGAACGACGAGCTGGCTGAAATTGATCATCATGCGCAGCGGTTCCTGCATGTCGTGCGACGCGACATAGGCGAACCTTTCCAGTTCCGTATTGGATTCGGTCAGCCTGGCCAGCAACAGTTCGCGCGTGTTTTCGGCCTCCTTGTTGCGCGTGATGTCCCGCGCCGAGACGATCACGCCCTGAAGCGTGCGCGAACGGTCGTAAAACGTCGTGGCATTGTAGGACACCGCCGTTTTCCTGCCGTCGCGTCCGCAGGCGATCAGTTCGAAATCGGTGACCGTCCGCTCGTGCAGAGCCCGGCGAATACCGGCGTCGGCCCGTACTGGGTCGGTGAAGAAATCGCGGAACGGCGCCCCGATCAATTCGTCACGCGTCGAGCCGCTCAGGGCTTCCATCTGCTTGTTGACGTCGGTGATAATGCCGGCGGGATTGGTCGTGATCAGCGCGTCGATACTCGATTCGATCAGGGACCGGGTATAGAACTGCTGATCGCGCAAGCGCTGATCGGACTTCAGCTGCTCGTCTTCTATCAGCTTGCGCGCCGTATTGTCGGTGCCGATCAGAAGGTAGCCGTTGATCGACTCCTCGGCATCGCGCAACGCCGTGACCGAGACCAGCGCCGGCAGGCGTGTGCCGTCCTTGCGGATATAGGTCAGCTCGTAAATATCCTCGATGCCGCGCGATGCCTTAAAGACCAGTGCCTCGAAGCCGGGCAAAATCTTTGTCTCGAGTTCGATGCTCAGCACCCGGGCGCGCATGATGAGTTCTTCCGGGTCGGATATGTCCGCCGGCGTGATGCGGTTCGTCACCTCGGCCGCCGCGTAGCCCAGCATACGCTCGGCGCCGACATTGAAGATCTGGATGACGCCCCTGGCATCGGTGGCGATACTCGAGAAATTGGCGCTGTTGAATATCGCTTTTTGCAGGGCGCCGGCCTGGACCAGAACGTCCTCATCCGCGAGATGCAGCGATGGCTCGGCGCGTCCGGGCAAAAAGGCCAAGCTGCCAGCCGCATCCGGGTTCAAGGCCGATACATGGTCGCCAAGGCTACTCATGGTGGAACTTTCATTTTCAAAAAGACAGGGCTACCACAAGAGAATGTGAACCCAATACTTTTTAATCAATCGTTAACCATAAACCTCCGCAAATATTAATAATTAAATAATTATATAAATTTGATGTTTTTAGGACAAGGCGCAAATTATAATTTCCCGAATATTTGTCTGGTATTGTGAAAAACCTGGGTTACAACAGTCGACAACACACGAAAATTTGCTCACGTATGAGAAAATTGTATGAGGCGAATCGAATATTTTGATGGTTGATGCGCTATTGGCACCGCCCTTTTTGGCGGAATCTCTCAGGTCAACTTTGGAAAGATTGCGCATGACGACCATCGCCGAACGCCGCCAATGCCCGCATGTGCTCGTGATCGAGGATAATAGAGGTGACGCCACGCTCATCAAGCTCGCGTTCCGCAAGGCTGAAGGTGACAGCACGATCAGCCTTGCCGAGAGCGGCGAAGCTGCCCTGGCGATGCTGGCAAAAGAAGGCGAATACGCGCTTGCCGAGCACCCTGATATCATCCTGCTCGATCTCAACCTGCCGCGCATGGATGGCTTTGAGTTTCTGAGGCGGTTGAAGAGCGACCCGAAACTGACCCCCAACCTGGCAATGATCCCGGTCATCATCCTCAGCAGTTCCGCCGCCGATAGCGATATAGCCGCCAGCTATCTGGGGCACGCCGCCGGGTTCATCACCAAGCCGGTCATCCTTCAGGACTATGACGACATCGTCGCCGGCATCGGCGACTACTGGTTCAAGGTCGTCCAGACGCCGGCCAACAAAGACACGCTCCACACAGCGCGTCATGCCAAGACAGGTGCCTGAGTCGGACACGGCGCCTGACCAAATGCGTGTTAGCGGATTTGGAGAGCACCGGGCCTGTCGCTTTCGACACCCTGAAGCCGGGTTATGATTTAAAGGGCCGACGGAATAAGTGTCAGACGCGTTCGCACCGCGGCAAGGGTTCGGACGGCAGTCCAACCCTGGCAAACATCATTTTGACTGTGATCGTGTTGGCGAAGAAAGACCTACCCTGGGAGGGGTAGCGATTCAAACACCCATGGAAAGATGCGCGCGGCCCCTAATCTGCCTCAGGCTGGGCGGCGGCCAGGGGACGCAGGTGACTGGCCAGGGTCGCCCGCAGTGCCTCGGGGTCGAAGGGTTTGGTCAGGTAACCGTCCATGCCGGCCTCCAGGCGGTCGGTCATCATGGCGTGCGCCGTCATGGCGATGATGGGACGTGGCGCCAGACCTTGCTCGCGTTCGAAGGCGCGGATACGCCGCGTCGTTTCCAGCCCGTCCATACCCGGCATCTGGATGTCCATCAGGATGACCTGATAGTCCGCCCCGCCGGTGACCTTGGCCAGCGCCTCCTCGCCCGTCATGGCGACGTCGTGGTCGTGGCCGAAATCGTCGAGGAAGTGGCTGGCGACCATGATATTGGCCTCGTTGTCTTCAACCAGCAGCACGACGGCGTGCTCGGCGGCGTGCTCGGCGGCGGGCGTTTCGTCGTCGGAGGCCGTCGGTATTCCGCCAGGGGAAGACAGGCGTTCGAACGGCAGCCGGACCGAAAAAGTCGAGCCGATATCCACTTCGCTGTGGCCGGTAATATGGCCGCCCATGGTTTCGGTCAACGATTTGGCGATGGCCAGGCCCAGGCCCGCGCCGCCGTAGCGCCGGTTGAGCCGGGAATCGCCCTGTTCAAACTTGCCGAAAATAGCCTTCAACTTGTCGGGAGGGATGCCGACGCCGGTATCACTGACGAAGAAGCGCAGTTCCTCGATATTGGGATCGTCCGTCGGTTCGCAATCGATGCCGACGGTGACGGTGCCGGCATGGGTGAACTTCACGGCATTGCTGCACAGGTTCAAAAGGATCTGGCGGATACGGGCGCGATCGCCGACGAACATACGTTCGGTGACGCAGTTGCAACGGTTTTGCTGTTGCAACTCCAGCCCCTTGTTCGCCGCGTTGACCTCCAGCGTCTTCAACACCTCGCTGACGACCTCGCGCGCATCGAACGGGGCCAGGTCGAGTTGCAGGGCGCCCGCCTCGATCTTGCTGAGGTCGAGCAAATCGTCGATCAGTTCCATCAGCGACCTTGCTCCCTGCATCAGGGTGTCGACCACCTTGGCATGTTTGTCGGCCGGCAACGCGCCCCGGCTCAATATATGGGCGGCGCCGATCACCGCGCTCATCGGCGTACGGATTTCATGGCTCATATTGGCCAGGAAGTCCGTCTTGGCGCGGTTGGCGCTTTCAGCCTGGTCTTTCAACTGCCGCAGATCGTTTTCGCGCTTGCGCTGGTCGGTGACGTCGGCATGGACACCGACGACCCGGTAAGGCACTCCGGCTGCATCGCGCATCGCGACGCCGCGCGACAATATTGTGCGCCAGCCGCCCGACCTGTGCTTCATGCGAAACACGGCGCTGTAATCGGGCGTCAGGCCGTCGAGATGGTCGTCGAGCGCCTTCCTGGCCACGGCGCGGTCGCCCGGCTCGACCAAGGCGCCCCAAGCGTCCGCCGTCGCCGGCGCATCGTCGCCGCTATAGCCGAGTATGTCCTTGTAGCGCGCCGACACGTTTATCCGGTGCGTCCGCAGATCGAGGTCCCAAAGCCCTTCCGACGTCGCGACCATGGCGAGGTTGAAGCGGGCGATCGTGTCTTCCAGCGCCGCCTGGTAGGCTTTTCGCTCACTGACATCGACGCCGCAGGAATAGCACAGCCCCGAATGGGCATCGTAGTGCGAGCGCCACGACAGCCAGCGATAGCTGCCGTCCTTGTGACGATAGCGGTTCTCGAAATCGACGACGTCTTCACCCCGGAGCAGGGACTGCAGCAGCGCCAAGCTGACCTCGATATCGTCGGGATGCACCAGATCGCAGAAGTGAATGGCGCGGATTTCGTCGGCGGTCCAGCCCAGGATGCGTTCGCATGCATCGTTGATCTTGCTGATATAGCCGTGCGCGTCGGTGGTCAGCAGAATGTCGCTGGCGACATCGAAGAAATGCGCGTGTTCGTCATCGGCCATGGTTTGGTCGTGCACGTCGGTGCAAATCGTCACGAAGCCCTCGAACGCGCCTGAGGCGTCGAAACGCGGCGTGCCGTGGTGGACGATCCAGCGATAGGCGCCGGACTGGTGACGCAGGCGATATTTCGCCTCGAACGGCGCCTGCCGAGAGAAGTTGCCGTCAAGGACCGGACGCAGTTCGGCCTGGTCGTGCGGATGCACGCCGTCCAGCCAATCGAGATGGCTGGCCTGCGAAAGCGTCAGGCCCTTGAAGGTAAGCCAGGCGCGATTGGCCCAGACGATCTCCTTGGCCAGATTGGTAATCCGGATCAGGGCCGGAAGTGTGTCCGCTACGGCTTCGAACGCGCCGATAGACCCCCTGGTATTACTCACTTAAGGCTCCAACACTGTGCACTTATGCACGTTGTTATACTCTCAGCGCTTTTGGAAATAAAAATACTATAGCGTTCATCTATATCAGCTTTTTTGACGCAATTGGAGCATTTTTCCGGTGGAGTGTGCGGCCTTTAATGTCGAAGCGGACTGCTTTTCCGCACTTCCTTACGCCACACGCACCCCCGCGAGGAAACCTTCAGCGCTTTGGCGGAGCGCGCGGGCTTGATCGGCGACGCGGCGCGCCTCCTTCAGGGCATCACGCGCCCTTTCCCCGGTATAGCCGGCCGTGTCGCGTACCTCGGTGACCGCGCCGCTGATCTCGGCGGTCGACCGCGCCACGGCGCTGGTCGACTGGGAAATCTCACCGACCGCCAGGGTCTGTTGCGCCACCGACTCCGAAATGCCTTGCGCGATCGCCTTCATCTCAATCACCGAAAGCGAGATGGCGCGCATGGCGGTGGCGGCGTGCGCCGTCGCCTCCTGAACGCCCTTGACCTGACGGTTGATCTCCTCGGTGGCGCGTGAGGTCTGCTGGGCCAGTGCCTTGACCTCGGCGGCGACGACCGAGAAACCCCTGCCGCTTTCCCCCGCGCGGGCCGCCTCGATGGTCGCGTTCAAGGCCAGAAGGTTGGTCTGCGACGTGATCTTGGCTATCAACTCGACGGCGTGGCCGATGCTGTCGGCGGCGCTATTCATTTCTTCGACCACGGCCATCGCGTCATTGGCTTGCCGCGTCGCGCCTTCGGCTGCATCGGCGGCGCGCTGGGCGCGGTCTGCGATCTCGTGCGACGACGCCGCCATCTCTTCGGTCGCGCCGGCGACAGACTGGACGTTGTTGCTGGCGGCATCCATGCTGGACGCCACCATCCGGCTGCGCGCCGAGGTCTGTTCGGCGTCGGTGGTCAGGTCTTCGGCCGTGCGACCCAGTCCGTCCGCCGAATGGCCCAGATCATCGACGATGGACATAAGGCTGCGCTCGAATTCATCGGCCAGGTCGAGCATAGCGCACCGGCGGGCATTTATGCCGTCCTCCTCCAACTGATGCTGCACTTGGCGCATGGTCTCTGCTTCTGCTAGAGTGTCTCGAAACGCACGCAGCGTCGTGACGATGACGCCGGTTTCGAAACGATCGCTGGCGAACGGGATGTCAGTGATTGCCTCGCCTTTGATCAACGCTTGCATCAGCCCGGACAATACGGTCAGCCGCCGGCTGAGGCCGTTGCCGATGATGAAGTTGAGAGCCAAGGCCAGCAGCAGGACGAGACCCGCGACGCCGAGCTCGCCCACCATCTGCACATATTCATGGCTCATCCGCGCCTTCAACAACCTCGCCAGATCGTCGTTGCTCTGGACGAAAACGGGGGTCGCCTGGTCGATCAGCTGCGTCATCGTGGCCTGGTTGGGGACGCGGGCAAAAGCGGCCGCCTGGTCACACAGCGCCGAGATCGCCGCCACCGCCCTCGCCGCCTGGTCGCGGTCGGCCATATGGACGGCCGACTTCTCGACATCGGCCTTGAGCGCCGCGACGGCCGTGGTGAACGCATCGGCGGCGACCCGTTGTTCGGCATCGTCCATGCCGGTCGTGTGGGCGTCCTCCAGGCGGTCGGCCGCGGCCACCAGCCCCGGCAGGCGCACCGTTACGGCGTCCATCATGTAGAAGCTGTCGAGATCGGGATCGAGCGTCAGGTTGGAGGCGTCGCTGACCTTGGTCAGCAGGTCCTGGCTGCCGCTGCTGAGCGCCTCGCCCGTCCGGCCGGCCAGGCCGTCGGCGTCGCCGGCGGTGATGAAGGTGACCGGTCCCGTCGTCGTCGCCTTGAGCTCAGACACGTCCTGAGAGGCGGGCTGTGCGTCCAGCGCGCCGGCGGTCACGAACGGCCACAGGGCGCCGACCTGCCGCGTCCCAACGGTCTCGGTGCGCGCAAAATCGATGGTCGTCATATGCGTCTCGAACAACAGCCAGCCGGTCACGGCGACCGGCAGGACCATCAGCCCGCTGACGATGCGCATCCGGCCGCGGATGCTGAGGTGGGTATTGATCCGGTCCAGTACTGCAATCAATCCCATGCGACCCCTTGCCTTTATACTCTCCCTAACGGCGAACAATTTAAGTATTAAACGCGACGTTGGGAGTATATTTAATTATTCATTAATATTGATTCAACATCTTATCGACATTTATCGCATCATATTAAAGCATAATTCAACGCAACGATGCTTGACATCCATCAAGCGTCGATGACGCATCCATCAAGTGTGCATGTATGAGCTATTTAGGTGAGGTCGCCGTCCCGGCCAATATCCCGCCGTCGATATTGAATTCGGAAGCGGTAATGTACGTGGCTTCGTCCGAAGCGAGCATGACGGCGACAGCGGCGACCTCGTCCGGGCGGCCGAAGCGATGCAGCGGCATATTGGCCAGCAGTTGCGCCTCTTCGGCCTTGTCGCCCAGCATGGCGTCCCACATCGGCGTCCGGATCGAAGCCGGGAAGATGGTGTTACAACGGATGCCGAGATTCTGTTCGGCGCAATAGAGCGCCACCGTCTTGCTGTGATTGCGGATCGCGGCCTTGCTGGCGGCATAGGCGGCGGCATGCGGAATGCCGACCAGCCCGGAGCGCGACGACATGTTGATGATCGATCCCTGCCGCCCGCTGGCGCGCATAGTGCGGATCGCGTGCTTACAGCCGAGGAAAACGCTGTCGAGATTGATATGCAGCACGCGCCGCCAGTCGGAAAGGCACGTGTTTTCGGGGTCGGCGGCGGCGCGGCCGGTGCCGCTGACACCGGCATTGTTGACCAGCACATCGAGGCCGCCGCTGGTGCGCACCACGTCTTCCAGCACGGACATCCACTGATCTTCCTGCGTGACGTCCAGCGCGGCGAACCGTGCCTGGGCGCCCAGTTCGACGGCGAAAGCACGGCCGGCGCACGCATCGATGTCGGTGACGACGACTTGAGCCCCCTGCGCGGCGAAGGCGCGCGCGATGGCAGCGCCGATCCCGCCTGCGGCGCCGGTGACGACGCAAATCTTGTCCTGAAGCCGGTTACTCATGATCTTGGTCTCCGATACCAGCGGACGGTGTTTGTCCCGTAACTGCCTTAGTCCCGTTGAGGCCGTTTAGAAATGCGCGATTGCGGGGGGCTGAAGGCTTACCGCGCCTGTCCGTCAGCCGTGCGTCGCCGTAATATCGTTCGCCTGCCTGAGGTCGGTAATGTCAGTGACCAGCACGTAAAACCCCGCCACGGTCTCTGACTCGTCGAAGTCGGGTATATATTGCGCCCAGGTATGCCCGACCTCTCCGGACGGCTTGACCAGGGTGCGGTCAAAGCCTTGGCTCTGCCCAGCCAGCGCCGCGCGGATATAGCCTTCGTTACGGGCAAACAGGTCCGGCCCCAGCAGGTCGCGCAAGGACGTGCCGATCAATTCGCCAGGCGTGCGCCCGAACCATTCGACATAGGCCTGATTGGCGAACTGGCATTTGAGATTGACGTCCCAATAGGCAACCAATCCCGGCAAACGCTCAGCAATTGCTGCGCTCAGCGCCGCGCCATCGAGGTCCGCGAAGCGAGGCAGCGGCTGCGGGGGCAGAACCAGGCGAGAGGGGTCTGGTCTGGCGGGCCGATACCTTGGCCGCAGGGCGTAGCCGACGCCGTAGACCGTTTGGATCAAGGCCTGGTCCACCGAGGCGATGGGGTGAGCATAGGCCAGCTTGCGCCGGAAGCGCGCCACCAGGTCGCCGAGCGCGCGCATCGTTGTCGGCTGTCCGGCCATTTCCATAAGCGCCAGCATGTTTTCACGGCTCAGAGGCCGGTCGGGAATGTCGAGGAAAATGCGTAGAAGCGCGAATTCGCCAGGGCTCAGCGCCAGCACGCGGCTGGCCGGGCTAGTCAGCTTTCGCGCCGCCTCGTCCAGACGCCACCCGAAAAAGATACGATCCATAGTGTCTTCAACCACGCTAAATTCCTTTGTGTCGCCGGCATTACCGGCACTCTTTCCTCTCGCCGGTTCCGCCAGGCAGCCAGGTCATCCCGCCAGTATCGCTTCCCCGAGGGCCGGCTGCCGAATTGTCTCTGCAACCCTGTGTGTCAGGTCGGCGAGTGATTGGGGACGGCCATAGTAATAGCCTTGCAATGACTGACACCCGGCCAGGTGCAGCAGCGACGCCTGTTCGGCCGTTTCGATGCCTTCGGCTGTCACCGGGATGCCGAGTGCGCGCGCCAGCGCCACGGTCGCCGCTACCAATGCGCCGGTCTGGGCATCCTCGACAACGCGGTCGCACAAGGACTTGTCGATCTTCAGCTTGTCGAAGCCGAATTGGCGAAGCGAACCAATCGAAGAGTAGCCCGTGCCGAAATCGTCGAGCGCGACAGATATACCCTGGGCATGAAGTCCTTTGATGACATCTGCCGCCTGGCTTTGCAGATCGATCATGCGTCCTTCGGTCACTTCGACGATCAGCCGGCTGGCGGGAAAACCCGTCGCCTCCAGGACGTCGCGCAGGTCGGCGAGAAGGCGGGGGTCTCCGAACTGGACGGGCGACAGGTTGACCTGCAGGAGCAGGTGTTCAAAGGGCCTGATGTCCACGCAGGCGCGACGGACTAGAAACGTCCACAGCGCATGAATATGGCCGAAGTGCTCGGCGATTTCGATGAAGGTGTCGGGGCCCAAGACGCCGGCGCCCCGGCCGGGCCAGCGCAGCAGAGCCTCGACCGCCGTCATGGTGCCGTCGTCACTGGCAACGATCGGCTGATACGCAACGGCGAACTCGTTGTGTTGCAGACCGGTCACTATCTCCCGGGCGATGACTCGGCGCAGACTCAGGCTGGCGTCGAGTGTGCGATCGTACTGCACGATCGAGCCGTGTGCCCGGCGCTTCGCCTCGGCCAGGGCGGCATCGGCGTGGCTCAACAGGCCGTCGCCGTCCGTCGAGCACCCGTCCCGCTGTGCCATCCCCGCAGACGCGGTCATGACGATGTGTACATTGTCGAGGCCGACCGGGTCAGCACTCGCCGCGTGCAGGCGTTCCAGCACGTGCGCGACGCACTCTGCGGCCATGGCTCCCTCGCACAGGATGGCGAACTGGTCGCCGCCCATGCGCGCCCCCATGACGGAGGTCACGAGGCACGACGACAGGCGGCGCGCAAAAGCCTGGAGCGCCTGGTCGCCGACTTCCGTGCCGTGGCTTTCGTTGACTAGCTTGAAATGGTCGAGATCGATGACTGCCAGAGCGGCATTGCCGTCCAGGCACGCGGCCAACCTCTCGACGATGGCGCGCCGGTTGGGCAGACCGGTCAATGCATCGGTCACAGGCATGGCCTTGGCCATATTACGGCTTTTCGCCATCAACCGGATACCTGAGATAATCGCAAATATCAGACCTGTCATGACCAGGGTGATTAGACATAGTGCCGTCGTCACCATCGGCCACGCCGCGCGCGCCGCTTCCAGCCCGGTATTGCGTGACGACCATGTCAACGCAGCCAGGGCGCGTCCCCCTGCATCCGTCATGGCGACCGACGGCCCGGCCGTCTTCGTTCCTGGTGGAACAAGTTCCAGACCGCGCAAGGCATACGCTTTGGTATAAGACGTGATGAGGCTGCGATCGACCCGTCGCGTCAGCACCAGGTAGCGGGCCTGATGCGCCGGCAAACGAACCGCGCTCGAGCTCGGCTGAATAAGCCCTATCGAGACAAAAGCCAGTCCCCGGCTGGTCAACGACAATCCGCTGACGGGCGTTTGCCCTTGCGCTGAAGAGCTTCGACTGGTGGCGTAAAGACTCCGCGTTCCCACGCCCAGGTCGCTGAACCGGGGATGGGGCGTCTCAACCATGTCGACCGCACCCCAGATGAGTTCCCCGTCGCCGCCGATGATATAGACACCGTCATAGTCGCCCCCGGCCTTGGCCAGGGCACCCCAACTCGCGCCCAGCCATTGCAGGTCCAGCCTGGGCGCGTAAGCGTGAACCACGGCGTCGTCCCACACTGAATTGACCTCGACGAGATTGGCCATCTGCGTCTGGGACAGCGACACGGCGCCGCTCAACGCTTCGGCGGTGCGTCGATTGTCGATTTCGTTGGTGCGTTGCGCCACCGCAGACAACGATATCTGCAACAGCCCCCAGGTCGCGATGACCACCAGGCCGCCACACGACACCGTCATCCAGATCAGGGCGCGCCCGGTCAGCTTTGCGGTTAGCGGCTTACGCATCGGCATGACCGCCGCGATGTAATGACGCACGCAACGCCCCCGGAACAAATCCAGTGTCCGGGTCGCCAGCCGGCTGGATCGCCGGCTTCTTTCCAACGCGCCGCTTTGCACGGACCGGGACGACGTTCTCACCGAAGGCTGCGATCTGTACCACGCCCGTTGCGTCCTCGACGCAAACGCTCACACCCGGATAGAGATGACCATCCAGCGGCAGGGCGACAGCCCGCCGCCTCGACCGGGCCATGTGATACAAATGGGCGTAACACTGCCGCCCGATGCGCCACACCGCCAGCAGGCGGTGCCCCTCGTCAAGAAGAGACCCAACCGCGTCTGCCTCCTTGCAGAGATAGACGCCGGCCACTGCGGATTGCCCCTCCCTGGCCACGCCGATTTGCGCGTGCGGGTAATCCTTTTGCCGTTTCGGCAATGAACAGGTGGTCACGGCGCGCGCGGTCACAAATGTCAGGCTTGCCACCTGCGTCGCCTCGGAGGCAGGGCTGCCACCATGGAATTGCCGGGCGACCAGATGGTTGTTTGCCCGCTTCCAACTGCCGTTAATGCCGTATTCGACAGCGACGCATGAGCGATCCCGTGGCGAAACTTGCAGTTTCACGCTGACCGCCTGGGTCCGCATCCCCAGTTGAAGTCCATTGTGAACCGGTTCGACGATCCAGATGTGCGACAGCCTCTTACCGGCGCAAGCGACGTACAGGCGCAGTGCATGCGACTGCAGCAGGTCCGGAGCAATTTCCGGTGTCTGGCTGTTCGATTGAACCGTCATGAGGTGTTCCAATCCGCTGGGCGAAAGTAATTTCGAAGGAGACGTGACCGGGCCGTTATTCGCGGTCGGGGAGCGACAAGGCTTGGGACAGCCAGGCTGACATCAGGCCGCCCGCACCGTCGCCAGAAAGGTTTCCATTTCGTGGCGCAGGCGAGCGGCCTGTTCCGCCAGTTCGCTGGACGATGCCAGCACCTGACTGGCGGCGGCGCCGGTCTGCTCCGACGCCATCGCGACTCCGGCAATGTTGCTGGTGACCTCCTGCGTCCCCATCGACGCCTGATTCACCGCCTGGATGATCTCGTTGGTCGCCGCCGACTGCTGCTCGATCGCGGATGCAATGACGGCGTTGGTCGAATCGATACTGCCGATCGTCGTCGTGATGCTGCCGAACGCCGCTGCCGCCCGGCCGGTCGCTGCTTGAATCTCGGCGATCTTGGCGGAAATGTTCGCGGTCGCCTTGCTCGTCTGACCGGCCAGCGCCTTGACTTCGGACGCCACGACGGCAAAGCCCTTGCCTGCCTCGCCCGCACGCGCCGACTCGATCGTGGCGTTCAGGGCCAGCAGGTTCGTTTGCGATGCCAGGCCGGCAATCACTTCGACGACGCCGCCGATACTGTCGGCGACGTCGTTCAGCTGCTGAATGACCAGGCGCGCCTCGTCGGCCTGACGTACCGCTTCCTGGGAAATGTGCGCCGAGGTCGAGACCTGACGCCCGATCTCGCCGACCGACGCGCCCATTTCCTCGGCTGCCGACGCGACGGAGGTGACGTTCGTCCCGGCTTCCTCGGCGGCGGCCGCGACCGAACTCGACTGGGCCGAAGTCTCCTGCGCCGTCGACGTAAGTTGCGAGGCCGCCGCCTGCATTTCGGTCGCCGCCGAGGACACCATCGAAACGATGCCGCCGACCGATCGTTCGAAGCCGTCGGCGAGGTCTAGCATGGCCTGACGCCGATCGGCCTCATTGACGGCCTTCTGCTGTTCGGCGTCGTCGCGCAGGCGGCCAGCCTCGCGCAGGCCGTCGCGAAAAACGGCCAGTGTCTTGGCCATGGCACCGATTTCGTCGCCGCGCGACTGGCCCTCAATTTCCAAGTCCAGATTACCCTTGGCGACGCTGCCCATCTGGCCCGTCAACCTGCCCAGCATCCGGGCGATATCGACAAAGGCGATAAAGCAGGCCGCCGTTGTCACCGCGGCGACAACGCTCAAGGCGATGATCAGGCTGATCAGCGACTGACTGGCGATGCGCGCGCTCAAGGCCGACATCGTCGCCGCATTGGCTGCTTGCTGCTTGTCCATGGCCTTGCGCATATCGCCGATCAGGGCGTCGACCGCCACTGTCTGGCTGTCGAGTAATGCTTGCAATTGCGTTGAATCATTCGCCAGGGCCATCGGAATAAGATGCGTCTTCGCATCATCGGCAAGTGTGTCGAAACGGGTTTTGAATGGCGCGAAGTCCGCCTGCATGGCGGGCGCGACCTGCGCGATCACGGCATAGCGCTCGGCGAATTTGGTGATCGCTCCATCGGCTTGTTTCTCGAAGATGGCGCAGGATCGGCTGGGGCAGGTCTGGAAGGCAAGGCCGTTGACCGAGGCCTCCAGTGCGTAGACGTTCTGGCTCATGCGCGCGGCGCTGAGCGTGCCCGCGTCGGTCGAGTTGATGATGTGTTCGTATTGTTCTTTTAAATCGGCGATGCTGGCATTTTGCCACAGCGTCATGCCGACGCTGGACGCTCCGAACGCCACGATGACGCCGAGTATCTTCATGCCGATCTTGATGTCCGATAGTTTCATTTTAGTCCCCTTGGAAATTAATATCCGTCCGACAGCGTGGAGCGGTCATGCGGCGGCATCGTCCATTTTGGAAATGGGCAAGGCGCGGCGGTCCTCGCCCTGATAGGTCGGATCGACCTTGCGGCGGCGGTCGGGCCCGAAATAATTCGCTGTCTTCACGAACTGGCGCGGGTGATCGACGATCGCCGTGATCTTGCGGAAAAGCTCTGTCGCGGTAACGGGTTTGCAGCACACCTCGTTGGCGCCGGCATCACGCGCGGCGATGACTTTCGAGCGCTCGGAATGGGCGGTCAGCATGATGATCGGGATCATGCGATTGCCGCTGTCTTCGGACTGCCGGACCAGCTTGATGAACTCGACGCCGTCCAGGACATCCATCATGTAGTCGCAGATGACGATGTCGACCGAGTCGTTCTTGATGCGATGAAAGGCTTCGACGGCATCCTTGGCGCCGAAGATTTTCGACGCGCCGAAGCCACGCAGGATCGTCTCGATGATGTTAATCATGTAGGAATTGTCGTCGACCACCAAAAAGCGGACTCTGTTGAGTGAGGGCATGTGGTCAACCTACTTCCGTATCGCGCGGTGGCGGAACGCAACCCGCGCCAGCCGGAACCGCGATCGAAAACAGGTGATCGACGATCGTTTTCAGTCTATCCACCTGGCTGATGGCATTCAGGCACCTGTCCTCTTTGCCTCCCGCCTCGCGGATAGCGCCGGAGGCGTCGACAAACATCCGACGCATCAAAGCCAGCTCATTGGACACATCCTGATAGACCGCCGCGGACTGATGGGCCAGCAAGGTCCGGTCGAGCTTTCCGGCAAGCCGGTCCATGGCCTCAAGCTGGTGCTCGAGGGGCAGGATGCTGATGGTGCCGGAATTGGACAGGGACAAGTCTTCGACCTCAGGCGACGAGTGTTTCAACGGACGCCTTGACCTGCTCCGATGCCGTACCGACATCCGAAAAGGTCCGCGAAATGTGTTCAAGGCTTGTGGCGATTTCGGTCACCGCGACGACCGCCGTCTGCATATTGCGCGAGATTTCGCCGGTCACCGCGCTCTGCTGGTCGATCGCGCCCGCGACATCGGCCACCGTCCCCAGCACGGCGTTGACGTTCCTCGACACCTGGGCCAGGGCGTCAACCACGGTCCGGGTGATCGTCTGCATGCGGCCGATTTCCGTCGCGATGGTGTTTGTCGAGCGAGACGCCTGGGTGGCCAGGCTTTTAACCTCGTTGGCGACGACGGCGAAGCCGCGACCGGCTTCGCCGGCCCTGGCTGACTCGATCGTTGCATTCAGGGCCAGAAGATTGATCTGCGACGCGATGTCCTGAATGATCGAGACGACATCGGTCATCGCTTCGGCAGTGTTGTGCAACTCGGCGACGGACGCGCCCGCGACATTCGACGCCTCTGCAACACCGGACACTCCTTCCCTGGCGTGGGTCATGCTGTCGGCGATCTGCCGAACACTTTGGCTGAGTTCCTCCGAAGCCGCCGCAACCGAGTTGACGATCGCACTGGTTTCATTGGAAGCCGTCGATGCGTTGGACGCCATCCGGTCGGCATGACTGATCTGGTCGATGACGCCGCCGAGTTCCGCATTGACGCCCATGGCCAATTGTTCGTTACGCAGGCGCTTTTCGACAAGCTGTGTGATGTCTACGGCGAACTTGCAAACCTTGACGACCTTGTGCTCGTCATCGAAGATCGGGTTATAGGCAGCCTGGATGTATACGGGCCTGCCGCCGTTGCCGATCCGCTTGTATTCACCGCTTTCGAAACGTCCCTCACGCAACGCGGTCCACAGCTTGTCATAACCCGATGAAGTGACGAAATCGCTGTCGCAGAACATGCGGTGTGGATGCCCCCTAACGTCCGTCAGGCTGTAGCCGAATGCCCGCAGAAAATTGTCGTTGGCGGTCAACACCTCTCCGTCCGGAGTGAACTCGATGACGGCCTGGGATAGATAGATGGCGTTGATCTTGCCTTCATCGTCGAGCGCCTTTGCCTTGGCGGAGGATATGTCGGCGGCAAACTTGATAATGCTCGTCACACGGCCTGAACGATTGCGGATCGGGTTGTAGCTGGCCTGCAGCCAGACGGCCGAGCCATCCTTGCGGAAGCGCTTGAACTCGCCGGCATTGAAACGGCCGGCGTCAAGTTCGCGCCAAAACAGGGCGTAGTCGGGTGAAGTCACATAGGCCGGGTCGCAGAATATCCGATGGTGGCGGCCCTTTATATCCGACAGGGTGTAACCGACGCTTTTAAGGAAGTTGTCGTTGGCATCGAGAATTTCACCGGACGGCGAAAATTCGATGATGGCTTGTGACGCCGACAAGGCCTGGATGATAAATGTATCCTTGCGATCGATTGCAAACCAATGCGCCATACGCCACCTGCCTGTCCGTTCCCACCGGCCGCCTCAGACCTGTTTCGCCGGACGGACCGGCGCCAAGTCGAAGGGGTCGATGTTTTAGTATTAAAAATATGCTTGACAGCATACTTAATATCATGTTAATATAAATGCGTTGATTATGCTGCACCTACTGCGAACAATAAAGCACAACTTGGCGAGCAGCCATTTGACATCTGTCAATTGACCTAATTGCATTCGTCATGAAAATCGGGAAGTCTTCGCTTTAAAGTCGCGCCTGTGACCTTCGTGCCGCAAGGTCGTGGCCCAGGGCTTTCAGGTCGCGTGGCCGCAGCCGCAGCCGGGCGATCGGCAGGATGACGGCGCCGACCATGGCCAGATGCGCTCTTTGCCGCGCCGCCAGCACCGTCAGGGTTTCCGCCAGCCACGGATCGGACCGCGCCGGTTCTTCGACCACCTTCAACGCTTCAAGGCGCGGCAAGACCTGGCGCGCCAGCGTAGCCATGGCATGGTGCCCGTCGGTCAGGCGCATGATAATGCCGTTCAGGTCGTCGCCGCGTCGCGCGCGCAGCTTCAAAAGCGGCAGGAGGTCAACAGCCTCGTCGGCGAATTGCTGCGGCATCTCGCTACGCAAACAATGGATTACCTCAGCTACAGCTATCGCGTCGAACACCCGCGCGGTCGCTACATTGTCAAGTACCAATGTGCAGCGGCGCAGGCGTTCAAGCTCGCGCGCCAGCCAGTTGAGCGGCGTCGTCACCAGCCGTTGGTCGATTGCAGCGTCGGTTGTGCTGACCGTGTCGTTCATCTGTCCCGCGGATGGCCAGGTTTCCGTCCGCACCGGGATGCGTGGGCTTCACCGAGGCTCGATCATTACGATACCATTTTCCGCATTATAATCACCCACTTACCACCCTTAATATGTCAGTTGACGGGTTGACAAATATCAATTGATAACGTTTGCATTGCACCGCACTCAACCTTGACTTTGTGCTTGGCAACGCCCACGCTCGCACGAATCGTTCAGGCAAGGGATAGCCATGAAGGACAGCGACGTAGAGCGCATCCGTGAACTGAGGCTGTTCTCCGGCATGGAGGCTGGTCATTTCGGCAACCTGACATCGGGCGCGTTCATGCAGAAGTTCCCAGCAGGGACAACTTTGCTTTATGAAGGCGACAGCGTCGACTTTCTTTACATACTGCTGCAGGGCGCGGTCGAGATCCAGGGCACCTGGCACGACAAGGAAACGACCGTCGCCGTCGTGCGCCCGCTATCCATGTTCATCCTGTCGTCGGTGGTCCTCGACGCCCCGGCCCTGATGTCGGCGCGCACCATCGAACGGTCGGAGGTTCTCATGCTGTCGGCTGAAATCTTCCGCCGCATCATGCACGAGGACGGGCCCTTCGCCGTCGCCGTCGCCGAGGAGCTGGCGGGCTGGAACCGCGCCATGGTCCGCCAGGTCAAGAACATGAAACTGCGCAACAGCTCCGAACGCCTCGCCAACTATCTGCTGCAACTTCAGATACAGCAGAACGGCGAGACCAAGGTCCAGTTGCCGCACGAAAAACGCATCCTGGCCTCGCTGCTGGGTATGACGCCGGAAAACCTGTCGCGTGCTTTTGCCGCCCTCAGTGACTACGGTGTCGTCGTCCATGGAAATGAGGTCGAACTGACCATGGCCGTGGCCCTGCGCCGCATGGCCAAACCGTCGCCCTTCATCGACAACCATATGCCACCGCTCGACCATCTGGGCGGCAAGGCCGAACGCGAGATGTGGCCGCCGAACGAGCGGATTAAGAAGATTATCTACGAATAGTCTACGCGTAGGGCAAAAAGGTATGGGCGGCGACGAGGGGACGAGCACCGCCCATAGTTTGGCCAAATACGTGGCCTGTGTCGCGCCGTCCAGGGTGAGGGGGGGGCGAACGCGCTTACGATCCCTGCTCTACTCGCCTGCCGTATGTGCCGCATTGACAGCCGTCAACGGGCGCTAAACACATCGGCGTGCGCCAGGCATGACAATTATCAATCGCCCCCTTACCACCCCGCAAACCTCCTCTTGATGCGCCTCAATGCGCGTCTCCCGTATTGCGTGTAAATTGCGCTGACAGGGAGAAATGGTTGATGACACATAAACCAAACAATACACCTCGCCGCGACGATCTAGGGTTGCCTTACGGCGTCTGTCTCGACATCGCCGTCATGGGCATCGCCAACGACAACGCACCTGACGACTGCTGCCGCAGCATCGGCCTTGTCAATCGCGTCATGCAATCCGGCCACCATTTTGCCGGCCTGACCTCGGTGCGCGACGAAGACGTCGCGATCCGCGACCAGATCCGTCGTCTCAGCGAATGTCATATGGCCGATGTGGTTCTGATCATCGACGAAGCCCGCCATTCGCGCCATGACCCCACCGCCGACGCCCCCTGCATCGTGCCGCCGCTCGACGGCATGATGCTGTTCGATCCACGCCTCGGCTTCATCGGCGTCGTCAAGCTCGGCACACCCCTGAACGCCACGGCCAAACCCCACTGAAGGATAAAGGATGCACTCTCCGTCTGACATTGCCGATCGGCTCAGTTTCCACGGGATGACACCCGACATGGCAACCCTCTTGCGCGACAACAAGGCCCTGATAATGGGCCTTCTGCCCCGGGCCCTGGAACGCTTTTACACCCATGTGGCACGCCATCCCGGAGCGTCGCGCTTCTTTCGCTCCAGCGACCACATCCAGCACGCTAAGAGCCGCCAGCTCGACCACTGGAGCGTCATTCTCGAAGGCCGCTTCGACAGCCTTTACGTGTCGTCGGTCACCCGCATCGGCGAGGTCCACCACAAGATCGGCCTGGAGCCGCAATGGTACATCGGCGGCTATAGCTTCCTGCTGACCGAACTGATCGCCGGCATCGCCGCCGCCAAGCCGGCCAGGTGGTTCAGCCGCGTCAGCCCGGAAGCCGTGGCACTGCAAAAGGCAGTGACCTGCGCGACCCTGCTCGACATGGACTTCGCCATCGCCGTCTATCTCGGCGTCGGTGAAACCGAACGCAAGCGCACTCTGGACCAGCTGTCACGCTTCTCCGACGAGTCGTCGATCAACGTCCAGACGGTCGCCGCAGCCTCCGAGGAACTGGTCGCCGCCATCTCGGAAATCTCACGCCAGGTGGCGGAATCGGCGGGCATCGCTGCCCAGGCCAAACAGAATGCGCAAAGCACGTCGATGCGCATCGAAGGCCTGTCCGGCGCCGCTCAGGATATCGGCGAGGTCGTGTCGATCATCAACAACATCGCCAGCCAGACCAATTTGCTGGCGCTCAACGCCACGATCGAGGCGGCGCGAGCCGGCGAACACGGCCGCGGCTTTGCCGTCGTCGCCACCGAGGTCAAGTCGCTGGCCGGCGAAACGGCGCGCGCCACCCAGACCATAGGCGGCCAGATCGTCGAGATTCAAAAGGCGACGGCGGAATCGGTCGTCGCCATCGCCGAGATTTCCGAAACCATCGATTCGATGAACCGCATCGCCGCTTCGATCGCCTCGGCCGTCGATCAGCAGCGCATGGCAACGCAGGAAATCTCGGTCAACATCCAAAGCGTCGCCACCGGCAGCGCCGAGGTCAGCCGCAATATCTCCGGCGCCAACCTGCCGCAAAGTCGTGAAGCCCCAGTCCGATTCGCGGCGCAATAGGGGAGACGGGCATGTCAAAATCACTGGTTGCCACAGTGCTGGACTTGCTGCTGAGCGGCGAGATCGATCATTCGCGCTGCGTCGAGCTGTTCGAAAACGTCATCGTTTCCGTCTCACCACACGATTTCGGCGGCGCAGCCCGCCGGGGCCTGACCGTGTGCCTGTGCCGGATCATATCCGATGCACATGCCGGCAGAGTCACGCCTCCCGGTGCAATCGCCAGTCTTACCGCCATACTGGATGCTTCGGCGGCGCGCGATCCGCGTTTGCGCGAATTGATCGCCGCCTGAAAGACCTTTTCCTTCCCCCAGCGACAATGCCGCAGCAGAATGCCCCCCATGCGTACTCCCCCTTCCCATATGCACCCTGTCGACCAACTGGTCGGCGCCCGTGTCCGCGCCCGGCGTAAGGTGCTGGGGATGTCGCAAACCCAACTGGGCATAGAAGTCGGCGTCACCTTTCAGCAAATCCAGAAATACGAGCGCGGCCGCAACCGGGTCAGCGCCTCGATGCTGTACGATATCGCCGATGCCATGGCCGTCGACATCCCCTACTTCTTCGGCGATACGACAGACACTGCCGGCAAGACGGTTGCCGTTGAACAGTTGCGGGAACGTCAAGACCTGTTATCGGCCTTTTCCACTATCCGCGATAGCCGCTGCCGCGAGTCGCTCCTGGACCTCATCCGGTCGATGGCAGCATCACAATGATATCCACCTTGCTTTGCGTCGCAGTGTCCCTCCCGGCCCGGCGTGGCAGGCCTTGATCGGCCTCCAGCGCGTCAAGTTCCTGGTGGTCGACGACAACAGTCACATGGTCCACATCATCAAGACCATCCTGCGCGGTTTCGGCGCCAGCGACATCAAGGAAGCCCGCGACGCTCCGGATGCCTTCGCCAAACTGCGTGACTCGATAGACATCGTCGTCACCGACTTTCAGATGGAGGTGCTGGACGGTATCGATTTCGTCCGGCTTGTCCGAATTCGTCCGACAGCGCCAATCGCTACGTGCCTATCATCATGTTGACGGCGCATTCCGAGCAGTCGCGGGTGATTGCCGCGCGCGATGCCGGCGTCAATGAGTTCTGCAGCAAGCCCGTCACCGCGAATGAGTTATTCCGCAAGGTGGCATCGCTGGTCGACCATCCGCGCCAATTCATAAAGACCGCGTCCTTCTTCGGCCCGGACCGCCGCCGCCACACCGGTACCGTATATACCGGCACCGAACGCCGGCTAACCCCCGGCGTCTATGCGGCATGATCCGGCCGTTCGCCATGCGGAAATTGTCGGCGATCGACAGGCGATAGATTTTAACATGCCTTGTAGAAGTATGTAGATAGGGAATATATTACCTCTTAAGTGTTAAGTGGAACCGAAACCGTTTCTGTAAATACAGAAAATTTTATTCAAAAATATCCTCTAAAACAAAGCGCAATTAATATCATTGCCATTATTGACAAATACGCGCATTGATTGAATTGACAGCTGTGCGAATCCCGCCACAACTGCCCAATAACCGCAATAAAGCAACTATTTTTAGTGCCCTGGCCGTTCGTTATCCGCGCCCCGGGTAGCGAACGACGACACACGGGCGTCAATGGCAGTCTTATTCACCTGATCGGACGACAACCATGGCGCTCGCGCCTGCCCCTGCTGTGCCGCAGCCACCGACCCGGATGGCGCGCGGCATGGTGACAGGGGCGGCCTGGAGTCTTTTGGCCCTCCCCTTCGCAATGATCACGGCCTGGAATGCGGGTGGCGACACCCTGGATAAAATCGTTCCAGGCTTTTTCCAAATGAAGCCCAACGCCTCGCTGGCCATGGGAATCGCCGGGCTCGGCCTGCTGAGCGCGTTGCGCCAGTCACGTCGTTACACCTTCATTGCTGCAACACTGCTAATGATCGTCGGCGGCGTCACCCTGGCGGAATATGCGACGGGTGTGCGCCCCGGCATCGACCTGCTATTTGTCCAAGACCTTCATTCGCCCGACACGCGCTATCCCGGCCGCATGGCTGTAGGATCGGCCGTGGCCTTCATCGCTGCCGCCACCTATCTGCTGATAATCGCCGGCGGCGATCTGGCACGGCCGTGGCGGATCGCCATCCTGGAACTGCTCGGTTTTCTCGTCTTCGCCCTGGGCGCCGAAGGACTCATCTGGCATCTTCAGACCCTGACCTTCGGCCCGCGCTGGGGCCTGTATGTCCGCATGTCGCCGCAGGGCGGCGCGGGCCTTGTGATGCTCGGGCTTGGCTTGATGTGCCTGGCGTGGGACCGGCGCGATCGCGGCGCCGAGCGCATGCCGCTTTGGCTGCCGGGGCTACTCTGTTTCATAGTGTTCATGGGCGACATTGCCACGCCGCTGCCCCTCGCCGCAGGCGTCGCCTACATTCCCATCCTCTTTTGCAGCCTCTGGTTCCGCCAGCCCTACATGGCGTTCGTCTTGGCCGCCATCACCAGCGTGCTGACCCTGATCGGCTATTACCTGTCGCCTCCAGACGACAGCGTGATCTGGATCGCGGCGGCCAATCGCACCCTGACAATCGGCGGTCTATGGTTTGTCGCCCTGCTCGTCCACATGCTTCGCGTCACCCTTTCGAACCGCTTTGGCCGCTAGCAAGCGTTGCGCCGGGTTTTGCCCCCCCTGGTCCAAAGCCGCTGCCGATGTAAGGAAGCGGTCATTGGTCAATTGGCGCTTAGGGCCTACGGTTCGGACGGGTGTCGTATTGACGATGCCCGCAAACAAGAAAGTGAACCATGAACGCAAATCATCTCAACGTATCGATCGACACGCACAGCCTCATCATCTGGCTCGTGGTAGGTGCCGTCGCCGGTCTTCTGGCAGGAACCCTGGTCAAGGGTGGCGGTTTCGGCCTGGTTGGCGATATCGTCGTCGGGATACTCGGTGCCTTCGTCGGCGGCTGGCTTGCAAACGTCTTTCACATACACGTGGGATCGGGGATCATCGCGGCGATCTTGACCGCTACCGTCGGCGCCGCCCTACTGATCTTGGTTCTGCGTCTCGCGCGACGCACTTAACATAGGTGCTCGGCAGCCTTCCAATGTCGGTTCTCCGCTGTCATGGGAGCACAGGCATTGTGAAGGCGACGCAAGATGATGTCGGTGGCCCAGCCGTCAGGCACATAAAAAAGGCCGAGCCTTTCGGCTCGACCTTCTGATTCCGCCATAGCGAATGACGACTTACGCAGCCTGGAGCTGCTCGGCCGACATCTTGCCGGATTTCGCATCCCGCTGCAGTTCGTAAGAGATTTTTTGACCTTCGTTGAGGCCGCTCATTCCGGAGCGTTCAACGGCGCTGATGTGCACGAACACATCCTGACCGCCGTTAGACGGCTCAATGAAGCCAAAACCTTTGGTGGAGTTAAACCACTTGACTGTACCTGCGCTCATAATGAACCCTTTTCAATGACAACAATATACGCGCCCATACACGTGTATGGGACGCCTCTCGAACAAATTTTGAATGGAAGGTTCGCTCAGTGCGCCTGCAAAGCGCAAAACAAATCAGCAGACAATCAGTAGTCGATGATACGATTTCTACGAGTAATAATTATTTTTGTCAACATAATTTGATAACTTCAGTCGATAAAAATAAAAAAAACGCGCCATCCCCTTCCTAAAAAATTAGAAAATACTTTTCACATGAGCAGAATTACAACTCCGGGGTTTCGCCTGGCTTTTAGTTTGAAATACATAAAATCTCTGTGATGCACGTTTGAGATGAAATTGCCGTTGGCAGCGCCCTGACAGCGTCAACCAGGCTACTGCACCTTAGCGCTGGGAAAAGGCTCTGGGCCGCTCGCCACCAATTAACAAGGCTTCGGGCAATTCGCTCATATTCGACGGAGTCATATGGTTTGACCACATAGCCACATATGTCCGTTTGGAACGCGGCATCGACATCGGCCGATGCGGCGGAACTGGTAAGTACGATGGCGGGAAGGCCTTCCACGACTTTCGTTTCGCTGAGCCGCTGAAGCAGGTTTATGCCGCTCATGCCCGGAAGGTTAATGTCGGTGATGAAAAGGTCGAAGTCGCGCTTGCCACAGGCTATTGCTTGAGCAGCGTCCTCGGCCGTAAGGCAAAGCGTGATATCAATATCGGCTGACACCCGCAAGAAAGCCCTTGTCAACAGAACGGCGTCGCCCCGGCTGTCTTCGACAACTAATATATGCAAGAGCGTCGACGTACTCATGATACTTTTCCAACAAACATCCTTTTTGAGTTGCGGAAGTGTAGGAAGAATTAATTTCGACATAATTGTCAAAAATTCCTGCGAATGTGCACCCGGCAGGCGAATACGAATGATCCGGCTGCGTTCTAATAGCGGTATCGAGCTATGGCGCACCGCCCTTACCATCTCAGGCGAGGCGGTCGATGCAGGCCGCTGCGCTATTGGCAGCCGAGGATATTTACGGCGACGGTCGACCAGATAGCCTCCCATTATCCTTTGTGCCTCAAGGTCGTCACAAGGTGAGGTTTGAGTCAGTAATGGTCGCCGCCGGCACCCGAGTTAAACAGTCATGTAACTACTAATTCGGCAATTCGTAACAGCCCTCGAAACTCACTACAAATTATAACTCGTCCGAAATAGACGATCGATTTGTAATTTCCCAATCCCTATCCAATCCACTTCAAAAACTTAAACAAAAAATATATTACGGTCCAGAATACTGCATAGCAGGGTAGAAAAATCCAGGGACTAACCCAAACGTCAATTCTATGGTCGTAGATCCTCATCACCATATAAATAATGAATAATGAGGTGGCAAAAAATCGGAGAATCTGAAGCATTACACCACCATGTGCGCCAATCATCTTTGAAGATCTGGCATAGAGACGTTGATAAGTTGTGCGGTGATAGATCCTCGGGCGTCAATGGAGGCCAAGGCTCCAAGCCATAGCTTTTCTCGGACCTTAATATTAGAGCCCTTATCTGAGCAGAAGGTCAGTTCGGCACTCCCAACATGCCGCTAATTTTTTGATCGTGCCGGGGTCATATTGACCTTATGCTGCCCGGGGATTCCGCCCGGCGGCGTCCCATCCAAGCAAGGCAATTCGAACAACCGCCTCAAGGTCCCCGGAGCTGGCGCCGTCCCGGGCCTGGATCGACATTCCCGCCACGATTGTATGAACGAACCGCGCCAGGGCTGGAATATCGATCGACGGCGGTACCTCGCCGTCGGCGACGGCTTTTGCCAGACGGTCTTTCAAACGGCCGAAGCCGCCCAACCGCTCGTTACGCACCAGTTCGCCCAAGGCCGGATGCCCTTCGCTGCCGACCGACGACAGGGTGACCATACAGCCCCTTGGCATGTCCGAAAGCTCGCCGGTCAAGGCCTTGGCCAGTCCCAGCAAATAGGCTTCGACAGCTTCCCGCGCCGTGGGCGCCGCACGAAATGCGTCCCAGGCATAGGCATCGTAGCTGTCGACGTAGTAGCGCACGGCTTCGGCATAGAGCGCATCCTTGGAGCCGAAGGCCGCATAGAGGCTGGGGGAGCCAATGCCCATGACTTCGGTCAGGTCGGAAATGGATGTTGCCGCGAAACCCTTGCACCAGAACAACCGCATGGCCTGCGAAAGTGCAGCTTCGCGATCGAAGGCACGCGGACGTCCGCGGACGCGTGGCGACGCGGTTTGATCACACGAGGATTGGGTTTCGGCATTCTGCATCGATCGATACATAACATCTGGACCGTCCATTCTCAATGCACCGATATTTATATATCGATCGATATATAATTCTTGACATCACCTCTCATCCGCACCAATTAATTTTGTGTCGTTCGATACAGAAAGGTATAACCATGAATGAACTGATCGGAAAGCGCGCGCTCGTAACCGGCGCCTCGCGAGGCATCGGGGCTGCAATCGCCCTGGCATTGGCCGATAAGGGGGCGGATGTCGCCCTCACCTATGCCGGGTCCGCCGATCGCGCCGCCGAGGTCGTCAAGGCTATCGAAGCGAAGGGGCGCAAGGCCGTGGCCATCCAGGCGGACAGCCGTGATCCGGCGGCGGTGAAACGCTCGGTCGACGCCACCGTTCAGGCGCTGGGCGGCCTGGATATTCTCGTGAACAATGCGGCCGTCGTGCACTACAATCTGATCCGCGACATCTCGGTCGAGGAAATCGACTCGATGTTCGAAACCAATGTCCGCGGCCCGATCCTTACGGCACAGGCGGCCATCCCTCACCTGCCGGCCGGCGGGCGCGTCATCACGATCGGCTCGGCCGGGGCGGACCGGATCGTCGGAGACCCTGGCGCGGTTTACTACATGACCAAATCCGCGCTGCAATCCTTCAACCGCGGCCTTGCCCGCGAGCTAGGTCCTCGGGATATCACCGTGAACCTCGTCCAGCCCGGATCTACCAACACCGATATGAACCCTGCCGATGGCGAGTTCGCGGACTGGCAACGCTCCCTGATGCCCCTTGGACGTTTCGGAGACCCTGCCGATGTGGCGGCGGCGGTCGTTTTCCTGGCAAGTCCCGCCGCAAGGCAAATTACCGGGACGATCCTCAATGTCGATGGAGGGGCGCTCACCTGATCGCAGGGGCAAA
The DNA here is from genome assembly GCA_965246725.1 of Asticcacaulis sp. Taxonomy (GTDB): domain Bacteria; phylum Pseudomonadota; class Alphaproteobacteria; order Caulobacterales; family Caulobacteraceae; genus Asticcacaulis. The sequence continues at coordinate 94,799 of CBDFFG010000003.1, forward strand.
GATTTCGGAGACGGGATATCGACTACACACCCGCCTGAACAGGCAGGCTACAAATCCTTCTGATAAAGATAGGCTGAGTTCGACAAGATATCCCGTCACCGCAATCAGATGCTCTCACGCCTTCGGCAAGTGGGAATCTGCCCCCGAAGCCTCTGCTGAAGAAGCTGCCGTATCTTCCCAATATCGCTCGGCGTCATACTCGCAGTCGATCGTCGGGGGCGTCTTTTGAGCCTGCCGAACAGTGCCGGTATAGCTGCGGCAGGACAATACATAGCCCGGGTCGCCACTGGTTATGTCGCCGGAAAGGAATACCCGAACGCCGTCCCGGGTTTTCGCCAGGGCCGATGTGTCGATAGACTTACCGTCCATGTGCACCCGCCGCGTATTGGCGTCGCAATTCCAGCGTTCGTCGCCAAGACGGATGCGATTCTGGTCGTCAGCCTCACCCTGGTAGGCCGGCAAGGCATCCCCATAGTAGTAGGCTTCGACCGCGAAACCAGGACTTACCTTCATCGCCGCCTCGGACTTTGGCGACATCCGAATGATGATATCGAACGCATACGGGTCCGGCTTCGCCGGCCTAGGCTTGATCACCGCTTTCACCTGGTCGCATTGGCTCAGCAGAAGCGCTAGGGGCACGAGAGCGAAGACTTTTGCGATCGTTCCACGTTTCATGGCATATCCCTCGATAAAGGCTGCAATGTTACTGTTCAGACGGCTAGAGCATTCCCGACCAATTTGATTGGGAATGCTCTAATCTTTTGTTTTGTCGCACTTCTTATCCTAAAAGTGGCGTCCACTTTGTCGGGAAGTGCTTTAGCGCCCTTCTACCGCGCCCAACTTGCAGGCCAGTCCCACATAGATCATGTCTTCACGCGGTCGCGAGCGTACGTCATTGTGCAACCTCGGCGTATCCTGGATTTCGCCCAAGCGCGCGGTCGTCAAAACGTTGTTGGCAGTGACGACAAACTTCAATCGCTTCGAGAGCGTATGCGTGTAGCTGAGGTCGAGGGTGCTGGACGAGGAAACCTGGCCGTCGGCGAGCAAGCCCGGGCCTGATACCGTATACATGACCTGGAACATGTCCGGGGTCGTTGGCGTCAGGGTGATTGTCGCCTTCGTCAGGTGAGACACGATGGATCGGCGCAACGGCACACCGTTGATCGGAGCCGTCAGCGCATCGCGATAGATGTCGGTGCTCAGACTATAAGCCATCCTGGGCGAAGGGCGCAGGTCCAGTGACATGTCCAGGCCGGCCCGGGATCCGGCTCCGGCGTTTTCAAAGGAGCTGACCAGCACCGTGTCACCCGGACCACCGTAATAGCTGTACTGCGTGATCGCATTGTGGGTCCGGCGGACATAGGCCGTTCCGCCGAAGGTCACGGGCTGGGTGGTGTAATCGTAACCGGCTTCGAACGAATCCGTGCGCGCCGGGCGCAACGAAGGATTGCCGACAAAGACATCCACGGCGGCATGCTGTTGCGGAGCGGGGTTGAGGAGAGATGCGTCCGGGCGGTCGATGCGGCGACTATAGGTGAACCTGAGCTTCTGGTGCGTCGTCAGTTCGCGGCTAAAGAAGAGGCTGGGGCTCCACTCCAGGTCGGACGCCACCGGTGCAAGTGCGCCGCGCGACGCCCCCAGTCGCGTCGTCAGGTTCTCGACGCGCAATCCGCCCTCGATCAGCCACTTGCCGACCGGCTGCTGATAGTCGACATAGGCGGCGCTCAGGGTACGGTCAGATATGAACAGGCTTGTAAAGGCAGGATCGATGGTCTCGGTCCCACTCACGGCATCGATATTGGTGCCCAGATAGTCCGACTGGTTGCGATCGTTTTCGATATCGAAGCCGGCCTTGAACTGGGTGTCCTGGGCCAGCGGCAGGACATAGTCACCGCTCAGTTCATCGGCGCGTACGCTGCCAGAGTTTCGACGGCGATAGGTCTGCGACGAAACCGGTGGCAGTCTCTGGCGATCGAGAAAATGCTGGTCCGAGAACGTGTCCGTATTGTCATGCCGGGCAACCAGCGTAAACGTTTCGCCATCGTGTTTCCCCTGATGTTTCCAGGTGCCCGTCAATGCGTGGTTTTTAAAAGCAAAAGGGACGCTGAATTCACTGATCGTGTCGGTGATCGGATTGCCGGCGGAATCAACGAAGATCATGGTGCTTTTGATCTTCTGAGTGCCTCTGAAATCCATCAGGTGCGCATTTATGCCAAAACTGTCCCTATCATCCGCGACATAGGTCGCACTGGCATCCAGCGAACGGAACCTGGACCGCCCGGAATCGATTTGATGCTGCAACATACGGCTGATGACGGAGCCGTTCGATGGATCCAGTCCGCGGCGATCCGCAGTCATCTCGGACTTGTGCGCGTCCTGGCGATCAGAGAGGGAACCGTTGAACGTCCACTTGCCGATACCGACCGAGCCCGACAGTGTCGCATTGGCGCGCAGTGCCGGACCGGCATTGACGATAAGGTCCCCGGCCAGTTTGCTGCCCCGTCTCTTGCGAGTTATGATATTGATGACTGCGGCCGCATCGGCGCGGAATTCCGCGCCCGGATTGGTGATGACTTCGATGCGGTCGATGGTGTTTGCCGGCATCGACCGCAGGGCCGTTGCCAGGCTCGCCCCCTGCAACGCAGCCGATGGCTTGCCGTCGACGAGGATCTGGACGGAACCGCCGCGTACTGTCACGGCGCCGTCCGAAGTTACATTGACCGATGGCAGGGTATTGAGAATGTCCGAAAGCGTTCCCGTCTCCGCCTGCGGACTATTTTTGACATTGTAGATCGAGCGGTCGATCTTGTGCACCACGGGCGGCGTCTTGCCCGTCACCACAACTGTTGGAGGTGCAGAAGACTCGTTTTGAGCAGGTGGCGACGGCGGCGTTACCTGAGCGGCTGCGGCCGGTGTTGCGCAAAGTGAAGCCCATACCGCCCAATGAAACCGCATAGCAAACCCCCTCCGTTTTTATACGTTATTGTCGTTAGTGTATAAGATAACACTTACAATGCGCAACCTTTGCGCGACAGCAATATTCAAAAGTTGATTTTACGCTTGCCGGGCGACGCGTGGCAGCCAGGCGTCAAAAGCAATGGTCATTGGTATTGAGCGGCTATAGCCGTACTGCTCGACCAGCCTGAAGCCGACACTATGAGGCCCCGGCGCATTCAGGCGGGTATAGGCCGGCCCGGCGACAACCAGCGACGGTACCGCCAGAGGACCCGGGACCAGACAAAATGCACGCATGATACCCCCTCTTTTTTACAGCTAATTTGGCTGGATAATTAGTTATACCATACATAGCAATTTGCCTTGCAATGCAAGCTATACTCTCCTGAGAAGAATTTGCAAGACTTTTCCCGGTAAAGGCGCGGCGCCGCCTACCTAACTCACAACCATCAGCTGTTTACGGCGGCCGGTAGCTACGAAGAGCATCTGCGTGCTGGCCCGCCGGCTCGGATCCCAGATCTGATGGTCGTGCCCGATTGCGCCTAAATCCGGCCCCGGCTAGACTGCCGACTTCAGGGGAAATCCGTTATGACACCGATCGTTCTGCGCCGCCGAGTGACCAGCCGAAGCCGGTGGCTGTTCGGCCTGGCCGCGGTCGTGTTCGCCGCGCTCTTCGCGGCCGTCTTCTTCGTCCACGACATCGCCGACCCTGTGCTTCGGGCGATCGTGGCCTGCCTCGGCCCCTGCAGCGCCCTCGCGCTGCTCTGCTTGTGGCAGGCGCTATTTCGTGCCGACATCCTGTGGACGATCAACGACGAAACGGTCGCGATGAGGCGACGAACGGCGTTCGGCCAGACAAACCGTGCCTGGCCTATGAGCGAGGTTGTCCGGGTGCGCATGAGGGTGATCGAGCGCGAGGACGCCGCCGATACCTACCATGTCGAACTGAAGCTGGCGTCGGGCAAAAGGTTGAAACTTCCAGCCTACAAGCGGCGCGGCCGCAGCGACGAGATCGCAGAGCAGATCGAGGCCTGGCGCGCGCCAACGTAAACGGCACGAACGCAGGACACCCAACCGACGCACCGATATCAGTGGCACCATACCAAATACCCAAACCAGGGCACGAAATAGAACCTGCCGCGAAACGGAAAACCGCCCCGCGATCGAAGCCACCCCTACGCGCAGGCGACCTATAGCGCACGCATAAAGGACCGGTAATCGCTGGGCTTGCTCAAGACGTCGAATTTCGGTGACGCCATACCAATACCGGATACCCGCCGACTCGGTGACAGTCTCACACCATCTCGAATAGAGTTGATTTATCCGCTTCAACAGACTATCAGCCCGAATTAGCCAGTCCCGGCACGTCCCTGAAGCAGGAAAGGAGAATACCATGCGAGCAACGTTCCTTCATCTCGACATCAATCTCCTTCTCCCTAATATTCAGGAACGTATTGCATGGGCAATTTCCTGTCAGGCGCGCACGCACGCCTGATTTCTCATAGCGGCGCGTGGCGCGCTGCTTCTTTCATCAATCCCGGCCTCCGGCTCACAGACAGTAATGTCGCCCCTCTTTGCAAAGGGGGCGGTCATGCAGTCTGACATCAACACAACCTGTGACGTCACCCTGATCGGTCGCGATCCGGCACGCTTCGATTCGGTCGCTCTGGACCAGCTCAATGCCACGGCACGCCTCGAAGGCATGGGGCGGGTCGTAGGCCTGCCCGACCTCCATGCCGGCAACGGCATTGCCGTGGGCGCGGCCTTCTGGTCACCCGACCGCATCTGGCCCCACCTGGTCGGCAGCGATATCGGCTGCGGCATGGCCCTGTGGGAAACCAGCCTGCCGGTGCGCAAGTTCCGCGTCGGCCAGGTGGAGCGCAAGCTGCACGGCCTGGACGATTCGTGGGATGGCCCAGTCGAGCAGGCCATGATCTCGGCCGGCCTGCCGCCAGAACTCGCCAGTCCTGCGCTCGGCACGATCGGCGGCGGCAATCACTTCGTCGAGTTCCAGAGGATCGAGGAGATCGTCGACCGCGATCGCTTTGCCGCCCTGGATCTTGCCGACGATCGGGTCTGGATGATGGTCCACAGCGGCTCGCGCGGCCTGGGCCAGGCCATCCTGCAGGACCAGATGGCGCAAAGCGGCAAGGCCGGCCTTCTCGCGGCCAGCCCCGAGGCAAAAGCCTATCTGCTTCGGCATGATCAGGCCGTGGCCTGGGCTGTCGTCAACCGGCAGATTATCGCAGAACGATTCCTCGACGCTATCGGCCTGACCGGGCGGTGCTGCCTCGATATATCGCACAACTGCGTCTGTGCACATCGCACCGGCTGGCTGCACCGCAAGGGCGCAGCCCCCGCCGATCGCGGGCTTGTCGTTATCCCCGGATCGCGCGGCGACTTCAGCTACCTGGTCGAGCCGGTGACGGAGCGGGCAGATGCAGCCCTGTCTTCGCTGGCCCACGGCGCCGGCCGCAAATGGAGCCGCAACGACGCGCACGCGCGCCTGTCGCGGCGATACACGGTGGCCGACCTGCAGCGGACACGGCTTTCCAGCCATGTCATCTGCGAGGACCGTCGCCTGATCTTCGAGGAGGCGCCGGAGGCCTACAAGGACATAGCCGGCGTCATCTCGGACCTGGAATCCGCAGGCCTCGTGCACGTGATCGCACGGCTGCGACCGCTGCTCAGCTACAAGACGAGGGTATCATGACCGAAATCATCCTGCATCTGACCGCGGGCAAAGGCCCCGACGAATGCCGCTGGGTGGTGACGCACCTCGCCAAGGCCTTCATCTCCGAGGGCACCCGGCAAGGGGTGGTGTGCCAGATTCTGGATGCAGAAGAGGCGCTTCCCGCGTCTCTTCTGCTGAGCGTCAGCGGCGATACCGCGCAGGCCTTTGTGCGGGAACGGACGGGCACCATCCTTTGGGTGGGCAGCAGCCCGTTTCGTCCCCTGCATAAACGTCGCAACTGGTTCGTCAGTGTCGCCCCGGCACCATCGCCCGAGGAGGTGCCCGATCTCCGCGACAGCGATATCGACTTCCAGACCATGCGGGCAAGCGGGCCGGGCGGGCAACACGTCAACAAGACGGACAGCGCGGTGCGAGCGATCCACCGGCCGACCGGACTGGTTGCCACGGCGCAGGAACAGCGCTCCCAGCACGCCAACCGCAAGCTGGCGACACTGAAACTGGCCATGATGCTCGAAGAGCGCCGCTCAGAGGCAAAGGACGAGGCTCGGCGCGAGCATTGGTCAACCCATCAGAACCTGGAACGCGGTAACGCCGTCCGCACCTATATGGGGCCTGATTTCAAACTGAAGGTCGTCAAATAAGACCTGTCGCGGGGTGGGAAACCGCCCTGCGACGGCACTTTCACTTTCGGTGAAGCCGTAACACAGGTCGAAATTGCGCGGGCATGGACATCGGGCGCTTCTGGATAGCCCATGTGTTCATATCGCCGACAGACTTGTAAAAAGCCTCTTGACTTAGAGTGCACGCGAACTCGTAGCTTCCCGGGCGTTACGACGAGACAAGCAAGCATGAAGATCGGCGACCTGGCAAAACGATCGGGACTGACGGCCCACACGATCCGCTATTATGAGCGTATCGGCCTGCTGCCCTATGCTGATCGCGATCCCTCAAGCCGTCGCGATTACGACGCCTCCATCCTGGTATGGATCGAATTCCTGGGCCGCCTGAAAACGACCGGGATGCCGATCCGCGACATGCTGCACTATGCCGCGCTGCGCGAAAAGGGCAGCGACACGCAACGTGAGCGCCAGCGATTGCTGGAGGTTCACCGCGACCGCGTGCGCGCCCATGTGGCCGACCTGAATGCCTGCCTTCTCGTCCTCGATACCAAGATCGGTGGCTATGCCGATACGGAAACAAGGATCAAGGACCATGACGCACCCCTTCCCCAACGCAGACGACAGCCGGCTGGAACGCGGCAAGCGCGCCCTCGCCGCGATTGACGGCCAGGCCGGCCAGAACGTGGTCGACGCCCTGGCCGATATCGCGCCGGATTTCGCCACCTATATTCTGGAATTTCCCTTCGGAGACATCTACAACCGGCCGGGTCTCGGCCTGCGCGAGCGCGAAATCGCGACCATTGCCGCCCTGACGGCCATGGGGACCGCGACGCCGCAGCTGAAAGTCCATATCGAGGCCGGTCTCAATGTCGGCCTGACACGCGACGAGATAACCGAAATCCTCATGCAAATGGCCGTCTATGCCGGATTTCCGGCAGCGCTCAACGGGCTGTTTGCAGCCAAGGAGGTCTTCACGGCGCGGCACACAGGGCAGGCCAGCCAAGGCTAGGGCTTCCTTATGATCTGGCGCCTGTCCCGAATAGATACCTGTATCGGTGTTCCCCAATCTGACAGCCCTCCAGATAAGGAAAAAACATGTCGGATATCAAGGTGAATACCCAGTTGCTGGGTTTGAAGGATCTTAAGCTGCACGTCGAGGACACCGGCGGCAGCGGCCGGCCCGTGGTATTGATCCACGGCTGGCCCCTGTCGGGCGCTTCGTGGAAAGAACAGGTGCCGGCGCTCAGCCAGGCGGGGTTCCGGGTCATTACCTATGACCGCCGCGGCTTCGGCAACAGCGACAAGCCGATTGCCGGTTATGACTACAAGACCCTGGCCGACGACCTGTCGAGCCTGATCGAAGCCCTCGACCTCAGCAACGTCACCCTGGTCGGTTTCTCCATGGGCGGCGGCGAAGTCGTGCAATATATCGCCGACCACGGCGAAGCCCGTCTGCACAGCGTCGTGCTGGCCTCGGCCATTCCACCGATGATGATGAAGCTGCCCAACAATCCCGAAGGCCCGCTCGAGCCTGCCAAGGCCGCCAAGATGACCCTGGACCTGACAACGGACTCCGATAAGTTCTACGCTGGCTTCGTCGACCAGTTCTTCTCACCCAATGCCGATGGCCATGTCGTCGTCACCGAGGCGCAACGCCAGGACGCCCTGGCCCTGTGCAAACAGGCCAGTACGGTCGCCGCCCTGGAGGCCATGCAGGTCTTCGGCCTCGCCGATTTCCGCGATCATCTCAAGAAAATCTCGGTGCCGACACTGGTGATTCACGGCGATGCCGACGGTGTCGTGCCCTTCGAAGGCTCAGGCGCCCGGACGCACCGCATCGTGCCGCAGAGCGAGCTCCACATCATCAGCGGCGGTCCGCACGGCATCAATGTCAGCCACGCCGACGCATTCAACGCCGCCCTGTTGACGTTCCTCGCCGCCTGATTGCGTAGAGCCCGCCCCCTGAAAAGGGCGGGCTTGTCTTCACCTCTATCAGGGCACAGCCGGCTTGCGTTAAAAGTATCTTTTGCGCCCTGGACTTGCTATGCCTTGCCGCAGTGCCGCATGAACATAATTGAACGCAACAATGTCAGAGTCACGGGAAATACCGGCGCGGAAACCGCCCTGGTGTTTGCGCACGGTTATGGCTGCGACCAGAACATGTGGCGGTACGTCGTCCCGGCCTTCGCCGATCGCTACAAGATCGTCCTCTTCGATCATGTCGGCGCAGGCGGCTCGGACCTGGCGTCTTACGACGGCGCCAAATATGCCCGCCTCGATGGCTATGCCGACGATATTGTCGATATCGCCCGGGCGCTTGAATTGAAAGACGCGGTCTTCGTCGGACACTCGGTCAGTTCGATGATCGGGATCATCGCCGCCAACCTGGCCCCGGACATTTTTCGTGCCCTGGTGCTGGTTGGCCCCTCCCCGTCCTATATAGACGACGGCGACTATACCGGCGGCTTTACCCGTCCGCAGATCGATGAGTTGCTCGAATCGCTCGACAGCAACCATATGGGCTGGTCGATAGCAATGGCGCCGGTCATCATGGCAAATCCCGACCGCGAAGAGTTGAGCCAGGAACTTACGGCCAGTTTTTGCCGCACCGACCCGGCGATCGCCAGGGCCTTTGCCCGTACGACCTTTCTCAGCGACAGCCGGGACATCCTGCCATCGGTCACCGTGCCGACCCTGATCCTGCAGTGCTCAGAAGACGTCATCGCGCCCGAAGAGGTCGGCCGCTATGTCCACGCCCATATTCCGGACAGCCACCTTGTCATGATGGACGCCACCGGCCACTGCCCCAATCTGAGCGCGCCGGAAGAGACCATCGCCGCCATTGCGGCCTTCCTGTAAATGCCTGGACAAGACCTGCCCTCGCCCTCCCATAATTTTGAAGACAGCTACGACAGCTTTTTCGAAAAATCCCCCTGCGGCTTCGTGACGGCCGAGGGCCGCGCCAGGATCCTGCGCTGCAATACCCGCTTCGCCGGCTGGCTGGGATACGAACCGTCGGAACTGGTGGGGCGCAAATTCTCCGACCTGCTGACCATCAGCGGCAAGATCTTCTACGAGACCCACCTTGCCCCTTTACTTCGCATGCAGGGTTTTTTCGAGGAGGCTGCGCTGGAGCTGGTGTCTAAGACTGGCGAGCGCGTCCATTTCCTGGTCAATGCCGGCGAAGAACGCGACGATACGGGCAAGCCGCTGTTTGTCCGCATGGCCCTGTTCAAGGCGACTGATCGCCGCCTGCTGGAACAGAACCTGCAAATCGCCAAACGCGCTGCGGAAAACAGCCTGGAATCGGAGCGCGAAACCTCGGTGCTGCGCGAACAGTTTATCGCCGTGCTCGGCCACGACCTGCGCAATCCGCTGGGCGCGATTATCTCCGGGACGCAGTTGCTGGCGCGTAGCACGCTCGATGGCCGTCAGCAGGCGGTCGTCGCCCTGATCCGTCAAAGCACGACGCGCATGGGCGAACTCATCGAAAACGTCATGGACTTTGCGCGCTCCAGGCTTGGCGGAGGCCTGGGCGTCGATCTGCGCCCGACGGACCTGGCGCCAGCCCTTACGCATACGGTCGATGAAATTCGCACGGCGTGGCCGGACCGCGACCTGCGCACCGATATCGTCCTGCCGGATCCTGTGACCTGCGACGCGGCGCGCATGACGCAGCTTCTGTCCAACCTGGTGGCAAATGCCGTAACCCATGGCGCCACGGACAAGCCGATTATTGTAACGGCATCCGTGGCCGGCCAAGCCTTTGAGCTGGCAGTCTGCAATGGCGGTACGCCGATCCCCGCCGACCTGATCGCAGTTCTTTTCCATCCCTTCACCCGGGAAAAGGCCAGGCCGAGTCAGAACGGGCTTGGGCTGGGTCTGTATATCGCGGCCGAGATCGCCAGGACCCACGGCGGCACGCTCGAAGCCGATTCCAACGCAGAGCGCACGCGCTTCGTCTTCCGCATGCCTATCTAATACCAACGGTCATGAAGAATGACCGTTGGTATTAGCATTTTTCAGCTCAAGCGCCGCATGGCTCCTCGCACCCGCTCGGGCGTGCAGTCGCACGCTCCCAACGGCCGATGGGCCAAAATCAGTGGCCGTTGGGATAACCCGACGGCTTCAGCTATCCTGACCGATCAGCTTGTGAATCATGTCCGACACCAGCCAGCAGTCATATGGCTTGGCCGTGAAGGGAATATTTTCGCCAACATCCTGCGACTGCATATGGCCTGAGGTCATCATCAGCTTGACCTCCGGATAGTGCTCGCGGACATGTCGGGCCGATACTGTCGCGTCCCATCCCGCCAAGGTCGCCGCCCTGATCGAAAAGGCAGCGCAATAGTCCGGGACCTCATGGCGAATACAAACCCTCCCTTGCCACCGGCGAGGGAGGGTTTCGGCGACGGCGATTGCCGAAATGCCGTGCGCCGCTTACTTATCGATCGGCAGAGCGGACTTCACTTCGAACGCCGCGGTCGACGTCGCTACGCCCTCGGCCGGCTGACCTGCACCGACCGACAGCTGATAAGTCCCCGTCATCACCTGCCGATGACCGTCCCGATCGACAAAGCTCAGGTCGCGCGGTGACAGATCGAAGACGACCTGGCGGCTTTCGCCGGCCTTAAGCGTCACACGCGACAGACCGCGCAAGGCCCGTTTCGGCGCCCCGTCGAACGTCGGAGGTGTCAGGAAAAGCTCCGCCACCGCGTCGCCGTCGCGCGTGCCGGCATTACGTATGGTCGCCGTGACGTGCAGGCCGTTTTCGGCACTGCCGCCAACCGGCAGTACGTTCAGGCCCCCATAGGCAAAGTGGGTATAGCTCAGGCCGAAACCGAACGGATAGACCGGCACCCCGGTATAATACCGATAGGTACGGCCCTTCATGCTGTAATCGTCGAACGGTGGTAAGTCGGCCGCACTGGCATAAAAGGTCACCGGCAGGCGCCCGCCCGGATCGGCGGCGCCGGACAGGACGCGCCCGACCGCCAGCCCGCCCGACTGGCCCGGATACCAGGCCTCGACAATGGCCGACGCGTTTTCCTTGGCCCAGGACAGGTTGACAGCACCGCCATTCATGACCACTACGATCAGCGGCTTGCCCAATGCCTTCGCCTTTTCCAGGAACGCCCGCTGATCCGCAGGCAGGTCGAGCGCGGTGCGGTCACCGCCGGCAAACCCGTCGACATGAAGCTTGCTTTCTTCGCCCTCCAGATCGGATGTCAGGCCGACCACGGCGACCACGGCGTCGGCATTAGCTGCGGCGGTTGTCAGGGCGGCACCGGCGTCGGACGATACGCGCTGCCACACGATGGAAGCCCCGTACGACTTGCCCGTTTCCATCTCGAAATGGACCGGATAGCGCTGCCCCCTGGTCAGCGCCATCTGCACCAGGTCTATCGGATCACCCCACTGCGAATAAACCTTGACGCTCAGGGCCGGCTTCCCGCCGACATCAAGCACTCCAACCGCGCCTGAGACGCCGATGCGATATATCCCGTTTTCCGGCGCCGTCAGGAAGCCGTCCCACACCACCTTGTAGCGGTCGGCGACGGTCTTCAGCCTCTCCGCATTGGAGACCAACCCCGGCTCGGTCTGCACGACTGCGGCCCTGGAATCGAAGCCGGCATCCGATGCGTTATAGTAGGACGCCTTCAACCCGGGCTTGCCGTCGGCCGTGACGAAGGCCGAAGTCGGTACCGGGTCGCCATCGGTGATCGAGGCGGAAAACGGCGCATAGACGATTTCCGCCTTCGGCATGGCCTGACGCAGCCCATCAAGGACCGAAACCGGCGGCGCACTGGCGGCCGAGGAATAGTTGCCGCGCAGCACACGCGTCGATGCGGCCAGCGGGCCGGAGACGACAAGCCTGACGCCGGACGTGAGGGGCAGCACGCCGTCGTTCTTCAGCAGGACCAGGCTTTCGATGGCAGCCTTCAGCGCCAGAGCCTGATGGTCGGGCGTATTGATGGCGCTGACCGGCACCGGCGCGTCGGTGCGGAGTCCCGGCAAATCGCCATTGCGGTAACGGGCGGAAAACAGGCGCACCAGGGCCCGGTCGATATCATCCATACCTATGAGGCCCCGCTGGTAGGCCTCCTTGTACCGCGCGCCAAGGCCCGGCGTATCCGACAGGGTTTGGGTGTTGCACTCATTATCGACACCGGCCTTCAACGCCACGGCCACGGCGGCGGCCGGATCGGGAGCATATTTGTGGTGTTCGGAGATATCGGTCACTGCGTCACAGTCGGAGACGACATAGCCCTGGAATCCCCATGCGCCGCGCAGATGGTCTTTCAGCAGCAGGTCGCTGCCGCAGGCCGGCTGACCATCTATGCTGTTATAGGCACACATCACCGACCCGGCCTTGCCGTCGACGATGGCCGCGCGAAAGGCCGGCAGATAGGTGTCTTCCAGGTCGTGGCCGGAGACGAAGATATCGGCCATATGCCGCGTCGGCTCCGGACCGGAATGGACGGCGAAATGCTTGGGCGTCGACACGACATAGGGTGCGTCAGGGTCGGGCCCCTGCATGCCGGTGACAAAGGCCACGCCCAGCCGCGCCGTCAGATACGGGTCCTCGCCATAGGTCTCCTGCCCCCGACCCCAGCGGGGGTCTCGGAAGATGTTGATGTTGGGCGACCACGTATCCAGTCCGGTTCCGATATGACCGAGATGCCCGGTTTGACGGCCGAGCGTGTGCAGGGCGCGGACTTCGGTGCTGATCGCGCCTGCGACGTCCTGCACCAGGGGCGCATCGAACGTGGCCGCCAGCCCGATGGGTTCGGGGAAGTTGGTCGTCGGCACTGCACCCAGCGCTCCGTGCAGTGATTCGGTCCACCAGTTGTAGGCAGGCACGTCGAGTCGGGGAATGGCGGGCGCGACGTTGACCAATTGTCCGATTTTTTCGTCCAGCGTCATCTTCGCCACCAGATCCCGAGCCCGGGCGTCGGCCCCGGCGCGAACCGAAGAAACGGTTGCGCCATGAGTATCCCGGGCAACGGCAGTCGCCAGCAGCATCGGCAAAAAGACAAGAATGGCAAGAGCGGAAACGGTTGTCCTGAGCATCGCATTCATCCTGTTTGATTTTATCTGTATTTTTTGATAGCGCTACCATTTCATAGGCGAAATCTCGGACAAAAGAAAGCCTGTTGGAAACGACCCATTCACAATAAAATAAGGAAGGACACCCTGTGACAATTGCATCCTGGACAAAAAGAGCATCCGATACGCTGGCCATCGCTGTCGCTTTGGTTCTGCTTGCGGCGGCCTGCCCGCACATCGCCATGGCAGGCGACGACACAATGACGCCCATCGCTACGCCGGATCAGCCCAACGCCATCACCCTGGATACCGGCCCCCTGCCCGGCACGACCGTGTCGGAGGCCTGGCACACCCAGTACGGCACCGTCTTCGCCCGCAACGTCACCGTCGCCACCCTGACCCCCTTCCTGCCTGATCCTGCCAAGGCCACCGGCGCCGCCGTCATCGTCGCCCCCGGTGGCGGCTTCATGACGTTGTCGATGCAAAATGAAGGCTGGGACGTAGCCCGTGCCCTGGCCGCCCATGGCGTCGCGGCTTTCGTGCTGAAATACCGGCTGCATCCGACGCCGCAGGACATGCCGGGCTTCGAGGCATCGATGCGCGAGATGTTCTCGGGCACCGCCCGCCGTCCGCCGGCGCCGCAGGATGGGGCGGCCGCACTGGCGCCCCAGATCGCCGACGCCCGCGCCGCCTTCGCCCTGGTTCGCGCCAACGCCAAGGACTGGCACATCGATTCCGACCGTATCGGCATGGTCGGCTTTTCCGCCGGCGCCATGCTGACCCTGTCGACCGAGTTGTACGGCCAGGACGCAAGGCCGGCCTTCCTCGGCGAAATCTATGGGCCGATGGCGCCTATCACCGTGCCCGCCGACGCTCCGCCCCTGTTCATCGCGCTGGCCGCCGACGACCCGATTTTCGGAAATGGCGGCTACGGCATCGTCGACAGTTGGCGTGCAGCGAAACGGCCGGTCGAACTTCACCTGTTCGAACAGGGCGGCCACGGCTTCGGCATGTACGCCAAGCCGACGACCAGCACCGGCTGGTTCGACGAATTCGTGCGCTGGATGGATATGCACGGCCTGCTGAAGCCGAAGTCTTAGCCGTCACAAGGGCGAGGCCGAAAGCGTCGGCCTCGCCCTTGTGACGGGGTATCTATGACCATATCCCGGCTCATCTTCATGGCGCCGTCCGGCTGGCGCTGGAACACGGCTACCCAGCTCCCTTTTTCCAGGGCAGGCTTTTTCGTCGCAGGGTCGGTGTAGGTAAAGCTGTAGGTGGCGCGGTAAACGGCCAGGTCGCCGGACTTCGCCACATCGACCGCTTCGTTGGAGACGACAAGCTTGAGCGCAGGATCGCGCATCTGCCCCTTTATCTGCTCGAGGCTGGCGGGAACGCCCTCAAGCACGGGTTCGCCGTGGAACATGCCGATCATGTCGGGGGCCAGAATGCTCGCCGCCTTGGCTGCGTCACGGGCGGCATAGGCATCCACCTGGGTGTGAATGACGGTCTTTACTTCGTCCGCCACCCTGGCCGGATCGACTGCGATGTGCGCGGAAGGCTGCGTACAGGCCGACAATAACAAGGCAAAGGCGACGGCCCCGATGTGCTTGATCCTCGTCATCCTGTACTCCCCTTCGTATCCTTACATGCCAGAAACTATAACGAGGTTATTCCGCATGACATCCGAAGTCCAGCAGGCGAAAGGCGTCACCATGAAGCATGGGCGTACCGAGGATCGTCGAGCTCCATAGACATGATAACCGGCGTGGCCAAAATACGGCTTCCGGCAAACAAACACGAATTCGGATAATGTCGTTATTGACGGCCTGCCTGGGACTTGCGACCGTACCTAAGCGAGGCAGGGAATATGGGCCGTGGCAAATCCGGAACACATTGCGAAATTGAAAGAAGGTGTCGAAGCGTGGAACCGGTGGCGGGACGAAAATCCCGAAATTGCGCCCGATCTGAGCACCATCGACTTCAACGTGGAGTTCGAGCATCTGAAAGTGGTTACGATCTGGAACAGGACAGGCCGCCTGGACCTGGGATCTACGCCGCGCTGGTTCAAGCACTACACCCTGAAGGGTGTGAACTTCTCCCGCACCAATCTCTGGCGGTCGAATCTGGACCGGGTGCGACTGCAGCGGGCCGACCTGCGCAAGGCGAATCTATCCTTCACCTACCTGACCGACGCCGTGCTTTGGGGCGTCAATCTGCGGCGCGCCAACCTGGAACACAGCGACCTCAACGGCGCCTATCTCGCCGAAGTCATCTATATCCGTTCGGAACTCGCCGGCCGCTGCATGGGAATCCGCGGCGTAGAAGCCACCTCTGGCAATGCCGTCCTTCGCCGCGACCTTCTGGATCAGGACCTGATAGATACGCAACGTTCTCGCTGGAAGCAGCCCTGGTGGAATCCGGCACGTGTTTTCTTCCTGTGGCCCTGGTCGTGGTTCGACTACGGGCGGGGCTGGGTCAGGGTAGTCCTGTTTGCAACGCTGCTGATCGGTATTTTCGGCGCGTGCTATAGCGCCTCCAGCGGGACGCATATCCATTTCACCCACGACGGTCCGACCGTAAAAGGACTCTTCTATCCGTGGTTCGTAGCCTGCATGGGATTTGCCACGCTCGGCATATCGGATCTGGTCGAACCGCTGGACGGTATTGGCCAGGCCCTGGTGATCGGCAATGTTATTTCCGGCTTTGTCACCCTGGGGCTTCTCATGTCGGTACTGGGCAACAGCTTCGCGAGGCGAGCCTAGACTACCCCGCCCGTACCCTGGCGACAAAGGCAGTGATCTGCTGACGCATCTGGGCCGACTGTGCCACCAGGCGGGTGGCGGTCTCGAGCGCCTGGGTCGAGGCATGGCCGGTTTCCTGGGTAGCGGTGGCCACGGCGGCGACGTGGCTGGCGACCTCGTCGGTGCCTTGCGCAGCTTCATGGACGTTGCGGGCAATGTCCGAGGTGGCGGCGCCCTGCTGCTCCATATTGTCGGAGATGGCCTGGGCGATCTGGTTCATCTCGTCGATCGTGGCGCGGATCGAGCGCAGGGCATCGACCGTGCCGCCGGTGGCGCTCTGGATGGTCTGGACCTGGGCGGCGATCTCTTCGGTGGCGCGAGCGGTCTGTGACGCCAGGGTCTTGACCTCGGTGGCGACGACGGCAAAGCCCTTGCCTGCATCGCCGGCGCGCGCCGCTTCGATGGTGGCGTTCAGCGCCAGCAGGTTAGTTTGCTGGGCAATCGCCTGGATCAGGGTGACCACCTCGCCGACCTTGCCGGCGGCGGCCTCCAGTTCCTGGATGCGGGCATCCGAGCGGTTGGCCTCTTCCACGGCCTTCATGGCAATGGCGCTGGAAAGCTGGGCCTTGGACGAAATCTCGTGGATCGAGCTGGACAGTTCTTCGGACGCAGCGGCCACGGTGCGGACATTGGCGGCCGCCTGTTCGGTCGCAGACGCAATCGAGGTCGTCTGGCCCGAGGCACGCGAGGCGATGGCGTTCAGTGCTTCGGCCGAAGCCTTCATCTCGCTCGACGCTTCGCCGACCTCGCCGACGATGGAACCGACGGCATGTTCGAACTGGGCGGCCAGTTCGCTCATGGCGGCGTGGCGTTCGCGCTCGGATTCGGCCTGGCGATGGATCTCGGCTTCGGATTCGGCGTGGGCCTTGGTGCGCAGGCCTTCGCGGAAAGTCATGACCGCCTTGCCGATCAAACCTATCTCGTCGATGCGGCGGGCTTCGGGGACGTCGGCATTGTGATCGCCGCCGGCCATCTTGTCGAAGCTGCCCTTCAGGCTGTTCAGCGGCTTGCCGACCAGGGAATAGAGCACGAAGAAGATCAGCCCCGCCGAGACCAGGATGCACAGCAGGGAGATCGCCAGCATGAAGCGGTTATTGGTGTCGACCTGGGCGCTCAGCGTGGCGACAGGAACCTGGACGACGACGGCCCAGGTGTCCTGGGTGCCGGCCGCCGCGATCGGCGAGGCAAGATAGCGCCAGGGCCTGCCATCCGGCCCCTTGGCGTCGACCTGGACGGTTTTATTATTGGCAATGGCCTGGGCGGCGGCCTGGGCTGTTCCGGCATCGAAATCCTTCATCGCCTTTCCTTCCGCCTTGGCATTGGGATAGCTGACGACCAGGCCGGTCTTTGAGATCAGGGCGACGAGACCGGTCTTGAACGGCTTGATGGCGCTCAGGGTTTCGTTGAGCGTGCCGAGATCGACGTCGACGCCGGCAATGCCGACGAACTGACCGTCGATGGTCAGCGGGCGGGTAAAGGACGTCATCAGCACGTCCTTGCCGGCGATCGGATAGACGTAGGGCTCCATGGCGACAGCCCGGCCCTCGGTCTTGGGCCGCTGGTAATAGTCGCCGGCGCCCGGCTTGTCGTAATCGACCAGGACTTCGCGGATCACCTTGCCCGTGCCACGGTTCCAATAGGGGATGTAGCGGCCGGAGGCATCGTTGCCGTCCTTGCCGGCATAGTCAGCATCCTTGCCGTCGAGGGCGTTCGGCTCCCAGGCGGTATAGGTGCCGAGGATGTCGGGGTGCTTTTCCAGCACCGCCTTCAACAGGGCGTCCTGGGCACTGCGGTCGGTCAGGCCGGTCGACTTCATCGCCAGCGATGTGGCGGCGATGTCGTCGGCGATGGTGGCGGCCTGGTCGAGCCGGCTGCGCACGACGTTGGATTCCTTTTCCGCCACATCGGCCTGCAGGGCATTGGTCTGGCTGTTCAGGCTGTGGTTGGTGCCCCGCGACAGGATGAAACTGCTGGTGCCGAAGACCAGGGCGAGCGCCGTGGCGCTGATCAGGGCAATCTTGATGGGCAGGGAACGCGACAACATGGGGAACACTCGGCTGAAACCGGAGAAAACACCCCTGACTATGTGACCAGAAGCGGTTAGCCAGATATTAACCGAACAACCCGCAGGCGTTTTTTCGCGTCTTCAGGGCGCAAAAAGCGAATCGCAGTCTCGCAACGATCCCTATTTGCCCTGGACATCGAGCGCGACAGGCTTCGGCGCCGCGGGCCTGGGGGTATTGCGGTAGACCTCGAGGAAACCGGCAAGGCGGCCAACGGCTTCGCGCAGATCGCTTTCGTGCGGCAGGAAGACGATGCGGAAGTGGTCGGGCGACGGCCAGTTGAAGCCCGTGCCCTGCACCAGCATGACCCGGGTGGCCTCCAGCAGTTCGAGGAAGAACTGGCGGTCGTCCCTGATGGGATAGATTTCCGGATCGAGGCGCGGGAACATGTAGAGGGCGGCATGCGGCTTGACACAGGTGACGCCCGGAATAGCCGTGATCAACTCGTAGGCCAGGTCGCGCTGACGGCGCAGGCGCCCGCCTTCGCGGACCAGATCGTTGATGCTCTGATAGCCGCCCAGCGCCGTCTGGATGGCCCACTGACCCGGCACATTGGCGCACAGGCGCATATTGGCCAGCATATCGAGGCCCTCGATATAGTCGCGGGCGGCGCGCTTGTCGCCCGACACCACCATCCAGCCGGCACGGTAACCGCAGGCACGATAGCTCTTGGACAAGGAGTTGAAGGTCAGGGTCAGCACATCGTGCGACAGGCTGGCCAGGGCGGTATGGCGGACATCGTCATACAAGACCTTGTCGTAGACCTCGTCGGCCAGGATGACCAGGCCGTGTTCGCGCGCGATCGCGACCATCTCCCGCAGGACGCTGTCGGGATAGACGACGCCGGTCGGGTTGTTCGGGTTGATGATGACGATCCCCTTGGTACGCGGCGAGATCTTGGCGCGGATATCGTCGAGGTCGGGGATCCAGCCCTTGCCTTCATCGCACAGGTAATGGACCGGCTTGCCGCCCGAGAGGCTGGCGACCGCAGTCCACAGGGGATAGTCGGGCGCCGGCAGCAGCAGTTCGTCGCCGTCGTCGAGCAGGGCATTGGTCGCCATGGCGATCAGGTCGGAGGCGCCGTTGCCAAGGTAGATGTCGTCCAGAGTCACGCCCTGCACACCCTGGCCTTGCGTATAGTGCATGACGGCCTTGCGGGCGGCGAAGATACCCTTGCTGTCGGAATAGCCGGCCGAATTGGGCAGGTTGCGGATCATGTCCTGCTGGACTTCCTCGGGCGCATCGAAACCGAAGGCCGCCAGGTTTCCGATATTGAGCTTGATCAGCTTCTGGCCCTCGTCCTCCATCTGGCGGGCGCGTTCCATGATCGGGCCTCGGATGTCGTAGAGGACGTGGGCAAGCTTGCTCGACTTATGGATGGTCTTCATGGGGAGGGTCCGCGGGGTTCGGGTCGTATGCGGATAGCCAATGGGTAATCGCAAGCCCCAAGTCAATCACGACGATGGGACTTTACGCCATTGCAGGCACTGACTACGAATAAGGTATGAAAAAAGCGCGCAATTTTGCCTTCGCCCTGACCGCAGCGGGCCTCGTCCTGGGGCCAGCCACCCAGGCATCCGCCGCCCCCGCCGATCATTTCCAGGCGGCCGTATTGTCGCCGGCGGAACTGCAGACGGTGGCGCGGATGCTCAAGCCGCTGCAGGCGAAGTATGTTCCGCAGGACGATCGTGCCAAGGCCGACGGCTGGATAGACAACAGCCAGTCCTTTCATATCGTCTCGGACCAGCCAGGCCTGCGGGATGCCTACCTTGTCACCGTGTCCGCCGATATGCAGCCGCAATCGGTACACGACTGGCAGATGAGCGCCGCCTTCGTGCTGATCGACCGGGCCAGCGGCGCCATCACGGTGCTGCCGCAGCATCCGGTGATGAACTGGAGCGCCTACGAGGTCGAAACCGTTGCCTTTCGCGATGTCCGCGGCGACGGCTCCCGCGCCATCGTCATCGACGTCCAGGGCGTCACCGGCATCGGACCGAACGGCGCCGACCCGTTCGATGTCTATGCCATCTACCTGCCTGGCAAGGATGGCAGTTTCAAACTGGACGATGGGCTGCAGAAACGGCTGGACGGGGTAAAAACGCTTAAGGACGCCCTGGCCGTCGCCCACACATATTTCCACGCCCGATAGCAGCAGACATGGCCGATTTTTACCACCAAGGCCCTTGCAACCCCGCTATGCTAACGGTTCGCCGCCGCAGATAAGTGTCGCAAGGGGAGGTCATGGCTATACAGTTTCATTTCCTGCCCCCGAGCCCTGCCCTTGCCGGCCTGATCCGCCAGCACCAGATTATCCGGCTGACCTTCGGCGCCCTGGAAACCGTTCCACCCAAGCCGTACTGGCCGCGACCGTCCGCCGCCCTGGCCTTCTATACGCGTGATCCGGAATGGGTGCGCCCCCTCGGCGAGGACAGGCAAAGGCGTAAACCGAGGGCCGCCCTGATCGGCCAGCCGACCCGGACGACGCTGCGCCAGGGCGGTCGCGACTTCAGCGTCTACCAGATCGAATTCCAGCCGGGCGCCCTGCATCGCCTGACGGGCTCGATCTCGATGAACTCACCGATAATGACATCGACGCGGAAGGCGTCTTTCCCGCGGATCTCGGCGCACTGATCCGCGAGATAGAGGATACCGAGGATACCACGACCATGGTGCGCGCCGCGGAAACCTATCTGTGGAGGCAGAGCCAGCGCCGGCAACAAGCTGCGGCAGCGGCCGACCTTATCGCGGCCAAGCTCCTCCAGCATCCGGATGCCGCGATCGAGCGGCTGGCCTCACGGCATAATACAGGCGTGCGCCAGTTACGCCGGACATTCCAGCAACGCATGGGCGTGTCACCCAAGCTGTTCGCCCGCGTGGCGCGCTTCGACATGCTTGTCCGCCTCAGCAACCGCTACCCCGCTCACGACTGGCTGAGCCTCGCCGTCCACGCCGGCTATTACGACTATCACCACCTCCGCCGGGATTTCCGCGAATTCTGCGACATGGCGCCCAACGGCTTCCGGGCAGCCGAAGCCCTGGCGCCGGAGCGACACTTCGGATTCCGCGAAGACTGAACAATCCTCCCGATCTGTCCGTTCCTTACCACCGGGAAAAGCGCGATCGCGATTAAGGTCCCCACCAGCGCCCAGGCCGCGCAGGATTTTTTCACGGGGGTGTCAATGACCAGCGCAACCAGACGTCAAAGCCCGGACAGCGGCTTCCTGCTTATCCTTATGACCATTATATGGGTGGGCATGATCGCCGGCTTCGGCGGAGACATTGCAAAGAAATATGAGAGGATGCAGGGTTTCCACTATCCCCTGATCGTTCATATCCACGCGGCCGCCTATGTCGGATGGATGGTCCTGGTAACGGTCCAGATCCTGCTTGTCCGAGCTGGAAAGCATAACGTTCACCGGGCCCTGGGGCTGCTTGGCACAGGGCTAATGATCTTCATGATCGTCATCGGTCCGTGGGCCGAGATCGATTTCGAACGCAGCACGATCGGAACACCGCACGCCAAGACGGCCTTCATCGTCATAGCCATGGCAGGTGTCCTGATGTTCGGCGTGCTGACCTCGGCCGGCCTGTTGCTGCGACATAGTGCCGAAGCCCATAAGCGCCTGATGATGCTGGCCCTTATCTCCATCACCACCGCCGGCTTCGGCCGCTGGCTGGCGGGACCCACAATGGGTCTTCTTGGGCAGCTCGGCCTGGCACCCGGTTTTCTCACCTTCTGGTTGGCTTTCAACGGCGTCCCAGTCCTGCTTGCCCTGTCGATTATCGTCCGCGACCTGGTCACCCTCCGCCGCGTGGTGCCGGCCTATCTGTGGGGCATGGTTTTTATGCTTGCCGTCCAGCTGTCGTCCTGCTGGCTTTATTTCTGGCCCGGATGGAAGCCGATCGCCGAGCAATGGGTGCGTGGATAATGGGCGTCGGGGACAGCATCGGCGCAAATATCACCCGCGCTATTTCCAGTCTGTATCGCGGTTGATTGGGCCCCGCGTAATCTCTGCCCGCCCGCCGGCCTGAATAAGATTAGACGCGGCCAGTTGCGCGGCTTCGACGGCATTTTTTTCTTCGATGAAGTCACCGAAGAACACATTATCCCGGGTAACGTTCCATATGCGCGACTTGCGCTGAACGACAAACACGACGGATCTGGATTGGCTGTCTTCGGTCATAATTTTCCCTTGAAGGCCTCAATAGTCGGTCGCGGCATGTTGAGGCGATAAGGATGACACCGCGTTCGAAAGGATATTCACCTCGACGGACATGGCGGTGTACGCGTTAGCCGCCACTGGGAGACTGCCACTTCGCGCCCTTGTTCCCGGCATGTTGAAAGGGCACTTCCGTTAACGGCACATCTGGATCGTAGCGGTATCCGGATACGACCCCGGCACCGAAACCCAGGCTCCGCACCGCTTCGACGAACAGGACGGCCAGATCCCGGCATGCGCCTCGGCCGCGTGTCAGGGTTTGCGTCGGAGACTGGGTACGGTCGTCGTCGCATGCCTGGTAGGTAATGGCGCGGGACACTCCCTGGTTTATTTGCGTCAGCAGACTGAGCGTGTCGGTCGGTTGGTCGCGTACAAAGGCATGCGCCCAGTCGCGCATCACGCCTTCGGGATCGACATACTGCCGATCGAGCAGGGCGCCGAGGTCGCGAAAATCGTCGTCCGAATAGCAGATGGGAAAAGACCTTGCCCGGACGTCGATGTCGAAAACCGGGGAAGACAAGGCCGTCAGTTCAAGCTTTGAAAAGGCGTCGATCTGTAAACCTGCCACCTTACCGCGCCGGAAGGTCGCCGTGGCAATTGCGTTATTATGTATGTCATGTCGCCATGTCAGGCCGGCCTCCGGACTTACACGCAGGACATGGCTCACCAGTCGGACGTCACGGGTCTCGCGCGGTCTCAGCATAATGCGATGGGCGGGAAGATGCACAGGCTGGCAGTAACTGTAAACGATGCGGTGATGCAGGTTAAGGCTGGTCAAGGTGCAGGGCGCCCAGGGCCGACAGGCATGACTATAATGACATCTGTCATTTTATGCGTCCTGGCCATGCGTCTCGATGCAAGAACTGGACTTGCCGTCCATCGGTGAGCAGACATCGCTGGCTTCGGAGAAGGACTCATTGCCGTATTGGTCCACGTCAACAAGGTGACCGTCGAACAGCCCGCTACATGGCCCCTCTTTTTTATCGACGATCAAAAGCGCCTGTTCAGCCGCCCACAGCAATACCGTCGCCGCCATGGTCTTGTCGTTCAGAGCCTGACTGTCCACTATGCCTACCCCGCCATCAAGGAACCGGTTAACCGCCGGACAGCCTGACCTCAGAATTCACCTTTGGCGAGCGTCGGAAACTACCTAGATGGTTGCTATGCCCCTGTTCTCTCGCACATCAATCGCCGTGCCTGCCCTGCCACCTCCGCACAGGCAAACGGCCTGTCCGCGGATCACAGACAGCATTCCGGCCTACTCTGGGTAGATTCCGAAGCTGCCCAAAACACGGCCCGGGCCTAGACTCCTTTTGACGCTATCGGGCGCAGAGGCCGGAAGGACGAAATCTTGACACAAGACACGAGGCTCCGCCGGCACATTCTCGACGAGATGGAATTCGATCCGTTTATCGATGCGGCACACATCGGCGTCGCCGTCGACGACGGCATTATCTCACTGACAGGCCGGGTCGCCAGCTTTTCGGAGAAGCGGGCCGCGGAGGCCGCGACGCGACGGGTCAAAGGCGTGCGCGGCATTGCAGAAGACATCGCGGTGGTACTGCCGTCGGCTTATCTCAGGGATGATGCCGAACTGGCACGTGAGGCGCTTTGCATGCTCGAATGGGACACAAGCATGCCCACGGGCGCCATCCAGGTCTCGGTCGACAATGGCTGGGTGACGCTTTCGGGTGATATCGACAGCTACTTTCAGGGCCAGTCCGCCCAGCAGGCAGTCCAGAAACTGAAAGGCGTGAAGGGCGTGACCAATCATATCAACATGCGCGCCAAAACCATGCCGCACGATGTCGAGATGCGGATCAGGCGCGTTTTCGAGCGCCGCGACATCCATGAGCCGGACAGCATCAAGGTCACCGCCTTCGGCGGCAAGGTCACGTTGGAAGGCGAGGTTCGCTCCCTGCATGAACGTCGCCTTGCCGAACGCGCGGCATGGGGCGCGGCGGGGATTACCTATGTCGATAATCGCCTCATAGTGCCGTCGTCCCCGCCAGACGACACCCTACGACAGGCGCCGGCATGACCATAATCGCCAGCCTGTGGATAGTCGCCGGCCTGCTGGGCGTGGTCGCGCCGTCATCAGGCACGGACGACGTCATGCGTGGCGCCGGCATTTACCGCGACCATTGCGCGGCGTGTCACGATAACAGCGCCCATATGCTCAATGACATAGGCCCCGCCCTTTTCGGTGTCGTCGGCCGGCGCGTCGGGTCTGTCAGTGGCTACGACTATTCCCCGGCACTGCAACGGCCGGGCGCAATGGCGATCGCTGGACGCCCCGACATCTCGACCGCTTCCTGCGCTCACCGCAAGCCCTGCATCCTGGCACTGGCATGCCGATGAACTTCGCCCGCGCCCGCGATCGCAGGGGCATCATCGCCTATCTTAAACCCTTGAAAATGCCGTAGATTGCTCGTGCCGCCCCTGGATCAGGGTCGCGGATCCGTCGGGCGCCCCCTGCTCCCTGAGTATATTCCGTCCCTGCGCAATAGCGAAACGCAGGCGCTACACTTCCATCCGGCCATCAGACATGGTCGGCCCCGAGGATCGAGACAATGACCGAACCAACCGAAACCGAGCGACCCTATGCCCCGCCGACACTTCTGGATCATCGTCTCTTCACGATCCGGGGCGACCTGATCGACCTGAGGCGACATATCGCGCAGTTGATTGCCGACACGGTATATTGCGCGAAGCTTGCCGTATCCAGGTTTGTCAAACGGACGAGCGGGCGGGCTCGGACTATTCAGGCCACTCCTGGCGGGTCACGCTCTACGGCCCTCGCGGCTACGCGGCCGCAACTCCTGAGCCATCCGCGAGCTATCATCCTTATAAGCCTGGCGACCGGCATTTGTGCCGGATTTTTTCTGGCGCGTGCCCTTCGTGTTGCGAGATGACCCGCACGACGACACTGCGCCGTTTTCAGTCAATTGGAAAAGACATCCTATGAAAGACGCCCTCATGGCCGCTATCGCGCTGGCTGCGCGCGACGACGCGACCGCCATTGCAGCGCTTGAGGCTGCAACCGAAGCCAATCCCTGGGCGAACGGAAAATGTCTGCCGGAACGCTACCGGAGAAGCCAGTACCAGGTCGCCGACTGGAAACACCACCATCTCGCCGCGCCACCCAGGGGGGCGCACTGGGGGCGCAACGACGACCATCAATATGTCCTGGCCACGATACATGGCGGCATCATCTCCGATGTCGTAGACCAGGACCAGTATCCCGACAGGCACATCTGGGCGCGGCATGAGACGCTGCCGGCAGCCTATCGCAACTCCGCATATGTCATGGATGACTGGCAGGACCAGCAGTTGCGGCAACCCGACCGCGGACATCGATGGCTGCACGTCAACGGGCAGTATCTCATGGTCGCAACGGCCACGGGCCTCATCCGGGGATTGCGTCAAGATGGACAGTAATATCGTAACTCCTCCGCAGGCCAGCGGGCACGACGCTGTCCCACCAGCAGTCGCAGGCGCGATGAAGGCACTCGTCTACCATGGCCCGGGCATAAAATCGCTCGATGCAGTACCCAGGCCCGAGATCACCTTTGCGACAGATGCGATCGTGCGGATAACCAGGACAACGATCTGCGGCACCGATCTGCACATCCTCAAGGGCGATGTCCGCACATGCACGCCGGGCCGCATCCTCGGCCACGAAGGTGTCGGCGTCATCGATAGCGTGGGCTCCGCCGTAACGGCTTTCCGGAAAGGGGATCGTGTGCTGATCTCGTGCATCACCGCCTGCGGTAAATGCGAATATTGCCGACGGCAGATGTTCTCTCACTGCACGACCGGCGGCTGGATCCTGGGAAACACCATCGACGGCACGCAGGCTGAATATGTCCGCATTCCCTACGCCGACACCAGTCTCTATCCGATCCCCGAAGGTGCCGACGAAGAGGCCCTGGTCATGCTGAGCGATATCCTGCCGACGGGTTTCGAATGCGGGGTCCTGAGCGGCAAGGTTCAACCGGGCAACAGCGTTGCGATCGTCGGCTCAGGTCCGGTGGGCCTGGCAGCGCTCCTGACAGCGCAATTCTATTCACCGGCCGAGATCATCATGATCGACGTCGATGACCATCGCCTGGCGATCGCCGAGCGTTTTGGCGCCACCACATCCGTCAACAGTTCCGACGGCAAGGCGGCGGAGGCCGTCATGAAGTTGACCGGAGGGCGCGGAGTCGATACCGCCATCGAAGCCGTCGGCATACCGGCCACTTTCGAACTCTGCGAACAGCTTATCGCGCCGGGCGGCACGATTGCCAATATCGGTGTACATGGGACCAAGGTCGACCTGCATCTCGAGTCCCTGTGGGACCGCAACCTGACGATCACGACACGGCTGGTCGACACGGCTTCCACGCCGATGTTGCTGAAACTTCTCGCTGCGGAACGCATCGACCCAAGCCATCTGATCACGCACCGCTTCACACTCGATCATATCATCGACGCCTATGAGACCTTCGGAAATGCAGCGGAAACGCAGGCGCTCAAGGTCATCATCGCGGCCTGATATCCCTTAATTCAGCGCATTGGGACGCGTACCGGCAAGGATCCAGCTCTCAATGCCCCATTATCCCGCCATAACCCTTAGCCCTGCCCTCACGCATGGCGTCACCTTTGCGATAGCCTCGGATATTTTCGCAATCGACGACACCCTGGACATCCATACCAGTGACGGTCACAGTTTCGCTGCGCGGATTGAGCGCTTCGATATGTCAGGCCTCGCACTCAAAATAGGGACAGACACGCTCAACTGTCGCCCCTGGAAGCCGGGCGATCGTCAGCTTCGCCGCGAGATCGGAACGACCTCCGACTGGACCATCACATAACAGCATCCTGGGCGACGCCAAAGCCACTCCTATGATTTCGAAATACCCGGCAGGCGGCCCAGCCTGTCGGCCAGGAAATCGATCACCAGACGCACCCGGGCGATCGTCGCGCGTTCCGGCACGATCAGCAGGCTGAGCGGCGTCGACGCCAGACGGTATCCCGGCAGGACCGGCTGCAGCCGGCCATCCGCCAGGACATCGTCGACCAGCCAGCGATGCGAGGGGCCGATCCCCCGGCCCGCCAGAAAAGCTTCGCGTGCCGCCAGCCCGTGATCGACGCGCAGGCGCCCCGCGACCGGCAGGGCATGCACCTGCCCGTCCGGCCCTGTCAGGACCAGGGTGTCGCTGCCGGCCACATTCGACATGCGGATCGTCTCGTGCTTTGGCAGGTCTTGCAGATGATCCGGCCGGCCGTGGGCCGCCAGATAGGTCGGCGCCGCCACCAGCAGCCTATCACTTACGCCCAAGGGCCGCAGCTTAAGGGAACTGTCGCCCAGTGGGCCAAGCCGGATGGCCAGGTCGACGCCCTGGCCGACAAGATCGATATAGTCGTCGGTCAGGTTGAGATCGATCTGGATGCCCGGATGCAAGTCCTGGAATTCGAAGATGAGCCGGCTGACATGCAGCACACCCAGGGCCGCGGTACATGATACGCGCACTGTCCCGCTCAGGGCTTCACCGGTATGGCGCAGGTCGTCGCCGGCCTGCTCGACCAAGCGCAGGATCTCGATGCAGCTGGCATAATAGGTCCTTCCCTCGTCGGTCAGGGCCACACGCCGGGTCGTGCGGCTGAGCAGGGCCGTGCCCAGCGCCGTTTCCAGTTCGCGGAGGTGACGGGTGATGGTCGATTGCCCGGTGCGCATTTCACGCGCCACCGCCGACAGGTTGCCGCGTTCGGCCACCCGGGCAAAGGTGCGCATACGCTCCAGCGTAATATCGGATCTATCCATTTTTCGGCACAATCCTATCCATTACCACTATGTAGTGCAAAAACCGCATCGCGCCTACCTTCCGGACGTCAAAAGCCCCGGAGCGCATCGCCATGAATGTCCTGCTTGTTTTCGCCCATCCCGAACCGAAGTCGCTGAATGGCGCCCTGCGCCATATCGCCATCGCCGAACTGGAAACTGCCGGCCATTCGGTCGAGGTCTCCGACCTCTACGCCATGGGCTGGAAGTCGGAAGTCGACCGCGCCGACTTCCCGAACTATGGCGCGGACGAACGGCTTGTCGCCGTACGCGCCTCGAAGGACGCCTTCGAACACGGCGCCCTGACGGCAGACGTATCGGCCGAAATCGCCAAGCTGCACCGCGCCGACATGTTGATCCTGCAATTTCCCCTGTGGTGGTTTTCCATGCCGGCCATCCTCAAGGGCTGGGTCGACCGCGTCTTTGCCTACGGCTTCGCCTACGGTGTCGGCGAACACAGCGATAGACGCTGGGGTGACCGGTATGGCGAGGGCACATTGGCCGGCAAGCGCGCCATGCTGATCGTCACCGCCGGCGGCTGGGAAGACCACTACACGCCGCGCGGCATCAACGGTCCGATGGACGACCTGCTGTTTCCCATTACCCACGGCATCCTCTATTATCCCGGTTATGAAGTCCTGCCGTCCTTCGTCGGCTACCGCGTCGACCGGCTGGATGAAAACGGCTTCGACGCCCTGGCGGAACAGTTGCGCCAGCGTATGCGAACCCTCGCCACCACCGCGCCCATTCCCTATCGCATGCAGAACGGCGGCGATTACCATATCCCGCGCATGCAGTTGCGCGAGGGCCTCGAGGCACCTGGCACCGGCGGATTTTCCCTGCATCTAAAACACTAATCGAAGCGGCAACGGGCTTTCGCGTAACATGGTAATGCGATAGGGTCTGCTAACTCAATTACCAAAGGATTCCCGCATGCGCCTGCGTTCCGCCCTGTTCGCATTCGCCTTAGTCGCCGCCGCCCCTGCCTTGGCCGCCACTGCCTTGGCCGAAGCTCCGGGCGCCCATGCCTTCAAGGTCGGCAAGCTAGATCTCGTCGCCCTGCACGATGCCCAGTTCACGCCGGCCAATGACGGCAAGACCTTCGGTGTCGGACAATCACCGGCCGCGGTCGCCCAGGTGCTCAAGGCGGCAGGCGCGCCGACCGACACCATCACCCTGTCGGTCGATGCCCTGCTGATCAAGGGCGGAACCTATACAGCCCTGATCGACACCGGCACCGGCGGCGTCCTGCAGCAGAGCCTGAAGATGGCAGGGGTGTCGCCCGCCGCCGTCACCGACATCCTGATCACCCACGCCCATCCCGACCATGTCGGCGGGCTGGTCAAGGACGGGCAACTGGCCTTCCCCAAGGCGACGATCCGCATGTCTGCGCCGGAATGGGCGGCGATGCAGGCGAACCCCGACCAGGCGGCCTTGGTCAAGGTCATCGCGTCTCACGTCAAGGCCTTCCAACCCGGCGCCCAGGTACTGCCGGGTATTGTCGGCGTCATCATCAAAGGCCATACGCCCGGCCACAGCGGCTACGAGATCGCCTCCGGTACTACGCGCCTGCTCGATATCGGCGACACGGCGCATTCGTCGATCATCTCCCTGGCCAGGCCGCAATGGTTCTGCGAGTTCGACGTCAACCAGCCCCAGGCCCGCGACAGCCGCATCGCCGTGCTGAAGAAGCTGTCGGTCAATCACGAACTGGTCTTCTCGCCGCACTTCCCCTTCCCGGGTGTCGGTCGCGTTGTCGCCGCCGGCGATCATTATGCTTGGAAGCCAATGTCCGCAGCCGTGCCCATCGATTAAAATCCCACCCGTTGAGAACTCGCCCTTTGGACGGGGAGTTCTTGTCTTATTCCCTGAGCTTGCGCGCCTCGGCACGCAGGACCTCTGTCGTCTTCAGAAGATAGTCCTGGATCAGTTCAAGCTGCTCCGACGTGTAGGTCGACGTCAGTTCCGTCATAGCTGCGCCCAGGGAACCGAAAATCGGCGCCACCATCTCGCGCACCTTGTCCACCTGCAGGGCATGTATCAGCAGGCTGCGGCGGTCGTCCGGATTGGGCGCGCGCCGGGCGTAACCGGCCTTTTCCAGACGGTCGACAATGCCGGTAATGGCCCCGGTGGTCAGCCCCGTAGCCGCTGCCAGTTGCCCGGGCGTCGCAACCCCCATCTCCCCCAGCAGACCCAAGGTCTTGCGCTCCGCCGCCGTCATGCCCAGCCGTCGCGAAACCGCTTCGTGGAAAGCAATGGTCGCGGTCGACAGATCCCGGTGCACCCGGTCATGACGCGCCGGCACTGCGGCAGGGTCCTCGGGCGAAAACAACTCGGCGCTTGAATTTATCTTAGACATAAGATACTTTTATCAGAGATATTTGCGGTATGAAAGAAAATTATCATGTCGGGCCTCGCCGAAACACCGAAAAAATCGTGGTTTTATCATGCCTTGCCGGGCCTGACCCTGATGCTGCTAGCCCCCCTGATGGCGGAAATCCTGCCGGGCGCGACACGGATAAGCTCCGCCTTCGTCTATCCGCTCGAGGTGGTGATCTGGGGTGGCGGCGCGGTCATGGCGCGCTTCCTGACACGCAAATACCGGCTGGGCTGGTTCAACCTTTTACTGCTGGCCCTGGCCCTGGCCATTGCGGAAGAATGCCTGATCGAACAAACCTCGTTCGCGCCGCTGGTCATCAGGATCCAGGGCGTGGAATATGCCCGGGACTGGGGTCTCAACTATCTCTACTTCCTGTGGGCTACCGTCTATGTCGCCGTCTTTGCCGTCCTGGTGCCGGTCACGATCTGCGAAATGATCTTCCCGAACCGCAAGGACACTGGCTGGCTCAGCGGCTGGGGCATAGGCATTATCTGCGTGCTGTTCCTGCCGGCGTGCCGCGGCGCCTGGTTCGGCTGGAACATGATCGCCCGGGTCAAGATCTTCCACCAGCCCTTCTATGCCGTACCGACACCGCACATCATTGCGGCATCGGTCGCCATTGCCGCCTTGATTGCCCTGGCCGTCGGTCCGGCGCGGCGCCTGCTGGCCGGATCGCCAAAGCCGGTGTCGCCGCCGCATCCCGTACTTGTCGCCTTGGCCGCCACGGTGTTCTCGGTCGGCCTGTTCGCGGTCTTGCTGATGGCCTTCGGCATCGCACCCGCCGTTTCGCCGGCTATTCCGACGGCCGGCGGCCTGGTCCTCGCCCTGGCGGCCCTGTTGCTGGTTCCCGGCTGGATGGCCCACGCAAGCTGGGGGCGGTGGCACGACATCGCCCTGACCTATGGCGCCATCATCTCCAACTGTGGCGTCATGTTTCTCGCCTTCCTCAATCCCGATACGGCGCCGATCGACCTGTGGGGAAAGACCATACTGGATGCGATCGCCCTGCTCCTGCTGATCTGGCTGCTGGCCAGGGTCGCCGGCCGGGCAAAAGCGGCCTGACGACTATTGTGGGATCAGGCCGCTCGAACAATAGGCAGCGATCGCACGGTCGAAAAACGAAATATCGTCCCTGCCCCGGGCAATCAGTTGCGCCCCTTCGATCGCGGAAAAAATGGCGATTGCCTGGGCTTCTACCGCGTCGTGCCCCTTGCCCGGATCGAGCCGAGTGAGCATTTCCGCCAGCCAGCCGACATTGACCTGGGTAAAGCGGTCGACCTGAATGCGGACGGCGGGTGGAAGATCGTCGCGCTCCGCAGCCATCATGCCACAGAGGCACATCCGGTTGTCATTGACCAGGGCCGCCCGGAAGATATCGGTATAGGTTTTAAAAACCGCCGCCGCGCCATCACCCGCCGCGAGCAGCCGCGTAAAGACCGCCTGCGCGTCGTCGGTATATTTCCGCGCCAGGGCTTCACCCAGATCGCCCTTCGTCGGGAAATGATAGTGGATGCTCGAGCTCTTGATCCCGACCTCCTTGGCCAGTTCCCGGAAGCTCAGCGCACCATAGCCCTGCGCCTGCACCCGGGCCCGCGCCGTGTCCATGATCTGCTGCCGCATATCGCCGCCACTCATACCGAATCTCCATCTACCTACTGATAGATAGTTCTTGACAGCACGGATCGCAAGTCATAGATGCCGCAAACTACCTACCGGTAGATAGACAACATAACCCGAGACAACACATGAAAATCTATGATCGCCCTGGCTTCCCCAATCCCGCCCGCATCCGCATCGTCCTGGCGGAAAAGGGCCTCGATAGCCGGATCGAATTCGTCAATGTCGATCTGATCGGCGCCGAACATAAGCAGGCCGCTTTCCTCGACAGAAACCCGTCCGGCGTCATTCCCGTCCTGGAACTCGACGACGGCACGCTTCTGTCCGAAAGCACGGCCATTACCGAATATCTCGACAATCTCGACGGCAAACCCTCGCTTACCGGCCGGACACCGCGCGAGAAAGCGATCATCCATATGATGCAGCGTCGCGCCGAGGCCGAACTGCTAGACGCCGTCGGCCACTATTTTCACCACGCGACGCCGGGCCTGGGCTCCGATCTTCAGGCTTTCAAAA
Organism: Asticcacaulis sp.; assembly: GCA_965246725.1. Taxonomy (GTDB): domain Bacteria; phylum Pseudomonadota; class Alphaproteobacteria; order Caulobacterales; family Caulobacteraceae; genus Asticcacaulis. The sequence continues at coordinate 127,543 of CBDFFG010000003.1, forward strand.
GCCCGGACTGGGCGGGTCGCGCCGAATGGGGCCAGCGTGAAGGTGAACGCGCCATTCGCGGCGTGGGCTATTTCAATACTCTGCTGGCGCAACAGCCCTTTATCGCCGGCGATACCTTCTCGATGGCGGACATCACCGTCTATGCCGGGCTCGCCTTTGCCGACGCCGCGGGCCTGGCCATTCCCGACAACTGTATCGCCCTGAAGGCGTGGCGTGACACGGTCAGCGACCTTCCCAGTGTCAGGAACCGGTCCGGCCAGACCTTCCTCGCCGAAGACCTGCGCCGCCTCGGTTTCTGACGCGAATAATGGGTTGCCGTCCAGCATCGGTGCCGGAAGGCAACCCGCCTTTACACTGCAAAGCCTGCCTGACGTAGCCGGATGATATCGCGCGACGGCGGCAGGCCGAACTGACGTGCATATTCCCGGCTGAACTGGTTGGGACTTTCGTATCCAACCGTGAAAGCGATCGCGGTCGCATTGCCGTCGCCGGCCATCAGCAGTGCGCGGGCCTGCAACAGACGTACCTGCTTCTGGTATTGCAGGGGGCTAAGCGCCGTCACGGACTTGAAATGGCGATGGAAGGCCGAGGCGCTAAGGGCAGCCATCTCTGCCAGCGCTTCCACGCGCAACGGCTTGTCGAAATTTTCGCGGATCCACTGGACGGCCAAATGGGTTCGCGACAGTCCTGTTTCGGGGGTGACGATATCGCGCAACATACCGCCAAGCGGCCCCTGCAATACGCGGTAAAGAATTTCCCGCTCATAGACCGGCGCCAGCGCCGCTATCTCCTGCGGGCGATCCATCAGGCGCAACATGCGCACCCACGCATCGAGCAATTCCGGCGTCACCGGCGCGACGGCAAAGCCGCCCTTGGAATCCTGGCGCGCAGCAGGTTTGGGCAGGTCAGTTATGAGGTTTGCCACGATCGATCTGTTCAGGGTCAGGCTGACTGCAAGATAAGGCTCGCCAGCCTCGGAGGCGTGCACCCTGCCGGCGGCCGGCAGATCGACCGACATGACGAAATAGGTCGCCGGATCGTAGCGAAAGGTACGATCCCCCACGCCTATGGTCTTCGCCCCAGTCAGGATAAGATTTATCATCGGTTCATACACGGCGGAAAGGCTATGCTCGGGGATGTCTCCCTTTACCATGGCGACGCGTGGAATGCCCGTCTCCGTCCGCCGGCTTTCCGCCCGCGCCGCCAATTTTCGAAGTTCATGAAGCTGCGTGTCCATGAGGCAGTTGTTTCACGCCGACACCATCCGATCAATAGAAAAGCAGAATCAGGCAAGATCCAGGGACGATCGTGCGCGCGGCCGGAGTTCCGAACCTCTACTTTTCAAGCATTCAATCGAAGGAGCAACGAAATGCCTATCGTTATCATCACCGGCGGCAGCCGTGGCCTGGGCGCCAGCATAGCCAGGGAATGCGCCCGGCGCGGAATGGGCGTCATCCTGACCTATAACACCAATCCGGATACGGCCGCGAATATCGTAAGCGCAATTACAGCCACGGGGGGAAAAGCCATAGCCCTGAAGCTCGATGTCGGCGATATCGCAGCGTTTCCCGCATTTAAAGAGGCCGTGGGCAAGACGCTTAGCCAAGCCTGGAATAGCACCAGCTTCGATTATCTGGTCAATAATGCCGGTTACGGACTTTACAGCCCAATAGAAACCGTAACCGAGATGGCGTTCGACGGGTTGTTCCGGGTCCATCTCAAGGGACCGTTTTTCCTCACCCAGGTGCTTTTGCCGCTGATGGCCGATGGTGGCCACATCGTCAACATCACCAGCGCCACCACGCGGGTCGCCACCGCCGGGGTCGCCCCCTACGCTGCCTTTAAGGGCGGCCTTGAAGTGCTGACCCGCTACATGGCAAAGGAGTTGGGTGCGCGCCGTATCCGTGCCAACTCGGTAGCCCCGGGCGCCATCCGTACCGACCTTGGCGGTGGCCTCAATGACGCATTCGAAACCCTGCTTTCCGACCAGACCGCGCTCGGCCGTGTCGGCGAACCCGACGATATCGGCTGCATGGTCGCAAGCCTGTTGTCCGAAGACAATCGCTGGATCAATGCCCAGACCATCGAAGTCGCCGGCGGCTACATTATCTGACGGCAACATACGGGACATTTGGAATGATACATGAAAAAACCATGCGAGCAGTTGTCGACCGGCTAATTACGGCCACCAATGCCTTCGACATCGACGCGGCGCTTCCGCTTTTCAGCTTCGATACGATGATCGATGACCCCTCCACCGGTAGCCGTTATGAAGGCCATGCCGGCATCCGCGACTATATCGAACGCTATTTTGTCGGCTACAATACGGTCACTCGTTTCCTGGCGACCGAATATCTAACGGACATTCGGGCACGTGTCCGGGTGGATTTCACCGGCGACTTCGGCCACGAAATCGGCATACTCGACATCAGTCTCGGGAATGACGGGCTGATCCGCCGCATCGATGCAGATCTCGAGTAAAGCCGCGAAAGCCGACACCATCGTTTCCTATAGAAACTGCCGTGATATACCAATGGCTATAAAGAATGACTATTGGTACCGGCATTTTCGGTTCCGGCGCCGGTCACAATTGTCGTGACCCGCAAATGGTTATTGAAACACGCGAACCCGCGCTTATATTCAATACAGGTTCAACAAGCGAAAGGAGGTGGTCTGATGTCTCATTGTCAAATGCCGCATATGGCAAATCGTGTGTGCACGGCCTTCGTCGCAGGGGGCCGGCTCGTCTGAGCTGTCCACGTGCATTGCTAGACAATGGAAGGGCTGTCCTGAAAAAGGGCAGCCCTTTTGCTTTGCCGCTCAGCCTCTTAAGGTCGGCTGGCCGGAGCGCGGATCGGTCAGTGTGACGTTTTCCAGAGCCTGGATACGCCAGGCGCCGTCACGCCGCGTCGCCACCGCGAGAATTACCGTATCGACCGTATGTGCTCCGGCCGGGTGCACCATGCCGGTCTGCAGCCGGCTCCAGAAATGGAGGATGCAGACGCCCTCACCTGCGACAGTCGTATCGATGATCTCGTTGGCCAGGGTCGAGTCGCGATAGATGGTGTCGTGGATCGGCCGATGCATGGCGACGATGGCGTCGACGCCCTTCACATAGTGGCCGAAGCGATTGACGAAGGTGGCATCGTCATGAAACAGCGCCGCCAGGGCATCCATGTCATGGTCGTTCCAGGCCGACTGAAAGGCTTCGGGCAGGTCGTCGGGCCGGGTTATGGTCATGAACACCTCCGTAATGTCCTGGCTGATCGCAATCTCGGCATATTTAGCGTAGCCCTTTCCGCCTGTCACCGAGTGCATTATACTGCATGCCGGGGATATTCAGGGGGGCTGACATGACCAACACCAAACCACATATTTTCGCCGGTTTCTGGCGCCGGCTTTTTGCCTGGCTTAAAGATGCCATACTCCTTTCCGTCGTGTGCGGAGGCGCCGGCTGGCTGGCGATCGATACGGTCTCGACCTGGGGGTCGAACGGACGCTGTGTCGGCTTGGTCGCCGGCATACTCTATTTCGGCATCCTATCGAGCGGCCTTGGCGGCGGCCGTACCCTGGCCATGCGCATGCTGGGTCTGAAGGTGGTGACCGTAAACGGCAAGCCTCTTGGCCTGGCCGCTTCGCTCCTGCGTGCCATCGTCCTGATCGTACCTTTGATCCTGAACGGCTGGGTGTTCCCATCCCTGGCCATTCCCGGCCTGGATCCGACTCTGGTCACCACGATCCTGCAGGTCCTGATCATAACCCTGGTTTTCGGCGTAACCGCGGCACAGGCCATCCTCATGCTATTCGCAGGACTAGCGCGCCGGCTGGTTCACGATCTGGCGTCCGGCGCCGTCGTCGTCCGCGCCGAGACTCGCGACTTCACCCTTGCGACGACGCGGATAGCCAATATTGCCGCACTGGTTGTCGTCCTGGCTGCCCTGGCCGCGTCCCTGGCCCTCCCATCCCTGATGCATACACAGGCGGCGCAGAAGCTGATCGCCGAGACCGCGCCGCAACGTGCCGTTCAGGACGCCGTCAACGCCCTGCCGGAAATTGTCGAAACCGGGGTCTCGGACAATTCCACCACTTTCTACGATGCCTCGGGGCAGAAGACGACACGCACCCTGATCGTCACTGCCCGCCCACGGACGTGGCCCGCCGACCCAGCCAGGGAACTGGCGCGCATCGGCGCCACCACCGTCAAGGCCTACAGGTTCGCGCCGGGCCAGCGGCTGCAGGTGAAGATCATCTATGGCTTCGACATGGGGTTCGGCAGCTACAACAACGCGCAGAGCAGTCCGTTCTCGACGGCGTGCACCACCGCAGAGGTCAAATGCCTGAAATAGGCCGCCTCACAGCGGCAGGGTAAAGAACAGGCTGTTGGGATCGGGCACATAGTCGCCGAACGGCGGGCATTCGCCGAAACCGAAGCGACGATACAGCGCCCAGGCCGGGGCGAAATAGTCCCACGATCCAGTCTCCAGGTTGAGGCGTGTCAGGCCATGGCCACGCGCCGCTGCAATCACGTTAGCCAATATCATGGCCCCGGCGCCAAGCCCGCGGGCCTCAGGGGCGACATACATCGACTTGACCTCGCCCTGGCCGTCGCCATACCGTTTAAGTGCGCCCATGCCGACCGGCATATCTCCGCGCCACACCGTCCAGAATTCCAGGCCAGGGCCGCTCAAGGCCGAGATATCGAGGGCGTGGTTGCTGCCGGGCGCCGTCTCCGCGGCGGCACGCGCCACGTGCATCCGGATCATGTCGTGGACGCGGGCATCGTCGAGCCCGCCGGTCCGCAAGGTCAATACCGTCGTGTCCGATTCTTCAGCCATGCCTGCCCTCTCCCTGCGTAATAATTACCACATAGTGCGCGCCGTTCGCTCCGACGGCTTCGAACCGCGTCCGTCCCCACAGATGCAGGCGCAAGGTATCGCCGGCCGACAGGTTGTGGACGACATCGCCGTCGGTAAAGGCGAGTTCGCCATCGAGCATCCAGATATGTTGCTCGATCCCGGCCAGTGGCGGCGCGTCGTAGGCAATGACGGCGCCGGCCGGCAGGCGCCCTTCGATCATCTCCGTGGCGAAACCGGCGGCCGGCGGCGATACCTGGCGACGGTGAAACCCGGTCTCCGGATCGGTCCATTCCCTCTGGTCGGCGCGGGCGATATGCTGTGCCGGACGCTCGTCGAGCCCGCCCATCAGGCGCGACATGGTCAGGCCGAAGGCGCTGCATAGCTGCCCCAGTTGTCGCGCCGTCGGGCTGGTGTCGGAGCGTTCGATGCGCGACAGGGTTGCCCGCGACAGGCCGGATGCCTCGGCTGCCTCGTCCAGGGACCAGTTGCGCGCCTGGCGCAGCACCACAAGGCGCTGCGCCAGACCCTGATCAAAAGCGATTGAATTTCCCATATATGAGATTTATTCCCATATTTGAGACGAGTCAAGTCAGAGGTCTCGGCGAGGGGTCTTGCGGAACTCCACCGAAATCTCAGAAACTGAAACCGATGCCGACACCGCCGCCGGATCCGCCATGTCCGCTGAAATTGGCCGTGGCCTTTACCGCAACGTGCTGGCCGGACATCAGGTGCGATACGCCAATGGCGACGGCGGTTTCACCCCGCCAGCCCCCTATCGCCATGCCGATCATAGAACGGCCCGGCATGCTGGCTTGCGGGATATTGACCGCCGCCATGGCCGCCGCCGTGCCGGCATCGCTGCGGTCACGCAGCTGACGTAGATTGTTGTTCACCCCCGCGATCTGGTTGTCGGTATAGGCATTCGCCGAGGCGAGCGCCCGTGCCGAACTGGCATCGGTATAGGCATTGGCCCGTCCCAACGTATTGACGTCACCGTTGTCGGCATAGGCATTGGCGTTGCCCAGCACAGCTTGGCTGCTGGTGTCCGTATAGCTCTTCGCGGTGGCGAGCGTGGTGGCATCGCCAGTATCGGCGTGGCTGTTGGCACTGATCAGCGTTGTCGCGTCGCCGGCATCAGCGTGCGTGTTGGCACTCAGCAACGTCGCGGCATCGCCAGTATCGGCGTGGCTGTTGGCACTGACCAGGGTCGCAGCGTCGCCCGCATCGGCATGGCCATTGGCGCTGGCGAGTGTTGCGACATCCCCCGCGTCGGCGTGGCTGTTGGCACTGGCGAGTGTCGCTGTGTTTCCGGCGTCAGCGTGCGCGTTCGCACTGACCAATGTCGCAGCATCACCGGCATCGGCATGTGTATTCGCAGCTGTAAGGGTCGCCGCGTCGCCAGCATTTACCTGGCCGACCGTCGCCGCATCGCTTGCCGCGATGCCATCGGAGATATTGACCAGACGGCGGGTCGTTCCCGCCGCAGTGCTGCCGAACGACACGGTATTATCCTCATCGGCCACCGCGCTATCGCCGATCGCCACCGAACCGACGCCCGTCGTACGGGCAGCGTGCCCAAGCGCGACAGAGAAATCCGCGCCGGCATTCGAGGCTGTACCCAAGGCGATCGAGCGATTGGCGCTGGACGCCGAACCGGCGCCAATTGCAATCGCGGAGGTCCCGCTCGCGTTCGCCAATACACCGAAGGCAGCGGCGCTGACCCCGGTCGCTTGCGACTGCGTACCGACTGTGACGCTTCCGCCGTCGCCGGACGCGACCGACGCGCTGCCGAGTGCCACGGCGCCGAGGCCGGTCGCATTCGCCAGCACGCCGAAAGCCGCACTGTCCGTACCCGCTGCCTGCGATTGATTACCGACCGAAGTCGATTGTAATCCGGACGCACTCGTCCTGTCGCCGATGGCAATGCTCAAGTCGCCCGACGCCGTCGCAGCGGTGCCCAGCGCCGTCGTTTGCAGTCCCGTCGCGCTGGTATGCTCCCCGACTGCCGTAGTGAAGTCATTGCTGGCGACGCTGCCATTGCCGATGGCGACGCTGAAATAGCCCGCGGCCGCAGACGCATTGCCATAGGCGGAAGAACTGATACCCGATGCGGTCGAGGTAGAGCCGTAAGCAACGCTGTTGGTCCCCGAAGACACCGCGAGATAGCCCGTCGCTGCCGATTGTTCGCCGCTGGCCACCGCGGTCGAGCCGAGCGCCGTGCTGGCGTCGCCGGTAGCAAAGGCGCGAAAGCCGATCGCTGTGCCGATTATCCCGGACGCCGCCGAGGCCTGACCCGTTGCCGTCGAGTTGACGCCGCTGGCGACGGCGCTCAGGCCTGTCGCGACAGACCCGTCCCCGGTTGCCTGGGACAACGCGCCATATGCCGAACTGTTATCACCCGACGCCAACGATCCAAAGCCGGTTGCCGTTGCCTGGTATCCCGATGCCGTGCTCGAGGTACCGAGCGCGATTGCATTATCGTTGAGAGCGCGGGCATTAAAACCATATGCTGCGGCAGCAATGGAATCCGCGGTCGAGTTGACTCCGGTCGCCGTGCTCGCCTGGCCGCTCGCCGTGGCCTGCTGTCCGATGGCTACGGTAAGGTTGCCGGTGGCACTGGCTGAGGTCCCCGCCGCAAAACTTTGAACACCGGTTGCAGTACCGCCCGCGACGGACTGTGCGAAGGCGGCAGGCGCCGCCAGGACCGCCAGCGCCGCAGCGGCAGCGATCAGCGTGTTGCGGGAAGACGAGGCGCAAAGGCGTTTATGCGATGGGCTGGACATCGGGTATCTCCTGGAGGGTTTGGGTGAACCCGGAAATACCTGCCCCCGACCGGTACAGCATCATTCGATCGTAGGAGGCGCCGACGCCTGCGCGAAAGAAATTACGCATACTCCAACTGGCCGAAGACCAGCCTTTGCAGATCGCTTTGGCGGCGGACCCCGGCCTTGTCGAAGATGCGCTGCAAATGGGTCCGCGCCGTGGTGCGCGCCACACCCAGCTTTTCCGACGCCTCCGGTATCGACGCGCCGGCGCATAGCAATTGCAATAGCCTGCCCTCCGACAGGGTCAGGCCGAACTGCCGGATGACCCGCGCCATTGCCTGTGCCCGGCTGTCGACGGCGGACTTTACCGTGGCGATGACATGGCGCGGACCGTCTGAGCCGTCCAGCACCACCAATGCGATCTCGATCCGGCTGTCGTCCTGCCCCAGGTGGATAATCCGCGACAGGCTCGTGCGCGTCAGGACCGAACGCAGGGCAGCCATCAGGCGCATACCCTCCGTGGTGCTGGCAGCGACGATATGCCGGCCTTCGAGACGCAGCGCCTCGCAGGTGGCCAGCATGGCGTAGGCGGCGGGGCTGGCCTGGATGACATGGCCATCGCCGTTCATCAGCAGGACGCACGGCTGGGTGCCATCGACAGGGCCTGCAGACCGCGAAACGGCCTGGTTTACGCTGGTACTCTCGACACAATCCCGGTACATTTCTGGCTCCTTTTCATGCACGTAAAAGGAGGAACGAGATTTGGAATCGAATCCGGACAGCGCTGCGCCCGTGACTGCGCCCGCACTATCGGGCGACCTCTTTGCGCTGCTCTATGACGACCTGCACCGCATGGCGCGGCGGGAACGCTTTCGCGTCGGACGTCCCGATACCGTGCAGACGACGATGGTACTGCACGAAGCCTATGTGCGCCTGGCCAGCCGTGCCGAATGGCGCGACCGCAACCATTTCATGGCCACCGCGTCGACCGCCATGCGCCATGTGCTGGTAGATGCCGCCCGGGCAAGGCTGACGGCCAAGCGCGGCAGCGGCCAGAAGCCGGCCGCGCTCGATGCCGTGCCCGAAACCGCTGGCGATAGCGACGATGACCGCCAGTTGGTCAAGCTGGGCGACGCCCTGACCGCCCTTGCCGCCTTCGACGATGGGCTGACACGGCTTGTCGACTGCCGGTTTTTCGCCGGCCTGACGGAGATGGAAACGGCAAAGGTGCTGGGCATCAGCGACCGGACGGTGCGCCGGCGCTGGCTGCAGGCCCGTGCCTGGCTGCACCAGGAGATATCGCTGCCGTATTAGGCCTTGCCACCCTTGGCGCGCGCCGCCACAAGGCGTTTACGAAGCCCCGGCAGGGATTGCAGGAAGGTGTCGCCCGACGGCCCCACCTTTTTGAACACCGCCTCCGCCGCATCGATATCGGCTTCCGCCCGGGCATAATCATGCTCGGCCATCCCCAGTTCAAATCGTCCGCGCAGGAAAATGCCATACAGCAACGGCTGGCTGGCCGGCGCGCTGACCACCGGCGCAATGGCGGCGAACTCCCGGCGTGCGCCAGCGGCGTCGCCGAGATAGGCATAGGCTTCGCCCAGCTGGATGCCGATCATAACAGAATATTGCGACGTAGGGCTGGAATAGACGCGCGCCAGTTGCTGCGCTTCGGTCAGGACAGGCACGGCCTCGCGGATCTTCCCCGTCCCCAGCATCAACACGCCCTCCTGCATCAGGTCGGTAGCCAGCGGCAGCGAGGCCCCGTAGATAGCGCGCCGCAGGGCCACGATTCCTTCCATGGTCTGCAGCGCCTTGACCTGGTCGTTGCGGCGCGAATAGAGGCCGGCGCGCACCTGCATCATCGACAGGGCGACCGGCGTCTGGGTCAACCGCGCCCGGACCTCAAGCGTATCGGCGCGTTTCAAAAGCGGGTCCAGGTCGTCGAGGCGGTTAAGCTCGATCAGGTGTACGGCAAGGTTATTGTAGGCGATCAGCAGGTCGCGCGGGCTATCGGCATATTGGATTTCCGCCTCCGGCAGGCTGTCGGTCAGCAGCTTGACGGCCTGGTCGCGCTTGCCCTGGAGGCGCAGCATCTGGGCACGGGCCCCGACCGATTCCAGCCGCTCCTTGCGATAACGCGCCGGGTCGGTTTGCCAGACGCGATCGGTGCGATCGAGCAGGCGCTGCGCATCGTCCATCTTGTTCTGGGCTGCCTCGACCGTGCCCAGTGTCATTTCCAGCCGCGCCCGGGCGATCGGATCCGTGCCGGCGACACCTTTTTTCAGGGCTTCGTCGAGCAGGGTCTCCGCGCCGGCCGTATCGCCGATATCGACATACAGCTCCGACAGCGACAGGACGATGTCGGCCGTATTGCCGGAACGCGTATCAAACGAGGCAATCAGGCGTTTGGCGCTGTCGTTCAGCAGGTCGTGCGCCGTCGCCGACCCGCCGGCGCCGAAATCCTGGGCGTTGCGGAACATCAGGGTCAGTGCGGTGTTGACCGCCTGCGCCTTGCGCGCCTCCGCCCGAGCGATGTCGCGCTCGATGGCGGTCTGATGCGCTTGCCAGCCGATGCCAGCCGCCCCCGTCAGCACGGCCAACATACCGGCCGCCGTCGCCGCCGTCGCCCAGCGGTGCCGCCGGACGAAACGCCGTACATGATAGCCGAGATTGCCGGTGCGCGTCTGCACCGGCTCGAAGGCCAGGTAGCGGCGCACGTCGTCTGCCAGGCTTGGCACGCTGGCATAGCGATCCGCCGGCGCATGCCTCATCGCCTTCATGACGATGGCATCGAGATCGCCAGCGATACGCGCAGGCGGCACGGGCGGCGAAAGGCTTTCGCCCTGCAGCCGCGCAGCCGCCTGGCTCGGCAGTTGCGGCACCTCTTCCAGCATACGGTTCAGGCTGGACGGCAGGCTGCCGCCCGATCCCCGCCACGCGCCCTGCCCGCTGAGCAGTTCGTACAGCAATCCGCCCAGGGCATAGATGTCCGTCGCCACGGTCGGTGCTTCCTGGCGGAGCTGCTCCGGGGCTGCGTAATCCGGCGTCATACCGGCAGATGTGTGGGCAGCTTGAGTCTGGCCAAGCTGGGTTTGAGCATTGTCGATCAGCAACCGTGCGACGCCGAAGTCGAGCAGACGCACGCGCCCAGCGCTATCGACCAGGATATTGGCCGGCTTCAGATCGCGATGGATGACCAGGCGAGCATGGGCATAGGTGACCGCATCGCAGACTTCGAGAAACAGCGCCAGCCGTTGCGCCAGGGTCGCGGCATGGCTGTCGCACCATCGCGTGATCGGTTCACCGTCGACATATTCCATGGCCATGAAGGGGCGGCCATCCGGCGCAATACCGCCGTCGATAAGGCGCGAAATACCGGGGTGTTCCAGGCCGGCCAGGGTCTGGCGTTCCCGGTCGAACAGGACAGCCTGCCCGGCGGACTCCGGTCGCAGCAGCTTCAGCGCAACATCCTGGTCGAAACCACCCTGCACGCGTTTCGCCAGATAGACTTCTCCGGTCCCGCCCCGACCGATGAGCCGTTCGATGCGAAAGGCGCCGACGCTTGCCCCGTCTTTCAGGGAGCTGTAATCCACCGGGGCATCGTCACCGGCAGGTGGCGCTGGCCTCCTGGCGTCAAGAAACCCGGTTTCGTCATGCGTCGCCAGCATGGCCTCGACACGCTCGAAGACAAAGGCATCCAGTTTCAGCCTTTTCAGCGCGCGTGCCCGCGCCGCCGCCGGCTTGTCAGCGAGATTGTCGAAGCTATCCTGGATAAGCGCCCATTCGGACGATGTCGGCTGGCGCACGAAGCACCTCATTTCATGAAGGGGCCGGCCGATGGTTCGGCAGACGTGAGCTGTACGGAAACACCGCAGCTCCGGTATATGAAGCCCGTTTCGTATATTGATCATGACAGGCATGAAATGTCCATCGCGCGCTTAGGGATATGGCCTGCCAGCCATCTTGCCTGCGGCGTGCACGATGATAAGCTGGCACCATGTGGAAACGGATCGCCATCTACGGAGCTTGCCTGGCGCTGGGGACCCTGCTGCTGCAGGGGCTCGACTACCTGCATCTGGTGCGCCGGTATTCGGGCGAGATCTACGTCTTCCTGATAGCCACGGCCTTCCTGGCACTGGGCCTGTTTGCCGGCGCCCGGCTGTTCGGCGCCCGTAAGCCCGTGCCCTTCGACGGCAATCCGCAGGCCGTATCGTCGCTGGGCATCAGCCCGCGCGAACTGATGGTGCTCACCGAAATCGCTGCCGGACGCTCCAACAAGGAGATCGCCCGCGTCCTCGATGTCTCGCCCAACACGGTCAAGACCCATGCGGCACGCCTGTTCGAAAAGCTGGGGGCCGTGCGTCGCACCGATGCCATCAACAAGGCGCGCGACCTGGGCATCGTACCATAATTTCGGGTGTTTCGGTGGTAATCACCCTTTTGGGCGATTGTTTTCTCTCCTTGTCCAGCGCCAGGTTCAGGCGCAACCTGCAAATAGGGGAGACCATCATGTTCCGTAAAATCCTGTACTACGGCGCCATCGCCGGACTGATCGCCGGCGGCTCGCTGTCCGTGGTTACCGTGACCATGCGCCACAGCATGGGCGGCGTACTTGGCATGGCCGTCGGCTACCTGACCATGCTGATCGCGCTCAGCGCCATCTTCATCGCCATCAAGCAATATCGCGACGTCGATCGCGGCGGGGTCGTCAAATTCTTGCCGGCCTTCGGCCTGGGCCTGGGTATCAGCGTCGTCGCCGGTATCCTGTACGTAACAGCCTGGGAACTTACCCAATGGCTCACCCATATGGATTTCGCCAATGGCTATGCCAGGGCGATGATCGCCGAGCAGCAGGCCAAGGGGGGTCAGTGGCGCCGCCCTGGCCAAGGTCACCGCCGAGATGGAGGCGTTCAAGACACAGTACGCCAATCCGCTATACCGCTGGCCCATGACCTTTATCGAAATCTTCCCGGTCGGGGTCCTGGTATCGCTGATCTCGGCGGCTCTTCTGCGCAATCCGCGCTTCCTGCCGGCACGGCAGGTGCGGTAATATTAACCCTGCCCTTTAATAGCGTTTTACACTGTTCCGGGTAGGGTCCGCGTACCTTACGCCCTGCCCGGAGCCGGTATGAATATACTCCTGCGTCCCTTTGCCAGGTATGCCGTCTTTTCCGGCCGGGCCCGGCGTTCGGAATACTGGCTGTTCCTGCTCCTGCAGATCTTCGTCTATATGGGGTGCGGCTTCGTCTTCGGGCTATGTATCCAGACAGCGCCTTTCACGTCCTTCCTGGCCCTGGCCATGGGGGGCATATTTTCCCTCGCCACCCTGATCCCCAACCTGGCGGTCATGGTACGCCGCCTTCACGATACGGGCCGATCCGCGTGGGTCCTGTTGGTGTACGTGCCGTTCCTGGCCAACCTCTATATGGTGCTGTACGATATCAACTGGTTGCACCAGCACGGCATCTACGATCTGAGCCAGGCCTTTCAGCATCCGGTGCTTGGTTTCACCTCGCTCATCGCCCGCATCTACCTGCTGCGCCTGATGCGCAAGGATGGCGATTTCGGCCCCAACAGGTACGGCCCCGATCCCAAGCAGGAACAGGATGCGGACAAGTCCGGCGGCGGCGACAACGGCTACACTCCCGTATTTGATTTTGGTCCTTCAAGCGCGCCGGCCGAAGCGATGGAACTCCCGGCAGAGCGCCCTGCCGTACAGACCTACCCCGTTCCTTCTGCCCGGCAAGTCCAGGCCCAGCCCGCATTCGGAAAACGTAACCGGAGTTAACCGCCGTCAGCGTTCGACGATAACCTCGCTCAACTGGCGCACCGGCACGATATCGGTATAGTTGGCGATGTCGGCCGAGATATCGGCGCCGTGCGGCGCAATGGCCGCCCGGAATGCGTCGACCGATTCCGCGAAAATATGGCACATGGCCTCATAGGTCGGCGGGCTGCCCGGCTCGCGGCTCGATATGCCGCGGTCGACCGTGTAATAGAGGCAGGCATCGCCCAATAGGCGCTTGATCATCGGCATATGCTGGTCGCGGTAATAGTCATGGTCGAAACGCGCGCCCGGCGTGTAGGGGTACATGACACTCATCTTGATCATTGGCAGTCTCCTTCTGTCGCCGGCGGTCGAACCGCTTGTACGCCTTGCGTCACCGGCCGCAAGCCCTATCCGCCGGCCGCCTCCCATCTACCGACCAAGCCCTATCCACTGACATGTAAATCTTGCCACGCGCCGTCGATATAAATATCGTACAATTTATACAGAGACGCCCGGTGGATCGGAGACTGACCGCGTGACGCATTTTACCCGACGCGAATCGCTCGGCGGCATGTTTGCCCTGAGCCTGCTGCCGGCCCTGGCCGCACAATCCTCCACGGCTGCCGCCATGACGGACATCAAGGTCCTGACCTTCGATACCCCGGCATCGCGCTGGATCGAGGCCCTGCCCGTCGGCAATGGACGGCTGGGTGCGATGGTCTTCGGCGGTATCACGCACGAGCGCCTGCAGCTCAACCATATCGAACTGTGGTCGGGGCGCACGGCAGACCACAATTCCCCATCGGTGCTGCCGGCCTTGCCCAGGGTGCGCGAATTGCTGTTCGCCGGCGATCGCGCCGAGGCCAACCGCCTGGCGCAGGCGGAAATGATGACGCCCATGCCCGCCGCCGATTTCGGCAGCTACCAGATGCTGGGGGACCTGGCCCTGGCCTTCGACCACGCGGCCGAAGTCGCGGACTATCGGCGCGAACTCGATCTGAAAAATGCCGAGGTTCGCGTGCGTTATCGCATAGGTGAGGCGCACTATAGCCGCACCGTCCTGGCTTCATTTCCGGACAAGGCCCTGGTCATCCGACTGGAGACGACGGCAAAGGACGGCCTGAACCTGGACATCGCGCTGTCACGCGCCAGGGATGCGACTGTCACCGTCGAAGGCGGCACGGTTTGTCTCAGCGGCAAGCCGGAACCGTACGGCGTGGCATTCGCCGCGCACCTGTCCTGCACGGCGGATGGCGGCAAGGTCGTGCCGACAACGACGGGTTTCCGTATCTCCGGCGCCCGATCGGCTGTCATCAGGCTTACCGCCGCCACCGACATGATCGAACCCGACCCGTTGCGACATTCGCGGCAGGCACTCGCCGCGGCCCGAAAAAAGTCCTGGCCGGCAACCGTCGCAGCCCATCGTTCCGATTTCGCCGCCCTGTTCGATACCGTCGACCTGAGTTTTGCCTCACCGCCCCTGCCCCCGATCGCCGACATGGCGCCAGGCCGTGTCGTATCGCCGGCCCTGCTGGCGCGCTATTTCCATTTCGGGCGCTATCTGCTGATCGCCTCGACGCGCCCCGGCTCCCTGCCGCCCAATCTGCAGGGCCTATGGGCGGACGGTTTCGCGCCGCCGTGGAGCGCCGACTACCATATCAATATCAACATCCAGATGAACTTCTGGCCGGCCGAGGTCTGCGGGCTCGGCGCGCTTCATACCAGCCTGTTCGACTATGCCGAACGCCTGAAGCCCTATGGCGAACGCACCGCACGCATCGCCTATGGCGCCAGGGGGGCGGTTGCCCATTACACCAGCAATCCCTGGGGTCACACCATCGCCGACGGCAACCTGCAATACGGCCTGTGGCCAGAGGGACTGGCCTGGCTGTCCCTGCATTTCTGGCAGCACTACCTCTATAGCGGCGACACCGTCTTCCTGCGTCAGCGCGCCCTGCCCTTCCTGACCGCCTGCGCCGAATTCACCCTCGACTACCTGGTCGCGCACCCCCGGACGGACAGGCTGGTTTTCGGCCCGGCCAGTTCGCCCGAAAACGCCTATGTCATGGCCGACGGCAAGGGCGGCTATGTCGATATGGGCGGCGGCATGGCGCAGTCCATGGCCTATACCGTCCTGCGCCATACGGCCGATGCCGCTCGCGCGCTCAACACCGCACCCGAACTGCTGGCGCGCTGCGAAGCCGCCATCGCCCGGCTGCAACGCCTGCAGATCGGGCCCGACGGGCGTATCCTGGAGTGGAGCGAGCCCCTGCCCGAGCAGGAGCCTGGCCATCGCCACATCTCGCATCTGTTCGGACTATATCCCGGTATCGAGATCGATCCGCGACGCACACCGGAACTGGCGGAAGCGGCACGCAAGACCCTGGCCGAACGGCTGCGTCACGGCGGCGGGCAAACCGGCTGGAGCGCGGCGTGGCTAAGCATGTACCGCGCCCGGCTCGGCGACGGCGACGACGCCCATGCCATGCTGACCAAGCTTCTCACCGAGTCGACCCAGGCCAATCTCTTCGACACCCACCCGTGGGGCGACGGCGCCATATTCCAGATCGACGGCAATCTCGGCGCCACCGCCGCCATAGCCGAAATGCTGTTGCAAAGCCATGATGGCCACCTGCGCCTGTTGCCCGCCCTGCCCAGGGCCCTGGCGACGGGTGCGTTCCGGGGTCTCCAGGCCCGTGGCGGGCTAGGCGTCGACATGGCCTGGCGCGATGGCAGGGTGACCTCCCTTGTGCTTCGCCCGGCCAGGACGGTGCGCTTCGAGATCTTCGCACCCCCGGGGCAGACAATCGCCAGCCTGCGCTCATCCGGAAAACACATCGCCGTGCAGGGTCCAATAACCTTGCAAGGCGGCCATACCTACAGGCTCTGATCGGTTATAATACCAACGGTCATGAAGAATGACCGTCGGCATTATCATTTTTCAGCTCAAACGCCGCATGGCTCCTTAGAAGCGTGCTAACGCTTCGCTTCTTTAGCACACAGCATCAGCGGCGGCGTGCAGTCGCACGCTCCCAACGGTCGAAGAGGCAAACACAATGGCCGTTGGTATCAGTTGCCCTTTGCGGCGCCCAGCTTGTAGTCGAGGCCGACATAGATCATGCGGCCCGGCAGGGTGAAAGACGTATGGTCGCGATACTGCGCCGTCTCGATGCGCTGACGCCAGCGCGAGGTGCGGAAGGCGTCATTGTCGGTGACGACCAGCTTCAGCTTCGGTGTCAGCTTGTGGCTGTAGGACAGGTTGTAGAAGGGCTGGTTGGTGCTGACACCGTCGGCCAGCAACTGGCTGCCGAAGCTCAGGCCCTGAATCTGCAGCATGTCGGCCTTGGTCGGGTTGTAGGTCAGGGTGACCTTGGTCGAGGCCGAGTCCAGGCTGTGGCGGACATCGGCGCCGGCAACCGGCGCCGTCTGGGTGATGTGGAAGATATTGCTCGTCACGCTCAGCCCGACCTTGTCCGACGGATGCCAGTCGAGCGACATATCGATACCGTCGGTCTCACCCTTGCCGGCATTCTCGACCGTGGAGATCAGCACCGTATCGCCGGGATTGCGATAGAAGCTGTATTCGACAATGGCATCGCGCGTCTGGCGGGCATAGGCCGTGCCGCTGAAGCTCAGCTTCTTGCTGGTGAAGTCATAACCGGCCTCGAACGACTCGGTCTGCGCCGGGCGCAGGTTAGGATTGCCGGTATAGATGTCCTGGGCGTCGAGTTGCTGTTCCAGGCCATAAAGCTGATCCGAGCTGGGACGGTCGATGCGGTGGCTGTAGGTCAGCTTGACCTTGCTGCGGTCCCCCAGCGGCCGGCTGACGAACAGGCTCGGGCTCCACTCCAGGTCGGAGGTCTCGGTCACCGGTTCGGTGCGGCCGTAGCGGATCCGGGTCGTCATGTTTTCGGCGCGCAGGCCGGCCTCTGCGATCCACTTGCCGATCGGCTGCTGGTAATCGACATAGCCGGCGCTCAGGGTCTGGTCGATCAGGAAGCGGGTGCCGCCGGCGACCTTCGGCGTCTCAGCCCCTGTCGTATTGTCGAAGGTACTGTTGAAATTGTACTGGTCGTTGCGCGTGCTCTCGACATCGAAACCGGTCTTGAACTGGGTATCCTGGGCCAGAGGCAGGACATAGTCGCCATTGATGTCGTCGGTCAGCTCGCGCGAGCGGATCAGCTGGTGATAGGCGTTCACCGGCACGACGGGCACCCGGTAGGTTTGCGAAAAATAGCGGTTCTGGAGGAAGTCGTCCTGTTCGTGGCGCACCTGCAGGCTGAAGGTCTCGCCGTCATGCGGACCCTTGTGCTTGTAGCCGCCGGTCAGCGAGCGGCTGTTGTAATGCTGCGGGCCGGTCGACACGGTATTGCTGTCTTCGACAATGGCGTCGCTGATCGGGTCGCGGAAAATGATGTGATCGCCACTGGGCGCCCTGCGGGCCCGCACCGAGGCATTGCCGGCCAGGCTGAAGGAGTCGTTGTCGCTCAAGGTGTAGGTGGTGCCGAGATCGAGCGTTGCGACATTGCCCTTGAACGAGGTTCCGGTATTCTCGATCATATGGCTGGCGATCGCGCCGTCGTCATTTCGGGTGATGCGATCGACAGCGGCGACATTCTTGCGCCGGTCCTGGCGCAGGCTGACACTGCCGTTGAAAGCCCACTTACCGGCGCCGAACGATCCCGACAGGGTACTGTTGTAACGCCCCTGGTCGCCGGCATTGACCACGAGGTCGCCGGTCGGCGCCTGGACGCCGGTCTTCCTGGTGACGATATTGATGACGGTCGCCGCATTGGTGCGGAATTCCGGCCCGGGATTGGTGACGACCTCGATGCGCGCAACCGTATTGGCCGGCATGGATTGCAGGGCCTGGGCCAGGTTGGCGCCGCGCAGGGCCGGCGACGGCTTGCCGTCGACCACGACCTGGACCGAGGCGCCGCGCACACTGACATTGCCATTGGGATCGACCGTGACCGACGGCAGGGTGCCGAGCACATCTGAAACGCTGCCGGTCGTCGCTTGGGGGGTGTCATGGATGTCGTAGACAGTGCGGTCGATCTTGTGCACGACCACCGGCGCCTTGCCGTTGATAACGATCGGCGCGGTGTCGGCAGCCGCAGCCGGCTGGGCAGGTGCCGGAGTACTGGGTGCCGGAGTACTGGGCGCCGCCGTCTGCGCCAGGGCCGGCCCCGAAGCCAGCATCATTAATCCCATACCCGTACCGATAACCCGACGCATCTTTAACTCCGCTATGTGTGCACTGCGGAAAAAGCGGCGAAATCCGGCCTAATTGTGGCTAGCGCAAGCGGGCGGGAATTAAGTTTCTGTCATGACTTTTTCGTCATGTTTGTGCGTGGCGAGTCTCCCTTGCCTGCACGGTATACCGGCATCGAATAGTCCGGGAGCAGTCGACGAAAACGAACCCGGATATGCGTGTTCATCGACTGCTGCACCGGCTCTCTCACCGGCTCCGCCGTTCTGGCGGCTTGACCGTAAGCTAAGGGCCGGCACCAGGCGGCGCCAGACTCGGAATATACCTATCCGCTACTTGCCACGGTCCCGACCGAATTCGGATTGTTCGTTGCTGTTGGCAGCCGCCTCGGCGTGTTCGTCGTTGCCCTGTACTCCGCCCTCTTCCGTGCCAAAGAAATAGCTGATCGGCACCCGCAAAAACCTTGCGACGACATAAAGCTGGGCCACCTCGACACGCACCCTGCCCGCCTCGAAATCCTGCACCTTTTCAATGGAAACGCCCAGTTGCCTGGCTACGGTTACAGGAGAAATCCGTCTCCGGTGCCGGCACGCGCGTATCCGTGCGCCGATATAGACATCGATAACGTTCAAAGCGTCCATGCGGCAACCTTCTGTTCAGAGCCCCGTACACATCGGCTGGGCCGCCCGGATGCGGGCATCGCGTCGCGTTTCATCTTTTTGCCAAGTCTAGGCACGACACGTGTTCGCCCTGGCTTTGCACACCTGCCGCGATCGATCGGGCGGGCAGAAACGGATGGTTCCCGCCTCCGACCGCTGTCCGCAACTCCGCAATGCCCCGCCTGATCCATGTCTTGGCAGTGCCCAAAGGGACATGCATGGTGGCGGCAAGCTCTTCATGGGTAAGCCCATAGGCGAAGGAAAGGATAAGGGCTTTGCGAATATTGGGACCCAGCCCGGCCAGGCAGCGCCGGATCGTCATCCCCGTCTCCGGATCGGGCGTACTGGGCGTGGAGGCGATGTTCACATGGTTGACGTCGAAATCCTCGACGAATGTCACCGGCTCTCGACCGAAACGCCGGATGCGGTCTATGGCCTTGCGACGGGCAATGGCAAACAACCAGGCATCCGCGCTGCCGCGTTCGGCGTCGAACAGGTGCGCCTTGGTCCAGATAGTGACGAACGTCTCCTGCAACAGGTCCTCGGCGGCCTGCCTCTCCCGGACGATCCGCAGCAATACGCCAAAAATCTGCGGTGCAACGTCATGGTGCAAGCATTTCAGCGCGTTGCGATCGCCGCAGGCGATCTTGGCGAGCGCGCAGTCGCGATCGAATGCGGCCTGGGATATTTCCGATGCGCCGTGTGGCATACCATCCTCATCGTGTACTCAGCCCAAGGCTTCGACGAGATGGTACGCAATTCAGAAATTCCTGAAACCTTCGGAAACTACCTAGGCCTCAACCGCAAAGTCATGACGCAAGCACAAGATGTGCGCCCTCAGGCGCCATCTTCGGCGCCGGCGCCGGCGGCAAGGGCCAGGCGCGCAAGACCCGGCAGGGACCTGGCGCCGGTTTTCGCCATAATGGTGGCGCGATGGTTTTCCACGGTCCGCTGGCTGATTCCCAGGTCACTGGCTATGTTCTTGCTGGGATGACCGGCCAGCACCATGTGCATGATCTGGCGTTGCCTGGCTGTCAGGTCGCCCAGTGTCCGGGCGGCGCTGGCCTGCCAGACATGCCGCGACGACGGATCGCGTGAGGCATCCAGGGCGCGCCGTATGGATGTCAGCAGATCGCGCGGCCGCACCGGCTTTTCCAGGAAATCGTTTGCCCCGGCCTTCATGGCGGCGACGGCCATGGCGACATCGCTGTGCCCCGTGATCATGATGGCCGGCAGGCCGTGTCCGGCTTCCCGCATGGTCTTCAGGATCTCTACACCGCTCATGCCCGGTAACCCGGCATCGATAAGGATGCAGGCCTGCCGTTCGGGCGCGAAGCCCGAAAGAAAGCTCTCTCCGTCGGGAAAGGCCACAACGGAATAGCCTTCGTCGCCCAGCAGCCTGGCAAGATCCGTCCGGATATCGGCATCGTCGTCGATCAGGTAGATTTCGGTGTTTGCGCCGGCCGCCTGGCTTGCGGGCGCGGGCGTCGTCAACAGCATCTGGATGGTGCGCGTAAGTTCCGCAGGTTTGACCGGCTTGCTGAGCCGCGTACAGGCATCGGCCTCGATATCGCGCAGGGTCCGCGGCAATACGTCCCCGGTCAGGATGATGACCGGAATAGCGACGCCCAGCCGTTCCATGTCACTACGTGCCACCTCCAGCCCCGTCAGGGTATTGGGCAGGTTATAGTCCGCCAGGATAAGACCCGGGCGGAAAGCGTGGTACTCGATCTGGGCAAGCGCCGATTGCCCATCACCTGCGGTAACGACCTGGTGGCCCTCTGTCTCGAGGAGCATCCGCAACAGGTCCCGAACCTCGGGGTCGTCTTCGACGACAAGAATCTGCGTCGTATTCTGACGAGGCTTCGTCGGGGGAAGGTGTGTCCGAGGCACCTGTGGCTGGTGTTTTATCCCGATATCGGGTCGCGGAATTTCAAGCGTGAATACCGTTCCCTTGCCGATTTGCGAGCGAACCGTGATGCGGTGATCGAGAATGTCCGCCAGGCGCTGGACGATGGACAATCCCAGCCCCAGTCCCCGGCTGCGCTGGCGAGCCGCATTGTCGACCTGATAGTATTCAGTGAAGATGGATGCCTGGTTTTCCGGCGAAATACCGATGCCGCTATCCCAGACCTCGATCTCCACCTTGCCCCCCCGGCGTCGGCAGCCGAGCACGACTCCCCCTGCCTGGGTATATTTGATGGCATTGGACAGCAGGTTGCGGATCAGTTGTTCGAGCAGGACCGGGTCGCTGAAAATAACGAGCGACGTGGCTGCGACCCGGAATGTCAGACCGCGCGCCTGGGCGTGATAGAGAAATTCATTGCGCAGGCGTTCGAAGATGTCGTTGACCGCGACACTGACCTTCTCGACCCGCACCATGCCGCTTTCGAACTGATTGATATCGAGCAGGGTGTTCAGCATGGTCGACATGGCTTCGATCGTCTCGTCGAGCCGGACCACCAGCTTCTCGGCGACATCGCCTGTCACCGCGTTGGCAAGCAAGCCCTGAAGCAGGGCCAGCGATGCAGGGGCTGGCGCAAGTCATGGCTGGCGGCCCCAAGGAAGCGCGTCTTGGCCGTATTGGCAAGGTCCGCCTGCTGTTTGGCCAGGCGCAGGGCCGCCGCAACCCGGTTACGCTCCGTTATGTCGGTAAAGGTGATAACCACTCCGTCGACCCCGTCGCTGTCGGTCAGGTACGGCATGACGCGACGCAGGAACCACAGTCCGGTCGATGTTTCGACTTCGCGGTCCACGGGCAGATGATGGTCAAGGACGCTGGCGGCATCGGCGGCCAGTTCGGAATCGAGGGCCAGGGAATGCAGGTCCGACAGGGGCCTGCCGATATCGGTGGCTATGATCCTGAAGATGGACCGTGTCATGGGCGTGAAGAAGCGGATATTCAGGTCGCGGTCGAGGAAAAGGGTCGCGACATTGGTGCTGTAAAGGACGTTCTGCAGGTCGCTTGCCGTTGTGCGCTGGCGATCAAGCGTCTCCTGCAACTGGCTGTTCAGCGCCGTCAGCTCCTCGTTCAGTGACTGCAATTCCTCCTGCGACGTCAGCAGTTCCTCATTGGCGGATTGATATTCTTCGCTGGCGGACGACGCTTCCTCGTTGATAGCCATCTGTTCTTCGTTGGCGCGTTCAAAGGCGCGTAGCACGGATTCAAGTTCGGTCCGCGTCGACGCCAGCTCCAGGTCGACGGCGCGCGCACGATCGATATCTTGCCCACCGGGCAGGTCGTCCACCACGGCGCCCGTATCTCGCGCCTCCAGGAAAGATACGAGAAAGAACAGCTGGTTGTTTTTGCGCGCTGCCCGGACTTCGATGACAGTGCCGTCAGAACCCACCGGGTTGCCGGGATAGCTGGCCTTTGCCCGAACCGGCGAAGTCTCCTCGCCATCGACACTCCCGCTAAAAATCCGGGACGCCTGCCGCAGGGCGGAGCGCAAGGCCGGTCGAACGGCACCCGACGCCATCGCCAGTATGTCGGACGTCGACTGCCCCTCCGGCACTGCCAGGTAGCGTTGCACCGGCCCCAGCTTGTAAAGGCATTCATTCTTGTCGTTCAGCAGAACTACCGCCGGCGCATAACTGTCAAGCGCCCATTGCCGGCAGATATCCGCGAAGACTGTATGGCCTCGACGCTGGTCCGGTGCGCCCGCCTGGTCCGGCGCCCGCATGCCCGCCCAGGGCGACTGCAGGAAGCTCAGATCCCGCGGCGAGGTTGGGCCGGCTTTACGGAAGAGACGTTGTGACTTGGATACGATGTCGAAACGACCGGCGATACTCCCCGGGGTTTCCGACGACCCGAGCATGAGCACACCGGCAGGAACCAGCGCAAAATGAAAAAGTGCCAGCGCCTTCGCCTGGGCCTCGGGGCCAAGATAGATCAGCACATTGCGACAGGACACCAGGTCCAGCCGCGAAAAAGGCGGATCCGACAACACATTCTGCACTGTAAAAACGATGGTCGAACGCAGGTATGGCAGAACGCGGTAGCCGCCGTCTTCCCGCGAAAAGAAACGGCTGAGGCGTTCGGGGGATACACTGGTCTCTATCGTGGTTGCATAAAATCCGTCCCGAGCCATCGCTATGGCGTCCGGATCGGCATCCGATGCGAAGACCTGAACCTTGTGATGCAGACCGGCCGATTCCAGCGCCTCGTAGATCACCATTGCCAGGGAATAGGCCTCTTCGCCCGTGCTGCAGCCGACGCTCCACACACGCACAGGCGTGCCGGCAGGATGTGTCTTCAGCATGGCCGGAATGACCTTGTCGCTCAGCATGGCGAAGGTCGCAGGGTCGCGGAAGAAGCCTGTCACATGGATCAGCAGGTCTTTGGCCAGTTGCAGAAGCTCGGCGGCGTCATTGCGCAGGATGTGGAGATAGGCGGCAAGATCGCCTGCCTTGATCGACCGCAGCGTCATCCGGCGTTCGATGCGCCGCTGTATCGTTCCGGTCTTGTACAACGAGTAATCGTGCGGCGTCCGAGTACGGAGAAGTTCGACGATTTCCGCGAGGCCTTCCGGCGGTTTCACCGCGGCTGCGCGCTGCGGCGCGTCCGTCTCAGCCATCTGGATGCTATAGGTGACCAGGGCCTCGGCCATGGCTGCAATGGGCAGGCACAAATCGACTCGTCCCGTTGCGATCGCATTTTGCGGCATGGCTGGATGTGCCGCCTCATCCGGCGCCTGCGCAATGACCAGGCCGCTGCCGTCGGACACGGCCGCAAGGCCAAGACTTCCGTCCGCTCCGTTACCGGACAGGACGACGGCCACAGCATTGGCGGCATAGGCGGTGGCCAGCGAGAGGAGTGTATGATCGAACGGCAGGCGTCCACCGCGTCTGGCCGGCGGCGGTGTCAGTTTCAAGCGGCCGGCTTCGACGGAGAGATATCTTCCCGGCGGGATGACATACACATGGTTGGGGACAACGGGCACACCATCCACGGCTTCGCCGACGGTCATGCGGGTATGATGGGATAGCAGTTCGACCAGCAGGCTGTCATGTGTCGGATCGAGATGTTGCACGACGATAAAAGCCATGCCGCTTTCGTCGGGCAGCGAATCCAGCAGCAGGCCCAGCGGTTCCAGGCCGCCGGCGGACGCGCCGATACCGACAACGACAAACTCCAGCGGCACGGGCGCAGGCGCCTGCCGGGATACGGGGTCGACACCCTTGGCGGGCGTTCGTCTTGTCATGGGAAAGGCTCTGAAAACGAGCCGGGGCTCTGCCTTCCCTGCCTAACATGGCTGCACCCGGCTGTCGATCAGATCAGTCGCCAATAGGTATATTCCGAACCTACCGCGAAAAAACGCTGTCATTATAAGTATTCCATAAGTTCGGTGCCGCGAACCTGCCGCCCCGTCAGTGGAAAGCGTATCGATGCATCTGGCCACTTTTATCCGACAGCATGCCGACGAGATTATCACGGAATGGGAGAGCTTTGCCCGTTCCCTGGTCGGCACCGAAAACGGAATGGCTGCAGGTTCACTCAAGGATCATATCGGCGAAATTCTCGATTTCATCGCCGCTGATCTCGAAACCGCGCAAACGCCGACCGAACAGGTCGGGAAATCCCGCGGAGAAAAGCCTGCAAGCAACTATCCGACAGCAGCGCAAATTCACGCCTCCAAGCGCTTCGACAGCGGGTTCGACATCACCCAGATGGTGGCGGAATATCGCGCGCTGCGGGCCAGCGTGATAAAGTTGTGGGAAGCCTCCAGCCCGGATGCGTCCCTCTCCCATGTCAGGGACGTCACGCGCTTCCATGAAGCTATCGACCAGGCCCTGTCGGAATCCATAGCCGACTACTCCAAAAAAATGGCCCTGTCGCGCGACCTCTTTCTCGGCATCCTCAGTCACGATCTGCGCAATCCGTTGGGCGCCATCGTCATGTCTGCCGAACTGACGTTGCGGATAGGAAACCTCGATGCGCGCCAAAGGATGCTGCAGACACAGATCTCCGATAGCGCCAGGCGCGCCAATGAAATCGTCGAAAATCTCCTCGACCTTACACGCTCACGCCTGGGTTCAGGCCTGCCGATCGTTCGTGAGCCGATGAATATGGGCCTTGTCTGCCGCAGGCTGATCGACGAGATGCGCGTGCTCCATCCGAACCGGGAGTTCCAGTTGATGATTTCGGGCGACGTCAGCGGTATGTGGGACGATGCCCGCATGGGGCAGGTCCTGTCGAACCTGCTCGGCAACGCCGTGCAATACGGCTTTCGCGGCACCCCCATCCTGGTGAAGGTCGAAGGTACAGCCCATGAGGTGCACCTGTCGGTTCACAACGAAGGGATGCCCATCCCCCCGGAGGTCCAGCGGACGATCTTCAGCGCCATGACCCGGGCCCTGTCCAACGAAGACACGAAGAGCCGCCCGATAGCTTCGAATCTCGGCCTGGGCCTCTACATAACCCGCCAGATCGCCACCGCCCATGGCGGACGCGTACAGGTGTCGTCGGATGCGACAGGCACCACCTTCACCGTACGGCTTCCCCGTCTCACCAGCCTCGACCCGACATTGGCGTCGTCGGAGAAAAGTGCAAATGCCTGAAGCAAGACACCCCGCCGAAAAGGTAATCGATATAGCCGTGACGCTCGAACGGTTTCTCACCGACCGGATCGACGCCGGGGATGTCTGCCGCGCCCTGCCCGGCATTTTCGGCGACAAGAATGGCGACACGATCGCGGAGCAGAACACCTATATCGGCCGCCTGCTTGCCGCGCTGAAAGACGGAGAGCTTTCCGCCTCCGCCGTGACAGCCACCATCGCCAGGATGAGCGGCATTCAGGCAGACGAGACCGATGCCGGCGCGCTGTTTGTGAGGGACAGGCTTCAGGTCGTCCACACCCTGAAGCGCGACCGATAACGGGACCCGTGCCGAAAGGTCGTCTGCGGCACGGGTGCGGTTCGCTCCGCCTTACACGATGCGGTTCTGCTTGATCACTTCACGGTACCACAGGGCGCTCAGCTTGGGCGTGCGCGTTTGCGTGGCGAAGTCGACATAGTGGATGCCGAAGCGCTTGGTGTAGCCGTCGGCCCATTCGAAATTGTCCATCAGCGACCACAGGAAGTAGCCTTTCAGCGGATAGCCCTCGGCAACGGCGCGGCGGACCTGGCCGAAATAGTTGCGCAGGTACATGACGCGATCGACGTCGTCGATATGGCCGTTGACGACGGGATCGTCGGCCGAGGCGCCGTTTTCCGAGATATACAGCGTCTTCGGGCCCCACAACTCGCTGACCTGGCGCACGCCCCAATAGGCGACTTCCGGCCCGACGACCAGCCACGGCGACGCCATGCGTGGCGACGAAGCGATGTGCGGGATGGTGACATAGCCCTTGGGGTTGTCGTCGGCGCGCGCCCATTCCGGCGCGTAGATGTTCAGCGCCACGAAGTCGAGCTTGCTGCTGATGATCTCCATGTCGCCGGCCTGGACCTTGGGGGCGTTGGCGCCTTCCTGGGCCAGGTATTCGTCGATATAGCGGCCTTCCATGATGGCCGTCAGGAACATGGCGTTCTGCTCGCGCGTGGCCTTCTTGGCGGCGGCGATATGCTCGGGCGTCTCCATGACCGGGACATAGAAAACCGTGTTGTCGGCCAGGCCGACCTGCGTGCCCGGCTTGGCGTGGGCGCGGATCGCCTGGACGCCCAGGCCGTGGGCCAGGACGCCGTGGTGGCGGACCTGGTTGACCTCGGCCGGGCTCAGCTTGAGACCCGGCGCGTGGATGCCAATAGAGTGACCAAGATCGGTAAAGCAGCGTAGTTCATTGACCGTCATGAAGTTGCGGACGCGGTCCGACAGCTTCGACGCCATGAAGCCGGCATAGTCGGCAAAGGCGTAGGCCGTGTCGCGGTTCTGCCAGCCGCCTGGCAGGGCTTGCGGCAGGTCCCAGTGGAACATGGTGACATAGGGTTCGATGCCCACAGCCAGCAGGCCGTCGATCACCTTGTTGTAATAGTCGATGCCCTTCTGGTTCGGCTTGCCGCGGCCCTCGGGGAAGATGCGCGACCAGGCCAGCGACATACGGTAGGTGCCGACACCGAGATTCTTCAGAAGTTGCGTGTCCTGGGCGTAGCGGTGATAGCTGTCGCAGGCGACATCGCCCGTGTCGCCCTTGGCGACCCGGCCCGGCGTGTGGCAAAAGACGTCCCAGTTGGTCTGGCCGCGGCCGTCCTCGTTGACGGCCCCCTCGACCTGGTAGGCGGCGGTGGCGCAGCCCCAGTGGAAATCCTTGGGGAAGCTGAGATCCACAGGCGCGGCGGAAGCGGCCTTTGCCACACCGCCCATGGTCAGCGCCGAAGCGGCCGCGCCCAGGACCTTGCCGAGGCTGCGGCGATCGAAATCAGTCATTGTTGTCACTCCCTGATGTTTCGCAATTCATAGCATCGATTTGGCCTTTGGCCACAGTAACCGATTACATAAAAAGCGATGGGAGCGCTCCACTTGGAATCCGTGGATTTCAGGTTCCGGATTTTGGCCGACAGGTCGAGTATCGATGCGCGAACGGTTACGTCCTGGCAGTTTCGCGCTCCATCGCGGCATCGGCCCACAGGATGACTGTTGGATTGCCGACATTACAGAACCTTCATTGGACGAGGCTTCTCGCGGACAATAGGTTACCGCACGGGTGGGGTAACGCAGGATGAGTGCGGGACCGGATATGCGTGTCGGATATGTGCAATGGCCGGAAGGCCTGGTGGCGAGCGGCCCGGCGTGGAACCGCCTGACGGACCTGGTCAAGGCGGCGTCGCCGGACCTGCTGCTGACCAATGAACTGCCCTTCGGACCGTGGATCGCGTCCCTGCCAGAATATATGCCCGGCATTGCCGATATTTCGATAGCCGAGCACCAGCGCGGCGCCGAGGCGCTGGCGCGCCTGGATGTATCGGCGATCGTCTCGACCCGGCCGGTCCTGGACGACGGCCAGCTGTTCAACGAGGCATTCGTCATCGCTGACGGGCAAACGCACCCCCTCCATCGCAAGCAGGTGTTTCCCAACGAGCCCGGCTGGTTCGAGGAAACCTGGTACGATGCCGGTGCCGAAGGTTTCGCCGTGTCGGACATCCTCGGCATCAAGGTTGGCATGCTGATCTGTTCGGAAGCCATGTATCCCGAAATCGCCCGTACCTATGGCCGCCAGGGCGCCGATCTTATCCTGCTGCCCCGGGCGACCGGCCGCGACATCCTGCAATGGAAGACCGCCGGCGCCATGGCCGCCATCGTCTCGGGCGCCTACGTTGTCAGCTCCAACCGCTTTGGTTTTTCCGACGTCTCGCCGCATTTCGGCGGCGGCGGTTACGCCTATGCCCCCGGCGGCAAGCTGTTGGGCGCTACCAACAACAGCGATCTTATCCGCACGATCGACATCGACCTGGTCCAGGTCAAAAAGGCGCGCGCCGCCTATCCTTGCTATATGGCCGGAAGCTTGATGACCGGTTGAAGGCATCTAAACCGCGCGGATTTACGCCTCAGCTATGGCGGCGATCGATACCTTCAGTCCGGGAATCTTCACCGGCAGCTTCGCGCCTTGCCTGGCCGGCGGGTCCGACGGAAACCATTTCAGGTATTCTTCGTTCATGCCGGCAAAGTCGTCTTCGTCGGCCAGGACGATGGTAACACTGACGATCTTGTCCAGGGAACTGCCGGCGGCGGCCAGGATGGCGGCGATATTGGTCAGACACTGCCGCGTCTGCTCCTGGATGGTCTCGCCTTTAAGTTGGCCGGTCTCCGGATCATGGGGCGCCGTGCCCGAGACGAAGACCAGGCCCGCCGCCTTGACCGCCTGGCTGTACACCGCAGGCGGCCGGGCGGCCTGGGGCGTGAAAACGATCTGACGCGACATGTCGAACCCTCTTATGTGTGGAAATTGACAGGGGTAATAACAGCCATTTCGTAACAGCGGTATTCAAATCGCATCACCACGGTGACATCCGCCCCGGCGGTCAAGCTGCATGGTCATACCGTTATTTGTAGCAAATAGAGCACAGGCCACGACTGCGTTGAAGCCGTCATGAAACTGCAATCCCTCCGTCACGCGAGGCGCTTAACCAGAGGGGATCATTCGGCGCGGACGCCCTCCCTGGAAGCGTCGGTTGCCTGAAAAGGGGATTTCAGATGCAGATCGCAAACCTTCGCACGTGGCTGATGGCCGCAACCGGCCTGGTGTCGATGTCGGTGGCCTCGCACGGCTACGCCCAGACCACGACGACCGCCGACGCTTCGGCCCCGGCGCCGACTCAGGAAACCGAGGTCATCGTCACCACGCAGAAGCGCAGCCAGCGCGTCTTCAAGGTGCCGGTGACCGTGTCCGTGGTCAGCTCAGCCTTCATGAAGGACCAGGGCATTAATGACTTCGCCCAGTTGTCGCGCTTCGTGCCCGGCTTTGAGGTCCAGGACCAGTCGCCCAACAATCCCGGCTTCGTCATCCGCGGCATCACCTCGGATTCCGGCGCGGCGGTCGGCGAGACCCGCGTCTCGGTCTTCCAGGACGGCGTCTCGATCTCGCGTTCGCGCGGCTCCTATGTCGAACTGTTCGACCTGAACCGCGTCGAAGTCGCCAAGGGCCCGCAATCGACCCTGTTCGGCCGCGGCGCCCTGATCGGCGCCGTCAATATCGTGCAGAACAAGGCTGACCCGAAGGCGTTTGGCGCCGAGGCCGCCGTCAGCCTGGGTAATTTCAACTACCGCCAGGCCGACGCCATGATCAATGTGCCGCTGGGCGACAGCGCCGCGTTCCGCCTGGCCGGCCGCGTCAAGAAGCGCGACGGTTATGTCGATAACCTGCTGGGTGGCAAGGACTTCAACAATCTCGACACCTCGGCCTGGCGCGGCGCCTTCAACTATCACCCGAACGATGCCTTCAATCTGGACCTGATCTATAACAGCCAGACCGATAACAATTCGGGCACGGGCTTCAAGTCAGGCATCTTCGCGCCGACCGATCCGACGACCGGCGCGGTCCTCGGCACGACCACCCATTATACCGGCGCCGCCCTGACCACCTTCGGCGGCTTCCATGACGGCCGCGACCTCGGCCTGAAGCGCACGGTCGAGGGCACGACCCTGCTGATGTCGTACAAGCTGAACAGCGCCTATACCCTGTCGTCGACCACGGCCATCCGCCGCTTCAATTCCAGCGAAGTCTTCGACGCCGACGGCTTCTCTCTGCCGCTGCTGACCGCCGCCGAAGACGCCAAGGCGCGCCAGACCTCGCAGGACCTGCGCATCAATTACGACAATAACGGCAAATTCAACGGGTTCGCCGGCGCCTCCTATTTCGAAGAGCACGGCTCGCAGAGCGTGCCGCTGCAGATCGACGAATTCGGCTACCTGGCCCTGCTCAGCCACCTGATCAATCCCGCCTCGCCGGCGACCGACGCCCAGATCAAGGGTGCGCTTTCGGCCTCGCCGACCTACGGCGGTTTTGTACCCTATCTCAAGACGACGCACCGCGAATCCTATACCAATTTCGGCGACACCAAGTCGGCCGACCTCTACGGCGACCTGACCTATCGCTTTACGCCGAAGTTCGAACTGAGTGCCGGCCTGCGCTATACCCATGACGACAAGGTCAGCGGCTATCAGTCGGCCGTCAGCGACACCTCCGGCCTGGCTGCCCTGCAATATGCCAGCGGCGCCACCACAGCCTTCGTCACCAGCTATGCCAAGTCGCACGGTGGCGCCCTGCCGACGGCGCAACAGCAGCAAGCCTATCTGCTGGGCGCCTTTACCGGCGCCATGGCCCTGCCGCTGGGCCTGACGGTCCAGCCGACCAATGGCCGCATCGACAAACCGTTCTCGGACGACGGCATGACCTATCGCCTCGTCGGCCGCTACGAGTTCAATTCTGACCTCAACACCTATCTGTCCTACGCTACGGGCCGCCAGCCGCGCGTCTTCTCCGGCAGCGCGCCGTCTTCACCCTTCGGCGCCCCGACCTTCACCGAGGCGGCCGCCGAAAAGGTCGACAGCCTGGAATGGGGCGTCAAGTCGCGCCTGCAGGAAGGCAAGCTTAACCTCAGCGGCGCGGTCTACGACTACAAGTACAAGAACTTCCAGACCTCGGTTCAGGTCAGCACAACCGAATTCGCCACCAAAAGCGCCGGCGAGGCCGAGGCCTACGGCTTCGAAGCCGAGGCCAACTACCATCCGAATGCCCTGTCGACCCTGTTCGCCACCTATGGCTACAGCCATGCCCGCTTCGGCAACGGCCTGTACAAGGGCAACAGCTTCCGCCTGAATCCGGACCACAAGCTGTCGCTGGGCGGCCACTTCCTTATCCCGGTCTCGTACGGCACCTGGGCCTTCACCCCGACCTACCTGTGGCAATCGAAGACCTATTTCGACGACAATAACGACCTGCCCCAGTTCCAGACCTCCATTCCCGACACCGTCCAGGACGAAGTCCAGAAGGCCTATGGCCTGCTCAACCTGCGCTTCACCTATTCGCCGGTAAAGGCGCCCTGGTCGCTGGAACTGTTCGTCGATAACGCCACCGACGTAAAATACATCAAGGACGCCGGCAATACGGGCGACACCTTCGGCAGCCCGACCTTTATCCAGGGCGCGCCTATGACCTTTGGCCTGACCTTCCGCATCCGCAACTGATCGCGATAAAACCGAAAAAAGGAGCGGGATTCCGGCCAGGCCGGGATCCCGCTTTTTTTACCGCAGCTTCAATCCCGCACGCCGAAGACGACCAGGATCTGGCCGACCCACACCCTGACCTGCTCGGGCCGCTCCTCGGGGGCGACGCACAGGATGTCGCGGCCCATACCCTGTATCCAGGCGGAAAACAGGGCCGCCTCCCCGGCCCCCAGCACCCCATGCACCGAATCGAGGCGGGACAGGGCGCGCAGGCTCGACTTGCCGCGGGTATAGCGCAGGATACCGCCGAAACCGGCCAGGGTGGCATCGCGGCCGGCAGCCCCGGTCAGTTCGTCGATCGCCAGCATGCCGGAGCGGTCGGACTGCGTGCTGAAGGTGACCAGCATGTCCACAAACGCCTGCCCTGTCAGGGCCGGGGCGGGGCGCGTATCTGCGGCGCCGTCCTGGGTAATGCGCCCGTAGATGCGCTCGAAAGCGGCACTTATCAGGATGTCGCTGGTCGGAAAGTGATGGGTGACCGAGCCGAGATTGGCCCCGGACGCCTTGGCCACGGCGCGATGCGTGATGGCGCCGGCGCCTTCCGTTCCAATCAGGTCAGCGGCGGCATCCGCAATGGCGCGCTCTATCGTGCCTTCCAGCAAGACAGGCGTCTGGACCTTGAGCGCCTTGTCCCGGGCATGGTCGCGCAATGGCGTCGGCCCGCTGCGGCCGGTCTGCATCAGCCTGACCCAGGCGATACAGGTCTCCGACAAGGCTGCGCGGTCGAGCGGCGCATGCCAGCGTATGCGATGCAGCGAGACTTCGCCGTTAAAGAACATCCGCGTCAGGCCGGCCTTGTCGAGCAGCCCGAAGCGCTCGCCAAAACCATCCCAGAAATCCTTCCATACCAGGCGCCATTCCCGTGCTGCCGGCAGGAAGGCGGGATTACGCGCCGCCAGCATTTGGCATTCGGTCCAGGCAAAGACCAGTTCGCGGTTCTGCGTACACAGGTCATCGATCAGGGTCGCCATCAGATGCCCGATCGCGTCCGCGTTTAGCCCCGGCATATCGGCCAGGGCGCGGGACTGCGTATCGCACCAGGTGCGCGCAGAGACGGCAGACCTGGCTTGCGCCGACAATAACAACTGTTCAAATCCACCAAAATAATAATTTATCAGCGAGGTGGTCGTTTCAGCTGCCTGAGCCACCTGCCTGGCCGACATGGCGGCCCGGCCATGCGTTACCCACATGCCGCTCACGACGTCGACAAGACGGTCTGCGACACCGCGCGCGGCCTCGGGAGACGCCTCATAAATCTTTATATTATCTGAATTACGACGCACCTGGAAATCCACCCTCATCGTGACATTCGCCTTTGAAAAAGGCGTCGACCCACGCGACCTTCTAAGCATATTTGCGCAGGGACGCCAGAGGCAAAGCGGCCGGACATCCATTCAACAATCGGAACGACTGTCAAAATAGCTTCACACAACTGTTCAATTTAATACGTACAAACGTTCTATTCGCCGCATCATTGGCGTCCTGGGGGCGTCGCCTGACCGGCTGGCGGTCATGACAGGCATCAAGGGACATTTCCAATGAAGGGCTATTTTTTCGCCTCGGCCTCCGGGCTGGCAATCACCGGACTGCTGGCGCTCGGCGCCGCAGGCTTCGCTCCGGCCGCCCAGGCGCAAACTCAGGCACAAACTCAGGCCCAGCCGCAATCCGGCGCCGGCCTGACCGAGGTCATCGTCACGGTGCAGAAGCGTGAAACCAACCTGCAGAAGACGCCAATCGCCATCTCCGTCATGCGGTCCGAAGACCTGGCCAACCGCCACGTCCAGTCGCTGCAGGACCTGAGCGACGGCGCCATCCCCGCCTTGCGCGTCGCGCCCTTCTTTGCCCGCAGTTCCGCCCTGATCGTCAACACCCGCGGCATCGGCGCCATGACCGACGCTAACCAGCCCAATCGCGACCAGGGCGTCGGCGTCTATGTCGACGGCGTCTATATGGGCCGCGCGCAGGGCCTCGGCACCGCCCTGTTCGACATCGATCGCATCGAAGTGGCGCGCGGTCCGCAGGGCACCCTGTTCGGCCGTAACACCGAAGGCGGCGCCATCAGCATCGTTACGAAGAAGCCCGGCAGCACGTTCAAGCTCAACGCCACGGCCGGCATCAGCAATTTCGGCGGCAAGCGCGAAGAGCTGCATATGGACCTGCCGGCCTGGCACGATTTCAGCGCCAAGCTCGACGTGTTGAACACCACGCGCGACGGCACGGTCAAGAACCCGCTGGCCGGCGCCCCCGACTTCAACGCTTATGACAAGCGCGGCGCCCGCCTCTCTGTGCGCTGGGCGCCGAGCGATACGCTCTCCGTCAACTATGCCTACGACACGTCGCGCGACGCCACGACGCCCTACTATGTCCAGCTCCTGACCAAGGGCGCATACCCCATGTCGCCGCTGGCGAAGCTTCAGCCGGAACGCGCCACGGTCGGCAATTTCGGCGTGCCGCTGCAATACAGCGTCGGCGACACCAACGGCCACCTGCTGACCGCCGACTGGTCTCTTTCCGATAACGTCAAGCTTAAGTCGATCACCTCGTATCGCGAACTGACCCAGTCGCAATACGATAACGGCAGCACCAACCTGTCCGCCTACGTCCTGTCGGCGACGCCGACCGGCACCTTCAGCCGCTACAGCCTGGCGAACTTCCACCAGAACCAGTTCAGCCAGGAATTCCAGCTTGTCGGCAAGACCGACAGCCTGACCTATGTCGCAGGTCTGTTCTATTACCAGGAACAGGTCAACGACAATGCCTGGACGCCGAACACGCTCGTATGGAACGGCTCCCCCGTCTCGTATTCGGCGCTCGACCAACGCAAGTGGGTCGCCTCCAATCCCTTCCCCGACCGCGCCAGCCACGCCCGCGCCCATAGCGTCGGCGCCTACGGCCAGGCCACCTGGACGCCGGACTTCGCCGGCAAGACCCTGCACCTGACCGTCGGTGGTCGCGCCAGCCAGGATCACAAGGCCGGCGATCTCGACCTCGTCAACGGCGCCCTGCCCGTCGTCTCCGTCAACGGTTCGACCGTCAGCGCCGTCCAGACCATGGACAAGACCTGGAGCCGCTTCGATCCGCTCGTGGTCGCCAGCATCACGCCAACGCCGAACCTCGATTTTTATGCCAAGTGGAGCACCGGCTCCAAGGCCGGGGGCGCCAATTCGCGCTCGCTGACCTACCGGGCCTTCAATCCGGAATCGGTGGCCATGGCGGAAATCGGCGCCAAGACGGAGTTCTTCGACCACCGCCTGCGCTTCAACATCGCCGGCTTCGATGGCGACTACAAGGACGCGCAGATCGACTTCAACGCCACCTTCGCCGTCGGCGGCAGCAACCGCGCCACGCTCGAAACCACCAACGCCACCGGCACGGGCAAGACCTCCGGTTACGAAGCCGACCTGACGGCGGCGATCACGCGGAACTTCACGGTCTCGGCTGGCCTGGCCCACACCGACACCACCCTGCCGCTGGCGCCCAACCCGTTCGCCGGTAACGCCCTGACGCCGGTTTACGCGATCAATACGCCGCGATCGACCCACAACCTGGCCTTCGACTACAACCGACCCGTCGCCGGCATGACCCTGCGCGCCCACCTCGACGCCAATTTCGCCAGCCGCTACCACGCCACTTCGGGCGACGCGACGCTGACCGACAGGTCGACCATCGTCAACGCCCGCCTGGCCCTGTCGGACATTGCCGTCGGCGCCGGCCGCACGCGCCTGCAGCTGTCCCTGTGGGCCCGCAATCTCGGCGATGAAGGCCACGTCTTCTACCGCGGCGGCGGCGCGCTCGGCGACTACGGCATCTTCAACGAGCCCCGCACCTACGGCCTCGATCTGAACGTCAAATACTAATCACAGTCCTAGAGCAATTTCTCCGATCAATCTGATCGGAGAAATTGCTCTACTCTTTTGTTTTATCGCACTTCTTATCCGAAAAGTGGCGTCCACTTTATCGGGAAGTGCTCTAGGAAACACCGACATGAAACTCTCCCACATCGTGGCGCAGGCCTGCGCCCTGGCCCTTCTGGCCGGCACCCCTGCCCTTGCGGTCGCCGCAGACACAACCCCCGCCGCCGTGACGGTCGATGGCCACCTGCGCGTCCTGCCGGTCGCCGGCGGCAACAACTTCCGCGACATCGGCGGTTATGTGACCGCCGACGGCCACCATACCAAATGGGGCCAGCTCTATCGCTCGGCCAGCCTCGGCCAGGTAACCCCGGAAGGCTTCGCCTACCTGAAGTCGCTCGGGATCAAGACGGAAATCGACTTCCGCTCGACCGACGAGCGCAAGGTCGACCCGACCGTCTGGCCGGCCGACATGACCGTCGCCGCCTATTCGGAAGACTACGCCAATCCGTCTTCGGCCTTCGCCACCCTGGCCGGCCCTGATGTCACACCGGAAAAGGCGAAGGCGATGATGGCGCAGTTCTATCGCGCCATGCCGTTCCAGTTCGCCGGCCAGTACAAACGCATGTTCCGCCAGATCATTGATGGCAATACGCCGCTGGTCTATCACTGCTCCGCCGGCAAGGACCGCACAGGCATGGCCTCGGCCCTGATCCTGACGATCGTCGGCGTATCGCGTGAAACGGCAACCGAGGACTATCTGCTGTCGAACCAGTATTACCGGCCGCAGATGCCGAAACAGGGCGGCCAGGCCGACGCCCAGATGGCGTTCTTCCGCAGCCTGCCGCCGGGCGTCGTCCAGGCCGTCATGGGCGTGGACGCCAACTACCTGCAGGCGGCCTTCGCCGCCATCGATGCCCGCGACGGCGGCATGGCCCTTTATGTCCACGAAGATCTCGGTCTGTCGGACGCCGATATCGCCGTCCTGAAGACCCGCCTGCTCGATTAGGTCTATTCCCCGACTGGTCGCGGCAAGCCCCGGTTTCCGAAAGGAGGCCGGGGCTTTTTATTACCTATCCCTCGGCGGCATGGGTCTCGATAAAGCGGGCAAAACTGACCAGCCGCTTGCTGTCCATGTCGGACACGGCAAAACAGTTGAGGTGCCCGCGCCTCCAGGAGACGACCTGATAACCGTCGGCGGTGCTGGCGCGCGGAACGCTGGGCGGCGTCGAGGCCGCGCGGTCAGGGACGTTCTGCGCAAAGAAACTGACCTTATGGCCTTCACAGATATAGGCCAGGGCCGCTGTCGGTTTGCTGCCGACGTGATCGCTGCGGCCGCCGATCAGCCGGCAACCGTCCGCGGCCGGCAGGACAGGCGGCGAAAAGGCCAGTTGGCCGATAAGCCACGGCCGCAGGGTCGCACGCTCGCTCGATACCACCTCGACCAGTTGCGGCGCCGCCAGGGCGCGCCTGTGGCTCGACACCAGGTCGCCGGTAATGGCCGGCGGACGCATCAGCACCGTCGCTCCGACCACGGCGACAACCAGCGTCGCCGCGATCGCACCCGCCCAGACGGGAGCGTTTCGAACCGGGGCCGTCAGGCGCCTATACCAGGGCTGGCCTGAAGGCAGGTTGCGACGGATACGCGCGGCCAGGTGCGGCGGCGCAAGTTCGCTGAGCCCCGCCGAAGCCAGGGCCTGCTTCAGGGCGCGCACCTGCGCCAGTTCGGCGCGGCAGGCGGCGCAACCGGACAGATGGGCTTCGAAGGCAATGGCTTCGCCGGCCGTCAGCTCATTGTCGGCATAGGCGTGCAACCGCAACACATCATGCTCGCTCATATCGTGCTCCCGGCCAGGTCACCCGACAGCCGCGCCCGCAACAGTTCGCGCCCGCGCGCCAGCCGCGACATCACCGTCCCGATCGGAATGTCGAGTATGGTCGCGATGGTCTTGTACGGCATGTCCTCGATATCCTTCAGCAGGATGACTTCGCGATAGGCCACGGGCAATGCCTCAAGCGCCGCGCGCAGGGCGTCTGCCGACTGTGTCCGGATCATTCCGCTCTCCTGCGTTTCACCATAGCTCAGGGTCGCCGCATCGGCGGGCGAAAGCGCCGTTTCATCATCTATATCGACCCAGCCCCTTGTCCGTTTCAGGCCACTATAGGCCTGACGGCGGACAATGACGAACAGCCAGGCGCGGGCATTGCCCGGCACAAACCGATCCCACGCCTTGAAGGCACGCAGGAA
The DNA here is from genome assembly GCA_965246725.1 of Asticcacaulis sp. Classification (GTDB taxonomy): domain Bacteria; phylum Pseudomonadota; class Alphaproteobacteria; order Caulobacterales; family Caulobacteraceae; genus Asticcacaulis. The sequence continues at coordinate 165,565 of CBDFFG010000003.1, forward strand.
GGCGTCCTGCACGACATCCTCAGCCGTCGCAGCATCGCGGACCAGCCACAAGGCCAGGCGATAGGCGGCATCGAGATGCGGCAGCATCTGGCGTTCGAAATCGGCGCTCGGATCGCTTCCCCGCATCGTGTCCCGTTACAATCCTAAACCTGCCAGGCCTGGCATTTATTCCCGCTGGCAGTCTTCACGCATTTTCACGCCCGGTCGATGCAAAACTGCACACAACGGTAATTTATTCCCGTCCGGGAAAATATTTTTGCATGCGGAATTTCCGTCCGGAGGCCGCGGTTGGATCAGTGATGCCTTAACCACGAGGAGCCGACATGGACGATCATCCCGTACCCCGCAACGCCGCAGCCGCCCTTCCGACGGACGATCCCGATCCGTCGCGCCGCCACCTGCTGAAATGCTCGGCCTGGGCCGGCACCGGCGTCGTCTGGGCCCTGGCCGGCGGTGTGCCGCGTGCATTCGCCATGGACGGCTACGCAAAAGGCAAGCATGAATCGGCCGTCGGCTCCCTGCTGTTCGTCCAGATCAGCGACAGCCATATCGGCTTCAACAAGGCGGCCAACCCGGAACCGGTCAAGACCCTGATCGAGGCCAAGGCGAAGATCCACGCCCTGCCCCAGGCGCCGTCCCTTATCCTGCATACCGGCGACATAACCCATCTGTCCAAGCCCGAAGAGTTCGATACGGCGGCGCAGTTGCTGGGCGACCTGCCGGCGCCCGTCCGATATGTGCCGGGCGAACACGACACGCTCGACGAGGGCGGCGGCAAGGCCTTCCTCGATCGCTATGGCAAGGGCACCAAGGGCAATGGCTGGTACAGCTTCGACATATCGGGCGTTCACTTCATCGCCCTGGTCAATGTCTTCGACTTCAAGCCGGGCCAGGAAGCCAGCCTCGGCGCCGACCAGCTGGCCTGGCTGAAGGACGATCTGCGCGCCGTGTCGAAAAGCACGCCTGTCGTCGTCTACGCCCACATTCCCCTGTGGGACATCTACGCCCCCTGGGGCTGGGGCACCCGTGATGCCGAACTCGCCATCGCCATGCTGCGCCCCTACGGCTCGGTGACTGTGCTCAACGGCCATATCCACCAGATCCAGCAGAAGGTGGAGGGAACCATCACCTTCCATACGGCGCGCGGCACCGCCTACCCGCAACCCGCCCCGGGCGCCGCCCCTTCGCCCGGCCCGCTCGTGGTCCCCGCCGAACAGCTGCGCAGCTACCTCGGCGTTTCCGACATCCGCGTCGTCCAGGGGCGTGCGCCCCTGGCTATCCACGACGCCACGCTTTCCGATATCTGAGGTCTTTCCATGCCCATCCGTTTCCAGCCGAAACACATCTCGCTCTTCGTCATTGCCGCCATCATCGCGACACCTGCCATGGCCGTCCCGACGCATCCGGCGCCGGCGGCCAGCACGGCAAAAACCGCGACCGTCACCGTCGACATCAAGAACTTCATGTTCATGCCGATGACCCTGACGATTCCACAGGGCACCACTGTGGTGTGGACCAATAGCGACCAGGTCCCGCATACGGTCGTCGAGAAAAACAGGCAGTTCCGGTCAGCAGCGCTCGATACCGGCGACACCTTCTCGCACACCTTCGACACGGCCGGCACGGTCGAATACTACTGCACTCTGCATCCGACCATGTTGGCGAAAATCGTCGTGACGCCGTCGGCACACCCGCGTAACGGTTGAAATGACGGGGCTGTCGCAGGCTTCCTGCGATAGCTCCGTAACCTTCGGGCGTAGCGGCGGCCCCTTGCCAGCCCCCCTTGACAGTCCGGACGACTTTGCCTGTATTGCCAGGCGTGAACGCAATTCCCGCAAAAAAAGTCGTCATCGCCGGCCGTGACGCCGCTGCCTGGCTGTCCGCCCTGGCCCTGCTGCGCGCCTTCGGGGCGCACGGCGTGACCGTCGAGGTCATCGAACTACCGGGACTGTTCCGCCCCGGCGACGTCCTGCTCAGCCATTCCGGTCTGCAGCCCTTCCATACGCTGCTCGGCCTCGACGAACATGCTGTGCTGAAGGCGACGTCCGGGGTCTACAGCCTGGGCCAGAGTTTCACCAATTTTGCCCACGCCCGCCCTGCCTTCCTGCGTCCGCACGGCAGCCACGGCATGCCGCTGGCTGGCTGCGATTTCCATCAGCTATGGGTCAAAGCGCGCGGCGAAGGCATGACGGCGGCCTTCGAAGACTTCTCGCTGACCGCGGTCGCCGCCAAGCAGGCCCGCTTCTTTACCCCGGACGCCAATACCCGCGCCGTCGCGCGCTGCGACTATGGCTATCATCTCAGGGCCACGCCCTATGTCCAGGTGCTGAAGTCCCAGGCCGTGAGCCTCGGCGCCCAGGTAACGGCAGCGCGCGACGTCCGCGCCGAGATCGATCCGGCCAGCGGCCATATCACCGCGCTTCGCACGGGCGACGGACGCACGGTCACCGGCGATCTCTATATCGATGCTACGGGTCCGGACAGCCTGCTGCTGGGCCAGGGGCTGAACATTCCTGTCGACAGCTGGGCGCAATGGTCGCCGGTCAATCGCCTGCTGGCCCTGGCGGGGGAGCGGCTTGAAACCCTGCCCTCGCATTCGCAGGTCCGCGCCCAGAACGGCGGCTGCCTGCATCTGGCGCCTGCCCAGGACATGACCGGTATCGTCTTCGCCTATGATGGCAATCGTGTCGATGATGACGAGGCCTATCGCACGGCCGCTATCACGGCAGGCGTCAAGGTAAAGGGCGACGCCACCGTCAGCAGCCTGGCGCCCGGCCGCCGCACCCTGGCCTGGGCCGGCAATTGCGTCGCCATTGGCGAAGCAGCCTGCGTCTTCGACCCGATCGAAAACCCGGCCCTTCTCGCCATCCAGTTGGGCCTGGCACATCTGATCGCCCGGTTCCCCGGCAGCGGCGACATGCCTGCCCGAAACATGCCTGCCCGAAACATGCCTGCCAGTAACATGGCTGCCAAGGCAGACGCCTACAACCGCAGCATAGCCGACGCCTTCGACACGGTGCGAGACTTCCAGACTGCCCATTACGCGCTCAACCGACTGCAGGACGTTCCCTTGTGGGATGGCTTGCGCGACATGCCCCTGCCAACCGGACTGGCAGACCGCATCGCCACCTTCCAGGCGAACGGCGCTCTTGCCTTGTCGCAGCACGACAGCTTCCAGATGGACGACTGGCTGTCGCTGTTTATCGGTCACGGCCTCATTCCTCGCAACCATGACCCGCGTGCGGACCGCATTCCACGCGACGACACCATCCGGCATTTCCAGGGCAATCTGAAATTCATCCGCGAAAGCGTCGAGGAGATGAGTTCGCACAAGGCCTATATCGAGATGTTCGCCAGCCGCGACTTCGGCTGAGCCCCGAGACTCACGACAATACCAATCCCGCGGTAAAGGCCGTTCCCAGCCCATCGCGATACCGCATCATAATCGCAGGTTAAACGCGACACCGGTTACCAAAACCAATTAAATACCAATTTAAGCACGGGAAAGGCCAATATTTCCCGCTGTGGTTTGCCACCAAAATATACCGCGCCGCAACAAATGTCCGTTTTCACGGTCTTATTTTACAGTTTTCCGTCATAAGTGCGACATTATTGCACGGGTCACGCATTTTTGCGCCGCAACGACAATTTACGTCAATTTTGCGACGACTCCCTGTGGACACCATGGTCTTTTCCATGTCTATTGGATCGTACCAATGAATAATTGGTTCTATCACTACACTCAGTAAATTGACGATCGTATCCAGGTAGTCGCACCTCCCGGCTTTGGGTCGCCTTTGGGCGCCTCTCCGGGAGACGGTACCCGCTTGCCTGCTCACACCCATCGGAAACGACAGGCAGGACGATACGATCGCGTCACGCGTTTTGCCGCAGCCGTCCTGCGACTGGAAGCCGGGCGGCACATAAAAAGGGGTTTGGAATGGCAGTTTTTCGTAACGCCGCAATCAATCGTAATCGCCTGATGGGGAGCTCCGGCCTGCTCGTCCTCACGGCGCTCGGCCTGAGCCTGGCGGTGCCCGCCATGGCCAAAATGCGGCCAAGGACACCGCGGCCGCGCCGGCCGCCGCAACCGACACGGTCATCGTCACGGGCCTGCGCAAGTCGCTGAAGTCGGCGCAGCAGATCAAGCGCAGCGCCGACACGGTGGTCGATTCCATTACGTCCGAAGATATCGGCTCCTTCCCGGACAAGTCGGTCGCCGAAGCCCTGCAGCGCGTCGCCGGCATCACGGTCAGCCGCTTCAACGGGACCGATGACACCTCGCACTTTTCCGCCGAGCCGTCGGGCGTCCTCGTCGACGGCCTGCCGCAGGTCCGTTCGGAATTCAACGGCCGCGACACCTTCTCGGCCAACTCGTCGCGCGGCCTCGACTGGGGCGATATCTCGCCCGAACTGATGGCTGGCGTCGACACCTACAAGAACCAGACGGCAGACATGATCGAAGGCGGCATTGCCGGTTCGATCAACCTGCGCACCCGCCTGCCCTTCGATTCCAAGGGCCAGTTGCTGATCGTGCAGGCTGGCGGCAACTATGGCGACCTGTCCAAGAAGTCGGGTTACGACGTCTCGGGCATCTTCTCGCACCGCTGGTCGACCAGCGTCGGCGAATTCGGGCTGATGGCCAACTTCGCACTGTCGCAGGTCTATACGGGCAGCGAAGGCATCCAGTACGACCGCATGGGCATCTTCGCTCCGTCGGTCTTCGGCACCAAGGGCAATACCTACATCCCGTCGGTCGTCTATGATCGCGAAAACATCTACGACCGCAACCGCAAGGGCGTTTCCCTGGCCGGCCAGTGGCGCAACAACGAAGGCAACCTGCTGGTCACCGGCCAGTACAACCGCTCGCAGTACAAGAATTCCTGGGAAGAGCATGCCATTTCGGGCAGCGCCTTCAGCTTCTACGGCCTGCCGACAACGTACGTCGAAAGCGACCCGACCGTGGTGGCGCCGGCCATCGGCACAAAGGCCTTCACCTTCGATTCCAGCGGCCTGTTCCAGACCGGGCAGATGTCGACCCTGACCGGCTATCAGGACGACAATGCCGCCTCGGCAGCCAATGTCGCCTCGACCGGCGTCGATGCGAACGGCAAGCCGATCCCGCTATTCAACATCTGCCACTCCTGGGACGGATGCACCACCGGTCAGACCCGCCGTGGCGCCCAGATTCAGTCGGCGTCCAACCACCTCAAGAACGACGAATATACCGAAGACTTCTCGCTGAACCTGAAGTGGGACATTTCGGATCGCCTGCGCGCCAATTTCGACGTCCAGCACATCCATTCCGAAGTGCAGAACTTCAACGCCTCGGTCAATATGAACACCTATGGCGATTTCACGCTCGATGCCTCGGGCAAATACCCGATCATGACGCTGAACGACGTCAAGCCGGAATCGGTGAACCTGGCCGCCGGCGGCTTCACCAATGCGCACAACTACAACTACTATTCGGCCTCGGACCACACCGAAGAATCCGAAGGCAACGAAGATGCCATGCGCGCCGACCTGCAATGGGATATCGGCACGACCTGGCTCGACACCCTGAAGGTCGGCGTCCGCGTTGCCGACCGCGACCAGACCCTGCGTTGGGGCGCCTATAACTGGGCCAATATCACCAGCGTCTGGGGCGGTCAGTCGGCAGTCTACAATGCCGACAATTCGCACTATCCCGCCGACAATACCGAGACCTTCGACTTCGGCTCCGGCTTCTTCCGCAATACCGTGCTGAGCAAGACCGACTTCGTCTTTTTCAACATGAACAAGCTCAACACCGTCCAGGCCCTGGGCGCGGGCCTCGGCTATCCGGCAACGGGTGTCGGCACCTTCTTCCCGGTATGTTCGAACCTCGATTACCGTGCGGGCGAAGTCTATACGGGCGAAATCGGCTGCTACAAGCCGAACGAAATCCACAACGTCTCCGAAGACACCAAGTCTGCCTACATCATGCTGAAGTTCGGCGGCCCCAACGCCGTCATCTGGAACGACATCAAGCTGTCGGGCAATATCGGTGTGCGTTATGTCACGACCGAAAATACGTCGAGCGGCGGCATTACCCTGCCCAACGCCTTCAACTCCACGGAACTGGTCTGTACCCGCAAGGTCAACCCGGAAACCCATGTCGAAGACGCGACCCAGGGCTGCGTGGTCTCCGCCGACGAAATCGCCTTCAATAACGGGGCGAACTTCCCCGGCGACATCACGGTCAAGCACCACAATGTCCTGCCCAGCCTGAACCTGAAGTTCGACCTCACCGACCAGTGGTTGATGCGCTTCGCGGCATCCAAGGCCATGTCGCGTCCCGACATGGGCCTGCTCAAGGGCGGGATCCAGATCGGTCGTCTGGCGCCCATCCTGACCGGCGACAACCCCGCCATCCACAAGAATGCCCAGGGCCAGGCTATCGGCTATGACTATTCCTATACTGCGACCTCGGGCAACCCCTACCTGCGTCCGATGACGGCCGACCAGTATGACCTGACCCTGGAACACTACTTCTCCACGACGAGATCGTTCACTGCGACCGCCTTCTTCAAGAACTTCCACGACTATATCCAGTACGGCGTCTACAACCTGACTCTCACCAATAACGGTGTCACCCGTACCGTGAAGATGAACGGACCGGTCAATGGCGACGGCGCGAAGATCCAGGGGCTTGAACTGGCCTATCAGCGGTTCTTCGACTTCCTGCCTGCACCGTTCGATGGCCTCGGCGTCCAGGCCAACTACACCTATGTCAGGAATTCCGGCATCACCAACAGCAACCTGGTGGCAGAATCGGCCGACGGCACGACCAACACCGGCGGTGGCGGCCTGAGCCAGAGCGCCGACTCGATCAATCCGCACGCCCTGCAAGGCGTATCGAAGGATACCTACAACTTCGTCCTGATGTACGAAAAGAAGAGCTTCTCGGCGCGCCTCGCCTATAACTGGCGCTCGAAGTTCCTCGTCACCGCCGTCGACTGCTGTATCGGCCTGCCGATCTGGCAAGAGGACACCGGCTATCTCGACGCCTCGTTCAAGTACCGCCTGACCGACCGTATCGAGTTCAGCCTGCAGGGTTCCAACCTGCTCGACACCGACACGGTGCTGAAGCAACAGGTCAATAATGACGGCCTGCTGATGCCGAACGCCTGGTTCAAGAACGACCGCCGCATCCAGGGCGGAGTCCAGGTGAAGTTCTAAACCGTCTCAGACGGCATGAAACGGAAGCGCCGGGTGTATCGCCCGGCGCTTTTTTTTGATCGCATAAATTAGAATTGACTAATTCATTAGCAATTGCTAATGAATAATCATGACCGAGCCCATTACCATCGATGTCGTCCTCAAGGCGCTTTCAGACCCGACCCGCCGGGCCGTGTATGAGCGTTTAAGCCAGGCCGATGAGATCACGGTCGTCGACCTCACCCGCGACAGCGGCGTTACCCAGGGCGCCATCTCGCAGCACCTCAAGCTGCTGAAGACGGCCGGCCTGGTCGCCGAGCGTCCGGAGGGGCGCAGGGTCTATTACCGTGCGCGCCCGGAGGGGTTCGAACCGGTCTTCGACTGGATGCAACATTACGGCGTCTTCTGGCGGGAACGCTTCGGCGACCTGCGGACGCTTCTCAGGGAAATCGACACATGACCGAAACGACACTGCAAACCGGTGTGCAAACCATCGTCCTGAGGGAGACCTTCCCGCATGCGCCCGAAGTCATATGGAAGGTGCTGTCCGACGGCGCCCTGATGGCAAGATGGCTGATGCCGCCCACGGGCTTTGCCCCGGTTGTCGGCCAGGCATTCACCTTCACGACTACACCGGCGGGCGCCTGGGATGGCACCATATCGTGCAAGGTCCTGGAGGTCGTGGTCAATCGGCGCCTCGCCTTTTCCTGGCGGGGCGGCGATGACGGCAATGTCGGCTATGGCTCGAAACTGGACACCATCGTCACCTTTACCCTGACCCCGGTTGCACAGGGCACCGAGATCCTGCTGGTCCATTCCGGCTTCGTCCTGCCGCGCAACGATTCGGCCTACGAAAAGATGGGACAGGGCTGGAAGATCGTCGTCGGCCGACTGGGCGACACTGCCGGCACCGCCTGAACACGCAATCCAACAGGAAATCCTGATGCCCCGAATCTATACCGGCGGCTGCGCCTGCGGCGCCGTACGCTACACTATTGCCGCCGAACCGCTCGCCATGAACGACTGTCAGTGCCGCCAGTGCCAGCACGACAGCGGTACCGGCCACGGCTCCTATCTCACCTTTCCGGCCGCAGCGGTGCAGACCGAGGGTGAACCCGGCCGCTGGCGGGCGACCGGCGACCAGGGCATGGTCAAGGAACGCGCCTTCTGCCGAAATTGCGGCAGCCCGGTCTATATGATCTTCCCCGACCTGCCCGATTATTTCGTCGTCACAGCCGGCAGTCTCGACGCACCCGCGCTTTACCAGCCGCAGTTCGTCGTCTGGACGGCCGCCGGCCAGGTCTGGGATCATTATCCGGCAGATACGGTCAGGTTTGCGCACATGCCGCCGCGCTGACGCATTTTGCGACACTACTGCAGGCACTCACAGCCGAAAACGCCACCGCCCCGTCGAAAATTGCACTTCCGCTTGCAAATTTACACGGCTTACGCGTAGATTCGGCGTCTGACTCACCACCCCCCTGTGCAGATGCCGAGGACGACCGAACGCTATTCGTTCGAAGATTTTGTGACTGATACGTCGGCCGCACAGACGAATGACGCGCTTTTTTCGCTGCTGGCCCGGGCCGTGGAACAATATGGCTACGAAAAAGTCATCCTGTCGATCTTCAGCGACCCTACCCTGCCGCAGTTCACCCACCATACAGGCATATTCAAGCGTGACCTGGACGACTTTCAGGCCTTTTACGCAGAAAAGAACCACGCCCGTATCGACCCCTTTGCCCGGCTGATTCGCGCGGGCGCCGGTTCGTTCGTCTTCGCCGACGTCGACAAGCTGATGCGCTTGAGCAAGGCGCAGGAAAAATTCATCGGGGCGTTCGGCGAATTACATATCTACCAGGGTGTTGCGGTTCGCCTGGGACACAATAATGGTGCCGTAGGGCTTTCCACCGCGAACCGTCTTGGAAAGACCGACGCCAACCTGCCCGTCCTGGACGCCATCTGCACCCAGGCCTTTCTCAGCTTCCGGCGGATCAATGGTACACCCGCCGCCAACATGGCCGTCGGCCCCCTGACTCCGGCTGAACGCGAGGTGCTGCTATGGGTGGCGGCCGGCAAGACGGACGACGAGATCGGCACCATCCTGTCGGTCAGCCACAGTACGGTCGACACCCATTTACGCAGCGTTTTCCGTAAGTTGCAAGCATCCAACAGGGTCGTCGCCGTGCTTAAAGCTATCCAGAAATGCATCATCTCGATTTAGGTTCCCATTAACCTTATCCAGCAAATTCCCGATATGCATGCAGCTGGGATTGCGGCCTAATAGAACATCGTTCTGTGGAGTTAAGCGCATGAGTGGTATGTTGCAAAAGACCGATGACCTGATGACCATGTTGTTCGGCCAACTTGAAATCCTGCAGGAACTGGCCGTCAAGGCTGGCGATGCGCAACTGGCCCAGGACCTGAGCGCGGCCTTCGCTGCCTCCCTCTCGCGTTACTGCGATGCGCAGCGCGCCGACCTTATCCAGCGTCTGGAAGCTGCACCGGAACGCCGCCAGGCCTGACGGATTTCCCCACGATTTTCTGCCGGTAAAGCCATCGCGGAAACGATGGCTTTACACCTTCGTGTCCTAATATCCGTAAGAATGCAATCGATTGCTTCACCCGCGATCGAACAGGAATACGGCGATGACCTTGATGGCCCTCATCCTTGAGGACAGTGAAACCCAGGCGGCGATTATCGCCAAGATGATCCAGTCGCGCGGCAACTGGCAGACAGCCCACTGCAGCGACGTCCGGGGCGCCATGGATATCCTCCAGTCGGTACAGATCGATGCCATGTTCCTCGACATCTTTGTCGGCGAACGCAACACCCTGAAGCATTTCGACCGCTTCCGGCTGCTGGGTGGCGACACGCCCATCACCCTGATGACGGCGGGTTCCAAGGCCGAGATCGCCGCCGAGACCCTGAAAAAGGCCCGCCTCGCCGGCGCCGACTATGTCCTCGCCAAACCCTTCGGCATTACGGCGGTCCAGGCGATTCTCGACAGCTTCGGGACTGACGGCAAGACCCGGCGCAAACACGTACTCATCGTCGACGACAGTCCGACCGTATGCCGCTTCGCCAACGATATCCTCGAGGCCGCGGGCTATCGCACCTCGATCGCCGGCAGCATGGAAGAGGCCTTCGGGAATATCGATATTGCCCGGGTCGATGCCGTCCTGTGCGACGTCTTCCTGCCGGGCATGGGCGGTCTGAAGGGTATGCGCCTGATCCGCGGCAACTGGCCCCGGATCAGGATCGTTTCCATGTCAGCCGGCATGAGCGACAAGATCTCCAGCCTCGATGCCCTCAACGCTACCCGCAAGATCGGTGTCGACGGCCAGATCGATAAACCCTTCGACGGCGAAGACCTGCTGGCGGTGATGCAGGCGGTGCTCAGCTTTGATGAAGACCCGTGTATTCCGGCCGACGACGGAATGATCGTCGAACTTTAGGCCATATACCGTCGTTCTGAATAAAATACGTGTACTTTTACACATAGACGGGCCGGAAGACCGTGCTGTTTAGGAAAATTCAATACCTGCGACGTAGCTGTTTACCATATTTCTCAGTAATCAGCAGGCGTCCATGCTCAAGAACCTCACCATCAAGGCCCGCGTCATCATTGGCTTTGCGATCGTTCTCACCGTCACCCTGGGCATGGCGTTCTTCGCCATCCAGCGCCTGGGACAGGTTAACGAAGTTGTCGCCGACATGTCGCGCAACTGGCTGCCGGCCGCCAATGCGCTGGGTGACGTATCTCAGGATTTCGAGCAGCTGCGCCTGCGCCAGACCCAGGCCCTGATGGCCAGCGGCGATGTCCGCGTTGCCAAGATGGCCTTGGCGGAAAAGGCCGAAAACAATCTCCAGGCCGCCTGGAAGGTCTACGAACCAACGATCGATTCGCCTGAGGAACGCGCACTTGCCGACACGCTGCACGCCGCCCTCGCCGACTACGTGTCGGCGTCCGACACCTACGCCTCGCAGGTCAATGGCGATCCGGCCGTCGCCACACAAACCCTGAGCGTCACCATGCAGGCGCTTGCCGACAAGCTGCGCTCCGCCGTCCTCGCCGACCGCCAGTTTCAGCTGACCGGAGGAAATGCCGCCGCTGCGGCAGGCGATGCCCTGGGCAAGCAAGCGACCCTGCTGCTCTATATCGTCTCGGCTATCGCGGCCATTGCCTGCGTCGGTATCGGCCTGTCGATGATCGCCACGATTTCCGCGCCGATAACGCGCATGTCCGCCATGATGGGCGAACTGGCGCGCGGCAACACCCGGACCGTGACGCCGAACCTGGGCGAACGCAATGAAATCGGCACCATGGCCGCGGCCGTCGAGGTCTTCAAGGACAGCATGATCCAGAGCCAGGGCCTGGAAGCTACCGCCGCCCAGGCCCGCGATCAGGCCGAGGCCGAGCGCAAGCGCGTCATGCATGACATGGCCAACCGGTTCGAAAGCTCTGTCGGCGGCATCGTCCAGATGGTGTCCTCGGCCGCCACCGAAATGCACGCCACGGCGTCGCAACTGACGGCATCGGCCCAGCAGGCCTCGGCCCAGGCCATCTCGGTCTCCGCCGCCGCCGAAGAAGCCGGCACCAATGTCACCTCGGTGGCAGGCTCGGCCGAAGAGCTCGGCGCCTCGGTCAGCGAGATCAGCCGCCAGGTCGCGCATTCCCGCCAGATGGCCAGCGAAGCCGTCAATGAGGCAGAGTCGACCGCCGGGATCGTGTATGAACTGTCCGAAGCCGCCGCACGCATCAACGGTATCGTCGACCTGATCAGCAATATCGCCAGCCAGACCAACCTGCTGGCACTCAACGCCACCATCGAATCGGCCCGCGCCGGCGATGCCGGCAAGGGCTTTGCCGTCGTCGCCGCCGAGGTCAAGACCTTGGCCCAGCAGACGGCCAAGGCGACGGCGGAGATCGGCCAGCAGATCGGCGCCATCCAGTCGACGACCGGTCGCGCCGTGTCGGCCATCGAAACCATCTCGACGACCATCCGCTCGATAAGCGAAGCGTCGACCACCATCGCCGCCGCCGTCCAGCAGCAGGGCGCCGCCACCAGCGAGATCGTTCAGGCGGTCAGCCAGGCCTCGAACGGCACCAGCGAGGTTACGGCCAATATTACCCATGTCGCCCGCATGGCCGAAGAAAACGGTATCGGCGCCGGCCAGGTGCTCGACGCCTCATCGGAATTGGCCAGCCAGGCTGAGGCCCTCAGCGCCGAGGTCGAGAAATTCCTGGCCCAGGTGCGCGCAGCGTAAAAACTAACTCGCGTCGCTGCCCGATGGATCGGTGTCGGGCGCCGCATCCACCGGCAGAGTCGCTTCCAGCGCCTGGACCTTGGCCTCGAGGGTATCGACCCGGGCCGTCAGGTCCTTCACCTGCTGTTGCGCCGTGGCGAGGTCACTCTCCACGGCGCTGGTCGGTTTTCCACATCCTGCCAGACCGATCATGCCCGCGATCGTCCCGGCTATAAAAAACCGCTGTACAGTTCTCATGACAACCTCCCGAAGATTCGCCCCAGCCAGAGACGATGTCTTGTATCGCTACGGTTGTCTACGCGGTCAAAGTTTTCTTTTCACCTCCATGGTTACGCTGCTAACTGTTCGACACTGTGCTTCACCTGTTCCGAGGTATTGGCCACGGTGTTGAAGGTGACATTGATCTGACCGAGACTGTCCTCGATCTGCTGCACGGCGCTGACCGCCGCCTGCATATTGCCGGAAATCTCGTTGGTCACGGCGTGCTGTTGTTCGATGGCGCTGGCGACGCCGGAGACGTTTTCCAGCACCGTGGTCATCGAGGTGGAAATCAGGTCCAGGGCGCCGACCACCTCGTCGCTGACCGCCTGCATCCGGGCGATCTCGTCGGCAATGCTGCGCGTCGAAGCCGCCGCCTGGTTGGCCAGGTTCTTGACCTCGGTGGCGACGACGGCAAATCCCCTGCCCGCCTCGCCGGCGCGCGCCGATTCGATGGTGGCGTTGAGCGCCAGCAGGTTGATCTGCGAGGCAATGCCCTGGATCAGGGTGACGACATTGGTCATGGCTGCGGCCGAATGGCTGAGGCTGTTGGCGGAGCGGCTGGCCTGTTCCGTATGACGGAAGACATCCTCGGCGCCATTGCGGGCATGGGTCATGCTCTGGGCGATTTCCTTGACACTAAGTGACAACTCTTCCGAGGCCGCCGCCACCGAATTGATGATCGAGCCGGTCTCGCCCGAGGCGGTCGAGGCCCCTTCGGTCATCTCCGTGGCGCCGATCATCTGATGAATGACCTGGGCAAGTTCGTCGTCGATGCTCTTGCTGAGCGACTCGTTGCGCAGGCGGCGGCGAACGGCTTCGCTGACGTCGGTGGCATATTTGACGACGCGAATAACCGTGCCGGATTCGTCGAAGATCGGATTGTAGGACGCCTGGATATAGATGATCTTGTTGTTCTTGCCGACGCGCTTGAACTCGCCGGCATTGAGATGGCCCTTGGCCAGGTTATGCCAGAACATCTTGTATTCGGCCGAGACGGCATAGTCGCGGTCGCAGAACATATTGTGGTGGTGCCCGACGATCTCCTCCAGGCGATAGCCGACAGCTGCCAGGAAGTTGGCATTGGCCGAAAGGATTTCGCCGGTCGGGGTGAACTCGATAACGGCCTGGGCGCGATCGATCGCCGACATCTTGCCGGCATATTCCAGCGAGCGGAACTTGGCGGCCGTGATGTCGGTGGCGAACTTGATGATCTTGACGACCTGGCCATTGGAACCAACGATCGGGTTGTAGCTGGCCTGCAGCCAGATGACCTGCCCGTCCTTGCCCAGGCGCTTGAATTCGTCGGCCTTGAAGCTGCCGCGGTTCAGGTCCTGCCAGAAGGCGCTATAGTCCTCGCTGACCGCATAGTCGCTTTCGCAGAACATGCTGTGATGGCGTCCGACAATCTCCTCGAGCGTATAGCCGACCGTCTGGAGAAAATTGCCATTGGCGGTAAGAATCTTGCCCTGCGGTGTGAACTCGATAACGGCCTGCGATGCCGTAAGGGCACGAACCGTGGCGCGGTCATCGGGGTGGCGAGAGAAAAACATGTGGTGTCCTGACGAAACAAACCTTGTTGTCCTAAGGGTAGCCCGTTGCGTTTAAACACCACTAAATCGAATCTTACGCCCTTGTGAGATTCGCCTGAGATTGGGCTTTCGCGTTTATCCTTATTTTGCGATCTGCCAGTATGGTGTCGAGGCAAGCAATTATACGTTGGAAGACATATGGCATCGGCCGCAACCGTTCTTGTGGTAGACGACATCGAAGATATCCGCGCCCTGCTGCAGCATGTGCTTTCGCACCATGGCTTTAACGTCCTGGCTGCCGACGGCGGCGCCCAGATGGACGCTCACCTCAACACATCTTCGGTCGACGTCATCGTCCTCGACTCGGTCATGCCCGGGGAAGACGGCCCCTCGATATGCAAACGATTGAAGAGCACAGGTGGCCCGCCGGTCCTGATGCTGAGCGCCGAAAGCCAGTCGCGCCAGAAGATCCGCGGACTGGAGTGCGGCGCCGAAGACTATATGGTCAAGCCGTTCAATGTCGAAGAGCTGATCATGCGCCTGCGCGTCATCCTGCGCCGCGCCAATGAAAAGAGCGGCGGCCCGGAGGCTGGCGCCACGCGGCTGTTCTTCGGCTGGCGCCTGTCGCTGCAGAACCGCAAGCTGACCAGCCCTGCCGGCAAGATCCTGCAATTGTCGGCGGCGGAGTTTGCTTTCCTGAGCGTCCTGCTCGACGCGCCCGACAAGCCGCTCAAACGCGCCTATATCCTGGAGCGCATGGCCGACACCCACGACTTTACGACGGTGCGCGGCCTCGATGCCCTGGTGTCGCGACTGCGGCAAAAACTGATCTATGCCGATGCCTCGGCGACCGGCGATCTTGAGATCGTTCAGACCGTCTACGGCGTCGGCTATATGCTGCGCCCGCGCTGATTCAGCGTATACGCAGCAGGTGGTCCAGGCTGAGACAGCCACCGCCACGCGCAATCAGATAGACCAGCAGCGCCGCCCAGCTGAGATGGGTCGGCCAGGCGTCGGGATAGACGAAGATCTCGATCACCGCGGTCATGACGAAAAAGCTCAGTGCCGACAGCCGCGTAAACAGGCCCAGCACTAGCAGGATCGAAAAGCCATGTTCGGCATAGGTCGCCATATGGGCAGCGATGACCGGCGGGATCAGCGGAACATGATAGTCCTCGCGGAACAGGGTGTAGGTGCCGTCGGTAATATGCAGGAAACCGTCGACCTTGCTGCGCCCGGACATGAAGAAGACACCGGCGACGCCAAGACGCATCAACAGGGCGATGACATCTTCGGAGACCAGGCGCTGCACGGCATCGGCAGCGGCGTTGAGCGGCTTGAGAATAGCGATGCCAGATAAAGCGGTCATGTGGGGGAACCTTCGGATGCCAGGGACAGGATGCCGGTGAAAACGCCGGCGGCGATAAGATCGGCAAACAGGACGGACAGGTCGGCATCGGGCGCGGCAGACACAGCCGCCAGCGCGGCGGCGGCAACGCTGCCCCTGTCGGCACAGGTGCCGAGAAACGCGAAAGCCCCATCGCCGATCGTCCGGCTTTGCACCTCGCCGCCCGGCCGCCACAGCACTATCGCCTGGGGCTCGGGTGCGAGGTCGATAGCATCCGGCGCATCACTACGCAGGGCCCGCCAGAGATCGGCTATTCCCGTCCCGAACCGGGCCAGGCGGACGGACGGCAGCAGGGCCAAGCGGACCGTGTCGAAATCCTCCGGCGCCAGACTGGCTATGGCGTGCGGCGCCATCATATCCGCATCGGCAGCGATGTGGGCCTCGGTCCACAGGCGGTCGATCCGGGCGATATCCGCCAGGTAGGGCATGTCGGCCGCCGGCGCGAAGGCCTCCAGCCAGTCGGGGAAGTCGCCGCCATAGGCCAGCAGCACGGCGTCGGCCGGCGGATGGTCGCGGGCGAACAGGATGGCGGCCTCGCGCATCCAGTCCTCTCCGACAACCGTGACAACCGTTGGATAGGAGGCGGCCAGGCTGTCGGCCAGGCCCAGGGCAATGGTATTGCGATAGACACCAAGGCCGGATCGCCCCTGTATTGCCTGGTCGGCGGGCCACCACCCGGCAAGCGCCGCGTCGTCGCCGGCGATCGCCGCAACAAAAGCATCCTGAAACCGATCATGGACAAGGTCACGCATGGGCCAGCACTCCGCCGGCGGCGCCAGCAAGTGCCTGATGCGCTTGGTCGCGTTCCTGCATCAGCGCGTCGTAGCCAGGAATGTCGCCGTCGCGTTCGATCAGGGTCGGCCGCGGCCCGATACGTTCGATGAAGGTGTAATAGAGATCCCAGACCGGGTCGGCTACCAGAGCAGCGTGGCTGTCGATCAGCAGGTCGGCCTCGGCATCGACCGCATGGCCGGCCAGGTGGACTTCCCCAACGGCCGACGCGGGGATGCGCGCCAGATAGGCGGCAGCGTCGTAGCCCAGGTTATGGGCGCTGACATGGACATTATTGATATCGACCAGCAGGCCGCA
Source organism: Asticcacaulis sp. (assembly GCA_965246725.1). Classification (GTDB taxonomy): domain Bacteria; phylum Pseudomonadota; class Alphaproteobacteria; order Caulobacterales; family Caulobacteraceae; genus Asticcacaulis. Next base: position 182,306 of record CBDFFG010000003.1, read on the forward strand.
ACCGGTACGCGTCACCAGTTCGGCAAGGAAGTCGACCTCGTCATAGTCTTGACCGGCCAGCGGCATGTACAGGGACGGATTTTCGATCAGCAGCCCGACGCCAAGAACAGATTGCGCATGGTCGATATTGCGCACGATCCGGTCCAACGCCTGGCGGCTGCGCGGAAACGGCAGCAGGTCGGGGGCATAGGTCCCGGCTGACCGCGACCAGGCCAGGTGCTCAGATACGACGAAAGGCGCGAAGCGATCGATAAGGCGGCGCAAGGCGGCAAGGTGACCTTGATCGGGCAGGCCGGCGCCGGCGAGCGACATGCCGACACCGTGCAGGGACAGGGGATGGTCCATCCGTATCTGCGCGAGCCAGGCAAGCCGCGGGCCGCCGGCGACCATGTAGTTTTCGGGATGGACCTCGAACCACAGCCCGTCACGGGCATCGGCCAGCGCCTCAGCATAGTGCTGCGGCTTCAGGCCGACGCCAGCCGAGGCGCCAATGGACGGGCTGTGGGTCATGTGGGGCTCCCGGCCTTGTGGCTTATAATTAAGCCTTCGGGGTCAGCGAGCCATTGCCCTTGGGCGTCTTGATGGTGACGCAGGTTCCCTTGGCGACTTCCTTGAAGACCTTGCCGTCGTAGTTGACCTTGGAGGTCCCGGCGCAGGTCGTGCCGGCGCCTGCCTTGCAATCATTGTGGCCGGCCATCGCCACGCCGTAGCACTTTTCGGTTTCGGCAGGCTTGGCGCTGGCGCTGCTGCTCATGGTGTCGGCGGCCATGGCGGCGCCGGAAACGAGGGCCATCAGGGCAGCGGTGGCAATGCCGGTCTTGATCAGGATCATGTGTCGATCTCCAGTGTGAGGTTGCATAAACATCAGATGGTCACACCGTCATCGGCGGCCATGCTGAGGTTTACGCAACCACTGGAGCCCGGGTTACAGCCGATGTGAAAAAATGGACGAAAAAGATATTTTCGCCCGCTTTATCACAGACCGCCCTGTCGCTCCATGTCTGAAAGGTCAGGCCTTCTTGACGAATTCCGTGCGCAGGACAAGGCCCTTGACCTTGTCGGCATTGCACTCGATCTCGGCCGTGTCATGGGTCAGACGGATGTTTTTGATCAGGGTGCCGCGCTTGAGCGTTACACCGCCCGAACCCTTCACCTTCAGGTCCTTGATCAGGGTGACGCTGTCACCGTCGCTAAGGCGCGTGCCATTGCTGTCCTTGACGATGACTTCGTCTTCGCTGTCGCTCATAATCGTTCCTTTGCAATGGCCGAAGCCGCCTGCGCCGGTTTTAAGCTACCGCGTCTTCACGCGCAACCGGCAGGGCGGCGCGGATGGCCTCGTAGCGCGGCGCCGGATTGCCGGGGAAGCTGTGCGGCCCGGTATGGGTCAGCTTGCCCGCGGTATCGAGCCAGATCTCGCCGCCGATGGCACGCCAGCGCTGGCAGAAGGCGTAGTCTTCGCTGAGGTAAAGGCCGGTGTCTGCGTCGATCATGCATTCGAACAGGGCATATTGCGTCGCCGGCGTCCGGTTGGTGCGCGGGTAGGAATGGATGGCGCCGTATTGCAGTTCGGGATAGGCCGCGATCAGGCGTTCGATGACCGCGCGCTTGATCAGGATCAGGCCGGTGCCGGCATAGGAAGCGGTGACGAAATCGTCGTCCCATTGCGCTTCGTCACCGATCAGGGGTGTACCGACATAGTGCAGGGCGGATTCCTCGTCGCTTTCGCGGCTGTGCGGCGGGCGCAGGCGGGTAATGTCCCAGTCGAGCGCCTTGATAGGATACATGCCGGCGACGACGTCCTTGTCGGCCTTCAGCATGCGCGTCACCTGTTCGGGCTCGAAGCTGATATCGGCATCGACGAACAAAAGGTGCGTCGCCGTCGAATCGTTGAGAAAGCTCGACACCAGGGTGTTGCGGCTGCGCGTTATCAGGGCGTCATTACCCAACAGGGCAAGGGTCATATGCATCGGCGCCTGCCCGGCATGTTGCATCAGCGCAATAACCGATTGCATGTAGGCCTGGGTGACAAGGCCCCCGAAACAGGGGGTGGCGATAAAAACAAAGGGAATTTCAGACATTTGGCAGCAGGCTCCGGCCAGGTGACGATACAGGTTTCGTCACAGTCTACCGGCCGGCCATGGTGATTGCGTGGTGTCGCCGTGTCAGCGGCATCATAGTGGTTAAACGCATATTAACGGCACGACGCCGCCGGACCGCATCATATGTTGAGGAACGGGTGCGCGACCGGCAATCGATTGATTACGGGTTTAAGCTTAAGGTTGGGACTTGTTTCGCACAGGTGCTCACATGTCTCTGCTGTTTATCGGCTCTGTTCTCGACACCCTCGAACCAGGCCCCGGAAATCTCGATCGAGGATGTGAAATCCTGACCTCGGCCATCGCGCCCGAGATCGGTATCGGCGCGCCGACAAAGGCCGTACAACGGGTATCGTCCCTGTTTCGCAGCCTGCTTGCTGCCTACCAGGAGCGCTCGGTCAATCGCCAGTCGGTGGAACGCAGCCTGCGCCAGATCTTCAAACTGGCCGCCGCCAGGGATTTCGACGCCCTGGCCGCGCTTTAATACCATCGGTCATAAAGAATGACCGATGGTATTAAAATTTTTCAGCTCAAACGCCGCATGGCTCCTCGCATAAGCTCGGGCGTGCGGTCGCACACTCCCAACGGCCAAAGAGGCAAAGGTAAAGGCCGTTGGTATAAGTCCTGCGCCTAAGCCGCTATCGCCAGTTGCCGCAACGCGTTGCTGTCACCGAGCGCAATCTGCAGGATATTTTCGACACGCTCCGCCACACCGCCGTCGGTCGCGGTGGGGGCGCGTTTGCTCAGTTGCAGGGTAATGTCGAGATAGACATCGAAATCCATCAGCGAGGCTTCGTCGAAGGCGTCCTCGGGGGCATAAGACGTCACAAAGGCCGCAATAGCACTGCGGGCACGTGGATCCGCCAGCGCACCGTCGCGATGGCGCAACAGAATGCTCGTCACGATATCGCGCATGGCGGCGCGTTCATCCTTATCGACGGAAATCATAGAATACCTTTGAATTTGCGACGCATCTGTTTATCTGCGCATCGTAGCCGTTTAATATCGGCTCATAATATCGGGATGTGTTCACAGTTCAGATGTAAATTATATGTCTAATTTTATTTAAGACATCACTTAAATGTCATGCTCGTATTTTGTTTATAAAATCATCGAGGTGGAGAAATATTTCTCCATTTTTTTCCATTCACTCTGACATGTCCGTATTTTTACTACCCGTCACAACAGGACACATCCTATCATAACCCAGGCAGACAATGCCGCGGCTTTTCGCCGCGCGGTCGCGCCGCTGAAAGAGACTATCATGGCAATTCGTCCCGCATCGACCGCGACCGCGCGCAAAAAGGCCGTTTTCGGCAAGGTCGCCCCCGCGCCGGGCGCCACCCTGCCGCCCCTGCTTCCGCGTATCGAAGCCGACAACAAGGGGCCGCGCTATCGGCGCAACCCGTTCTACCTGAAGATAGAAGGCCTGACCGGCCCGCGTCCCTCGCCATACGGGTCTTCGGAATGAAAATATAAAAGTGCAGTACGAAATATATTCATGTTTGAATGAATAAAATTCGAAACATGAAAGTATTTCTTGCTAAAACTGTACGATTATGAGATATTACAATTATTCGAAAATCGGACTTTTGACTTGTCTGCTCGCCTGAAAAAGGCCTCTCCCAAGCATCGCTACTTTCGGACTCACCGGGCAATCTTGCGCGGAGATAGTGCACGAACGTGCGATATACTAAGGAGGCCACCATGGCCAACGGAACAGTTAAGTGGTTCAACCCCAACAAGGGCTTCGGCTTCATTCAGCCCGACCAGGGCGGCGGCGACGTGTTCGTTCACGTCAGCGCCGTTGATCGCGCCGGCTGGGCCACGCTCAACGAAGGTCAAAAGCTGACCTACGAAGTGGCTATGGATCGCGGCAAGAATTCGGCCGTGAACCTGCAAGCGGCGTAATCTGCTTAAACGACCCTGACGAAGCCCGGCGTCACCACGCCGGGCTTTTTCTGTCTCTATCTCTTGTCTCAAAAAGAACAGGCCCTAATGACTCTTCGAACCGCCCTCGCCGCCGCCGCCCATTGGGACGACCTGTGGCCGACCGTCGGCGAACCCGATCTGATCAATGCCAACACCCCGGTGCGCTTCACCATCGCCCCGCGCGGCGCCTCATGGGAAGTGTTCCGCAATACCCGCTTCTGGGGAGTCTATATCGATCGCCACGAAGCGCTGGCCAATGTCCGCTCGGCCATTCAGTCCATCTACAGCGACGGCGGCGCGGCTCAACTCCTCGCCGCAGCCTGATCTCTACCTGTCGAGCACTTCGCGCACCCGGGCAGCCAACTCGTCGATGGTGAACGGCTTGCCTATCAGTTCGACGCCGGCATCGACAATGCCGTTATGCACCACGGCATTGCGCGTATAGCCCGTCGTGAAAAGCACCCGGATGTCCGGCCTGCGCGTCCGGACCATATCGGCCAGTTTCTTGCCATTGGTTTCCGGCATGACGATATCGGTAAACAGCAGCGAAACATCCGGATGGGCGTCGAGCAGGGCCAGGGCAGCGACCGCGCTATCCGCTTCCAATACCCGGTATCCCAACTCCTCCAGCGCATCGGTACTGAACTGGCGCACGGCCGGCTCGTCGTCGACGACCAGTACGACTTCGCGCAAGTCGCCCGGCAGAATCTCGGCCGGGCCGTCCCATTGCGGATCCGTCGCATCCCCGCCGGCCAGGCGCGGCAAATAGACCTTGATCGTCGTCCCCTGGCCGATTTCCGAATAGATCTTGATATGACCGCCCGACTGCTTGACGAAGCCATAGACTTGGCTGAGCCCCAGCCCTGTGCCCTTGCCGACCTCCTTGGTGGTGAAGAAGGGATCGAAGGCACGGGCGATAATCTCCGGTGACATGCCCGATCCGGTATCGCTGACGGCGATCATGACATATTGCCCGGTGGTGACGCCCATTTCCGAGGCGACGTAACGGGCATCGAGATGGGCGTTCTGCGTCTCGATGGTCAGCCTGCCCCCGTCCGGCATGGCGTCGCGGGCATTGACACCGAGATTGAGCAGGACGTTTTCCAGCTGGTTCGGGTCGGCATGAATGCCCCAGACGCCCGCGGCCAGCACGGTCTCTAGCTGGATGGCCCCGCCCAGGGAGTGGACCAACAGGTCGGACATGCCCGAGACCAGCCGATTGACATTGATGGTTTCCGGACGAAGCGGCTGCTGCCGCGAAAAGGCCAGCAGGCGCTGTGTCAGGTTGGCGGCACGCTTAGCGCCCTCAAGCGCCTGGGCGACATAGTGTTTTGCGCGCACTTCCTCGCCACCGATGCGGCGATTGAGCAGGTCGAGCGAGCCCATGACCACGGCCAGCATATTGTTGAAGTCGTGGGCGATCCCGCCGGTCAACTGGCCGACCGCCTCCATCTTCTGCGACTGCCGCAACTGCTCCTCGAGCCGGCGCTTGTCGGTCATGTCGACACCGACCCCGGTGCGGCGTACCGGCTGCCCTGTCTCGTCGAAATAGGTATTGCCGCGTGACAGTACCCAGCGCACCGAGCCGTCGGGATGGACGATGCGGTATTCGAGCTCGATACCGCCCGCCGACACCAACCCGCCGGCCATGGTGGCGCGAAGGGCGTCCTTGTCGTCCGGATGGACATTGGCCAGGAAGTCGGCGCGCTTCAGGCCGCCGGCGCCATCCTCCGGGTTCAGGGCATAGACCCGGGCGATCCCTTCGTCGAAGAAGAAGCGGTCGCTGGCGACGTCGAAGGTCCAGACGCCGACACCTCCGATGGCGCCCAGGGCCAGGCGGGCGAAATCCTGCGAGTCATTGAGTTCCTGCTCGCGCTCCTGGTCGATCGTGATGTCACGCGCCACGCAATAGAGCAGCCCGTTTTCCTCGACCGCCGTCCAGGAAAAGGTGTGGTAGGCGCCCTCCCGGTCGCGGAAGCGATTGACGAAGCGAAACGACGTACTGCCGTGGGCAAGGTCGTCTATCTCATGACGGGTGCGGTCACGGTCATCGGGATGCTCCATCCACTCCGATGTCCGGCCGACCAGCTCATCCTCGGTCCAGCCGAGGATATCGGTCCAGGCCGGACTGGCGCGCAGCCAGGTCCCGGCCGTGTCGGCGATAAGGAAGGGATCCTGCGACAGGCTCCACAAGCGGTCGCGCTCCTGCAGCTGGATCGCCACCTTTTCCTCGAGACGGTCGTTGAGTTCACGCAGTTCCACCGTCACACGGGCACGCTCGGTCGCCGTGCGGGTCCGCTGCGCCACCTCCTTGATGAGGGCCAGGTCTTCAGGCGACCATTCGCGGGCAGTGGCGTGGTTGAGATACAGCAAGGCGACCATCGCCCCCTGCTCGCTGACGGGCATGTTGACGACGGATTGGGCACTGATGGCCTTCAGGGCGTCGGCCGTATCGCGCGTGCGCGGGTCGATTTCGGCGTCGGCAAAGACAACCGTGCGTCCCTGCTTCAGGTCCTCGATATAGGAGCCATAGTCGCGAAAATGCAGCACCCCGGCCAGGGTCGTGATGCCAGGCGCATTCCAGTCGCGCGCGATGGTGATGGTTTCGGCCACCGGATCGATCAGGCCGTAGCCGGCGCGGCTGACGTCGAAGATTTCCCCCAGCACCCGGGCTGCGGCAAAGGCGATGTCGTCCGGCGTGTCCAGGCCGCGAATATCGTCGGTCAGGCGGATCAGGGCATCACGGCGAATATCGGCTTCGCGGCGGGCGCGTTCGCCCAGGACGCGCTGCGTCGTCTCGACGACGATGGCGACAACGCCGGCCGGCCGGCCGCTTTCATCCTGAACCGGAGAATAGTCGAGATTCATCCAGACCTGTTCGGGGCGACCGTACCGGTGAAGAGTCAGTTCCTGGTCGCGATAGGCCAGGGTCTTGCCCGCCAGGCCCACCTTCATGACATTGTCGTTGAAATCGGCCACTTCGGGCCAGCCTTCGCGCACCTTCGATCCCAGCAGTTGCGGGTGTCGGCCGCCGGCGAAGACGGAATAGGCATCGTTGTAGAGCATGATGCCGTCGTCGTTCCACAGCATGACGATCGGCACGGGCGAGGCCAGCAACAGGGTCAGGGCCGTGCGCAGGCTCTGCGGCCAGGCGTCTATCGACCCTATCGAGGTCCGCGACCAGTCATGATCGGCAATCAACCGGCCGGTTTCCCCGCCTGTCTTTCGCAGGTTTTCAGCAAACGGAATGGCAGCCGGGGATGCCGCACCGGTTTCAGACATATCAGCCGACATTTATTCCCCGACACGGCAGGCACAGATACCCTGCCTTGCCGAACCCACCTTGTGAACACGATGATCTTCGCTAAGACAAGGCGTTATAAAGGATCAATAATGACCGCTGTCCGCGCCGGGCGGGGCCGTGTTTTTCAGCCGATGACCTGCCGGACGGCACGGCGGATAATATCGCCCAGACCGGCATCGGATACCAGATCGGCAGCATCGTCACTGGCCATCCAGCGCAGTTCGCGTTCGCCGATCTCCGGCCAGGCCGTCAGTTCCTGCTCGACCCGCAGGGGAAAAACCGCGACCTCGCACATGACCGCCGGGCCCTTGTTACCGCGCTCCTTGCGATAACGAAAACTGCCGACAGCCTCGCTATCGATACTGCCGATGACTCCCGCCTCTTCGAAGGCCTCGCGTGCGGCAGACCCCGCCGGGCCCATACCCGCGATCGGCCAGCCTTTGGGGATGATCCAGCGCCGCGTGCGCCGCGACGTCACCAGCAGGACCTGAAGGTCGCCACTCGCACCGCAACGGTAAGGCAGGGCACCAACCTGAAGCCGCGGTTCCGGCTGAGACGTCTCCGGGAGACGCATCTCGCGATCGAGGGGAAGAGGATGTCCCAAGGCAGTCTCCTTTCGTTTCAACGGTTCATGTCAGCGGTATGGGCGGTATTGCGGCGGACTCTGGTGGAAACCGATAAGAGTATATCCGTGTTCGGATTATTTCAAATGAAAAGATGACGCTGTTTTGCCGGATTCGGCCGGTATTTTTTACGCCCGGCTCCGCACATTTTCCCCTTGCACTGCAGTAGATTTGATTCGAGTGTGAAACTTTTATGACAGTATGCGTGTGAACCGTGGCCGACGACAAAAACGCCCCTCCCAAAAGCGATGATCACGCCGAAGGCGCCAGCCGGCGCGACCTGCTGGGCGGCCTGGGTCTCGGCCTGGCCGGGCTGTTCACGCCTGCCGGGCCGGCGGAAGCCAGACCCACAGCGAAAAAAACCGCGCATGGCGTGAGCGATGCCGACCTCAAGGCCCATATCAAGACCGTCGTCGTCATCTTTGCCGAGAACCGCAGCTTCAATAACCTGTTCGCCGACTTCCCAGGCCTGCAAGCGCCGCTGAAGGACGTACCACCTGAACGCTATAGCCAACGCGACCGCGACGGCACCGTCCTGACAACCCTGCCGAAAATCTGGGGCGGGCTTATCAAGGAGCCCCAGGTCGTCAACCACCAGACCTACCAGGCCGACGAAGCCGATATCACCGGCCTGGCCAACAAGCCGTTTGCCCTAACGACACCCGATGGCGATCCCCTGCCCCAGGGCGTGGTCACCCGCGACCTCGTCCACGCCTTCTACCAGAACCAGATGCAGATCAATGGCGGCCACAATGACGGCTTCGTCGCCTGGGGCGATACCGGCGCCATGGTCATGGGCAATTACAGCGATAACAGCGTCAATCTGCGCCTGTGGCGGATCGCCCGCGACTATACCCTATGCGACAACTTCTTCATGGGCGCCTTCGGTGGCTCCTTCCTGAACCATCAGTATCTCGTCGCCTGCACCCCGCCCTACTATCCCAATGCCGCCAACAGCGTGGCCAAAAGCCAGATCGCGACCATAGACGGCGATCCATTGGGCTATCACCTGCGGCCGGTCGCCGACATGAAGGCAAGTGCCATGGACGGGCCGGCGCGCTTCGCCGCCAGCGCCCTGTCGCCGGATTTCCGCGCCGTCAATACCATGGCGCCGCCCTATGCGCCGTCGAGCACCCGCGACCCGGCCAATCCGGCCTATGCCGATCCCAACAACTCGCGCACCCTGCCGCCCCAGGTCCACGCCACCATTGTCGACCGCCTGTCGGAAAAGGGCGTCGACTGGGCCTGGTATAGCGGTGGCTGGGGCCTGGCCGTGGCGGCGGGCGCCGACCGGACCGAGATTTTTCCGCCCCGCCCCAACTTCCAGGACCACCATCAGCCCCTCAACTATTTCAAGCGTTTCGCCCCTGGCACGGACGATCGCACGCAGCACCTGCGCGATGGCGGCACCGACGAGACGCCGCGCAGCAACCGCTTCCTGGCCGCGGTCGAGGCCGGCACCCTGCCGGCGGTCACCTATTACAAGCCGCAGGGTAATCTCAACATGCACGCCGGCTATTCCGACGTCGACAGCGGTGACCGACACATTGCCGGGGTCATCGACGCCCTGCAGCGCGGGCCGCAATGGCAGAACATGATGGTCATCATCACCTTCGACGAGAACGGCGGCTGGTGGGACCATGTGGCGCCGCCGAAGGGCGACCGCTGGGGTCCGGGCACGCGCATCCCGGCCATCGTCGTCTCGCCCTTCGCCAAACGCGGCCATGTCGAACACACGGTCTATGATACAGGCTCGATTGCCCGCTTCCTGCGCCGGCGCTTCGATCTCGACACCCTGCCCGGCCTGAAAGAACGCGAAGACGCCATGCGGGCCAACGAAGGCTTTGCCCCCGGCGACCTGACCGAAACCCTGACATTTAGAGCATGATGACCTTCGCTTCGCTCAGGTCCATGCTCTAAGTCTTTGCTTGGTCGCACAATTTAAGCCAAAAGTGGTACCCACTTTATGGCATTGCGCTCTAGCTAACCGCGGCAGCCAGGTCGGCGGCCAGGTCGCCGCGCGGTTCGACCCGGACGGTCTCAAGCCCCAGCCAGGCGGCAAACGTCTTCAGTTCCATCGCCAAAAGCCCGGTCGTGTCCTTGGTGGCATGCGGTTCGCGGTGGCTGGCCTGGACGATCAGCACCGAGTCCTTGCGATCGGCCTTGAGATCGACCCGGGCGGTAATGGCGTCGCCTTCGAGGAAGGGCAGGACATAATAGCCATAGGTCCGCTTGTGGGCCGGCGTATAGATTTCCAGGACGATACGCACGCCGAACAGACGCTCGGTCCGGTCGCGGAACCAGATGGCATTGTCGAACGGCGACAACAGGGTGTGGGCAGACGGTTTCTTCGGCGCCGGGGCGTCGATCGACAGATAGGTCGGCTCGGTCCAGCCTTCGACCTCTACCGGGATAAGGTCACCGCTTTCGACCAGGGAGCCTATCGCCGCCCGGCTGTCGGCCAGGCCGAGGCGGTAATAGTCGCGCAGGTCGCGCGCCGTCGCCACCCCCATCGCCCTGCCCGCCAGACGCACCAGTTCCCGCTGGGCATCCTCACGACGCGGCGTCGGTATGTTGAGGATATTTGCCGGCAGGACGGTTTCCGGCAGGGCATAGACGCGCTCGAACGACTTGCGCCGGGTGGCGACGGTGACCTCGCCCGCCCAGAACAGGCATTCGGCGGCGCGCTTGGCCTCGCTCCAGCCCCACCAGCCACCCTCGCCCTTTTCGCCGACGTCGAGTTCGGAGGCCGCCAGTTGGCCGCGGTCGCGGATCTGCGCCAGCGCCTCTTCGACCAGGTGCCTGCGTTCGTTGAGGAAACGGGCGACATTACCCCAGACCCCGACACCTTCGCGGGCATCGTGCATGCGCCAGCGAAAGAGGGGTTGCAGGTCGCGCGGCAACAGGCTGGCCTCATGCGCCCAATATTCGAACAGCTCAGGTTTCGGCCCCCAGGCGATGTCCTCGAGCAGGTCACGCGGGTAAGCGCCCAGCCGCGAATAGAGCGGCATATAGTGGGTGCGCGACACGACATTGACGGAATCGATCTGGACGACACCCAGCCGGTCTATGGTTTCCAGGCATGCCTTTTGGCCGGAAGCACTTTTCGTCTTCCGGCCAAAACCCTGGGCTGCCAAAGCGATGCGGCGGGCGTCTCGCGCCGGGAGGCCAGTCACCTCTATCCGGCCAGGTTTTCCGCCTTGGGGCTGCGCGCCGGCAAGGTCCAGCCGGGACGGGCGAAGTGGCAGGTATAGCCGTTCGGGATACGCTCGAGATAATCCTGGTGCTCGGGCTCGGCTTCCCAGAAGTCTCCGGCCGGCACCACTTCGGTGACGACCTTGCCGGGCCACAGGCCAGAGGCATCGACATCGTCGATCGTGTCGATGGCGACCTTGTGCTGCTCTTCAGTGGTATAGAAGATGGCCGAGCGATAGCTGGCGCCGATATCGTTGCCCTGGCGGTTGCGCGTCGTCGGGTCATGGATCTGGAAGAAGAATTCCAGCAGCCTGCGGTAGCTGACCAGGTCGGGATCGTAGACGATCTCGATGGCCTCGGCGTGATTGCCGTGGTTGCGGTAGGTGGCATTGGCCACTTCGCCGCCGGTATAGCCGACGCGGGTCGAGATCACGCCGGGCAGGCGGCGGATAAGATCCTGCATGCCCCAGAAACAGCCGCCTGCGAAAACGGCGCGGTCGTGTGAAGTGCTCATCCGGTCCTCCAAAGTGCATATAGATGTCGGATATAAAATCCTGTCGCCCGTAGATAGGCAAGCGTCGCGAAAATGCAACACCTGCCTGACGCGCCGCGGCCGTTTCCGGCCACTACCGGTATACGCAAACGCTTGCGGTAACACATAATCGTGATACCGAAACTTAACCCCACGTCATCCTGGATTTCGCCGGACCGGCGATTGTGGCCGAAGTCGTGACTTATATGTCATACGCCGGATAAGCTTCGACATTCATAAATCCTTAACAAATATTCTCCTGTTGCATCGCACAATAAAACCCAAATTGCGAAGATAATTCGCAATCAGGTGTGGCAACGTTTGCCCCAGCGCTACCGTTAACGGGCGGCCTCCCAGCGCTTCAATCGCCGCCGCGTTTTCTGAAAATTTTGGGGATAAAAAAATGGCTGTATCAGTAAAACACCTGTTTAGTTGCGCCAGCATAATGGCGCTGACGGTCGCGGCCGTCGTCGCTGCACCGGCCATGGCGGAGGACTCGCCGACCGTCATCATTACCGGCACGCGCACCAGCGGCCTGAAGGCCATCGACAGCGCCGCTCCGGTGCAAGTTGTTGATTCTCTTTCGCTTAAGCGCGTTGCCCAGCCCGATCTCTCCCAGGCTCTGGCGCAGACCGTGCCGTCCTTCTCGGTCCAGGCCTTCGGTGGCGACATGGCCAACCAGACCCTGTCGACGCGCCTGCGCGGTGTCAGCCCCAATGACACCCTGATCCTGATCAACGGCAAGCGCCGCCACGGGTCCGCCGCCCTCTCCGTCCTGCAAAGCCCCTACCAGGGCAGTGCCGCCCCCGACCTCAGCTTCATCCCGGTCGGTGCGCTCGATCACGTCGAAGTCCTGACCGACGGTGCCGCAGCGCAATATGGTACCGATGCCATCGCCGGCGTCATCAATATCATCATGAAGAAGGCGCCCTCGGGCGGCAGCCTCACCGCTACGGGCGGCCAGTACTTCGACGAAGGCGGTAAGACCGGCGACCTGATGGCCAATTTCGGCTTCGCCCCGATCGACAAGTCGTTCCTGAACCTGACCTTCGAATCCAAGTATCACGGCTATTCCGACCGTGGCGCTGCCGACCCGCGCGCCATTCCAGCGACGGACGGCACGTTCAACGATGCCGGTTCGTGGATCGGTGGCAAGTACGACACGACCACCCCGGGCTTCCCGTTCACCAACCACATTTCCGGCGACGGCATGCAGCGCCTGAACGTCCTGGCCTATAATGCCGGCTATGACGTCAGCGACACGTGGTCGATCTACAGCTTCGGCACCTACGGCACCAAGAATGCCGCATCCTATGAAAACTGGCGCGTTCCGACCAAGATCAAGCGCACGGTCGGCGGCGTCACCACCTACCCCTTCCCACAGGGCTTCCAGCCCCACGAAGCGCTGAAGGAAAAGGATTCGTCCTACACCATCGGCACCGAGGCCACGGTCGGCAATGGCTGGCATATCGATGTCGCCGGCACTTACGCCAAGGACGACCAGCAGGTCTATAACCTGGGCTCTTTCAATGCTTCGCTCTATACCGACACCGGCGCCTCGCCGACCGACTTCTATGCCGGGGCCTTCATCGGCACCCAGAAGGTCGTGTCGGTCGACGTCACCAAGGATTTCGAGTGGGGCATGGCCAAGCCGGTGACCCTGGCCTTCGGCGCGGAATCGCGTAAGGAGACCTATGAGATCAAGGCGGGCGACGCCGCCTCCAGCTACAAGGAAGGCGCCCAGGCCTTCCCGGGTTATTCCAAGACCGATGCCGGCAAGTATGACCGCGACAATCAGGCCCTCTATGTCGACCTGGCCATGTTCCCGCTCGCCGCCTGGTCGGTCGACGTGGCCCTGCGCTCCGAACATTACAGCGACTTCGGCAACACCACGGTCGGCAAGCTGACCTCGCGTTACGATTTCACCGACGCCTTCGCCCTGCGCGGCACGATCAGCACCGGCTTCCGCGCCCCGACGCTTGCCGAAGAACATTACTCGGCCACCAACGTGTCGCCGACCTCGGCCTTCGTCCAGTTCCCGCCGAACTCGGCCGCCGCCGCCCTGCTCGGCTTCCAGAAGCTGAAACCCGAAGAATCGAACAATTACAGCTTCGGCGCCGTCTGGCATCCGATGTCGGGCACGACAGTCACCATCGACGCCTATGAGATCGATATCGACAAGCGCATCATCGGTTCAGGTACGGTCTACTCCGAAGGCAACCCCTCGGGCATCAACTACCCGCAGGTGACTGCCGCCATCGCCGCCAACGGCAATGTCCTCGACAGCGTGTCGCAGAAGGGCATCAACATCTTCGCCAACGGCGCTAACACCAAGACCAGCGGTGTCGAATTCGTCGCCACCTTCCCCAGCACGAACTTCTCGACCCTCGGCCGTGTCGACTGGTCGGTATCGGGTGACTACTCCAAGACCAAGATCGACAAGCTGCTCGACGCCTCGACCGTCATCAAGACGTCCGATCTGTTCGATGTCAGCGCCACCAGCGTCCTGGAACACTCCGCGCCGGAATATCGCGTCGTCGGCAGCGCCCTGTGGACGCTCGGCGCCTGGCAGGTCAGCCTGAAGGAATCGATCTACGGCAGTTCCTACACCACCTCGCTCGGCGATGACGGCGTCTGGTACACGTCGAAGATCGGCACCACCGGCATCACTGACCTCGACGTGTCCTACAAGGTCACCAAGGACGTCAAGCTGTCGATCGGCGCCAACAACCTGCTCAACACCTATCCGAAGAAGCTCAACACCAACCTGCTGAACTCCTTCATCGACGCCAACGACAATACCGGCGTCGACCAATATCCGACCTGGTCGCCTTACGGCTTCAACGGCGGTTATTATTACGGCAAGCTGTCGGTTAGCTTCTGATCCGACCCTGAGTTGTTCCGCTGCGCGCGGAACAGGAAAAGCCAGGGTGCACTGCACCCTGGCTTTTTGTCTTTTCAGGCTGCGACGTGTCCAGACTGTAAAAAGTGTAACAGTTTTACGTCACTTTCCGACCAACTGGTATTGTTCGCAATCGCAATATCGCAAACGCGAGAATTTGGGTTAGCCTCGTTCTTTCACTCCGTCACAAGGTGATTGATGAGCCTGGATCAAACCGACCGCAAGATCCTTCGATTGCTTCAGGCTGATGGTCGCATGACCAATCAGGACATAGCCACCAAGTGCAATATCTCGGCCTCGGCTTGCCACGAGCGCTTCAAGCGCCTGCGCGACGACGGCTATATCACCGGCTTCTCTGCCGTCCTCGATGCCCGCAAGCTCGACAAAGCCTTCATGGTCTATGCCCAGGTCATGCTGCAGGCCACCATCAATGAGAACTTCAATGAATTCTCCCTGGCCGCCAGCAAGATTCCCGAGATCATGGAATGCTATATGGTGGTCGGCGGCTACGACTACCTGCTGAAAATCCGCGTCCAGGACATCAGCGCCTACCGCCTCTTCCTCGGCAATGTCCTGTCGCAAATGCCGGGCGTGCGCGAGATCCGCACCTATGCTGTCCTCGAACAGATCAAGTGGTCGACCGAACTGCCGATCTAGCCGTCCGAAATTTGCTGCGACGCAACCTCTTGCCATCGGCGTATTTTTTCCGCATGCTGATCATGGCCGCCGGGTCAATGGAGACTGCGGCGCCCCTGGCACCGCCGCCTTCGACCGACCGGACCTGTCCGGGCGATTGATGGCGGTTTTTTATTGAGGCGCGACCGAAACCCATGAATGTCCTGATCATCGATCCCGATGATGCGCGCGCCGCCCTGGTGGCGGAGGGTATCCGCGCCGATAATCCGGTCCAGGACGCCGTAATAACCATTCATCCATCCTTCGAACTTCGGATGCTGCGCGACGTCGATCCGGACATGGTCATCATTGCCTGCGAAAGCCCCGACCGCGACATGCTGGAAGCCCTGCAGGTCGCCAACGACCTGGTGCCTCGCCCCGTCGTCATGTTCGTCGACCGCTCGGACGCCAATGCTACCGCCCGGGCGCTGGAGGCCGGCGTCGCCGCCTATATCGTCGACGGCTTCAACCCGCGCCGCATGTCGTCGGTCCTGACGGTGGCCGCCCAGCGCTTCGCCCTGACCCAGTCCCTGCGCAACGACCTCAGCAAGGCCCGCGCCGATCTCGCCGCCCGCAAGACCATCGACCGCGCCAAAGGCGTGCTGATGAAGTCGCGTAATCTCAGTGAAGACGAAGCCTACAAGGTGTTGCGCAAGCACGCCATGGATACCGGCCGCGCCATCCACGCCGTCGCCGCCGACATCCTGGCCGTCAGCGACCTGCTTTCCCCGGGAGGCGAATAATGCCTATCGATGTCAAGATCGCCTATAGCCCACTCAACGATGCCGCCCTTATCCTGGTCGCCGAGGCCCTCGGCTTCTTCGACAGCGAGGGGCTGAACGTGACTTTAAGCCGCGAAGCCAACTGGTCGAACATCCGCGACAAGCTGGCCTATGGGCTGGTCGACGCCGCCCATATCCTGGCGCCGGCGCCGTTCGCCGCCGCCCTGGGTCTCGGGCCGTCGATGGGCCGCATCATCGCCCCGATGGCCCTGGGCGCCAACGGCAATTCCGTCCTGGTGTCGCGCGCCCTGAAGGCCCGGCTCGAGGGCGACAGCCATACCCTGACCGGCAGCGCCCGTCTGCTGGCGCGCGAGGTCGAACGCCGGCGCCAGGCCGGCGAGGGCCGGCTGGTCTTCGCCGTGCCCTATACCTGGTCACCGCACCACTTCGTCCTGCGCCACTGGGTGGCCTCGGCCGGTCTCGACCCCGAGCGCCAGATCCAGTGGGTCGTCCTGCCGCCTTCGCGCATGGCCGACATGGTCACCAGCGGGGTCATCGACGGCTTCTGCTCGGGTTCGCCCTGGCCGCAGACCGCCCAGCTCAACGGACAGGGCGATATCCTGTTCAACGATCCCGACTACTGGACGCTGAAGCCGGAAAAGGTCCTGGGCGTGCGCGCCGACTGGGCCGAAAACCATGAGGGTGGCGTCTTCCACCTGACACGCGCCCTGCTGCGCGCCGGCCAATGGGCCAGCGACCCGGGCAACCGCGCCGACCTTATCCGCATCCTGGCGCGTCGCGCCTATGTCAACGCCCCGGCTGCAGCCATCGAACTGGCCCTGAGCCAGAGCGGCAGCGGCCTGATCCTCGACCCGCAGACCGTCACCTATCCGTGGATCAGCCACGCCAAATGGTTCCTCGGCCAGATGGTGGCCTGGGGCTGGCTGACAGGCGAACACGATTTCGACCAGCTGGCCCGCCACATCTACCGCCCCGACCTGTGGCGCGAAGCCGCCGGCAGCCTGGGGCTCAGCCTGCCCGAAAGCGACGAAAAAGATGAGGGCGGCCACGCCCAGCCCTGGTCGGTGCCGGCCGAGCCACAGGCCATAACCATGCCACCGAACGCCCTGTTCGATGGCGGGGTCTTCCGCTGCCGCGTTTAACCGGTAGATTGTTTAAAATGTAACATTATCGCCAGTCGCGGCCCTTAGCTCGCTCCACGCGGCTGCGACACCGAAAGACCAATGTTTTGTGACAAAATTGCTGCAAGCCTTTTGTGCATAGCAGCAAAAACCTCCGGAAGCCGTCAAACGCATTGACGGAAAGGCAGGGCCGGACACATCCTCACCTCATGCGGCCAAGGGCGGCCGCAGCGCAATATGCCCGCCCGCCAACGAAGGCGACGCCGGGTTTCATAGACAATGACGTCTCAAGCCGATCCTTTTCAGGGGTCGCCTTGGGGCGTTTTTTTTTGCTTTTCCCAAGGGGACATAGACGGTGGCGAAACGACTACATCACGTAATTCCGGCTCTGGGCACGGCAGCCATTCTTGGCTTGGCCGCCCATACCGCGCACGCCGAGGACACCATCGCCGATGCGCTGTCGGCCTCGAAGCCGATCCTGGAATCGAGTCTGCGTGCCGAGCACGTCGATCAGCTCGGCTTTGCCGAAAAGGCTTCGGCCCTGACCTGGCGCAACCGCATCGGTTTCCAGAGTGGCGACTTCCACAATATCAAGGCCCTGGTCGAATTCGAAAACGTCCAGGCCCTGTCCGGCGACTACAATTCGACGCTGAACGGCAAGACCACCTACCCGACCGTGCTCGACCCGAAGGTGACCGAACTCAATCGTGCCCAGCTAAGCTGGACGCCGACCGAAACGACAACGGTGACGGTTGGCCGCCAGCGCATCATCCTCGACGACGCCCGGTTTGTCGGCAATGTCGGCTGGCGCCAGGACGAGCAAACCGTGGACGGCTTGCGCCTCGACACCACGCTGTGGCGGGTCAAGCTGACCGGCGCCTATCTCAGCCGCATCAATCGCGTCGTCGCCGACGCCAAGGACTGGAATTCCAACAGCTATCTGCTCA
The DNA here is from genome assembly GCA_965246725.1 of Asticcacaulis sp. Classification (GTDB taxonomy): domain Bacteria; phylum Pseudomonadota; class Alphaproteobacteria; order Caulobacterales; family Caulobacteraceae; genus Asticcacaulis. The sequence goes on from CBDFFG010000003.1 coordinate 200,376, forward strand.
ATGCCAGCTACAGCCTGTCGGAAGCCGTGAAATTCACCGCCTTCGACTATGCCCTGCGCTTCAGTACGGCCGCCACGGCGCCCACCGTCGGCGACATCGCCAACGCAAAGGCGTCATCGGTATCGACCGTGGGCCTGCGCGCCTATGGCGGCGACTGGGTGTCGGCCTTCAAGCTGGCCTATGTGCTGCAATATGCCGAGCAAAAGCCGGCCGGTCTCAATCCGGCAACCTTTACCCTGCACGAAAAGATGGCCGAGGGCTCGGCCACCTGGGACATCTATACTCTGAAGCTCAACTACGAAGCTCTCGGCGGCAACGGCACGGCCGGCTTCGTGACGCCGCTCGGCACCGTCCACGGCTTCGAAGGCTATGCCGATGCCTTTTCCGCCACCGGCGGCAACAAGACCTTCGTCGACGGCATAGACGACCTCAATCTGAGCCTCGTTGTCGCCGGCCATACCAAGCCATGGGCGCCGTACATCATGAATCCGACGCTCAGCGTGATCTATCACGACCTGAAGACGGACATCCTCGATCTCAAGATCGGCAGCGAATGGGATGCGGTCCTTACCGCCGGCATCACGAAGAACCTCAGCCTGATGCTGAAATATGCCGACTTCCACCGCGCCGACCCGACCATGCCGGCGTCGCGCACCAAGACCTGGATCATGCTGCAGTACAAGCTCTGACCGAAAGACCGTTTCCATGACACACAGTTTTACCCCCACCCGCCGCCAGGCCCTGTTCGGCGCCGCCGCCACCCTCGCCGCCGCAAAAGCCCTGCTGCCATCGGGCGCCCATGCCGCCGGCAAGGGCCCTGAGGTCTCGGCTGCCAAGCTGGGCTTTATCGCCCTGACCGATGCGTCGCCCCTGATCATCGCCAAGGAAAAGGGCCTGTTCGCCAAGTACGGCATGCCCGATGTCGAGGTCCTCAAGCAGGCCTCGTGGGCGGCCACCCGCGACAATGTCGTCCTGGGCAGCCAGGGCGGCGGGATCGACGGCGCCCATATCCTGTCGCCCCTGCCCTATCTGATCACCACCGGCCAGGCGGCCAGGGCTACCCCCATGTATATCCTGGCGCGCCTTAACGTAAACGGTCAGGCCATCAGCGTCGGCAACGACCTGAAAGACGTCAAGGTCGGGCTCAATTCGGCGCCGATGAAGGCCAAGTTCGCCCAGATGAAGGCCGCCGGCAATATCGCCAAGGTCGCCATGACCTTCCGCGGCGGCACGCACGACCTGTGGCTTCGCTACTGGCTCGCGGCCGGTGGCATCAATCCCGACACCGATTGCTCGACCATCGTCATCCCGCCGCCGCAGATGGTGGCCAATATGAAGGCCGGTACCCAGGACGCCTTTTGCGTCGGCGAACCGTGGAACGGCCAGCTGGTCGACCAGCATATCGGTTACACGGCCACGACGACCTCGGAAATCTGGATGAACCATCCGGAAAAGGCCCTGGGCATGCGCGCCGACTGGGTCGACAAGCATCCCAACGCCGCCAGGGCGCTGATCGCCGCCGTCATGGAGGCCCAGCAGTGGTGCGACAAGAACCGCGCCGCCATGTGCGCCATCTCGGCCGGCCGCCAGTATATCAACGTGCCGACCAACGACATCGTCCCGCGCCTGCAGGGCACGATCGACTATGGCGACGGCCGCAAGGTGACCAACAGCCCGCATGTCATGAAGTTCTGGGCCGACAATGCCGCCTTCCCGTTCAAGTCGCACGACGCCTGGTTCATCACCGAGAACAAGCGCTGGGGCAATCTCGACGCCGACCTGAACACCAAGGCGCTGGTCGACAAGGTCAACCGCTCGGACCTGTGGCGCGAGGTCGCCAAGCAATATGGCATCGCCGCGCCGGCGTCGGATTCGCGCGGCCCGGAAAAGTTCTTCGACGGCAAGGTCTTCGATCCGGCCAATCCGGACGCCTACCTGGCCAGCCAGCCGATCAAGAAGCTGAGCTGAACCATGGCCTTCGATTTCATGAAAAAATCCGTATCCCCGCCCCCTGCCCCCGTCATCGACCGCTCCGCCCTGCTCGGTGCGGCGCAGAAAAAACAGATCGAGGCGGCGCGCATGCGCCGGGCCGCCGACCGCGTCTCGACCGTCCTGTTGCCGGTCATGACCCTGTCGGTCTGCCTCCTGGCCTGGGAGGGCGTAGCGCGCGCCTTCCCGGGCGGCCTGCCCGCTCCCAGCCAGGTGTGGAGCGACTCGCAGGAACTGATCACCAACCCGTTCTTCGATCGCGGCGGGGTCGACAAAGGCCTGTTCTGGCACGTCCTGACGTCGCTTAGCCGGGTTGGCATCGGCTTCAGTCTGGCCGCCGTCTGCGGCGTCCTGCTCGGCGCCTTCATCGGCACTGTCGGCTGGGCGCGCAAGGGCTTCGACCCGATCTTCCAGGTGCTGCGCACCGTGCCGCCCCTGGCCTGGCTGCCGATCTCCCTGGCCATGCTGCGCGAGGCCCAGCCCTCAGCCCTGTTCGTCATCTTCATCACCTCGATCTGGCCGATCGTCATCAACACGGCGGTCGGCGTGCGCAACATCCCGCAGGACTATATCAATGTCGCCCGGGTGCTGCGTCTGCATCCGATCGAGGTCTTCTTCAAGATCATGCTGCCGGCGGCGACGCCGCACATCTTCACCGGTCTGCGCATCGGCATCGGCATGAGCTGGCTGGCAATCGTCGCCTCGGAAATGCTGCTGGGCGGCGTCGGCATCGGCTTCTTCATCTGGGACCAGTACAATTCGTCGCGCATGTCGGACATCATCGTCGCCCTCGCCTGGGTCGGCATGGTCGGGTTCATCCTCGACCGGCTGGTGGCGGGCCTGGGCCATATCGTCTCGCGCGGCACCGCGCATGATTAAGGAGTGGCCCGTGAGAAATGAGACCAGACCCCAGCTTTCCCTCGAAAACGTCTATGTCGACTTTACCCGCGACGGCGTCATCTCGTCGGTGCTCGACAATGTCTCGCTGTCGGTAAATGCCGGCGAATACATATCGATCATCGGCCACTCCGGCTGCGGCAAGTCGACCCTGCTCAATGTCGTCGCCGGTCTGGTGCCGCTGACACTCGGCGCAGCCCTGCTCGACAATCGCGAGATCACCGGCCCCGGCCCCGATCGCGCCGTCGTCTTCCAGAACCATTCCCTGCTGCCGTGGATGACGGTCTATGAGAATGTCCGCCTGGCGGTCGACAAGATCTATGGCCGTGACGAGACCCTCAGCCAGCTCCATGGCCGGGTCATGAAAAACCTGGAACTGGTCAAGATGGACCATGCCGCGAAGAAGCGTCCCGGTGAAATCTCCGGCGGCATGAAACAGCGCGTCGGCATTGCCCGCGCCCTGGCCATGGAACCGAAGGTGCTGCTGCTCGACGAACCGTTCGGCGCCCTCGACGCCCTGACGCGCGGGCACCTGCAGGACACCGTCATGGCCCTGCACTCGCGCATCAAGGCGACCGTACTGATGATCACCCATGATGTCGACGAAGCCGTCCTGCTGGCCGACCGCGTCGTCATGATGACCAATGGTCCAAAGGCCCGCATCGGCAAGATCGTCGATGTCCGTTCGCCCAGGCCGCGCAGCCGCCTGACCGCCTATGACGATCCGGCCTTCGTCCACTGCCGGCAGGAAATCGTCGCCTTTCTCCAGGAACACGACCAGGTCAAAGCACCAGAACCGGCCTAATTACAAAAGAAACGATCTAAGCATCTAAACGCGAAACCCGCGGGATCGGTTAAACCGGCCGAATCCCGCGGGTTTTGTGACAATTTTGCTGCAGGGCTTTTGTGCGCTGCAGTAACAACCTGTTTACGTCCCCTGGACTCGCTTGACGAAAACCCCTGCGAGGGTCACCCTCGTCCCAGGCAGTCAAAGGCGACCGCTTATCCTGCCGGGCGGCGCCAAAGATGGCGACGCAAGGCCTTCACCAGACAATGACGTCTCAAGTTTGTGCGAATCCGGTTTCCGGTCGTGCGCTCTTGGGACGTTTTTTTTTGCCCTTTTGCACCGGGACCTTTGCGATGATCAGTAAGGATTTTCTGAAAGCCGGACACGCGCCGACCCTGCTGTCCGCCTTCCTCTATTTCGACATGAGCTTCATGGTATGGGTGCTGCTTGGCGCCCTCAGCGTGCAGATCGCCAAGGACCTCGGCCTTAACCCGGCGGAAAAAGGCCTGATGGTCGCCGTGCCGATCCTGGCCGGCGCCGGCCTACGCATCGTCAATGGCGTCCTGGTCGACCGTATCGGCCCGAAGACCACCGGCATCATTGCGCAGCTGATCGTCATTGCCGGCCTGCTCATCGCCTTTGCCCTGCACGTCAACAGCTTCCCCGCCATCCTGGTCCTGGGCGGCGTGCTGGGAATGGCCGGCGCCTCCTTCGCCGTCGCCCTGCCGCTGGCCTCGCGCTGGTACCCGCCGAAATACCAGGGTATAGCGCTGGGCATCGCCGGCGCCGGCAACTCCGGCACGGTCTTCGCCTCGCTGTTCGCCCCGACGCTTGCCAAGATGTTCGGTTGGCAGGCGGTGTTCGGCTTGACTGCCCTGCCGCTGGTCGCCGTCTTCCTCGTCTACCTGTGGCTGGCCAAGGATTCGCCGGAACAGCCGCCGGTCAAGACCACGGCCCAGTACCTGAAGATCCTGAAGGAGCCCGACGCCTGGTGGTTCATGCTGTTCTACGGCGTCACCTTCGGCGGCTTCGTCGGCCTGTCCTCGTCGCTCAACGTCTACTTCAACAGCGAATACGGCCTGTCGCCGATCATCGCCGGCTTCTGCACCGCGGCCTGTGTCTTCGCCGGCTCCCTGGTGCGCCCGGTGGGCGGCTCGATCGCCGACCGCATTGGCGGCATCCGCACCCTGTCGATCATGTACAGCGTCGCCGGCATCGCCCTGGTCATCTTCAGCTTCAAGGCGCCCAGCATCGTCCAGACCCTGGCCATACTGATCGTCGCCATGGGCGCGCTCGGCATGGGTAATGGCGCGGTGTTCCAGTTGGTGCCGCAACGCTTCCGCCACGAGATGGGCATCATGACCGGCCTGGTCGGCGCCTTCGGCGGTGTCGGCGGCTTCTACCTCGCCGCCACGCTCGGCTTCTCCAAGCAGGCTACCGGCTCCTACCAGCTCGGCCTGATCGGCTTCGCCCTGCTGGCCCTGGTCGCCCTGGTCGGCCTGACCTTCATCAAGAAAAAGTGGCGGTCCACCTGGGGCGCCCTCACCGCCAACTCCGTCAAGATCTGAGGCCAGTCATGACCCTTCCCAAAGAAAGACTTGTCGTCATCGGCGCCGGCATGGCCGGCGGACGGATCGTCGAAGAGATCCTCAAGCGCGACGACCAGCGCTTCCACATCTCGATCATCGGTGCCGAAAGCCTGCCCACCTACGACCGCATCCAGCTGTCGCCGGTCCTGGCCGGGGAAAAGAGCTTCGACCAGATCGTAACCCACAGCCAGGACTGGTACGATGCCAACGGCGTCACCACCCATTTCGGCTACTGGGTGCAGGCCATCGACCGCACAGCTAAGGTCATCAGCCTGCACGACGGCCAGACCATCGCCTATGACAAGCTGATCCTGACCATGGGCTCGGACCCGATCCGCCTGGCCCTGCCCGGCGCCGATCTTAGTGGCGTCGTCGCCTTCCGCGACCTGCACGATGTCGACCTGATGCAGAAGGCCGCCGAAAGAGGTGGTGATGCCGTCGTCATCGGCGGTGGGCTGCTCGGCCTCGAAGCCGCCTATGGTCTTGCCAAGCGCGGCATGAAGGCGACCGTCATCCACCTGGTCGACGTCCTGATGGAACGCCAGCTCGACGAGGCCGCCGGCCGCCTGCTGGAAAAGGCGCTTGAGGAACGCGGCGTCACCTCGCTGCTCAATGCCCAGTCCGAAGCCATTCTCGGCGAAACCCATGTCGAGGGCCTGAAGCTGAAGGACGGCCGTGTCATCCCGGCCTCCCTGCTGGTCATGGCCGTCGGCATCCGTCCGCACGTCGAACCCGCCAAATCGGCCGGGCTGACGGTCGAACGCGGCATCGTCGTCGACGACCAGATGCGCACCTCCGATCCCGACATCTTCGCGGTAGGCGAATGCGCCCAGCACCGCGGCCAATGCTACGGCCTGGTCGCGCCGATCTGGGAGATGTGCCGCACCCTGGCCGATGTCCTCACCGAAAAGAATGTCGCCAGCGCCTATGCCGGCTCGTCCCTGGCGACGCGCCTGAAGGTCTCCGGCATCGATCTCTATTCCGCCGGCCTGTTTTCCGGCGGCGACGGTTGCGAGGATGTGGTCTTCCGCGACCCGGCCCGCGGCGTCTACAAGCGCCTGGTCATCAAGGACGACCGCCTGGCCGGCTGCGTCCTGTTCGGCGAAGCCGCCGACGGCGGCTGGTATTTCGACCTGATGAAGACAGGCGAGGATATCGCGGCCATTCGCGACACCCTCATCTTCGGCCAGGCCGTCACTGCCGCCCTGGCCGGCCAGGACCCTTCTAACGCCGTTGCTGCGTGGCCCGACGACACCGAAGTGTGCGGCTGCAATGGCGTATCCAAGGGCCAGGTCGTTGCCTCCATCCAGGCAGGCAATGCGACGCTCGACGCCGTCCGCGGCAGTTGCAAGGCGTCTGCCTCCTGCGGATCGTGCACCGGCATTGTCGAAAGCCTGCTGAAGTGCACGCTGGGCGACGCCTTCAAGGCCCAGACCGGGCCCAAGCCGATGTGCAAGTGCACCGAACATGGCCACGCCGTCGTGCGTAAAGCCATCGTAGAGCTCGAACTAACCACTATCCCGGACGTCATGCAGGCGATGAAATGGACGACGCCCGACGGCTGCTCGTCCTGCCGCCCGGCGCTCAACTACTACCTGCTGTGCGCCCGGCCGCGCGACTATAAGGACGATCCGCGCTCGCGCTTCGTCAATGAGCGCAACCACGCAAATATCCAGAAGGATGGAACCTATTCGGTCGTGCCGCGCATGTGGGGCGGCGTCACCTCCGCCAAGGAGCTGCGCGCCATCGCCGATGTCGTCGACAAGTTCGACGTGCCGATGGTCAAGGTCACCGGCGGTCAACGTCTCGACCTTTTCGGAATCAAGAAGGCCGACCTTCCGGCCGTCTGGGCCGACCTCAATGCCGCCGGCATGGTCTCGGGCCACGCCTATGCCAAGGCCCTGCGCACGGTGAAGACCTGCGTCGGCTCGGAATGGTGCCGCTTCGGCACCCAGGATTCGACCGGGCTGGGCGTCAAGCTCGAACAGGCGACCTGGGGCAGCTACATGCCGCACAAGTTCAAGATGGCGGTGTCGGGCTGTCCGCGCAACTGCGCCGAGGCGACGATCAAGGACTTCGGTGTCATCTGCGTCGACAGCGGCTATGAGCTGCATGTCGGCGGCAATGCCGGCATCCACCTGCGCGGCACCGACCTGCTGACCAAGGTGGCGACCGAAGCCGAGGCGCTGGAATGGTCGATGGCCTTCGTCCAGCTCTATCGCGAGGACGCCTGGTACCTGGAACGCACGGCGCCGTGGATCGAACGCGTCGGCCTGCAGTTCGTCAAGGACGGGCTAGACAGCGCCGATGTCCGCGCCGAACTCGTTTCGCGTTTCCTGGAAAGCCAGGCCGTCTTCCAGGTCGATCCCTGGGCCGAACACGCCCCGCAATCGGCCCCGGCCAAGGTCTTCTCGCCACTGGCCGACCTGCGTCAGGGCCATAGCCAAGAGTCACTAAAACCCGGCTACGAGGACCTTGAACGCCGCCTGCCCTCAAGCAGCGAAGCGATAGGGCAAATCAATTCCTCAAGCAGCGAAGCGGTAGGGCAACTAATATGAACGCCAGTGTGATCATCCAATGGACCGATGTCGGCGCTATCGAGGACGTCCCCTTCCAGGGCGCCCGTCGCGTCGAAACCGATATGGGGCCTATCGCCGTTTTCCATACGGTGTCGGAAGAGTATTTCGCCATCTTCGACAGCTGCCCGCACAAGGGCGGGCCGCTGTCCGAAGGCATCGTCCACGGCAAGGCCGTGGCCTGCCCGCTGCACAACTGGTCGATCAGCCTGGAAACCGGCGAGGCGCTCGGCGCCGATGCCGGCAAGGGCTGCACGCCGGTCGTGCCGCTGATGATCGAGAACGGCCGCATCCTCCTCGGTCTCCGTCAATAACAATTCCAGTTTTACGGAAACGCCATGCCGCGCGACGCCTCCACCGCCATCGTCAGAACGACCTGCCCCTATTGCGGGGTCGGCTGCGGCGTGGTGGCGCAACCTGACGGGCGCGATCTGAAGGTCGCAGGCGACGAGTCCCACCCGGCCAACCATGGCCGGCTCTGTTCCAAGGGCACGGCGCTAGGCAAGACCTTCGGGCTGGAAGGCCGGTTGCTGGAGCCGCGCATGCGGATCGACGGCCACCTGCAGCCGGCAAGCTGGGACGCGGCACTGGATGCCGTGGCGCAGACATTCAACGCCATCATCAGCGAGCATGGCCCCGACGCCATCGCCTTCTATGTCTCCGGCCAGTTGCTGACCGAAGACTATTACGCCGTCAACAAGCTGGCCAAGGGCTATATCGGCACCGCCAATATCGACACCAATTCGCGCCTGTGCATGTCGTCGGCAGTGGCGGCGCACAAGCAGGCCTTTGGCGCCGACCTGGTTCCCGGCATCTATGACGACCTGACCGAGGCCGATCTGCTGGTCTTTTCCGGCCACAATGCCGCCTGGACCCATCCGGTCCTGTATCGCCGCATCGAAGGCCGTACCGGTCAGATGCGCGTATGCATCGACCCCAGGCGCACCGACACAGCCAAGTCGTGCGACCTGCACCTGATGATACGGCCTCAGACCGATGTACGCCTGTGGAACGGGCTGTGCGCCCACCTGATCGCCCGCAACGCCGTCGACCACGACTTTATCGACAAAAATACCAACGGCTTTTCCCGCCTTATGGCCGCCCTGTGCGAAGACGACCAGAGCATCGACGCCGTAGCCATGGATTGCGGAATCCCGCCGGCGGACCTCAAGACCTTCTACGACGCCTTCCTGAATACGCCCAAGACGGTCAGCCTGTTCAGCCAGGGCTCCAACCAGTCGGTTCAGGGCGTCCACAAAGGGCTGAGCCTGATCAATGCCCACCTGCTGTCCGGCAAGATCGGCAAGCCGGGGGCGGCCCCCTTCTCGATCACCGGCCAGCCCAATGCCATGGGCGGCCGCGAGGTCGGCGGCCTGGCCAACATGCTGGCTGCCCATATGGATTTCGACGATGCCGCCCGCTCGCGCGTGCAGCGCTACTGGCAGTCGCCGGTCATGGCGCCGAAGCCCGGCCTCAAGGCCATCGACATGTTCGACGCCGTCCACTCCGGCAAGATCAAGGCGATCTGGATCATGGCGACCAATCCCATGGTCTCCATGCCCGACAGCAACAAGATCCACGAAGCCCTGTCACGCTGCGAACTGGTGGTGGTGTCCGACATCATCGCCCGCACCGACACGATGGACATGGCCCATATCCAGTTCCCGGCCGCCGGCTGGGGCGAAAAGGACGGCACGGTCACCAATTCCGAGCGGGTGATCTCGCGCCAGCGCCGCATGGGGACCCTGCCCGCCAGCCCTGAGTCAGGCAGTGTGCGGCCCGACTGGTCGATCGTCGCCGACGTCGCCCGCCGCATGAATTCGGCCTGGGACGACGCCTTTGCCTGGGATGGCCCGCACGAAGTCTTTGCCGAACATGCCGGCCTGACCGCCTTCGAGAACAATGGCACGCGCTTTCTCGACCTCTCGGGCTTTGCCGGCATCGACCGCGACGACTATAATGCGCTGGCGCCGACGCGCTGGCCCTTCACCAAAAACGGCTCGACCAACCGCCTGTTCGCCGATGGCCGTTTCGCCACGCCGGACGGCCGCGCCCGGCTGATCGCACCGCGGGCCACGGGCCCCGCCAACCTGCCGACGCCGGACTTTCCGTTCAGCCTGAACAGCGCCCGGGTTCGCGACCACTGGCACACCATGACGCGGACGGCCCTGGCGCCGGAACTGAACCGCCACATGTCGGAGCCTTTGCTGGAGATTCATCCGAAGGACGCGAAACGTCTGGGCATCAAGGACAGCCGCCTGGCCTGCGTCACCACCGGCTATGGCGAGGCCATATTAAAGGCCCGCGTCACCGACGATGTCCGCGAGGGCAATCTCAGCGTGCCCATGCACTGGACGAAGCAGTTCGCGCCGTTCGGCCGCTCCAACCCAATGATCAATCCGGCGGTCGATCCCATGTCGGGCCAGCCGGAGTTCAAGCACACGCCCGCCCGGGTCGCCGCCTATAACGAGACCTGGCACGGCTTCGTCATGACGCCGCGCAATTTCGACGGCGAACTGCCGGTCTGGAGCAGCGACACGATCTGGCGGCGCACCAGCCACGCCTTTGCCGACTGTTTCGAGATCGCCGGCATCGCACCCATCGACATTTCCGGAATCGACGCCAGCCTGACCCTGGAAGACAGCACCACCGGCACACTGCGCCGCGTGCGCATCGAGGACGGCCGCCTGACCCGGGTCGTCTTCCTGGCGCCGATCGGCAGGCGCCTGCCGTCGCGCGACTGGCTGCTGGAGCGTTTCGGCGATGCCGAACTGGAGGCAAAGGATCGTGCGGCCCTGCTTATCGGCCGTCTGCCCGGCGTCCAGGACAAGGGCCGCATCATCTGCGCCTGCCGCAGCGTCGGCGAAAAAACCATCAATGCCGCCATCGCCGGCGGCGCCCTGACGGTCGAGGCCATCGGCGAGGTCACCACCGCCGGCACGTCCTGTGGCTCGTGCAAGGGCGAACTGAAACAATGCCTGCTGGCGCATGCCAAAAAGGAGACCTCTAATGCCGCATAATGGTCATGTCACCCTGGCCGGGGCAGGTCCCGGCGATGCCGATCTTCTGACGCTGGGCACGCTCAAGGCGCTGCAGGCGGCGCAGGCCCTGCTCTACGACGCCCTGGTCAGCGAAGACATCCTGGCCCTGGCGCCGGCGCGCTGCGTCAAGATCTGCGTCGGCAAGCGCGGCGACCGCCTGTCGGTCAGCCAGGACAAGACCAACCAGCTTATGGTCAGGCTGGCGCAAAAGGGTTTGCACGTGGTGCGCCTCAAGGGCGGCGATCCGTCCATCTTCGGCCGCGTCGAGGAAGAGCGCGACCATCTCGACCGCCATGGCATTGCCCACAAGACCTTGCCCGGCGTGACGGCGGCCAGCGCCGCCGCGGCCCAGTTCGCCTTTCCCCTGACCCATCGCGGCGAGGCGCGGTCGGTGACATTCCTGACCGGGCGGACAAAGGACGGCAGCGTCGATCTCGACGAGGCCGCCGTGCGCAATCCGCAGGGCAGCCTCGTCTTCTACATGTCGTCGCACAATGCCGGCCATATCCAGGCGGCCCTACAGGCGGCGGGACGCAAGGGAACGACGCCGATCATCCTGGTCGAGAATGCCGGCCGGTCGTCGGCGCGCGCCATCACCGGCCGGCTGGGCGCGCTTGGCGACCTTACCGAGCAGGCGGCATGGGACGGCCCGGTGCTAATTGGCGTAGGCGACGCCTTCCGCTTCGCCCGCCTGCCGGACACGGCCGTTCAGACGCTTCAGTGCGCCTCGACATAGACGGTGTCGCTCGGGCCGTAGCCCGAAATCTCGACCACCGCGCCTTCGGACGTCGTCGAGGCAAAATGGGCGACATCGGCCGGCTCGGTATAAAAGCTGCCGGCCGGCAGGGCCTTGGTCACGGCCGGGTCGTTCTTCTGACCATAACCGAAGTGCCACAGGCCCGAGATCACCGTGGCCGTGCGTGTATCGCGATGGGTATGGGCGCGGATATGGGTATTGGCCGGGATGACCAGACGGATGACATAGGGACCGGCCTTGGCGGGATCGCCGTAGAGCAACAGCGTCTGGATACCGGTGACGCCGGATGTGCCCGCGCCGGCGCCCAGCTTGGGCATGGCGGTAATCTCCGCCGGCGTCAGGCGCGTCTCGATATCGCCGGCAAAAGACGGCAGGGCGGCGCCGAGCGCCAGAAGGGTGATGGCAGCGGTAATCTTAAAGGGCATGGGCATGACGGTCTCTCCGGAGGACGATAATCCGTCATGCATCGGGCATTTGGCGGCGGCGGTATTAGCCAAAGCCATCCTGCAATGGCAAATCCTGCCCTAAACCGGTGATGCCCGCATCCCGGGCCCTGATAATTTCCCGGCAGATTTCGCCACAAAGCGCGGCTTTCGCCAAGACGCCCCAGGTGGTAGATATGCCTCCTGCGTTTCGGGTGTCCATGGCGACTGGAGGCGGCAGATGGGCAATACATCTTATGGCGACGCCTATGCCCGGCGGCATGGCCTGCGGGACGCCGTGCCCGCCGTCGTCAGCCGAATGCTGCATGCCAGCGACGTCGCCGTCATAGAACTCGGTGCCGAGGTGCCGACCTTCGAACTGTCCGAGCCGCCACCCGTCGAAGACGCCTTCCTGATCAGCGCCATCATTATCGATTCGCCCGCCTACACATTGTGGGAAGACGGCCGGCCGGTGCAGGTCGATCCCCTGCGCGCCGGCGACACCGAGATCTTCGACCTGCGCACCACGCCGGTCGTCCATATCAACAGCGCCCACCACGCCCTGCACTTCTATTTCCCGCGCACTGCCCTCAATGCCATTGCCGACAGTGCCGGCGTGCAGCGTATCGCCGAACTTCGCCGGGCGCCGTCGCGCGACGACTGTGTCGTTCGCAGTCTTGCCGCCGTCATGCTGCCGGCCATGCGGCAGCCCAGCCAGGTCACCCGGTTGTTCGTGGAACATCTCACCCTGGCAATCGGCACCCATGCGGCGCAGACCTATGGCGGCATGGGGGTTTTGCTGCCGGTCCGCGGCGGCCTTGCAGGCTGGCAGGAAAGGCGCGTCGCCGATATCCTAGAAGCCCATCTCGACGGCGATATACCGCTTGGTCGGCTGGCGCAGGAATGCGGCCTGTCGCCCAGCCATTTCGCCCGCGCCTTTCGCCGCAGCTTCGGCGCCGCCCCGCATCAATGGCTGATGCGTCGTCGGGTCGAGCGCGCCCGCGAACTGTTGCGCATCCCCGGCCGGTCGTTAAGCGATATCGCGCTGGCCTGCGGCTTCTCCGACCAGAGCCATTTCACCCGGGTCTTCCGCGGCCATGTCGGCACCAGCCCCGGCGCCTGGCGCCGCGACGTCCTGGAGTAGCTTAGGTCGGAGCTGCCTTTAGAACGCGTACCCAACAGATGCCCAGATGCGTGGGCTGCGGTCGGGAGCGGTCGTGGCAGCGGCTGTGCCGGCGCGCCAAGCGACGGTCACGCGGGCATTAAGGTTACCTCTCTGGGCGGCGGCGGAGACGCCGATGCTGTTCAGGCTCTGGCCCTTGTCGCCGGGGGCATAGGGGGTCTTGTTGAACTCGACGCGGCCGGCATCGTAGAAGGCCGAAACCTGGACATTGCGCGCAACGCTATGACGCAGTTCGGCATTGGCCAGCCAGCCGCTGTCGCCGGCGCCTTCGCCCTGCGGGTAGGCGCGCACGCCATAGATGCCGCCGATGACGAACTTTTCCGAGGAATCGAGATTATGGCCGGCCAGTTGACCGCTGAGCCCCAGGGACAGCGAGGTCTTCGCCGACACCGCCTGCAGGCGCGACAGGCTGACCGTGATCTTGCTGTAGCTGCCATTGGTGCGCGGACCGGCCACATCTGTAGCCAGGGCTGCCGGCGACTTGATGCTCAGCTTGCCAGACACGTAGGAAACGTTCCAGGTCGAATAGCCACCGCCGAACAGGGCATCCTGGACATCGCCATAGGCGCCGACCGTGGTCACCGAAGCCTGTTTGTGCGTCACCGACAGGACCGAATCGATATGGTCGGTCAACTTGCGATCTTCGACACTGGCCGTCAGCCAGACATTGCGGTTCAAACTGCGCACCAGCGGATACAGGGCATAGACCGTGCCGCTGCGCGCCTCGCCGTGGGCGGCCAGGGAGGCGAAGTCGCGGCCCAGTTCATAGGCACTGTTGGACAGGGAGACGCCGGCGCGAAGGCCGTTGCCACCCAGCGGCAGGTCGTAAGCGGCGCGGCCATAGAGCAGGTTTTCGTCGGTCAGGCTGGCCTGGGCGCTCAGGCGATCCCCATGGCCTGTCGGACTGTTGACATTGACAGCGCCATTGACGCGGGTCTGGCCGGTATAGCGGTTGCCATAGGTGTCGACGCTGACGGTGCCGTCGACGCGCTTGCCGGCATCGGCGGTGATAACCAGATCCGAGGTGCCGACGTCGGCGCCCGGCTTCAGCTTGCCGGCGACCTTACCGACGGCCGGCAGGTCGGCCAGCAGCAGCAGGGCGCGATCGGTCCGGGCCGAGGTGATCACCTTGCCGTTCAGTTTCTGCGCCGCGAGGATACCGTCAAGCGTCGCCTGGCCGACGGCGCTGTGGTTGACGACAGAACCTCCGGCCATATTGCCTTCCAGCACCTGGATATCGACGACGCCCCCACTGACCTTCTGGGCAGGGATAAAGGCCCGGGCGACCGTATAGCCGTGGCCACGATAATAGGCGGTAATGCGCCGGGCGGTGGCGCGCAGGTCACCGAGCGTGACCTCCTTGCCCTGGATGTCGGTGACCAAAGGCATCAGTGTGCCGCTGGCGATGCTGACATTGCCGGTGATACGGACGGTGGTCACGGTCAGTTTCTGGCCGGGATCGGCACTGGCATCGGCCTCGTCCGGCACGGTCAGGGTCGGCAGGTTCTGCGGCGCCTGCGGCGTCGCCGGGCGTTGCGTATCACGCAACACCTGGCCGGCATCCGGCGGCACGGTCTGGGCATAGGCCAGGACAGGCGCCGTCAGCAGGCTGGTGCCCAGCAGGGTGGCAGCAAGGGTACGGCGGGGCTGGAAGGGGGTCATGATACGCATGCTCATTACTGATCGCCATCGGCGCTGACGCCATCGGGAAGCTTGATGCCCCCGTCGGCAATGGAGAAGGTGCGGCGGAAACTCAGGGATTCCTGGGTCGGACGGGTGGAGGCCGACGCATCCGGGCTATCGCCCGGAGACGTGCCGCCCGACGACGACTGATTGGACGCCAGGCCCGAAGACTGTGTCGACACCGAGTTGTCGCTGCCGCCCGTGCTGACGGCAGGTCCCGATCCGCCGGTCTGCGGCGTGGTCGAAGGCGCACCGGTCGGCGTACCGGCGGGCGTAGTCGGGATACTGGTCAGGGCGCCGGTATAGGCCGGGGTCACCGGGTTGACGAGTTCGCCGATCGCCGCACTCAGGGTAACCGGCACCAGTTGGTAGTTACCCAGTACCGTATTGCCGACGGCGGCATAGTCGGTTCCGCTCAGCTTGACGCTGACGACCTTGTTGGTGCCCGCCGTGGTGTCAGCGAACTGGCCAGTCGTCTGGGTGACCTGGATGGCGTCGCTGCCGACCAGGCCGCCGACCAGGTAGTTGCCGCTGGTGAGGGCGACCGTGGTCGAACCGTCGCCGGTCTTCTTGACCGGTCCCTGCAGATTGATGGTCACCGCCTTGGCGGCGACATCGACCCTGGTCGTCGTTGTGGCGCTGAAGGCATAGTTGCCCGCGTCGGCGCCGGTGGCCGAGACATTGGCGACGGTCACGGTCTTGGCCGTGCCGGCATTGCTGTCGGCTGTCGTGCCCGTGCCGGTGAAGGCGACACTGTCGCCGGCGACGATGCCGGTGGAGGCCAGGGCAACTGCGACGGCGTTTGCGCCATCATAGGTCTTGCCCGTTGCCGCGGCATCGACCGTGACGGTCTTCTTCGCCACATCGACCGTGGTCGCGCCCGTGGTGGCATAGGCATAGTTGCCCGCATCGGCGCCACTGGCGGCGATATTGCCGACCGCAACCGTCTTGCCGGAGCCGGCGCTCTTGTCGCTAAGGGTGCCGGTGCCGGAGAAGGCCACCGTGTCACCGGAGACAATGCCGCCGGACGCGAGGCTGACGCCGACCGAGGTCGAGCCGTCATAGGTCTTGTCCTGGCCGGTAGCCGCGACCGTGATGGTCTTCTTCGCCACGTCGACCGTGGTCGAGCCCGTCGTGGCATAGGCATAGTTGCCCGCATCGGCGCCGCTGGCAGCGATGCTGCCGACTGAAACCGTCTTGCCAGTGCCGACGTTTTTGTCGCTCATGGTGCCTGTACCGGAGAAGGTCACCGTGTCACCGGAGACGATATCGCCGGACGCGAGGCTGACGCCGACCGAGGTCGAACCGTCATAGGTCTTGTCCTGGCCGGTAGCCGCGACCGTGATGGTCTTCTTCGCCACGTCGACCGTGGTCGAGCCCGTCGTGGCATAGGCGTAGTTGCCCGCATCGGCGCCGCTGGCGGCGATATTGCCGACAGCGACTGTCTTGCCGGTGCCGGCAGTCTTGTCGCTCAGGGTGCCGGTGCCCGAAAAGGCCACCGTGTCACCGGCGACAACGCCGCCGGACGCGAGGCTGACGCCGACCGAGGTCGAACCGTCATAGGTCTTGTTCTGGCCGGTAGCGGCGACCGTGATGGTCTTTTTCGCGACGTCGACCGTGGTAGCACCCGTGGTGGCATAGGCGTAGTTGCCTGCATCGGCGCCGCTGGCGGCGATATTGGCGACAGCGACTGTCTTGCCGGTGCCGGCAGTCTTGTCGCTCAGGGTGCCGGTGCCCGAAAAGGCCACCGTGTCACCGGCGACAACGCCGCCGGACGCGAGGCTGACGCCGACCGAGGTCGAACCGTCATAGGTCTTGTCCTGGCCGGTAGCCGCAAGCGTGATGGTCTTCTTCGCCACGTCGACCGTGGTCGCGCCCGTCGTGGCGTAGGCGTAGTTGCCGGCATCGGCGCCGGCGGCGGCGATATTGCCGACCGAAACCGTCTTGCCTGTGCCGGCATTCTTGTCCGAAGCCGTACCCTGGCCCGTGAAGGCGACGTCATCGCCGGTCACGATACCGTTGCCGGTGACATTGACGGCCACCGTGGTCGCGCCATCGTAGGTCTTCACGACGCCGGTCGATGTCGTCGTTACCGTCTTCTTTGCGATGTCGACCGTGGTGATGCCCGATGTCTGGACGTCGTAATTGCCGGCATCGTTTCCGGATGTGGTGAAGGCCACAGTAACCGCCTTGCCGTCGCCGGCATTCTTGTCGGCCAGCGTGCCTGTGCCTGCGAAGGTCAGGTCGTCGCCGGTGACGAGACCGCCTGCAGCCGCGACCGTGACACCGACCGAGGTCGTACCGTCATAGGTGCGGTCCTGGCCGGTCGCCGTGGTGGTCAGCACCTTCTTCGCGATATCGACCGTAGCCGACGCCGTGGTGGCGAAATCATAATTGCCGAGATCGGCGCCGCTGCCGGTGATGCCGGTGACGCTGACGGACTTGCCGGTGCCGGCATTCTTGTCGGCCATCGAACCGGTGCCGTTAAGGCTCAGGTCGTCGCCCGAAACGATGCCGCCCGAGAACAGGCTGACGCCGACACCGAGCGTACCGTCATAGGTCCGGTCGTTGCCTTCAGCCGCCAGGGTGATGGTCTTCTTCGCGACGTCGATCGTGGTCTGGGCGGTGGTGACGAAGGCATAGTTGCCCGAGTCGTTGCCGGAGGCCGTGATGCCGGTGACGTCGACCGTCCTGCCGGTGCCGGCATTCTTGTCGGTCAGGGCGCCGTGCCGGAGAAGCTGACATCGTCATTGCCGATGATGCCACCCGACGCCAGGCTCGCCGAGGCAAGCGTGCTGCCGTCATAGGTCTTGTTCTGGCCGGCGGCGGTGACCGTCACCGTCTTTTTGGCGATGTCGCCGGTCAGGCTCTGGCCCGACAGGCTGTAGTTGGAGGCCAGGCCGCCATTTGTGCCGTTCGACAGGCTGTAGGTCGTGGTGACCGACTTAGCCGTCCCGGCAGCCTTGTCGTCGAAGCTGCCCGAGGCCAAAGCCGTGACGGTTTCCGTGCCGACAAGGCCCGACAGGGTACCGGCCGTGATCGTGGCGGAGACGCCGCCGTCATAGGTCTTGCCGGCAACGGTCGAGCCGCTGATCGTCAGAGCTTTTTTAGCGATATCGCCGCTCAGGGACTGACCGGCCAGGCTGTAGTTCGAGGCCAGGCCGCCGTTCGTGCCGTTGGACAGGCCGTAGGTCGTCGTCACCGATTTGCCGGTGCCGGCATTGGCATCGCCGAAGGTGCCCGAGGCCTGGGCCGTCACGGTCTCCGTGCCGACAAAGCCGGACAGAGTTCCGGCGGCCACAGACGCGGAGTTCGAGCCATCATAGGTCTTGCCGGTGACGGTCGAGCCCGCAATCGTCAGGGCCTTCCTGGCGATATCGCCGCTCAGGGACTGACCGGCCAGACTGTAGTTCGAGGCCAGGCCGCCGTTCGTGCCGTTCGACAGGCTATAGGTTGTCGTCACCGACTTGCCGGTGCCGGCATTGACATCGCCGAAGCTTCCCGACGCGCTGGCGGTGACGGTCTCGGTGCCGATAAAGCCGGACAGCGTACCGGCCGTGATCGAGGCGGAGTTCGAGCCGTCATAGGTCTTGCCGGTGACGGTCGAGCCGCTGATCGTCAGGGCCTTCTTTGCGATATCGGCCGATAGGGTACCGCCGACCAGGCTGTAGTTTGCTGCCAGGCCGCCATGGGTGCCGTTGGCCAGGGTATAGGTGGTCGTCACCGTCTTGCCGGTGCCGGCATTGGCATCGCCATAGGTGCCCGAGCCGGTCGCGGTGACGGTTTCGGTTCCTACGAAACCCGACAGGGTGCCGGCGGTCACCGAGGCGGAGTTCGAGCCATCATAGGTCTTGCCGGTCGCTGTCGAACCGGTGATCGTCAGGGCCTTTTTCGCGATATCGCCGCTCAGATTCTGGCTGGCCAGGCTATAGTTGGAGGCCAGGCCACCGTTCGCGCCATTGGACAGGCTGTAGGTGGTGGTCACCGTCTTGCCCGTGCCGGCATTGGCGTCGCCGAAGCTGCCCGAGGCCGTGGCCCCGATGGTTTCGCTGCCGACGAAGCCGGTGACCGTACCGGCCGTGACGGTGGCGGCGTTCGAGCCATCATAGGTCTTGCCGGTCACGGTCGAGCCGGTGACGGTCAGGGCCTTCCTGGTGATATCGACCGTCAGGCTACCCGGAGGCGTCAGGGTATAGTTGCCGGCGTCGGCGCCGGTCAGGCCGGCCGTGCCGCCGATGGTGACCATCTTGCCGGTGCCGACATTTCCGTCGGTGACCGAACCAGTGATAGAGCTTACATCAACCGAGACCACATCGCCCGAAAGGGTCGAACCGGTGACGGTCGGTGTACCGGTCAGGCCGACGGTCGTCGTGCCGTTATATTCGCGGTTGGCGGCCGTCAGGCCGGTAACGCCAAGCGAGGCCTTGTTCACGACCAGGCTGGCGGTCATCGGGGCATAGGTATAGCCCAGGCTGTCGGTCAGGGTGCCGTTCAGCGAATAGGCATAGGTGCCCGCCTGACGATAGCCGGCGCCGGACAGGATGCCGGAGGCCAGCGACAGGGTCTGCGTGCCCGTCAGGCCGGCGAAGGTATCGCCGTCGATGAAGCCGGAATAGTTGGACGCGGTCAGGGCCAGGCTCGGGTCCGCCGAACCATAGCCGATCGAAGTGCCGTTGGGCGTAACCGAAATGGTCGGGGCGATGCTGTAGAAGAACCAGTTGCCGGACGTGGCGTAGGTCGGCGTCGATCCGGCCGTATAGTTCTGGTTATAGTGCTTGCTGTAGCCGGTCAGGCCTTCGGTAGTGTTGGCCGGATTGGTCGAATAAACGTAGTAGTGGCTGCTGCCTCCAACCTGAATACCGTTGGTAGTCCGGTTGTTAAGGAAATTCCGGCCGGCTACCAGAACAATGGACTTGCCACTGGCAGTGTCACGAATCTGCCCCGAACTTGCAATGGTCAGGTCCGCATTGGCGCCACGCGCTTCGATTGCAACGTTACCATTGCTATAGATGATGCCATTGAGCGTAATGCTGCCGGCGGCAATTGATATATCGCCGGCATTGCCCGGATAGCCGATGCGGTTGAGCGTCAGCGCAGCATTGGCGCCGCCGCCGTCGGCCGTGGTATCGATTGTGATGGTTCGGCCGCTGCCGGAGATGTTGTTCGAGCCTAGCCTCAGCTGGCCGGCGTCGCTGCTACCACCAACCTTGTCCGTATTTAAAGTGATATTTCCCTGAAGGAATATACTGTAAGAATTGGAAAAGTCGATGTCGCCACCGTTGGTGGTGAAGCTGCCGCTGACGTTCATAGAGCCGCCCGTGTAGATCTGCGATCCTTCGGTGGCGACATTGCTGGCAATGACTGCCGCAGAGCCGCCGTCGACGGTAAGCGTGTTTATATAGGCGCCCCCGCTGTTGTCGGTGCTAAAAGTGATGTCGCCACTGCTGCTGTTCGAGCCCATGGTCAGATTCTGGCCGGCCGCAGTCGCCGAAATGCCGTTGTTGAAGGTCGTCGCACCGTCGCCCGATTTAACGGTGACGCTGTTACCCAAGCGCGCGGCGCCGTTAAAGGTCAGGTTGGCGTTGTTGCTGTCGAGGTCTCCATAGAGGGTGATGGTCCGGCCGGTATAGGACTGGGCATCGGCGCCGCTGGTGGCGCCGGTGACGCCCCCGAGCGAGATATCGCCCCCATGGCCGCCGGTACCGCCGGCGGCGTTGACCGTCACGGCATGTGTAGTGAGCGTGCTGTCGGTATTGAGGTCGACATTGCCGCCGACGCCGTTCGTGCCGGTGGCCGAGGCGTTGAAGACCAGGCCGGTCGTGGCATAGTTGACATCCGACAGGTAGTAGGAGGTGATGCTGTCGCCGTCGAAGCTGATATTGCCGGCGGTCGTGCCGTTGGAGGCATTGGTATTCAGGGTGAAGACGGCCTGCTTGGCGCCAAGTTGCGTCTTGCCCGTCGAATGGAAGTCGCCGTCAAGCAGGACATTGTTCTGATAGAGGGCAACGCCGCCGTCATCCGTGCCGGCAACGCTGCCGGCGTCGAGCGACAGGCCGGCAAGGTAGGCGCCAGCGCGGTTGTTGATATCACTGCTCAGGTTGATCGAACCCGCGGCATCGTCGCTCGAGCTCGTGTTGACGGTCAGGATCTTGCCCGTGCCGGTCGCCGAGATGGTGCCGCTGTAATCGGTCGATGCACTGACGCTGACCCCGCCGCTCGCGCCGGTACGGTCATTGTTGCTGTCGAGCACGATCGACTTCATGATATCGACGCCGCGCGAGCCGGTCAGCGAAATGTCGCCGCCATAACCATAGCCCTGGATAGCGTCATAGAACTGGCCGGTCGTGCGGATGTCGCCATTGAGCAGAAGCTTGTAGCCGGACAGGTTATAGCCGCCGGCCAGCGACAGGCCGTCCTCTTCGATGACCCGATCGCCTGCCGACAGGGTGAAGTAACGATTGCCCGAGGTCAGGGCGACCTTGGTGGCGTCGAGCGTGATCTTGCTGCCGTCATCAGAAAAGTTGATATCGTCGGCGCCCTTCAGGTCGATGGCGATATTCTGGGTCGTATTGACCTGCCCCAGGCTGATATTGATGGTCTGGAAGAAGTTTTCGGTCAGTTCGTGGATACGGACATTGGCGCTTTGCGTCGAAACGGACAGGCTGGTGCCATAGGGATAATAGCCCGGTACGCCGGCGACCTGGATATCGTAACCGTTGCCGCCGATATCGGTGACGGTCGGAGTGTCCTTGTTCTGCGCCGAGAGACTGACATTGGCCGCGGTGATCTGGGCCGCCTGGGCACCGGCAGTGTAGAGGTTTTGCGCCCGGATGACGCCGCTGGTATTACCCAGCGGGATGGTGGCCGTGAAATCGCCCTGCGGCATGCTGACGGAATTGTCGCCGAAAATGATATTGCCGGTGTTTTCGGTCAGGGTCAGGCCACGATAGATATTGCCACCGACCAGGATGCCGGTCGTGGCGCCGAAGGTGCTGCCATCCGAGGTCCCGCCGCTGATCGTCGTGGTCAGTATGCCGGTGCCATTGGTGGTATACTGGATATGATCGCCGCCGCTGAACAGCAGGGAATGCGTGCCGGTTGCGACACCATTGCTGAAGTTGATGTAGGCGAAGCCGTCATTGACCGACTTCAGATAGGTCGAACCACCGTTGTTGCTGACGGTCAGCGAACCGCCGAAATAGGTGCCGTCCCAGCTCGGGTCGGACAGTTCGATCGGCGCGACACTGGTGCCGACATCATTGGCGCTGAGGGTGATGTTGCTGCCGGTAATATCGGCGCCTCCGCCGGAGGTCCCGGTCAGGGTCGTGCCGCTGGCGGTGAAGGTTCCACCGCTCATCGATACGGCGCCATCGGCAAAATGCAGGCTCGTGCCCGACAGGCCGATATTGAGGCCGCTGGAACCGGCATTGGTGATTCCGCCGGTAGCGACCTGGACAATGCCTGAACCATCGGTCGTCGCCCGGACGTGCTGGTTGCCGCCGCTGTCGCCAAGGATATTGATGGTCTGGGTGCTGTTGGCCTGGGTGCCGACCGACAGGTTCAGGGTATTGGTCGGACGGGCATTGTTCGAGTCGTAAGGCGTCTGGGTGGTGAGCAGGTTGAGCCACGAACTGCCGCCCGAATTGCTCACCGAAATCGGACCGCCGCCGATCTTGGAATAGGAGGCGATCTTCAGCGACGCCGACGACGACCCGATATTGCCGGTGTCGGCCGTGAGCGACGCGCCAACGCGGCTGAGGATGTCCGGTGTCGTGGATACGCTGTTACCGGTAAGGATGGAACCGGCGGCAATGGTCAGCGACGGGCCGTCATTGGACGAGGTGCCGTCATTGTAATGGAAGTTGCCGGTGCTGTCGGGGCGGTCGACGAGGCTGTTGGCCGCCAGGGTGACCGTACCGTTGACATGGATGTCGATCAGGCCCGCAAAGGTGAGGTAGCTGTCAGTGGTGTCGATCTGGCTGCCGGCCGCCATGGTGAAGGCCTGGCCGCTCTTTGCATTGGCGCCCGCCGTCGAGGTGTTGGTCAGGTTACCGGCGTAGAAGTTGCCGCCATTGGTCAGGACCTTGCCACCGGCGCCGAAAGAGATGCCGCCGACGCCGCTATTGTCGCTATCAGCCGTCATGACGACATTGAGACGGCCCATATTGGCCGAGGCAGAGATGATATTGTTGACGATGATGTTGTTGGCCGCCTTCAGGGTCAGGCTGCCGTAGCCGGTCGACGGATAGGTCGACTGAGTGATGGCGGCGTTGACCGTGATATCGCCGTTCGAGGTGCCGGTGCTGCCCGTGGTGATGGTCACCGCCGTGCCGGCATTGAGCGAGTTGTTGATCGAACTGGCCAGGATGGTAGAGTCGGCCGTCGGGTTGTAGGTATCGCTGTAACCCGTGCCTGACTGACCCGAGCTGGCGATCGTGACATTGACCGGATCGAGCAGCCACTGCCCACCGGTGACCGCGCCCATGGCGTCGAGATGGTTGTGGCTGGAGGTTTCGACCTTGCCGCCAGCGCCGTCAGCGCCCGCCGCCTTGATCGTGCCGTAGAATCCGGTGCGGTCCTGCGACCACAACACCGCCGTGCCGCCGTCGCCCTTTTGCGTCGCGCTGACGTCGATCGTGGCCGAGGGCGCCATCAGGACGCTCGCGGCGTTGACGATGTCGCTATCCTTGCCTTGCCAGCCGCCGCCGACACGGACCGTGCCGCCGCCTGTGGCGCCCGAGGCGTTCAGGCTCGCGCCTTCACCGAGATCGATGGCATTGCCGGCGACCGTGATGGTGCCGCCCTTGCCATTCGAAGCCGAGGCGTCGAGCGCGCCGGTGACCGAGACGGTGGCGGCATTGCCGCCCAGCACGATGTCGCCGCCGACACTGGCGATCGACTGCGCCTCGACGAGGCCGGTATTGTTGACGGCCGCCTTCGACAGTTGATCCAGGGCATCGGCGGTCAGATAGATACGGCCGCCATCGGCGCGGATGACGCCGCCATTGGCGACGAGTGCATCATAGGCGCCTTGGCCGATGGTCAGGCCGGCCAGGCTGCCATTGTCGATGCGGATGGTGATGTCGTTACCGGCGGCCAGGCGGACATCGCCGCCGCGCGCCGTGATGTCGCCGTCATTGACGACCTGCGCACCGGTCAGCACCACATAGCCACCATTGGCGGCGGTCAGGCTGCCCTGGTTGGTCACGGTGCCTGCGCCCGAACCGTCAGGTGGTAGTTGCCCGCCATGAAGTCGGCGACGCTCATGTCGCGGGTCGAGGCCATCAGGCCCGCCGTCGACACCTGGGCGCCCTTGGCGAACAGGACGCCGTTCGGGTTGACCAGGAAGACCTGGCCGTTCGATTGCAGCACGCCGTAGATCTTCGAGGCGTCGCCGCCGATGACGCGGTTGAGCGCGATGGCGCTGGCATTGGGCTGCTGGAAGACGACCTTGCCGCCCGAACCGATGCTGAAACTCTGCCAGTCGATGGCGGCATTCTGCGAGGTCTGGGTGATGGTCTGGGTATCGCCCGACTGGGCGATCGACGCCTGGCCGGCGACAACCGTGCCACCGGTCGGCAGGGTATCGGCGGCGATGGTCGAAGCTGCCCCCGGAATACCGCCCATCATGGGGACAGGGGTGACCGCAGGTCCAGGGTCGGCAAGCGCCCCGGTGGCGGCGGACAGCAGGGCCAGGGCCGCGGCGGCCAGGGTGGCGAAGACGCCGCCCTTGCGCTTGCCGCGCTTGTTGGAGACCTCGGGAATGGGAATGAAGCACTGCTTGGCTTCGCTCCATACCAGGCGATAAAACCGGTTCATGCCGCCGTGATCGTACATATGCTTACCCTACCCGAACGCTACTGACGCAACTGGAATCTCTCTGGCGCGTTTTGCGTGTGTGAAATATGCGGCGAGTTAGGCGTCCAACATCCTAACAAGATATTACCGCAAAATGGGCCTGCCGGCGGACGCTTCGATGCGGTCGGAAACGTCGTTTCGGCCATTCTGCAAAAGCGCGCATTCGCCTGTGGGGCGCAATAACCGCAACCACAGGCGGCATAAGGCAGTGGCAAATAGTTCTGAATATTCAGAAATAAACGTCCCGACTGCAACCGTTTGCAATTTACCCGGGCGGTTATGGTAAAAAATATTTTCGTTTAAGAGGCGAAAAAGTGGCGAGACCGTTTCGCTCCCGTCAGCGTCCACCCGGCTGGTAGCGACTGGGCGGCACGCCGAGCCAGCGCCTGAACATGGTGGCGAAGGCCGCCGGACTGTCATAGCCGAGGTCGAGCGCGATCGCCGTCACCGGCTCGCCACCGGCCAGGCGTGGCAGGGCCGTCAGGATACAGGCCTGCTGCCGCCACTCGGAAAAGCTCATGCCCGTCTCGCGGCGGAAGATGCGGGTAAAGGCGCGCCGTCCCAGATGCAGGTCGTCGCTCCAGTCGTCTATCGTCGCCCCGGCATCGGGCCTGGCAAGAAAGGCGTGGCACCTGGCCGCCAGGGCAGGGCTCTTGGGAAACGGCACAGCCAGGGGGATGATCGGCGCCGCGTCGACCTCGGCGATCAGCAGGCGCATCACCAGGCCATCGCGCCCAGCGATGTCGTATTCCGCCGGGACATCGACGGCCGCCAGCAGCAGGCTGCGCAACAGGGGCGACACGGCCAGCACCTCGCACTGGCCGCTGCGGTTCAGGGTTTCGGCGGCATCGATCAGGACCGACCGCGTGCTGACTGCCCCGACCATGCGCACGGCATGCCCTACCCCGGCCGGAATCCATACGGCGCGTTCCGACGGCGCCACCCAGGCGCCCTGGGCCGTATCGACCGTCACCACGCCCTCGGACGCATAGAGGAGTTGCGCCCGGCGGTGGGTGTGACGCAGCAGTTCGAACGACGCCGGATAGTCGTTGGCGATGGCGATGATCGGCCGCGGCGTGTCCTCGACCGCATCGGGATGAATATGGCGCATTGTCCCACTCGCGAAACTGTTCGGCCCATACAGGAATGCGGGACAGGCCGCAAAGGATTAATCCACCGGCGAAAGGATCATCCGAATGTCCAGCCAACCTACCGCATCCGATACCGTCACTGCGGACGCCGCCGCGCCGGCCTCCGTGACTCCCGTAGCCGGCGCCGGCAAGACCGTCTTCAGCGTCATTCTCGCCATCAGCTTCTGTCATGCCATCAACGACATGATGCAGTCCCTGCTGCCGGCCATCTATCCCGACCTCAAAACCAGTCTTCATCTCAACTTCGGCCAGATCGGTCTTGTCACCCTGGCCTACCAGATCACCGCTTCGCTGCTGCAGCCCCTGGTCGGTCTGTATGCCGACAAGCGTCCGACGCCGTTGGCCCTGCCCGGCGGCACCCTGTTTTCCCTGGCGGGCCTGACCGTCCTGTCCATGGCCCACGCCTATCCGTTATTGCTGCTCGGCGCCTGCCTGCTCGGGGTCGGCTCGTCGGTCTTCCATCCGGAATCGTCGCGGGTGGCGCGCATGGCGGCTGGCGGTCGTCATGGTCTTGCCCAGTCCCTGTTCCAGGTCGGCGGCAATGCCGGCCAGGCGCTGGGACCGCTGGCCGCCGCCCTGATCGTCGTGCGTTACGGCCAGTCGAGCCTGGCGACCTTCGCCCTGATGGCCCTGGTGTCCTGCGCCATCCTGTGGCTGGTCAGCCGCTGGTATCGCCACCACGGCCTGACGCGCCTGACCTCGGCCAAGGCGGCCGCCGGCCCCAGCCTGCCGAAGGGCAAGTCGTTGACCGGCATCGCCATCCTGCTGGCCCTGATCTTCTCGAAATATGTCTACCTGGCCAGCATCACCAGCTACTATACCTTCTACCTGATCCACCGTTTCCATACCCCGGTGCAGCAGGCGCAGATCTACCTGTTCGCCTTCCTGGCCGCGGTCGCCGTCGGCACGGTGCTGGGCGGACCGCTCGGGGATCGCTTCGGCCGCAAATACGTCATCTGGTTTTCGATCCTCGGCGCCCTGCCCTTCACCCTGCTGCTGCCGCATGTCGACCTGTTCTGGAGCGGCCCGGTGACGGTAATGATCGGCCTGATCCTGGCCTCGGCCTTCCCGGCCATCGTCGTCTTCGCCCAGGAACTGGTGCCGGGCAAGGTCGGCATGATTTCCGGCCTGTTCTTCGGCTTTTCGTTCGGCATGGGCGGGCTTGGCGCCGCGGCCCTGGGCTGGATGGCCGACCGCACCGGCATCGAGGCGGTCTATGCCGTCTGTTCGGTCCTGCCGGCTATCGGCCTGATCGCTGGCTTGCTGCCACGGACGGATCGGAAGGCTTAATCCAAAAAACTACACGACCGCGCTGTGGAAGAAGTCGACAAGACCGAACGGAGCGCGGTCGCCGAGGCACAGGTCGATGATCTGGTGGGCGTCCGCAGCCTCGGCCAGGCTGCGAGCGAACATGGCCTCTTCGAAGATGCCAAGCGCCCGTTCGGTGTCGCCGGGGCAGGCAATAAGGGCCCTTGCCAGTTCAGCGCCATCGAACATGGCCAGGTTGGCGCCTTCGCCCGACGGTGGCATCAGGTGCGCCGCATCGCCGATCAGGGTGACGCCCGGCACGCGTGGCCAGTGATGATCGTCCGGCAGGGCGTGGATCAGGCGCAGGACCAACGGCATGTCGGCTTCGGTGATCAGGTCTGTCACCGCCGCCGGCCAGCCGGCGAATTCGGCAGCAATGGCCGCCTTCGCTGCATTTGCATCGTTAAAATCGATGGCGGCGAACCACTCCGCCGGACGCTTCATCTGGACATAGGTATGCAGGATGTTGCCGGCTTCGCGGTGGGCGGTGATCCCCTGCCCCGGTGCGGCGGCAAACATGGCGCCCTTGCCGACCACGGCTGCTGCCGCGGCATGGCGATTATCGACGTCGTGCAGCCAGGTCTCGATAAAGGCGACGCCGCTAAAGTGGGGCCTGGTCGGCGACAGCAGCGGGCGCACCTTCGACCAAGCGCCGTCCGCCCCGACCAGCAGATCCGTCTCTAAGCTCGATCCATCGGCAAAACGCAATTCGTGCCGGCCGAACCCCAGGCCCGTGACCTGATCGAGTTTCCGGCCCCACTGGATCGTGTCTGCCGGAAGTGAGTCGAGAAGGATACGCCGCAGGTCTCCGCGCAACACTTCCGGCCGCCCGCCGGTGCCATCGTCGGCCTCTTCGAACAGCAGGTTTCCCTGGCTGTCGAGAATACGCGAGGCCGCCCCCCCGACATGGATGATGGAGCGGAAGGCCTCGGTCAGGCCGGCGGCTTCGATCGCCAATTGGCCATTATGGGCGTGGATATCCAGTTGCCCACCCTGGGCGCGCGCATCGGGTGACGCCTCGCCTTCATAGATAGTCACGGGGATGCCGTGCAGGTGCAGCACCCGCGCCAGGGTCAGGCCGCCGAGGCCAGCGCCAATGATTGTAACCGAGGTCATGAGGGTACTCCTTACAAAGCGTACTGGAACAACGTTCCATAAATATCTATTGGAACATCGTTCCAGTTCTGTCAAGATGGTTGGCCATAAAGTAAGGAGACCCCGCCGTCGCCTTCGGCGCCAACTCCCCATTCCTTCGGAATAGGGCGGAGGGAGTGTGTACGAGCACCCTCCGCCCCATCGTTAGATTGGGAGGTTTGGCGCTAGCGAAGGCATGACCTTCGCAAGCCATGGGCGCAGCCGACAGAGGGGTCCTTTTTAATAGAAGCACAATACCCCGCCCCATGACCAAACCCGCCAAACCCGACCGCCGCAGCACCGTCCTGTCGAAAGACCGCATCGTCGCCGAAGCGATTGCCCTGCTCGACAGCGAAGGCGAAAACGCCCTGACATTCCGCGCCCTGGCCGCACGCCTGGCGACCGGCAGTGGCGCCATCTACTGGCACGTCGCCGACAAGGACGCCCTGCTGGAAGCCGCCACGGACGACCTGATCGCCCGGGCGATGAACGGTGTCACCGGCACGCCGAAACCGGACGACGCGATCCGCGCCATTGCGCTTGGTCTGTTCGACACGATCGAGGCCCATCCCTGGGTGGGGTCGCGCCTGTCGCGGGAACCGTGGCAGCCCGCGGTCGGCCAGGTCTTCGAAGCCATCGGCCAGCAACTGATACACCTGGGCGTTCCCGAGACCGCGCAGTTCGACTGCGCCTCGGCCCTGGTCAACTACATCCTCGGCGCCGCCGGACAGACCGCCGCAGCAGCGCGTCTGATACCGCGCGACACCGATCGTACAACTGTACTAACCGGCATTTCCGCCCGATGGACGCGCGGTAATCCAGCGGCCTATCCCTTTGTCCAGCGCATAGGGGCACAACTGCGCGACCACGACGATCGCGCCCAGTTCCTGGCCGGCATCGACCTGATACTGGCTGGCATTTCCACCCTGAAGTGAGATGGACAGTCCGGCGCACAGGCCCTAAGCAGGACAGATGAACGCAGCCATCCTGTTCGGCGTGCTGTCGGCCCTGATGTACGGCACGACGGACTTTATCGCCCGCTTTGCCAACAAGTCGAGCGGCGTGGTGCGCACCATGCTGTGGGGCCAGGGCCTGCTGGCCGTCCTGCTGACGATCGTCCTCGTCGCCGGCGGCTATCGCCTGCACGCCACCTGCCTGCAATGGGGCATTCTTGTCGTTTCCAACCTGGTGGTCATGGCCTCGACCGCCAGCCTCTATTACGGCCTGGCGCACGGCCGCATCGCCGTTGTCTCGCCGGTCACCGCCTGCTATGGCGCCGTCAGCGCCCTGCTCGCCTGTCTGACCGGTGAAACCCTGAGCCTGGTCGCGGCCGGCGGACTGGCCCTCGCCGTCCTTGGCGCCATCCTGTCGGCAGTGCCGGCCAAAGGCGAAGACGCGCCTAAGGGGCCATCCGGCTGGCTGCCGGCAACGGGCGCAGCCATAGGCTATGGCATCGGTTTCTGGCTGCAGGGCCATTATGCCATCCCGGCCTTCGGCGCCTTTCCGGTTATCTGGGCCTATTATAGCGGTGGCTTTGTCATCCTGCTGGTCGTCGCCCGCATCCGCCGCCAGCCCCTGATGCTGGCGCGCCGTCGCGATATCGGCCTGATTACCATGTCCGCCCTGCTGGCCGCCGGCGGCTATCTCGCCCTCGCCTTTGGCCAGGCAACCGGCGAGGTCGCCGTCACCACCGCCCTGAGCGCCGCCGCCAATGCCATCACCGTCATCCTGGCCTTTGTCTTTGTGCGCGAAAAGGTCACGCCCGCCGGCTGGATCGGCGTGGCCTGTGTCGTCGCCGGTATCGCTATCCTGCACCTAGCGGGATGATCCTTATCGCGCCTTGATTACAGCGCCACGATCCCGCACGGCAGTTTTACCTAACCCACGATAGCTTGGTTTTCCATTATACGAGAATTCAGGAAACCATGCCCGTACCGTCCAACGCCGATCCCGTCCCCGCCACCGTCGCCATCCTGATGAGCAATGTCCTGACCGCCCGCCCGCAGGACCGCGACGGCGCCTTCGCCGCCATCCGCGCCACCCTGGCCGGTTCGGTGCAGGGCTTCGCGCCGGCGCAGCGTTAAGGTTTATCGCCGCTTTGCCGCAGTCGGCCGTGCTTGGCATGCCGATCTTATTGCCAAAGGCCTAGGCTGGTATTCGCAACTTTTCAGGAGCTTCCCATGCCTGCCGATGACCAGCGCGCAACCCATGCCCACGGCGCCACCGTCTTTATCGATGGCGAACGTATCCCATCGATCACGCCGCAATCCGATGGCCTGAACGGCCAGCCCAATGACACCCAGCGTATCTACGCCTTGCCAAGAGCGCTAGGCCACACCGGCAATGTCTGGTCGCAGGACTATGTGTCGCGTCCCGGTGACGATCGCTCCGCCGCCTATGATCACCGAAACCTCGGCACCGACCTGACCTGGCATGACGCGCAATATGGCGCCTCTCCCCTGCGCAGCGCCCGCTATGCCGAGGACCAGCGCCACCGCCCGCAAGACACTGATACACCCGACACCACTTTTGACGGCCAGCGCCCGGGCGCGGCCAGCCAACAGTCTGCGGTCCAGGGCAAGGGCCACGATGAGCGCGGCGATTATGGCAGCGCGTCGGATAGCCAACAGCCTGAAAACTATAGCAATTAAAACACTTCTCAAAAACGAGAAAGGCCGGCGATCCTCGCCGGCCTTTCTCGTTTATACGGCCAATGCCTCCGCCGGTTGCCACATGGCGGCAAAATTACCATCTGCCGCGACACGGTATTCAAGGCCGCCGGACATCGCCGATATCGGCGCAATCGGCTCGCCGTCACCGGCCAGCAGGACCACATCCGGTGCCGACGCCGGATCCTTGAACTCGATCCGCAGGGCCGCAATCGCCCCCGCCGGCCCCAAGAGACGGATGCGGATATGGCCGTCGCTGCAGGTGACGTCGCTCGGCCGATCGGCGAAGATACGTACCGGCATACCGGGGCATTCCGACCAGGCGCGCGCGGCAATGACGAAGGCAGCGCCGGCGCCGTAGATTTCCTGCCCGACCTGGCCGGCCTGGCTGCCGTCGCCATAGAGATCCTCGAGCGGAAACGACAGGTCGCGATCGATATGGCCGTTGCGCACTTGCGTGGCGATGGCTTCCGGCGGCAGGGTGTCGGGATAGAAGCCCCACAGGACGTCGAGCGCATGGCGCCAGTACTCGCTGAGCAGAAGCCGCGCCGAGGCCGGAATGTCCGCGCCGCCGACATGGAGATACTCGTCGAAGGCCATGAAGCACTCGAATGCCTCATAGGCTGCCATGTAGGGGCCGTCGTGCAGACAGGTGACGCCGAAGAAGTTGGCGTAGCCGGCGGCGAAGTCGAGCTCCGAGCTCCACAGTTCGCAATTGTGCAGGAAGCTGGCGACGAAGACCAGGCTCTGGTCGAGATAGTGATTGTCGTTTTCCAGCCGCCACAGCTTGAGGCAGGCGACCGCGCCCCAGGCCGTCAGGTTGGTCTGGTAGGCCAGTTCGAAGCGGAAGTCCTCGAGCTGCTTCAGCGCCTTTTTGGCTTCGTCGAGATAACGGCCGTCACCGCTGAGCTGATGGGCCTGCAGCATGACATAGGCATAGATGCCGCCGACATCGGTCTGGCCCAGGCCCTTGGTGCCATCCCCCTCGCGCGATTGCTCGATGACCGAGAAGTCGCGCATGTCATAGAGGATCGGCCAGACATAGTCGAAATGCTGCGCGACACGGATAACGAAGTCGAGGCTTTTGAAGAACAGGTCTTTCGCCCATGCCTCGCCGTGGATCGCCAGCCGCGCCAGGTTCATCAGGGGATGGTAGAGATACCAGGAATCGACCGCGTCCTTGTTCTTGTCATTGCCGACATTGGGCAGGTAGCGGCGCAGGGCCTTCAGGTCGTCGTCGTAGAAACCGGCCATGCCGGCGGCCAGGTCGTCGGACAGCGGATCGTGAATGCCAAGGGCGCGTTCGTATTCGCGCAGGGTCGCCAGGACCGACATCTGCACCATGCTGTCGGGATATTCCGATGCCGTATAGGGATGCAGGTAGCTGTGACCGTATTCGGTGATCAGCACATCGTCGGGCGTCTTAAGGTCGGCCAGCGTCATCTGCGCCCGGTTGAGCCAGTCGCGCGGCTGCGGCTCCGGCTTGTCGAGATGCGGATAGATGTCGGCCAGCATGTCGACAAAGCCGCGCGCGCTTTCGAACTCGTTGCGGGCGCAGTCTTCGCGAACGGCGATCAGGGCATCGGAGATGACATATTCCCGGTTCCTGTGCAGCGGATTGACCGGCGGCGAAAACCCGTTCGGCGCCGTCGGCGGCTGATAGCCGAGTTCCGGCCATTCCCCGCCTACCACACCGTCCGGCTTGACCTTGGTGGTGGCGAAATAGGGGTTCATCGCGCCCAGGTTCTGCATGTACAGGACATTGGCGAAGTGCGGCGCGTCGACACAGAAATAACAATAGCCGCCATTGAGGCCGCGCTGCGCCGCTTCGACGCGGCCGCGACTGGCGCGCGGGTCGCTGTGGGCGTCGATGGGATAGAGGTCGCGCGGCCAGAAGGCGACCAGCAGGTCGCAGGCCGGCGTCAGGCGGCTGGTCATGCGCAGCAGCCGGTCACCCAGAAGGTTCAGCTCGATGCGATAGACGCCAGAATGGGTGTCGACGCGCCAGACCGCGCCACGGTCCCAGTGCTCGGTTTCGGTCATGGCATAGGCGCCCATCAGCGGAAAGGTGCGCAGAGCCAGGCCACCGGCGCCGGTCTTGCGCATGACGATCCAGAAGGTATCGCGGCCCTTGTGCGCAGATACCTGCAAATCACCCCATGTCCAGGTCGCCACCGGATCGGCTGCCTCCAGCAGTTCCGGCTGGACGTTCAGGGTTTCCGGCGTGAATCCGGGCACGTCGATGCGGGCGCTGTCGGCCATTCGCCGCCTCCTTAAAATCTAAGAATGTGTGGCGTTCTGTCCCGGCACGAACGTGACAATTTTGTACGGCATCGCATCATAAAATGGCGATGGGCGGACATTGCCACCTGGTAATTGTGACGTAAGGGCGGCCCGTCAGCTCATGGGCGGCAGGATGTACAAAAAGCCGCCGGCGACGACCATGCCCGCAGCCACTCCGCTCCACATCACACCGGGCCTGACACCCAGCGGCTTCGTGACCATCGGCAGGGACAGGGCGCCGACCAGCAGGACCGGCACCACCAGTCGCCAGTCCTCTGCGGCCAGCAGGGCCAAGCCGACGACAAGCAGGCAAACACCGGCTATGGCGATGACGAAGCCCGTCGGGCTGAAGGTCGAAAGGGGGGATGTGCGGCGGGCCATGTCTGTCACCGTGCTGATGATATTACGGTATCAGGCTATGGCCGCGCGGCTAAGGTTTCGATGACAAAGGCCAGGGGCGGCATAAGAAGGCCATATCCGCCAGACCGTTGAGACACTTCTTATTTTCGGGAATTGCTCACGCCGACCGTTGCGGAGACAGCCCCGTGCCCCGGGCCAGGGCCAATACGACAGAAGCTAAGCCGGCCACGACACCGGTCAATGACGACGACGCACCGAGCCGGGTTACCGGCTTCGGATTGTGCGCCAGCCGCAGCACCGCGTCGGCGACACGCCTGGACTCTGCTGCATTGTCACCGGACGCTTCGGGAAACGCCGTAGAGATATCGCATACATGAATGTTGCGGTGACCCGACAGTTCGGCTCGGAGGGCTTCGGACGTATCCGGCGGGAAGACGGTATTGATGAATATGCCGCGACGCTGCCGCCGGAAGGCGGCGGCTACGGCATGCGCCTCAGCCCGGCGCGCCGTGGGGTCGGTTTCGACGCCGCGGACAAGGCGCCGGATCGGGGCATCGGACACACGCCGGTCGGCGCCGGCCGTGGACACCCAGATATCGATGCGGCCGCCGAATTCCCGTGCCGCCGACACCAGCCTGAGCGCCGCGGCCGTATCGCTGGCCTCGGTGGCGACGACCTGCACCCGGACACCCATGGCCCGGCATCGCTCGACCAGTTGGTTCAGGGGATGTATGTCACGCGCCG
The DNA here is from genome assembly GCA_965246725.1 of Asticcacaulis sp. Lineage (GTDB taxonomy): Bacteria > Pseudomonadota > Alphaproteobacteria > Caulobacterales > Caulobacteraceae > Asticcacaulis. The sequence goes on from CBDFFG010000003.1 coordinate 234,807, forward strand.
CCAGTACCAGGTGCGCCCCCGCCGCGGCAAAGGCCTCGGCTATGGCCTGGCCGCTACTGCCGGATGCACCGGTTATAACCACGGTCGCATCCTTTACCTGAATACCTCGCATTTTCGGGAATCCTTACCGCTTGCGTCACGACATCGTCCGTTACAGGCAATGTAGAAGCGGTAAGGTAAGGATGCCCTGCGCCGACGCGGCTGCGAAATAAGGAGACGGTTATATTATTACTTCAGGCCGAAAGCGTGTGCCATGACCTGGTAGATGAAGCTCGACTCGATCGTGCCCCCAAGCAGGTGCGCCTGCGGGCCACGGGCATAGACGGGCACATCCTCGCCGGCGTGCGCCGCGCTGTCGGTATAGGTCAGGGCCGGCTGCTTGTAGTCGGGGCTCATCGCCTCCTCTTCGGTCGGGGCCGGACGCGCGACACCGTCCTTGGGACCGCCGGGGCCGGTGGCGTAGGACAGGGTGGTGCGCGGCTGGCCATTGCCGTCGAGCTCGTTCTTGCCGTGATTGCGCGCCAGGCCGACGATCGGTTCTTCGCGGCTGGATCCGCCCGAAAAGACCAGGCCATGGCTGTGGTCTGCGGTGACGATGATCAGGGTGTCGGCGACGTCGGTCTTGTCCATGGCGACCTGGACCGCTTTCGACAGCTCGTCGACATCGGTCAGGGCGTGATAGGCGTTGTTGGCGTGGTGCCATTTGTCGATCGAACCCGACTCGACCAGCAGGAAGAAACCCTTCGGATTCTTCGCCAGGATATCGATGGCCTTGCCCGTCATGGCGTCGAGGCCCGGTACATCGTAATGCTCCGGATCGACCGGCGACGGCAGGTCGCCGTCGGCAAACAACCCCAGCAGGTGATCGGTCTTTGCCGGATCGATGGCGTCGAGGTCACGCGCCCGGGTAACGAAGGTGGCAGTCGGGGTCTGGCCCAGCCATTCCTGCGTCAGGTCGCGGCCATCGGCGCGGACACCTTTGCGCGAATCGGTATCGGGAAGGAACTTGGTCAGGTCGCCGCCCATGGCGACATCCATACGAATGGCTGCTGGCGCCTCGACCAGTTGCCGCGCCAGGTCGATGCAGCCGTTCTCGACCGCCTCGGCCGTCAGGTCGCTGTCGGCGCGCCAGTTGCGATAGGGGGTGTGGCCGTAGGTGCCGGCCGGGGTCGCATCGGTAATGCCGGCCGTGGTGACGACGCCGGCCGACAGGCCCGACAGCTTGGCCTGTTCGGCTATAGTCGCGACACGCGCCTTCAGCGATCCGCGGCAGCGCGGCCCGACGACCGAGCCGTCGACGCCGATGGCGCCGTTGATCGTCTTGACGCCGGTGGTGATGGCCGAAATGCCGTTGGCGGAATCGGTGACCAGCTTGTCGGTCGAATAGGTCTTGGAAAAGCCGCCATAGGGAAAGGTATCAAAGGACAGCTGATAGGTCGCCCCGTCGAGGCCGCGCTGCTGGCCGGCGAAGATGCGGCCGGCGGTGACCGAATTGACGCCCATGCCGTCACCGATAAACAGGATGATATTCTTCGCCCGGCCGGTATTGGGCGTGCGCTTCAACGCCTCGGTCAGAGCCTGGTCGCCGAGGAAGTAATAGATGTTGCTCTTGACATTGATGGTCGGCGGCAGGGGCTCAGGGGCTTTGGTTTGTGCCAGGGCCACGGATGGCAGGATGGCGAGACACAGGGCGAGAGCCGAAACAGCACGACGCATCGAAAATCCTTTGAGTACGGGTGACGGGGCACGCACGCCCCTGCAGGAAAAGACGCGGGCACCGGGCCGGGCCGCCGCATCTTCGCAAAACATTCATGGAGCCGTTACGGCTTCCCCGGTTCGGTCAGTCCGGCATTGGGCTGGTGGAAGCCGTCCTGCATACGGACGACGAAATGCAGGTTCAGCGGGTCCGGCGCACCGGGATAGTAGTCGGTGCTGATGATCTGGGCGCCGGAGCCTTGCGCCGTCGCGAAACGACCGAGGTCGTGGTTGCGGGCCTCGCGGGTGTCGGCATCGGCACGGGTGCGGACGATAAAGCCGGCGGCGGTCAGGCGCCGGATGCGCGCCACTTCGGGCCGCGGATCCTGGATATTGAAGATGGCGGCTTCCGGCGCCGCCTCGTCGTAGAAGGCAAACATGGCCCGCCCGGCCAGGGACGGATGGCCGGTGCGGTAGAGGTCGGCGACACGCGGCGTCGAATCGAGCACCAGCAGGAATGTGTCGTGCGAGGCGGCAAGGCCCGGCCAGTGATGGGCCATGACTGCCTCGCGCAGGGTGGCATGGTCGCCGCGCACCGCGTCCGGCGTCACCAGTCGGTCGGCGCCGAACACCCGCCGCGCCAGGGCGTCGATGCCGTCGAGATCGTCGCTGTTGAACTGGACATCGCCGGCGCGATCTGGCCCGAAGACATTGTCGTCCTTGGTATTGACGAAGATGACGATCAGGTCGTGGCCGGGATGCGCCCGCGACCAGTCCGCCATCTGGGTGAAGCAGATATCCAGGGTCAGGCAGTGGCTGTGATAGTCCTCGAACGGCGAATGCAGAACCTTGGGCCCCGGCTGCATCATCACGGCATGGTCGGGTGTGCCGGCATACGGCGCGGCATAGAGGCCGCCTTTGCGGTCGGAATAGGGATCGAACTCGATCTGGCGGATGCCTAAGTCGAGTTGGGTTTTTATGTCGGGGTGACCGTAGAGGCTGCCGGAATAGTCCTCGTGGCGCGCCTCATAACGGGCGATCAGGTCGGGGCTGAGCACCGGCCGATAGCTGTTGTGCGATCCGAGGATCTGCATCTGGTCGAGACGGATATCGCCGGCCTCGGCTGTAGCGGGCAGCAACAGGGACAGGGTCAGCAGGGCAAGGCGAAACGTGAAGGACATGGCGCAACGGTAGGGGCGGCCGATGACGCCCATATGACAAGGCGCGTGCTGCGCTATGTCTACAAAAGTGACCCCTCCGTCTTTTGACCGCTTGGCGCGGTCAAAATCCACCTCCCCATCTAACGATGGGGCGGAGGGAGTGCGCGGGTCTCCCTCCGCCCCATTGAAAATGCTAGGTGATTCACACATCTCAAATCGGGCTGAGAATTCGAAAAATCCACGCCTGAATTCATTGGCTTTTTGGTGAAAATATAATCCGTGTACAGATTACATTTTTAGCCGGTAAGGCGTTGAATAAATTGCGATTTTAGAGTTGTGTGCATCCCCTAGATTGAAAATGGAGAGGTGTCGGCACAGCCGACGGAGGGGTCCCCTTCTTCCTGCGCCACGCACTCCAATTGTGAAATTTTTATTAAAAATCGGCATGTTCCGCGACGCCCCGCGTCCTTTGTCAGCGGGGGGCGATGATGGGTCGCCCTGTTGCAGAGGATGCAATCGCAATGACGAAATCGACCAGGACGGCCCTGATGGTGTCCGCTCTCGGCCTGGGTATGGCCATGTTCACCCCGGCCATGGCCCAGACGACGCCGAACACCGACACCGCCACGCCCGACGACAGCAACGGCAAGGAAGTCGTTATCTTCGCCAACCGCGACAAGGCGGCCAATGCCGAGATGAAGGCGCGCAACACGATCAGCGTCCTGTCCAAGGAAGACCTGGAACACACGGCCGTTCACAACGTCGCCGAAGCCCTGGGCCTGCTGCCGGGCGTCACCGTCACCAATACGGGCTCGGGCTCGTTCGGTGGCATCGACGGCGCCTCGCGCGGCGAAGGCATGTATGCCGCCGTCCGCGGCATGAACACCGAATTCAACGTCAACATGATCAACGGCGTCACGGTGGCGCAAGGCTTGCCCTATACCCGTTCGGTCCAGCTCAGCCTGCTGCCGCCGTCGGGCCTGCAGACCATCGTGCTCAACAAGGCCTCGATGGCCGACATGGACGGCGACGCCATCGGCGGCACGATCGATTTCCGCACCCCGACCGCGCTCAACTACGGCAAGACCATGGCCAGCCTGACCGTGTCGGGCCGCCTGGAAAGCCGCGCCCGCGACTACGGCAATGACGGCCTGGGCGGCGGTATCGCCGCCGAATTCGCCCACAGGTTCGGCGAAAGCAGGAAGCTCGGCATCTATGCCAGCGCCTTTTATGACGAGCGCAACTACGCCAACTCGGAAATGGCCGGCATCATGGCCGCCCGCAATGACGGCGGCTGGGGCTATCTGGTCGCCGACAAGAACGGCAACAGCCTGCCGTCGGTCGACGCCGAATCCAACCTGACCCAGACCGGCATCAGTGTCGGCGTCTCGACCGGCTTCACCAAGCGCCACGGCGGCAACTTTTCGCTCGACTACCGCATCGACGACAGCCTGTCGCTCTATGCCCGCGGCACCTATACCTATGCCGAGACCCAGCAGAACTCGACGCTGAGCCAGTTCACGGCCAACAGCAAGTCCTACACCGAAACCGTTCCGGGCTCGGGTCGCTACGCCCTCAGCGTCGACAGCATCTCGACGCGCCTGTGGTACGAAACCAATCCGGAAACCGCCAAGCTGGGCACGCTCAGCGTCGGCGCCGAAAAGCAGAGCGGCAACTGGCATTTCTCGCCGCAGCTCTTCTACGCCTACGGCGCCAACAACCGCCCGAACCATATCGAGGCGTCAGCCCGCATCAACCAGAGCGACAACTATAACCATGGCGTCGCCCGCCCGCTGGGCGGCCTGTCGATCGGCTACAGCGACGGCTTCCCCATGCCGCTGATGACGCCGGACATCTTTGCCGACCTCAACGATTCGACGCACCGCCTGCTGGCGCGCCGCGCCGGCCAGCTGACCCAGGAATTCTCCGACCAGAACAAGTGGGGCGGCAAGCTCGACGTCCGCTACGACGCCTCCGAGGACGGCCTGCTGCAGTACGTGAAGTTCGGCGGCAAGTATTCCGACAGCCACCGCCGCGTCACCAACCGCGACTGGACCAACGACCATTTCGGCAACCTGCTCGGCAAGGCCGGCGTCACCTGGGCCGATCTCGGCATGACCGATGGTTCCTACGCCGCCATCTTCCCGGGCGTCTACGAATGGTCGGTGCCCAAGGTCAGCCAGGCCAAGCTGTTCGAATACTTCTACAAGTACCAGACCGACGCCCGCGCCGATTCCTGCGCCGGCCTGTTCGTCAACAACTACAACTGCAACACCCAGGCAGGTGACGAAAAGATCGCCTCGGCCTACACCATGGCTGGCCTGAAGAGCGGCAATTTCGAGATCATCCCGGGCCTGCGCTACGAGCACGTGACGATCGACAATACCTACTGGATCATCCCGACCACCAGCGGCACCGAACAGCCGGGTCATTTCGAAAACAATTCGACGACCTATGACGAGGTCCTGCCCAGCCTGTTCGTCAACTATCGCCCGAGCACCAGCGCCGTCTACCGCGCCGATGTCTACCGCTCCTACACCCGCCCGGCCTTCGTCCAGCTGGCCGGCGGCGCGCGCACCAGCGTTTCGGAAAACATCACCACCATCACCATGGGCAATCCGAACCTGAAGCCGATCGAAGCGACCAATGTCGACGCCTCGGCCGAATGGACCAACAGCCAGGGCGGCAACGCCTTTGTCGGCGTCTTCTACAAGTCCCTGTCGCACTATCTCTATGACAACGGCCCCGATCCGGTGAACCCGCTGACGCCGACCGAAGGCACGACGCGCATTACCCAGCCGCAGAACGGCGGCGACGGCCAGGTCTACGGTATCGAACTGTCGCTGCAACAGAAGTTCAAGCAACTGCCGGGCGCCCTGTCGGGTCTCTCGGCCGGCATGAACCTGACGCGCCAGTGGAGCTCGGTCGACCTCGACAACAACTCGGCCACCAAGGACAAGGCGATCCAGAACTCGCCGGAATGGCTGGGCAATCTGCGCCTCGGCTACGCCCTGAACAAGCTGTCGGTCGATGTGAACTACAACTATATCGGCAAGACCCTGTCGAGCTATGCCGGTATCGCCGGCTTCGACATCTGGGTGCGCCCGACCCAGCGCACCGACCTGCATGTCGGCTACGATATCCGCAAGGATCTCAAGCTCGACCTGTCGGTTTCGAACCTGTTCAAGGACTATTCGTACTGGGCGCACGTCGGCAAGCACAGCCTGGCCATCTCCGACATCGTCGACTCGGGTTCCACGACCCTGCTGACGCTGAAGTACACTTATTAAGCTCAAGCGCCGCATGGCTCGCCGCACGAGCGGCGGCGTGCGGTCGCACGCTCCCAACGGCCGAGCTGAAGACGCTCCTGGCCGTTGGGAATAAGCTTTCTTCCCCTTCTTTCGGAACGGAAAGAAGGGGAGTTCGATTGTCTCCCTCCTTCCTGTCGCAAAGCGATGGGGAGGTGGATTTTGACCGCGCCAAGCGGTCAAAAGACGGAGGGGGACCGTCGCAGTTCGACCACCCATTTCTGCGGCGGTTCAATCTTCTCCCTCCTGCCCTGCGAAGCGGTGGGTTTGACTGAGCGAAGGTACAGCCTTCGCCAGTCATGGGCTGCAAGGCCTTTAGGCCGGTCCAGACGGAGGGGGGACTGCCGAAGTTCCGATAACTCACTTCGTATTTTGTTACGTCTGCCGTTTCCCCTCCCTTCGGCGCGTCCGGCGACGAAGGTCCCTTGTCCGTCAGGCCCCCTCCCCAATGGGCCTGACGGATCTTTTTTATCCGAGGCCGATCATGATCCGAGGCGCAATCCTGCTGATGGTTTCCACCTTGCTCGCCACACCCGCCATTGCCGCCCCCCCGCCACAGATCACAGCCGACTATCAGACCCTGAAAACAACCGCCTCACACCTGCCTGCGGCATATGCCGCCGACACCACCGAAGCCCTGAGCGATCGCCCCTGCATCCGGCATCGGACGCATCTCGACAACACCACCAAACACGAAATCCTGGCCGAACTGACCAAGGCCGGTTTCCTGTCGCCGGCGCACGACGACACCGAGCGTGCCCGCCAGCTAAACGGCCTGTTTCCATCGGTCCGAGCCGAAGACAGCGGCTGCCCCCTACCCCTGCAGGCCTTTATCGAAGCCCCCGGCGGCAATGCCGGCTCGCACCATGCCTGGCCCGGCGGCCTGGTCCAGCATGAACGCTTCAACCTGGCATCAAGCATGGCCCTGTCCGACCTCTATGACCGCCAGAGCGGCGTGCCCGTCGATCGCGAAGTCATCGCGACCGCCGTCCTGTGGCACGACTGGGCCAAGATGCTGGTCTTCCCCTGGCAGCCCGACGGCAGCCTGCCTGCAGAACTCTCCGTCGCCGGCACCGGCGCCCACCATATCCTCGGCCTGGCCGAAACCATGAAACGCGGCCTGCCCGTGCGCCTGACCATCGTCCAGGCCTGCGCCCATACCGCGCCGATCGGCGACGATGCCATCAAGGTCGCCAACTGGCTGCGCGCCGCCGCCATCGTCGCCCGTATCGATCCGGTGAAGGCAGGCTACCTAACCGCCGATGGCCGCATTGACTGGCACGGCATTGGGCCGTGGCGCGAATGCCTTATCGAGACTGCGTCGGATGACAACTGGCAACACGCGGAGATGGTCGTCAATGCCGCGGATGAGGTGCTTGTTCGATTGGCGCCGCGCTTTGGCTACGATCCAACGGATGGCGCAAGGTATCGGACGCACTTTCGCAACGTGGTGATGGCGTGGATTGGGCCGGACCGGTTGTATGCGTTGGGAAGCACGGAGGGAGATGATACGATTGTGGTGGCGCTAACCCAGTTGCGCCGGCAGGGTTTAATTTGATCCGCGAAGGCTTGAACGAGGCTAAAGCGTATTTACCATTGGGCCGGAGTTGAATTTCACATTCCATAATCTGTCACCGTAATCCTCGTGTTCAGGGGTGTGAAAGTTAAAAAATATACCCTTGGTTGTCACGATTGTGTAAGCTATAAGAATCGATCTTTGGATTACCGTAGTGGACTTAACCACAAAAGCGGTCGGTGGGGGCAGATGCATTTTCAAATTGAAATCGGGCAAGTTATTGCCGCGATCATTGGAGCCGTTTTTGGATCTGGCGCAACCTGGATGGTAATGAAAACGAAGATCAGTGGTTCGAATAACAACGTGGTAAATCAGTCGGGCGCGACGTCTCACGGTGATATGACCGGCCGGGACAAAAAATAATTGTTCGGCGGCCTTTTCAATAACAAGGTCAATCAGGCGAATGCACGTGCTACCGTCATAGCCGGTCGCGACGCTACAACGATCCTGCCCGCCACACAGTCCGCACTGGACAAGCTTCAAGAGAAGCTTCTGGAGGAAGTTGCCACCGATAAAAAGATTGGACACATCGTCGAAAGCCTTCGTCATTTTTATGAGAAGCACTCGGAGGATGGAATCGAAGGGTTAGAGAACAAACTCATTCATGTCGGGCGGGGAAACACAGTCCGAAAGGCTATGCGGGAAAAAGAATACTTTTCCAAACTTCTTGAAAAATACACAATGTACGAGTCAGCTCAGGAAATATTCGCACTGATGCTGGCAAAAGTGGATTATTGCTACAATACAAAAGTATATGATGTAATCGACGACTTCTCATCGGATCAATTTACGAAACTTTTCGACGAAGAAGTAATAGCGCCCATCATCCAGGAATGTGTGTCTGGCGTCTTTACGATTAACCATAAGCACGCCATGGGCATGTTCTACTGGCTGGCTGAGCAATGCTTCGTGAGGTGGCATAAGTGATACAACTCAGCTACCAGGCTGCGTTCGACCCCTATCACGCCGCTTTCCGCTTTTTGCGGTTGGCCAGTATCGTAGCGGGCATTGAAGGCGGCATTTCCATAACGGCAGCAAAGATATTGGACTTTGTACTCTTATATCCTTACCGGGTCAAAGAAATCACTCTGTCTCAGAAGCATCGGAAGTACAAAAAGTTGGCGAGTGCATACGAGGCGACTCGCCCATATGGCCTTCAACCATCCTCCCGAAGTATTTTTTTAAAAATGTCCCCCCTTCAGGACGCGGCCATCGCTACCTTGGTGGCGCACAGCTATCTGAATGCGCAATCGGCGGATCGGGATATGTTTGAGTTGGGATCTCAGGTTCCTAAAGACCTTATTTTGAGGGTGGCCGACATGAATAGACGCGATGACCAACAAGCTCTAATCGAGTTCATACTAGTCCTCGCCGCCGAATATCCCGTAACGGGGGCAGGTGGCTTGAAAGCTCGCACGGGCCTCATGGAGCATCGTTATGACGCAATATGATCCATCGATCGCCCTAAATCGGCTCGTAGTCTACAAAGAACAACGCATCGTTTATGACGAACGCTTCAATAAGGGCATCAATGTCATCCGAGGTGAAAATTCCTCGGGAAAATCGACGATACTAAACCTTATTTACTTTGCCTTAGGAGGAGAGCTTACAGACTGGAGTGATCACGCCCTGCAGTGTACCAGGGTGGTCGCTGAAGCTCAGTTCAACGGCAAGATTGCAACTCTAAGCCGAGACATTTCATCTGAACGGCAACGGCCCATGGATATCTTTGGGGGACGTTACCTCGATTCTTTGCTTGCGCCCCGTGAATCTTGGGTCCGCTATCCCTATGCCAGACATTCAACCAAAGAAAGCTTTTCACAAGTCCTGTATCGGCTGCTTGGACTTCCCGAGGTGGCAAATGAAAGTTCGGGAAATCTGACGATACACCAGATATATAGATTGTTGTACTCCGACCAACTCAGTGCAACTGGGTCACTGTTTAAGCATGACCCCACTTATGACAACCCGTTGATACGTGACAGCGTGGGGCGCCTGCTATGTGGCGCCTATGATCAGGAAATTTACCATAGACGCTTGCGCATCAGGGAACTGGAAAAGCAATTCGACCGAATTGCCGGTGAATTGCGCAGTATCTACAGTTTTCTCGGCAGTGAAAACGTAACTGTTGCGCACCTCGACGCAGAAACGAACACCCTTGACGCCGAAGAAAAGGAATTGGCGTTCTTACTGCAAGAAGCTGAAAAAGCAATGTTCGAGCCTGCAGTTGATGAGGGCATGTCGCTAAAGGCCTATAATGAAGCTTACGTCTCGCTTCAACGGGCGCAGACCGAAGTTGACGAAGCACGATCTGAACAGGATGGTCTCGAACTGGAAATTGCTGATTCAGACCTCTTTATTGCCAATTTGGAACTGAAGCTGTCTCAGTTAACTGACGCGCGGGCTATTTCCCAACATATTGATGAGATTCGCTTCCATTCTTGCCCGGCATGTAACACGCCAATCACTGAGGAAGTAGCTGAGCACGCTTGTCACCTCTGCAAATCGCCTTTTGATCCGGACCGAGCGCGGATGCGCATTGTCGCCACGATCAATGATGTAGCTCTACAGTTAAAACAGTCGAAGCTTATTCAAGCCGATCGTCACGTCGAGCTTGAAGCGACCACTCGACGTGTGACTACCTCCTTAAGCCATTGGAGGCAAAACGCCAGGCTACTTGAACAACTCAAATCTACACCGATGACGGAAATGACTGGTAAGCTCAAAAAGCTTAACCAGCGTGCCGGTTATCTGGAACGGTTACGCCAGGATCTGGCGCGCAAAAGAGATCTCGTCGCACAAATCGCCCAGAAGCAGAACACTAAATCACAGATCGCCAGTGAAATGGCCGCGCTGAACGCCGCAAATGATGATGCGCAGGCGTCGCAAGCTTCTCGTATGGCGAAGGCCGCGCATGTGATTTCAGAGGAGGTAAAAACCCTCCTAAAAAATGACCTGCCGCGTCAGGATTCATTCCGTGATCCTCAACGAGTCGACATCAACTTTGCCGACAACAACATCTCGGTTGATGGCAAGGTCTATTTTTCGGCCAGTTCGCGGGTGATCTTGAAAAATTCGTTCATCTTGGGCTTCTTGTCGGCTGCCACGAAGAACCGTTTTTTCCGACATCCGCGGTTCTGTATCGTTGATACGATTGAAGACAAGGGCATGGAAGAAAAACGGAGCTGGAATTTTCAGGTTCAGGTGACAAAACTATCAAATGCGGCACCGTCTGAGCATCAGATCATTTTTGCGACCGCCATGCCTTCGCCCGAACTGGAAGACTTTGCCGTAGGGAAGTTCTCCACCCTTGAAAATCCCACACTTGAGCTAGATGCCAGTCCGCTAGACCGGCCTTCCGCGGATCACGCGGAGGTCTGGAGATTCGTGAAGTCGTGGCTGGAGGATAACTTAGTCACTCCTCGGAAAGGAAAGTTCACTGGCACTTCCTCGGATGAACTAGAGCGCTTTCAAAATCAATTGATTGAAGACGCGCTGCTCACAGGCATTGATAGAGTATCGCTCGAAGATGCGATTGGTTTGCCCGAAGACGTTATTTCCGAATTCATCCAGTCGCTGAATTCTGAGGACGACTTTATATAGGCATGAGTCAGGCGAGAATAATGAAAAAGCCTATTTATAAATATGTCGGACCAGATAATCTTAAAAAAATTTTTTCAGGCGATGAGACGATAACCTTGAAATGTTCCTTACCTAAGGATTTTAACGATCCTTACGAACTCTTTCTGACAACGGAGTTTAATCTCGATTCAGAAGCATTAGCCATATATTCAGAAGCCATAGGTGAACTTCCACAATTTCCTACGACTTGCTTTTCAAAATCACCTACCGTTATTCCAATGTGGGCTCATTACGCGCAAAATCACGAAGGGTTCGTGCTAGAGCTTGACGAGGAGTATCTCGAAAAATCAATCAAAAAATCGCGTTTTAAAAACGTCGAATATTCCGACCATCCGACTCACGATTTTACTGACCTTATTCGACGCATTCAGTTTATTGGAAAGCCACGTTACACGTATTTCTTGCAAACCTCCGTAATGGAGGCAGCATATTTCACAAAAACAGCTTGCTGGAGCTACGAGCAGGAGCGCCGGATGGTTTTAGCTCCAGAGATGATACGGCAAGCTGGTGACATTCTATTGCTTGATGTGCCAAAGCAGGCTGTCTCGGCGATTATCTGCGGATCCAGAGCCTCTGAAGGAACGAAAGAGGCGCTGAAAACAATCGCCGATAATTTTCACTGTGAGTTTTATGAATTACGTATTGGCAGAAGCACAGCTACCCCATTTTTTGTGCGAGATAGCGAATCTCTACAATTCGACGGTAAGGAAATTGTCACGTCGCAATCATACTGCGTTGATTGCATGGAGCCCACTAAAGCAGACCAAGACATTTGTAACTGGTGCGGTGTAACAGAGGATTTGCGCCAGTATGCAGCTTCCCGCAACGCGTTTCGCATTTTGGATCACGTTGGTCATTTAGAGACATACATCAAGTCGATGAATGGGGTGCGCGCACAAAAGTCGGACCAAGAGGAATGACTTAATAAAACTTGCAGCCAAATTACGGTGACAGGTTATCAGTTACCAAGCAACCAACTGTCGGGTCAGGATCGCAACCCTGGCCCGACATCAATCGACATTACCACCGACCGCAACAATCACCCAACATTTTGCGGAAACATGGCACGACGAGCCAGATCATCCATCTGTGTCGGCGTCATGTGTTGCGCCTTCACGGCCAGGGCCCGGATCGCCGCCGGCCGGGCGCTGATCTCCGCGATCAGCCGCTGGACATTCGGATAGTCGTGCAGATTCCTCTCATTGAAAATAAAGCGCGCCGACATGCCCCAGCACCGCGGCGCGATCCGCGCTGCCCTCCCCGCCGAACTGCGCATACATATCCGCCAGATAGAGCAGGATGGTATGGGAATCGAACAGCACTGTCTCCCCTATGGTCACGGCCAGCAGCTTGCTATTGGTATTGATCCGCTGGAACCCGGCTTCGTGCTGTTCGCCCTTGAAGGATTACAGTGACAGGTTGTCAATTGCCAAATCACACCTCCCTCAATCTGCAATTGCTAACCCGCCGCCAAAGCCTCATACTGCCGAAAAACACGCGTAAGTCGTGACGGGCTGGGGGATTAGATCACGCGCCTTCGTAACCTGTTTACCGGCCTGATGGCCTGGAGCCTGGCTCTGCCGGCATGGTCCGCCCCTGCGGACCTGTCCGTCCTGAAGGCGCAACTGGCCAAGGTGCGGGCGACACATGGCGTGAACACCCAGCGCGACGCCGGGCCGGAACTGACACCCGTCAAGCAGGCGCTGCGGACCTGGATCGAGGCGCAGTTGCCGCCCGTCCCCGAAACCACTGCGGACGACATCGCCTATATGCCCGCGCCGGAAGGCCTGACCGCGTTGGGTGTGAAGATGAGCGCGGCGCTCGACGCAGCGGGCCTGACCTGCGGTCAATGGGCCGCGCCGGACTACCGTTGCGGTGGCAGCACCAATTCCATGGAAAACGACCGGGGCTATGTCGACCAGGTTCGGATCACCTCCTTTGACGACAACCGCTATCTGATGGTGGTCACCGGAGTCGGCGTGCAGTGCGGCTTCGACCAATCCGCCTATCTCTATACCCACGGTCGGGATCGTCACTGGCGCCTGGCGCTCAGCATTGAGCAGGATAGTTACGACGACAAACACTATCGGGCGGAAAACTTCCTGTCGATCAGCGTGTCGCCGTCGAACGTCGCCTGGAACGATCCGACGCCCCCGCCTCTGGTCGCGGCGATCGGCTATAGTCCCTGGTGTTCGTCCAACTGGAACATGCTCAACACCCGGCTCTGGCGCGTGAACCCAAAGATAGCCACGCCCCACCCGATCCTGGAGCGGGATGACGAACTCTATACCGGCAACGATTTTATCGCCGGGGCGCAACTGACCGATAAGGATCTTCTGGTTCAGTTCGACGGCGGCAGTATCGACAGCAGCGTCCTGGTGCGGACCCATGTCCTGCGCTATGCGATCGGAGCGGGTGACCGGCTGACGCGCGTGCCCCCGGTGGCGCTCAATCCCGGCGACTTTGTCGAGGAATGGCTGACCAGCCCGTGGGCCGAGGCGGCGCAATGGCTGGCGCCCGGAAGTGACCGACGCGCCTTACGACGCCTGCATGCGGCGCCGTCTTCGCGGGAGTTCGACGGCGCCCCGACGCAGTGCCGCAAGGACCAGGGTCTGTGGCAGGTGAACTTCGCGGCGATCGACGACGGCACGCCGGCCAGCCATGCCCTGATACGCTGGCGGGCGCCCTATGGGTTTGAGATGGTCGCTATAAGACCGCAGCCGTTTCCCGGTTGCGATAGGGTGGCGAATTCTCCGTCGAACCTCGGGACGCTGTTTCCGCAGCAGGGGTGGACGCCGTAGCGCGAAGCTCTGCCTTGCGGCGTGATATTGCCGTGTAATCGAAATTTCCATGCCCCCTGACTCTGCGGCTCGCCCAGCATAGGCAGTCAGTGACAGGAGATTGACCTCTCTACGACGCCGCTTCACAGTGGGCCCTCGCGCTCACGGAGGCGGTAGTGAAGGACAAATACGGTACGCAAGAGATAAACCGCCTGACGCCTTTTCGGGTTGCATATGAACAGGACCTCCCCCTCCCTGAAAACTATGCTCCGTTTTATCTCAACGAGGCCAAAGAGGACGGAGGCAGTCTCTCATACGTCAGGTGTTGGCAGCCGTTGGGTCCTGACGAAAGGCACGGACAGATACTTAGCTATAGTCGGGTGCAGTCACTGAAAGGCATCGCACCCGACGGTCCGCTGCGTGTTGCCACCACCCTTAAGTTCAAGACCAAGATCAGCAATGTCCTGCCCGATATGTCAGGATGTCTGTATGTATCCGATCGCGTCCTTGGCATCATGAAGAACCACGACCTGAGCAATGTCGAAATATATCCGGTCGAGGTTGAACTCTATAAGAAGACCGAGATCCCCCCGGTGGAGCCGGGCAAAAAGGCTTATAACCTCGTCGGCGGCGGGACCGTTATTCCCGGCTACTGGATGCTCAATTTCCTGAGCATGGAAGACATCATCGATTTCGAGGCGTCAAATATCCGCTACAAGATCTTTTCAACGGGCGAACTGCACATTTCGGAATATAATCGGTTGATCCTGAAAGCCCGCCCGGGGCCTTTCGCCGCGTATAAGGTCCGTGGCTTTAGTCGAATTTTCTTCAGCTCCGCCCTCCGGGACGACCTGGAAGCAGCAGGCTTTCCCTATGTCTGGCAACGCAAATATTCCCTGGCAGGCTGGTCGATCTATACCGGATTGCAGGAGGCTGTCGTCGCCATAGACGAATTGCAGATGTAGCGCTTTATGGCAGCTTATCAATTGCCAAACCCCTTCCGGGCCAGGATCGAAATCCTGGCCCGACATCAATCGACATCACCGGCGACTGCAACAATCACCCGACATTTTGCGGGAACATGGCGCGGCGAGCCGTCGCGTCCATCTGTGTGGGCGTCGTATACTGCGCCTTCACAGCCAGTGCCCGGATCGCCGCCGGCCGGGCGTTGATCTCGGCGATCAGGCGCTGGACATTGGGATAGTCCTTCAGCCCCCTCTCACCGAAGATAAAACCCGCCGACATGCCCCAGCCCCACAGGGCGATGTCGGCAATGCTGTAGGCATCGCCCGCCAGCCAGGCGTGCCGGCTCAGCCGTTCATCGAGCACGGCGTAGTGGCGCTCGACCTCCTTGAGGTAGCGGTTCTTGGCGTAGGGCATATCCTCCGGCGCGTAGTGGAGGAAATGCGCGGCCTGGCCCGAAAACGGCGACAGGCCCGTGGCGACCAGTTGCAGCCATGACAGCACCGCGGCGCGATCGGCGCTGTCTTTCCCGCCGAACCGCCCATGCGTATCCGCCAGATAGAGCAGGATGGCATGGGAATCGAACAGCACGGTTTCGCCGAGGGTGACGGCCGGTAGCTTGCCATTGGGATTGATGCGGCGGAACCCCGCTTCGTGCTGTTCGCCCTTGAAGATATCGACGGGCTTGACCGTGTAGGTCAGGCCCAGCTCCTCGAGCAGCAGGGCGACCTTCATCGAGTTGGGCGTGGCGTGAAAATAGAAGTCTAACATAAGAGGTCCTTTCACAATCACCGGGCGGCCGAATAGTCGACAGGCACCCATTCAAAGGCTTCTCCCTTCGCGCGGACATGGCCCAGGCCGGGGAAGGCAATGTGCGAGCTGGCGACCAGATAGCCTTTTTGCGCCGCGTCCTTGAAGGCTGCCACGCGATCCGCCGCGGCCTCATCGGCATCATTGTCATAGGCGATGGTCACGGACGGATCGGCGAACTGCATGGCGGCAAGGTGAACGACATCGCCCCACATCAGCAGCGACTGACCGTCGCTCTCGATCAGGTAGCCGGTATGACCGGCCGTGTGGCCGGCGATCGGCGCGGCGCGGATCCCCGGCACCAGTTCGGCGCTGCCTGCGAAGGTCTTGAGACGGCCCGTTGTGACGTAGGGCGCCACCGCGGCGACGGCATCCTGGAAGAAGACCTTTGCGCTGTCGGGCGCTCGATCCTGATTGGCCTGGCTCAGCCAGAAATCGGTGTCGGCTTTGTTGATATGGATGACGGCGTTGGGAAAGGCCGCAACCTTGCTCCCAATCTTGCCCGCAGCCTTGCCGGCTAGCAGCCCGCCGATATGGTCCGGGTGCATATGGGTGATAAAGACATCGTCGACCTGGTCGGGGCGATAACCGGCCGCCTTCAGGTTCTGCGCCAGCTTGCCCACGGTCGGGCCGAAGAAGGTCCCCGCCCCCGTATCGATCAGGACCAGCCGGTCGCCGGTATTGACGAGGTAGGCATTGACCGAGGTTTCGACCGGCGATTTCAGGAAGTTGGCGGCCAGTGCGGCCTTAACGGCGGCGGGCGTGGTGTGGGTCAGCAACTGGTCCATGGACAGGTCGTCGGTGCCGTCGGACAGGGCCGTGATCTCGAAATGGCCGATATGGATGCGGTAATAGCCGGGTGCGTTGGTTTGGATCATCGGCGCCCGGGCATAGGCCGGCCCAGAGACTGAGACTGAGACAGAGACGGCACCCGCCACCAGGGCGGCGGACAGGACGGCAAGGGTAAGAGGCTTTCGAAGCATGGTGCGTTCCTAGAAGGGGCCGGGGAATTCGGCGAACGCAGCTCAGATATCCATTTGCGATATTCGTCACAATATATGCTAAAAGCGAAACAGATTTGCGTTTTTTGCAAAATAGAGACCACATGCTGGAAGACCTGCCGACCTTCGTCGCCGTTGCCGCCGCCGAAAGCTTTTCGAAAGTCGCCCGCGTCCACGGCGTCGCCGTGTCGTCGGTGACGCGCAAGATCGACGCCCTGGAGGCCGAGCTCGGCACGCGGCTGTTCAGCCGCAGCCCCCGGCGCCTGGTGCTGACCGATGCCGGCGAGCAGTTGCTGCCCCAGGCCCGGGCCATCCTGGCCGACCTGGCCCACGCCAAGGAAAGCCTGGTGGCCTTGAGCGCCGAGCCGCGCGGCCCCCTGACCGTGACCGCGCCCAATATCTTCGGCCGCCGCCATGTCGTGCCGGCGGTCATCACCTTCCTGAAGCGCTATCCCTTGCTGGAGATCGACCTGCACCTCAGCGACGAGGTCGTCGACCTGGCGGTCAAGCGGGTCGATGTCGCCATACGTATGGGCGTCCTGCCCGACAGCGACCTGGTGGCGACCGTCCTGGCGCCCATGCGCCGCCTGGCCTGCGCCAGCCCCGACTATATTGCCCGGCGGGGACAGCCGGAGCAGCCGATCGACCTGCTGGAGCATGACTGCCTGACGGGGACGACACCGATCGTGTCCGGCTGGTGGACCTTTCCCGGCGTCAACCGCGGCCTGCCCCTGGCGGTGAAGGGGCCGTTGCGGTCGGGCGATACCGACGCCCTGCTGCAGGCGGCGATCGGTGGTTTGGGCATCGTTCACCTTGCCAGTTGGCTGGTCAATGACGCGATCGCGGCCGGGCAACTGGTGTCGTTGTTTCCGGATAGCCCCGCCCTCACCGGCGCCCGTGCCCCGGCGATCCACGCCGTGCGCATGCCCGGGCGGTCGCATACGGTGAAGGCGCAGTTGTTTATCGCCCATCTGCGCGAGACGTTCGGCAGCCCGCCGGCGTGGGAGGCCCTTTCTTAGAACTCCCCCTTTTGAATATACCCAAAGAGACCCCTCCGTCTGCTTCGGCCTAAAGGCCTCGCACATGGCTTGCGAAGGTCATGCCTTCTCAAGCCATACCTCCCCATTTTCAATGGGGCGGAGGGAGAAAAACGCACTCCCTCCGCCCCATCGTAAGATGGGGAGGGGGACCACGAAGTGGTGGAGGGGTCTTCTTAGGCAGCCAACGCTAAGGCCAAGATGTGTGAATGACCTGGCTTCAAAGGGGGAGTTCTGAGAAGAGGTGTTTTAGTACCGATACCTCAGCGTCAGCCGTGCCTGTCTCCCGGAATCGATAATGTCCGAAATCGCCAGGCTGTGCTTGCCGACATGGGCCCAGTAGCTGACCGCCCCGCCGATATTGGTCACCGACAGGTCGAAACGCGCCCGCGGCCCGACCTGCCACCCGCCCTGCAGGTCGAGGCGGGATGACGGGCGCACCCAGGTATTGTCCCAGTCGCCGGCGGCATCGAGCGTATTGTAGTCCGACAGGTAGGCGCCCGTATGGCTGGCGATCAGGGTCAGGCTGATATCGCCGGCGCTGTAGCCCACGGACGCATTGCCCAGCCAGTCGGGGGCATTCTGGATCGGCATCCTGTGGCCGAAGGTGTCCTGCCCCAGGTCGACCACCGTCCATTGCCGGCTGAGATTGCCGCTGACGACGATCGCCCCGGGCATCCCCAGCGGTCGCGACCAGGTCCGGCGCATCTCGGCCTCCAGCCCATTGACCTGGGCCCGGCCGCCATTCTGCGGCATCACCACGCGGACATTGCCCACCTGACCCGGCGCATCGGTCGTGCTCCAGTTGTCGTAGAGATAATGGTCCAGCCCCTTGTGATAGGCGCTCAGGGCAAACACCGTGTCGCCCACCCTGCCCTCGGCGGACAGGTCGAGATTGAGCGCTTCGACGGCGCGCAGGGCCGGATTGCCACGGCGCAGGATGGGCGTGCCATCGTCCGACGTGTCGAAGCGTTCCCCGCCGCCCAGCAGGAACAGGGACGGCAGGGCATAACCGCGCCACAGGGACAGGCGATAGACGCGGGCCTCATCGGGGCGGTAGTTGATCGTCAGGCTGGGCAGGGCCTGCCTGTAGTCCGAGCGGTTGCTGGCCCAGGTCCCGGGCGTGTCCGGCCAGATCGCGCCCGGTGCCGGCTGCGGCAACACCCAGTAGGTATTGCGGATGCGCGTCTCTTCGAAACGCACCGCCGGCGAGATTTCGAACCGGCCGGCCGCGAAGACGGCGGACAGATAGGCCGCCGCGACATCTTCTTCGCCGTGTTCCGTATTGCAGTTGAGATTGTTGACATAGACATGGCCGCAGCTGTCGAAGCTGGCATCGCTTTGGAAGCGGCGGAAATAGTCGACCAAAGCCGCTTCGTCGACCCGGGGCAGGCGCCAGTCGTAACGCCCCGGAAAGGCCGCGGCATAATAGGCGTTGGAGATGCCGAGGTCCGCCCAGTTCAGGCCACCCTTGCCGAAGAGGTCGCCGAAAAAGCCGTTGGTCCAGTCATGGTCGATCAGGTCGCGCCGGTTTTCCGTGTATTTGACGCCGACCTTCAGGTCCCGCAGCGCACCCGCCGTGTCGGGCCGGTATTCGGCATCGAAGCGCCCGCCCCGGCGCACCTGGGTGCTGAACTGCGAGATCAGCTGTCCGGCACGGCGGGCCAGCAGCCGGCTGTTGGGGTCATTGAAATCGGCCAGGGTCTGGGGCGTGAACTGCGGCACCGGCCAGCCATTGGCATCATAGAGGATGGACGGGCCGCTGAACGTCCGGCGCGTGCCGCTGTTGACGCCATCGACCTGGTCGATCCGTTCCGACGCCTCGATATGGCTGGGGCGATCGCTCTTGCCCTGGCTGTAGAACAAGGCCGGCGACAGGGTCCAGTTGCCCGCCCGCCGGCGCATGCCGGCATTCAGCGACGACAGGGCGGCATAGTCGGGATTGGTTTCGTACCAGACCCGCGTCGAGACACTGCCGATCGACAGGCGATAGGCGCCGGTGCCGTCATCGATCCAGCTGGGATCGCGGCCGACGAACTGGCTATGGGTCGATCTCTGCTGGGTGCGCGTCGCCGCCGAGGTGGCGTAAAGCCAGGCCTGGAAACTGGCATCGGGCCGCCAGTCGAGCGACAGGACATGGCTGCGACTGAGGTTTTCCCCGGTCGATATGCCGACATTGAGACTGTAGAGGGTCAGGTTCCGTTCCGGATCCATATTGGCCGGATTGGTGCCCTTGCTGTTGTCCGACACGCCAAAGGCCCAGCCGTCGTCGTTCTGGGCCGACATGATGCCCGCCATTTCGGAATTGGCGAAGACGCGCCGCTCATACCAGGTCGCCGCGTAGATGCCGAACTGGTCGCCGGCGCCGAAGCGGCGGGCATATTCGACGGAAAAGCCGTCACTGGCATCGGCGGCGCCATAGGCCTGGGCGCGGCTGTTATTGCCGGCCGACAGACTAAGGCCGAAATGGCTGCGCCCCGGAAAGTCGAAAGCCGTAGGTGTGCGGAAGTCGACGGCGGCACCAACCACGTCCCCGTCCATGTCGATGCGCGGCGTCTTGTGCAGGACGATCGACTGAAACGCCGATGGCGGCAACAGGCTGAGTTGCACCCCGCGCGAATAGGGCAGGCCCTGCGCCAGCGACACGCCATTGACCATGTTGAGATTGAATTCGGTGTTCAGGCCGCGGAAGGCCGAGAACATGCCTTCGGCGCGCGAGGCGGAATCGACCCCGCCGATAAAGGATTGCCCCGTCGGCAGGACGGTCATCCCCGGCAGGGCGCCCAGGGCCTCGCTGACCGTCCGGGCCGGCTGGCGCTCCAGGGTGGTACGCGACAGGATGGCGATGCCGTTGACGCTGGCCGTTTCTTCGGCATCGGCCGACAGGTCGCGATCGCGGACCAAAGCCCGGCGCGCGGCCCTGACCAGGACCTCCGCCACCGGTTCGGCGGCAATGGCGCCCGGCTGGGGTGACGGCGTGGGCGCACGTGCCGCCGGCAGGGCAACGACGATATAGGTGCGGGCATTGATCTGCCGGACGGTCAGGCCCGAGGCCCTGAGCGCCGTATCGAATGCCTGGGTTATGTCGGCGGCGCCCTGCACCGGGGCGCTGACGCGGCCGCGCACCATGTCGCCGGAAAACAGGACCTGCACCCTGCCGGCATCGGCGATCCGGCGCAGGGCGGCATCGAGGGGCTGGGCGGGCTGGTCGAAGACGGTGGCGTGTGCCGGCGCGGCGAGCGAAAACAGCGCCGCCAGAACGGACGCACAGACGCTAAAGCCCATCCTCCGCCGTGTCATGATCGTGCCTGCCGGTTCGATGTACAGGCCTGCGCAACGCTCCGCCTCATAGCGACGAATAACCTTGCCACACAACGGATTTATGACAGACGCCAGAGAGTTACCGACTGTGGCCGCGTCATAAAGCTGTCATGGAAAATGCACTATTTTGGCGGCTTGCACACGGAACCGCGTCTATTCGATCAGGGCCCCGATTGCGGGAACCTAAAAGAGCGCGGCATGTTCGACACATCAGTCAGGCAGGGAATGACCCCGGACAGGGTACAATCGGAGGCGTCTGGTCAGGTCAGCGGGCAAGCGCTGGTCCATGCCCTGATCGAGCGTTTCGACGCCCGCCTGCGCCGCTATATCGGCCGCGCCCTGGCGCCGCACGATACCGAGGACGCCTTGCAGGACGTCTATGCCCGCTTGGTGCGCCTGTCGCAAAAGGTGCCACCGCCCGATTTCAATGTCGTCTATGTCTTCAAGACCGCCGACAGCGTCCTGCGCGACCTCTATCGCCGCCGCAAGAGCCACGAGGCCGGCCAGCACGTCGAACTGGAAGAGACCTTGAGCACCGAGGCCCCCTCGCCGTTCGATGAACTGCGCTGGCGCCAGAATGCCGACCTGCTGCGCCAGGCCATTCGCGGTCTCAACTCCCAGGAACGCATCGTGCTGATGATGCACCGGATCGAAGGTCTGAAGCTGACCGAAATCTCACAAAAACAACGCATTCCCCTGCGCACCGTGCAACGCCTGCTTGCCGATGCCCTGGCCAAATGCCGACATACTCTCAGGGACAGTGGATGGTACGAAATATAATTCCCTTCGGCCGGAATGGCGCGGAGCCGGACACGCCGTCCGAAGCCGATCGCCAGACCGCCGCCGAGGTCGTCGACGATATGTTCGATGCGGAAACGACGGGTACGCCTGCTGCCTCGCCGCGTTCCGCTGACCATGCCGAAATGGAATCGCTATGGGATGCCCTGGGTGCGCTCGATGCCGAGGATTTCGCCGATATCCGTCCGGCGCCCCGTGCGTTCCCAGCCCGCCGTACCCTGTGGCTGGCGACTGGCGCCGTGGCGGCGACCCTTGTCGCCGGCTTCACCGGTTACCTGGCCATCCCGCAGAGCTATCAGACGCAAGTCGGCGAACAGAAGGTCGTCGCGCTTGCCGACGGATCGCAGGTGACCCTGAATACCGACAGCCGGATATCGGTCTGGCTGCACGGGCAGCGCCGCGTCGAGCTGCGCCAGGGCGAGGCCCTGTTCGAGGTCGCCCACAAGGCCGACAGCGCGCCCTTCTATGTCGTTTCCGACCGGGCCAATATCCGCGTGACGGGCACGAAGTTCAATGTCCGCCGCTTCGACGATCACGTCGGGGTCGACCTGCTGCAAGGCCATATCCGTGTCAGCCCGCAAGACGCGCCGGATCGCTTCGTCGCCCTGTCCGCCGGCCAGGCCGTCGATGTCGGCGCCGATGGCCGCATCGGCGGGCTCAAGGTTGCGGATGCCCCGGCCGTCGCCGACTGGACGCACCATCGCCTGACCTTCAGCGACGAACGGCTGGCCGACGCCGTGGCGCGCATGAATCGCTACAGCAAGGTCCGCCTGCAGGTGGATAGTGCATCGCTGCAGACCCTGCGCGTCAACGGCGTGTTCGAGGCCGGCGACTCTTCCGGATTTGCCGACGCCCTGCACGGGCTTTATGGCGTGCGCGTGAATCGCGACGCCGACACGATCAGCCTGGCGTCGCCGGTATCGTAGGCGTCATAGGCTTGGCGTGACCGAAACGGCAGTATAGTGTCTCTTCCATCGAGGGGGATATATTATGACGTTCGTTCGGGCCGTAGCTCTGATTGCTGCCGTGATCAGTTCCCTGGGTATCTGGCATCCCGTTCCGGCTCAGGCCGATGAGACCGTGCATTCCCAGGACGCGCTGTGTACGGCAAATTTCGCAGAATGGCGCAGCTTTTCGTATGATAGCGAAGATCCCGATCCCGCGACACATCAGATCGATCCTGAAACAGACGGGGTAAAAATCCTGTCGTGCCGCGTTGGCACGCATTTCATCCGCATCAATTTCGTCATGGATACACCGCGGCCCAGCGGTATGTGTGCGGGCGCCGATGAAGGATATATCAGCGCCTGGGTCGACGGGGTTAAGGTCGTCAACCACGAAACCTTCGTGAACGACCGGGACGTCTGTGCAGATGAGACGCTTGCGCCCCGGGCACTCATTTCAAAAGTCATCGTCAACACATTGCTGCATGTCACCATTTGCCGAAAGGCTGGCAATGGATACGGAGATGAAAGCTGCGATGTTCGGCCCCTGGTCTTGGCGGGCAAGACACGGGACGCAGTGCATGACGGGCCACTCGTGAGAACGATGCCTGGCCTGGTTCCGATCATGCGAGCCGATCCCGTATGCGCAGCCATTCCCGCAGATCCGGGCACCGTGGAAAATCCGGCATTCACGCAGGCGCAAGGCACGCAGCATGGTGTGATAACGATTACGGCCGATATCGATAATGACGGCACCCCGGACACATTGACCGGAGACCCCAGCGCGTTTGCCGGTTACGATATCTACGAATGGCATTGGCAAAGCGGGAAATCCGGCCAGTCCTATTCGATAGATGAGGCAATTGATTCCAGCGGGATTGGTTTTCCGCACGACATGCTGTTGCTCACGCTCAATAACGTAAACTACGTTCTGCTCGAAAATGACGACAAGCGCCTTTATGTCATACGCAGCGATGGAACGGCACGGCATCTTTGTGACTGGCTTCCGCGCGTTCTGCCCGAAGAAACCTTTTAAAGGCAGCTAAAGGCTGTTCGCGCCAAGCATGGCCAGTGTCCGGCTATCCAGACCGTCGCACCATTGATCGAGCGCCGTCGAAAACGGCTGCGGAGCGACCTGGGCAAACAGGGTCATGGACGAGCAGAACTTCAGGTCGTCCGGCGATCCCAACAGGTCGTTGAGCGATGGCGCCGTCGAGTCGATCACGGCCTGGGTCACCGCGACCAGCCGGGGCCCGAGCACCGGATGCGCCAGGTAGGCGCGCGCCTCGTCCAGTGACGCAATTCCGTATTTTTGCGCCATGGCGGACTGGCCAAGCCCCCGCAGTTGTGGAAAGATAAACCACATCCAGTGGCTGCGCTTGCGTCCGGCCGTCAATTCCGCCAGGGCCGTGTCATAGGTTGGTGCCTGCGCTGTGACGAAACGATCGAGATCGAACGGGGCCATACCTGTCTCCCAGACTGTTCTTCCCGGAACCCGCAGGCAATAGGACAAAGACACACATTTGTCCTTGATGGTTCCCTTACATCCATACCCCGCCGGCACGCTGATTTTTTATCGCCAGTTCGGCAAAAAGCTTCACGGCGGTTGTCGTGGGGCGATGAGACGCTTTTCTTTTTCCAGGTTAGTGACGGCAGAATGACCGACATGCGTAGCGAGATCGCCAATGATGGCGACGATAAACACCCTTTGCGTATCCTGATTGTCGACGACAACGAGGCCTCCGCCCTTACCCTGGGCTGGGCGATCGAGGCCGAGGGCTACGAGGTGCGCACCGTGTTCAGCGGCAAGGCCGCGCTCGAGGAAATGCCGCGCTTCCACCCGCATATCGTCCTGCTCGATCTCGGCATGCCCGGCATGACCGGCCTGGATGTCTGCCGTGCCCTGCGTGCCGATCCGAAGACGTCGCACATCAAGATCATCGCCCAGACCGGCTGGAGCGACGAAGGCGCGCGCAAGAAGACGGCGGAAACCGGCTTCGACCTGCACCTCGTCAAGCCGGTCAATATCCCGGTCCTGCACGATATGCTCGACCTGCTGGCCAGCAGCATTACGGTTACGCCGCGCCCTGCCGGCCAGGACTGCGAAGCGGCCTGAAATCTCCCCCTGAAGAACTGCCCCTTTTGAAGGGGGAGTTCTTTAAAAGGGGAGTTTTTTCAGGGGCGATTGCCGCTATTCTGATGACCGATCGGCGTCAGCCACGGCTCACGATGGCCGATCCAGTTTTCATATTGCGGCGTGAACAGGCCGGTCTCGTCGAAACTGCCGCTATTGAGCTCGATCTCGTCGAGCCCGTCCTCGACCATGCAGATGGCTGAACCGCACACAGCGCAGCCCAAGCGCACGCCATGTTCCGAACTGCGCCAGGCGTTCAATGCGCCGGTAATCTCCACCCGGTCCGTGCGATAGACGACAAACGGATTGAAGGCCGAGCCGTGACGCTTACGGCAGGTCAGGCAGTGGCACAGCCCCATCCGCTTGGGCGCGCCCGTCGCGATAAAGCGCACGGCACCGCAGGCACAGCCGCCCTCATGGTGTTCATCCTCCGTCATCCGGCAAATGTCCGCGGCTCGCCATCAGGATTCAATGTGCCTGAAGCGCCCTTACGGGTTTTTGATATTGCGGCCGCCGTCCCTCGCCCGCCCTTTACAAAGGGAGTGATAGTTTCGGACTCTTGCGACACGCAGAGGAGCCCCCTCATGGATAATGGTTCTGTTCCCCCCGAAGTCTCTCCACCCGTTTCCGACCCGGGCACCGGTCCGGCCTGGGGCATGGCCGCCAGTGGCGACAGCCTGCATCATACCGATCGCGATATCCTGCTAAGCCTGGGCGCCGCCGTCGTGGCGCAATGGGCCAGTTTGCCGCGCGACGTGCAGAAGGCCCTGTTCATGTCGGCAAGTTCGGGGCCGTCCTTCGATCCGGCGGCGACCCGTAATCACATTGCCCGCTTCCTGCACGACAGCGGCAATGCGCCGCTGGAAAAAGCCGGCCATCTTTAAGGACACCCTCATGAGCACGACCCGCACCGAAGATACGACCACGCCATCCTCACCGCCGCCTGGCGACGATGTGAAGCCCGCCAATGTCAACAATCCGGCGGAAGATCCCGGCAAGGTCCGTATCCCGAGCAATCACGAGCCGCACCGCCCGGCCTTCGACCTTTAAGGGGGACGACATGAAACCGTCGAACGACAATAGCGCACATATCCCCGATGCCGCCGAAGTGGCCAGGGATGCCGAGGCCGAGCAGGATCAGAACGCCGCCGATCCGTTCGCCCCGGAAGGCGATGACGAAAACCTGCTGACGGATGCCCCGTCGAAAGACCATGACCTGAGCGAGGCCGACCGCCTCAAGGCGACCGAGGCGATCGTCAGCCACGCGCCAGACAAATAATCGATTAGCCCGGCACGGCGTGCAGCCAGATCATGTCCGTATGCCAGCCCTTCTGCGTCGCCATGGCGCGGAACTTTTGCTGCCAGTCGGCGCCGCGGTGAGCGATATCCGGTTTGAGCAGGGCTTCATCCATCGGACCGCCGCCTTCGACCAGCAACAGTCCCGCCCAGCCAGGATCGTTCTGGTTCGGCGCGAATTGGTAATTGCCATTGCCCCGATCGGTTATGGTGTAACGCTGCAGGAAGGTCGGGTCGGACAATTGCTTCTTGTTGCTGACCAGGGGCGTGACGACCCCGCTGGTTTCCAGACCGTACAGCGCGACGTCCGGCGTGGTCGGATCGACGCTGAAATTGATCACCGGCCGCGCCTGCTTGACGCCCGGCGGGCTATTAGGCCAGGCCTGCATCGTCCATGACACCTGCGGCATCGACATGGCCGGCGGCCCGGACGAGCGGATGCGGGTATATTCGTTGAGCAGCGGACAGACGGTCGGCGCAATAGGCGCGACACTGTCGGTATTAAGCTGGGCAAGCTTCAGCCCCGTGGCCTCGATGGCGTGGGCGACCGTGTTCTGGACGGCCGGCGCATTGGCAGCCACCCCCTTGAGCGCCACGGTTACACCTGATTCATCGGCGCTCAGGGCCGTGACATTAAGCCAAGCACAGTCGGTTTTCGGCAGGACGACCTCGATGGCGGCCCGGGCGGCCGCTTCCTGGTCGGCCGGCGCAGGCGGCGTAATGACGGCTGCGGCCTGCGGGGCGGCCTTGTGACCGCCCATCATCGTAACGCCGGCAATTCCAAGCACCAGTACCGCCGCGATACCGCCGCCGATATAGTAGAGCATCGGCGGGCGAATGCCGGCCACGCTCAGGCCCCCGCTATCGCCGCCGGTCGTGGCCTCGGGCGCCGCAGGTTTCACGGAAGGCTTCACGGCAGGTTTCGCTGCCGGTTTGGCGGCAGCAGCGGGCTTTGCCGGTTTGGTCGGCGTCGAAATCTTGCCGGACGTGCCGTCGACCATGGCGATGACTTCGTCCATCGAGCGCAGGCGCTGCACCGGATTGGGCGTCAGCATGGCGGCCAGCAGGGGGCGCAGCTCTTCCGGCGCACCGGACAGGTCAGGCCCCTGGCGGCGCTTGTCGACGGCATCGACCAGGGTGCCGCCCATATTGACCGGCTTGCCCTGTGCCACGGCCAGGATGACCAGGGCCAGGCTGTAAACGTCTGTCCACGGCCCGACCTCGCGGTTGAAGTCGCCGAGCTGTTCCGGCGCGACATAGTTGAGCTTGCCGGCAAAACCGTCGCCGACAATGGTCTTGGATGTCGGATCGAGATCCTTGGCGATGCCGAAATCGATGATGCGCGCCTTCGACAGCTGACCATCTTCAAGCAGCACATTGTCCGGCGAGATGTCACGATGGATAGCGCCGAGACCATGGGCGACGCGCAGACCGTCGGCCATGCGGCGCAGCAGGGTGCGCAGGTCGGCTGCCGACGGTTTCAGGCTCGGCAGGGCGTCTTCGAGGTTCTTGGAGTCGACATATTCGGTGACGATGTAGAGGACGCCCAGCTGCGGTTCCTGGGCGATGACGCGATACTGCACCAGGGCCGGGTGCGACAGGCGCGTCAGGGTGCGCGCCTCCTTTTTGAACATGGCCTGGACGTTAGGGTCGGCCGCCAGCTGCGGCAGCATGACCTTGATGGCGACGCGCTCGTCGCTCTGGACATTGACGCCTTCGAAGACCTCGCCCATGCCGCCGCGAGCGATAAAGCGGCGCACCTCGAACATGTGGTTCAGGACGTCGCCGACCTGGATACGGTCGCCATCGGCGCGCGGCGCCATCGGCGTAAACGACGTGGCCTTGGGAGCTTCGGTCGTTTGCGGTGCGCTGGTGACCTGTGGCGCCGGCATGGGCGCCGGCTGCGGCGGGACATAGGCTGCAGCGGGAGGCGGCGCTGGCTCGACCGGCACCGCCGGTTCCGCCGGCAAATCCGGCCAGGCGGAGTCGGACGCGGTTTCTATCGGCGTATCAGCTTTTTTCGTCCGGCTTTTCTTCGCAGCGTCTTCGGCAGGCGCCTCAGGTTCCGGAACATCAGGTTCTGGCACATCAGGTTTTGGCACATCAGGTTTTGGCACATCAGGTTCTGGCGCGACCGGCGGTGTCGTCACGCCGCGCGGAATGAAGACCGTCTTGTCGGAGGGAATGTCGTTTTCGTCACTCATTGCGGCACTCCCTGGGGCTGGGCAAAGGAGAGAACCGTTGCCTCGAATGCCTTGACCAACACCACTGTAACATTATCGGGCGCCCCGCGCGCAAGACATGTTTCGATCAGATGCGTCGCGGCATCCTCCAGGGAATCCTGCTGCAGCATGGCGGTGATTTCGGCGTCGCTAATGACGCCATAAAGGCCGTCGCTGCACAGCAGGAACAGGTCGCCCGCCTGCCAGGTATCGACTATGCCGTCCAGTTCCAGGTCCTTCATGACGCCGACGGCGCGCGACAGGACATGCCCCATCGGATGGCCGTCGGCCTCGTCCGGTGTCAGCAGACCGCGATCGATCAGCTCCTGCACACGCGTATGGTCGCGGCTCAGCTGATGCAAATCGCCATGGCGCAGGATATAGGCGCGGCTGTCGCCGGCCCAGATAACGGCGAAACGTTCGTCCTTCAGCACCAGGGCGACGACCGTCGTCCCCATGGAAAAGCCGTTGCGCGCCGCTTCGGAATGGATGGTGGCATTGGCGGTGTAGATAGCCCGGGTCGTCTCCTCGACACGGCCGTCGAAGTCGCCGTCCGGCAACAGGGTCCGCAGGGATTCGACCACCGCGGCAGAAGCCCACTCGCCGCGTTCGTGTCCGCCCATGCCGTCGGCGACCGCCCACACGCCCGTCGACGGGCTGGCAAAAAGCGAATCCTCGTTATGATCGCGGACCTTGCCCTCATGGGTCAGGGCCTTCCACTCCAGTCGCGGCTGCATGGTCATTGAAATTGCCTCGCGGTTTCCAGCATGCGCGTCATCAGGCCTGCCGGGAAGGATCCGTCGAGCCGGTCGACGATGAACTTTTCCTCGTCTTCCAGGAACCACCCGGTATCCGGAATAGCATCCGAATCGCTGGCGCGCGGAAAGGTCGACAGGGTCGTGAACAGTTCGTCCGCCGTCTGGCCGGCGGAAAAGGCGTTATAAAGATTGGCTTCGCAGGCGTCGATCATCAGGGCGACGCTGCCGCCGTCCGCCGCCACACCGGCCATGACCGGGTACTGCCGTCCGACCTTGTCGATCGACGGCGCGATGACGCCGCACATCACTTGCCCATCCAGGTCGATAATGAAACGCCAGGCCGGGGTGATGGGGTAAAGGGCATCGAAATCCTCCAGCATCGCCGCATCGCTTAAGGAAGCCGACAGATAGTCGTCGAGCCGCGCCACCTGCGCGTCCGTCAGGCCACGCGCGATGAAATCACCGTGCGCCGGCAGCTTGCCGAAGATCATAGCTGTCATTGGGGCTGTCATTGGAGCCGCCATTACAGCGTCACCGGGCAACGGAAGGTCCAAAGGCCACCGCGGCTAAACGGATTGACCGAGGACGGCAGGGTGACGCGAATGACAGCGCTCTTGGTGCCGGCGCCGAAGGTGGCCAGGAAGGCGCTGGTGCCGGCATTCTGCTTGTTGGCCGCCCCGTCCATGACGCGGAACAGGGCCCACGGGCCGGTGCCAGCAACCGAGCTGACCTGCTGGCCGCCCTTGCTGAGCGTGACGTGCGATTCCGGCAGGCCCTGCACCGTCCACATGACCGGCTTGGCCGTCTTGTTGGTCGCATTGAAGCTGTAGGTCGTGCCGCCGGCCGAGAATTCGACGGCATCGACATCGGCACCGATCGATTCCAGGCTGACCTGCAGATTAAGGCCACTGACCAGCATGTCCTTCAATTGCGCGGCGCGCGACATTTCCTCGGCGCTGGCCGGATTGAAAGATGCGGCCAGCGCATTACCCGCCTGCCAGCGCCACACAGGGCCCGACGTATCGAGCAGCGGCTTCAGACGCTGGTTGAGGAAGCCATCGAGCGTGCCACCAGGACCGAAGGTCCGCAGGGCATCGCCATTGGCCAGGTCGACCTTGGAGTCGCGGTAGAAGGGATACTTGTCCGTCGTCCCGGCCTGGCAATCCGGCAGGACATTCTGGACATAGGTCTGGCTGATGGCGCCCTCGGCGGCCGAGGTCTGGGCTGCGGCCCCACCCTTGGCGGCGCCGGAGACGAAGCCTTGCAGGGCGCCCGGCGCCGAGGCATTGAGCGCTGCATTGGCTGTGGCCATCTGCGCCTGGACGGCGTCGGAGCCGGCACCTCCGCCCAGAGACTTCGCGGCCACGGTCGCCTGGCGGGCATTTTTCAGGGCATTGACGAAATCGTCGATCGGGGCAGGCGCTTTGTTATCACCGACATAGTCCTGGATGGCGGAGAAATGCGACTGGATCTCGCGGCCGGCGTCGATTCCGCCGGCACCGGTCGGCACCAGGCCGGCATAGTTGCCGAGCTTGGAGGTCACCGACTGCATCGCCTGGGCCTGGGCCGCGCGAGCGCCACCGTCGAAGCGCGTATTCTTGCGTACCTCGACCAGCAGCATCTTCAGCGGCGACAGGGTGCGGGCGAAGGCATTGAAGGCGGCATCGTTATTGAAATAGTCGGCCGGTTGCGGCGTCGACACCACCTTGTCCCATGCGGCTTCATAGTCCTTGGCATAGTGAGCGGCAACGCCTGGGCGGATCTCGCCCATCTGCTGCTTGACGCTTTCGGTATCGGCGTCCTTGCCGAAGACCCACAGGTCCTTTTCCAGGTCGGCCTGCACGGTCAGCAGGCCGGGGATGTAATACTTCTCGTAGCCTTCGCGGGTGAAGAAGTAGGGTACCTTCAGCGCCATGACGTCGGGGCCGTTGGCGAAGGCGGCGACATCGCCCGAAGACAGGACGGTGGTCGCCTGCCACGAGGCACCGGGCGACGACATGGCTTTCTGGTACATTACGGCATAGGCGCGGTCGGCCAGGGACAGGGTCGAAATGGCGGCGCGGGCCCGTTCGATTAGGCTTGCGTCGAGCGGCGCGGTGTTGTCGGGCCAGACACGCGCCATGTCCTTGTCCTCGAGCAGGGCTTCGAGGTGGGCATTGAGGCGCTTGCGCAGGTCGGCATTGTCCGGCCCCGGATAGGCCTGGTTCTCCCAGTCGGCCTCGACCCAGGCCTCGATCGCCTTGGCGTCGAGCGGGCCGGGCTTCTGGCCGCCCAACATCAGATAGGCCTTCAGCGGTTCATAGACACTGATAGGATCGCTGATATTGGCGTTCATATAGGATTCGAGACGCAGCAGCAGGCGCGGCAGAAGGATGCGGCGCAGGCCCTCGCGATAGCTGAGGTCGGCGCGCTTCGACAGACCGTCCTGGAACAGGCCGAACGTCATGAAGAAGGGCGCGCCGCCCTTTTTACGGTCGGCATAGCCACGTGGCAGGGCGCGCAACTGGTCGAGCACGGCCACCGACTGCGACAGGTCGCCGTCATTGGGTCCGACCTCGACGAGGTCGACGCCGGAATCCTTGACGGTCTGGGCAACGGCCAAGGACTGGGTATGCAGGGCGTTCTGGAAGGCCATATTGCCGATGGTGCTGATGGTCCATAGGATCAGGGTCAGCAGGCAGACGGCGCCGATGCCGGCAAAGGCCATGATCAGGCGCGACTTCATGCGCGCCCGCGCCTGCGGATTCATCTGCACCAGGCCGGCTTCGGGGAAGGCGACTTCCCCGAGCAGGCGATTGAGGAAATAGGCGCGGCCGCCGGAGGCATTGTTGCCGGCGGGGGCAGCTTGCGGCTGGTCGAAGACATCGCCCATGCCGGCCAGCAGCCGGTCGAGCGGGGCGCCCTGCTGCACGCCGCTGGTCAGGTAGAAACCACGCAGGGTGCCAGCGGAATCGTCGTTACCGCCGACCGCGCCTTCGAGGAAGCGCACCATGCGGGCGCGAAGCCCCTGGAACTGCGACGGGAAACCCAGCAGCAAGCTGCGGCGGCGGGCGTCCGGCTCGTCGTTGAGGCGCTTGGCCTGGCGTACGGCGATGCCATCGGCGACCTGGTCGAAGGCGACGGCGATCGGGGCAGCCGTCGGCTGGCCGTCGGCATAGGTAAAGGTGTGGCCGAGAACCGCGCGGCGGCCTTCGACATCGAGGTCTTCGAAATATTCGCCGAAGCCGGCCAGCAGGTCGGCCTTGGTGAACAGGACATAGACCGGCATGGCGATTTCGAGCGACTGGCGCACCTCGGCCAGGCGGCGGCGCACGGTCGCGGCATGGCGGTCGATCTCGCCCTGGTCGGCGCGGATGATCTCATCGAGCGGAAAGGCGACCAGGATGCCGTTGACCGGCTGCAACGGACGGTTCTTCTTCAAAAGACCAAGGAAGCCCGACCAGGCATTGGCGTCGGCCGCGGCATTCGAATCCTGCGAGGTGTAGCGACCGGCCGTGTCGATCAGCACCGCCTCTTCGGCAAACCAGAAGTCGAGATTGCGCGTGCCGCCGACGCCCTTGAAGGCCTGCTCCGAGAACGGGAAACGCAGGCCGGAATTGAGCAGGGCCGTGGTCTTGCCCGCGCCCGGCGGGCCGATGATGATGTACCACGGGCGCGAATAGAGATAGTCCTGTTTCTTGCCGGCCTGGGTCTTGAAGCTCGCCAGGGCCTCGGCCATGCGCCTGGACAATTCCGCCTGTTCGCCGGCGCCGGGCTGGCTGGCGGCCAATTCGCTGGCAATGGCGTCCGATGCCTTGCGCGCCTTGAAGATACGCAAGGCCGCGAAGACGCCCCAGATGGCGGCGATCACTAGGACAACGATCAGCCTTACCCACCACGGCCGCAGGAAGCCGACGAAGATCGGCAGGGCGATGACGAGCAGCAGCACCGCCAGGACGGCGATGGTTATGGTTACGGTCCACCAGTTGAGGAGCGCGCGCTTGATCTTATCCATATCCCGTTATCCCCAGAAGTCCCGTTTTTCCCGGAAGTCTTTTTTAGTCGTGCCGCTGCAGGACGATCTCGACGCGGCGGTTCTGCGATTTGCCGTCGGCCGTGTCATTGGAGGCGATCGGCTGCGAATCGCCGAAGGCCTGCGCGGTGATGCGCGAGGCATCGCTGAGCTGGCCGCCGACGATCTTGGCGACCGTATTGGCCCGTGCCCCCGACAGGGCCATATTGTCCGGGAAGGCCAGGGACGAAATCCGGTCGGAATCGGAATGGCCTTCGATGACCACCGGGCCGGGCTCGCCCTCGACCGCCTTGCCGATGCGCTCGAACAAAGACTGGCGATTGGCCTCCAGCACGTCGGAGCCCGATTTGAACAGCTGGCCCACGGTCGTCCGTACACGGACGGTCGTGGCATCCTCGGTCACAACCACCAGGCCCTGCTGGATTTCCGGCGCCAGGAAGGTCTTCAGCCGCACGGCCTGGCCACCGGCGGGCGCCGGCGGCGCGACGGCCTCGCGCGACAGGCGCAGGCGATCACCCGGCATCAGGGCGCTCATCGACTCCCATGCCGGGTGGCCGGTATTCATCAGCACCAGGCGCAGGATGATATAGATCAGCATCAACACACCGAAGGCGACGGCCGCGGCAAGCGCGATATAGCTCCAGAAGCCGACCTTGGCCGGCGGAGCGTTTTCCCCCTGCCAATGCGTAACCAGTTCACGCGTCGACTGGTTACGGGGATGTTCAAGCGCACCGTAGAGCCGCGCCGAAATCTCCGACAGTCCGCGACGGCCATCGGGCATGACGCGGAAACGACCTTCGAAACCGGCCGCAAGGCAGGCATGGAACAGCTCGATCAGGTCGGCATTCTGCGCCGGCGCCTTGAGCATGTCCTCGACAAGCTGCCAGAAGCGGTCGCCGCCGATATTTTCCTGGAAAAAAGTGACGACCATCGAGCGTCGCGCCCATTCGGCCGTGTCATTGCCCTGACCCGGCAAGGTCTGGACGATGTCGTCGACCGTGGCGCACAGGGCATAGCGGGCGCGCTGGAAGGTCTCCGGCGGCACGGTGCCGCCGATGGCCTGGTCAAAGCGGGTAATGGCCTGGCTGACCGTACGGTGGAACTGCGGCAGGGCCGGACGCGTGCGTCCGGCGCGTAACGAAGCCGCCAGGGCCAGGACAGGACCGGCCTCGGCCATGATGCGGTTGCGCACCTGGGCGGCGACCGGCGGTTGCGTCACGTCGTCGACCGCCAGGACCGGCTGCGGCGCGGCCTGGGCCGGAGCTGCAGCAAAGGGCGAGGCCGCAAAGGATTGCGGCTGCGGTTGTTGTGCCAGGGGTTGTTGGGCCGGGGCCTTGTTGCCTGCATTCAGGCCTTGCAACGGGCTGGGACGGAAGACTGTCCGGTTGCCGTCGTTTCCATCCTTGTCGCTCAATTGTCCGCCCTCTTCACGCACCAGAGTTCGAGTTTCAACGCCGGCCAGTCACCGGCGACGTGCAGTCCCAGTCCCGGCGCCGTGGCGAAGTCGCGCCAGTCGGCAACGCCGCGGTCCAGTTCGAAATAGACATAGCCCGGCAGGACGCGCAGTTGCGGCGGCGGGGTCGGGGTGTGCCGCAGGGGCACGCCCGGCAGGGCCGATTCCACGATGGCGCGCATCTTCTGCACGGCGCCGATCTTGGCCATACCGGGGAAGCGCGCGCGGATTTCCTCGAGCGGCGCCGCGGCATTGACCGCGAGGTAGAAATAGCCGGTCTTGTAAAGCTTGTGATCGGTAATGGTCGACAGATAGGCGCCGGGTCCGGCAACATCGAGCGGCAACTGCATCGCCGAGCGGTCGAACACCGCAGCCATCATGCCGCGCAGCATGTCGAAGACCGGCTCGAACGTGCCCTGCAGGTTTTCATGATCGTAACGCGGGAAACGCGCCACCTTGCGCTCCGGGCGCGTCATGGTCGCCAGTTCGCCGGCCATGCTGGTCAGGGTTTCGTACAGCCGCTCCGGATGCACCATGGGCAGGGATTCGATATGGTGCAAAACCGGACACCAGCGGTTCAGGGCCTGCAGCAAAAGGAAGCTGGCAAAGGTGTCCGAACCACCGTCGGTGGCCTCGGCGGCGCGCAAGGCCAGTTCGTCGGCGCGTTGCTCCGCGCGGCCGAGGATGTCGGTCACGCCGCCCTTGAGGCGCGGCGAGGCAGCGATATCGTGCGACGGCGGGATATAACGGTCGTCGAACATGAGGCGCTTGTTCTGCAGCTCACGCACCCGCGTCAGTCCGCACACTATCCGGCCATAGGTCTGGTCGCGGGTCACGCCGAAATGCAGGTTGGGCGTACCGAACTCGATCATCTCCTGGATCCGGTCGTCGGAGAAGGAATCGATGACGGCGACATCGTCGACGACGAAGCGCGCTTCCTGGCCGGCGGAATCGGAATCGCGAAATTCAACAGCGCCTTCCTGGCTGGCGGGCAGGGTCAGGTAGACGATGGCGTCACGGGTATCGCCCGGCATGTCGAGCGGCGGCGGCGGCGGCATATTGTCGGGAATGGCGAAGGTCGTGCCGTCGGGCATGACGCCGCTGGCCCGCACCACGCCAAACTTCCCCAGCGTCGCCAGGTCCTCGTCGATCACCAGTTCGAACAGGCCCCAGGCATAGGGTCCGGCGGCATTGGCGCGGATATTGAGCTGGGCATCGAAATACCGGTCCTGCTGCTGGAAATGCTGCGGCCGCAGGAACATGCCTTCGCGCCACGCAACCCGTCGTTTGCCGGTCATACGGTCATGTCCCCTGTCATTTACCCTATTTTATGGCCGCGATAAAAGCACAGCTTCCGGTCTCTTTAAAGCCATGTTAAAGCGAATAACAGCGAAATAAAAACAGCGGTATCCGGGGGCGCATAAAAATGGTTGATAACGATCAGCCCTCGTTCGATCCGCGCACATGGACTCAATCCGGGAGCCAATCTGGAAGCCAGTCAGGGAATCCATCGAGCACTACCTCGCCCACCGGTTCTTCAGCCGCTTCTGTTACCCGCGCAGCCGAAACGACGGCCCCAGGATCAGCTCCAGAATCGCCCCCCGAATCAGCCGCTCCCGCCCCCCCTGCCCCGCCCTCGGCCGGCCTGCGTGATCCACGCAATATGATCGCGCTGGGCGTCTCTGCGGCCATCCTGATTGCGGGCGGCATAACCGCCGCCGTATCTCACCCGAAGCCCGCCGCCGCACCGGTAGCCGCCGCCGCTGCTGCGGAGGCAGCAGTATCTGCTGCCCCGTCCGCGGGCAGCGCCACCCGCATCATGACCCTGGCCTCGCCGGCCGACCTCATCTCGGCCCTGACCGCCAGCGGCCTGTCGCCTGCCGAGGCGCAGAAGGCGAGCATCGCCGCCCTGAACGCCCTCGGCGGCAAGAGCGACCAGATCCGCGTCGAGCTCAGCCTGACCGATGGCGCCTCCCCCATTCTGCAGCGGGCCGGTATCACCTTCGATGATTCCTCCGGCGCCGTGGTGACCCGCGGCGCCGATGGCGCCTTCAGCGCCGTACCGGTGGCCGCGCAGCTCAAGACCGTCGTCATCGTCAAGCGTGGCGAGATGGACACCAACAGCTTCTATTCCTCGGCGGTCAGCGCCGGCATCACCGACAGCCTGATCACACCGTTCGCCAACGCCTTCGCCTACGATTTCGAC
This sequence comes from Asticcacaulis sp., assembly GCA_965246725.1. Lineage (GTDB taxonomy): Bacteria > Pseudomonadota > Alphaproteobacteria > Caulobacterales > Caulobacteraceae > Asticcacaulis. The sequence continues at coordinate 271,923 of CBDFFG010000003.1, forward strand.
TTCCAGCGCGAGGTCAAGCCAGGCGATGTCTTCGAGGCCGCCTTCGAGCAGGCCCAGAATGCTGCAGGCCAGGCCGTCGGCCAGCCGCGCCTGATCTATGCCTCCTTGTCCACCGAGGAAAAGTCGAAGGCCGTCTACTTCTTCAAACCGGCCGACACTGATGCCGGCTGGTTCGACGGCAATGGCGTCAGCATCATCAAGAGCTTCATGCGTACGCCGATCGACGGCGCGCACATCACGTCGCAGTTCGGCATGCGTGTCCACCCGGTTCAGGGCTTCATGAAGATGCACGAGGGAACCGATTTCGGTGCGCCGATCGGTACACCCATCTATGCCGCCGGAGACGGTACGGTAACCTGGGCGGCCATGAAGGGCCCGAACGGCAACCTGGTCATCCTGCAGCACGACAATGGCTGGCAGACATTTTATTTGCACATGAGCCGCTTCGGCGATGGCATCACGGCCGGAGTCCGTGTCCACCAGGGCCAGACCATAGGGTACGTTGGCACGACCGGACGTTCGACGGGACCGCACCTGCATTATGCGATGAAAATCGACGGCCAGGCCGTCGACGCCATGAAGGTCCCGCTGGAGTCCGGCCATCCTCTGAGCGCTGCCAATGTGACAGCCTTCCAGAAGGAGCGCGATCGGATCGATTCCATCCGTGCGCAGGCCACGGATTGATCATCAGGCCGTCGCAGGCGCCACGACGGAGCGGCTGCGCCACAGCACCAGGGGGACACTGAGGGCGAGCAGCACAAAGGTCTCGGCCAGGCTGGCATTCATGCCCTCGCCCCCGCCGCTCCACAGGGTCGGCCCCGTTAAGTCGAAGTTCCAGATCGCCCCCCAGACATCGACACCGGGATTAGGCGACAGGCCGAACAGGATGGTCTCCGCCCAGTTCCAGGCAAAGTGCGCCGCCATAGGTCCAAACAGGCCGCCGGTGCGCCACGCCAGCAGACCGAAAAAGGCGCCGGCAAGACAGATATTGAGCACGCTGAGGACAGTATGGGCGCCTGCCAGGATATGCAGCAGGCCGAACACGACTGCGGTCACGGCAATGCCGGCCCAGGGGCCGATATGGCGAACCAGCAGGGGCTGCAGCCAGCCACGGAAATAGACCTCCTCGGCCGAAGCCTGGAACAGAATGGCGATAAAGCCCAGCACAAGGGGCAGGACATCGTGCGGCGCCGGTTGCGCCACGGCATTGCCGCCCAGTCCGGCATAGAGAAAGGCCATCGAAAGCCCGACCAGTCCGGCCGCAAGACCGACCGCGATATCGACCGGTCTGCCGCCGTGCAGGGGTCTGGCCGCCAGCCGCGTCCAGATAATCGCCAGGGCCGCCATGATGCCGAACAGGATCAGGGTGGCCGCCAGGTTCTGCGCCGCCTCGTTGGGCAACTGGTCGAGACGGAGCAGGCCCATAATGCCTAGCACCACGGGCGACTGCAGCCGGATGATCAGGAAGGCCCAGCCGATGGCGACCAGGCTGATTATGGCCGCGGCGATCCTGTCCTCGCCCGACAGCCAGAGGCGCCAGGACGCCAGTTCCTTTTGCGTGTCACTCATCGTCCCGTTCCTGTTTCTGGTATTGCGATTATACGGCGTCTCAGGCATCGAACGGCCGGTCACCGTCGAACAGCCGGTCGCCACGCAGGTGGAAATTATATGTTTCACCAGGCGCAGCCCCTTCGACGGCGAAACTGACTACGCCTTCGAACCACGGAGCCCGCTCGCCCGGTGTCGACGCCCGCATATAGGTAGCGAACACCCGAGGATCATAGAAGCGGAACAGGACGGTCTGACCATCGGGCAACCTGGCCTGGAGGAACTGGCGGAAATGCCGGCGCATCTGCTCCAGCGATTGCGTGGTGCGACACATTATGCCCCAGTTGCGGCCACGTCCTTCCTGCTTCCAGGTTTCGAACAAGGGGTCGTTCGGCCGCATGCGCACCAGCCAGGGCGAGGATGCGGCCAGAACCGGATGCAGCTTGCCGGCAAACAGGCAGACTCGGCCGGGCGTCCGTTGCACGAGATCGAAAAGCCGCGAATCCTGGGCCGTATCGACTACGGCATACCAGTTATCGTCCGCCTCCGGCGCACCGCTCATTTCTGGCAAATCTGGCAAAACGCACTGGCATCCTTTGCCCCCTGCTGCAGGCTACCCGCCTGGGCCTGGGGATCGGACATGGCCGGCGCGGACAGGGCCGCCTGCGATAGGGCGATCATGGCCAGGGTGTCTTCGTTCGCCGGATCCCCGATCGGCGCGCCCTTCGCCATACCCTTGATCCCGGCTCCGCCACCGCCGCTGCTGCCACCACCGATAATGACCGTCGGACAGCCTACCTGAATCACCCCACCATGGGAGGTAGCGTCTCCCATGCGCGCGGCGGGCATGTTGCCGACCATGACGGTCGGTGACCCGGCCTGGATCATGTCGGGAATGCCGACAGGAACGCACATCGATATGTCGCTGGAACGGGCCTGGGGCATGCCACCGGTCACCACGGTTGGCATGCCCTTCATGATCGGCCCGCCGACATGCGGTATCATCACTGGCCCGGCAGGCATCTGCATCGGGCACATATGGAAATCGCCTATTCGCGCAGCGGAGGGGCACATGCTGATAGCCTTTTATTCAGCCTTTTATTCAGGGCCTTGAGATAACGACGCTATGACCTTGCCACAAAAACCGGCGGGACGATACAGTCAAGCACGACCTCAGCGCGCCGCCGTCTGCACCGGCTTTGGCGTCAGCATGGTCTTGCTGCCGTCGCCGATCAGGACATAGGCACCCCAGAAGTACGGGTGGGAGGTCGCGGCCTGCCCCATCAATGTCCGCTGCGCCGTCGTCAGGGCCTTGGACATCGGATAGATCTTGCCTCCACGATAGAAGGTCTGGATCAGGGTGTCCGTATCCGGCGTCGCCGGCACCTGCCAGTAGGTCGCCAGCACCGCCCGGGCCTGGGCCGTGATAAAGGCGCGCACCAGACCGTCAAGCGTCGCGCCCGACTCTTCCTGCCCAAGGCGCATCCCCGTCGCATTGCTCACCCCGGCCGCCGTATCACAGGCCGACAATACGACCAGATTGGCGTCGAAGTGCATGCGCGCGACATCGGGGAAGGTCAGCAGGCCGTCGGATACGATGTCGCCCGAAGCATCGACCGGCGCGACGGTAGTGATCAGCGAGGGCGGAATATTGCAGCCGTTGGGCAAGGGGCTTTCCGGGATACCGTGGGTGGCGAAATGGACCACCTGATATTGCTTGTAGTCCCCGTTGTCCGACGCCTGCAGGATGCCGGTGTCGGTAAAGGCGGCCTGGGTCACTTCCGGGGCGCCGGGAACGCCGAGCGCCGTAGCCGCGAGCCCGATTTCACCGGCGCTGACCGGTTGGGAATTCGCCATCAGACCGACATAGGTATTGTAGTCCATCGAACAGCCGCTGATATTGATCTGGCGGCCAGCCGTGGCCGCGCTTGCCAGGGGCGGAGGGGCATTCTGGCCGAAGCCGATAAAGTCCTGCGTCGCGCTGGACGGCTTGAGACCGCGAATGATCAACAGGGTACGCGGGGACAGGGCGTAGGAGATATCGGTGCGCCGTGCCAGGAAGTCGACGTGGCTGAGGTCATCCGCGTCCGCGGACTTGTAATAGTCCCGCACACTTTGCGGCGTCACCACCAGGACACCGGCGGGCAGCTTTTCAAGCGGCCCGGAGGGATCGACGATCAGAGACCGCGCCAGACGGACGGTTTCGGCTGCCGGTCCCGTCAGCAGGGCATATACGGCATAGGCCGACCGGACATCGTAGCGCGGGCGTTTGGTGCTTACCTCGCTGCGGATCGACTCCCTGACATCCTTCACGGTGCTGCGCAGCTTGTCCGCCGGCACGACTACGGTGTAGATAAACGTACGACCCTGGCCGATGACAATGCCATACGCCTTTTTGCTGAGCAGGGTGACCTTGAGATAATATTCGCCGGATTGCAGGACGCTGCGGATCTGGGATACTTGAACGGTCTGATCGTCGACGGTTTTGAAATGCGGATCGTTGTCGAGATCGGCCTCGATCTTATCGTGCATGTTTTCCGCAGTCCGACGTTCGGCCTCCAGCTTTTCGCGAGTCGGGGCGTCGAGCACCGTGCTCCCGCCCAGCTGGTAGCGCAACTGGACCAGCCGGCGCTCCAGTTCGGCGCGGTCACGCACCTTGGCGCCAAGCTCGTTATTGGTCGTCACCACCTTTTGCAGTTCGGCGACCTGGCGGGCCACCGCCGGCTCGCCGATGGTTTGCAAGGCGCGGAAGTAGAGCTCGGCCGTTTCGGAACGTGGATCGGCGGCGTAGCTTTTCACCAGGATATCGAGATAGCGTTCGAGCTCGGTCGTCTGGCGTTCGCCCGCGTCTCCCGACACCAGCTTGGAATTGACCGCCGACTCGAAGGCCTTGATCACCTCCGCAGACGGCGCCGAACTGTTGCTGAGAACGTTAGCCCGTTCCATTTCCGTGGCGGCGATGATGGGACCGGCGTAGGCGGCAGGCGCCGACGCCGCCGATTGTGCACCGGCCATGTTGAAGACGCAGGCGGCTTGCGCAGCCGGAGCCAGTTGACCACCTTCAAGCATGGCAAGGGCGCAGTCGAAACTCTTTATCGCATCGGGAATACGTTTTTCGCTGGATTGCAGGCGGCCGTACTGACGCTGGATGCGCGACTTGATCGGCAGCAGGGCCGAGGGCTGGACATTGCGTTGCAGGACATTGACCAGTTCGACGGCGCAATCGAGCGCCGCAGCCGAGCGGTCATAATAGACGGCCCGATCACCGACGGTCGCCACCAGTTGCCCACGATCGCCGGCGCCGTGCGCCGTGGCCTTGGTCGGACAGGATTGCAACTCCGGCAGTTTGGCGAGATCGCCGCTGGCCACCGTACGATCGGAAGCGAGGGCCAGCCAGGCGATACTGGCGGCCCAGTAGCGCTGGGCTTCCAGCAATTCGTTGCGCAACTCGCCGCGGTCGGCCAACGCCTCCTGCCGGGTCGCCCGAGCAGCCTCGGACGGAAGCGACTGGTTGAGCGCAGACAGCATGGCCGGGTCTTCGAGTGGATTACCCGTCGTCTCCCCGGTGCGGAGCTTTTCCAACGCCTTGAACCATTGGCGGCGATTGATGGCGTCGAGCGCCTCATAGGTCGATTGCTTGCGCACCAGGAAGGCCGTCGGCGTGACCGTTCCGACCTTGCCCCCCCCGTCGGCGCCGGCGGCTGCATCCTGGGTGGCGGTGCTCAGCAAGGTGCGGGCTGTATCGAAATGGGCATCGGCTGATTCTGTCAGGCCGATATTGGAGTCGGCGATGGCGGCCTCGAGATTGAATTCCGCCCGCGTCGCCACCGGGACCTCGGGCCCGATACGGCTCAGCGCATCGTTAAGCGTCCGTGACGCCTCGGTATAGGCGCCTTCCTGGTTGCGGCGAATGCCCTCGGACAGGATGACATTCGGATTGAAGTCGCTGTCCTGCTGGGTCCCCGCGGGAGGCGCGGACGCCTGTTCCGCCATGGCCGGCAGGCTTTCGATCGCCAGCGAGGGCTCGCGCGTATAATACCGGTCGTTGATCACGGTCTGGTCTATCAGGGTGCGCAGGCCGGTTTCCAGGGGCGCGACCGCGGTAGAAATCGTCCAGCCGGTGTAAACGACGCCATTACGCGTCACCGTCTCCATAACAACCGATGCGCCGGCGACCGGATCGAAGCAGCGCCGGGCCTTGACCTTGCCGATATCGGCGACCGCCACCTCGATTTCGGCACCGCAGGTCAGGTTGAACTTCGGCCGGGTGTATCGCGCGGAATAGGCCACTATCTTTCCCTGAGTCCGGCCGGCGGCGGTGCCCCGGCAGGTAATCAGGAAGACCCGATCGTATTTTGCCACTTCCTTGTCGTCATAGACGGCATTGGCCGCGCACGGATCTCCGCCACGGTCGCGACCAAGCATGAAAGAGTCGGAAACTGCGGCCTGGGCGGCGGCGGCCGCAGGCACTGCCTTGGCCTGAGCGTCGGCGGACGCCACACCCGGGACCAGCCCGGTCAGGGCAATGGCGGCCACCGACGGAAGGATACCCAGCCGGAGCAACAGGACATAGGCGGGAACGCTTTTCATCACGGATTATCCTTCGTCGGGCAATTGCCATTATTCGTCGGGTCGCACGGCTGGTCCTGTACCGCCGGCGTGGCGATGTCGGAGAACAGGCTTTCGTTGCTGCTGCTGATGCCGGTGTCGAACGACAGGTCGGGCGCCACGGTCGACAGGACCGCCACCTTGCTGTTGTCGAAGACATTGAGCGGCGGCTGGATCAGGGAGGTCGACAGACACGCCGTCGCCGCGCCGATGACGCAGCCGTTGACACGGGAATTGCCCGCCGTGATCGGGCCGGTCGTGCCGATCACCGTCGCCCCCAGCAGGGCCGTGGCGATACCGCCGATATTATTGACATCGCCGTAGAGGGCGAAGGCATTGGGTTCGGACGGCACGGCCAGCTGCAGTTGCGGCGCCAGCGAAGCGCCGGCGGCGAGATTGAGCGAAACCCCGCTGTTCTGGCCGGCCAGGCCGGTATTCTGGAACAGGGCATAGTTGGTATATTCGACCTTCATCGCGCCGGCCCGTATCAGCAGGGTGTCGCGATAGATGGTGCGCGCCCGGTACAGCGGCGATGTCGGCTGGCTGACGAACTGCGAAACGACACTGGCGACGTCGTGCGGCGTGCCGCCCGGCGTCAACCCGATATCGGTAAGGAAGGCTTCGTCCTCGCCGACACCGATCTGCGTGCCGCGCAGGTCGAGTGTGCCCTGGCCGATATCGATGCGACCGCCGCCCGACGCCGTGGCGGCGATACGGATTACGTTGGCCTTGGCAGTGGCGTCGCTGCCGCTACCGCCGAGAACCAGGGTGCGCACCGCCGTAGACCCGCTGATCCCACCCGACGTATCGAGTGCAAAACGGCCCGTCAGGTCGATACGGCCCGTCGTGAACAGGTTGACCGTGGATGCCGGATCGGGCAGCGACCAGTTCACCATGCCGATGGCCATGCCAAGGGCGCCGGCGTCGAGCGTGACGACGCTGTTGCTGCCGGACGGCTTGAGATGGTTGAGCTCCGTTTCCGACAGGACGAAACCGCCGGCGGGTACGGCATCGCCATCGGTGGGCGAAGCGCCGAGGCGCAACGCCTGGGTCGCCGTCAGGGTGATGGCCTGGGCGGCTATGTCGCCGTTCAGTGTCGCGTCGGGCGCCTTGAGTGCAACCGCGCGACCGGTGGCTGTAACCGGGCCAAGGGTCATGATCTTGGTCGCCGTCGCCTTGACGTCTCCGCCCGACGTCAGCGACGTCGCCGACAACGCCCCATCGGCGTCCAGCGTCATCGCCGCGCCCGTCTTGAGACTGTCGGCCACCGTGATATCGCCCCCTTTGGTCGTAAGCTCGGCCGAGCCCTCGGCACTCCCCTGGGTCAGTTTCAGGTCACCTGCGGTCGCCTTGAAGACCAGGCGGCCCTTGGCCCTGGCCGAACCGATCATGGCGGTAGCGGCCGTCACCATGACGTCCGAATCGCTATCGACACTGCCGATACGCGCTGCGCCGACAGCGTCGATGGTCGCCGTGCCGCCGGCAGTACCATTTCCGAGGTCGATGCCTCCGCCGGTCAGGGTCAGCGCTCTCGTAGCATGGGCGGAGGACACGCCTATTCCGCCGCCACTGACGGTGATATCGCCTGACGTAGACGCAATGCTATCGATCGTGACGTCGCGACTGGAGGTAACCGTGTCGGAAGCGCCCGTAAGGGACCCGATGCGGATATCGCCGACAGCCGCCGTGGTCGTGACCTCGGCACTGCCGGTCGCGGTGCCGGTGCCGAGCGCAATGGCGCCGCCGTTTGCCGTCAGCCTGATATTGCCGTTTTTCGCACCGACCTTCACGGCGTCGATGGCGCTGCCGTCGATCGTGACCTGATCGACGGTCACGGCTGGCGCCAGCACCCGTGCCAGGGTCGTCGTGGCGGTCGGCGGGACGGCGCCCGCCGATAGCGTGTCGACCTGAACCTTGCCGGCGGCGACCTTCACTGTCCTGCCGACGCCCGACGCCGTGACCGTGCTGCGGCCAAAGCCGTCGAGCAGCCGGCCATCGCCGGTCGCGGTCACGTCCGCCAGACCCGACAGATCGCCGAGCTTCGCCGTCAGACCGACATCGCCGGCGTTCGAGGTCACCGTGGCGGTGCGGATGTTCCGGTTGCTTTCGATGACGACCGAATCCTTGCCGACCACGGTCGGAACGATAATGTCGTCCGTCGTCGACGTAAGGTGCACCGCCGCGTCCTTGGCCGCAACCGAGCTCAGATCGAGCGCCCTGCCGGAAACCGTCACACCGGCACCGCCGGTCGGAGTCGTCAGCGATCCGTCGCCTGAGGACAGGGCGCCAAGCTGGACCTTGCCCGCGGCCGTGACCGATAGAGTAGCCCCCGTGTGTCCGGCAGTGACCGTTCCGCGGTCGTAACCGGCAAGGAGGCGCCCGTCGCTCGCCGCCGGGGTCGTGACACGGCCCGAAATATCGCCGACCGTGGTCGCCAGGGCGACATTGCCATGGTCCGAGTTTATGGTGGCGAAACGCAGATTGTTGTTGGCGCCGACATCGACGCCGCCGAAACCGGTGGCGCCGGTCAGCACGACGTCGCCGCCGGTCGCCGCAATCTTGAGCGCCCCGTCCTTCGCCGTCGTCGAGGTGATGTCGACCGAGTCGGCGGTAACCGTTATCTGATTTGCGCCTGTACCGTCCGGCACAGTGCCCGTACCGGCCGTCACGGATGCGAGTTGCACCTTGCCCTTGGCGGTTACGGAAACCGTCCTGCCGCGCCCTTCCGTGGTCAGGACGGAACGGCCAAAGCCCGGATCGAGGTCGCTCGCGGATCCGCCGCCGGCAAGCCCGGTCACATCCCCGGCAACCGCTGTCAGCGTCACATCGCCGAACTTGCTGTCGATCGTGTTAACGCGGATATTGTTGGCAGACGCCAGGCTCGTCGTATTGAAAACGCCCGGCACCGCCGGGACGACGGTGCTAGACGTCAGGGTACCCAACACCGTCACATCGCCGGCTGTTCCGCCACGTGTCGTATTTTCGAGCGTCGCAGTGTGCCCCGCTTCGGCGTCGCGCAGGACAATATTGCCCGTACCCGCAGCCATTCCGTACGCCGACAATTTCAGGTCTGCGGCGGCATCGGCCAGGGTTCTTATGGTGATAGAACCGTCAGTTGGAGACGCCAGCGTCGCATTGCCCGCCGTGACAGTAATATTGCCATTATCGGCCGACAGGGTGTCCGCGACGGTATTACGCCAGGCCGTGACCTGCACCCCACCATCCCGGGCATGCACCAGGGTGACGTCGACGGAGTCATGGGCTGTAATATCGATCTGGTCCGGCGCCGAAGCCGGTCCAATACCGTCGCCTGCATTCACGGCACCCAGCTGGACATCATGGCTTGCCGTCACTGTAATCGCGCGGCCATTGCCCTCGGCGGTAATCGTTCCGCGGTCGTAGCCCATCAACAGTCTGCCATCAGCAGCCCCCGTCGACAGGGACAGACCGGAAATATCGCCGTTCAGCGTGGTCAGGGTCACGTCACCATGCTGGCTGTCGATCGTATCCAGGCGAATATTGCCCGCAGACGCCAGTTCCGTCGCGCCGCCCGTCATTGTCGCCGAAGCCAGGGTATCGTTGACGGTAATGTCGCCGTAGATGCCGCCGCGGATCGTATTTTCGAGTGTTGCCCCATTGCCGGCATTACCCGTGCCGAGCGTGATATTACCCGTGCCTGCCGTGGCCCCGTAGGCGGACAGGATCAGGTCGATATGTGCGTTGGCCGTGGCGACATCGATCGAACCACTGTGCGGCGTGACGATGGAATCGTCGCCGGCCGTGACTATAACAGACCCCAGCGTAGACTCCAGCGTATCGGCGGTGACATCCGCCTCCGCCTGGACTTCGACATCCGTCTTCGCCTTACCCAGGTCCGCAACCTTGACCGTCCGCTTGTCGGTCAGGATATGCAGCTTGCCATCCGTGGCATCGGCCGAGGTGATATCGACCTGGTGGCCGTGCAGATAGATCTCGTCGCTGCTCAACGGCGGCGTAAGCGTACCATTGCCAGCGGTCAGAACACCCAGCTGGATGTTGCCGTTCGAGCTCGTTACCGCATCCAGGGCAGTAACCGTGATCGTCTTGCCGGCATCATGCGCCGTCAGATCGCCACGACCGTAGTCGCCGATCGTCACCGGACTGGCGTTTTGCGCAATACCCGTAATATCCCCGGTATTGGCCGTCAGCGTGATATCGCCATGTGCACTGTCGATTTTGTCGAGACGAATATTGCCCGCAGACGCCAGTTCCGTCGCACCACCCGTCATTGTCGCCGAAGCCAGGGTATCGTTGACGGTAATGTCGCCGTAGGTACCGCCGCGGATCGTATTTTCGAGCGTTGCCGCATTGCCGGCATTACCCGTGCCAAGCGTGATATTGCCCGTGCCTGCCGTGGCCCCGTAGGCGGACAGGATCAGGTCGATCTGTGCACCGGCCGTGCCGACATCAATCGAACCACTGTGGGGCGTGACGGCATTGCCGGCCGTAACACGCACCGAACCCAGCGTCGATTCCAGCGTATCGGCGGTGACATCCGTCTGCGCCTGGACTTCGACATCCGTCTTCGCCTTACCCAGGTCCGCAACCTTGACCGTCCGCTCGTCGGTCAGAATATGCAGCTTGCCATCCGTGGCATCGGCCGAGGTGATATCGACCTGGTGGCCGTGCAGATAGATCTCGTCGCTGCTCAACGGCGGCGTAAGCGTACCATTGCCAGCGGTCAGAACACCCAGCTGGATGTTGCCGTTCGAGCTCGTTACCGCATCCAGGGCCGTAACCGTGATCGTCTTGCCGGCATCTTCGACTGTCAGATCGCCACGGCCGTAATCGCCGAGAGTCTCCGCGACCGGGCTGGAGCCCGAAGCCTTCCCGGTGATATTGCCGCTATTGGCCGTCAGCGTGATATCGCCGTATTTGCTGTCGATGTCGTTGACACGGATGCTTTCCGCCGAAGTCAGGTCCGTAGAGCCCGCCGTCGCCAGGGCCTGGCCCGAGTTCAGCGTCCCCGTGATCGCGATCTCGCCGGCCGTACCGCTGCGCGTCGTGTTCTCCAGCGTCGTGACGCCACCCACCGTACCGTCGCCCAGCGTGATGTTGCCGCCGTCGCTCGCAAGATGGACCGAGGTCGTCTTTACGCCATAGGCCGACATATCCAGGTCGATATGTGCGTTGGCCGTGCCGACATCGATCGAACCGGCATGAGGTGTCAGAACGGAGTTGTCGCCCGCCGTCGCGAAGATCGAGCTGGCCTCCGCCGTCAGCAATGTTGCAATGATATCCTTTTCCGCCGTCAGCGTGATATCGCCGAGCCTGCTGTCGATGACATTGATATCGATATTGTTGGCCGAGGTCAGATCGGTAGCACCGACCGTCGTCTTGGTGGAATTCAGTGTTCCCGTGATCGTGACGTCGCCGGCAGTCCCGCCGCGGATGGTATTCTCCATGTTGACCGCGTGGCCGATCTCGCCATTGTGCAGCGTGACATTGCCCGTATTGGCCAAGGTGCCATAGGCCGACAGGGTCAGGTCACCCGAAGCCTGGGCAAGTGTCGTTATAGCGATCGAACCAGAGGTCGGCGTGACAAGCGTCTCATTACCAGCCTTGACCTGGATGTCGCCCTTGTCCGCCGTCAGGGTTTCGGCAGTCGCATCATGGTCCGTCTGGATATATAAACCACCGTCCAGGGCGTGCGCCGAGGTAATATCGGCGGAACCTGTCGCCGTGACATAGACCTCCTGTGCGACCGGAGACAGGCTGTCGCCCTTGCCGGCGGTCAAAGCCCCGAGCTGGATGTTACCGGTCGGAATTAGTCCTGCGTCCAGGGCTTGGACCGTGATCGTCCGCCCGGTATCTTCGACCGTCAGATCGCCGCGGCCGTAATCGCCGAGAGTCTCCGCGACGGGGCTCAAAACCGAGGCCTTGCCGGTGATATTGCCGCTATTGGCCGTCAGCGTGATATCGCCGTATTTGCTGTCGATGTCGTTGACACGGATGCTTTCCGCCGAGGTCAGGTCGGTAGAGCCCGCCGTCACCTGGGTCTGGCCCGAGTTCAGCGTCCCCGTGATCGCGATCTCGCCGGCCGTACCGCTGCGCGTCGTGTTCTCCAGCGTCGTGACGCCACCCACCGTACCGTCGCCCAGCATGATGTTGCCGCCGTCGCTCGCAAGATGGACCGAGGTCGTCTTTACGCCATAGGCCGACATATCCAGGTCGATATGCGCATTGGCCGTACCGACATCGATCGAACCATTGTGCGGCGTGACGATGGAATCGTCGCCGGCCGTGACCAGAACAGACCCCAGCGTAGACTCCAGCGTATCGGCGGTGACATCCGCCTCCGCCTGGACTTCGACATCCGTCTTCGCCTTACCCAGGTCCGCAACCTTGACCGTCCGCTTGTCGGTCAGGATATGCAGCTTGCCATCCGTGGCATCGGCCGAGGTGATATCGACCTGGTGGCCGTGCAGATAGATCTCGTCGCTGCTCAACGGCGGCGTAAGCGTACCATTGCCAGCGGTCAGAACACCCAGCTGGATGTTGCCGTTCGAGCTCGTTACCGCATCCAGGGCCGTAACCGTGATCGTCTTGCCGGCATCTTCGACTGTCAGATCGCCACGGCCGTAATCGCCGAGAGTCTCCGCGACCGGGCTGGAGCCCGAAGCCTTCCCGGTGATATTGCCGCTATTGGCCGTCAGCGTGATATCGCCGTATTTGCTGTCGATGTCGTTGACACGGATGCTTTCCGCCGAAGTCAGGTCCGTAGAGCCCGCCGTCGCCAGGGCCTGGCCCGAGTTCAGCGTCCCCGTGATCGCGATCTCGCCGGCCGTACCGCTGCGCGTCGTGTTCTCCAGCGTCGTGACGCCACCCACCGTACCGTCGACCAGCGTGATGTTGCCGCCGTCGCTCGCAAGATGGACCGAGGTCGTCTTTACGCCATAGGCCGACATGTCCAGGTCGATATGCGCATTGGCAATACCGACATCGATCGAACCGGCATGAGGTGTCAGAACGGAGTTATCGCCCGCCGTCGCGAAGATCGAGCTGGCCTCCGCCGTCAGCAACGTTGCAGTGATATCCTTTTCCGCCGTCAGCGTGATATCGCCGAGCCTGCTGTCGATGACATTGACATCGATATTGTTGGCCGAGGTCAGATCGGTAGCACCGACCGTCGTCTTGGTGGAATTCAGTGTTCCCGTGATCGTGACGTCGCCGGCGGTCCCGCCGCGGCTGGTATTCTCCATGTTGACCGCGTGGCCGATCTCGCCGTTGTGCAGCGTGACATTGCCCGTATTGGCCAAGGTGCCATAGGCCGACAGGGTCAGGTCACCCGAAGCCTGGGCAAGTGTCGTGACAGCGATCGAACCAGAGGTCGGCGTGACAAGCGTCTCATTACCAGCCTTGACCTGGATGTCGCCCTTGTCCGCCGTCAGGGTTTCGGCAGTCGCATCATGGTCCGTCTGGATATATAAACCACCGTCCAGGGCATGCGCCGAGGTAATATCGGCGGAACCTGTCGCCGTGACATAGACCTCCTGTGCGAACGGAGACAGGCTGTCGCCCTTGCCGGCGGTCAAAGCCCCGAGCTGTATGTTACCGGTCGGAATTATTCCTGCGTCCAGGGCTTGGACCGTGATCGTCCGCCCGGTATCTTCGACCGTCAGATCGCCACGACCGTAGTCGCCGAGAGTCTCCGCGACCGGGCTGGAGCCCGAAGCCTTGCCGGTGATATTGCCGCTATTGGCCGTCAGCGTGATATCGCCGTATTTGCTGTCGATGTCGTTGACACGGATGCTTTCCGCCGAGGTCAGGTCGGTAGAGCCCGCCGTCACCTGGGTCTGGCCCGAGTTCAGCGTCCCCGTGACCGCAATCTCGCCGGCCGTACCGCTGCGCGTCGTGTTCTCCAGCGTCGTGACGCCACCCACCGTACCGTCGCCCAGCGTGATGTTGCCGCCGTCGCTCGCAAGATGGACCGAGGTCGTCTTTACGCCATAGGCCGACATATCCAGGTCGATATGTGCGTTGGCCGTGCCGACACCGATCGAACCGATATGAGGTGTCAGAACGGAGTTGTCGCCCGCCGTCGCGAAGATCGAGCTGGCCTCCGCCGTCAGCAATGTTGCAATGATATCCTTTTCCGCCGTCAGCGTGATATCGCCGAGCCTGCTGTCGATGACATTGATATCGATATTGTTGGCCGAGGTCAGATCGGTAGCACCGACCGTCGTCTTGGTGGAATTCAGTGTTCCCGTGATCGTGACGTCGCCGGCAGTCCCGCCGCGGCTGGTATTCTCCATGTTGACCGCGTGGCCGATCTCGCCATTGCCCAAGGCCACATCACCACCGCTCGCCGTCCCATAGGCCGACATAGTCAAGTCAACGGCCGCATCGGCCGTGCCGACATCGATCGAACCATTGTGGGGCGTGACGATGGAATCGTCGCCGGCTGTGACCGTGACCGAGCCGGCCGTGGAGGTCAGCGCCTTCGCTGTGACATTCGTTTCAGCCGTCACATCGACATCGCTCTTGGCCTTGCCGATCGTGGCTGGCGAGGTACCGATCTTCACGGCGCCCGTGTCCGCAACGATATGAAGCTTGCCGTCTTCGGCGTAGGCTGACGCCAGGTCGATATCATGACCCCGGATATAGACCTGGTCGGCAACGGTCGCACCGGCCGTGCCATCCCCTGCATTCGCAGCGCCGAGCTGGACCTTGCCACTGGTGCCGCTGGCCGAAACAGTCACCTTCTTGCCGGAGGCGGCAGCGGTCAGATCAAGACGATCAAAAGTATCCAGCAGGCGGCCATCGCCGGCCGCCGCACGCGACAGGCCGGAAATATCGCCGTTGATTGCGGTGATTTCGACATTGCCCGTTCTGGATTTGACCGAGCGGCCACGAACATTGCCATTCGTCGTGGCCAGCGTAATATCGTTGGTGACGTCGACATCGCCGACCGAGATATCGCCCGCTTGCGCCGTCAGGCCAGTCAGGCTGAGGGCGTTTACATTCCCAAGCGTGACATCGGCCCCGGCGGTCGCCGCGCTGATAGCGACTTCCGACAGCCTGTTTGGCGTACCCCCTGCCGTGGTGCCGCCATTCAGGGTCGAGCCCTTGCCGATATCGATACCGCCGGTGTCCGCCGTCAGGGTCAGCTTACCCTGCGCCGCCGTCCCCGCCGAAAAGGCCCCGTCCTTGTTGGCCGTCAGGCTCAGCGTGCCGGAATTAGCGATATCGGCGCCTTCGACCGTCACCGTCCCATGGGCCTTTTGCGTTCCGCCCAAGGTGGCGGTGCCGTGTGCCGTCACACCATAGTCGCCGGAAATGCTGCCGTCGCCGATGACCGACACATCGCCGGTCGTCGACCAGACAGACGCATCCTGCGGCGTTGCGCCGCCGACGGTGATGCCGCCGGTAGAAATATTCCCGCCCGTTGTCTTCAGCGTCAACGCTGTGTCGACATCGATATCGCCGGTGATGATATCGCCGGTTTGGTTCTCAAGACCCGTCAGTTCCAGGCCCGAGACATGACCGGCCGTGACGTCGGCACCGGATATCGTCGTTTCGAAATGGACTTCGGATTCGTGGCCTGTTCCGCCCCGGATGGTGGAATCCGTGCCGAGGTCGATACTGCCGCCTGTCGCTCTGACGGACAGCTTGCCCTGCGCTGCCGTAGCGTCGGAAAAGGCCCCGTCCTTGTTCGCCGTCAGGCTTACCGTGCCGGAATGGGCAATATCATGGCCAACAATGGTCACCACGCCGTGGGCGGCTTGCGTCCCCCCAAGGGTCACCTTGCCCGCCGCCGTAATACTATAATCTCCGGCACTGACCGTGACGTTGTTCGTCTGGCTGATGAGGTTCTGGCCACTCAGCACCACCCCCCCGGTGGCGCTCAATTCGCCGCCAGAAGCAATATTGCTGGTCTGAGTTCCCGTCACCAGACCATTGATGTTCGCGACCCCGGCGACTGTTCCTGGATTGCTGCCGGTAGTGAGTATGACACGTCCGTTGACGCCGGTCGCTTCGAGGGTGGCGGTCGAGTCGATCCCCAGAAGGATATCGCTAGCCAGAGCATGGGTGCCGTCGGCCTGGCCAGCGAGGATTACGGAGTTCGCCTTCAATTGCCCATGGGCGTCGACCGAAATCTTGGCAGTGCCTACCTGGGTACCGGCCATAACAGTGATGCCGAGCGGCGACAGAGGCGAGGCCTGGACCGTCATCTCCGTACCGGCGACCAGGGCGACATCTCCGGCTGTGGCCTCAAGGTGGCCGGCCGTGGATATTGTCTGCCCCATCAGCACCAGCGGTCCCGCCGCAGTCATGATAGTGGCACCGCTATTGACGTTAATGATGTCGGTCGAACCACCGGTCAAATGGTAGGATGGGGTAGCGGCGGTAAAGTCGCCAGGGGCCATGTCCAGGGTCGAGGCGAAGAAGGCGCCGGTATTGATATTGGCCTTGGTGTCGGTCCCCGTACCGATGAAGATCCCACTGGGATTGAGCAGCCAGAACTGGATGCCGGTCGCGGTCAGGGCGCCGTCGAGTTGCGACGCCGTGCCGCCGGTAACGCGGTTCAGAACCGACAGGGTGCCCGTGCCGGTGCCGCGCTGGAAAACGACCGAATTGTCGCCACCGATGCTGAAATCGGTCCAGTTGATGACGGTCGCCGTGTCGTTGAGGTCGACCGTCATGGTGTCGGGCGCACCGGCGCCATGGGTAAGGGGGGTGATGGTCGCGTTGTTTGCCGGGTTACCGTGGGTCGTGGAAACAGTGGTGCCGGTGCCCGGAATGACGCCGTCCGCCAGGGCAGCGGTGCCCGACAGGCTCCAGACGACGAGGAGGGCACTGGTGACGCCAAGCTGGCGGCGCGACGCGCGGCGGGCGGAAGATTGCATGGTCATGGGGTGTTTCCTGCCTGTCCGCGTTTTTAGTTGGCGCCGGGGCCAAATTGAGTCGTCAGCGAGAACATGACGCGTCCCGCCGGTCGCTTGCGGTCGATGCTCAGCGCCCGGTCAAGCGGCTGCGCATACATGACCTCCGCCACCAGATGCTGCGGCAGGGTGTAACGGAAGCCGCCACCCCAGGAATCGAGCGTCCGCTTGCGTTCGGTGGAATTCGGATCGCTGTTCCACAGATGTACAGCATCGTAGAAGGCAAACAGCTCGCCTTGCACATTGTCCGTCTTGCTGTGGACATGGGCACGGAATTCGGCGCGCAGGGCCATGGCGGAATCGGCGCTGTTGGCGCCCGGGTCGTAACCACGACCGATGCTGAGATTGCCGACGGAATATTCCTCGTAGGACAACAGCGGATGACTGGACCATTGGCTCTGCATCTTGACGGCCAGACTGAATGTTGATCCCAGCCCGACGATGGCGTCGGCATTGCTGCGCACCACGAAAGCCTTCGGATCGCCAAAGACCTGCGTCGCCGTATAATTGCGGGAATTCGCCTTGCCGCCAGGCCGGGTAGCGTCGAAAATCTCGAGCCCCTGGCGCAACTGGATACTGCCGCGCACCAGGAAGCCCGCGCCACCGTTGGAATCCGGCCTTTGCAGGCCGCCATCGAGATCGGTGTATAGAACGCGGATCTTGTCGAGATTGAGCGGTTGCGGCTTGCCATTGCTGTAGACCCGGCTGCGCTGTTCGATCATGTCCAGGCCTCCAGCAAAGCTGAGCTGATGGCCGACCGTCCGCAGCAGCGGATGGGTATATTCCAGGTTGAAGATTGACGAGTCGGTGCGCAGATCGAGGCCGGCCACTGTCGGGCGCGACACGGCATAGATCAGGCTGGCGCCGATCGTAGCGCCATGCGCTCCCAGTGCCATGACATGACCGACCTGGACGACGCTTTGTTCCTTGGGATCCAGCGTATTCGAAAAGCCGATATAGGTGGCGTCGGCGTGTCCCGTCAGGCCGTAGAATGTCGCGCGGACAAAACCGGTCTCCGGGCCCACGGCACGCGAACCATAGTTCTGCACGTTGACCAGGACGTCATAGGGCCGGGTCGCCACGGTCAGGTCGCCGATGACCTCGCCCGGGGTCGTGCCCGCCGAGCGCAGCGACAGATTGACATCGAGGCCGGGAATGTCGCGCGCCTCCAGCAGGATGCGTTCGGCGTCGAACTGGTTGAGCGGATTGAGCGCCATCAATTGCTGGATGCGGGCGTCCATGATCTTGCGGTAGGGGCCGGCATCGCCGTGGACGCGGATTTCCCTGAGATGCGCCGTGACCACGGTCAGTTGCAGAGTGCCGGACGACAGGTCCTGCGCCGGAATCTGTACAGCGGCGATATAGCCCGCACGGTGCAGGACAGCATTGGCCTGGTCGCGGATATGGCAGACGTTCTCGACCGGCTGGTCACCGACGATCCCCGGGCCGAAACCCGACAGCGCCCGCGCCACCGGCGCCGGCAGAGGACTGTTACCGGTGCCTTTGAAGGCAACAGCGGTAATCGACACATGGACAGCCGAACCGGTCAGCGGACAGGGCGCCGCCGCGAAGGCATCCTTGTCACTGACATGGGCGCGATTTTGTCGGGGTTCGTTTTGCGGTGGCTGGGTCAGTTCCTGGCGGGTAGTGCCCCGACGGGCGGGCAAGGGAGGGTGCGGAGGATCCTGCGGAGTCAAGACCGGCGGGGCTGACGGCGTGCTTTGTGCGTAGACCGGTGCGGTCATACCCGCCATTGCGGCAGCCGACAGCAGTGCCGTCACCGGCAGAACCGTTGCAAATACCCGGCGCATCGTCTTACCCCTCGAAATTCTGTTATAGTTTTACGTTTTTTTAATATTTTACGGCATGCGATCGTATCGCTGTTATCTTTAACTGCGAGCTGTTCGCTAAACAAGAGAAATTTCGAGGACTTATGGTTAACGGTGCCGCGAATCGTCCTTTGCCATAACGCTGATACGATCCTTATTTTCGCCCGTCCTGCGCCTGTGGCTTTTTTAGCGGTTTCGGCGGCATCTGGATGGCACAAACGTTATCCGTTTTCCCATCTTCCCCGGCTACGAGGACATTGCCATGGCACTGCGGCCCTACTGGAGCGGGAACCTGCGCATGTCGCTGGTTACCCTGCCCGTCAGCATCTATTCGGCGGTCAATCGCGCCCAGGCCGTGCCCCTGCATGAGATCTATCGCAAGACCGGCGCGCGCGTGCGCCACCAGAATGTCACCGAGGACGGCGAAGAGGTCGACCGCGACGATATCATCAAGGGCTATGAGGTCGAGAAGGGCGAATATGTCCTGCTCGAGCCTGACGAGATCAAGGACCTGAAGATCCCGTCGAGCAAGACCCTGGATGTCGGTCAGTTCGTCAAGATCGACGATATCGACGATGTCTATTTCGACAGTCCCTATTTCGTTGCCCCGCAGAAGAACAGCGACGAGCAGACCTTTGCCGTCATCCGTGATGCCCTTCGCGACGCCCGCAAGATGGGCCTGGGGCAGTTGGCTATCGCCGGGCGCGAACGCCTGTGCTGCATCAAGCCCTATGGCAGCGGCCTGATGCTGATCACCCTGCGCTACGAGGACGAGGTGCGCGATGCCGATCCCTATTTCGAGGACATCCGCGCCAAGCCCGCCGCCACCGAAGAGCTCGATCTCGCCAAGGAGCTGATCGCGCGCAAGACGGCCAAATTCGATCCCGGCAAATTCCACGACCACTATCGCGAGGCTCTCAAGGAACTGATCGAGGCCAAGATCGAGCACCGCGAACCGGTAGCGGTCGAGGATGACCGGCCGCAGCCCAAGGTCGTCAATCTTATGGACGCCCTACGCAAGAGCCTGGCCGAAAAGGAACCGGCGCCCCAAAAAGACGAGCCCCAAAAAGATAACAAGGCTCAAAAAGAGCCGGATAAAAAGGCGCCTGCCGCTAAGCCGTCGGCGGTGCGTAAACGCGCCGCGCCAAAGCCTTCCTCAGACCATTCTCCTCATCGCAGAAAAGCGAGCTAGACCATGGCCGACAGCACGGACCGCCTGTCGAAATACAATGCCAAACGCGACTTCACCCGGACGGAGGAACCCGCCGGCAAGGTGGAGAAAACCGGCGGCCACCGCTTCCTGATCCAGAAGCATGCGGCAACCCGGCTGCATTACGACTTCCGCCTCGAACTTGACGGCGTCTTGAAATCCTGGGCGGTGACACGCGGCCCCAGCCGCAATCCCGCCGACAAACGCCTGGCCGTCGAGGTCGAGGACCATCCCGTATCCTACGGCCATTTCGAAGGCACCATCCCCAAGGGCGAATACGGCGGCGGCACCGTCATGCTTTGGGACGAAGGGACATGGGAACCCGTCGGCGATCCGCACGAAGGCCTGGAAAAAGGTGACCTGAAATTCACACTCCACGGCAAGCGGCTTAGCGGCTCATGGGTTCTGGCGCGCATGAAGGGCCGGTCTCAGGATCATGGAAGAAACAACTGGCTGCTGATCAAACATCGCGATGCAGATGCCAATGAAGACGACGCGGAGGCCTGGCTGGACACGCAGGCCACCAGCATCGTCAGTGCACGGACAATGGACGAGATTGCTGGCGTCGACGGGAAGTGGCACTCGGATCGCGCCGAAAAGACCAGGCCCGGCAAGAAGGCCGACGTAAAAAAAAAGCCCGCATCACCAGGCCATCTTAAGCCTTCCGGCCAATTGAAATTTATCGAACCCGAACTGGCGACCCTGGCCGATGGCATGCCGCAGGGCCCTCAGTGGGTGCATGAGATCAAGTTCGATGGCTATCGCACCCAGGCTCTTATCAACAACGGCACGGTGCAGTTATTGACGCGCAAGGGGCTCGACTGGACGCACAGGTTCCCGCCCCTGCCCGACCTGCTCAAACGGCTGAAGGTAAAGACCGCCATCCTCGACGGTGAGATCGTCGCCACCGATACCGACGGTAAGCAAAGCTTCAGGACCCTGCAGTCGGTGCTGGGCGAGGAAAAATCCGATGCGCCGCTGCAATACTATGTCTTCGATCTGCTGCACCTAGATGGAGAGGACCTGCGCAAGCTGCCGCTGGGCGAACGCAAGGCGCGCCTTGAGGCCCTGTTGAAAACGGCCGACTTCGACGGCCGCATAAACTATTCCGACCATTTCGCCGCCAACCCGGCCATGCTCGATACGGTCTGCGGCATGGACATGGAAGGCCTGATCGCCAAGCGCCTAGACGCGCCCTATGCCAGCGGCCGCGGCGCCACCTGGCTGAAGGTCAAGTGCCACAAGCGCCAGGAATTCGTCATCGGCGGCTTCACCGAGCCGAAACATGCCCATCGTGGCATAGGCGCCCTGCTGCTCGGCTATTACCAGGACGGCAGGTTTATCTATGCCGGTAAGTGCGGCACGGGTTTCGACACGGACAGCACCATGCAGATCCGCGAAAAGCTCGATTCCCTGCTCGCAACAGGGCCCAAGGAAAAGCACGGTCCCTTCGCCGAGGTTCCGTCCGAGGTCCGCCGCGAAGCCATCTATGTTGCGCCGAAGCTGGTGTGCGAAATAGAGTTCACCGAATGGACGCCCGATGGTCGCCTCCGCCACCCGTCATTCCAGGCCCTGCGCGAGGACAAGCCCCCGACCGAGGTCGGCCGCGATCAGCCTGTCCATGCCCCTGCCGCCAAAGACACGGAGCCGAAAATGACGCAAGCTGAGACGGACAAGCCCGAGACGCGCAAACGTGTTGCCAAATCCAAGGGACTGGATGTCGGCGGCATCACCGTCACCCACCCCGAACGCGTTATCTTCCCGGAAATCGACGACAGGCCCGACGGCGCCACCAAGGGCGAACTGGCGCAGTACTATCAGGCGATCGCCGGTCATATCCTGCCGCACATCGCCCGCCGGCCGATCTCGATGATCCGCTGTCCCGAGGGCATAGGCGGCCAGTGCTTCTTCCAGCGCCACCTCAGCAACAATATCGCCCATGTCGAGGACACCGGCATCCAGGTCAAGGGTCGCAACGAAGACTATATCATGATCGAAAACGTCGAAGGCCTGGTCAGCCTGGTGCAGTGGGGCGCCATCGAAATCCACCCGTGGGGCTGCATGGCCGCCGATCCCGACCGGCCGGACCGCATGATCTTCGACCTCGATCCCGATCCGGAGGCGAAGTGGAGCGACGTCATCGGCGGCGCGCGGGACTTGCGTCAGCGCATGAACGAGTTCGGCCTGGAGAGCTTTATCAAGACCACGGGCGGCAAGGGCATACACGTCGTCGTGCCGATCGTGCCGCACTTCCATTGGGACGCCATCAAGGCTTTTACCCGCGCCGTGGCCCAGTCGATGGCCCACGATACTCCCAAGACATATATCGCCACGGCCTCGAAGGCCGAACGCAAGGGCAAGGTCTTCATCGACTATCTGCGCAACGACCATACGGCGACGGCCGTCACCGCCTATGGTGTCCGCGCCCGCCCCGGCGCCCCCGTTGCCATGCCGATCGCCTGGGACGAACTGACACCCGACCTGCATCCAGCGCAATGGAACATGTTAAGCGTCCCCGAGTATCTGACGAAGCGTAAGGCCGATCCTTGGAAGACGTTCTTTTCGTTGCAGCAGACACTGCCGCAACAGGTGCTGGAAGCGCTGAAAATTCCGGCGGAATAAAGGAAGAAAATCCACAGATTATTTAAGCTGATTAAAAATCAATCTCAGCACGCCTTCTGCAGTAATGCCGCGCTTGGCGTGGTTTGTAAATTTACTGATATCTCGAGAAAAACTAATCTGTGAAATCGTAACTCCCAAGGTATGGGTAAGGCAATTGTGAGTTGCCGCTGTTCGCTGGATATGAGTCAAGGTGAAGATGGATATGTCTTCCGAAGTGCTTGCTCTGATTGAAGCTCTGCGAGCTGAGATAGCTTCGCTGAAGCAGGAGGTTGCTGATCTTCGTCGCCAGTTGAACAAGGACAGTTTGAACAGCAGCCAGCCGCCTTCAAGTGATGGTTTTAAGAAGAAGCCGCGCGTTCTGGGCAGCCTTCGTGAAGGTTCTGGTAAGCAGAGTGGCGGTCAACCTGGCCATAAGGGCGATACTCTGCGGTTTGCAGCGGATCCCAATGAAGTGGTTGTCCACGAGGCATGGCGTTGTCGGCATTGCCAAGGAGCGTTGTCGGCGACAATGGCAACTGGGATAGAGAGGCGCCAGGTTTTTGATATTCCCGTCGCGCGTCTTGAGGTGACAGAGCATCAAGCCCGTATCTATCGTTGCACTGGCTGTGGCCAGGCGACGAAGGCACCTTTCCCGAATGGGGTTTGTGGCCCTGTTCAATATGGTCCTCGCCTGCGTGCGACGGCCATCTACCTTCAAGCTTACCAGTTGATGCCCGAGGATCGCGTCAGCGAGACCCTTGCCGATCTTTTTGCCGCGAAGTCCTTGTGTCCTGCCAGCATAATGACCTGGTGTCGCACCAAGGCCCATGATTTGGCTGGACTGCAAACCGAGATTGCACAAGCTATAGCGAAGGCATCTGTGCGGCACCTCGATGAAACCGGCTTTCGTATTGCCGGTCGTCTTCAATGGCTACATACGGCCTCAACGTCGCAGCTCACATCTTATCGGGCCTCACAAACGCGCGGAGACATGCCCAAAGGATTGGACGGCGGGGTAATCATCCATGACCACTTCAAGTCCTACTACACCATCGCGGGCGTCGAGCATGCCTTGTGTAATGCCCACCATCTGCGTGAACTCAAGGACCTGACCGACAACGGCAAAGAGCTTTGGGCACAAAATATGGCGTATTTGCTGAAGGCGGCTTTAAGTGTTGTCCAGAGCGTTCCCAGTTGCGACGGAGCGAAGCTTGACCCGGCGTGGTTGGCGCACTTCAATCGGGCCTATGACCAACTCGTTGCAGAGGGGTTGGACCTGCACCAGCGATTGCCGCCGATGAAACAGAAACTTGATGCCCCGCCAAGCCGCGCCAGAAGACCCGGCCACAACCTGGCTCTGCGATTAAAAACCTACAAAACCGAAGCCCTGAGATTCCTGTCGGACTTCAATGTTCCCTTCACCAACAATCAGGCGGAGCAGGATATCCGCATGATGAAAGTCAAAATGAAAATCTCCGGGTCATTCAGGTCCTTCAAGGGAGCGCAAACCTTCGCCACCCTAAGGTCAGTCTTGTCGACAGCTCGAAAACAAGGGCGAAATATGCTCGACACACTCACCGCAACACCACACGAACTGCAAAAAACGCTCCTCCCGTAGGCACCTTGGGAGTTACGTGAAATCTGTGTAATCTGTGGATTCACTTTCTTCATTCATATCGAATTTTGATCCGCTCAAAGGTTAAGCTTGCAACAGGATCGGGGGCGTTCCAGACACAGGTAAAGCCGCATGACACCCCTCGATTACAAGCAGGAGGCGGACGCAACCGCCGCCGACGACCGCCGCATCCAGCAGGACCTCGCCGCCCGCGAACAGCGCCAGCCGAAGCAGGCGCAACAGTCTGCTATGCAAGCCGGAGCACGTAAATATCCCGAACCGCCTCTGACGCCGCAGCATCTCGACAAGCCCGGCACCGAAGCCGACCTTCAGCTCAAGCCGATGTACGATGCCCCCTACTACAAGGGCTCCGAAAAGCTGCTCGACACAGCCGCCCTTATCACCGGCGGTGATAGCGGCATCGGCCGCGCCGTCGCCGTGCTCTATGCCCGCGAAGGCGCCGACGTCGCCATCGTCTATCTCGATGAGCACGAAGACGCCGAGGTCACAAAGGCCGCCGTCGAAAAGGAAGGCCGCAAGTGCCTGCTGATCCCCGGTGACGTCACCGACCGCGACTTCTGTTTCGATGCGGTGAAGAAGACAGTCGCGGAATTCGGCAAGCTCGATGTCCTGGTCAACAATGCCGCCTTCCAACTGCACGCCAAGGCGTTCGAAGACCTGACCTTCGAGCATTTCGACCGCACGATCAAAACCAATCTCTACGGCTATTTCAACATGGCCCAGGCGGCAGTGAAGGAAATGCAACCCGGCAGCGCCATCGTCAATACCGGCTCCGTCACCGGCCTCGAAGGCAATAAGGACCTGCTTGACTATTCGATGACCAAGGGCGGCATCCATGCCTTTACGCGCTCGCTGGGCACACAGCTGATCCCCAAGGGCATTCGCGTCAATGCCGTAGCGCCCGGCCCGGTATGGACCCCGCTCAATCCGGCCGACAAGGAAGCGCCCGACGTCGCCCATTTCGGAGAACAGACTCCGATGAAGCGCCCGGCCCAGCCCGAGGAAATCGCACCCGCCTACGTCTTCCTCGCCTCGCCGCAGACAGCCTCCTACATCACCGGCGAAATCCTGCCGATCATTGGCGGTTACGCCGGAGGCTGATACCATCGGTCATGAAGAATGACCCGTTGGTATCAGCATTTTTCAGCTCAGGCGCCGCATGGCACCTCGCATAAGCTCGGGCGTGCAGTCGCACGCTCCCAACGGCCAAACTGGCCGTTGCGATTAAACAAGCGACATCCGCCGCCCTGACCGCGCCGTATCGAGCGCCGCCGTCAGGGTCGGGCGGTCGATCGGCTTGGTCAGGTGCAGGTCGAAGCCGGCCTCGAGCGCCCGACGCTGGTCTTCTTCGCGGCCATAACCGGTCAGGGCGATGACGTAGGCCTGAGCCAGCACAGCATCCTCACGGATGCGGCGGATGACCTGGTAGCCATCCATCACCGGCAGGCCGATATCGCACAGGATTATCTCGGGACGATGCAAGGCGGCGGCCTTGAGACCGTCCTCGGCATTGAAGGCGATCTCGACGGCATGGCCGTCATGCTGCAGCAGCATGCCCAGGCTTTCCGCGGCGTCGCGATTGTCCTCGATAACCAGGATACGGCGCGCCGCCGCATTGCTCGTCGCCTGCGGCGCTGCGACCTTGCGTTCCGCCGCGCCGCTGATCGGCAGGCGGACGCGGAACTCGGCACCGGTATTTACGCCCTGGCTCTGTGCCTCGACGCTGCCACCATGCAGTTGCACCAGCCCCTTGACGAGGGCCAGGCCAAGACCCAGTCCGCCGCGGGAGCGATCGAGCCCCTGCTCCGCCTGGCGGAAGACGTCGAAAACGTGCTGCAGCATGGCCGGCTCGATGCCGATACCGGCATCCGACACGCTGATGCGGCCGATTCCGTCGCCATCGCCATCGAGCCGCACGGTGATCGTGCCGCCGGGATGGCTGAACTTGTGGGCATTGTGCAGCAGGTTGCCGACCACCTGGACCAGCCGCGTAGGGTCGCCGTCGATCCACACTGGCTGCTCCGGCAGGTCGAGTACCGCCGTCATGCCAGAGGTCTCCAGGACATTGCGATAATCGTCGACCGTCTGGCGCACGATCTGGACCAGGTCGCAGCGTTCCTTGCGCAGCAGGATCTTGCCATGGGCCAGCCGGGTAGCATCGAGCAGGTCGTCGATCAGCCGCCCCATATGCTTGACCTGCCGATCGATGGTCTCGTGTACCTTGTCGAGCCGCACATCGCCGGCCGGCAGCATCTTCTGCAATTGCAGGCAGTTATAGATCGGCCCCAGGGGATTGCGCAGCTCGTGCGCCAGCATGCCGAGGAATTCGTCCTTGCGCCGGTCGGCCTCGCGCACCTGTTCCAGCAGCAGGATATTTTCCAGCGCCACGCCGGCGCGCGCCGCGAGATCGCTGGCCAAAGGATTGATTTGCGACAGCATCTGGCGTGAACCGAGGGCCAGGATACCCTGGACCTGGCCCTGCACCACCAGCGGCAGGATCTGGGCGTAGGCCATGGAGCCGCCGACGACATCGGCGAACAGGGTCGGACGCCCCTCCGCCATCACCCTGGTCACCGTCGGTTCCAGCCGGTCGAGCGCCGCCGGATGGGCGGCCAGCGAGCCGTCGGCCGCGGCCCATTCGATAGCGTCCGGCTGGTTGTCGCCGCGGAACCAGACCAGGGCGGCCTCGGCCATCTCGGGCACGGGCAGGCGCACCAGGGTACGCATGAAGTCGCTGCGCGACTGGGCGCGCGACAGGTCCTCGCTGACCCGGGCCAGGAAGGCGAAGGTGGCGGCCTGGGCTTCGGCGGCCTCGCGCCGGGCGCTTTCCTCGGCCTGCATCGCCGCCTGGCGGCGCATGCGCGACAGCTCGATAAAGACGCGGACCTTGGCCTTGAGGACCTCGGGCACCACCGGCGTCGGCATGAAGTCGACCGCACCCGAGGCATAGCCCTGGATGATGTTCATCTCGTCGGTAAAGGCGGTCAGGAAGATGATCGGCGTCGAGGCCGACTTGCGCCGCTTGCGGATCAGCGACGCCGTCTCGAAGCCGCTCATGGTCGGCATATTGACGTCGAGCAGGATGACGGCGAAATCGTGCTTGAGGACGAGTTTCAGCGCCTCCTCGCCCGACGATGCGGTCACCAGGGTCTGGCCCAGCTCTTCGAGGATGGTCGTATAGACCAGCAGGTTGGCCTGCCGGTCGTCGACCAGCAGGATCTGTTCGGGCGGATAGGCCGCGGGCACATCGCGCTTTTGAGGACTGTGTTCGAAATTCATGCGACCTCAGCGATGCAGCCAGGCGCGCAGGACCGTGATCATCTGCTCGGAATCGACGGGCTTGGACAAATAGTCCCAGGCGCCGGCTTCGATGCATTTCTCACGGTCGCCCTTCATGGCCTTGGCGGTGACGGCGACGATCGGCAGGTTCTTCAGGCGCGACACCTTGCGGATTTCCTGGATGGTCTCCATGCCGTCCATCTCGGGCATCATGATATCCATCAGCACGATATCGATATCGGGATCCTCCATCAGGATGGTGATGGCGTCGCGGCCATTGTCGGCCGAGACGATATTCATCTCGTGCTCCTCCAGGACACTGGTCAGGGCGAAGATGTTGCGGGCGTCGTCGTCGACGATCAGCACCTTCTTGCCGACCAGCAACTTGTTGGAGTGGTGCAGGTCCGCCAGGCTGGCCTTGGCGCCGTCGGGCAGGCTGTCGAAACGGCGATGCAGGTGCAGGGTCAGGACGTCGAGCAGCCGGTCGGGCGACTGGACGCTGGCCACCGGGAACAGGCTGGACAGGGGCTTCATGTCCATGTCCCCGGCTGTATCGGTGCCGAACAGAATGACCGGCATCCGGTTCATGATGATGTCCTCGCTGGCGCCCTGGCGCAGCAGTTCGGCGACGATTTCGGGTGCCGGGCTGCCCAGGATCAGGCTGTCGGGCGATCCCTTCTTCAGCTTCTTCAGGGCGGCGTGCCCGCTCAGGGCGGAGACGTCGATGCCGTCGATCTTCAGCGCCCGGGCGATATCGTCCCGCCGCTTTTCATCGTCCTCGACCAGCATGACGCTGCGCGTGGCGCGGCCGATATAGTCGGACAGCGACCCCATCAGTTCATCGAGGGTCTCGTGGTTCTGGATCGGCTTGGTGACGAAGGTGCGGGCGCCTGAGGTCAGGGCGCGATCGCGCGACTCGTCAGTCGAGATGATGCAGATCGGGATATGGCGGGTGGCCATGTCGTTCTTGAGCCGCTCCATGACGCGCCAGCCCTGCATATCGGGCAGGTGGATGTCGAGCAGGATGACGTCCGGCTTGTAGTCATGGGTCAGGGCCAGGGCCGAGGCGCCGAGCGAGGTCACCAGCCCCTTGAAGCCGCGGCCGCGCGCCACGTCGAGCAGGAAGCGGGCAAAGCCGAGATCGTTCTCGACGATCAGCATGATCTGGTCGCCGGGTTGGATAAAGGCGCGGTCGTCGCCTACTTCGTTCGTGATACTGCTGGCGTCGTCCGCAACTGCCGCAGGGGCGGCTGTAGTCAGGTCCATATCGCGGATGGCGGGAACATCGCGCATCAGGGCCTCGGCCAGGGCCTTGCGCGGGCGCTGGGCGTAGGTCGCCGGCAGGAAGAGGGTAAAGGTCGAGCCACGACCGGGCACCGAGGCCAGGCGGATCTCGCCGCCCAGCAGCCTGGCCAGTTCGCGTGAAATGGCCAGGCCGAGACCCGTGCCGCCATACTTGCGCGAGGTCGAGCCGTCGGCCTGCTGGAAGGCCTCGAAGATGATCATCTGCTTGTCGGCGGCGATGCCGATACCGGTATCGGTGACCGAGAAGGCCAGCACTTCCGGCGCGCGGTTCAGGTCCTCGTTGTCCATCGACCAGCCGGCGTCGACCGGCTCGACCGCCAGGGTGACCTGGCCGTGATGGGTGAACTTGAAGGCGTTGGACAGCAGGTTCTTGATGATCTGTTGCAGGCGCTTGGCATCAGTGAAGATCGAGCGCGGCAGGCGCGGATCGAAGCGCGCCAGGAATTCGATATTCTTCGACTCGGCCATGTGGTTGAAGGTGCGCTTGACGTAGCCATTGAGGTCGTCGAGGCGCAGTTCGCCCGATTCCACCACCACCGTGCCGGACTCGATCTTCGACAGGTCGAGGATGTCGTTGATCAGCATCAGCAGGTCGGTGCCGGACGAATGGATGGTCTTGGCGGAGTCGGTTTGCTTCGGCGTCAGATTGCCTTCGGGATTCTTGGTCAGCTGGTCCGACAGGATGAGCAGGGAATTCAGCGGTGTGCGCAGTTCGTGCGACATGTTGGCGAGGAATTCCGACTTGTATTTCGAGGTCAGGGCCAGTTGTTTGGCCTTGTCCTCCAGCTCCTGGCGGGCCTGTTCGACTTCGGAATTCTTGCGCTCGACCTCGTGGTTCTGGTCGGCCAGCAGACGGGCCTTTTCCTGCAGGGCCTCGTTGGTGTCCTGCAGTTCTTCCTGGCGGGTCTGGAGCTGCTGTGCCAGGGACTGCGACTGGGTCAGCAGGTCCTCGGTGCGCATATTGGCTTCGATGGTGTTGAGCACGATGCCGATGGACTCGGTCAACTGGTCGAGCAGGGCCTGGTGCGACGGGTTGAAGCCGCCGAACGAGGCCAGTTCGAGCACGCCCTTGGCCTCGCCTTCGAAGATCAGCGGCAGGACCATGACGCTGCGCGGCGGCGCGGCGCCCAGGCCCGATGAGATCTGGACCGTATAGGTGTCGGGCAGGTCATTGAGGACGATCTTGCGCTTTTCGACGGCGCACTGCCCCAGGACGCCGGCGCCGAGATCGATCTGCTTGCCGATATCGGCCGTCCCGCCCGAGGCGAAATTGGCCAGCAGGGTCAGCTTCGGGCTGTCGCCGCGATTGTCGAGAACATAGAATTCGGCCTGCTGGGCATCGACCACCGGGCACAGTTCCGACAGCACCATGCGGCCGACATTGGTCAGGTCGCGCTGGCCCTGCAGCATGCGCGAGAACTTGGCCAGGTTGGTCTTCAGCCAGTCCTGTTCGGTATTCTTCTGCGTCGTGTCGCGCAGATTACGGATCATCTCGTTGATATTGTCCTTGAGGACGGCAACTTCGCCCTGGGCATCGACGGTGATGGACCGTGTCAGGTCGCCCTTGGTCACGGCCGTGGCGACGTCGGCGATGGCGCGCACCTGGGTCGTCAGGTTGGCGGCGAGCTGGTTGACGTTTTCGGTCAGGCCCTTCCACGTCCCCGAGGCGCCCGGCACCTTGGCCTGGCCGCCGAGCTGGCCTTCGACGCCGACTTCGCGCGCCACGGTCGTCACCTGGTCGGCGAAGGTGGCAAGCGTGTCGATCATCGAGTTGATGGTGTCGGCCAGTTCGGCGATCTCGCCCTTGGCTTCGACGGTCAGCTTGCGCTTGAGTTCGCCATTGGCCACGCTGGTCACGACCTTTGCGATGCCGCGCACCTGCGAGGTCAGGTTGTCGGCCATCATGTTGACCGAGTCGGTCAGGTCCTTCCAGGTGCCGGACACGCCTTCGACCCGCGCCTGGCCGCCCAGCTTGCCTTCGGTCCCGACCTCCTTAGCGACGCGCGTCACTTCGGAGGCGAAGGAGCGCAGCTGGTCCACCATGGTGTTGACGGTGTTCTTCAGTTCGAGGATTTCGCCCTTGACGTCGACGGTGATCTTTTTCGACAGGTCGCCGGCGGCCACGGCCTTGGTGACGTCGGCGATGTTACGCACCTGGCCGGTCAGATTACCGGCCATCGAGTTGACCGAGTCCGTCAGGTCCTTCCAGGTACCGGCCACGCCCTGCACGTCGGCCTGGCCACCCAGCTTGCCCTCGGTGCCGACTTCACGCGCCACCCGCGTCACTTCCGAGGCGAACGAGCTGAGCTGGTCCACCATGGTATTGATAGTGTCCTTCAACTCCAGGATCTCGCCCTTGACGTCGACGGTGATCTTGCGCTTGAGCTCACCATTGGCGATGGCGGTGGTAACGTCGGCGATATTGCGCACCTGCGAGGTCAGATTCGAGGCCATCGAGTTGACCGAATCCGTCAAATCCTTCCAGGTGCCGGACACGCCCTCGACGCGCGCCTGGCCGCCCAGCTTGCCTTCGGTCCCCACTTCGCGTGCCACCCGGGTCACTTCCGAAGCGAAGGCGTTGAGCTGGTCCACCATGGCGTTGATGGTGTCCTTCAGCTCCAGGATCTCACCCTTCACGTCGACGGTGATCTTCTTCGACAGGTCGCCGTTGGCCACGGCCTTGGTAACGTCGGCGATGTTGCGCACCTGGCCGGTCAGGTTGCCGGCCATCATGTTCACCGAATCGGTCAGGTCCTTCCAGGTGCCGGCGACGTCGCGCACCTCGGCCTGACCGCCCAGCTTGCCTTCGGTGCCGACTTCGCGCGCCACGCGCGTCACTTCCGAGGCGAAGGAGGACAGCTGGTCCACCATGGTGTTGACGGTGTTCTTGAGTTCGAGGATTTCGCCCTTCACGTCGACGGTGATCTTCTTCGACAGGTCGCCGGCGGCCACCGCCTTGGTGACGTCGGCGATGTTACGCACCTGGCCGGTCAGGTTGCCGGCCATCGAGTTCACGGAATCGGTCAGGTCCTTCCAGGTACCGGCGACGCCGGTCACCTCGGCCTGGCCGCCCAGCTTGCCTTCGGTGCCGACTTCGCGCGCCACCCGCGTCACTTCGGCGGCGAACGAGTTGAGCTGGTCCACCATGGCGTTGACCGTGTCCTTCAGCTCAAGGATCTCGCCCTTGACGTCGACGGTGATCTTCTTCGACAGGTCGCCATTGGCCACGGCGGTCGTCACGTCGGCGATGTTACGCACCTGACCGGTCAGGTTACCGGCCATCATGTTCACCGAGTCGGTCAGGTCCTTCCAGGTGCCGGCGACACCCCTCACCTCGGCCTGGCCGCCCAGCTTGCCTTCGGTACCGACTTCACGCGCCACCCGGGTCACCTCGGCGGCGAACGAGTTGAGCTGGTCGACCATGGCGTTGACCGTATCCTTCAGCTCGAGGATTTCGCCCTTCACGTCGACGGTAATCTTGCGCGACAGGTCGCCATTGGCCACCGCGGTCGTCACCTGGGCGATGTTACGCACCTGGGAGGTCAGGTTGCCGGCCATCGAGTTCACCGAGTCGGTCAGATCCTTCCAGGTCCCCGACACGCCCTCGACCTTGGCCTGGCCACCCAGCTTGCCCTCGGTGCCGACTTCGCGCGCCACCCGCGTCACTTCCGACGCAAAAGACCGAAGCTGGTCCACCATGGTATTGATGGTATTCTTCAGTTCGAGGATTTCGCCCTTGACGTCGACGGTGATCTTTTTCGACAGGTCGCCATTGGCCACGGCCGTGGTCACTTCGGCGATGTTGCGCACCTGGGAGGTCAGGTTGCCGGCCATCGAATTCACCGAGTCGGTAAGGTCTTTCCACGTCCCCGACACGCCCTCGACCTTGGCCTGGCCGCCCAGCTTGCCTTCGGTACCGACTTCGCGCGCCACCCGCGTCACTTCGGCGGCGAACGAGCCCAGCTGGTCGACCATGGTATTGATGGTCTTGGCGGTGCGCAGGAATTCCCCCTGCAACGGCCTGTCGTCGATCTGCAGGGCCATTGTCTTGGACAGGTCACCCTGGGCGACGGCGCCGATGACGCGGGCGGTTTCGGTGGTGGGATGAACCAGATCGTCGATCAGGTCGTTGACCGATTCCACCGAGCTTTGCCAGAAGCCGCTGGTATGGCCGAGATTGAGGCGCTGGCTGAGCCGGCCTTCCTTGCCGACCGATTTCGACAGCCGGCCCAGTTCGGCGGCCATCAGCTCGTTCATCTCCACGACGTCGTTGAAGGCGTCGGCGACCTTGCCGGCGACACCGGTCCAGTCGGCAGGCAGGCGCACGGCCTTGCCCTTGCGCAGGGCGGTCAGGGCCTGCAGGAGCGCTACGAGTTCGCCTCCCGCACTGATCGGTTCATCAGCAACCTGAAGGACGGCACTCGCTGGCGGCGTCATGATATATTTCCGAAACCAAAATCCGGCTCACCCCGCCGTAGCTATCAGGACTGTTCCGAGGCCTGTAAAAGGGCGATTAGGTTTTCGAAAAAAGAAATAAAGAAAGCATAAGACCGTTGTGGGATGCGACAGTTGGAAGTGTCATGCCCTACCGCAGGCCGGGGTGCTCGCCCCTGACGATTACTGATGGATTTTAACGCCATCTGTGCATGGAAATGCGGCACGCTATAGATGCAGTTTCAGCGCGACCTGAAGCTGTGCCTGGCTTTGCTGCGCGGCGACGGCAATCGTTGCCCGCGCGGGTCGATTGCTGTGCACCGTCAGCCCCTCG
Organism: Asticcacaulis sp.; assembly: GCA_965246725.1. Taxonomy (GTDB): domain Bacteria; phylum Pseudomonadota; class Alphaproteobacteria; order Caulobacterales; family Caulobacteraceae; genus Asticcacaulis. The sequence continues at coordinate 305,632 of CBDFFG010000003.1, forward strand.
ACCGCAAGGTCGATATGGGCGTTCAACGGTCGCAGCCACGCCGCGGTCAGGCTATGGCCATGTTCGCTATTGTCGTCGAGATCGCGCAGGGATCTGTCGCTGATACCAAAAACGTCGAGGCGGCCGCTCAGGCGCGAACCGTCGCCGAAGTGATGACAGACCAGGACATAACCGGCATCATAGATGATATCTGCCGGGTGAAATCCATTGTCGAGGCTGGCTCCCATCTGGGTAGAGCCGCGCAGGGCCTGCATCAGCACCTCATCACGTGCCGTGGCCTGCCAGCGCAGACCGGCGTCGGCGAACCGGGTGGTCCAGGAATATTGCCCGTGACGGACTACCGCCGGATTGCCGGGATTGTCGTAGAGCACCAGGTTGAAACTCACGGGAACCGGCAGCTGCCAGTCGAAACGGACATAGCCCCCCGCCCGGCCATCGACCTCGACCAGCGGCCGGCTGTTCCCGGCCTGGCGGGTAAAGATTGCCGCCCAGCCGGTACCGTTCGTCCGGGGCAGTGGCAGGACCGCGCCATTGCCCGAGACGCGGTCGTGCTGCGCCCAGCCGCGAAAAGTCAGCAGTGTGCCCGCCGTATCGGCGCCCATGAAGATGCCGGTTGTCAGCCCGATGCGCTGACCGGATACGGATCGCTGCACGCTGATCTCGACACCGTCGACCAGCACCTCCTCGCCGATCCAGCTGTTGATCATCGACGGCGTCACGGTCCGCGTCGTCGTCCAGCCAGGGCCGTCGTGCTCCAGCGACACCGGCGGGAACATCTGGCCGGCGCGGACACCATAGCGCGTCGCCGAGGTCGGCACCGGCTTCCATCTGATATAGGCTTCGGTGACACCCGTCGGTCCGTCCGGCAAGGCCTGGACCAGGACATTTCCCGTCAGGGTGTCGTCACCGAAACGCGGCCGCCATAACACCGCCCCTTGGGCGATTTCCCCGTGCCCGGTTTTACCCCGAACGTGATCATAGCGCAGCTTGCCGAAACCGCCATCGAACCCGCTGCGTTCGCCATCGGCGGCAACGGCGCGCATATCGACCCAGGCGCTCAGCGTGTCAGGCGACAGCACCTGTGCCTGGGCGCTGCCGGCCAGCAGCAGACCGGCGATCACCGCGATGAGCGGTTTCACAGATGAAGCTTCAGCGCCACCTGCAACTGGGTCTGGCTCTGGTGCGCGGCAATGGCATGGGTGAAGCGCGCCGGGTGGTCGCTGGCAACGCTCAGGGCCTCGACGGCCAGGTCGAGATGGGAACTGACCGGGCGCAGATAGGCCACGGTGGCGGCATAACCCTTGTCGGCATTTTCGTCGACAACGCGCTTGGAGCGATCCTTGACGCCGAAGGTCTCGATACGGCCGGTCAGTCTTGCATGGCCGACTGTGCGGGTCAGAAGGACATATGCCGAATCGTAACGGGTATCGATCGCCCAGGTGCCGTTGCCGAGGTTCCAGCCCGTGCGCGTGCTGCCGGTCATGACCTGCGCCAGCAATTGCGTATCGGGCGCCACCTGCGCCTGCAAGCCGGCATTCCAGAACTTCGTATCCCAGCCCCACTGCGCATGGCGCAAACTGGCCGGGTCGCCATTGTTGGCATAGTATTCGACATTGACGGTGAAGGCCGCCGGCGGGCGCCAGTCGAAGCGCAGATAGTGGCCGACATGGCCGTCGATCTCGGCCATCGGCTCGGTATAGGGATCCTGGTAGGCGCCGAACAGCTTGGCATAACCCTGATTGCCGCCGTATGGCAGGGGCAGCCGGGTATCGCGATCGGACGCGATATCGTGCAGGCTCCAGCCGCGCCAGCTCAGTATGGTGCCCGACGTATCATTGCCGGTAAACAGGGCCCCGGTCAGGCCGAAGCCCTGGCCAGCGATGGTTTTCTGCACATTGATCTCGAGACCGTCGACCAGGACCTCCTCACCGATCCAGCTATTGATCGCCGACGGCGTAATGCTGCGCGATACCGACCAGCCGGCACCGTCGTGTTCCATGGACACAGGCGGGAAAAACTGGCCGAAGCGCACTGTATAGTGCAGGTCGGATTTCGGCACAGGTTTCCATTTGACGAAGGCTTCGGAAACACCGAACTCGGTCAGTGTGCCCGGCGTATATTGCGCCAGCACATAACCGGTGACCGTGTCGGCCAGGCGCGGCTTCCAGTTGATAGCGGCCTGGGCAATATCGACCTTCGTTTCATGACCATAACGCAGCTTGCCGAAGCCGCCGTCGAGCCAGCCGGTTTCGCCATCGGCAGTGACGGCCCGGACATCGATCCAGGCGCCGATATTTTCCGGCGTAAACAGCTGGGTCTCGGCGTGGGCCCCGCCTGCGATCGCCAGGCCAGCAATAACAGTGGCAATCAGCGTGCGGATCAACCGGCGGCCTTTCGTGTCGCGGGCACGACGACCGGGGCAGCCGACGGCTTGGCCATGGGTTGGTCCTTGCGGGCAAAGTCTTCGAGGAAGGGGATCAGCTTGTCGTAGGGCATGGGCTTGGCGATGCCGTAGCCCTGGGCCATGTCGCAGCCCATGGCTTGCAGCAGGGTAAAGGCGGTGCCGGTCTCGACGCCTTCGGCGGTGACCTTCATGCCGAGACCGTGGGCCAGCTCGATCGAGGAGCGCACCAGCAGGGCGTCGCGTTGCCCGCTTTCGATCTCCATGATGAAGCTGCGGTCGATCTTCAGCTCGTGGGCCGGGATCTGCTTGAGATAGGCCAGGGACGACAGGCCGGTGCCGAAGTCGTCGATGGAGATTTCCAGGCCGTGCGACACGAAGGTATTGATCGCTGCCAGACCGATGGTCGGGTCTTCGATGACCGCGGTTTCGGTGATTTCGAGGCAGATATTGCCGACGGCCTGGTCGCACATGGCCAGGGTACGGGCATTGAACTGCTCGTCGCTGAGCAGGCGGCCGGAATAGTTGATGCTGATATCGAGGTCGATGCCGGCATCCTTCAGGCGCTTCTGGTCGGCGAGACAGGTCTGCAACACCTGCAGGGTCAGGTCGCGGATACAGCCGGTCTCTTCGGCGATATGGACGAAGCGCTGCGGCGATACGAAGCCGCGTTCCGGGTGCTGCCAGCGCACCAGAGCCTCGGCCGAGGTGATGCGGCCTTCGCGATAGCTGAACTTCGGCTGGTAATAGACCTCCATCTGCCGCGACTGCAGGGCGGCATAGAGCTGGTCGGTCAGCAGCAGGTTGTCGGCGAGTTCCGAATAGATGCGGGCGTCGAACATGACGATCGACGACTTGGCGGCGCGGCCCTGGTCGAGCGCGATCAGGGCCCGTTCGATCATCTCGTCGGCGGTCGGACGCGCCGCGGCGATATGATAGACGCCCAGGGTCACCATGACGTCGAGGCTCTGGTCGTCGGTGACGCGGATACGCTTGGCCAGGCGGGCAAAGATGGCCTTGGCCAGCGGCAGGGCCTGTTCGGCGCTGCAGGCATTGAGCGTCAGGCCCAGCGTGTCGGCCGACAGGCGGCCGATATAGGCGCGTTCGAAAATACCCGACAGGATGGATTGCAGGCGCGACACCAGGGTGTGGGCATAGGTGACGCCCCAGACGGCGCGGATATGGGCAAAGCGTTCGATCCCGATGGCGATCACCACCATGCCGTCGTCGCCGCTGCGTTCGCGCAAGCCGACCAGATAGTCCTCGAAGGCCGAGCGATTGGGCAGGTCGGTGGCGACATCGGTCTTGGCCAGGCGCGTAATGTCGCGCTCACGGTCTTCGATCGAGATGGCCATGGCGTTGAAAGCATTGGCGAGGTCGGCCATTTCGTCGTGGCTGGTCACGCGCACCTGGCCCGAGCGGCCATCCTTCAGGTTGAAGGCAGCATCCTTGAGCGCCAGGATCGGACGCACCAGGGAGCGCGACAGATAGAGGGACGATATGACGACGAAGGCCAGGCCCAGTATGCCGATGGCAAACAGGACCGTCAGCAGGGGGCGATAGACCTGGAGCGCCAGGCTGAGCGGATAGGTCAGAAGCAGCACGCTCTTCTGCTGGCCGTCGAGAGCTGGCAGGGGCGTCGCCACGGCGATCAGGGTGCCCTGCCTGCTCGAGACCATGCTGGCGGAACGGGTGCGCAGGCTCTGGTCGATGAAGAAGCTCAGACTGTCGGTCTTGAAATCATGGGTCTGTTCGGCCGGTCCCTGCCACAGGCCACCGCGCGTCTGCATCAGCACGGCCGCCTTGATCGGGATAGCCGACAGGGATTGCATGTTGCGCATTTCGTTGGCATCCAGGCGTGAGGCGAAGACGACCCAGCCGAGGCGGTCGGGCGCCAGGACCGGCGCGGCCACGGCCTGATAGGGATGACTGTCGACGGCGACGATACCGGACATCGGACCGTCGCTTGAGCCATCGTCGCCGCGATTGCGCAGGGCTGCCGCCAGGGATTGCCCCAGCGATCCGGTCTCGCCGACCACCGGCAGGCCGTCGGGGCCGACGATGACGCCGGTCTGCGCCTTCAGGCGCGACTGCAGGTTATCGAAGGCGGAGGCGACGGTGGCGGTGTCGTGGGTGGCCAGGGCCTGCTTGAAGCCGAAGTCACGCGACAGAAGCGCGGCATTGGTCTGCAGGGAATCGGAATTCAGTGTCCAGATCCGCTTGAACACCTGGGCATTGGCTTGCAGTTCCTGCTGCACCGAGGTCCGGGCGTAGGAAATGATGGCCATATAGCAGGCGCCGGCGATCAGCAGCAGGGCGAGCGAAAACAGCCCCCCGTACATGACCGCCAGTTTTGTGCTCAAGCGTTTGAAAGACATGGATAGCTCTTAGTAAGCCCCGCCGGAGGCCATCGGCGCCGGACGAACCTTGACGCTGAAGGCCTGGGTGGCATTGCCGGCAACGGTAATGGTGCGCGCCGTGCTGTGTTCCGGGGCGTCGAGCTGCGGCTGCCATACGGCCAGCGCGCCCGAGGCGGCGGGAAGGTTCTTAAGCGTCACGCGCCCCGAAGCGTCGGTGGTGGCATAATAGGGCGTATCGACGACGCGGATATAGGCGCTCATCGAGTCATGGATATTGCAGGCCAGGGCGACGGTGCCGGGATGGTCGAACTTCAGCGTGCGCGACTTGCCCTGTCCGTACAGCGGGAACTGGAAGGGTTGGACCGGTGAAAACGAATAGACGTGGTGATTGACCCGGTCCTGGTTGGGAAAGGACACTGTGGCGCCGGCCGGCACGGCCAGGACGTAGGGCGCGAAGGCGATATTCTTCTGGGCCATGACGAAGGCGCCATTGCGGTCGGCGGCCGAAATCGTGGCGCCCGTAGCAGGTGTAAAGGTAACTACGGCGCCGGCGACCGGCTTACCGCCGGCGTCACTGACCGACACGGTCAGGTCGGCAGCGAGAGCGCTGGATGTCGCCATCGCGCCGGTCGCCAGGGTGGCGGCCAGCAGACAGGCGGAAACAGGTCGAGACCGAATACAGGCGTTTTTCATGCCACCGATGTAGCATGATAGATATAAGATGAAGTAAATTACAGGTCAGGCCACTCATTGGGCATGACATCTGACCTGAGCCTATTAACGCCGCGTTCACATGTCCTAATACTTGTCCATGAATACCTGTAAGGATTTAATAAAAACCATACGCGGGCCCGCTATCCACAACGAAACTGCCATAGAGCATCTATTTTAAGGACCGACAGGCGCATTAATATTCCCGCAAGGGGCGACGCGCGACGAAAGGTTGAAATGGTATTATAAAGCCTTACCGCAGATATGGTGCCCGGGGCAGGTTTTGTGAAAAAAGCGAGGTTTTGAAAAAAATTGCCGCTTTCCAGGCGCATCTCGAAGCCGTATGACGCCTGCTCCTCTTTCGTTTCAGGCGTATCCAATGGCCCAGTTCGCAAGCGACAATACCGCCCCTGTCCATCCAGCCGTCATGGCCGCGCTGCAGGCCGTCAATGAAGGTGCCGTGCCGGCCTACGGCAACGATCCCGTCACGGCCAAGGTTCAGGAAACCTTCCGCGGAAGTTTCCGTTGCCCGGACCTGCGTATCTTTCCGGTATTCAATGGCTCGGCCTGCAATGGGCTCGCTCTCGCGCGCATGATCCGGCCTTACGAGTCGATCCTGGCGCACCGCCAGGCGCATATCAATAACGACGAGTGCGGTCTGCCGGAGTTCTTCACCGGCGGCAAGATCGTCGGGCTCGAGGGTGAACACGGCAAGCTGACGCCTGCCAGTATCGGCAACCTGATAGAGACAACGCTCGGCCATGCGCCGCATACCTCGCGCCCGAAGGTCATCAGCCTGACCAACTCGACGGAACTCGGCACGGTCTACACGCCGGCCGAGGTTCGCGCCCTGTCGGATATCGCAAAAGCCAACGGCATGTTCATGCATATGGACGGGGCGCGCATTGCCAATGCCGTGGCCCATCTCGGCTGCCATCCGGCGGAAGTGACGGTCGAGGCCGGTATCGATATCCTGTCGTTCGGCGGCACCAAGAACGGCGCCATGCTGGCGGAGGCGGCCGTCATCTTCAATCCGGCCCTGATCGAGGACTTCGCCTATGTCCACAAGCGCGCCGGACAGTTGCCGTCGAAAGCGCGGTTCGTGTCGGCGCAACTCCAGGCCCTGCTTGAGAATGATCTGTGGGTCGGGCTCGGTCGCCATTCCAACGCCATGGCGGCGGCCCTGCGCGATGGCCTGATCGGCCTGCCCGGCGTCGGCCTGCTGCATCCGGTCGAAGCCAACGAATTGTTCGTCACCCTGCCGAAGGCTATCGCCGACCGCCTGCTGGCGAAGGGCCATCGCTTCTATCCGTGGCCCAACGAAGGCGCAGACGCCTATCGCCTGGTGACCAGCTTCTCCACCACGGCCGAAGAGGTGGCTGGGTTTATAGAAGACTGCGAGCAGGCCTGAGCCGATAAACTTCGGATCGGTTAAAGCGTCGCAATCGTTCGCGTCGCTTCGTCGATCCACTTTTGCATGTTCAAACGCATACGGGGATAGCTGGGGTTGATCGTCGCTATTTCTTTTTGCCAGCGGTCAATATCGCGCTGAAGGTTAGCCTTGGTTTCCGCGGCGCTGGATGTGGTCATATGGGTATTCCCATGATCCGGATCGATCATCTATTTAGATGGGGACGATCACGCGCCGTTAACAGGTCTGCAGGCGTCTTTACGACCATAATGCCATCGGCAATCACCCGCCACTCGACGCGGCCAGTAACGGCACGATGACGTCACTGACCGGCGTCACTATGCCGTGTTGCCGGCCTTTACGCACGATCACACCATTGCGGGCATCCCATTCGGTCGGGCGTCCGGCGCGAAAGTCGTCATACATCGAATTGCCGCCGTCGGGCCGGGCCGCCAGGAAGGCCTGCATCTGGTCGTCGATGACCGTACCATCGAACACGGCGCCTTCGGCCCGGCCGACCGTGACGACTTCACCGAGCAGGGCCCGCGCAAGTTCCGCCACGCCGGGCTCGTGAAACACGCCCATGGGTTTGCCGCTCAGGACCAGCAGGGCGCCGCCCGGGGCATTGATACACAGCTTGCGCCACATGCGCGTCACCAGGTCACCCGTTGCCGTCACATCCAGAAACGTCCCCGCGAACAGGTCGCGAAACGCCCGGCCATGGTCATCGTCCGGCACGAAGGCCACGGAAGGCGCACGCCAGGCCGCCTGCCCCACCCCCAGCTTCGACGCCGGCAGGTCGATGACCACCGGCACGACGGGTGTTGCAGACCCGAGAAACGGTGCGACGTTTTCGCGCTGTTCGACGCCATTCTGGATGACGGCGACGCGGGTGTCTGGCCCGACCGCAGCCTTAAGGGCAACGGCAGCCGAAGGCACCTGGTGCGCCTTGACGCAGAGAAAGACCCAGTCAGCCACGGGTGCCGCGTCAGCGGCGACAACCCTGGCCGGACAGGTCCGCATTTCGCGATCGCCGCCGGTCACCGTCATGGTGTCGAAAGCCTGGCGGGCGACAAAGGTCACCGTGTGGCCGGCGGTCATCAGGGCCGAGGCGACGCTGAGACCGACGGCGCCGGGTCCGATCAGGGTGATTTGTGCCATTTAGCTGGGCCTTTGGGTTTGCGTTTTTTCCTGACCGGCTATAGCAAATGACCATGTCCAAGACCACGCCCGCCACCCTTTTCCTGACAAAGGCCGCTGTCGCCTTCGACCTGCATCCGTACGACTACGATCCGGATGCGCCGCGCGTCGGCCTCCAGGCCGCGGAGGCCTTGGGGATAGATCCCAGTCAGACCTTCAAGACCCTGATGGCCGAACTGGACGGCAAGCCGGTCTGCGTCGTCGTACCGTCCGACGGCGAGGTCAGCATGAAGAAGCTATCGGCGCATTTCCGCGGCAAGTCGGCCCACATGATGAAGGTGCCCGATGCCGAACGTCTGACCGGATACAAGGTCGGCGGCATCTCGCCCTTCGGCCAGAAGAAGGCCGTACCGACGGCGATCGACGAAACCGCGCAGCTTTACGACACCGTCTATATCAATGCCGGCCAGCGCGGCCTGCTGCTCAGCCTTACGCCCGATGACGCATCACGGGTGCTCGAGGCCGGCTTTGTCGATCTGATGGCGGAGTAGAGCAGCTTTCAAGGGCCAGAAAAGTAAGGATTTTTGGCCACGAAAAGCACGAAAGCGAAGCTTCGACGAAGTCAAAAGCACGAACGCATCGCGTGCGTAGTTTCCTACTGCGTGTAATCGTCAAAATTGATCGACAGCGCATAGCGCTGTCCTTCATCTAGACGCGTTCGCACAGAAGATTTTACCGGCTCGAAGTTCGTGCTTTTGACTTCGTCGAAGCTTCGCTTTCGTGTTTTTCGTGGCAAAAAATCTTTACGTTTCAACTAGCTCCCGCCGAACCAGTTATAGCCCATGTCTTCCCAGTAGCCGCCGGCATAGACATTGGTGACGAAGATTTCGACGATGTGCTTCGGGTTCTTGTAGCCGAGCTTGGTCGGCATGCGCAGCTTCATCGGGAAGCCATAATAGGCCGGCAGGACGTGGTCGCGGAAGGTGAAGGCGAGCAGGGTCTGGCTGTGCAGGGCCGTCGGCATGTCGATAGACGTGTAGTAGTTGTCGGCGCATTTGAAGCCGACATATTTGCACGTCGTGTCCGCGCCGATGCGCTTGAGGAATTCGGAGAAGGTCACCCCGCCCCATTTGCCGATGGCGCTCCAGCCCTCGACGCAGATATGCCGCGTGATCTGCGATGTCTGCGGCAGGGCATAAAGCTGATCCAGCGTCCACGGCCGCTTGTCGGCTATCTTGCCCGACAGGGCCAGTTTGTACGTCGCCGGATCTACCACCGGCGCCTTACTGCGCGGATAGAAGGCGTTGAACGGGAAAGGGTTGGTGATGTCGGCCTCGGTATAGACCGGGGCACGGCTCGACTCGTGGAAGATCAGCCCCTGCGCCCCGTCGTTGAAGAACGACACGCGCTTGAGCATCTCCTTGACCGAGCCGTAATTGTGCAAAGCCACGCCGGTGGCCAGGGACAGCCCGCCCAGTGTGAGTACATTGCCGAGCAGGCGGCGGCGCGCCGGGTCCGTCAGCAGGCCATTGGCCTCATGCAGGATGGCGTCCTTGTCGTCGCGAATATCCTTGTCCATCTCAGCGCCCCCAGACCATGGCCTTGATCGTCTTCGGAACGGCCAGCGCCATCACGACATGGACGACGATAAAGCCGACCATGCCGGCCATGGCAAAGAAATGGATGCGGCGGGCGAATTCGTAGCCGCCCAGCGCATCGCGCAGCCAGGGCAACTGCACCGACTTCCACAGGACCAGGCCCGACAGGATCAGGACGATGATGTCGAGCATGGCGAACAGGTAGGCCAGCTTTTGAATCGTATTGTAATGACGGATATCGGCATGGCTGAGCTTGCCCTTCAGGAAGTCCTTGGCATCGCTCAACAACCCTTGCGTCGTGACCGGCAGGAACTGGCGGGTGAAACGCCCGTTGGCGATGTGCACGATCGTGTAGACCACGGCATTGCCGATCAAAAGCCACATCAGGGCGAAATGCCATTGCAGGGCGCCGCCGAGCCAGCCGCCGATCGTCCAGTTCGGCGGAATCTTCAGGCCGAACATAAAGTGCGTGGCGTCATAGATGCGCCAGCCGCTCATGATCAGGATAATAACGGCCGTGGCATTGGCCCAGTGCATCAGGCGCAGCCACAGGGGGTAGACGCTGGTCCTGTCGTGAATATCCTGCGCGACTGCTGTCACTGCGTCGGCCATGCGCCCGTCTCCTGTTTTGCCAATCTTAACACAGATACGCCGCAGACACAGGATCGGTTACAGCGTACGTTTATTTTCCCGCCGGCACTGCCAGTCTTGACCCGCTTTTCCATTGCAGGGCGATTTCGCACACCACCAGCGGAACGATCCAGTTGATCCAGATGGTCGCTGCCAAGGCGCCATCGGCATCGAGACCCGGAAAATAGTTCAGGATGCCGGCCAGGCGGCAACCGACAAAGGTCCAGGTCAGGACATAGCTGCGGATCATCCATTGCCGGTGGCAATCGAAACGGCGATTGCGGGCAGCGCGCACGGCCATGGCGGCAACGCATAGCCAGACGAAGGCGAGCGTACCGGTGGCGACGAAGAAGCCCTTCATCTTGTGATCGGCAAGAACCGACAGCCACAGGGCAGCGATAGCACCGACCGAGCCAAGGCCGACATAGGAATAGCCGACGATCTTGTGCCAGCGTAGCCCCTTTCGCGTCCAGCCGATAAACAGGGCCGATGCCCCAAAGACCAGCATGGCCAGGCCGCCGAGCGTATGCACGATCAGCAGAGGGAAATGGCTGCCATGATCGCCGCGCGCCTGCAATGTCAGAACCGGGACGGCGTGCTGCCAGCCGACAATAGCCGAACTGACGATAGCGGTGACAAATAACGCGGCACATATGCAGGTAGACAGCTTGACGGCCATGACGCCCTCCCATTGCCAGACTGCCCTACGCGCGAGTATCCGGCAATGGCATAACGGCGCATTTTACCACCGGTCAGTGCACCACCACCATCTTGCCGACCGCCAAGCCGTTTTCCAGCTTTTCGTGGATGGCGCGGACATTAGCGGCGGTCAGGCCCTGTTTCGTGTCCGACAGGGTGGTGCGCAGGCGGTTAGCATCGATCAGGTCGGCGACCTGGCGCAGGATATCGCCCTGGCTGGCGGCACGAAAATCGAACAGGGACTTGGTGAACATCAGTTCCCATACCACCTTCTGTGCCTTGCGTTTCAAGGGAACGACGTCGAAGCTTTTCGGATCGTCGATCAGGCCGAAGGTGCCGAACGGCTTGAGCAGGTCCGGGATCTGCTGGAAATAGGGTTCGCTGTGAGTCGAGAAGATGTAGTCGAAGCCGTCGACGCCGGCGGCCTTCATGCCCTCGGTCAGGGGTTTGCTACGGTCGAGCACGCCGTCGGCGCCGAGGCGCTTCAGCCACTCGGTCGTCTCGGGCCGGCCCGAGGTGGCGAAGACGCGTCCGCGCGTCAGGGTCTTGACCATCTGCACCGCCAGGGACGGCACGCCCCCTGCCCCGCCGATGACCAGCAGATCGAACGGCTTGTCGCGCGGTACCGCCAGTTGTTCGAACAGCATTTCCCAGGCGGTCAGGGCCGTCAGGGGAATGGCGGCCGCCTCGGCAAAGCCAAGCCCCACGGGCTTCTTCGCCACCAGGCGATGGTCGACCGCCTGCTTCTCGGCATAGGATCCGTCGCGAGTCAGGTCGCCGGCATAATAGACCTCGTCGCCGACATCGAAGCCGGTTACGCCCGGCGCCACGGCGGCAACGACACCGGAGGCATCCCAGCCGAGAATCACCGGCTTGCCGTCCTGGCCCGACCGGCTCTGGCGGATCTTGGCGTCGACCGGGTTGAAGCCGGTGGCCTTGATATCGATCAGCAGGTCGCCATCGCGTAAAACAGGATCGGGGACTTGCGTTTCCTCAAGGGCAAAGGTGTTTAAGGAATGGGCGGCCGTATAGGTCAGGGCTTTCATCTCAGGTCCTTGTCATCATGTCGGGATGACGCCCATGTAAGGGCCTGCGTATAAGGCTGCCATATGCAACACGGAGAAACGGCATGAGTCGCGAGCAAAAGGTAAAGGCTGGCAGGTTCAAGCTGATCAACCTCTATCCGCCCTTTATCGGCGCCGGTATCCGCGTCGTGCACACGGCGCCCGACTTCACCAGCGTGACGGTCGAACTGCGCTACACCTGGTGGAACAAGAATATCTTCGGCACGGCATTCGGTGGCTCGCTCTACATGATGTGCGACCCGTTCTTCGTCGCCATCATGCTCAACAATCTCGGATCCGACTACATCGTCTGGGACAAGGGCGCGGCCATCCAGTTCCTGAAACCCGGCCGCTCGTCGGTCCGCGCCGTCTTCGCCATCTCGAAAGAGGAGATCGCCCGCGTCAAGGCAGAGACCGACGCACGCGGCAAGTACGAGCCGGAATACGAGGCCGATATCATCGATGAAAAGGGTGTCGTCGTGGCGCGGGTGCATAAGACACTCTATGTCCGGCGCAAGGATTCCAAAAAACCGGAAAAGCTGGTAAACACGCCCTGAACAACGGGGGGAACTATGGGCCGGGGAATTTCGATAGCCGCGCTGGCGGCAGGGCTGATAACGCTGGCGGCTTGCCACGGTCGGGCGGTAACGCCTGCGGCGGAAGCGTCGACCGCGTCGTGGCAGCCCGGCATGATCGACGGCGCTTTTTCGCCAGAGGAAGCGAGCTCTTCCGCATTTGCCTCAGCGTCAGACTCTACCGATGACTGGAGTGTGTCGTTTCGCGAGAAAGATCGCGTCCAGGAAGCCAAGAACATGGCAGCCAGCCACGGGTTGGCAACCCGCAACGCGAACACGATCACAGTACAAATCGACGGACGCCTGATCGCCGGTTTTACCGACACGCCGACGTCCTTCTGGATATTTCGCGGCACGTTACAACTCGCTGGAAAAACCTACGCCCTTGTAAGCCGTGAAGACGAAGACGGCTGGCTGCACTTTGGCACCGTGGGCCCGGAACATGGCGTGACCTGGTTCCAAAACTGGCCTCAGATTTCCCCCGACGGCCGGTCTATCGCCTACGGCAGTCGTGAAGCCACAGATGTCGAAGGCTTTTTCCACGTTGTGGATTGGTCGACGCCTTATCCGCACGAGGTTTATGATTTCACCGCCGGCTGCAGTCCTCAGAAGTGGCTCTCCACAACCTCAGTCCAGCTGAAATGTGACTATCCAAGCCCAAATGGCCAGGCCGTACAGTCGATTGCCACACGCCTGGGCGCCGGGCATTGGCAACTTAAAGATACCAAAGAGGTCATTGCTGGCACTGAGGGCAAGGACGACTTCGACAGCCTTGCCCCCGTTGCACATTCACGCCTGAAATTAGGCATACAGACAGCCGCAGCCAGACATGGCCAGCCCGATCTTACCGCGGCCGACCCGATAACCGACGAACAGTTGCGGGCGGCAGGGATGGAATGGCTCGATCATGCCAATGGGCCTTAATTCTTACGGCAGAAGCATCCCGCGCTTGACTGCCGGGCGCTGGCCGACATTTTCCAGCCAGGCCGTGACGAACGGACGCTTGGCCAGCAGGACCTCCATATCGTCCTTGATGCGCATGCGGTACTGGGCGATCCAGGGATAGATGGCGATATCGGCGATGGTGTAGTCCTCGCCGGCGACGTGGGCATACTGGCTGAGCTGGGTGTCGAGCACGCCGAGCAGGCGGTCGGCCTCCTTGCGGTAACGCTCCTGCGCCACCGGATTGGGCTCCGGCGCCGATAGGGTAAACCAGCCAAGCTGCCCCAGCATGGGGCCCAGTCCCCCCATCTGCCACATCAGCCACTGGATGGTGGTGTAACGGTCATGCGGCAGCAAGGGCAGGAAGCGGCCGTACTTTTCCGCCAGGTAGATCAGGATGGCACCGGATTCGAACAGGCTGAGCGGGCCGCCATCGGCGTCCTGGTCGACAATGGCCGGGATCTTGTTGTTCGGCGAAATCTTGAGGTATTCCGGATTGAACTGTTCGTCCTTGCCGATATTGACCGGCACGGTGTTGTACTGGATGCCCAGTTCCTCAAGCATGATGGTGGCCTTGCGGCCGTTGGGCGTTCCCCAGGTGTACAGTGTGATCATACCACATCCTTCTCCAAAACTTGGCTTCTCCAAAACTTGGCCTCTCAAAAGCTTGGCCTCTCAAAAGCTTGGCCTCTCAAAAGCTGGTCCCCCGAGAGATAACCCTCGGGGCTAAGGATTCAATAGCCCTCATCCGGGCGTGAACACCATCAACCAAAAAATCACCACGACCGCCGGAAAGGCCATGCTGCCGAGTGCGATCCACCAGCGATCATAAGTCCAGTACAGGGCCGGCAAGTCTTCTCCGACCGCCAGCGCCGCCTCGGCCAGGCGCTTCATGCGCAACTGGATCCACACCACCGGCAGCCAGCACGCCCCGGCAAAAGCGTAAAGACAGAGGGCTGCCAAGATCCACGGCGCCGTCACAGGAAAGCCGGCGGCATGGATCAGGTAAAATCCGCTCAGTGGCTGGAAGATCACCGCCGGCGTCGTGAACAGCCAGTCGGCGAGCACCACGGTACGACAGGCAAAGACGATGGCCTGGACGTTCCGGCTGCGGTTGGCGACGAACATCCAGAAGGCACTGCCGATACCGGTGCCGAACAACACGGTCGACGACAGGATATGCAGCCATTTGACGATCAGATAGGTCATTGCCCCCGCCTCCCCGCATGCTATGTCTGACAGGTAACCTGTTAGATATAGCATGAGCAATCCCTCACCCACACCGCTATGGCTCGTCTATGATGGCGACTGCCCCTTCTGCGCCGCCACGGCACAAATGTACCGGCTGAAAACATCGGTCGGCGCCCTGCATGTCGTCAATGCGCGCGAGGCTGCCGACACCGCTCTTATGCGCGAAATCACCCGCCAGAAGCTCGACCTCAACCAGGGCATCGTCGTCCGCTTCGAGGGCAAGCTCTATCATGGCGCCGATGCTTTGCACCTGCTGGCCATGCTGGGTTCAGACCACGACTGGCTGAACCGGATCAATGTCACCGTCTTCCGCAACCGGGCCCTGGTCGGCCTCGCCTATCCGGTGATGAAGACGGTACGCAATGCCGTCCTGTTCGTGCTGGGCCATAAGCCTATATGAGTGGCGATACGTTTTCAGGGCCCACCTTCGCGCCCGTCTTCGGCCCCGCCTGGGCGGCCATGCCCGAGGCCCTGCACCTGCACTATGCCAACCGGCCGTTTTCGCGCGACCGGGTGACCGTGACCGGCACCCTGACCATCCGCATGGGGGCTATGATGCGCCTGATCGCCCCGGTTTTCGGTGCGCTCGGCATGCTGACGCCGCACGAAGGCGAAGACATCGCCTGCACCGTGCACTTCCTCAGCGAGCCCCATTCCAACGCCTTTGTCTTCGAACGCTGGTTCACCTTCCCCGGCCGCAAGCCGTTCCGGTTCCGCTCGAAGCTGGTGCCCATCCGCGGCAACGAGGTCATCGAATATATGGCCTGCGGTATCGGCTGGCGCTGTACCTATGGCTACGAGGACGACAAGGTCATGCTGCGCCATCTCGGCTATGTCTGGCGCCTGTTCGGCATGGACATTCCCCTGCCGGGTACGGCGCTGCTGATGGGGCGCGGCGAGGCTTTCGAAGAAGCCACAGGCCCCGACGGTTTCCGCATGCGCATGGGCGTGTCGGGCAGTCTCTGGGGCAACTCCATGGCCTATTCCTACGCTGGAAATTTCACCGTGACGGAGGTCGCACTGGAGAATACCGATGCCGAATGATGTCCTGATCCTTGGCGGCTATGGCAATTTCGGCAAGCGCATCGCAACCGCCCTGACGCGCCACGGCGTGCCCGTCACCATCGCCGGCCGCAGCATGGTCAAGGCGCAGGCCCTGGCCGCCACCCTGCCTGGCGCCCGCGCCGTCGATATCGATATCGGCGACAATTTCGCCATCGCCCTTAAACGCGAACAGCCGGCCGTAGTGGTCCACACCTGCGGGCCCTTCCAGGGGGCAGGCTATGAGGTTGCTCGCGCCTGTATCGCCGCCGGGGTCGCCTATATCGACCTGGCCGATGGCCGCGACTTCGTCACCGGTTTCCGCGGCCTCGATGCCCAGGCACGCGCCGCCGGCGTCACCGCCATTACCGGCGCCAGCACCGTGCCCGGATTGTCATCTGCCGTGCTGGAACATTTCCGCCCGCAGTTTGCCAAACTCGACAGCATGGATTTCGGCATCGCCCCGGGCCAGAAGGCCGAACGCGGCCTGGCGACGACCCGCGGCATCCTGACCTATGTCGGCAAGCCCCTGCGGCCCTGTGCCGCTCACCCGCATCCCTATGGCTGGCAGGACCTGCGCCGCATCGATGTGCCCGGCATGGGCCGGCGCTGGCTGGCCAATTGCGATATTCCCGATCTCGACCTGCTGCCGGAGGCCTACGGCCTGCGCGATATCCGCTTCGGCGCCGGTCTCGAACTCGGCTTCATGCATATCGGCCTGTGGGCCCTGTCCTGGCTGGTGCGGGCGGGCCTGCCCCTGAACCTGCCGGCCCTGGCCCAGCCCCTGCTCTCGATCAGCAATGTTTTCGACCGCTTCGGCAGCGATATCGGCGGCATGCATGTCCGCCTGGGTGGCCAGGGCCTGGACGGTGCACCGAAGACCGTCACCTGGTCGATCGTCGCCGGCTCCGGCGACGGCCCGCAGATCCCGTGCGTTCCGGCCATCCTGCTGGCGAAGCGTCTGTACGAAAAAGACCCCGGCATTGCTGCCGGGGCCTTTCCATGCGTCGGGCTGATCACGTTGGAGGATTATCTCGCCGAGCTCAGCCGTTTCGATATCGCCGCAACTTTTACCAATGGCCGCCGATCTTGACCCTTCGGCCGTTGGGAGCGTGCGACTGCACGCCGCCGCTTATGCTGTGTGCTAAAGAAGCGAAGCGTTAGCACGCTTCTAGCGAGCCATGCGGCGTTTGAGCTGAAAAAAACTAATACCAACGGTCATTCTTAATGGCCGTTGGTATTAGCTCTGCGGACCGAGGAAGTCGGCCTTGCCGACCGGCACGCCGTTGTGGCGCAGGATGGCGTAGGCGGCGGTCATGTGGAAGTAGAGGTTCGGCAGGGCGCGCACGGCCAGGAAGTTCAGGCCGGTAAAGTGCGTGGAATTGCCGCGGAATGTCAGGGTGATGTCGCGCGTTTCCGCACCTTCGAATTGTTCCGGCTTGATCGACTGGACGAAGGCGATCGTCTTGTCGACGCGGGCATACAACTGTTCGAACGTCGTTTCGGTATCCTCATAGCTCGGTACCTCTGTGCCGCTGAGGCGGGCGGCAAGGCCCTTGGCGGTGTCGGTGACAAGCTGCACCTGACGGCTGAAGGGGAACATGTCGAGTGCCAGGCGGGCATTGAGCACGGTCGCCTGGTCGACATTCTTTTCGGCGGCCCAGGCTTCGGCCTTTTCGATCACGCCCTTGAGGTTGTTCAAGACACGGATGCTGGCCGGAATGGCGGCCTGGTACATGTCGAATTTTGTGCCGATGTCTTGCGTCATGGTATCCTGAGACATAGTGCCCTCTTTGTGTTGTCAGGTGAGACAGGAGGCTTTAAAGCCGCCTCACGTTTATCCAAAAAGTGAAGCCACTTTTTGGCGCGAGGCTGTAGATAAGGCCGCCCATCACGGTTTGGAAGGGCGCTGCTTCGCTATATATGCCAGGTCGCCCTGCGCCATCGTATTGCCGGGGTCGAGTGTCAGCGATTCCTTATAGGCAGCCTCCGCCTCGTCCCAGCGCTTCATCTCGACTAGGACGTAGCCCCGCTTGCGCAGGATATTGGCGCGTTCGAGCGGCGGCAGGCCGCCATGCCCGGCCAGGTAGGCGTTGGCCGACTGCAGGGCGTCGTCATTGCGCCCGAGCGACGACAGGGTGAGGACGTATTCGGCCTCGAGCGCCGTGAGGTCGGGATCGTTCTTCAGGCCGCGGCCATAGTCGGCGGCGGCCGCGGCGTAGTCCTTGTGTTCGAACTCCGTCCAGCCGACGATAAAACCGATCAGGCCGTAGGGCAGGCCATCGGCCTGTTCGACCGACTTCGCGCCCTGCGCCGCATTGCTGCTGATCGCGCCATTCAGCACCAGCAAGGCCGTCGGGTCGTCGGAATAAAGCACGATATGATCGCCGCACAATTCGGGCTGGGACCGGACATCCGGCGCGTGGCCCAAAGCTACCCGCAGGTCGAGCATCATGGCATCGAGGGCGGCGACATCGCGCCGCTGCATGGCCGCCAGCGCCCTGTCGGCCAGGACCAAGTCGGACGCTTCGTGCGCCCGGTCGTGGCTACGGCACGGCACGATATCGAGATGCATGGCTGCCAAGTCTGAAGGCGATACCGCGGCCTGTGCACCCGCTACCATCAGGCTGGTCATCATCATACCGGCCAGCGCAGCCGTCGCAATAATCGTCTTCATGGCACCCTCGTCTTTACCCTATCAAACCACGTTTGATTGCTGGACGCCATGCCATTCAGCGCCTAGATTCGCGGCCGAATTTTCAGCGGTGAATCAGGCGCTTCGGGCACCATCCGGGAAAGTTCCGTTATGAAAGTTCTGGTAGGGACTTGCAAAACATAACCGTAACTCTTATTGTTACGAATGCAGAGTTCGACTCAAACCAAAAAGAGACCAACGCCATGAAAACCCTGTTCAAGTCCTTCGTCGCCACATCGGCTTTTGCCGTCGTCTTCGCTGCCGGCGCCCCGGCCTTCGCCGCCGACACCTACAAGATCGATGCAAACCACAGCTCGGTGACCTTCCAGTATACCCATTTCGGCTTCTCGCATCCGACCGGCAAGTTCATGAACGCCGTCGGTTCGGTGACGCTCGACAAGACGACCCCGGCCAACAGCTCGGTCCAGGTGTCGTTCGACATCGCCGGCGTCAACACCGGTGTCGCCGCCCTCGACACCCATCTGAAGTCGGCTGACTTCTTCGATGCCGCCAAGTACCCGACCGCCACCTTCAAGTCGACCAAGGTCGACGTGACCGGCAAGGACACCGCCAAGGTGACCGGCGACCTGACCATCCACGGCGTAACCAAGTCCGTCGTTCTCGACGTCAAGCTCAACAAGCTCGACCTCCACCCGATGATGAAGAAGGAAGATGCCGGCTTCACCGCTACGGCGACGATCAAGCGCAGCGATTTCGGCATGTCCAACTACGTGCCCGCCGTCAGCGACCAAGTCGACCTCTATATCGAAGCCGAGACGATCGCCCAGTAATGCGTTATGAAGGGGACGGGTGACCGTCCCCTTTTGTTTTTCGGAATTACACCATGTGGAAGCCGGCCCTGATCGCCGCCCTGTCGAGCCTTGCTGCCGGACCGGCCCTCGCCGTCGACACCTACCACCTGGAACCGACCCACAGTTCGGCCACCGCCTTCTACCAGCACTTCGGCCTGTCGCATCCGTCGATCAAGATCATCGGCGCCACTGGCACCCTGGTCCTCGACAGCGATACGCCTGCCAACAGCACGCTCGATGCGACCTTGCCGGTCACGGCCCTGACCACCGGCCTGCCGGATTTCGACACGGCGCTGAAAGGTTCCGACTATTTCGATACGGCGCAGTTTCCGACGGCGACGTTCAAAAGTACGAAGGTCGAGATTACCGGCGCCAATACCGCCATCGTCACCGGCGACCTGACGGTTCATGGCCTTACGAAATCCGTCGCCCTGAACGTCACCTATAATAAAAAAGCCTTCAACCCGGCCCTGTTCAAGACGGGTGTCGGTTTCTCGGCCACGGCGACCCTGAGCCGCAAGGACTTCGGCCTGGCCAAGCTGGAACCGTTTGTCGGCGACGAGATCGACCTCGTCATCGAGGCCGAGGCCTACTAAAATACGGAGCACGACGCATGTCGACAAAGACCCCGACGGTTTATATCCCCCATGGCGGCGGCCCGTGCTTCTTCATGGACTGGAACCCGCACGACATGTGGGATGAGATGGGCGCCTACCTGAAGCGCCTGCCGCAGGATGTAGGAGAACGTCCCAAAGCCCTGTTGATCGTTTCCGCCCATTGGGAAGAGACGGACTTCACCGTCCAGACCAAGGCCGCGCCAGGGCTGCTCTACGACTATTACGGATTTCCGGAACATACCTATCAGCTCAACTGGCCGGCGCCGGGATCGGCGGCGCTTGCCGCCCGCGTCACCGAACTGGCGGCCGCAGCCGGCATCACAGTCGCGTCCGACGACGCCCGCGACTACGACCACGGCGTCTTTATCCCGATGCTGCTGGCCTTTCCCGAGGCCGGCATTCCGACGATTCAGCTTTCGCTGAAACGTGGACTGAACCCGGCGGAGCACGTGGCGCTGGGCCGCGCCCTTGCGCCATTGCGCGACGAGGGCGTGCTGATCATCGGCAGCGGCATGAGCTTCCATTCCATCCCGCGCCTGATGGGCCGCGGTTCGGGCAGCGGCCCGGCGTCGCACGCCTTCGATGCCTGGCTGCAGGAAGCGGTCAGGGGCGATCGCAGCGAACTGCTCAACTGGCCTTCGGCGCCCAGCGCCCATGACTGCCATCCGCGCGAAGAGCACCTGATCCCGCTGATGGTCATAGCCGGCGCCGGCGGCGACGATGCCGTCGCCACGACCTATCACGAGGACAGCCTGGGGCCGACCGGCATCGCCATCAGCGCCTTCCAGTTTGGCTGATTTGGCCGAACCTCTGCGCTGTTTGGCGAAGAAACCCTCTCGCGATTTTATCCGGCTGCGCTAAAGGGTAGTTTCCGCCACCCAGCAGAGGACGCGCCATGTACGAGCTTCATATCGCCAACAAGAACTATTCCTCGTGGTCGCTGCGCCCATGGGCCCTGCTCAAGGCGCTGGAGATTCCGTTCACCGAACACATGCACCATTTCCAACCCGGCGGGCAGAATGGCTTCACCAGCTTTTCGCCCTCCTCCCTGGTGCCGTGCCTGGTCGACGGCGACACCACGGTGTGGGACTCGCTGGCCATCATCGAATATGTCTACGAGCAATATGCTGGCGCATGGCCCGCCCACCGCACCGCCCGCGCCTTTGCCCGCTCGGCGGCGGCCGAAATGCATTCCGGCTTCCAGGCCCTGCGCAGCCAGTGCTCGATGACGGTCGGCCAGCGTATCACGCTCAAGGATACGCCGCCGAACCTGCTGCGCGACCTTGCCCGTATCGACGCCCTGTGGACGCAAGGCCTGACGACTTTCGGCGGGCCATTCCTGGCGACCGACAGCTTTACCGCCGTCGATGCCTTTTTCGCCCCCGTCGTCTTCCGCATCCAGACCTATGGCCTCGGCTTCCACCTGTCCGAGGCGAGCCGCGCCTATGTCGATCGCATGTTGAGCCATCCGGTTCTGCAGCACTGGTACGACGAGGCCATTGCCGAAACGGTGCGCGATGCCGATCATGAGGTCGAGAATGCGCGTGCCGGTACGGTCATTTCAGACGTGCGGGCCGGGTAAAATAGCCCCCCTTCAAAACGGGAGTTCTTTAGAGGCGCGCTCTGGCCAATTTCAATTTTGGCTTGACCAAAATATCGTACAAATTAAGCTCCCCTTAATAATCATAAGAGGGAACGAATATGACCAGGACAGCCGCCAGTCTCATTGCCTTAAGTACCGCGTTTCTTGCCACCGCGGCCCTGGCCGATACGACGACCGTGACCTCGCCCAATGGCCGGCTGCAGGTTTCGGTCGACGCCTCGGATACCGGCCTGAGCTATCATGTCGATTATGACGGCAAGCCGGTCATCACCAAATCGGGCCTGGGCATTATCAGCGATGCCGGCACGATCGGCGGCAGCAATGCCCAGACCGTGGCCAGGTCGGAACCGGTATCGGTCCACGACACCTATCACATGGTCGCCGGCAAGGCGAAGGACATAGCCGACACCTATAACCAGACGACGCTCAGCCTCGACCAGGCCGGCAAGGCGCCCCTGCACTATGGCCTGATCGTCCGCGCCTACGACAGCGGCGTCGCCATCCGCTTTACCCTCACCGACCAGAACGGCGCCCTGAAGATCCTGAACGTCTCGGGTGAGCAGACACGCTTCAACTTCGCCGACAACTTCACCTGCTGGGGCGCCAATCAGGGCCGTTTCGTCAACAGCCACGAGGGCGAGTTCGACCCGGTCAAGGCGTCGCAGATCCGCAACTTCCACCTGTTCGATGCGCCCCTGGTGTGCAAGACCGGCGTCGGCGACACCACCATTGCCCTGGCCGAGGCCGACACCAAGGACTATCCCGTCGCCTGGTTTACCGGCCGCGGTGACGGCGGTTACGGCGTTGAGCCCGTCCTTACGCCCCGCGCCGACGATGATGCCGGCGCCCGCCAGAAGACAGTCGCGGCGAAGATCACCCTGACGGCCGAACCTTTCCGCACACCCTGGCGCGTCATCATGGTCGGCGACCATCCCGGTGACCTGACGGCCTCGACCCTGGTCCCGCAACTGGGCGCGCCGTCGCAGGTCACCGATACCAGTTGGATCAAGCCGGGCAAGGCAGCATGGGACTGGTGGAACGACTGGGCGGTCGATGTTCCCCACCCCGGCCTCAATACCGAAAGCTACAAGGCATATACCGACTTTGCCGCCGAGATGAATGCGCAGTACATCCTGATCGACGAAGGCTGGTCGGTCGGCTCGTCGACCGAACCCAATCCGCAGGCCGACCTGACGAAAAGCATCCCGGCGATCGACATACCGGCCATCGTTTCCTACGCAAAATCCAAGGGTGTCGGCGTCTGGGTATGGGCGCAGTGGCAGCAGCTCGATAACCAGATGGACGCAGCGCTCAGCAAATACGAAGCGTGGGGCCTGAAGGGCATCAAGGTCGACTTCATCAATCGTTCCGACCAGCAGGCCGTCGACTATTATTACAAGCTGATGCGCAAGGCGGCTCAGCACCATCTGATGGTCGACCTGCACGGCGCCTATGCGCCCAACGGCCTGCTGCGCACCTTCCCCAACTATATGACGCAGGAAGGCGTGATGGGGGCCGAGTATAACAAGTGGAGCGCGCGCATCACCGCCACCCACAATGTCACCCTGCCCTTCACCCGCATGATCCTTGGGCCGATGGACTACACGCCGGGGGGCTTCCACAATGCGACGCCGGCCACCTTCGTGTCGCGCAATCATGAACCGATGGTGCAGACCACCCGCGGCCAGGCCGTGGCCATGTACGTCGTCTACGACTCGCCCTTCATGATGATCGCCGACAGTCCGGCCGCCTACAAAAATCCCGATGGATCATGGGCCGACGGCGCCGACCTGATTCGCAAGGTGCCGGTGACCTGGGACGAAACCCGTGTCGTCCAGGGCGATATCGGCCAGTTCATCGTCAGCGCCCGGCGTTCGGGCGATACCTGGTATATCGGCGCCATGACCAATGAACAGGGCCGCACCGTCACCGTGCCGCTCGACTTCCTCAAAACCGGAAACTACGCGGCGCACCTGTGGCAGGACGGCGCCGATGCGACGCATCTGGCCGTATCGGACCAGACGGTGACGGCCGGATCGTCTTTGACCCTAATGCTGGCGCCCTCGGGCGGCGCTGCCGTCATCCTCACGCCGACGGGCAGCCCGGCCAAGACAGGGAAAAAGAAAAGGTAACAGAGTGTGTTCGGAGCGGGGCCATATGGCCCTGCCTTGCCCTCGCATTTGCGAGAGAATGGGCCTATAGGTCGCCAATGTCCGCCCCTGCTCCCTCTCCTGCGCCAGGTCCTGCCCCTGTTCAGACCGCCGTCGTCACCGGTCCCAAGCCGCACTTTATCGAATTCGTAGCCATCATCGCTTCGCTGATGGCGCTGGGAGCGCTAGGTATAGACGCCATGCTGCCGGCCTTGCCCAGTATCGGCACCGACCTCAAGGTCCAGGTCGAGAACCATCTGCAGTGGATCGTGTCCTTCTACTTTGCCGGCCTCGGACTGGGGCAACTGGTCATGGGTCCCTTGAGCGACTGGCTGGGGCGCAAGCGGGTCCTGCTTAGCGGGATCATTCTTTATGTCGTCCTCGGCCTGGTTGCCGCCATGGTCGACAATTTCGCGGTTCTCCTGATAGTCCGTCTTCTGCAGGGCTGTGCGGCGGCGACGTCAAACGTCGTCACGCGCTCGATCGTACGGGACCTCTACGCCGGTCCACGCATGGCGAAGGTCATGTCGATGAGCTATGTGGTCTTCTTGCTGGTTCCGATCCTGGCGCCCAGCCTGGGGCAACTGATCCTTCTCATCGCCCCCTGGCGGTTCATCTTTCTATTTATGGCGGCTTTCGGGACGATCGTCGCGCTCTGGTCCTGGTTGCGCCTGCCCGAAACGCACCCACGGGAGTTGCGCCGCCGCCCCGATGCCGGCCACCTGAAGCGCGTTGCCGCCTTCGTCGTCACCGAGCCGTCCTCGCTGGTTTACACGCTTGGGATCGCCCTGCTGATCGGATCATTGCTGGCCTTCGTCTCGCTGTTGCCCCAGATGTTCAAGGACTTCTTCAAGGCGCCGGGCCTGATGGCTCCGGTGTTTGCCGGCTGCGCCGCCACCATGGCTGTCAGTTCGATGATCAATGCCAGTCTGGTCGAACGCGTCGGCCTGAAGCGGATTTCGCACGTGGCCCTGACGGCCTTTATCGTCATGGCCGGCATTCATCTTGCCTGGGCCGCCAGCGGGCGTGAGACCGTTAGCAGCTTCCTGATCCTGCAGGCCCTGACCATGGGCTGCCAGAGTCTGACCACGGCCAACTTCTCGGCCATCGCCATGGAGAAGGTCGGCCATGTCGCCGGCACGGCCGCATCTATCCAGGGCGTGGTCACCACGGTCGGCGGCGCCGTCATCTCGGCCAGCATCGGCGCCGGCTGGAGCGGCTCCATGACACTGCTGCCGATGGCGGCTGGCATCTGCGGTATCCTGGCCCTCGGCCTTGTCGCCCTCGGCGAAAAGGGCCGGCTGTACGGTCGGGGATGAACCCATACTAGGTGCCCCTCAACACATTGGGCTGAAGAAAAGGGGATCCGCAGATTTCGCAGATTAGCGCAGATTATGTCCGTGCATGTCGCACCGAAGGCGCTTTTAGCGTCGGCCCTAGATAGCGCTTCGCGCGGTCGAATAACGGACTCCCAAAAATCTGCGAAAATCCGCGTCAATCTGCGGACAAACAACTCTTTGAAAAATAACACATAACCAAACCGTAATGTGGCTTCACCCAGAATCCGCTTGCCATAATCACGTCACAACCATATATCTTGCACTACAAAGTAATATGCAGTGAAAGATACCTGATGTTGCCAAAGCCACCACCGGCCGACAAATCGCCCGAAAGCCGGCGCACCCAGATGTACAAGGGTGTGCTGGAGCTGGCCCTGATGAGCCTGCTCGAAGACGGTGCGCAGTACGGCCTCAAGATTCTCGACGCCTTACGCGAAAGCGCCGAGCTCGACCTGGGCGAAGGCACGCTCTATCCGCTGCTGCACCGCCTGGAAAAGGCCGGCCTGATCACCGCCGAATGGCGCCACGAGGCCGATGCCAGCCACCCGCGCAAATATTACGGCCTGACGCCGGCGGGCACCGAAGAGCTGCGCGAACAACGCCGGATGTGGCTCGGCATGACCACTGCGCTCAACCGCTTCCTGACCCGGCGTGACGCATGAGCGATCCGATCGACACTTGGCTGAAGAGCCTGGCCAAGGGCCTGCACAGCCTGCCCGAAGCGGCACAGGACGATATCCTGGCCGAGCTTCGCGTCCATATCGCCGAGCGCCTGGAACAGGGCTTTACCCCGCAACAGGTGCTTGGCGGCTTCGGCGATGCACGGGCTTTTGCCCTGTGCTTCCGCCCCGATACCCGTCTCGACGGCGCTCTGGCCGGTCAACGGGTCGCGGCCCTGCTGGGTGGCCTGGTCGCCACCGCAGGCCGCAGCATTACGGCTGCCTTTGCCCTGGTCGCGGCCTCCATCTGTGCCCTGCTGGCCATCCGCATAGCCGGCCTGTTCGGCGAGAAGCTGGGCCTGCTGGCGCAGATGGCCCTGCCCTTCGATCCGGCAGCCCTGGTGCCCGATATCGGGCTGTGGCTGTTCCCCGCCGGCCTTGGCCTGCTTTTCATCCTGTGGCTTGGCGCCAGGCTCAGCCTGTCGCTCGCCGTCTCATCGCTTCGCCTCGAGCCCGTCCACTGGGAGCCTGCTCAATGACCCAACTGCCTTCTGATGTTTCGCACTGGCTGAACGCCCTGAATGCCGCCCTAGGCTCCCTGCCGGCCGACGCTCGTACCGAGATCGTCGCCGAAACGCGCGGCCATATCCAGGACCGCATCGCCGCCGGCCTCAGTTCTGAAAACACCCTGCATGGTTTCGGCGACCCGCGCGCCTATGCCCGCACCTTCCTCGATGACTACGCCCTTACCACCGCCCTCGACAGCAAAAGGATCTGGCCCATGATCAAGACCCTCGCCAGCTTTACCAGCCGCAGCATCGTTGCCCTGTTCGGCCTCATTGCCACCCTGACCTTTGGCGGCATCGCCCTCGGTTCGGTCGTATCGATCGTGCTGAAGATGATCCGCCCGGACAAGGTCGGCCTGTGGGTCGGCAATGACCATGTCATTCTCGGCGCAACCAATATGGCGGCGCAGATGCACGAGATCGCCGGCAACTGGGTCTATCTGATCTTCATCGCCATGCTGGCCGTAGGCGCGGTGCTGGCCCGTTACAGCCTGATCGGCAGCCTGTACATGATCAAGGGCAAGCGCGCCCAACTAGCCGCTTAGGTAAGGACTACTGGGAAGCGGTGCGCTTCAGCTCCGCTTCCATCCAGTCCATATCCTTGTCGGACAGGCCGAAATGATGACCGGCTTCATGGATGAGGATATGGCTGACCAGGTCTTCGAGGGTCAGGCCCGGAGCGGACTGTTCGCCGGCGTCGTCGAATTCGGCGGAACCGGCCCATTCGTCGAGGATCGGGCGGCGGAACAGGTGGATCATCGGCGGCAGGTCGCCGGTCATGGCCTCGAGCTCGGCCGGGCGGCCCGTATAGAGACCGGTCAGGTCGAACGGGTCTTCGATGCCGAGATCATCGAGTATCTCTTCCGGCGGAAAGTCCTCGACGATCAGCACGACACCATCCAGATGCCCGGCAAACGGCTGCGGCAGGCGCGCCAGGGTCTTGCGGGCAATAAGCTCGATATCGCCAAGCGTCGGCGCGTGGGTAAAATTGGTCATTCGGCTGCGGTGTCGGTGGCTGTATCCGGAACGACCTTAACAGGCTTTTCGCCGTCCCATTCTATCCAGTATTGTCCAAGGCGGCGCTTACGCTCCAGCGCGTCTTCGACGGCGCGGTTCAGCGCATCAAGCCCGGCTTGCGCATAGTCAGAAAGTTCGACGCTTTTCATATATCGGCCGCCAGGGTTTGAAGTTGCTCGAACAATGCAGGATCGGCGATAATAAACTCCTCGCCAGCCTGACGAAAAATCTCCTTCGCGCGACCTCCGCTGTTCATATAGCAGACGCACTTGTCGACGCGCATTCTATAGTCATTCAGCAGATTGCGCAAACTGCGTGGAAACCGCCGCTCGATATCAGCCACAGGGATGTTATGGCCACCGTGGGCAACCCGCTCCGCGACACGTCGCTTGGATACTTCTACGCCGGGCAAGGCAAGATAATGTAGCTCAACCTCCCAGCCCTCGGTCCTCAGGCGATCGATAAGCTTGAGGTAACCCCGGCCTGACAAAGTGGTTTCGATGGCGAAATCTTCAGCCCTACCAATCCTCGCCTCAACTTCTGCCAAAAATAGCCGTCCGGCAGCGGCCGCTTCACGCTCGGGTGCAAATGGCGACAAACCCGCCGCAATCATATCAGCATTGATAAAGCGCAGAACACCGGCCACGTGCGGCAGATAGCTGAGCGCAAAGGTCGTCTTCCCCGCTCCGTTCGGTCCGGCAATGATCAGGCACCTCGGCATCCTCACACTCCCAAACGCTCTCGCACACTCCTGGCCGAAAATTGCGAGCCTTGAGTCCAGTAGCAGGAGGCAAGCGCCGGCTGTACTCTTGTACAGCCAAGCGCAGCCGACGCACTAATGGACCAAGGATCCCAATTTTCTAAACTTCGATGTCGTCGGGGAGGCCCACAACATGAAAGCCCGCATCGACGTGAACGACTTCGCCGGTCGTCGAGAAGCCGAGGTCGGAGGCCAGCCACAGGGCAGCGCCGGCGACGCCTTCCATGGAGGTCTCTTCCTTCATCAGGGAGAACTGGCCGCTCTTGGCGTGGAGGCTGCGGCCGCCGGAGATGCCGGCCAGGGACAGGGTGCGCATGGCGCCGGCCGAGATGGCGTTGACGCGAATGCCCTTGGGACCCAGGTCGCGGGCGATATAGCGGGTCGAGGCTTCGAGGGCGGCCTTGGCGACACCCATGGTGTTGTAGTTGGGGATGACGCGTTCGGCGCCGAGATAGGTCAGGGTGATCAGCGAGCCGCCGTTCGGCATCATGGCCGAGGCGCGGCGCGAGACGTCGACGAAGGAGAAGGCCGAAACGTTGAGAGCCAGCAGGAAGCTGTCACGCGTCGTGTTCTCGACGAAGGAGCCCTGCAGTTCGTTCTTGTTGGCGAAGGCCACCGAGTGCACGACGAAGTCGATTTCGCCGAAGATGTCCTTCAGCTTGGCGAAGGCGGCGTCCATCGATTCGTCCGAGGTGACGTCGCATTCGATCAGGTTGGTGACGCCGATCGAATCGGCCAGGGGCTGGACGCGGCGCAGCAGGGATTCGCCCATATAGGAGAAGGCCATCTCGGCGCCCTGGGCGGCCAGTTGGCTGGCGATGCCCCAGGCAATCGACTTGTCATTGGCGACGCCCATGACAAGACCCTTCTTGCCCTTCATCAGTTCGCCCTTGGGAAATACCCAGCCGCTTTCAGCCATCGTCGTCATCCTTGCGTAAAATGGTGGGGCGTTAAGAGCAAATAACGCCAAAAAACGCAAGGTATTCCGCAAGTCGGGCGTACCGACTTGCATCTCCCCACCTTGGTGGGGAGGGGGACCGCACGAAGCGCGCCGCTCGGAAGACGTCGTTTGGGCGCTCAGGCTGCCGCCGCGCGAGATGTGGTGGTGGGGTTTCTTGCTAGAATCGCGAACACATCACAACCTGCTCAACCAGACACAGGGAATTGATATTTTTGGTATTTTTAAAGTAAGCCCCCATCACCACGAACCTAAGAAGGCTCGTGGTCCCATGGCCTGCGAAGGCTATGCCTTCGCAGACCCAGCCCCGACAAAGTCGGGGAAGTGCAAGAGTCGTCCTACAAATCTTCCTGCGACAGGATCAGCGTCCCGTTCGTCCCGCCGAAGCCGAACGAGTTCGACATCACGGTACCCAATGGACCATCGTGGCGCTTGCGCAGGATGGGCATGCCTTCGAACGCCGGATCGAGATTATCGATATTGGCGCTTTCGGCCGCAAAATTGTTCTGCATCATCAGCAGGCAGTAGATGGCTTCCTGCGCACCGGCCGCGCCCAGGCTGTGGCCCGTCAGCGACTTGGTCGAGGAGATCATCGGCATATCGGACCCGAAGACATTGCGCACGGCCTGCATTTCCTTCTCGTCGCCGACCGGCGTCGAGGTGCCGTGCGGGTTGAGATATTCGATGCGGCGATTGCCGGCGCCACGCATGGCCAGGCGCATGCAGCGCTCGGCGCCCTCACCCGACGGCGCGACCATGTCGTAGCCGTCGGAGTTGGCGGCGTAGCCTACGACTTCGGCGTAGATCTTGGCGCCGCGCGCCTTGGCGCGTTCGTACTCTTCCAGCACCACCATCCCGGCACCGCCGGCGATGACGAAGCCGTCGCGGTCGCGGTCATAGGCGCGCGAGGCCACGGCCGGACGATCGTTATAGCCGGTCGACATGGCGCCCATTGCGTCGAACAGGTCCGACAGGGTCCAGTCGAGCTCTTCGGTACCACCGGCGAACATGACGTCCTGCTTGCCCATCATGATCTGTTCGGCAGCCGCGCCGATGCAGTGCACCGAGGTGGCGCAGGCCGAGCTTATCGAATAGTTGATGCCGCGGATTTCGAACCAGGTGGCCAGGGTGGCCGACGGGCCGGACGACATGGCCTTGGGGACGGCGAAGGGCCCGATGCGCTTGGGCGAATTCTTTTCGCGGGTCGTGTCGGCGGCATCGACGATGGCGCGGGTCGACGGGCCACCGGCGCCGAAGATGATGCCGGTCATTTCGTTGGAGATATCCGACGGCTCCAGGCCGGCCGAAGCAATGGCCTGCTCCATGGCGATATGGCCATAGGCCGTGCCGGGGGCGAGGAAACGGGCAGCGCGGCGATCGACCAGCTTGGTCCAGTCGTCGACCTTGGCGGCGGCATGTACCTGGCACTTGAAGCCAAGGCGCGCATAGTCCTCGGCAAAGACCACACCGGAGCGGGCATCCCGCAGGCTGGCGGTAACCTCTTCCACACCGTTGCCGATGGACGACACGATGCCAAGACCTGTGACAACGACTCTACGCATATTCTTTGATCCGTTTCTTATCCGTCCCGAACCCGGCCGCCTTTTCCCGGAGGTGGCCCGGATGCTCCTGACCGGGTTTGACCCGGCCGGTGCAGTTACCTTTTAGGCCTGGTTTTCGCCCGAAGCCTTAACCCAGATCCTTGGCGTCGAACAGGCCGACACGCAGGCCCGACGCCTGATAGATAATCTTTCCATCGGCCTCAACAACCCCGTCGCCGATGCCCATGATCAATTTGCCCGACATCACGCGCTTCATGTCGATCTTGTAGACGACCTTCTTGACGTTCGGTGTGACCTGGCCGGTAAATTTGACGTCGCCGACGCCGAGCGCGCGGCCACGGCCGGCATTGCCCTTCCAGCCGAGGAAGAAGCCGACCAGTTGCCACATGGCGTCCAGGCCCAGGCAGCCCGGCATGACCGGATCGCCGATAAAGTGGCAGGCGAAGAACCACAGGTCCGGATTGATGTCGAGCTCGGCTTCGATATAGCCCTTGTTGTTGGCGCCGCCGTCTTCGGTGATCGAGACGATGCGGTCGAACATCAGCATCGGCGGCGCCGGAAGCTGGGCATTTCCGGGCCCGAACATCTCGCCCCGGCCGCAGGCCAGAAGGGCTTCGTAATCAAGGGACGACGGACGTTCGGTCATGATAATCTTGGGCTCCGCGACGGCCGATGGGCCGATGTAACATTCAGACAGGACGCGTTACACTAGGCTGCGCAAGCGCTCAATGTCTTTTTTTGACGCGGGTGTCGGGGCAGGCGGCGCGACTGTAGCCGCTATTCGTTGGCGGCGAATATGTTCGGCCGCTTGCAGACGGGGACGGTCTGGGTTCCCCACAGGGCGTTTTGCGGCACCCAGCCGTTCTGGCCGCCGACGGAAATCTTGCACCAGTCCTTCTTACACTCGCCCATCTGGGCCAGGGCGCGCGGCTTGAGATAAGCCTTTACCGGAGAGTTCAGGTTGGGACTGTCGTGCATGTCGAGACGCTGCCCCTTGCCGGCGGTGATCACCGTCTTCTGCGACTGCAGCATGGTCTTGCTGACCCAGGCGACGCCGCCATCGGGATCGCAGACCAGGCGCCAGTCATGGGTTTCCGAGATGATCTGCACCGGCAGCGATGCCTGGCGATAGGTCCAGACGATGGCATTGTCCTTGGACGGACCGCTGCGGGCATAGACCTCGTTCCGGCGCAGCATGGCCCAGCGCGGCACGGGCAGTTTCGACGGCGTGTCGAACTGCGGCGCCTCGGCATGCGCCGGCGCATGGCCGGCAATTAGCAGGGCCAGCGCTGTCATAACTGTAAAGGCTGCGAAAGCCCTTGACCGTGCGGCAGACGGCATGGAAAGAGCAAGGGCAGAAGACTTTGTCGGATAAGGCATGGTGGATCCGGTGCGCTGGCTTCACGATCCCGGGAAACCCGGGGATTACCATGACGATTCTGCCGCAAAGAGTTCAGATTTGGTTAACAAGAGACTAATTCCTGAGATTTTCAGGTTAAACGACCGCCGGCGGCATACGCGATGTACGGGAAAGACATCGGCTATTGCTCGCACAGGTGGCTGGTCCTAAAAGGTTGAAATGAGCGCTGCAAAACTGAAGGTCATCCTCACCGTCAAGCTGCCCGACCCTGTCGAGACGCGGATGCGCGAGTTGTTCAACACAACCCTGTGGTTTCCGATGTCGCAGATGCCGCGCGACCAGCTGTTCGCTGCCGCCAAGACGGCCGATGTGCTGGTGACGTCGATCAATGACCGCCTCGATGCGGAATTCTTCGACGAATGCGGCGAGCAGCTGAAGATGATCGCCAATTTCGGCGTCGGCTACGACCACATCGACATCGTCCGCGGCGCCGACAAGGGCATTATCATCACCAATACGCCGGGCGTCCTGACGGAGGACACGGCCGAAATGACGCTGGGCCTGATCCTGGCCGTGTCGCGCCGCTTCGTCGAAGGCGCCGACCTGGTGCAGAAGGGCGAGTTTTCGGCCTGGTCGCCCACCTTCCTGCTGGGCCGCCGCATCTTCGGCAAGCGCTTGGGCATTATCGGCATGGGCCGGATCGGCCAGGCCCTGGCCCGCCGGGCCCGCGCATTCGGCATGAGCGTCCATTATCATAACCGCAAGCCCGTATCGGCGCGCATCAGCGACGACCTGGGCGCCACCTACTGGGACGATCTCGACCAGATGCTGTCGCGCATGGATGTGGTGTCGATCAACGCCCCCGGCGGCGAAGGCACCAAGCACCTGCTCAATGCCGAGCGGCTGTCGAAGCTGCAGCCGCATGCCATCCTGGTCAATACGGCGCGCGGCCAGATCGTCGACGAGATGGCCCT
Organism: Asticcacaulis sp.; assembly: GCA_965246725.1. Lineage (GTDB taxonomy): Bacteria > Pseudomonadota > Alphaproteobacteria > Caulobacterales > Caulobacteraceae > Asticcacaulis. The sequence goes on from CBDFFG010000003.1 coordinate 338,528, forward strand.
GGCGGCCATGCTGCGCGAAAAGCGCATCGCCGGCGTCGGCCTCGACGTCTACGAGCGCGAGCCGGCGATCAATCCGGAACTGATCGGCCTGCCCAATGCGGTGCTGCTGCCGCACATGGCGTCCTCGACCATCGAAGCGCGTACCGACATGGGCGACCGCGTCATCCTCAACGTCAAGACCTTCCAGGACGGCCACCGGCCGCCCGACCGGGTCATCCCCGCCATGCTGTAGCCGGAGACACAGGACTTGGGCAGCGTCGCAGCCGAGTTGATCAACGCCTTCCCCGCCGCCCTTCGCGGCGATGCCGAAACGCCCGTCCGCTTGTTGCTGCGCATCCTTGAACCGCTGATCTATCCGCCGGAAGACCGTGACCTGATCTTCTCGGACGTGTGCGTCGGCGACGAGACCGTCTCCCTGCCCTATCGCCTGTACGACGAGGGGCCGACCAGGATCCATTATGACGACGCCCAGGCCCATGCCTTTGCCGTCCACGCCGCGCGCGGGGATCTGACGACCCGACAGCGCCTGATCTATTATTGCCTGCTGACGCGCCACCATAACGGCTATGTCCGCGAGGACGCCCTGTGCCGCATCGCCGCGGCGCGCGAGGCCTTTGTCGTGCCCTTCGTCGCCAAGCTGGCCTCGGAGTATGTCTACGAAATCCTGCTGCAGATCCGCCTGCGCATGGACGAATTCGATCCCTGCCTCTACGGCGCCTTCTTTCGCGACAATCCGGAGACCTTCCGGCTGATGCACCAGCGCATGATCAGCTACTGGAACGCATATTACCGCTGGCAGGACTATGTCGGCGCCGATGGCGATGTCCACCACCGCTGGCGCGATCGCTATATAGGCTTCGATATCTTCGATTCCTTTGAACGTATGGCGAAAATGGGGGCCTAAAAGTTTTTCACAGGTTTCCGCATTTAGGCCCTTGCAAAGTTTTCGGCCTTCCGTCTATAAGGCGCCCTCCCCGGCAGACATCGTCGCCGACGGAGACCGGCGGGCCTTCCGAGCCTGCATACGGATTAGAGTGCGGGCGTAGCTCAGCGGTAGAGCGCCACCTTGCCAAGGTGGATGTCGAGAGTTCGATCCTCTTCGCCCGCTCCAAATCCTTTTCTTCAGAAAATCAAAGTGTTTTCCGTGGAAGGCGTAATGCCTTCGCGATGACACGTGCCCCCCTACTGCATTGCATCGGGATCGTAGCCCACATAGCTGAAACGATAGATGCGGTGCGCCGGATCGTCCCGGAACGCGATATACAGCCTGCCGGCCTTGCCGAAGGCGTCAAGGACAGGGGTAACCACCGCTTTCGGCAGCTCATAGAAGGCCGCCCCGCCCTCGCCATAACCGTCCTTGTAGGTGGCAGTGGCGGTAACAACAGCGCCTTGCGCGCTGGTCAGTGTCACGACGCAGCTTGCCTTGCAGGATGTCAGTCGCGCGCCAAGCATCAGGCCCATCACCGCGAACCTCGGCGTGCGCATAATGGTCAGCGCCATGGGTGCCTGACCAGCAGTGTCGAGCGACTTGCCGACGGCAAAATGCGCCAGTTCGCCATTGTCCCAGACATGGCTTTCAAACGCCCAGTTGCTTCCTGCGGCCGAAGCCAGGGCCGCCGCCACCATCAACGCCATCATGCCCCAAACTCCCCTGGCCCAGACTCCCTTGGCCCAGGACTTCCCTTGGCCCAGCCTCCCCTGCATCTGCCGTCGCAGGACGGCCGGGAGGCTATCATGAGCCAGGCGCCGACGATAGACATCGCGTCAACGGCAGGTGGCAAATGCCTCTTGGAGCAAATCCCCCAAAGGTTGTACATTCCAATCGCCGCATAGCAGATTCGCCCTGGCGGCCACCGTCCTTTTCACAGGAGCAGCCCATGATCTTGCGTACATGCCTGGCCGGCATCGCCGGCGTAACGCTTCTATATTGTCTTGCGACAGTGCCTGCCGTCGCCGCCGAGGCGACCGCCCCCGCCCCATCCCGGCCGCATCTGCCTTACAGGGCGCCCGCCAGAGCGGCGACGGCCATGACCTGCCCCGCCGTCCCGGCCGGAGTCGAGACCACCGATGCGACCCAGCCCTATTTCAAGACCATAACCCAGGCCTGCCTGCTGCGGACCTCCGGCCAGATAGACGACGCCCAGTTCACCATGATCCGCGACGTCGCCGTCCAGGGCATCCTCTACGAGGTTCAGGCCCGGCTCAACAAGAGCATGAACACCATCGCCGCCAATCCCTGACATGGTCCATCCGATGCCCCAAAGCCCTCGGAAACACACGGCCGATAGGGCCGTACCGTCGCGAACGGCCTCCGCCGCCATGGCTATCGGCGCGGTCGCCCTGGGCGCAGCCGCCATCGGCGCGATCGCCATAGGGACTTTGGCGATCGGGCGCCTGCGTATACTGGAGGCGCGTATCGACAAGCTGAAGGTAGGCGATCTGACCGTCGATACCCTGACGGTCAACCGTCCGAACCTTCGCGAATAGCTGCTACCAAAGACGTTTTTAGATGGGCGGCACCAAATGACGCCCTACCGACATCATGCACGTCCCTCAAGCGCGCGAATCGTCCGCCGCGTTTCCTTCGAGCACAATTCCGTCCACTCGAAAACATGGCCGTCGGGCCAGATCAGGTTGGCTTCGATCGCCGCGTCTTTCAGCTCAGCAAGATCGTCGACCCGGGCATAGGCCCACAGCTTCCATTTCGGAATGGCGATCGACCACCACAGCCAGGCCGCGGGAATGCTGAGTATGCTGGCGGCGACAAGCACAAGACAGATGGCGACAGCGAACTCTTTAACGGCAGGGGCGGCCTCCGTCATCCTGTGTAACTGGCTAAATTGCGCCCAGCACAGCAGCCACGGCATAAACATGATGATCATGACAGGAAGACTGACGGTGCGAAAACCGCGCCCCAGCGCCTGTTTGACGGTTATGGTTTCCATGCTTCCCCCCGGATCAAAACAACGCGGCCTGGTCTTTCGGCCGCTGCAGCCTTTGCCATGCGCCCTACGCCGCCAATGCACCTGCGCTCTCTGCAACCATACAGCAGGTCAGCCCCAGGACAATCGCCTGCCCCGTGGCAAAGCCGTTAGCGGGCAAGGCGAGGAGTACGCCCTGGACTGCGCCGGCACCAAGCGCCGTCCAAAAATTCAACCGGTTTCGTTTCGCCAGCCACCAGAAGGCCGGCAGCAGCACGACCAGGGTGGGTAACAGCTCGATGAGCCCCGCCACGGGAATGATCACATACCAGGTAAAAGGCAACATGCTGTCAGCATGCGACGACGCATGGGGAAGATACCATCCCAGCGCACAGAATATGGCCCACCACGCCAAAGCCTTTGTGGCGACGGCAGCGGCGACCATTGCAACGCTTTGTGAAACTCGCACGACTCCCCCTTACGCGTCTGCCTCAGCGGTCAAATTCACTGCCCTCGCACGGCGACACTGGCGGCGATCAGCGCCGGGCGCCGCGGTTCGTCTGCATGCGTGGCGATGGTCAGCAATTGCTGGAAATAGGTGCGCGCCGTCCTAGTATCGCCTGCGGCCTTTGCCGCCTGCGCCGCGCCATAGAGCGACCAGAAGCGGTTAGGTTCCTTTGCCAGCGTCATCTTGAACTGCTCAAGCGCCTTGGCGGGCTGCTTCATATCCATCAGCAACTCGCCCAGCATTTCGCGCGCCGGCACGAACGGCCCCGGCGTGATGGAAGCAAGCTCGGTGACGTCTTCCATGTCGACGGCCTTCGTCAAGGTCGTCATGGCCCCGGCCGTGTCGCCCTGGGCGATGGCCAGTTGCGCCGCGACCTCCAGCCGCTGGATCTCGATCTGGCCGGCCCAATAGCTGTCTTTTTTGGCAGTCAGTGCGTCGCGAATAGCCGCCAGGCCCGCAACGGACTGTTGCGCCACCGCAGCGTTTTTCAGGTGCGCTGCGCCCAGCCCGCGCGTGAAAACGGTGATGGCATCGGCAAAGGGAAAGGGGCTGCCATGCGGCGTCAGGGCCAAGGCGCATGCCCAGTCGCGGCGCTCCAGGCAATACCGCGCCGGAATGGCGGCATTGGCGAAAAACGCCGCCGAAGCCGGCGCCGCGCCGGCAGCATTGGCCGGATCGAAACGCTTGAAGGTTTCCGCCGATGCAAGGACCAGCTTGCGGGCGGCCTCGTCCTGCGCCGTCTGAAGGTAGGCGTAGACCATGTAGTCGCTGGCGTGCAGTTCGTCCGCCGGCTGGCCGGCCTTGCGGGCGGCGGCCGCAGACGCCAGGTTGGTGTCGATCGAGGCCTGCCAGTCGCCAATGCGCGTAAAGGTGTGCGACGGCATGTGCAGGGCGTGCGGCGTCGATGGCGCGATCTCGCCATAGCGTTTGGCTGCCTCGGCGGCGCGCGGCGCCAGTTCGGGTTCGTCATAGGCGTGGATGATGTAGTGCGCCAGGCCGGGATGGTCGGGATACTTTGCGAACAGGGCCTCCAGCATCTCGCCGGCCTTGATCTGCTTGGCATAGGTCTTGTCGGATGGATCGGCCGCCGCCGCCATCGCCAGGGCGTAGAAGATGCGCGCCTCGATATCGTCGGGATTGTCGGCGCTGACCTTGGCCATCGCCACCTCATAGGCATCGAGGCGGTCCGACTGGTCGATGCTGGCTGCGTTTTCATAGAGGTGCGCCACGGCATCGATATAGGCCCGCTCGCGCGCCGTCTTCGGGTTTGCCGCCCGCCCATCCTGGACGGCCTTCAGGCCTTGCGCCAACTGGCCGGGCGACTTGAAGCCGGCAAACGGATTGCTCCAGCTGCTGAGCGCAATGCCCCAATAGGCAATGGCGCAACTTGGATCGCGGGCAAGGACTCCGTGAAAACCGTCGATCGCCGGGCCGAATTGAAACGAGTGCATCAAGGCAACCGCGCGGTTGAAATCCGGCTGGACAGCCGGGCTGCACGAGGTGGCAAAGCTGACCGTGCCCAGGGTCTCCTTCATCGCCATATGCTGATGGTCATCCATGCCGGGCATGGCCATGGTGTCGTGATCTTCATGCGCCTGGGCAAGGGCCGTGGCGGGCGCAGCCAGCACCATAAGGCACCCGGCGACAGTGGCGACTATACGCATGGGACTACCTCTTATGGTCCCGGCCGACGGTCGGCACGGATGGTTACCAACGCTACCACAGGGCGAAGAACGCCGCTATTCTTTCGTGGATGTCAGACGGTCATCAAGGGCCGAGGGCACTGTTATCGCGCCATAAATGACTCTTACCCTTTTTGTTTACGGCTTCCTAAAATACAGGATCGCTCCGGCGGCTTCGGCAGGAAACACTTTGCGTCTTTTGCTGAAGGCGTCACCTGTGGCATCCGAGACGCCCCTAACCAAAGGTCCGCTCCAAATCGGAAAATATTTTCTGCATTTTTTACTAGACGACCGGTCTAATTTCAACTAAACCGTCCCCTATGAACACGCACACCGCCATAACCGACGTCCGGGAAGACCTGCTCGATACGGCCCAGGCCATTATGAGCGGCAAGGGGTTTTCAGCGGTTGGACTGAACGAGATCCTGTCCACCGCCGGCGTCCCCAAGGGCTCGTTCTACTACTACTTCGCCTCCAAGGAAGCCTTCGGCGAGGCTCTGCTGCGCCGATATTTCGACACCTACCTGGCGTCGATGGACGCCTTGTTTGCCCGTCAGGATATCGACGGTGCCGAACGGCTGATGATCTACTGGCGCAACTGGATGAATACCCAGACGACACACGATCCTCAAAGCAAGTGCCTGGTGGTGAAGCTGGCCGCCGAGGTAGCCGACCTGTCCGAAGCCATGCGAGGCGTGCTTCTGCAAGGTACGAGCGGAATCGTGAAGCGGCTTGCCGCTGCCATCGATGCCGCACGGGCGGACGGAACCCTGACGGTGGACGGCAACCCTGCCGAACTCGCCGAAAGCCTCTATCAGCTGTGGCTGGGCGCCAGCGTCCTGGCCAAGATCACCAAGGATGACGTGCCCTTGCAATCCGCGATGGCAACGACCCTGCGCATTCTTCCTCCCAACTAAAGAGCCTGAACACGCGAACGCACCTAACTCTGCCAGTTTACTAGTAGACTGGTCTAATATTTACCGTTTCCTACCGGCTGTGTCCGGTCTGAATACCCGGTCGATCCCGGCCATATCTCAATCCGCTAAAACCGCAAACCCAAGAGGATACTGAAAATGGAACGTCGCACACTGTTGAAAACCCTGACTGCCGCCGCTGCACTGGCCGGCGCTGTCGCCCTGCCTGCTGCTGCAGCGCCCTTAACGGCGAAAACCGTCGTCCTGGTGCACGGCGCCTTTGCCGACGGCTCGTCGTGGAACAAGGTCATCCCTATCCTGAAGAAGGCCGGGCTGAAGGTCATCGCCGTGCAAAACCCGCTCGAGACCCTGGACGGAGATGTCGCCTTTACCAACCGCGCCATCGCCGAGGCCGAAGGGCCTGTCGTCCTGGTCGGCCACTCCTGGGGCGGCGTCGTTATCACGCAGGCCGGCCTGAACCCGAAGGTGAAGTCCCTGGTCTATGTCGCCGCCTATACGCCGGACGTCGGCCAATCCCTGCTCGACACCGGCAAGGGCTATCCCGAACCGGCCGGTCTGGCCTATTTCGTCAAGGACGCCGCCGGCTACCTGAAGATCAGCGACGAAGGCATCTTCAAGCATTTTGCCGCCGACCTGCCTCGCCCTGAACAGGAACTGGTCGCAGCAACACAAGGCCGTTTCAGCACGGTCGCCGTCGCCACCCCGGTCACCCAAGCCGCCTGGCATACGGTTCCGTCGTATGTAGTCGTCTCGACCAAGGACACCATCATTCCGCCCGAACTGCAACGCGATCAGGTCAAGCGCCTGCACGCTAAAGCGGTCGAAGTCGCCTCAAGCCACGTCGTGATGCTGTCCCATCCGGACGTTGTCGCGAAGCTGATCATCGAAGCCGCACAATAGCAGACCGGTCTGACGGCAAACTCATTTCTCAACTCCCTGCAATACAAGGATATCCGCTATGAACGTACTTATGGTCCTCACCTCGCACGACGAACTCGGCAATACCGGTCGCAAGACCGGCTTCTGGCTCGAAGAATTCGCCGCCCCCTACTATGCTCTGCTGGAAGCCGGCGCCAATATCACGCTCGCTTCGCCCAAGGGGGGCCAGCCCCCGCTCGACCCCAAAAGCGACGAACCGCAGTTCCAGACGGAATTTACCGAGCGTTTCAAGGGCGATGCCGCCGCCCAGGCGGCGCTGGCCCACACGGCCCCGCTGGCCGAGGTTTCAAGCGCGGACTTCGATGCCGTCTTCTACCCTGGCGGCCACGGCCCGCTGTGGGACCTGGCCGAAGACCGCACCTCGATCGCACTGATCGAGACCCTGTGGGCAGAGGGCAAGCCGATCGCCTTTGTCTGTCACGCACCCGGCGTCCTGCGCCACGTCACATCCGCGGACGGCAAGCCGCTGGTCGCCGGCAAGCGCGTCACCGGCTTCACCAATAGCGAGGAAGCGGCGGTCGGCCTGACCGAAATCGTTCCCTTCCTCGTCGAAGACGTCCTGAAAGCCAATGGCGGCCTCTATTCGCAGGGCGACGACTGGGCGTCCTACGCCATTGCGGACGGCCGGCTGATCACCGGGCAAAATCCCGGCTCGTCGGTCGCTGCCGTTCACCTGCTGCTGGAGCAACTGGCGGACAGCAAGACCGCGGCATAACAGGCGGGAAAAGATACCGGCCGGTGTGAAAGCGCCGGCCGGCGCGATAACTACCCACGCATCGCCTTGGCCGGCAGGGTAGCCGCCGGCACCGGCCACGGCGTCGGCGCCTTGACCTCCTTCAGGGTAAAGGTCGAGTGCATGGCCTTGATGCCGGGCAGGCGGCGGATGGTCGTCATGGCGAAGTCGGCATAGCTGTCGAGATCCTTCGCCACGACCTGCAGCAGGAAGTCGCCCGTCCCCGATATGCTCCAGCACGCCACCACCTCCTCGAGTGCGCCGACCGCCGCCTCGAAGGCCGTAGCTGCGATCGCACTGTGGTCTTCGATGGTGATGTTGACGAAGACCAACACGCCCCAGCCAAGCTCCCGCCGGTGCAGTTGCGCATGATAGCCGGTGATGACGCCATCCTGCTCCAACTGTTTGACGCGGCGCCAGCACGGCGAGGTCGACATGGCGGCGACATCGGCCAGTTCCTGCACCGTCATGCGGCCATTGTCCTGCAGGGCGCGTAGGATGCGGACGTCGGAAGCATCGAAAGTGCGCGCAGACATGACTTACCCAATTTTCGTTGAAATCAGGTACATCCTACCTGAATTTGGCATTTACAGAAGACAGATAGGCAAAAAATCCAGCCGCAGGGGGATTAGGGTGCGGCAACGGAGGTACTTCATGTTGCTTGGTCTGACACCCCCCTATACCGCAACCGGGCGCTCGGCCCTGGTCGCGCCGCCACCCTGGCATTTTGCCGGCCAGATCCTGTCCCTGGCTTTCCCGGTGGACGCCGATCGCGCCCGGGATTTCACCCCGGCCAATGTCCGCGCCACCGGACGCGCCGCCATCCATGTCTGCGAATGGCAGGCCACCAGCGATGGCTCGGAACTGCTCGATCCGGTCTATGCCCAGTATCGCGAGCTGTTCACGCTGATCGAGGTCGGCGACGACGATCGTACCCACTGGCACTGCCCCTTCATCTATGTCGACCAGGATATCTCGATGGCCCGCGGCTGGCTGCAGGGCTGGCCGAAGAAGCTGGGCTCGATCGCCATGACACGCGCCTATGCGCTGGATCACCCGGCCGCCGCCAATCCCGTCGCCGGGACGCGCCTGGCCGCCAGCCTGGCGGTCAAGGATCGCCGGCTGGCCGATATCCAGATCCGCCTGACAGGCGCCCCGGCAGAGCCGATCGGTTTCCTGGCCGGTCCGGTGATCGGGCAGGTTGCCACGCCGTCCCTGCTCTATCCGCAGGCCACCCGGCCTGTTCGCACCCGGGTATCGCAGCGGGTCGACGGTCCCGCCTATGGCGCGACCGGACAGTTGCACCTCTATCCTGCCCCGCGCGACGAACTGGCCGAACTGGCGCCCAGCCTAGTCACCGCTGCCAGCCTGAGCACCTTGGGCCTGACCTTTGCCGGCATCGAGGCAGCGTGATGGACAATTTCAAAATCGCCATCATCGTCGATCCCGCCCTGCCGCTCGGCCTGCTGGCCAACACCGTCGCCACCCTCGCCATCGGCATCGGCGCCGCGGCCCCCATTTTTGGCGGCACGGCCCTGACCGACCAGGCCGGCCGTACCGTATCGACCAGCGCCAACCGGCCGGTGCCAATCCTGCAGGCGCCTGCGGAACAGATAGGCGCCCTGCTGCTGAAAGCCCTGCCGGATGCTGCGCAAAATCCCGACGGCCGGATCATCGTGCCCTTCCCGCAATTCGCCCGCGCCGTTCACAGCTTCGAAGACTATCTGGCGCTTTTCCCGCAACAGGATCTCGCCCGTGCGGCCATTGACGGCCTGGCCCTGGCCGGCCCGGAGAAATGGCTAAGGTCGCTGACCGGCAATCTGAAGCTGCTGAGATAGGCCGATGGACGACTGCACCTCACCCTTTCGCCATGCCGCCCCCTATGCCGGCGATCCGATCCTGACCCTGAACGCCGCCTGCATGGCCGATCCGCGTCCGGACACCATCAATCTGAGCATCGGCGTCTATACCGACGCCGATGGCCGCATCCCCGTCCTGCCGTCGGTCCAGGCCGCCATGCGCGATAGGCGCGACACCCCACGCCCCTACCTGCCCATGGAGGGTGATGCCGGCTTTTGCCGCGGACTGGAACGGCTGGTCTTCGGCAACGACCATGCGGCGCTGGGTGATGGCCGTGTGGCGTCGATCCAGACGATCGGCTGCACCGGCGCCCTGGCCATCGCCGCCGACCTGCTGCATGGCTTGGCCCACGATCGTCCGGTCCTGATCAGCCGCCCCGGATGGGATAACCACCACGACCTGTTTCGCCGCGCCGGTTTTACCACCTTTGACTACCCGTGGTGCGATCCGGCCGGGCTTACCCTGGCCTGGCGCGGCATGGCGCAGCCGTTCGAAGCCGCCCCGCGCGGCAGCGTTATCGTCATGCAGGCGGCCGGCCATAACCCGACCGGCCTCGACATGCCCAAGGAGATACAAGCCCAGTTTATCGATCTCGTCCGCGACCGGGGGCATGTCGTCGTCTTCGACCTGTCCTATCAGGGTTTGGCGCGCGGCATGGACGCCGATGCCGCCTTTATCCGGCGTTTCGCCGCCACCATGCCCTGCCTCGTCGCTACATCCTTTTCGAAGAACACATCCCTGTACGGCGAACGGGTCGGCGGGCTGTCGGCTGTCTGTGGCGACACTGGCGAACGCGACCGGATGCTGGGACAGATGCGCCGGGCCGTCAGGCGATCCTATTCCAGCCCGCCCATCACCGGCGCCCATATTGTCGCCCAGCTGCTGAACGATCCCGACCTGCGGGCACAATGGTACGGCGAGGTTGAGGACATGCGCCTGCGCATGGCGGCGAACCGCGCGGCCCTGGCCGACAGGCTGGAGGCGCGGGGCGTCGCGGCGAACGGCATACGTCATCAGGTCGGGATGTTTGCCTGGACAGGCCTGTCGCAAGCCGCCGTGCACAGGCTGCGCGACGAGCACGCCATCTACCTGCTGGATAGTGGCCGCCTGTGCGTTGCCGGTCTTACGCCGGGTAATCTCTACCGCGTGGCGCACGCCATTGCCGGGGTTACGACAGCCGCTGATGCTGCGACAGGTGCCACAGCATGACTGGGATCAGCAGCAAACCACCGGCATAACCGAAGATGACTACCATCAGGCTGTCCGGGCGGGTGATGGTAAAGGTATAGGCCGGCGCCAGCCACGGCAGAAAGACGCCCTTGTGCGCCGCCTGAATGGCCAGGGCAAAGAAGGTGCCGACAATGCCCAGTACCAGGGGAATGGCAAAGCCGCGAAAGCGCAGGGCGACCCACAGCTGGATGACGATCATGGTCAGGCCGGCGCCGTTCATCAGCAGCAGGCTGGTGAAGGTGTCGCCCCATTGCGGATCGCCAGTTGCGGTCGCGCCCGGCACCAGGCACAGGCCGGCGATCACAGCGCCATAGAGCACGAGATACAGCACCACGCTCATGACCAGCATCAGGCCGAGCACGACGATCAGCTTGGCGGCAAACAGCTTGCCGCGATTGACCGGCAAGGTCAGCAGGTGGTTCCACATGCGCGGCCCGTGCTCGATCTGCGCCACCAGCACGGTGACCGCCGTCACCGCCATGGGCAGCAGGAAATAGGCCCAGACGGCGGCGCCCTCCCCCAGCATCTGTACCCACGGCTTGGGCCCGGGACGGTTGACCATGATCATGACCGGGAACAGGCCGGCGCACAGGGGCGCCGCCAGGCAGACCAGCAGGACCAGGGTGTGCTTCAGCTTGGCGATCTCATTGGTGATAAGCGCGAACATTCGGTTTCTCCGGTTCAGATCGGCGGATTCAGGCTGCGGTACGTTGCAGGAAGACGTCTTCAAGGCTGGGTGTGCGAACCTGCAGGGCGAAGACCTCGAAGCCGGCGCCGACCAGAAGGGCATTGACCTGCCCAGCGTTGACCTGCCCAGCGTCTGGACTGTGCCCAGGTCGCAACCGCACCACCACGGTCGTATCGTCCTCGGCCACACCGTCGATATCCGACGCCTGCAACCGGGTGGCGGCACGAAAGGCATCGCGCACGCCGATGACCAGGGCGGATGGCACGGACTCGAGCAGGTCATTCAGGCTCGACTGTGCGATCAGTTGCCCCGCCGACATCAGGCCGACATGGCTGGCGACCTGCTCGACCTCGTTCAGCAGGTGGCTGGAGACGAATACCGTCACGCCCAGGGCCTGGGGCAGGTCGCGGATCAGCCGGCGCATGTCATGGACGCCGGCGGGATCGAGACCATTGGTCGGCTCATCGAGGATAAGCAGCTTCGGCTGCCCCAACAGGGCGCGGGCAATCCCCAGCCGCTGGCGCATGCCCAGCGAATAGCTGCCGGCGCGGCGCGCGGCAAAGGCCGTCAGGTCCACCAGCTCGAGCACTCGCCCGGTCTCGCTGCCCGCCAGCCCCATGGCCCGGCGCGCCAGGTCGACATTGTCGAAACCGCTGAGATGATCGTAAAGGCACGGCGTCTCGACCATCGAGCCGACATGGCGGGCAATCTCGAGGCGGGCACGCGGCATGGGCAGGCCAAAGATCGACACCTGCCCGCCCTGCGGCCGCAACAGGCCCAGCAGGATGCGGATCGTCGTGGTCTTGCCCGAGCCATTGGGCCCGAGAAATCCATAGACCGCGCCTGCCGGCACGGCTAGGTCGATACCGTCCAGGGCCTGGAAGCCGCCGAAGCGGTGGCTGAGATTGCGCGTCTCGGCGATAAGCGACATGATTTTTCCAGTCCTCCCTTGACGAAGTCTTTAGGTCTGACTTAAAAAAGCACAACCAATCTTTAAGTGCGAATTAAAAATTTGTCATCATGAGCGAAACCCTCACACCACGCTCCCCCCTGCGCAGCGATTGCCACAGGCTGGCGAATATCCTGCCGATGGTCAGTATCGTGCTGGCTGTGCTGATCGTGCTCGACACCACCGGGCCCTGGCTGGTCCGGTGGCCGGGGGCATCGCAGGCCCTGGCGCGCCTGATCACGCTGGTGGCGCCGGCCGCCTATGTGATCGCCCTATGGCGCCTGGGCCGCGTGCTGAAACTGTTCGGCGACACTGGCCGGCTTATCGCCGCCGCCGGCAAGGCGCTGGGCAATGTCGGCTGGGCCCTCGCTATCGGCGGCGCCTTCCAGACCCTGGCCGCCCCGGCATTGCAGACCTTGACGGGACACGGCCCGGGCTATTGGATCGGGCTTGATTCGGCGGCCATCGCCCTGGCGGCCCTCGGACTTGCCCTGGTCGTGCTGGCCCGGATCTTCAACCGTGCCGCCCGCCTGGAAGCCGAACTGGACCAGATCCTCTGATGCCTATCGCCGTCGACATGGAGGCCATCCTGGCCCGCCGCAACCTGAAGGCCCGCGAGGTGGCGGCCGCGGTCGGGATCAGCGAGACCCAGTTTTCGCTGTTTCGGTCAGGCAAGATCAAGGGCATCCGCTTCGCCACCCTGTCGCGGCTGTGCGCCGTCCTGCAATGCGAACTGACCGACATCCTGACCTATCGTTTCGATGCCGCCGACCTCGCCGCGCCGCAGGCCGACGACGGCGAAGATTAAGCTTTCACAGCGGCCGGACATGCGCCGGCGGGCGCTGAAGCGTAATGCGCAGGATAATGAATTCCGCAGGCTTCAGCGGTGCAAAGCCGATCTGCAGGACAAGGCGTCCGGCCTGGATGTCGGCCTGGCTGGTCGTCGTCGCATCGCAGCGCACATAATAGGCATTGGCCGGCGTCGTCCCCTGGAATGCCCCCTTGCGGAACAGGTCCTGCAGGAAGGTCGACACGACAAGTCTCAACTGCGCCCAGGTCGTCTCGTCATCTGCGGCCGTCCCCGTCCATGCTGTACCGGCACGGATGCTGTTCTCGATGAACTGGGCGGTGCGGACGACATTGATATAGCGATAGTCCGGGTCCCCACTCAGGGTCCGGGCACCGTAGACCAGCGGCGCGCCCCCGTTGAAGCGCCGTACAGGATTGATATTGGCCGCGACCAGGGCTGTCGCCTGCACATCGTTTATTGCTGTCGCGACATCGAGCGTGGCGCCGGTCTCCCCCTTGAGCACGGCATTGCTGCCTGCAGGCGCCGCCCAGACATTGCGTGCCGCGTCGGATCGGGCGAACACGCCGGCGACCGCACCGCACGACACCCGCGTGACCGGGGCACTTCGAGCGGCGCCGACGACCGCCAGGCGCGGAAAATACAGGACGGCATTGGTAGCGCCGGCCAGCCCGGTGGCGCTTAAACCCGCCACGGCATCGCCGGCCGTTTGCCATGCGGCCGGAGGGTCGGCAATCAGCAGGGCACGGCGCCTGACACAGATGGCCAGCGCCGCCTGGTATACCTCGGCAGCGGTATCGCCGGCGGCAAGGTCAGGCGGAATACACAACAGATTGAAATCCTCGGCGTCGAGGGCATGGATCCCCCCCTTTGTACCGTCGCCCAGATAGTCACCGGCCACCAGCGCCAGGCCATCGGACCCGCCGCTCGCGCGCGACCGGCCCGGCAATGAAGTCAATAATTGATTTGGCCACTGGCCGTCCCAACGCGCCAGGCGAGAGTTCGCCGCCAGCACGGTATCGAGCCGGAGGGGGCCGTCGCTGAGGGTTATACCGGTGAAGGTTTCCGCAGAAATGGCGGTACGAAGCCGCAGGGTGAAGCTGGTCGCCTGCGGATGGGGGACCACTGTGTCGATGATAGCGGTCAGGGCATTGCCCCAGGCACCCGGTGAAGCGGCCCTCAGATCGACCGCACCGATGGACAGGCGTGCATATCCGTCGTGGGCATCGGGGACGAACAACCGGAGGATAACCGCCGTCTGGCCACCATTGTCGAAGAAATCCGCGACCGCGCGAGCCAAGGGAAAAGCGTCGCTGACGGCTCCGAAGATATCCATAAACATCGCCAGGCTCGACACCCGCGTGGGGGTATCGAAGGGACCCGAAACGGTACGCCCGACAAGGGCCGTCACCGCGGTCGCCACACCGGCAATTGGGGGACGCCGCGGAAATTTTCGCGGCGGAAGCAATATCTGGCCCTGCGCCGAACCGCCCGAGGCCGCGATTGTCGCTGCACCGCCGACCAGGATTTGCCGCCTGCTGACCATTGCCGTGTCTCCCGCCGCCTGACCGCCGGAGTTAAGCGCGAAAAGAACGGCGTTCGCAATGGGAAATGGTAATTCATTGCCGGGCAACGACTATCCTGCCTGCCACGGCATCGTCTCACCTTGTCCTGTCATCCTGCGCCGGCAGACGGCTGCGCGAGGCACGAAAGGCGGCCTGTTGGGGTGCGTATTCGGTAAATATGTATTGGATGAGCCCCCACATAAGCGTTTGTGCGATCGCCATCTGCGATCACAGCTTCATGTCCGCCCGAGGCGCCTGGATGTGCGTCGTTGAATTTACCTCCCAAAAAACGTTGTTATTGACAGCTCCGCGCAGGTGTAGATAGTCGCCAGGTCCATCCCTGCCGGCGACCTGACACTGGAGACGCGCATGAACGATACCCACACAGGCACGTGCTTTTGCGGCGCGGTCGAAATAGAAGCGGCGAAAGCGCCCGAAGCCATGGGCTACTGTCATTGCCGCTCATGCCGGTCATGGTCGGCCGGGCCGGTGAACGCCTTCTCGCTGTGGAAGCCGGAAAATGTCACGGTGACCAAGGGTGCCGACAAGATTGGCACCTATAAGGGCAGCGCTACGACGCATCGCCAGTTCTGCACCGATTGCGGCGGGCATCTCATGAGCCAGCATCCGACCTTCGGACTGACGGATGTCTATGCCGCCACGCTGCCGACGCTGGATTTCAAGCCGATGCTGCACGTCAACTATGCCGAGACCGTGTTGCCGATGATGGACGGCCTGCCGAAAATGCGCGACTTCCCGGCAGAGCTGGGCGGGTCGGGCGAACTCATGGCCGAGTAGGCCTGAGGCACGGTCAGTGGCGGTCAATGTTAAACAAAAGCCATGACGATGAGACCGGCACCGACGACCGCCACGCCGTCGTCGATAAAGGCCGCTGGCATGTCCTTCTTGAAATAAGCCGCCAGGACACCGCGCCCGGCAGCCCCGCCATAGGTGCCGGCGACGGCGCCGACAATGCCCAGGACGATACCGGCGATCAGCATGCCGCCGGCGAAACTGATGGCTGCCCCGCACAGGCCGCCGGCGACGATGCGGCCGGCAAACTGCACCGGCACCTTGCGGCTGGGTGTCTTCGGCAGTTGATCCGAAATCAGTTCGGCCACGGCCAGGACGGTGAACATCCACGCCGCCCAGGTGGCCCCCATAAAGGCCAGCGGCGTGCCTGTCAGTTTTATCCAGCCCACGCCGGCCGCCCAGCTGACGGCGGCCGGCGCCGTCATGGCGCGCAGGCCCGCAACACCCCCGATCAGAAATGCCAGTATCAAAAACATGACGGTCGCTCCGAAAATGCAATGACGCATCCTAGGCACCGGTCTGCGCGCGGGATTGCATATTCGCGTCAGTGTTGGACGAATCTGCGCAAACCATGCTAGTCGGAGGGCGGCCGATCTTGCCGGGCGGTGTGTCCTGGCGGTGTCGCAGCGCCTGGAAAAAGTGGTCTTCATGCTCGAGTGGCTGGCATCCGATTTTCGCGGTCTTAAACCGACTCGTATCCTGATTGCCTTTGTCGCCGCATCGATACTCCTGCCGCTTATCGTTTCCATCGGTATCTTCAGCGCCATCGAATCCGCCTCGCGCGGCCAGTTGATAGAGACCCTGGCCATGGAAAAGGCCCAGCGGGTATCCAGCGTCGTCGATGTCGACCTCGGACGGTCCATCGCCTCCATTCGCGCCGTGGCCACCAGCCAAGCCGTTCACGATCATGATTGGGTAAAGGCCCGCATCCGCGCCCAGGTCATCCAGGAGATGAATGTCGACTGGCATTCGGTCACCCTGATCGATCGGGGTACCGGGACAACCCTGTTTTCCACCCTTGCCGACGTACCGCCCCTGCAGCCGCGCGATCTCGATTTTCTCACGCCTGGCGCCCCGGTTGCCATCGGCGGCATCGCGCCGCGTCCCGGCCGCTGCACCTGCGTCCTGATCGCGGCGCCTCTTGCGGCGAACATGGACCGGATTGTCGTCGTCGAGCTCGATCCGGAGCGCATCCAGTCCATCCTCCTGGCCGATACCGCAAGGGATACGGTCACGGCTGTGGTCGATCGCAAGGGTAATTTCATCGCCCGCTCGGTCGATATCGCCCACCGCATAGGCCAGCCGGCCACCCGCTTCGTGCGCGATGCCCTGGCACACGGCCGGTCCGGTTTCTACAACGGCAAGACCTATGAGGGCTTCACCAACCGCTCGGCATTCGTCGCCTCGCCGCTCACCGGCTGGTCCGTACACATCGCCGTCTCCTCGAAACTGCTGTCGGCGCCACGGCGCAACCTCGTCCTCGCCATCGTGCTCGCCGGGGCGGCCGCCGTCCTGTTCGCCGCGGCGCTGGCCTGGCTGGGCCTACGCGCCATCGCGGCCCAGCAACGCGCCGAGGACCGGATGCGGTCGGCCGAACGCATGGATGCGCTGGGCAAGCTGACCGGCGGTATCGCACACGATTTCAACAATATGCTGGCCATTATCATCGGCAATCTCGACCTGGCGCAGCGTCGCGCGGCCAAGGGCGGCGATCCCATGCGTTTCGTCGACATGGCGCAGGAAGGCGCGCGCCGCGCCGCCGACCTGACGCGCCGCATGCTGACCTTTTCCCGCCACCAGGGTCTTGAATCCGAGGTTCTGGCCACCGAGGCCGTGATAGATGACGTGACCGCTCTGCTCGAACGTACGATCGGTGAACATATCGCCCTCGACACCCGCATCGACGATGATGTCTGGCCGATCCACGCCGATCGCGGGCAACTGGAAAACTGCCTGGTCAACCTGGCGGCCAATGCCCGCGACGCCATGCCGTCAGGCGGCTCCCTTACCCTCGGCGCGACAAACGTCGCCACAGGGGGGCAGGTGGCGGGCCACAGGGTCGCCGGGGACCATGTCGCAGTGTTTGTCAGCGACACCGGTACAGGCATGTCTCCTGAAACACGCCAGCGCGCCCTGGAACCCTTTTTCACCACCAAGTCGGTCGGCCGCGGTACGGGGCTCGGCCTGTCGCAGGTTTATGGTTTCGTGCGCCATTCGGGCGGAGAGCTGATCATCGATAGCAGCCTGGGCAAGGGCACTACGATCTGGGTTGTCCTGCCGCGCTCGGCCATAGACCCAGCGACAAGACCCGAAGATGCCGCGGCCGCTGTCCCGATGGCGGCCGGCGGTCTTGATATCGTCCTGGCCGAAGATGACCTGCGCGTCCAGGCAACGACCGCGGCCGCCCTGGAGGAGTTGGGCCATCGCGTACGCATCGCCAATAATGGCCGCGAGGCGCTGGACCTTATCGCCGCCGGCCGTCCCGACCTCGTCATCAGCGACATATTGATGCCGGAGATGGACGGTAACCAGTTGGCCGAACAGATCGCCCAGCACCATGCCGGCCTGCCCGTCCTGTTCGTATCGGCCTACGATCCGGAAAACCCCATCCCGATCGCCGACAACTTCCTGCGCAAACCCTATACGCTCGACAGTCTCGACGCCGCCATCACCCGTCTGCGCGTACGGATCGCAACACCTCGCCCGTGACGCGACCGTGACGCCGAAGGGGCACAGGGCGTCGGGCACGCCGACAGGGCGCTTCGATTGAACCCGCTGCAGAATAAATAATCCGTGATCGGATTTTCGGGCAGGGATTGTTTTTCTGTTGCCAAACGAGACTTTCCGTGTGGACCATGCTGCATGGCACAATATTCGGTGGCTCTAGGTGGCGAAACCCACGCTTTCAGCGATCTGAAAGCCGTCCTCGCATGCGCAAGCCCCATAAGGTCCGGAGACCGTCTGGCGGGTATCGCCGCCGATAGCGCCGAACGCTCTGTTGCGGCGCGGTATGTTCTGGCCGACCTGCCACTGAGGACCTTTCTCGAAGACCTGGTCATCCCCTATGAGGACGACGAGGTCACGCGCCTGATCATCGACACTCATGACCTCGAAGCCTTCGCTCCGGTCAGCCATATGACGGTCGGCCAGTTCCGCGAGTGGCTCCTGTCCTATGACGCGACGACGGAAAAATTGCGCGCCCTGGCGCCGGGCCTGACCCCGGAAATGGTCGCGGCCGTGTCCAAGATCATGCGCAATCACGATCTCATCGCGGTCGGCGCGAAGATCCAGGTGGTCACCGCCTTTCGCAATACACTGGGCCTGCCAGGGCGCCTGGCCAGCCGCCTCCAACCCAATCACCCGACCGATGATCCGATGGGAGTCGCCGGATCGACCCTAGACGGACTGCTCTACGGGATCGGCGATGCCGTCATCGGCATCAACCCCGCCACCGACAATGTCGACGCCTGCATGACCCTGCTGTCGCTGCTCGACCGCCTGCGCGAACGTTTCGAAATTCCGACCCAGTCGTGCGTGCTGACGCACATCACCAATTCCATCCAGGCGATCGAACGCGGTGCCCCGCTCGACCTGGTCTTCCAGTCGGTTGCCGGGACCGAAGCCGCGAATGCCGGTTTCGGTGTCGACATGGCGCTGCTGAGAGAGGGCCGTGAGGCCGCCTTGTCGCTGAAGCGCGGCACGGTCGGCGACAATGTGGTGTATCTTGAAACCGGACAGGGCAGCGCCCTGTCGGCGGGCGCCCATCACGGCGTCGACCAGCAGACGGTCGAGGTCCGCGCCTACGCCGTCTGCCGTGACCTGAAACCGCTGATCGTCAATACGGTCGTCGGCTTCATCGGCCCGGAATACCTCTACGACGCCAAGCAGATCATCCGCGCGGGACTCGAAGATCACTTCTGCGGCAAGCTGCTGGGCGTACCCATGGGCGTGGACGTCTGCTACACCAACCATGCCGAAGCCGACCAGGACGATATGGACACCCTGATGGTCCTGCTGACGACTGCCGGCTGTAACTTCATGATCGCCGTGCCGGGCGCCGACGACATCATGCTCAACTATCAGAGCCTGTCCTACCACGACATCGTCAGTCTCAGGCATATGTTCGACAAGCCGCCGGCGCCGGAATTCGAAACCTGGCTCAGGCGCATGGGCATGATCGACGGCATGGGACGCCTGGCGCCGGCCAGCAACAGCGCCCCGCATGCGCGCAGGCTCCTCGACTACGGCGTGCTGCCATGAGCATCGTCGAGTTCGATCCTTTCGCACGATTTCGCTCCGCCACGCGCGCAAGGATAGGACTCGGCCGTTGCGGCGACGGCATTCCCACCGCCGCCAACCTAGAACTGCAACTGGCCCATGCCCGGGCCCGCGACGCCGTCCATGGCGCGGTCGACTTCATCGCCATCGCACAACGCCTGGCGCCGCTGGATACGGTTTGTGTCCGGTCGCGCTGTGATAATCGCGCGCAGTACCTGGCGCGTCCGGACCTGGGCCGTCGCCTCGACCCTATCAGCCGGCAAACCCTTTCGGGCGGCCCTTTCGATGTCGCCTTCGTCATCGGCGACGGCCTGTCGGCCGCGGCAATCGAACATCACGCCGAAAATGTGCTGGCCGCCTGCCTCAACCGCATGGGCGGCCTCACCCTGGCGCCCGTCATCCTGGCCGCCCAGGCGCGCGTGGCACTGGCCGACGAGATCGGCGAGGCCCTGGGCGCGCGCCTGGTCGTTATCCTGATCGGCGAACGCCCTGGCCTGTCGGCTCCGGACAGCCTCGGCGCCTATGTCACTTTCCACCCGAAGGTCGGCTGCATGGACAGCGAGCGCAACTGCGTCTCGAACATCCATCTCGACGGCCTGTCCTATGAAGCCGCCGCCGACAAGATCGCCTGGCTGGTGCGCGAAGCCTTCGCGCTCGGCCTGACCGGCGTCGGCCTGAAGGAGAATGCGGGGGCGGCCACCGCCTTGCCGTAAGAATTTCGCACCGGAATGAGCCGGCCGATAGGTATGTAGAAGGGGTATACATGACTGAAACAGGATTGAAAAAGCAGTTGTCGGGACTGCATCTGTGGTGGGATCGCCGTCGGGCTGGTCATCTCCGGCGAGTACTTCGGGTGGAATTTCGGCTGGGGCAGCGCCGGCACGCTCGGCTTCCTGGTCACGACCATCCTGGTCGCGGTCATGTACACGACCTTTATCTTTTCCTACACCGAACTGACGACTGCCATCCCGCACGCCGGCGGGCCATTCGCCTACGCCCTGCGCGCCTTTGGTCCGATCGGCGGCTTCATCGGCGGTTTCGCTACCCTGATCGAGTTCGTCTTCGCCCCGCCCGCCATCGCCCTGGCTATCGGCGCCTACCTCAATGTCCAGTTCCCGGGCCTCGATCCGAAACTGGCCGCCGTTGGCGCCTACATCATCTTCATGGCGCTCAATATCGTCGGTGTCACCATCGCGGCGACCTTCGAGCTGCTGGTAACCCTGCTGGCCATCATCGAGTTGCTGGTCTTCATGGGCGTCGTCGCCCCCGGATTCTCGTTCGAGCGCTTCGCCGTAAACGGCTGGGCCGGCACCTCGACCTTCGACGCCAAGGCACTGAGCGGGATTTTTGCCGCCATTCCGTTCGCCATCTGGTTCTTCCTGGCCATCGAAGGCGCAGCCATGGCAGCCGAAGAAACCAAGAACCCGAAGAAGGTCGTACCGATCGCCTATATAGCCGGCATCCTGACCCTGGTCGTCCTGGCCTTCGGCGCCATGATCTTCACCGGCGGTGTCGGTGACTGGAGCAAGCTCGCGACCGTCAACGATCCCCTGCCCCAGGCCATGAAAATCGTCGTCGGCAATGGTTCGGGCTGGCTGCATATGCTGGTCTGGATCGGCCTGTTCGGCCTGATCGCCTCGTTCCACGGCATCATCGTCGGCTATTCGCGCCAGATCCTTCGCGCTCGGCCGCGCCGGCTATATGCCGGCCATCCTGGCGAAGGTGCATCCGAAGTTCGCCACACCGCACTGGGCGATCATCGCCGGCGGGGTCGTCGGCATTGCGGCCATCTTCTCCGACAACCTGATCAAGCTCGGCGGACTTGGCCTGACGGCCAATATCGTCACCATCTCGGTATTCGGCGCCATCGTGCTCTACATCGTCTCGATGGCTGCCCTGTTCAAGCTGCGCAAGAGCGAGCCCGACCTGCCCCGTAGCTTCCGGGCACCGGGTTATCCCGTCGTGCCGGCGATTGCGCTTATCCTGTCGCTCGGCTGCCTCGCCACCATGGTCTATTTCAACCTGGTGCTGTTCGGCATCTTTGTCGGTATGATGGTTGTCGCCTTCGTCCTTTGGAAGCTGTTCGGCAAGCGTAGCGCCGACGCCGTAGCCGAGCCGGCCGAGTAAACCACTCCCCTGCCTGCGTGGCATTGAAGGCCAGAATGTTCCCGGTCCTTTTGACCGGAAAACGTTCTGGCCTTTTGTTTTGCCCGATAGCCACGGGATCGCGCCTC
The DNA here is from genome assembly GCA_965246725.1 of Asticcacaulis sp. Taxonomy (GTDB): domain Bacteria; phylum Pseudomonadota; class Alphaproteobacteria; order Caulobacterales; family Caulobacteraceae; genus Asticcacaulis. The sequence continues at coordinate 360,671 of CBDFFG010000003.1, forward strand.
GAGACCCTCCGCTCGCGCCATTGTCACGCAATTTTGCTCGCCAAACCGGCGTAAACAATTGTGATCATAAATAATGTCATTGAAACCTTCTTAAGGTACGGTTTTTGCTTAGGACTAAGCGGACGCCCGAAATCTGTCACGATTTGCATCAGTGACGGGTCGGACGTCACCGGTTTTTGGGCCGGAAATATTGGGGCAAAGGTGGATTTTCGCGTATGTTGTTAACAAGCGAGCATGATCTGGTGGCCGTTCTCGGCGTCGCCGCTGCCCTGCTGCTGGCCCTTTCGCTCGGCGTCGGTATCCTGGCGGCGCTGAAGACCTTCCAGGTCCGCCAGTTCCAGGACCTTCTGTTCAAGGCCGAACGCAAGATCGATACCCTTGAGCGTCGCATGTTCAACGTGCTCAACGCCGTACCCGTCGCCCTGGTCGAAACCGACGGCAGCGGCAAGTTCACCTTCGCCAACAAGGCCGCCCACATGTTGCTGGGCCGCAAGGACAACGAACTGATCGGCCTGCGTTTCCACTCCGCCACCTGGGGCATCGCCTTCCCCGACGGCCGCGCCATTCCCGCCGACATGATGCCGATCGCCCGCACCCTGCGCGGCCAGACGGTCAAGGGTTTCCAGCATCTGATCGTCAACCACGGCACCCATGACAAGGTCCTGGTCAGCGTCACCTCCATGCCGATCATGAACGGCAACGGCGAAGTCATCGGCACCACCTCGGCCATGGTCGAGATCGAGTCGACCGCCGGCGAAGGCGTCGACGACCTGACCGGCCTGTGGCGTGGCCACTGGTTCGCCGCCGCCGCTGTCCCGTTCTGGGGCCTGGACACGCAGGGCAAGGTGCTCGACGTCAATGCCGCCGCCCTCGATGCCTTCGACCTGAAGCGCGATGACGTGCTGGGCAAGAACTGGACCCAGGTCTTCGTGTCCGACAGCGATTTTCAGCACGCCATCGACTATCTCGGCGACAGCCAGGACGCCAGCAATCCCAACCCGACCGCCTCGATGCACCTGGCGCTGAAAGGCGCCGACGGCACTACCCTGCCGTCCGTCGTCAGCGCCTGGGCCGTACGCACCCACGAGGGCGGTGAACACGGCCTGACCGTGATGGCCCTCAAGGACGACCAGCCCCACCTGTCCGCCCCCCCATCGGAGGCCCCCATGCCTGCTCCCCTGGCTTCCAGCCTGACCGACGACGACGCCCAGGAACTCGAAGACCTGCGCAATGCCGAAGCCGCCCTGGCCAATCTCGGCGTCGGCGTCTGGCAATACGATGCCGAAGCCGACACCATCGTCGAGGACGAAGGCATGCGCCGCCTGATCGGCCGCGAATATGACGGCGGCCCGACCCTGATTTCCGACGACGACCAGGCCCGTGCCGATGTCGAATTCGGCCGCCTGCTCGCCGGCGACAGCATCGCCCTCAACATGGATATCCGCGTCGTCCATCGCGACGGCCGCGAACACTGGATCACCCTCAAGGGCCAGTCGACCCGCGATGCTGACGGTGAGCGCCATGTCTTCGGCATTGCCATCGACTCGACCGAATTCCGCGAGGCCGCAGAGGCGTTGGCGGCCGCACAACAGCCGACCGTGGTCGTACCGTCCGAACCCGAGATCACGCAAGCCGATCTCCAGACCGCCCTGGAAGCTGCCCGGGCGGAGGCCCATGCCGAGGCGATGGAGATCGCCCGCAAACAATACGAGGCCGCCCTCGAAGATGCCCGCCGCGCCGAGGCCTTCGCCGCCAGCCAGACTCCGGTCGTCGAGCCAGACGTCTATGGCTGGAGCGACGCCGCCGCGCCGGTCATCATCCACGAGGCCGACCCGGCCATCGTTGCCGAAAACGAAGACCTCAAGAGCCGTCTCGACAGCCTGCAAGCCGAACTGGCCCAGGCCGGCACCGTCGCCGACGACCTGCGCCAGCAGATCGCCAGCCTCGAAGTGCGTCCGGAACCGGTAGTGGCTGAGCCTGTCGCCCCTGAGCCCGTCGTGGTGCCCGATCCGGCCGTCGTCGCCGAAAACGAAGACCTCAAGGCCCATCTCAAAACCCTGCGCGCCGAACTGGCCGACGCGGTTGCCGCCTCCGGCGCCCTGCATCGACAGATCGACGACCTTCAGGCGCGCCCGGAACCGGTTGCGCCGGAACCCGAGACCGTCGTCGTGCCCGATCCGGCTGTCGTCGCCGAAAACGAAGCCCTGAAATCGCGCCTGGAAAACCTGCAGGCCGAACTGGCCGAGGCCTCGGCCTTTACCGGCACCCTGCACCAGCAGATCGAAGCCCTGCACGCCCGGCCAGAGCCGGTGGCGCCCGAGCCGGTGGTCCAGCAGGTCGTTGTCGCCGATCCGGCCGCCGTCGCCGAAAACGCTGCCCTGGCCGCCCGCCTCGCCGCCGTGCATGCCGACCTGCAAACCGCCGAAACGACACGCCTTACCCTGCAAGGCCAACTCGATGAACTGGCCGCGCGTCCGGCGCCGGAACCCGTCACCCTGCCGGCCGATACCAGCGCGTTCGATGCCCGCATCGCTGCGCTGGAAAGCCAGTTGAAGGATACGGCCGAGCAGAAAAACGAACTGCAGTTGCAACTGAGCGAAATCCTGATGGCCCCACGCATGGTCGAGACCGTCGACGATCGTGACACGAAGATCACCGCGCTCAGTAGCGAACGCGACACCCTGGCCGCCGAACTGGAAGCCGTGCGCATCCAGACCGAAAGCCTCCAGGCCGAAATTTCCGCCATCATTGCCCGTCCGGCGCCCGAGCCCGACACCAGCGAATGGGACAAGAAGGTTGCTGCGGCACAATTCGAAATGCGCAAGTGGCAGGCTGCCTATGACGACGCCACCGCCCGACTGGCCGCCGTGCCGCCGGCGCCGACCGTCGATATCGACGCCCTGACCTCACGCCTCGAGGACCTGCAGGCCAGCCTGTCGCAATCCCTGGCCCAGCAGGCCGAATTGCAGCAGAGCCTCAAGGTCGCCCAGACCCAGCAGTCCGACATGCATAATCGCGTCGAGCAGCTCAACACGGCCCTGTCCAATGCCCGCAAGTACGAGACGGTCGGCCGCCTGACCGGCGACGTCGCCCAGGACTTCGCCCAGATGCTGGGCGTCATCAACGGCGCCCTGGAAATCCTGTCCAAGCAGGGCGGCAACGAACAGGTCCGTCGCCTGTCGGAGGCGGCCCTCGCCGCCGGCCGCCGCGGCGAACGCCTGACGCGCCAGTTGCAGGCCTTCCAGTCCGAGGATTATTAAGGGGGTTGAGGGCGTCACTTCACTTCTCGAGCGCGCGGACATTTTAGTTGCGCTATCGCTTCGCTACTTGAGCGCAGATTTTCCTCGCGCTACCGCTTCGCTACTTGAGCGCAAAGGCAAAAACCGGCTTCATACGAAGCCGGTTTTGTTCTACCGTGCACTGCAAAAGGAAATAGCATGGCGCGGTTTGGACTGAAGGCGGAGGATATGCGGCTGTGGGCCCTGGTCACCGCGACCGTGCGCCCGCGCGAACTATTCCGCAAAGCCAGGAATCCCGAACCCGCCCCCGTCGAGACCGAAACCGTCCAGGTCAGCGGCATGTCGGCGCCGATGGTGGCGGAAAAGCCCAAACCCGTCCCCCTCACGCCATTCAAGATCGGTGACGCCGTCAAGCCGGCCCCCGGCTACAAGCTGTCCTTCGACAATGCGCGTTTCGAACCCGACCCGATCGAGCCGAAGCGCAAGCGCCGCATCAGTCGCGAACGCGACCCGATCGAGGCCCGCCTCGACCTGCACGGCCTCAACAGCTTCGCCGCCGAGGCCCGGCTGAAAGCTTTCGTGCAGCAGGCCTATGCCAATGATTATCGCGCCGTCCTGGTGATCACCGGCAAGGGCATGGCCGAAAACGGCATCCTCAAGCGCAATGCCCCCGAATGGCTGGCAGATCCGCAACTGGGCCATATCGTCGCCGGCATCAGCCAGGCCCATGCCCGGCATGGTGGTTCGGGTGCGCTGTATGTCGCGCTAAAACGCCGGCACAGCTAAGGCCGACTTCGGCTACACGACCCCGCCCCATTGCCGGTTGAGACTGTCGAGAAGCTGCCGGCGCATGGCGGCGGCCAGATCGGGCGACATGGGACCGACGGCGCCCTTTGCCTCCACCGGCAGATGCGCCGCCGGGTCGCCATGCGAGCCAAAAACGTAATAGTCGAACATGACCCGCCAGACGTCGCGATAGGCCGGCGGCATGTCACGAATGGACAACAGGGCGTGCAGCAGGACATCGTAGGGCTCGCCGGCCTGCGGCGCCGTATCCTTCCACCAATAGTTCACCAGGATGTTGAAGGTCGCGAGCGAGCGGACGTGATGCCACCAGAAGTACGGGATGTACAGGGCGTCGCCGGCTTCCAGTTCGGCATATTGCGCCGTGGCGGCCGCCTCGCGGAACCGCGGAAAACGGCTATAGTCGGGATCCTCGATCTGGACCAGGCTGACCGGCGGTCCCGCCAGGGTGTGTTCGAATGGCCCGACATAGAGGTTGACCAGTTGCTCGGGCGGAAACATCGTAAAGCGGCGCCGCCCTGCAATGACGCAGGCGATATTGTCGGTCAGGTCGTGGTGCGTCTGGACGCGCAGGCTGTTGCCGATCCAGATACGCGGAGCGACAGCCGCTTCCAGCAGGTCGAGACGGTTCTCATCCGCAAAGCCCGGCAGATGGTCGGCGATCGGCACGGATTGTACATAGACGGCATGCGGCTCCGCCTTGTCGCGCTCGCCGAGAATCCGCTCCAGCGCCAGTGAGATCGGCACGAAGCCGCGCTGGAAATTGAAAGTACCGGGCCGATCGCCATAGAAGAATTCCCCGTGGATTTCCGGACTGCCCAACAGCGTACCCGCCGGCTTGCCGTTATCGAACCGCCGCAGATAGGCACAAGCCGCCTCGTCCGAATCTCCTGCCTGCACGACCGCCGGCCAGTCCGCGACCTGCCCTCTCATCAGGACAGGCCGGTTGAGCGGCCGGATTTCGTTTTCAAAAGTCAGGCGTTCGATTTTTCCGGTTTCCAGAACCGGTGCACCGATAGGCATGGAAAGCCCTCCCCGGGATACAGACGAATGGAATGGCTTCAGTTGTTCAGCCGCAGGACGATGCTGACCCGACTGTCGCCGGCATTGACGAAGCGCGGACGGTCCGGCTCACCGAAATAACTGGCCTGCCGGGCATGACCGAGATTGGCGCCTTCGATGCCGATCTCGGCACGGGCGCCGATACGATAGCCAACCGAAGCATCGAGGGCGCCGTAGGGACGTGAATAGATCGGCAGGGATCCCGACCCGGGACCGGCGATCGTATCGACGTAATCGTCACGGTAGGTATAGGACAGGCTGGCGCGTATCCCCGCCTTTTCATAGGACAGAAGCAGATTGTAGCTGTTGCGCGACAGCCCGACCAACGGCACCGAAGTCCCTGCAATGGGGCCAGGGGCGTTGCTGTTGACCCGGGTGTAGTTGGCCTGGGCGCTCATATCGGCAAAGACCCGGCCCAGACGAGTCAAGGATGCCTGGAAGCCGGTCTGGTAGCCGGTGATGACACCGCCCTCGCCGTTCTGCAGACGGGTGATTTCCGCCGTCGAATAGCCGGGGAAATCCGGGAAGGCTACCGGTTCCGTCCGCACCACCGCCTGGATGAAACCATCCATGTCCTTGCGGAACACCGTCAGGTAGGTGTAGCCGCGACCGGTGAAATAATATTCCAGCGACAGATCAAAAGCCGTCGATTTCAGCGGACGCAGATCCGGATTGCCGGCAAAGCCCGTCAGCGTCGTGTTCGAATTGGCGTAGCCAAAACTCAGGGTCGGCGACAGGTCGGAAAAGTTCGGCCGTGTGACCTGTCTGCCGACGGCCAGACGCAGATACAGCAACCGGCCCAGCGTCATGCGGGCGCTGAGACTGGGCAGGATATCGGTCTCGTGACGATCACTGAAAAACGGCGTGACTACGCCCGTATTGGACGTCTGGTAACCGAAGATAACGCGTCCCGTCTGGATTATCCGTATGCCGGTAGTCCCCGTGACCGGCAGGCCGAGAGCGCTGAAGCTATAGTTGAGCTGGCTATACAGGGCGCCGGTCGTCTCACGCGCCCCATAGCCGCGAGCAGTTTCGAATTGCGGAGCACAGACACTGTCATGAACCGCGCGGCAAATGGTCGTCATCTCGCGTACCAGCGCGGGCGGCGCAGCCAGGATGCCCTGCGCGAAAAGACTGCCCGCCACCTGGCCATAAAAGAAATCGCTGAAAGGAACGGGTTGCACCGCCTGAGGCAAAAGCGAGGCCGGCAGCTCGCCGGTCAGGTGCTGGCGGGTTCCCGCTTCGCTAAGGGTATCGCGGCGAGTCCAGCGCACTCCGAAATCTATCGTCTGGACCGGTCCGGCGGTGAGGCTCTGGTTGACGTCCGCGCGCAGGGCATCTCCGGTACTTTCGGCAAAGGCGATCGAGTGGCTGCTGTCGATCAGGCTGTAGATGGCGGGATCGGAGGGGTTGATGCCACTCAAGTGCAGGACCGGCAGGTCGGGGCGGACATCGAAGGTCAAGGTGGTGCCCGCCGCGTGTTCGGCATTGCCGATACGCAGGCCGCCCCAGCCATCGACGCGAGTCGAGCGGGTGTGGGACAGGTCGGCCGTCACACGGGTCTGCGGTGTCGGCGACCAGTCGAGCGACAGGGCAAGCTGGCCGGACGCCGTCTTGCGATCATAATAGTTGGTGTTCGACGTAAAGACGACGTCGCGATAGGCCCCGGCCTGGACGACATTGCCTTCGCCCGGGGCATCCGAATAAACGAAGCTGGCGCCGGGCTGCGCCAGCAAAGGGCCGCGATTGGCATAGAGCACATAGCTGTCGCGGCTGAACTTGTATCCCAAGCGTGTCAGTTCGAGCGTCAGGAGCAGGGAATCGGACGGTCGCCACTGCCCGACGATATCGGTGGCCGTCCGGTTGCGCGCCACCCGTTCGGAGGTATTGCCGCCGCCCTTGGGCGCGATGACCAGATCGCCCGGTTGCGCACTTGGCGCGGGCGGGACCAGTCCCGGCAGGCTGCCGTCGCCATTGTAATCGACCAGGTCATAGCGGCTGGCGAAGGGCTCGGTGCCGATGGAATCGAGGCGCGCCACATTGGGTATGGTCGCCGCACTGACAAGAAGACCGAATTCCCCACGCGTCGTTTGCCAGCGCCGGCTGTACAGGCCCGTCGCCTGCAGCGTCGCGCCCGTGGCGTGTTCGAAGCGGCTTGTCTTCAGCGTCAGGGCATATACCGGGTTGCGGGAATCGAACGGACGCCGCGTACGCATGTCTATAATGCCGCCAACGCCGCCTTCGATCATCGCCGCGGAGGGGTTCTTGTAAATATCCAGGTCGGCAAAGATATTGGTAGGGACGTATTCGAGCGACAGATTGCGGCCGGTATCGCTATAAATCTCACGGCCGTTGATCAGCGTGTTGACCTCGCTAAGCCCGCGGATATTAATCCGGCTTATCTCTCCGCGATCGATGCTGCCCTGTGTCCCGCCGACATGCTGCAGGGCGTCGGGTACAGTCGTCCCTGGCAGCTTATCTGTATCGGCCGTGGCTACGACGTCACGGAACTGAGGATCGCGGCGATGATAGCTGACGTAATCTTGCGGCAATGTGCCCAGGACGATCACGACGGGCGGCGTTATGGCGTCAGGGGGTTCCGGCATGGGCCGCAGCGTGATTGCGGCATTGGCCTTGCCGTGGGTCGCCGGAACAGAGGGCAGATCGATACGGTAAACGCCGCTGCGCAGTTGCGACACCGTCAGGCCGGTGCCATCGAGCAGGCCGGTCAATGCCAGGGACGGCGAAAATTGCCCGCGCAGGCCATGGCTGACCCTGCCCCGGACCGTGGCAGCCTCATAGGCGATCTGCTGGCCCGACACCCGGGCATACAGACGCAGGGCGTCATCGAGTTCCTGCGGCGGAATGTCGAAAAGGTAGGTGCGGGGGTCGGCGAACACGCAGCCCGGCGCAATGGCCGCCACCAGGACAAGCCACGCCGAACACAAAAGGTTACGGGAGACCCGCGACCCTTTTCGATTTACGTCCCTCATGCGTTCCTCTGCCGGCGCGTCGTTATTGTTTTTGCGCCATCTTCCCCTTCACCTGTCGTCAGTTTGGCTGTGACTCCAGTGTGTAGGCTCCATCCTCGTACCTATAGGCCAATCCCGAGAACGACGCGACGCCGTCGATAAAGGCGTTGGTATCACCCGCGCGATATACGCCGCTTACACGCACCGCACGGTTCAGATGGCCGATACGGACCTTGTCCTCGGAATAGCGGTTCACCCGCTCGACCGCCGTCTCCAGCGGCTCATCGTCGAATACCAGTTCGCCGTTTTCCCACGCCAGGGTACGCTCGCCGTCGATCGGAACGACGAGCGCCTGGTCCGAATGCCCCTGCGCCACCAATTCCTGACCGGGCGACAGCGCCGTATTGGCCGTCTGCCTGCCGATCATCAGCGGTTTGGCCAGACCTGTGACATCCGTGTGAAAGACGGCGACGCGCCCTTCATACAACACGACGCGCATTTCACGGCTAAGCGTCTCCACGCTGAACTCCGTGCCGGTCGCCAGAACGGTATTCTCCCCGGCGGTGACCGTGAATGGACGGGATTTGTCCTTCGCCACCTCGAACTTCGCCCGCCCTTTTTCGATCCATAACCGGCGATGGCCGGGCTCGTATTTCACTCGCACCACGGTGTCGCTGTCGAGCGTAAGGCGCGAGCCGTCGGCCAGGGCGACGACGCGCCGTTCCGCCGGTGCGGTCGTATAGACGTCGCTGCGCAGGACCAGCCAGGCGCCCAACCCCACCGCAATGGCGGCAACGCTGGCAGCCATGGCAAGGACGACGTGGCGGTGCGACGAACGCGTGGCATATGCCGCGGCCTGGGCCTTGCGAAAATCTTTCAGCGCACTGCTGCGCATGTCGATCATGGCAGGCGAGGTGCTGATCGGATCTATGGCCTGCCAGGCGCGGCAGGCTTCGTCGAAGGCGGTGCGATTGTCCGCGCCTTCGTCGCACCAGGCGAGGAAGGCGTCGTATTCGGCATGCGACAGCTTATCCGTCATGAGTCTGATGCACCATTCGGAGGCAGAAGCCCCCGGATCGTTGTCCGGACTGTCGCTGGCGTCGGTATGTGTCATCACAGTCTTCCTTCGCCCTTCAGGCGCTCAACGATATGATTCAAAGCCTTCGTGATGTCGTTTTGAACCGTGCGTCTCGAAATGCCGTAGGCGGCCGCCAATTCGTTTTGCGATATACCCTCGACGCGGAACAGCACAAACAGCGTTCGCGTTCGCTCTGGCAGGTCTGCCAGGTAAGCATTGATCTCGTTCAGTTGCTCCTTGCCGAGCAGAAACCGCGACGGATCGAGAGCCTCGGTCTCGAGGTTTTCCAGAGTCGTGTAGCTCTCATAGGCGTTGCTTCGTGTCCTGAAGCGGCGTGCGCGGTCTTTCAACAGATTCGCGGCCATCTGGAAAATATAGGCATCCGGGTTTTCGACGCCGACAAGCCCGGCACTGGACAGCTTCAGGAAGAGATCCTGCGTCATGTCTTCGGCATCCGCGTGGCTGGCGGTGCGCCGCAGGAAAAATGCGATCAAGGCCGGCCGATATCTCAGGCTGAGGCGATTGAATTCGGCATCGTTACCCAGGGAGGTGTTTGTGAACGGCGACATGATTGGGCGGAAGATCCTGCGTTATAAAAGTAAGACGCAGTGGCTGCGAAAGTGCGAAAGTTTATCGGAGACATTCGCACATTTCCGCAATGAAAACGCATAGTGGCCCTTTCTACGCGTATCCTTACCTTTCCTAAAATGTTGCAAATCAGCAACACTGCATGTCTGCGAAAAGAAAAAGTCATATAATTTTTCGCATGTGCCATTTCGGCCCGTCTTACTCCTTGAGAGCTCAAAAAATAAAAACGCTCTCGGAGGATGCCCGCTTACCGCAACCCATCTGAAACAACGGCCGGACAGGCCGCTCTCCAGGTGCGCCGGTACGCAATCCTTCCAACGAACAGTTTGGGGCCGTTGCTTGAACGGCGAACACAGGCGCACCCCGCGGTTCACACCGTGGCAATGACGCGCCAAGGGAGTAAGCAGGAATGAACACACATACACGCAAACTACTTCTGACCGCGGGCGTTTCCGCGGCAGCCTTGTGCGGCGGCACGCTGGCGGTGCCGGCATGGTCACAGACCTCCGGCGCTCCGGCGGCACAGGCAACCGACAATTCGGCCGTGATCATCACCACGCGGCGCAAGGCGCTGCTGTCGGCGGACGAGCGCAAGCGTAACTCCGACACCATCATCGACTCGGTCGTTGCCGACGAAGCCGGCAAGTTGCCGGACAATTCGATCACCGAAGTCCTGCAGCGCGTCTCCGGCGTCTCGATCGTCCGCTTCAATTCGCTGGGCGACCCGGACCACTTCTCGGCGGAAGGTTCGGGTATCCAGATTCGTGGCCTGTCGGGCGTCTCCGGCAAGCTCAACGGCCGTGAGGTCTTCAGCGCCAATGGTGGCCGAGGCCTGTCCTGGGGCGACGTCACCCCCGAACTGATGGCTGCTGTCGATGTCTACAAGAGCGGCACGGCCGACATTATCGAAGGCGGCACGGGCGGCGCCATCGACCTCCGCACCAAGATGCCCTTCGACTACAAGAAGCCGGCCTTCCAGGCCAGCCTCGGCGAAAGCTATGGCGACCTGTCGAAAGACACCACCCCGTCGGCTTCGTTCCTTGTCACGAAGCGCTGGGATACCCCGATCGGCGAGATCGGCGCCCTGGTCGACCTGGCCTATTCCAAGTACGACCAGAACACCAATTTCATCCGCATGGAGCCGTTCTACAAGACACAGGTCAAAGGTCTCGGCGACCGCTACATCCCCGGCGGCATCGACTATGGCTACGATCATTTCGAGCGCGATCGCACGGGCATTTATGGCGCTTTCCAGTGGAAGCCGAATGACAGTCTCAACCTCTACACCACCTTGTTCTCGACCAAGTACGTCCAGGACGGCTATGGCCAGGGCGTGTTTGCGACATCCAACCACCTGACCGTCGATCCGAAGGGCTCGGCGACCTTCGATGACAATGGCGGCTTCATCAAGGGTGACCTGGCGACCTACCGCACGTCCGACGGGGCCGTCTACGACAACAACGGCGCCCTGGTGGGCGGCACGATCGGCGCCGGCGGCGATACCGGCGTCAGCCACAGCGAAAACGTGACGAGCGACTGGTCGACGGGCTTTCGCTGGGTACCCAGTGACTCCTTCCGCCTGGAAGGCGCGGTGCAGTTCGTCGATTCCGAACACAAGTCGGTCGCCTACGACGTCTTCCCGTCCATGGCCTTCCCGGGCCAGGTCAATATCGACCTGACCGGCGATTATCCGCTGGTCACCTTCCCGGATTCGACGCAGTTCTCCAATCTTGGCAACTATCACTGGAACGCGACACAGGATCACACCGAAAGCAATCACGGGTCGCTGGGCGCCGCCAATCTCGACGCCGAATGGAAGCTGTCGGATACCGGCCTGTTCCGCTCCCTGAAGATCGGCGCCCGCTACGCCGAACGCACCGAGCATGACGGGGTCGGCGGCTATAACTGGACGGCCCTGGGCCAGGGCTGGAACGGTTCGCCGAACGCCTACTTCAATTCGGCGGCGACGCGTGCCGGCGACGTCACCCAGGTGCCGTTCGACAACTTCTTCCGCGGCGATACGTCACCGCCCCACGGCGTCTACCTGCCCAGCATCGCCATGGTCGAAAAGTATGATCCGGTCGGCGACCATGCCGTCTACGGCGGCAATCCGCAGAACCCGATCGGCCTGAAATCCTACGAATTCTCCAGTGCGTCGACGGCGACAACCGCCTTCTACGCCATGACGAAGTTCGCCGGCGACCACAGCCTCTTCAACGGCACGGCCTTCAGCGGCAATTTCGGTGTCCGCGTCGTCACCGTCGATAACAAGGCCAGCGGCTATTACACCCAGCCGTCGTCCAAATTCCTGCGCGACGGCCAATACTACGACATCGAGGCCATTACCAACGGCACGCTCAACACCGGCGGCCGCAAGTCGACCCGCGTCATGCCGGACTTCAATATCCAGTTCAGCCCAAGCAACCAGTTCAAGCTGCGCTTCGCCTACGGCGTCACCATGGACAATCCGAGCTTCAGCTCGCTGCGCGCCAATGGCGGGCTGGGTGTCACCACCATCGCCAACCCGCTGACCCATGCTGCAATCCCCGCCTCCGGCAGTACGCCGGCGCAACCGGCCGCCAACTACCCGGCCGTCTGGACAGGCTTCACCACCTCGTCAGGCAATCCGACACTGAAGCCGACCATGTCGAACAATTTCGATCTCTCGGCCGAATTGTACGAAAGCAAGTCGTTCACCGCCCATTTCGCTGTCTTCTACAAGTCGATCTCCAATCCGCTTGTCTACAAGAATACGACAGTCGACGTGCCGGTGACCTACACAGCGGCAACGACGGCGCCCGGCGCCGGCGGCGTACCTGCCTATTCGACGGCCTATGCCGGAACGCGCATCGAGACCGCACTGAAGACCGACCTGGCCAATTCGTCGGAAAAGGCAACGGTAAAGGGCTTCGAACTCGGGGCACGCAAGTTCTTCGACAGCCTGCCCTCGCCATGGGACGGCCTCGGCGTCGAAGCCAACTACACCTATATCGACAGCGCCAATCCCGGCGACCTGGGTTATGGTATCGACAATGTCGTCAGCACCTCGGCCACCGTCAATGGCAGCCTGACACCGGTACGCGACGCTAACAACCAGGTCGTCAATTCGCATCCGCTGACCGACAATCCGCTGACGGGCCTGTCCAAACACAACGTCAATATGACGCTGATGTACGAACATAGCGCCTGGTCTTTGCGCCTGGCCTATTCCTGGCGCAGTCCGTACCTGATGAACACGGGCGTACACGGCACCAACCCGGCCTACACCTATTACGACTACACCAATAACAAGGCCTACGGCATCCAGACCGGCCTGCCCTTGTGGTCGGACGAGTATGGCACGCTGGACTTCGGCGGCAGCTACAAGATCAATGATCACTTCAAGCTGTCGGTGAACGCATCGAACCTGACCAATGCCGTGGTCAAGACCCAGATGTACGGCGGCTATCCCGGAAATGCCAACTTCACCCGCAGCTGGTTCGTTACCGACCAGCGCATCAATGTGGGTCTCAGCATCTCCTACTAACCTCATTGCCCGAGCGGACTCTGCTATCTTCCCCGGACCGTCCGCTCGCAATTTTGCGGGCCTGCTCAAGGCAGGCCCGCGCTTTTTGCGTATGGACGCCGCTTCGATGGTCAAACACGTTCTCATTGCCGGTGGCGGGACTGCCGGGTGGATTACCGCCGGCTATCTGGCCAGCGTCCTCGGCACCCAGTCGCCGGGCGGCATCGCCATCACCCTGGTGGAATCGCCGGAGATCGGCATTCTCGGTGTCGGCGAAGGCACCTTTCCGACCATCCGCAAGACCCTGCGCCGTATAGGTATCAGCGAAGCGCGCCTGATCCAGGAGTGTCATGCCACCTTCAAACAGGGGGCAAAATTCGCGCACTGGCGCTACACCCCTGGTCAGGAACCAGGCTCAGGCAAGGACCATTACCTGCATTCGTTCGAGGTGACCCGGGCCCGGGGTGGCCTCGACCTCTTGTCCTACTGGCTGCTGGGTGTCGCCGGCGATATCAACTGGGACGAGGTCAATACCGTCCAGAAGATAGCCGCCGACGATTTCCGCGCACCCAAGCGGATCGTGGACGAAGACTATTTGGGACCGCTCAACTATGCCTTCCATTTCGACGCCGCCAAACTGGCGGACCTGCTGAAGCGCGAGGCTATCGCGCGCGGAGTCCGCCATATCAGCGACACCATCACCGCCGTGCATCTGGATGAAGATGGCAGCATAGACCGCCTGGCGACGGGCGGCAGCGGCGACCTGAAGGCCGACCTCTATGTCGACTGCACCGGCTTTCGCGCCCGGCTGATCGGAGAGGCCATGGGCGTCCCTTACAAGCCCTGCCGCGACGTTCTGTTCTGCGACAGGGCGCTGGCCCTGCAGGTTCCCTACGACCGTCCCGACGCCCCTATTGCGTCCTATACCATCTCGACGGCGCACGAAGCCGGCTGGACTTGGGATATAGGCCTCGATAACCGGCGCGGCATCGGCTACGTCTATTCGAGCGACCATACAGGCGACGATCGCGCCGAAGACATCTTGCGCGCCTACGTCGGTCCCGCCGCACAGGACCTGACCGCCCGGCAGCTCAGCTTCACTGCCGGCTTTCGCGAGACCAACTGGCACAGGAACTGTGTCGCCATCGGCCTGTCCAGCGGCTTCTTCGAGCCCCTGGAGGCCACGGGCATCGTCTTTGCCGAGGTGGCGGCGGTCATGCTGGCCAATCTGTTTCCGTGGAACGGCAGTTTCGAGAGCTCGGCGCGGCAGTTCAATGACTTGATGCTGAAACGCTATCGCCGCACCCTCGACTTCATCAAGCTGCACTACTGCATCAGCCTGCGGCGCGACTCGGACTTCTGGCGGGACAATGTCGCCGCCTCCAGCATTCCGGACAGCCTGCACGACCTGCTCGATCGCTGGCGCTACCGCCCCCCGTCCGACATCGATACCGACGCCAATATCGACATCTTTCCGCCGGACAGCTGGCAGTACGTCCTTTACGGCATGGGCTACAAGACCGACCTGTCGTCCCGGGCCGGCATCTTCCGCTACTACGATGACGCCCGCGAGGAGTTCGCCGACATCCGCCGGCAGGCCGCCAATGCCTGCCGCATCATGCCGACAAACCGCGATCTGGTCGAGGCCGTCAAACGCCATGGCTTCCGCCCGGGAGCAAGGCGATGATCGACCTGACGCACGACCCGATCCGCAGGATTGTCATTGTCGGCGGCGGCACGGCCGGCTGGATGTGCGCCGCCGCCTTTTCGCGCGTTCTGGACCGCAGCCGTACGCAGATCACCCTGGTCGAGTCGGACGCCATCGGCACGGTGGGCGTCGGCGAGGCGACCATACCCACCATCCGCACCTTCAACGCCATACTGGGCATCGAGGAAACCGACTTCCTGCGCGCCACCCGGGGGACGATCAAGCTGGGCATCGAGTTTCGCGACTGGGGACGGGGCGGCGCCAGCTACATGCACCCGTTCGGCCTCCACGGCATCGACGCCGACGCCTTGAAGTTCCATCAGCTGTGGCTGAAGCTGGCCCTGCAGCCAGGCGGCGGCGAAGCCGGCCGCCTGACGGATTACAATCTCAGCGCCGCTGCAGCACAGCGCGGCCGCTTCACCCATCCGACAGGCGATCCCAATACTGTCCTGTCGTCGCTCAAATACGCCTATCATTTCGATGCCGGCCTCTACGCCCTGTACCTGCGCGGCCACAGCGAACAGCGCGGTGTCGTCCGCTGCGAAGGGACGATAGGCGATGCCGTACTCGACACCGATACCGGCTTTATTACTGCCGTTACCCTGCAGGACGGCCGCAGTATTTCCGGAGACCTCTTCATCGACTGCTCCGGCTTCCGCGGCCTGCTGATCGAGGGCGCCCTCAAGACCGGCTACGAAGACTGGACGCACTGGCTGCCGTGCGACCGGGCCCTGGCGGTACCGTGCGCCCGAACCGCTGCACCCGTGCCCTATACGACGTCGACGGCGGATGCGGCCGGCTGGCGCTGGCGCATCCCGCTGCAGCACCGTACCGGCAATGGTCATGTCTATTGTTCCGGCTTCCTCGATGACGATGCCGCCGAACGCCGCCTGCTGGAAACCCTGGAGGGCGAAGCGCTGGCGCCCGTCAACCGGCTACGTTTCGTCACCGGGCGGCGCAAGGCGATATGGAATCGCAACTGCGTGGCCATCGGCCTGTCGGCCGGCTTTGTCGAGCCATTGGAGTCGACCAGCATCCACCTGATCCAGTCCGGTATCGCGCGCCTGCTAGCTCTTTTCCCCGATCGGCGATGCCAGGCGCCGGAAATAGCCGAATATAATCGCCAGGCGATCGACGAGTTTGAGTGCGTGCGCGACTTCGTGATAATGCACTATAAGGCGCAGTCCCGCGACGACACGCCGTTCTGGCGGCACTGCGCCGCCATGGCCATCCCGGACAGCCTGGGTAACAAGCTGGACCTGTTCCGCGCTCGCGGCCGCGTTTTCCGCAATAGCGAGGATCCTTTCCCGCCCGACAGCTGGCTGGCCGTGCTGCTGGGCCAGGGCAACTGGCCCGAAGGCTATGATCCCCTGGTCGATACGCTCGATCTTGCCGAGGTGCGCGGATACCTCGGCCATATCCGCCGCCGCATCGCGCAGACCGCCGACGCCATGCCGTCCTACGCGGCCTATATTTCGGCCCTGTCCGCCTCTGCTGCCCCATAACCTTCCATGTCTTTTCCCGATACTCTTCCAGCCCGTCTCCGAGTAGGACCGATGTTCAAAACACCGAAAATTTCCGCTGCCCTGGTCCTGCTGGCCTGTCTGGGCGCCCTGCCGTCGATAGCCGCCGCTCAATCCGCACGCAGCACAACGGACGAATCGCACGATTGGCTGTTCCTGCAAGGCGATACACCGGGCGCACAGGAAACCGGCGCCGACACCCGCAACTGGCAGAATGTGTCCCTGCCACACACCTATAATGCCGACCTCACAACGGGCGGCACGGCCGACTATTATCGCGGCAAGGCCTGGTACAGGCACGTCATCGATCTGGTCACGCTGCCGGCGGGACAACGCCGCTTCCTGGAATTCGACGGCGCCGCCCTCACCGCGGATGTATGGGTCAACGGCTCCAGGGTCGGCACGCACAAGGGCGGCTTTTCGCGCTTCCGTTTCGATGTGACGCCTTTCCTGCATTCCGGGCAGAACGTCGTCGCCGTCTGCGTCGACAATGCGCGCCAGGCCGACGTCGCGCCGCGCGGCGGCGACTTCACCGTGTTCGGGGGTATCTACCGGCCCGTCCGGCTGGTGACGACCGATGCCGTCCATTTCGACATGCTCGACTATGGCGGGCCGGGCGTCTATGTCTCGGCCGATGCAGTGACCGCAGAGTCGGCCGACCTTCACTGGAAGCTCCTCATCCGCAATGACGGCGCCGCACCGGCACAAACGACCGTTACCTTGCGTCTCCTCGATGCCGGAAAGACTACAGTGCGGACGATAGACCGGGCGGTCGTGGTACCGGCGGCGACAACCCTTCCCGTCGAATTGACAACCCGGATCGACCATCCCCACCTGTGGCAAGGCACCAACGATCCGTACCTCTACACCAGCGATGCCGTCATCACGTCAGGGGACGGAACGGTGCTCGACGAGCAGGCGATCGCCACCGGCCTGCGCGATATCCGCTTCGACGCCGACCATGGCCTGATGCTCAATGGCAAGCCCTATAATGTCCATGGCGTCGACATCCATCAGACCATGTTGCCAGGCCAGGGCACGGCGGTTGACGATTCGGCCGTCGATGCCGATTTCACCATCCTGTCCGACCTCGGTGTCACCGGCCTGCGGCTGGCCCACTACCAGCATCCGCAACGGGACTATGACCTTTCGGACCAGAAAGGTTTCCTGGTGTGGACGGAAATCCCGCTGAACGGCGAGGTCGACCCGTCTCCAGGCTTCGAGGCCAATGTCGGCGATCAGTTGCGCGAGCTGATCCGGCAAAACGCCAACCACCCCAGCGTCATGGTCTGGGGGCTGGGCAACGAAATCTACAAGTCCGACAGCGTCAGCAATCGTATCCTCGACCACATGCAGCAGATCGCCCATGCCGAAGATCCGTCACGCCCGACAACCTACGCCAATTGCTGCGGCCCGGTGACACAGCCACACGCGTCGCACACCGATCTCCTGGGCGCCAATGTCTATTTCGGCTGGTATTCCGGCGAGTTCGCAGACCTGGAGAAATGGGCTGCCGACTCGCGCGCCCTGATGCCGAACCGCCCCCTGGCGATTAGCGAATACGGGGCCGGCGGCAGTGCTCTGCAACAGGAGGATCCCCCAAAGCGTCCGCAAACCGGAGGGCGCTGGCATCCGGAACAGTACGAAACCCTGTACCATGAAGCGGCGTGGCAGGAGATCAGCAAGCTTAGCTACCTGTGGGGCAGTTTCGTCTGGGTCGGCTTCGACTTTCCGTCCCACGGCCGCAACGAAGGAGACAGCCCGGGATATAACGACAAGGGGCTGGTCACCTTCGATCGCAAGATCCGCAAGGATGCCTATTACTGGTATCAGGCCAACTGGTCGCAAAAGCCGATGGTCTACATCACCTCCCGGCGCGATACCGTCCGCAAGGCTGCGGCGGTCACGGTGAAGGTCTATTCCAACCAGCCGGTGGTGTCCCTTAGCCTCAATGGCCAAAACCTCGGTTCGCACACTGTCGCCGGCCATGCTGCCACCTGGCAGGTGACCCTCGCACGGGGTGCGAATTCTCTGATGGCCGTCGCCGGCCAGCAACGGGACATCGTCGAATGGCTGTTGGAGGACTGACCCTGCCCCCGACCATCCAGCCATAACCATGCAGCCACAGCCACCCAGGTAAACAGAGCTCCACAGGAGATCGCCCATGTAGCCCGTCACGCAAGGACACATCAAGAAAGACGAAAAACGGTCTTAGATTTACAGACAGGATATGGAAATGAAAAAACCTAATGTGCTTATGGCTGCCGCGTCCCTGGTCTGCTTCGCCGCGTCAGGCGTTGCTCCCGCCGCACATGCCACCCAATACCAGGTCGGCGAGTACACCGTATGGGATACAAGCAAATACTATGTTGACGACCAGTATAAGAATACGGCGGCAAACCTGATGGTCGTGTCAGGTATGTCTTCATCGAATACCGGAATAACCTGGAAGGTCGACTGGAATTATACGAACGCATCGACGGAATATCCGCTTAAATATCCCGCCGCCCACATGGGTTGGCACTGGGGATACCCGGATCACTATCCGTCCACGACCGCCGGCCTACCCTTCCAGCTGGCGTCGGGCCATACTATCACCAGTTCATGGCAATATAACGTAGCCAATACACCGTCATCGGGACATTGGTCGGGATGGGACGTCGCATACGATCTATGGTTCCATTGGAAAGCTGCGCCTACATATGCAGACGCTCCAAACTACGAAGTCATGATATGGAATGCCTATGGCGGTGGACAAAACCCGGCCGGCGCCTTGATCCTGTCGGACGTAGTGATCGGCAGCCGCCACTATGAACTTTGGGGTGGAACCGTCGGGACATGGTACTGCTTCTCGTTCAGAAGCAAGAATGGTGACGACAGCATTCAGAATGTCAATCACACCGTGGCGCTTAACCCCACTGACTTCACCAGCTATTTGACGAACTCCACCAACACGACGGTCAAGAACACGGGATTCAGCAAGTGGGTTTATCTGACATCCGTCGAGGCCGGAACGGAAAACTACAATGGCAATGGACACCTCTACACATGGTGGTACCAAAGCGACGTCCACTGAAACACATGCCGCTTCGCGCTGCGAAGCGGCATAATCGGTCACCAACAGAAAAGCAGAACATCTGCGTAGTCCAAGCCGTCCGTGCACTATGAAGAGCCTTGATTTAGCGTGCTAATGCGAGCGTCTCGGCATTCGATGATCGACGTTCGGCATGATTTCATGAGCAATATTACGGCACGGGAGTTTGAATGGTGCTCTTGAAGACGTTCACCAACCGGTTCGGCAGTCTGCGGGGATGACCCGATGCGGCAAGTTCGGCGAATATGTCCGCGCCGCCCACTGGCGACGTCTCGGTCTAGCTTCCAAGTGACATTTGTCATGTGAAATAGGTGCGTCCGAGCACTTAAAATTAAACAAAAAGCATGCGAGCTTCGGGGCATGAGAAGACCAGATCACCAGTCAGGCCCAGACAACATCGCCGCGTCCAAGCGAATATGGAAGATCTTCGACGGCCCCGCACCGTGGTTGATATACCTGCCGCTTCTGTTCCTGCCTTGGCTTGGCGTGCCGCCGTCATTGTGGCAACTGGCCGCTTCCATCGTCGGCGTCCTCATCTTCTTGCCGACTTACATCCTCGGCTCGCGCGGGAAAAACCGTCTCCTGATATTCTGCGCTACGGGTGCAATGATCATCGCCTTTGCGTTCTATTGGGCAGCATGCAACTGGACGGTTATCGCTATCTATGCGGTTTCCATGTTTGGGCGCTTGCGGCCTTTTCGCACGGCGGTTTTCGGCATTCTGGCAGCAACCGCGACAATCGTCTGTTTCAGTTTTTGGACGCATCAGCCTGTCATCTGGTGGCTATTCGGTGCGGTACTTGCCCCTATGGTCGGCATCGGACAAGCCTTCCGTAGCCTACTTCTGGACCAAGAGGATGCCCTCAAACTGGCACACGAAGAGGTGCGAAAAATCGCGCAGGTCGCCGAACGCGAACGCATGGGGCGCGATCTCCATGACCTCCTTGGCCGCACCTTGACATTGATCGCGGTGAAGGCCGACCTCGCTCAAAGGCTGGCAACAGCCGATTCAGAACGATGTCGAGCCGAAATTGCCGATATTGCATCAGCGGCGCGCGAGGGATTGAGCCAGGTGCGATCGGCCCTGTCAGGGGAAACCCCGGCAAACCTGCCTCTTGAGGTGACCGAGGCCATTCGCGCCCTGAGCGTTGCCGGCGTTGAGGTTGAGGTTGATGGCGATCCCACCACGTTACCGGCGATGTCTGGTGCAGTGCTCGCCATGGTGCTGCGCGAGGCGGTTACCAATGTCATCCGTCATGCGGAAGCCGTTACGTGCCGCATCCGCCTGACCAGCAGCGCCCGATCGGTCGGGTTGACGGTGGAAGATGATGGGCGTGGTGGTCCGATTGCGGAAGGCCGTGGTCTCAAGGGTATGCGAGCCCGTATCGAAGCGGTGGGCGGGGCGTTCGACATTGTCAGTGACGGCCAGGGCACACGCCTGCAGGTTTCGCTTTCGGGAGAGTCATTGTGATCCAGATCCTTCTCGCAGACGACCAGACTCTGCTGCTCAGTGCCCTGGCGACGCTTTTGTCCCTGGAAAGCGATATCGAGGTCGTCGCGCAAGCAGCCAACGGTCGTGAGGCGCTTGATTTCGTTCGCCTAAGGAAACCCGATGTCGTTGTAACCGATATCGAAATGCCCGAGATGACAGGTCTTGAACTGGCCGCCCAAATTAAGGCTGAGGGTCTTCGTACCCGCGTCCTTGTTGTCACGACATTTGGTCGCGCCGGCTATCTGAGACGCGCGCTGGACGCCGGCGTCAGCGGATACATTCTAAAAGATGCGCCGGCAGCTGCGTTAGCCGATACAGTTCGACGTGTGTCTGCTGGGCAAAGAGTGATTGCACCCGAACTGGCCGCACTGGCTTGGGACGCGCAGGACGACCCCCTCAACGATCGCGAACGCACAATCCTTCGAATGGCTGAGGAAGGTCAGTCAAATAAGACAATTGCGCAGACACTCCACCTTTCACCAGGGACTGTCAGGAACTACCTCTCCGACGCCGTCGCCAAGGTAGGCGCGTCCAATCGCATCGAAGCCGGCCGCATCGCGCGCGACCGTGGATGGCTTTAAACTTCACCTAAAGGAAAATATCATGAAATCCCTATTTACAGCGGCTGCCGCGGCAGCCCTGATGGCGGCGCTTTGCCCGAATATAGCCTTGGCGCGGCTGGATTCGACCCTCATCCGTGACGTCCACGTCTTTGACGGGCGTACCGATCTCGGCGTGCGCAGTGTCCTTCTGGAGGATGGCCACATCAAAAGTGTCGATGCCACTGTGTCAGCTCTAACTGCCGCCCACGTCGTCGACGGCAGAGGCAAGACCCTTATTCCAGGTTTGATAGACAGCCATGTTCATGCTTTCCAAGGCCTCGACATGCCATTGCTGTTCGGGATCACGACGCAACTCGATATGTTTATGCCACCCGAAGGCGCACGCGACATCAAAGCCAGTATGCGCGCGGGCAAAAATACCGACCGGGCGGATCTCTTCACCGCCGGCTACCTGGCCACCGTTCCAGGTGGGCATGGGACGGAATTCGGGGTTGCCGTTCCGACCCTGACGCGTCCGGACGAGGCTGAAGCCTGGGTGGAGGCCCGGATTGCGGAAGGCAGTGATTACATCAAGATCGTCATCGAGCCAGGTATTGCAATTCACCATCCGTTGCCGACCCTCGACGAAGCCACCGTGCGTGCGCTGGTGGAGGCCGCACACCGGCACGGGAAGCTGGCTGTCGCTCATGCGGAGGATCTCAAGTCGGCTGAAGAGGCGGTAAATGCTGGCGTCGACGGACTTATGCACCTGTTCATCGACCAGGACGGCGGCGATGCCTTTGCGCAGCTTGCCAAGGCCCATCATGTCTTCGTCGTGCCGACCTACACGGTATTCGAAAGTTTTTCGGGGCGAAACGGTACGGCCAGGATGGACGAGGCTGCCGATTTCGATGCCCTGCTGCCGGCAGACGTCAAGGCTGGGCTGCGTCAAGGGCCGATCCTGCCAGGCGCCGACCGTATCGACGCCGTGATGAAGGCCAACATCCTTGCTTTGAAAAAAGCGGGTGTGCCGATACTGGCAGGAACCGATAGCGGCAATCCCGGCACCTATTACGGTGTTAGCCTGCACCATGAACTGGATTTACTGGTCAAGGCTGGATTGACGCCTGCCGAAGCCTTGGAATCGGCGACGGCGGCACCCGCCGAGGCTTTCCATCTCGGCGACCGCGGACGCATTAAGCCGGGACAGCTTGCAGATCTGGTCCTGGTTGACGGCGACCCAACAAGAGACATCACCGCGGTTCATCATATTGCCGACATCTGGAAAGACGGAGTCTCGGCAAACGCGCTTCGCGAGGCACAACGTGTCAAGATCGCTCAAGCGGTTCCCGCGCCAAAGACGCAGGCACTCGCCCTGCCTGCAGACGGCCGGATTGCGGAAATCGGCCAAAACCAAGACGGAGCCTTGCCAATCCGAACGTCTGTGGGTGCAGGATGGAGCACGACCACGGATGCCGTAGCCGGCGGTAAATCGACGGTGGTCTTAACTCAGACCGGCAAGGCGCCCGGCGGCCAACCTGCCTTGGCGATGGATGGGCAACTTCTCGAGGGATTCGCATTTCCTTGGGCAGGAATAATCTTCATGCCTGGCGCTCAGCCTTTTGCGCCGGCTGATCTTGGCGAAGCGACCCAACTGCATTTTTGGGCGCGTGGCACAGGCGGCGGCTTTGCCGTTCTGGCGTTCTCTCCCGCGACAGGACAGCGTCCCGCCCAGACAGCGTTTACCGTGACGGAAGCTTGGCGCGAGATAGAAATCCCGTTTGCGTCGATCCAGGGATTTGACCCTTCACAGGCTCAGGCGCTGGCCATTGTCGCCAGCGGCGCCACAGGCCCCTTCCACATGGAAATCGCCGACATACGCCTGGTCAAATAGTGCAAGTTTTTTGTGGAAGCAGGCAGAGCCACAAGCGCTGCCTCGCTTCCCACAAGCTTGGCAAAAAGATTGAACTCCAAATCGGGTGAAATCACCTTTCTGATTGAAGGTTAGCCATAGCGGCTATTTGCGACGCATCTAAGTTAACCCCGCATGGGTTCAAATTAAACAATTCTTATAATATAGTAATAAATCATTTACCGCGCACTTTTGTGATTTGTTTTATTGTTAAAATTCAACAAATTTCTAAAATTTATCCTTTATCATTATACTGGAATCCATCATGTCTCGGCTTGTTGCTTTGGTCTATGCGTGTATCACGGGTGCGGCAGCGCTCGGGCTTTTCGTCTACGGAAAATGGCTTTGGCTGATCGACAAAAACGGCAATTTTTACATCAGCTGGTCAGTTATCGCGGCTTTCACTGTGATTGGATTTCTTGCAACGGCATTGTTTGGTGGTCCAAGGCGGTAAGGAGGGCTTCCACTTGGAAATCGCCAATATACGGTTCATGATATATTACCGGCCGTCTCCGGTCCCGACGTTCATCCTTGTTGTCAGCCCTCATTGTGCGGCACGTCGAATATATAGCGAGCCGTCTTGTCTATTGTGGGCTAAAGCCGCCGGACCGGTCCAAAACAAGCAGCAGACGAGCTATTTTTTGAAGATCGACGTTACTGAAAGGCTTGGAAAGCTGACCCTCGGCGCCGACGACTTTGGCCGCGAGAAGAGCTTTCGCGCTAGGCATAATATGTTCCAAGCCAGAGGAAACTTCACATCAGGCCAAGCCGCCTTAATCTGGCGAAGCCCTTCAATCCGCCCATCCCCGGCATAAAGATATCGCTTAAGAGAGGGTCAACGTGCGCGATACCGCAGTCCTGAAAGGCCTGCTCCATACTTTCGGCTTGGCTGACGCGCTAGCCTGCAGATACCAAGGAATCGACCGCCATTTTGCGCACTGTATTGGAATCATCGACCATTAATACATGACGCCTCTTAACACCCAGAGACACAGCCGCCTGAACAATCTGCAAGATGGGCTGACCTGATCCAGATTGAAAGGCTTTTTCAAAACGCAATCAGCGCCGGCAACGCGGGCTCTGGAAAGAACGCTTCCGGCCCCCTCATTATGTCCGCCGGCCGTCATAACAGCAACTGGCGTATCCGGGGCGCATTCTCGACCTTGTCTCCTGCCTTGCAAACGAACGAAGGCCGGCATTTCCGCCAACGGGCCGAAAACCCGGCCGGGGCCATGATCCTGTCGGACGTAGTGATCGGCAGCCGCCACTATGAACTTTGGGGTGGAACCGTCGGGACATGGTACTGCTTCTCGTTCAGAAGCAAGAATGGTGACGACAGCATTCAGAATGTCAATCACACCGTGGCGCTTAACCCCACTGACTTCACCAGCTATTTGACGAACTCCACCAACACGACGGTCAAGAACACGGGATTCAGCAAGTGGGTTTATCTGACATCCGTCGAGGCCGGAACGGAAAACTACAATGGCAATGGACACCTCTACACATGGTGGTACCAAAGCGACGTCCACTGAAACACATGCCGCTTCGCGCTGCGAAGCGGCATAGACCTTCAAAGCGGCCTGAAAAGGAGTGGCAACGCTCCGCGGTACTGCCGCAACGGAAATGCCGCCGAATGTCTCCCGCGGACACGGCTGCCGGCCTGTGAGATTTGCGTGTCGGTCCTGATCTGTTCAGGTTAAGCGGGGATCTTTCGCATCATCGATTTGACATGCCTTGAACAATCGATCGATGAACCAGCGCCCCGCTGGACCGGGCGGACGTTCGCGGGCGTGCACGGCATGCATGGGCAGGCGCGGCGGCATCTGACTGGCTTCTGCAAAAGCCAGTTGAACCAGTTCACCACTGGCGACCAGGGGCGCAACAACATGTCTTGGCATATTGCACCAGCCGAAGCCGGCGCGCAAAAACTCCAACCGCGGCGCCAGGTCCACGAAGCGCCACACACGGCTGCTGACAACACCAAAACTTTGGCCGTCTGGCGCCTCGGAGGGATCGGTCAGGACAAGTTGGATGTAGCGTCCCAGCACGTCACGCGACACTTCGCCCTGGATTTGCCCAAGAGGATGGGAGGGCGATACAACAGGGATCAGTTCGATATAGGTCAGGGTGCGGGCGACCAGGTCGATTGGCTTGCCCGGCTGCAGTCCGCATAAAGCGATGCTGGCGCCCCCCTCGCGCACGCGTCGCTCGGAGGCGAACAAAGATGCGGTATACAGCGTGACAGGCAGTTCCGGAAATTCCCGCTCAAGCGCCCGCAAGCTTGCAAGCAAGGGACTAAGCGGAAAGAGATTATCGACAGCCAGGGTCAGACCAGCTTCCATACCTGCTGCCAGGGCGACGGCATGAGCGCGCAGCGCATTGGTATCGGACAGGACTTGTCGAGCATGCGCAAGCATCGCCCGTCCGGCGTCGGTGAGACCTGGTTTTTTATGCGTCCGATCGAAGAGCTGGAGACCAAGGCTGACCTCCATTGCCTGGATCGACTGACTGATTGCCGATTGCACGCGCCCAAGCCTGCGTCCGGCGCCGGAAAAGCTGCCGGTCTCAGCCACTGCAATAAGAGCCCGCAGATGATCGAGGGTAAGATTATCCAGCAAATTTTATCCGATCATCATTTGAAATGATAATAACCATCATTTCTTTGCCAGTTTTATCGATGATGCGTGGGGTGTAGTCTCGTGGCAAGCCAATTTCGGCGACCATGGAAATATATCGATATGGCCTCTGCCTTTTCTCCTCGTCTAAAGGTCTACGGACTGTGGATGTTCCGGATTGTTATCGCCCTGGCCTTTGCGGCGTTCGGCACTTTCAAACTGACCGGCGCGCCAATGATGGTGCATGAATTCGCCATTATCGGTCTTGGCCAGTGGTTTCGATATGTCACCGGCGCGACCGAAGTCTGCGGTGCAGTGCTGCTGCTGGTTCCGGCCACCTGGCGACTGGGTGCGCTCGCTGTGCTTGGCGTCAGTGTCGGAGCTTTTATCACGCAGGCTTTTGTGTTGCACGGCGACGTCATCCACACGGTTGTGTTGATAGTCCTGACGAGCCTTATGTCCTGGCTCGCCTGGAAGCCCGCCACCGGGCGTTAAAAAAAGCCGCTTTGAAGTTTCGCAAATCCTACAGCCGTGCGTCTTGCTAATAGCACTCAGAAATTTGCGTGGCAGGGCAATCGTTTGGGCTCATGCCGCCGACCACAAAAAAGACTTCGGGATAGGTCGTTGTTGACCCTGTCCCGAGCGGCTCAGGGATGAAAATGAAAACTCGGCGGCAAACCGCGCTCATGCTTGCGGCACTTGGTCTCAGTGGACTACCGCTGACCACAAAAGCCGGCACGCAACATGGAGGAAACCCCAAGCACAAGCCCAGGCACATCCTCTCTGGCGTTGCGACACTTGTGCTCGATGGACAATGGCAGGCCGGATTGGAGCGCCAGTATGACCGGGAATTGACGGTTCCCGGCCTCGCCTCTGATCCAGCCAAACCTACCGACGGCACCTTGTGGTACAGACGGGCCGTCGATTTACCAGCGGGAGCCTGGACCCATGCAACCCTGATCCTGAAGGGGGCCCGGTTCGCGCCTAAGGTCTACGTAGACGGCGTACAGGTCTCAGCCAGTGAAGGCGGCATGGCAGCGACCACCCACAGCTTCAGCCTGCCCGACAATGGTGTCGCCCGAACCATCGCGCTGGAAGTCGCATTGACCTCACTTAACAGCCTTTCAATCGACGACGCCTCTAAAGTCCCAGGCGCCGATCTTTGGCGCAACAACCTGTCGTCCTACCTTTGGGATTCTGTCGTCCTGCGGCTGCACGGTGACGGCGAGATCGTACGCGTTCTGCCGACGAGCAATATTGCAAACGACACAATAGCCCTACACTGGGGGCTGGCCAGAATCCCGGCCAAACCTGCGACGATACGCTTTGAAATTGTCGATGATGAAAATCGCGTTGTGGCGGCAAGCTTGCCTCAAGCGGTTGCAGCAATATCAGGAAACATTGTGCTCGACCTCAATGGCCGGGTGAGGCCGTGGAGTCCGGACTCTCCGCACCTGTATCGCCTGCGCAGTGAATTGCGCACGGGCGAAGGTGTTCTGGACTGCCTGGAGCAAACCTTGGGCGTACGGGAGTTTTCCGTGAAGGGCTTAGGCTTCACCCTTAACAGGCAGCCGTGCAAGGTGCGCATGGGAACCGTTGTCTGGCACAGATGGACGCGGGATCCGGAAGCCGGGAAAATCGCCTTCGATCCGCGCTGGTTCGAAAGGAATGTCGTGCTTCGGCTTAAAGGCCTCGGCGCCAACGCCTTGCGTTTTCACCTGGGCCTGCCGCCAGAATCGTTTCTCGACCTGTGCGACCGTCACGGCCTTCTGGTACAGATGGAATGGCCTTTCTTCCACGGTATTGCGGCCTCTGAAGCCAGCATGGAAATGCAATGGCGCGCATGGCTCGACACGGCCGCGCGTCACCCCAGCATTGTCATTATTCATCCGTGGAATGAAACCGGCGGAGACCAGTTAAGACCCGCCCAGGCAGCCATGTCGAGGTTGAGGCCGCAATACCCGCCATTGGTCATGAGCCACGCCGAGTTGACACCGATTCACAAATACTGGTGGAGCCTGTTTGAAAACCTGGGTCTTTACTATGACTCGGCCTCCCAGTTTGGCCAGGCGGTGATGGTCGATGAATTCGGCGGCAATTATCTTGACGGCAATGGCGATCCAGGCGGTTACCCGACCACCCGGGAAACCTTTTTGCGCTTTCTGGGCCGCAACAATACGCGCGAGGATCGCTTGAGGCTTCACGCGGAGTCCAACGCGCGCGTTGCCGAATACTGGCGCCGTCTAGGCGTCGCTGGTTTCTCGCCTTTTTGTATACTCGGCAGCCGCGAGGACGGCAGCCACTGGTATCTGGGACCGACAAACGTGGCACAACCAAGGCCCAAGCCTGTGTGGGCTGCCCTTTCCGCAGCGTTCGCGCCGGTCAGCGTCAGCCTGGAGATCTGGAACCGAAACTTCACGCCAGGGGAAACCATCGCCTTGCCCCTGTGGTTCTTCAACGATTCGGCAAACGCTCAAGCCATAACGGCAAGTTTGCATATCCTTTCGGCTGATACGTCAGCCCCCGCAGTAGCACCGCTCATAGTGAAAGCTCGGCTGGCCGCACATAGTCAGCAGTCGCAGGAGGTCACTGTGACTTTACCGAAGGGCATCGGAGAATGGCGGATTGAAGCCAGACGCGACATGCCAGTGCCAGCCACTACACCGATAATTTCGGCTTGGCAGATCCGCACGTTTGTACCGAAAGTGTCGCACGGGCTTCGGGCCGCGATCCTTGGTGTTTTGTCCGAGGACGTCGAACTGCGCACAATGCTGGCAGATTTGAATGTGCATGTCGTGCAAGCCGACGATCCCGCCGCCACAGTCGTTGTCGGTGGCCGGGCAACCTGGGCGGCCCTTAAAAACGAAGTCGTGCATGCCGCATTGGACGCCCAACGTCTTGCCGGAAAGTCTATCGTGCTTGTCGATGCAGGACCGCAGCCCTTGGGTGCAGGATACGTTTCCGGCTCGGGTCTTGGGGGGCCACTTGAAGGAACGCCGGTGATCGGCACCCCGACTACGCTGGAGGAAGCCACGCTGTTCGGCGGTGTAAAGATCGCCTTCACCGAGACCGCCGAGCCGGAAAGTTGCCTGCAACTTGCTACCGAAGCCGGCGGCATCTGGCAGGATCTGCCGAAAGACGCCGGATGGCTGTGGAATGGCCTGCGGGGAGGCTTGATCGTTCCGGCCGCCGATATGCAGATAAGCGGTCTTAGCGGAGAGGCAACGCTGGCAATATGGCAAGCGAGAGGCGCAGACGTTTCACTGATGGTTCGCGATGCGTATTTTGCCTATGAACTGGCAGGCTACTACGCCTACGCGACGCGTGGCAAAGACGCGTCCATTTCTGAATCGCTTCGCAACCGTGTAAAGTTTCTAGTCGAGGATGCTCCGGCATTGGCGGGGGTTATCAATCCTGACGCACCGATTGTTGTCACCGACTTGCACGCGCTTTTTATGCGGAGCCAGGCAGGCGGCGAGGCCGAGAGCCTGACGGCCCTGGCTAATGCAGGAAAAAATCTAAGCCGCACTCCAGTCGTGAAATTGACGTTTCGGCGCGGTATTGGCGACCTGGTCGTCTCACAATTGTTGACACGAGGGCGCCTGGTAACCGGACACAGCGAAGCCGGACCAGGCGTGTATGGAATGCGTTATGACCCCGTCGCGGTTCAGGTGGTTCTCAATATGATCGAAACCGCGCTGCCATCGCAAAATGCGTGATACAGCGCATTGATGGAAGACGTCGCGCCAAAAATCGACCACATATCATACTGATACCGACGGTCACTCTTCAGATCGCCGGTATCAGATCAGCCCCTCCGCCTTCGCCAGTTGCGCCAGATCGACATGCGGGCGCGGGCCGAAATGGCCGATGACCTCGCCGGCGGCCAGAGACCCAAGCTTCGCGCAGGTTTCGATATGCAGGCCTTGCGTCAGGCCGAACATGACGCCCGCGGCATACTGGTCGCCGGCGCCGGTGGTGTCGACCACCTTGTCGACAGGGCTCGCCTTGACCATGACCGTGTCGTCCATCTTGATGGCCAGCGAGCCTTCGGCCCCGCGCGTCACGAAACTGAGCGGCACGAGGTTGCGCAACTGTCCGACCGACGACAGGAAGTCACTCTGGAACAGGGACATCAGTTCGCCCTCATTGGCGAAGACCAGGTCGATATGGCGGCCGATAAAGGCCAGCAGGTCGGTGCGCCAGCGATCGACGACAAAGGTGTCGGACAGGGTGATGGCGACCTTGCGGCCGGCGGCGCGGGCGATCTGCGACGCCTTGGCGAAGGATTCGCGGCCCGACGGCGTATCGAACAGATAGCCTTCGAGATAGACGATCTGCGAGTCCTTCAGGATGGCCTCGTCGAGATCGGCGGGCGACACCAGGGCGGCGGCGCCGAGATAGGTGGCCATGGTGCGCTGGCCGTCCGGCGTGACATTGATCAGGCAGCGGCCGGTATGGGCCGGGTCGTTGCTGAGGAAGGGCGTGGTGAAATGGACGCCCATCTTTTTCATATCGTGGCTGAAGACTTCGCCCAGGGCGTCGTGCGCCACCTTGCCCATATAGGCGCATTTGGCGCCAAACGAGGCCGCGCCGGCGATGGTGTTGCCGGCTGAACCGCCCGAGGCCTGCTCGGTATTGGCCATGGCGTCGAAGAGGCTGGTGGCGCGATACGGATCGATAAGCGTCATCGCCCCCTTGTGCAGGTCGTGCGCCGCCAGGAAGGCGTCATCGGCCGCGGCCAGGACGTCGACGATGGCGTGGCCGACGGCGGTGATATCGTAGGTGGGGGTCATTTGGCGGGCTCGTTGCGGGAGATGGCGGTTTTTGCTGTTGCTTTGCGCGTATGCTTGCCCGAATAGAGGCAACATGACCAAGACGCTACTGTTTTTTACGCCCGATCCGCAGACCCCGTCGCACCATGGCCGCTGGCCCTATGTGCTCGACGCCTATCGCGAGGCCCTGTCCGGTCTCGACGTCGAGATTTTCGACGCGCCGTGGTCGGAACCGCTGCCGCGCGACTACGACCTGATCGTGCCGCTGGTGGCCTGGGGCTACCACAATGCGCCCGAGCGTTTCCGGGCCGTCATGGTGGAACTGGACAAAAAAGACCTGCGCGTCTTCAACCCGCCGCAGATCGTCAGCTGGAATGTCGAAAAGACCTACCTGCGCGACCTGGCCGAAGCCGGCATCCGCATCATCCCGACGATGTTCGTCGAACAGGTCACAGACGCCCTGCTCGACCAGGCCCGCGCCGATTTCGGCGACGACATCGTGGTCAAGCCGGTGATCTCGGCCGGCGCCAAGAATACTGTGGTCCTGCGCGGCGGCACCGCGATGGATGTCGATACGCCGGCGGAAAAGGCGGGCCTGCCAGAAGGCGCGGCCATGATCCAGCCCTTCATGCCGGCCATCCAGACTGAGGGCGAATGGTCGTTGCTGTTCTTTGCCGGCGACTTCTCGCACGCCATCCTGAAGACGCCCAAGTCCGGTGACTTCCGCTCGCAGCCCGATTACAGCGCCCACCTGCGTCAGTTGACGCCTCCGGCCGAAGCCCTGCTGCTGGCGGCCGAGGCCATCGACTTTATCGGCGCCGATCGCCTGCTCTATGCCCGCCTCGACATGGTCCGCAACGCACAAGGCCAGTTCTGCCTGATGGAGATGGAACTGATCGAGCCCGACCTGTACCTGGCCTATGCCGAAGGCGCGTCCGATCGCTTTGCTCATGCGGTCGAAGTCGCCGTCTTCGGCGGCTGCGGGTGTCATTCTTAAGGTAAGACCCAGCCGCCTTTCGCGGCAACCGGACCGTCCTTCAGAGCATAGTCGACCGCCGCCTGGGCAAGGATTCGCGTCGTGTCGAAATAGGGCAGCGGCGAGCGTTCCGGTGGCACCAGGATCGGGAATTCGGTGCAGCCCATGATGACGCAGTCGGCGCCCTCGGCTTTCAACTGCTCGATGGCACCGATCAGTTCGAGGCGTGAGCTTTCCAGCCACTGGCCCTGATTGACCTCCCGGAAGACGATATCGTCGAAGCGCGCGTGCAGGCTTGCGTCGGGGATCAGCTTGTCGATGCCGCGGCGCGCCAGGGCCGCGTCGTAGACGGTCCCGGTCATGGTTGAGCGCGTCCCCAGAAGTGCGGCCTTACGGAAACCGCCGGCCTGGATACGATCGGCCACGACATCGGCTATATGCAGGCAGGGAATGGGCGCTTCATCGGCAAACAGGGCGATCACCCCATGCGGCGTATTGGCGGCGCAGACATAGAAGTCGGCGCCGGCCACGGCCAGCTTGTCGACCGCCGCTCTCAGATAGGGCACGGCAAAATCGAGCGTGCCGGTGGTATAGGCCGGCAGGCAGACACCGAGCGTTGCGGTTGCCAGGACGATATCGGGATGCATCAGTGGCCCCATCAGGGTCTGGGCATATTCGCACATGGTGGTGAAACACAGGCCCGCACCTTCGGGGCTTTGCGACAGGATACCGATCGTCTTCATTGTGCCTGGCCTCGAACGTTTTCCCGATAAGAGGATTATCATTCCGGGCCGGTTGCCTCAATGAAAGAAAGACAGGGAAGCCGCGAATTTCTCCGCGGCTTCCCTGTCTTTCTACCGCTACTTCGGCAGCGCATAGGCTATCAGGTAATCTCCTTCCGGCGTTTCCATGAAGTGGTGGCCGCCGGCCATGATGACGACGTACTGGCGGCCGCCCTGTTCATAGACCATCGGTGTCGCCTGGCCGCCGGCCGGCAGGGTATCCTGCCAGACCGTCTTGCCCGTGCGGATATCGATGGCGCGGATCTGGTTGTCGGTCGTCGCGGCGATGAAGATCAGCCCGCCCGCCGTGACGGCCGGTCCACCATTGTTCGGCGTCCCGATCGTGATCGGCAGCATGGACGGAATACCGAAGGGACCATTGCGGCGGGCGTCACCGAACGGGCGATCCCAAAGCGTGTGCCCGCTCTTCAGGTCGATGGCTCGGATGCCACCATAGGGGGGCTGCTTGCACAGCATTCCGGTCACCGGCATGCGCCAGCCAGCATTGATGATATCGGCGAAAGGCGTGCCGTCCTGCGGGCCCAGGTCTTCCCCCTTGCCGGCTTTGCCGGGAGCGCCTGGGGCACCGATAGGCTTGATATTCTGCGCCAGGGCCTCTTTGCGCGTCAGCAGCTTATTGTAGTTGGGCATGTCGTTATAGTTGGCGATGATAACACCCCGGCGCGGATCGACAGCAACCGAGCCCCAGTCCGAACCGCCGTTATAGCCGGGATATTCGATCCAGCGCTTGCCGTAGACCGGCGGCGTGAACCAGCCATGGTATTCGGCCGTGCGGAACTGGATGCGACAGATCATCTGGTCGATCGGCGACATGCCCCACATGTCCGTTTCCTTCAGGTCGGCCTTGCGCAGGGTATGGTACAGGGACTGGATCTGCACCGGCGCGCGTTCCGACGGCTCGACCCCGCCCTGGGGCGCCTTGACGTTACCGACCTGGGTCAGCGGCTTGCCCGTGCGGCGATCGAGCACATAGATGTCGCCGGTCTTGCTGGGCAGGATGATGGCCGGCACCATGGTGCCATTCGACGGGAATTCGACCAGGGTCGCCTGGCTGCCCAGGTCATAGTCCCATACGTCGTTCTTGACTGTCTGGAACACCCAGCGCGGCTTGCCCGTATGGACATCGAGCGCCACCAGCGACGACGACACGGCTTTTTCCTGCGGACGACGCAAGCTGCTGTAATAGTCAGCGCCGGAATTGCCGGTCGGCAGATAGACCAGGCCCAGTTCGTCGTCGCCGGTCGGCGAGGTCCAGACGTTCGGTGTGCCCGGCGTATAGGTCGAACCGGCAGGCGGATCGATCGTGGTTTCCGGACGCATGACGTCCCAGGCAAAGCGCTTCGCGCCCGTAACAGCGTCATAGCCGAGGATCACGCCCGACGGCGCCCAGCGATACTGGCCATCGAGGACCTCGTGGCCGGTGACTATGATGCCGTTGACGATGACCGGCGGCGAGGTGATGGCGACCATCGACGGGATGACCTTACCCATGCCGTCGGTGATCGAGACCTGGCCGCCCTTGCCGAAGTCGGCGCAGGGCTTGCCGTTGGCAGCGTCGACAACGACGATGCGGGCATCGAGCGTGCCTTCATAGAGACGATCGGCGCAAGGCGTACCCGCGGCCGCCTGCGGCACATGATAGAAGACGACGCTGCGGCAGGCCGTGGTGTAGGGAATGTATTTCTTGCCGACCTGCGGATCGTAGGTCCACTTCATCTTGCCGGTCGCCGGATCGAGGGCAAACAGCTTGTTCATGGCGGTGCAGCCGTAGAGCGTATCGCCGACCTTCAGCGGCGTCATCTCGACCCCGAACTTCTGCGGCAGGTCGCCCGTGCGGAAGGTCCAGGCACGCTTCAGCTGCTTGACGTTGTCCGGTGTGATCTGGTTGAGATCGGAGTAGCGCTGCGCGCCGTTGCTGGCGCCGTACGACACCCAGTCGGTCTTGACCGGCGTGTAGCCGGGCGCGCCATAGGCCAGCGTCGTCTGCGGCTCGGGCACGGCCTGCAGGACGGGCGAGGTATTGGTCAGGCGCACCCCGGCAAACAGGATGGCGACGAAAGCCAGCGTCACCAGGGCCCAATGATTGCGCGTCTCCTTGCCCTTGGTCGGCTTCAGGCCCGGCAGGCTGAGGATGACCACGATCAGGATGATAAGCGGCGCGAAGATGCGCGGCACCAGGGCCCAGCCATTGAGGCCGACCTCGACGAACGACCAGATGACGGTGAGGATAAAGACGGCGGCGTAAAGCCAGGCGCCCAGCACCCTGCCCTGCCAGATCATACGGCCAGAGGCGACCAGGCCGGCGCCGGCGACGAAATAGTACCAGCTACCGCCTACGACGGCCAGCCAGATCCCGCCGATGAACAGGATGGCCCCAAGCGCGATCAGCAGGCCGCCGACTATGGGATTGGGCTTGCCGCCCGGGGCATCGAGCCCGCCTATGAGTGACATCCACCGTCTCCTGTAATTGTGTAACCCTCTCCCCTAGAGGCGTAGGAGTCGTGCGGTAAGTTTTACATATGCCTGCCCGGCTCACAGATAAATTTACGGGCATGACCGCGCCAAAGGGTTGCGCAGCGCGCAATTAAGGCGAGCATCCTCCTGATTTTTATGGATTCCTTATGATCCATCCGCACGTTTGCCATACCACGTTTATGCCCCGGAATTACCACTTACATGCGGCGGGCAACTTGGCGATATATGTATTTCGGGCGCTCGCCCATATCGATCGGAAACCTTCACCCCTCGAAAATTGGCACACACTAAGATTACCATTACATTCGCGCGGATTATTCAATCGGTATCGCGGCACATAACTGCGTAGACATCGCCATACGACCAGACAAATCGGAACGCGAAACCCCTTTACTATTTTAAACACCTTGAAATTTGAATTTTGCTCTAAAATTTTCATATTAAATGCAAATACGTTGCAAATGCCCGTCTGTTGCTCTCCGCCGACAGTATGCTAGTTTGCCTGACACATTTTCGGATACCCTATGCCAGATACATATTCGCCAGCAAACATATCCGCGTTGCGTGCCAGACCGTCCCGCCTACAGCACCTGATGGGCATTGACGGCAGGACGGCACCGGCGAGGCTACGCTAATGGCGCCCGCAGACGCCCCATCGGGCCTGAAAGTCATGATCGTCGAAGACAATGAACCCCTGGCCCAGACCACGGGCTGGCTTGTCGAAATGCTGGGCCACGACTACCGGCTGGCCCACAGCGCTGGCGAGGCCCTGAAAACCGCGCCGGACTACCGGCCCGATGTGCTCATGCTCGATATCGGCTTGCCCGGCATGAACGGCTACGACTTATGCCGCGAGATGCGCCAGGCCGACTATCTCGCCGATACGGTCTTTATCGCCCAGACGGGCTGGGGCCAGGAAGAACACCGCATCCGCGCCCTCGAAGCCGGTTTCCACCATCATATGGTCAAACCGATTGCCATCGAAGCGCTGGAAGACCTGCTGGCCTCGATCGCCCAAGGCGTGCCGCAGCGCTGAACTGTTATTCCACAAGGGCTGCCTTGATGACCATGGCCAGGGCATCCTCGAAGGGGGTCTCGGCGGCGTATTCCGTCGCCGTCCAGACGTTTTCCAGTTCACCCAGGGTACGAGATCCGTCGAGCGTGGCGACAAAGCTGCGTGCGGCCGGATCGTCGAGATCGAAGACGCGGTGGTCGAGCGTACAGATCTGGCCGTAATTGTCACGCACCTGCAGGGCGGCCAGCCGATTGAGGCGCGGCCTCCATGCCGGGTCGTCGACCTTGTTCATATCCGAAGCTGGAAGGGGCATGACGTGCAGTTCCGTCAGACCGGCCTCGAACAGCCGAAACAGGGCGACAGCGACATCGTCGTCGGTCGTGACCTCGCCCACCTTCAGGCGGCGCGGCGTGGCAGCTTCCAGCGTCGCCAGCGCTGCGACCAGACGTTCATCGCTGATGCCGAAAGATCCGGCCTTGCCGCTGAAACGGCCGGGTGAGACCTGTGCCCCCTGTATCGAGGCGTAAAGACCGCGAATGCGCTCCGGATCGACATAGCGCGATGGTTGCACGTCGCCGCGGACAAAGAGGCTCTGGCGAAAGAAACGGATTTCCTCGTCATCGGAATCCTGCACCGACGAGACAATGGCAGGCGTTGCCGTGTCGGCATCGGGCGTCATGACGAAAGCCGCGCCCAGCAGACCACGGCCGGCATCGGTGAGATATTGCAGGCCATGGATTTCAGCGGCGGCGGCAACGTCGCTGACCGCCTGCGGGAAGAAACACGGCCCCAGTTCGTCGTGGAACAGGACGGCGGGCTTTTTCTCGAGCATGTCACGCGCCGTATGACGCAGGCCCTGCAGGGCCACGGGCTCGTCGTCGCGCGGCTCGCCATACTGGGCCAGCCAGATACGGGCGTGGGTGACCTTTTCCTCGGGGTCGTCGATATGGCCGAAACGGCGCAGCAGCATATGGCGGATGGCGGCACGCATCTGGCCGCCCGGCAGGGCATTGTAGCTGATGAAGGCGACGCCGTCGGAAGACAGGACTCGCCCGATCAGTTGCATGATGCCGGTGCGCACGACTTCAGGCACCCAGGCATAGACACCATGGGCGATGACGTAGTCATATTGCCCTTCCATCGTCATGGCAGCGTCGAGGATATCGCCGACCTCGACCTGGACATTGGTAATGCCGAGATCCTCGACCATGTCGCGGCCACGCCCGACCGGCACCGCTGCCAGATCGAAACTGAGGAACTGCGCCTGCGGGCAGGCGACGCCGAGCGCGATCAGGTTGAGCCCGTCGCCGCCGCCGATTTCCAGCACCCGCGCCGTCGCCGGATCGGGCGGGTTCAACCCGTGCAGGCGGGACAAGGTCGCCAGACGATCGGGATGGGTCTGACTGAATATCGACGAGGGATAAAGGACGTCGTCGTAAGATGTGTTGTTCATTTATCGGGAACGACCATAAGGATGGCTTTCGCATACATCCTTGCTGTTTCCGATCGTTTGAGGATCCGGCCACGTCGCCCCGGCGTAGAACGTCACCGTGATACTGCTCTTGGGAAGCCCCGAAACGTCAGGGACAGGCTCTATAATAATATAGGTAACTTTTCCGCCAGCACCGCAACCGTGGGGGTCGACCATCTTCAGGACGGGTGACACCAGGAAGGCTTCCCCTTTGTTGAAGCCCTTGGAATTCGCGATATTATATCGCGTCCTGCCAACCTTTATAACGCTCGACGTAACGACCATGTTGCCGATACGCTCGCCCATTCCGGCATTGTCGTGCCAACTGCCGTCATAGGCTCCTGCTTGCGCTGGTCCATTAAACATTACAATGTAGGTGAATATTGTGAAGATAATGAAATAATATTTTTTTGCCATTTTCAGTCACCCTTTTTCTTTTCGACACAATCATAGAACAAATTTTTCGTGGCCTGATTACGCTCATATGATACCTGGATGCGGTGACAATGATCTCCTGCCGCAATCCAATCCTTATTTGCTATCGCAGCATTCATGGAACTATATTTCCTCATGCCCGATGCCTTGTGATACTTGTTCTTTTCTCGCCCGGCACCGATATTATAAATCATGTCGAAAAGAGCCAGTTTAGCCTTATCGGGAAAACTATCGAACCCTGTATAGATGTGCATGAGGTTGGCGAAGTCATTTTCAAGATGTCTGTCTCTCGCCGCATCTGCAGCAGACTTGACCAGACGGAGCGTCGTAGTCGCCTTGTAGTGGTTAGCTCCGAATTTCTTTTTAGGAACCTCAAGCTTCTGCGCGTGAGAGCCGGTATGGACTGCAGCCCAGGCAGCCCTCTTCTCGTCATCGGATGCAATCTTTTCGCTCTTCTCATGAAAGAATGGCAACGCCACCGCACTTTCGGCATCGGGCAACATCGTACCGTATCCGACCGTCACAAAACCTTCGCTATCAAGATACATCCACGGCTTGAAGCTTTCCCAATGTGCAAGATCTGCCAAAATTTGCACTTTTAAACTTACCGGGATCATCGATAGCCTCCCAAACCAATTCACATCCGGAGATACAACGCTTCATCGAACCACTCGCCATAATCGGGCGGGAACCAGATACGCATCTCGTGCCCCGTTCCGGACATGCACGCCCGAAGAACAAACACTCGAATAAAGTACGAAACGGGTCTTGCCGTCCGGCTCCTTTTCTCCAGGCTTTCAGAAAAGGAGCCACGAAACGGTGAAACCGTTTAACTGAAACTGTAAGTAAATCCGCTGGCGCCTTCGCCGACACCGACATCGATGGCGTGGACCTCGACACCGTCCATCTGCTTTTCGAGCAGCGCGATCGACAGCTCCGGCAGCATGGTGTTGGTCAGGATGGCGTCGATGACGCGACCGCCCGAGGCGACCTCGGTGCAGCGCGACACGATCAGGTCGATGACGTCCTGGCTGTAGCTGAAGGCCAGGTCGTGGTTTTCCTGGATGCGCTTCTTGACGCGGTCGATCTGCAGCTTGACGATGCCGGTCAGCATCTTCGGCGACAGCGGGAAGTAAGGCAGGACCAGCAGGCGGCCGAGCAGCGCGGGTGGGAAGACCTTTAACAGGTCCGGACGCAGGGCGTCGGCCAGGCTTTCCGGATCGGGCTTCATCTCCTCATCCTCGCTGAGCGTGGTGATCAGCTCGGTGCCGACGTTCGAGGTCAGCAGGATGAGGGTGTTCTTGAAGTCGATATGCCGACCTTCGGAATCGTTCATGAAGCCCTTGTCGAAGACTTGGAAGAACATCTCGTGGACGTCCGGGTGAG
This sequence comes from Asticcacaulis sp., assembly GCA_965246725.1. GTDB lineage: Bacteria > Pseudomonadota > Alphaproteobacteria > Caulobacterales > Caulobacteraceae > Asticcacaulis. The sequence goes on from CBDFFG010000003.1 coordinate 400,143, forward strand.
CCTTTTCGACTTCATCGAGCAGGACGACACTGTACGGACGGCGGCGGACCGCCTCGGTCAGGACACCGCCCTGGCCATAGCCGACATAGCCTGCCGGGGCGCCCTTCAGGGTCGAGACCGTATGCGCTTCCTGGAATTCCGACATGTTGATGACGATCATCGAATCGTCGCCGGAATAGAGCAGTTCCGACAGGACGTGGGCGGTTTCGGTCTTGCCGACGCCCGACGGGCCGCACAGCATGAAGACGCCGACCGGCTTGTTCGGATTGTCGAGCTTGGCGCGGCTGGTCTTGATGCGCTTGGCGATGGCGTCCATGGCGTGGTCCTGGCCAATGACGCGTTCCTTCAGGCGGTCGGCGATCTCGAGCACGCTCTTGATCTCGTCCTTGACCATGCGGCCGACCGGGATACCGGTCCAGTCGCCAATGACGGCGGCAACCGCGTCGGCATCGACGACGGCGAAGACCATCGGCTGGTCGGCGGCAGCGGTCTGCATACCCGCAATGGCGGTGTCGAGAGCGGCACGCAGCGCCGTCTCATCGACGGGAGGCGCGGGCTCGGCGCCCTCCTCGACCGGCTTGGGCGCACGGGCCTCGGCCAGGGCGGCGCGGGCGGCCTGGACCTGCTCCAGGGCGGCCTTTTCGGCGTCCCACTTGGCCGTAGCTTCGGCCAGGGCGGCCTCCGCTTCGGTCAGTTGTTCCTGCAGCTTGGGGCCACGGTCGTCGGTGCGGTACTGCCCAGCCAGTTCGCGGGCGGCAACCTCCATCTCGACCTGCAACAGTTCGACCTTGCGGCGGCGGTCTTCGACGGCGGCCGGGGTGGCGTGCTGCGAGACGGCAACGCGGGCGCAGGCGGTGTCGAGCAGGCTGACGGCCTTGTCCGGCAGCTGACGCGCCGGGACGTAGCGTTGCGACAGCTTGACGGCGGCTTCGACGGCTTCGTCGAGCAGGACGATATTGTGGTGCTTTTCCATCATCGGCGCGACCGAACGCAGCATGGCGATGGCATTGGCGGTTTCCGGCTCACCGACATCGACGGTCTGGAAGCGGCGGGTCATCGCCGGGTCCTTTTCGAAATACTGGCGATATTCGGCATAGGTCGTCGCCGCGATGGTGCGCAGGCGGCCGCGCGCCAGGGCGGGCTTCAGCAGGTTGGCGGCGTCGCCGGTGCCGGCCTGGCCGCCGGCGCCGATCAGGGTGTGGGCTTCGTCGATGAACAGGATGATCGGCTTGGGCGAGGCCTCGACCTCGTCTATCACCTGGCGCAAGCGCTTTTCGAACTCGCCCTTCATGCTGGCGCCGGCCTGCAACAGGCCGATATCGAGGGCGCGCAGGGTGACGTCCTTCAGGACCGGCGGCACGTCGCCGTCGACGATGCGGCGGGCAAAGCCTTCGACCACGGCCGTTTTGCCGACGCCGGCCTCACCGATCAGGATCGGGTTGTTCTGGCGGCGGCGCAGCAGGATGTCGATCATCTGACGGACCTCGGCATCGCGGCCGACGATCTTGTCGATGGCGCCGGTGCGGGCGCGTTCGGTCAGGTCGACCGAGAACTTGGCCAGGGCCTCGCCCTCGCCGACCGGGCCTGCGCCTTCTTCGCCGCCCCCACTGCCCCCAACGCTGCCCCCCTGGTCGACGGTCGTCTGTTCCGCCGATGCCGCCACGATCTGCTCATAGGACTGGCCGAGCTTGTCGACCTGGATCTTGCGGAACTCGCCCGAAATACTGGCCAGGGCGTTCTTGAGCGTGGTCGTCTTCAGCATGCCGTAGATCAGGTGGCCGGTGCGGATGCGGTTGGCCGAGAATTGCAGCGAGGCATAGAGCCAGCCCTTCTCGATCGCTTCTTCGATCTGCGGCGAGAAGTCGGAAATGGCGGTGGCGCCGCGCGGCAGGGTATCGAGGGCGGCGACGACATCGCGCGCCAGCTGGGTGTCGTCCAGGCCGAAGGCCGAACGGATCGCGGCCACGTCGTTGCGCGGATCCTGCAGCATGACATGGATCCAGTGGACCAGCTCGACATAGGGGTTGCCGCGCATCTTGCAGAAGGTGGTGGCGGTTTCGATCGCCTTCAGCGCCGTCGGGTTCAGTCGTCCGAAGAGTGAGGACCTGCTTATCTCAGCCATAGTTACGTCTCCAAATGCCCGTTTATTATTGATATGTCAGGTAAGGGTTTAGCGCTGCGCAGCGATCATCGGCTGCGCCTTTGCGGTTTGCGAATAATGGTGTCGCGGCGGATGGCGTCGCTTTGACGCGGCGCCAGCCAACTGGTCCAACCCAGGCGCGTCCTGCCGTCGAGACATGAGGCCGGAACCAGTTTTTCTTCCAGTTCCAGCGCGACATCCCAGTCGAGATGGCCGGGCGCGAAAGCGTTCAGGGCCTCGGCCACCAGGGGAAAACGCGCCCCCGTCGGCAGCAGGCTTTCATAATTGCGCAGGGTCGGTGTGCGGATGACGATGCGGAAGGCGTCGGACGCCGTGCGCACCCGGCGCCCCAATACGATCTCGCCGTCGAGCCGTGAGAAGGTCTGGCCCAGGCGCGTCCGGTCGCCAGGTTCGATATCGCGCCAGCGCGGCTGGAATTCCTGCACGCGCACCCGTTGCCCCAACAGGTGCGACAGGGCGTCCTCGATACCCAGGGCACTGCGCTGTGAGGCAAACAGGGCGGCATAATGCAGCCGGGCCCGCGCCGGGAAGGCCGAACGATCCGTGGCGCCTTCGAAGGCGCCGGTAAGGGTGGAGATGTAATAGGCAAACCGGTCATCGCGCGGGCGGTCGGCCATGGCGGCCGGTTGGCTGTCGGCCCAGGCGCGGTAGAAGAATTGCAGCATGCGCCCGGCCAGAAGGTCTAGGAAGCGCCCGAAGGGGCGCGAACTGGCGTATTTCTTTTCGTACAGGGCGAATTCGGTCAGGTGGGTCGGCAACGGCCCCATCGGCCCCGTCATGCCCAGCCACAGGCCGGAGACCCGCGCCCGGCCACGCACGATCTCGATATCTTCCAGGGTCGAGTCGGCGAACCCCATGCTGGGCGACTGGACAAGATCGACGACATTCTGCGACGGCAGGCGCGACTTGCCGACCGCCGGCAATTCCTGCGCCCGCGCCTCCGCCGATCGCACCAGCGGAAACAACCCCCATCGCCGCGCCTGCTGACGCGCGGCAGCCAGGAAGGTCAGATGTTGTGCTGTCGCCCGATCCTCGGCGGCCATGACATGAATATTCCTTCCAGGGGAGACTCGAACGCGCACTCGGTAAAGGTATTGATGGTGGCGAATTCCGCCAGGAAGCGCTCCAGGACGGCGGAAAAAACGAATATCCGCGCCCGGTCGAAGGCGCCGTCGTCAAGCTTGATGCGGACATGATGCCCGCGGGCGATGGCCATGCGATCCTGTCCCGGCACCCGGCGCGAAATCATATGCGACGCAATCGACGTGACGCCGTCGATCTGGCGCCGCGAGGAGGCATCGTCCTGTCGACTGTATTGCGCCAGGTGATCGCGCAGCAGGGAGGGATTGCCGTCGGGCTGGTCGATCAGGGTGGCATAGTTCGGCGTCAAGTGGCCGATGACGCGCCACGCGGCGTCGTTCATGCCCAGCGGCGGGCGCGGACGCGTCGGCGCCCGCACGACACTGAGCTTGCTGGCCGGAATATTGCTAAAGGCAAAATGGTTTTCCCCGCGGAAAGTCAGGGTTTCCGGCAGTTCGCGGTTGGTCACCAGGGCGCGCACCGCCAGTTCCTGGATGTTGTCGATCAGCGCCGGTTGCCCCGGCGCCGTCAGGCTCAGCCACGTCTCCGTGCCGATATAGTCGGCCGTGCGTCGAACCCTTTGTTCCCGCGTCGTCAGGCGCCGCGGCCGCAACTGTGTCGTATAGAAGAGGGCGTTGCGCCAGTCGTACAGCAGGGCGCCGAAGGCATAGAGGGGCGCCACGATCTGCGGATCGACATTGTCGCGGCCGTAGGCCTTGACATCGAGCAGCCGGTAAACCTCGAAATCGACCGGTCGCGTCCGGTCCGGCACCACATGGTATTCGTGTTCGTACGGCTTGATCTCCACACGGCCGAGCTGCTTTTCGAACAGGTTGATGGCCGGCGTGGCGAAGAGACGGAAATTGGCCGGCGACAGGGCCCCGGCCAGGGTCGGCACGGTGCGCGAGAACAGGAAGACGACGTCGCAGGCTTCGCCCGCCTGGGCAAAGGCCTTGTCGAGACCGGGCTGGCCGACGAAGAAGAAGCGTTCGGGGCAGGCGAAATATTCTGCCAGCAGGCGATAGCCGCGGAAGGACCGGCCATCGGCCGGCAGCAGGGCCTCATCGTCACCGAACCCCTGCTGCACCGGCAGGGGCAGGTTCAGCCAGGGGCCTCCAGCCGAGTTGGCGTCACGCGCCAGCACGCCGACCGTCTCGCCGACCAGTTGACGATACAGTTCGCCCGGGATGGATTCCGAGCCATCGAGATAGAGGCTGACCACGCCCGGCAGGATCTTGGCCAGTTCGGCCCCGGTCGTTGCGGTAAAGCGCACGCGCAGCCCGGCCTCCGCCTTGAAACGCGTACCGGCAAACGGCGCAATGGCGGCCCGCGAGCCAAGATATTCGACCTGGCTAATCTTTATCGGCCACAGATGGACGTCGTGCGCCGTACGGAATATCACCGGAACATTGCCCTGGTCACTGGCCGTGGCCGTGACCTCGGTGCCGCGCGCCACCTTGACGCCCTTGATCAGGCCCGGATCGCCTTCCGTCGGTTCGAAGGCGGCAATGCACATGGACGGGGTCGGCGCCAGGAAATGCGGCTGGATAGCCTGCAACAGGTGCTGCGTGAATTCCGGATACTGGTCCTGCTGCTTGAGCTGCACGCGTGCCGACAGGAAGGCAACGCCTTCGAGCAGCCGCTCGACATAGGGGTCCGGGTCGGTGGGCGTTTTCAGGCCCAGCCGGCCGGCGACGGCCTCGTGCTCTTCACCGAACTCGCGCGCAGCTTCGCGCAGATAGGCCAGCTCGTCATTATAGGCTTTCAGCAGACGCGGATCCATCCTCGCCTACTCCCGGACGGTGACAATGGAGGAGTCGGACTCGACATCGGTCTTGAAGGTCACGGGTATGGCGTTGACGGCCGCGGTGATATCGCCGTGGATGACATAGGTTATGGCGTTTTCGCGTTGCGCCACCGCCAGGGCCATCGGCTCGACATGCAGGCTCTTTTCCGAAATCCGCGGCTCGAACGTCTTGACGGCGACGTGGATTTCCCGCGCCCGCTGCTGCAGCACCCGGTGCGACACCGACTTGCCGGTCAGGCCGGCGACGCCGTAGTTGAGCACCGAGGTCTTGACGTGGGGGTACGGATCGAGATTGGTCCCCGACGCCATGTTGTTGGTGTTGAGCAGCCAGGCTATGTCGCGCTTGACCGTGGCCCTCAGGGCATTCTCGTTGAAACGCTCCAGCCTGGGTACGGAATATTGCTGCATGGTGCTGCGCGACAGTTCGGCAAGCTGGGTGTCCTCGCGCAGGCCCGGCATGTCCAGGTCGGCAACCAGCTTGTCGAACAGGGTCGGATTGAGACGTTCGCTGACGGGCATCAGGTCAGCCGAAAGTCAGGTTGCGCAGCGACAGGAGACCATGCTCTTCGCCGCCGGACAGGGTCAGCACGTGCTGACCTATGCCTGCCTCGCCGCTGCCCTGGCCGATCGTGGCGGCATCGACCCACTGGGTCGAACGGGCCAGAATGTCGCCGGGCTGCCCCTTGCTTTCGGTCAACGGATAACGTGTCGGCAGGAAGCCCGCGACCGATTGTCCGCTTTTAAAGCCGACCTGCACCGGCAGCCACAGGGTATCGCGCAGGTCCTGCGGTCCCTTGCTGCGGATATATTCAATGGAATCGAAGGGCAGAAGCCCCCATTTACCGGCGATGATCGCCTCGACGCTGGGGCCGAAGCGCAGATCGGCATCGGCAATCCAGTCGAAGGCTTCGCCATCGAGGCTTCCGGGCATATCCGGCGCCGCATCGAAGGCACGCGTGCGCGCCTCTTCGGCTTCGGCGCCGCGTCCTGCCAGTTCGTGGCCGAGCGCTGCCGCGAGGTCCTGCGCCCAGCCGTCGGACTTGACCAGCAAGGCCACGGGGGCCTTGCCGGCAAAGACATCGGCACGGATGAGCTCAGCGTCGATGGCCTGGCCATAGGCGACGCTGAGCATTTGTGCTTCCGGCGACAATTGCGCCAGGGCAGCGAGCTGAGCCCGCGCCTTCGACCATTCGCCCGTCACGCAGAGCAGTTGGAACAGGAACATCCTGGCTTCCACACTGCCTGGTGACTTGCGAACCATCTCGACGAGATCCGTCCGCGCCCCGGTTATGTCGCCATCACGCAGAAGAGTCTCCGCGGTGGTCACAGATTATCCGCCCTTGTTCGCCTTGAGGTCGTACATGGCCTTGATCGAGCCACCCAGGGCGCCCTTCGAGTCCTGCGCCTTGTAGTCGAATTCGATCTTGGCATAGTGCAGGCTGACCGTTTCGAGCAGCAGGGACTCGCCGGACAAGCCGCCGCTGTTTTCGATGGCCGATACGATCAGCTCGGTGAGCGTGATGGTGTAATAGTCCTTGTCGGCGCCGGCGCGGCGCACGGCCAGGACGGCCTTGTCGATGTGTTCGCCGGTCGAGCACTTGCGGATCAGCTGCGGCGTGGCACTATCGACCGACTTGACAAAGGTCATTTCCGACCATTCCGCCTTGCCAGCGCCGAGACCGGTGCCGGTATTGGCCGAGCCCTTTTGACGAACGCCGAAGGTGAACGAGTCGAGCTGGATTTCCTTGCTGTGGGCATGGTCCTTCGACTCACCGTCGATGCCCGCCAGCTTCAGGAACATATCTACTGCCATGGGGGTTACTCCCTTGATTATATTACCGTGAAGGTCGCCAATGACGCGGCGTCCGGAAAAGAGCCCCCGGTCGGAGGCCCGTGATACGCCTTACTTTCGCGTTAGAGAATTTCCCGATCAATTTGATCGGAAAACTTGCTCTAGTCTTTTGTGTGTCGCACTTCTTATCCGAAACAAAGTTCGGCGTAGCCAAAAGTGGGGTCCCCTTTGTCGGGAAGTGCTCTGGTTAGCCCGCCTTGGGCAGACGCGACACCATACTCATCGACACATCCATGCCTTCCAGCTGGTAGTGCGGGACAAACATGAACTTGCCCTTGTAATAGCCGGGGTTTTCCTCGTCTGCGACGATCTCGACCGAGGCCGCCTTGAGCGGCAGCTGGGCCTTGACTTCGTCCGAAGATGTCGAAGGCGCACCATCGACATACTGCATGACCCAGTTCTGCAGGTCGCGTTGCAGTTGCGGAGCTTCGCGGCTGCCGCCGACCCAGTCGCGCACCATGCACTTCAGATAGTGGGCGAAACGGCACGAGGCGAAGATATAGGGCAGGCGCGCCGACAGGTTGGCGCTGGCCGAGGCGGCCGGATCGTCATAGGCCTTCGGCTGATTGACCGTCTGGGCGCCAACGAAGGTCGCCTGATCGCTGTTCTTGCGGTGAACGAGCGACAGCAGACCCGAAGCCGACAGCTCGGCCTCGCGGCGGTCCGAGATGGCGATTTCCGTCGGGCACTTCATGTCGACACCGCCGTCATCGGTCGGGAACATGGCGGTCGGCAGGTCGGTAACCGTGCCGCCGGATTCGACACCGCGGATCTGCGTCGTCCAGCCCCAGTTCTTGAAGGCCTGGGTGATACGCACGCCCATGGCGTAGGAGGCGTTGACCCACAGGTGGTTGTCGTGTTCGCCGCCGGTATCCTCTTCGAAGTCGAAGGCCTCGACCGGATTGGTCTTGGCGCCGTAAGGCGCGCGGCCGAGGAAGCGCGGCATGGTCAGGGCCAGGTAGCGGCTGTCGTCCGTCTGGCGGAAACCGCGCCAGGCGGCATAGTCGATGGCGTCGAACAGCTTGCCGAGGTCACGCGGCTGCGACAGCTCCTGCCAGCTCGACATGCCCATCAGGCCCGGGGCCGCATTGGCGATGAAGGGAGCATGGGCGGCAGCGCCGATCTTGGCCAGGCCCTTCATGACTTCGAGGTCGGGGGCCGAGTGATCGAAGGCGTAGTCGCACAGCAGGGCACCGTAGGGCTGGCCGCCGAGCTGACCGAATTCCGACTCATAAATCTTCTTGAACAGCGGGCTCTGGTCCCAGGCGGCGTCGCGGTACTGACGCAGCATCTTGCGCGTCTCGTCCTTGCCGACATTGAGGACGCGGATCTTGAGATCCTTGCCGGTGGGCGTGTTCATGACGAAATAGTGCAGGCCGCGCCAGGCCGATTCCAGCTTCTGGAATTCCTCGTGGTGCAGGATCTTGTTGATCTGCTCGCTCAGCTTCTTGTCGATAGCCGACTTCATGGCGTCAAGCGTGGTGAACACGTCGTGGCCGATGACATTGGCATCGGACAGGGCCTGCTGCGCCAGGGTCTGGACGGCGCTTTCGATGCGATTGGCGCGAACCTCGTCGTTCGGCTTGAATTCTTTTTGCAGCAGGGAGGCAAAGTCGTCGAATGCGACGGTTTCACCCTGGGCCTGCCCGCCCGATTGTAATGTTTCCTGGGCCATGAGCGTATCGTCTCCTGAAATATATGTGTGCGACCGGAAAGAAGCGGCGCCTTACTCGGGCGCGGCTTCCTTCGCCTTGTTCGCCTTTTCGGCCGCCAGGGCCTTGAGCAGTTCCGGATCCTTCAGCAGCTTGTCGAGCAACTCCTGCGCACCGTCCTTGCCGTCCATATAGGCCATCAGGTCGTTGAGCTGGTTACGGGCCTCGAGCAGGTTGTTGAGCGCCGGCACGCGCTTGGCGACCTCACCCGGATCGAAGTCTTCCATGGACTTGAAGGTCAGGTCGACCGACATCTTGCTGCCCGCCTCACCACTCAGCGTATTGTCGACATTGAAGGCGGCGCGCGGCGCAATAGCCTCCATGCGCTGCTCGAAATTATCCATGTCGAACTCGACGAAGTCACGCTTGTCGAGCGGCTTTTTCTCGACCAGACTCTTGCCCGACAGGTCGGACATGATCCCCATGACGAAGGGCAGTTCGACCTTGGCCTTGGCGCCGAAGGTCTCGACCTCGTATTCGATATGCACGCGCGGCTTGCGATTTTGCGCGATGAAGCGCTGACCACTCTTTGACATGATGGACCCCTTGTCCGAAGACATGAAAATTCTTTGACGCCGGACCTTCTCAATGCACTACGCGTGTCCGGGCGAACCCTGATATTTCAACTATCTCTCGCCCGTTTTCTTTTGACAAGAGAATTCAACACCACTGTTCTTTTTTCCACCCCGGCCCCGGGCGGCGTCGAAAAAAGGTAGATTATGCCCGCCCTACCACGTGCCCGGCTCGCCGCTTTCCTCGCGATTACGACTGGAGACCAGTATGCGCTTCAGGTCGTCGACACTGCCGGGCGCTATGTCCTCCATCACCGACATGAAGTCGAGCGTAACCCAGTCGCGGGCGCGCGTCAGGGCCAGCGGCACCGGGCTCGACGGCTCCTTGCGGCGATAATAGTCGGTAATGGCGTCCAGGGCGCGGATGACGTCTTCGCGCGACTCGATACGTCCGGGCGCCCCCCCGCCGGGCGCCGGCGAAAGGCCGGCACTGGTGGCCGCCGCGACATGCCCCCCGACCACGGCAACCTCGGCTACCGGCTCGGCGCCGCCCGGCAAGAAGGCTTTCAGATTGCGCCCGATCGCGGTCAGGACGTCATAGGTCGGCTGGAAATTGACCGACGTTTCGCCGCCGGCATTTTCGGTCATGACGCGGTCGGCGCGCAGCAGGCAGGCCTTGATATCGTCGATCTGCACCTGGATGGCGGCCAGGTCGTCTTCCGGGGTTTCCTGCAGGGCGGCCCGGAACATGCCGTAGCCATCCTCGCTGTCGCCACCGCGGGCAAAGCGTTCCAGGTCGTTGCTGGAATATTCGCCGAGGCGGGGGTGGCGGATCAGGATGATGGTCTTCAGCGGCCCGAGGAAATCCCCGATCCGGGTCAGGGATTCGCACGGCGCCTTACGGCCCTGGAAGTCGTATTCCTCAAGCGTCGGATGCATGGTGGACCAGTAGGTCTCGCACAGGCCGGCCAGGTAGGCCGCGCCACGCTCGACAACGTCCAGCTTCGCCATGCGGGCGCCGGCACGCATCATCAGCACGGCCAGCAACAGGTCCTTGGTGCGCGCACTTTGCTGCTCGATCAGCTTGAGGACGGCGCGCCAGTCGGTATCGCCTTCGTTCGAGGCACCACCGCTGGCCGAGGTCTCGAAGGCGGCCTCGATCTCCTGGCGCTCCGTGTCATAGGACAGGTCGGCACCGACCGGATTGTCATCCGATACCGGCGCCAGCAAGGATTCGACATCAACCGCCATAGGGCCCTCTTTGCAATGTGCAGATTTACGCGTTCGTCTGTACTGTAGGCAACTTTACGGTATGCAGGCTCAAGATACGCAATGCATTGCAGCACGCGCCAGATACAGGTTGGCGCGGAGATCGCCTCCGCGCCAATAAACGCACTGCCTGACGGGTTCCGGAAAAACAGCCTTAGTCGGCGCGCACCAGTTCGACGCGACGGTTCAGGGCATTGCTGGCCTTGGTGCCGGCCATCGGCTGGTCCGGACCATACCCCTTGGCAATCAGACGGTCGCCCGGCACGCCATTTGTCGTCAGGTAGTCGGCGACGGCCTGGGCGCGGCGTTGCGACAGGTCCATATTCGTGGCGCGACTGCCGGAGGAGTCGGTATGTCCGCCGATAACGAACTTCAGGTCGGCCATCTTCGGGCTTCTCATCGCCTCGGCATACTTGGACAGCTCGACCGTCGTGTCATCGCTCAGTTGTGCCGATCCCTTGAGGAAATGCACCTCCATGGTCATGGTATGGGCATCCGAGGCCGGCGCCTGAGTCTGGGCGACCGGGGCTGCCTTCTTGCCGCCCGAAGCGGCATAATAGGCCGGCTGCTTTTTCGCAGGGGCCGGCATGGCCGACGGCGCAGCGGCCGTCGAAGGCGACGCCTTGGGGCCGGACACCTGGAAGCTGAAGGTCTTTTCGGCGCCGTTTTCCGGCCGCGGCGCGTTGGCGGCGGCATCCTGGCCGCAACTGTCGGACATCTTGCAGATAATGTCGTCGACCGTGGTTGCCGAAGTCCCCTTCGAGGCGGTCTGGGCGACAGCCAGGGTGCCCGCCATCATGCCGCATAGGGTAAGGACACCGAGGGTCTTGAGTCGCATGAAATTCCCCGTTTTTTTCTTTGAATATAACGTATCAATGATATCTGAAGGCAAAATACCCCATTTACAAAACGGGCGCAACCGGATTACCTTCTCTTTATAATAATCGAATAATCAAAGAATTATCGGCCGACGCCGGCGGGTGGCCGGCATTTCCACACAGGTTGGACAGGACTGGAGCGCATCGTGGCGTACACTCCCTCTTCGGATGCCTCTGATGCCGGGGCAAGCGCCGGGATCTACGAATATTCCCAGGCCAGCATAACTTTCAACGGCAGCCAGGACATCGTAAAGCTTGTCAGCGCAGATGTCACCGAAGCGCTCAGCGAACTCTACACCATCTCTGCCACGGTGGTGTCCGGCGGAGATGAAATCGACTTCTTCGGCCACCTCGGGGAAACCGTATCTATCGTAAACGCCTTCGGCGGTGAGGCGACACGCGAATTCAACGGCATAATCAGCGATGCCGAATATGTCGGCGCCGACCTCGACGAACGCGAGGAAAGGGTCCTGCGCCATTATTACCGCCTGACGATACGGCCGCGGCTGTATCAACTGGCCTTCAACAGGGCTTACGCCGTCTATCAGGACGTCACCGTCGTGGACGTCGTCACAAAAGTCCTGCAATCGTGCGGCACGTCGGTCAGGCCCCTCCTGTCCGGCACATACAGTCCGATGGACTACAGCGTGCAATATGGCGAAAGCGATTTCGCCTATCTCTCCCGCCTGCTGGAACAATCCGGCATCTACTATTATTTCACACATGACGGCGGCCGGGAAGCCTTCGTCATATGCGACCGGTCCAGCGCCAATGCCCGCGCTACCCATTCGCTGGGCTATCTGGTGTCGGCCAGGGACAAGGGCCTGGCGTCGGAATCCGGCAGCCTGTCGGCGTGGCATGAATCCCTGCGGGGCACGGGCGAGCATCAAACCCGGGTGACCTTTTATGATTTTGAGCAGTCCGAAACCCGCTCCGGGGTAAACACACCCAAAAAAAATCCCCTGAAGTGGAGCCTGGCGCAACTAAAGGTCCACAGCGATTCCGCCCGCCTGCCGCCGTTCGACGACCCGAACCTGACGGGCGCGGCCAATGTGCGGATGGCGGCGGTAGAATCCCGGCGCAGGGTATATTCCGGCCAGGCGGCGACAACCTCGCTCGCAGCCGGCGACAAGATCGCCGTCGAGCACCATCCCGTAGACCGCTATAACAGCAGTTACACCATCATACGCCTGCACACCCGGCTTGCCGGCGACTGGGAAGGCAATGCGATGGACGTGTTCGACGGCGCCGGTTCGACCTTCGACGCCATTCCCGACACCATCGACTGGCAACCTCCCCTGCTGACGGCTGTACCGGTGGCGCACGGTCCGGAAACGGCAACGGTGCTGGGCGGTGACAATGAAGAAATCGCCACGGACAAATATGGTCGCGTCAAGGTCAGGTTTCACTGGTCGCCCAAGGCGGAACCCGCCAGTGTCAGTTGCTGGATGCGGGTGTCGCAAACAGGCGGGCTCGGCAATATCATCCTGCCGCGCGCCGGACACGAGGTGGTTGTCGACTTCCTCGACGGCAATCCCGACCGCCCGCTGATCGTCGGGCGCGTCTTCAACAAGAACAACATGCCTGTCTATGCCCTGCCGGCCAACAAGACACGCGCCCTCTGGCGCAGCAAGACCTATGGCGATCCCAATGCCGCGCTCGAAGGCGGCGCGGAGGAACTCGAGGACACCAAGAATCCCGGCGCCAACGAAATCCGTTTCGAGGACATGAGCGGCAAGGAAGAATTTTTCATGCACGCCCAGCGTGACATGAATGTCCGCGTCCGCAACAATTCCACCCACCATGTCGGCCGCAATCTCGAGGTCAAGGTTTTCAACGACGAATCCAAGGTCGTCAAGAAAAACAGCAGTGTCGAGATCCAAGGGGACGAGAAGCAGGTAACGAAGAAAAGCCGGACGGTCGAGATCACCGGCCAGACCAAGATCAATACGACCGATAACTATACGCTTGAGGTCAAGGGCGGCCAGGTTACCATGTCCTCGGACGTCGGCTTCACCATAAAGTGCGGCGATAACAAGATCGAAATGACGCCGGCCGGCATAACCATGTCCGGCACCATCATCACCGTCGAGTCGAAGGCGGTGTCGGAATACAAGGCCGGCGCCACGATGACGATCAAGGGCGCCATGGTCATGATTAACTGACCTCAATAGTACAGACACCGTTTTCGGGGATAAAGACATGAGCGATTGGGCGACGGTGCATTGGTCGCGTGCGCGCCAGATAACGGATCTGATCGGAATAAAGGGCGCAGGCGCGCCTGCCTCCGGCATCAGTCCCGCCAGCTATTATGCCGACCTGCTGGCCAATGCCCGCCAGGGCGACGCCGTGACCTTTCTGGCACTGGCCCTGCCCCGCTATGAAGTCATCCGCTGGACGACCGACGTCATGGCACGGTTCGGCAATGCCGATCGCGATCTCGACGATATGCGCGCCTTCGAGGTCGCGCGGCAATGGGTTCGCAGCCCGTCGGAAGCCCTGCGCCGGCAATGCCAGGACCTGGCCGAAACCATGGAAGATATGACACCGGAAAAAATACTGCTGCTGGCCATCTTCTTTTCGGGAGGATCGATTGCGCCCGACGGTCAGACGCCGGTTCACCCCAAGGAAGATGTTACCGGACACCTGGCGGGCGCCGCTATCGCCATGACCGTCGCCAGGGCCAGTGACCGCGGCGCGGTGTACGCCGAGGTCCTGAGCAGCGGCGAATCCCTAGCCCGCCGCGCGGAGGCCTGACGCCTGCATGTCGCTTACCCTGACTATCCCTGCGCTCGATACCCTCGAAAACGGCCTGCCCGCCCGCCTGCAGCTCAATGAGCGCGGCGCCATCATCGGCCGTTCGCCGATGGTAAGCTGGTGCCTGCCCGACTCCACCAACCAGATTTCCTCGCGCCATTGCGAAATCGGCTATCGCGACGGCCGTTACATTCTTACGGACACCTCGACGAACGGCACCTTCGTCAATGGCAGGCAGCTGGCGGCGGCGCATACCCTGCGCACCGGCGATGTCCTCTCGATTGGCCAGTACCAGATCGAGACCCAGATCGACGGCGACAACGGGCCGGCACGCGAGGCCGCGCCGCAAACTGCCGGAGCTTCCGGCTGGTCGGCCTGGGACAATATGGGCCAGTCGGCGACGCCGAACACGCCGGCAGACGATTGGGGCAAGCCGAAACCGACCGCCGCCATCAGCGGCACAGGCAGCATGTCGCAGAACTGGGCGCCGCCCGAGGTCAAGGCCACGGCCGACGACGCCTGGGGGGCACCACCCGTGCCCGCTGCGCCGGCTTCAGCGCCGGTGGCAGATCCCTGGGGCGCCCCCGCCGCTCCGGCGCAACCGGCACCGGCCTCGGCATGGGCAAGTCCTCCTGCCCCCCCGGCCCCCGCTACGGACTCCTGGGGACCGGCAGCGGCTCCGGCCACCGATCCATGGGCCACGCCCGCTTCCGCACCTTCGCAATCCTGGGCAGCCCCGTCCGCCGGGGTGCCGGATACGGTCACCGATACGACCTCACCCTGGGCCTCGCCGTCCGCCCCGCCGGCCAAGGAGGCCTCACCGTGGTCGAGCGCCGCCCCGGACGTTCCGGCGGCAGCAAGCACGGACGATATCTGGGGCAAGATCGCCGAGGGCTATGTCGTCGACTGGGCGCGCGGCGGCTTCGGCCAACCCGCTCCCAGCCTGGCAGCGAGTGCTCGGCCGGCCGACCCCCTGGGCCTGAACAAGACCCCGGCCGCCAGCTTCACGGCGGAACCGATCGCACCGGCCGCCTTTACGCCTGTTGCCGATACCGCACCGGCGCCGCCACAGGCACCTGTCCCGCCACAAGCAGCCGGCGGCATTGCGCTGGAGGGCCTTCTGCAGCAACTGGGCCTGCCCGCCAGCGCCCTCAAGATGAGCGACGACGAGACCCTGGCCATGGCCGGCATGTTGTTGCGCCGGCTGATTTCCGGCATGGTGGTCATGCTCGAAGCACGGGCTCGCGCCAAGTCGCAGATGGGGGCGCAGGGTACGGCCCTGCAATTCGACGGCAACAATCCGATGAAGTTCGCCCGCACGCCCGAACAGGCGCTGCAGCAATTACTCAATCCGCCCGAGCGTGGCTTCATGTCGTCGGAAAAGGCTATCGAGGATGCCTTCCTCGACCTGCAGTCGCACCAGATGGCGACGTTGAAAGCCATGCAGGGCGCCCTGAAGGCGACGCTCGACCGCTTCTCGCCCAGTTCCATCCGCGAACGCGCCGATGCAACGGGCTTCATGGCCAAGATCTTCCAGGATTCGCGCGATGCCGCCCTGTGGAAGGCCTACGAGAAGGAATTCGGCGGCGTCGTCGAAGGCTCCGACGAGGCCTTCATGGATGTCTTCTCGCGCGAATTCCGCAAGGCGTATGACGACCTGACTTCCCGGAAGAATTTTTAAGAAAAGGAAGCCACAGATTTCACAGATTATTCTTTGCGTTACGGATTGCGGATGAAAATGAACTGGCGCGAAGCGCTATCATTTATCTAAATTAAGCGCCTGCGGCGCGACGTGCCCCCATCTAATCTGTGCAATCGTAACTCCCAAGGTGCCTACGGGAGGAGCGTTTTTTGCAGTTCGTGTGGTGTTGCGGTGAGTGTGTCGAGCATATTTCGCCCTTGTTTTCGAGCTGTCGACAAGACTGACCTTAGGGTGGCGAAGGTTTGCGCTCCCTTGAAGGACCTGAATGACCCGGAGATTTTCATTTTGACTTTCATCATGCGGATATCCTGCTCCGCCTGATTGTTGGTGAAGGGAACATTGAAGTCCGACAGGAATCTCAGGGCTTCGGTTTTGTAGGTTTTTAATCGCAGAGCCAGGTTGTGGCCGGGTCTTCTGGCGCGGCTTGGCGGGGCATCAAGTTTCTGTTTCATCGGCGGCAATCGCTGGTGCAGGTCCAACCCCTCTGCAACGAGTTGGTCATAGGCCCGATTGAAGTGCGCCAACCACGCCGGGTCAAGCTTCGCTCCGTCGCAACTGGGAACGCTCTGGACAACACTTAAAGCCGCCTTCAGCAAATACGCCATATTTTGTGCCCAAAGCTCTTTGCCGTTGTCGGTCAGGTCCTTGAGTTCACGCAGATGGTGGGCATTACACAAGGCATGCTCGACGCCCGCGATGGTGTAGTAGGACTTGAAGTGGTCATGGATGATTACCCCGCCGTCCAATCCTTTGGGCATGTCTCCGCGCGTTTGTGAGGCCCGATAAGATGTGAGCTGCGACGTTGAGGCCGTATGTAGCCATTGAAGACGACCGGCAATACGAAAGCCGGTTTCATCGAGGTGCCGCACAGATGCCTTCGCTATAGCTTGTGCAATCTCGGTTTGCAGTCCAGCCAAATCATGGGCCTTGGTGCGACACCAGGTCATTATGCTGGCAGGACACAAGGACTTCGCGGCAAAAAGATCGGCAAGGGTCTCGCTGACGCGATCCTCGGGCATCAACTGGTAAGCTTGAAGGTAGATGGCCGTCGCACGCAGGCGAGGACCATATTGAACAGGGCCACAAACCCCATTCGGGAAAGGTGCCTTCGTCGCCTGGCCACAGCCAGTGCAACGATAGATACGGGCTTGATGCTCTGTCACCTCAAGACGCGCGACGGGAATATCAAAAACCTGGCGCCTCTCTATCCCAGTTGCCATTGTCGCCGACAACGCTCCTTGGCAATGCCGACAACGCCATGCCTCGTGGACAACCACTTCATTGGGATCCGCTGCAAACCGCAGAGTATCGCCCTTATGGCCAGGTTGACCGCCACTCTGCTTACCAGAACCTTCACGAAGGCTGCCCAGAACGCGCGGCTTCTTCTTAAAACCATCACTTGAAGGCGGCTGGCTGCTGTTCAAACTGTCCTTGTTCAACTGGCGACGAAGATCAGCAACCTCCTGCTTCAGCGAAGCTATCTCAGCTCGCAGAGCTTCAATCAGAGCAAGCACTTCGGAAGACATATCCATCTTCACCTTGACTCATATCCAGCGAACAGCGGCAACTCACAATTGCCTTACCCATACCTTGGGAGTTACGTGCAATCTGTGTAATCTGTGGATTCACTTCCTTAAATCACCCCAATGCCGCGCGAAAAACAGGCTCCAGCTCGGCGGCGATGCCCACATGGTCCTCGGCGATCGGGTGGCCATTGCCGGGCCGGCCGGCCGGCATAGTGTTTTACCGCCGCGTGACTGACCAGGGGTGAGGCGATCCGGCGGATAATGTCGTCGAGGATAAAGCCGAGAACCGCCCGCTTCGGCGCGCCGTCATTGTTCAGCATGGGCGAGTCGATCAGGATAATCCTCGCCTTTGGTGCGTCGCGCCGGATCTTTTCGATGAATTCGACATAGGCATTGGTAAACTCGTTCTGGTCGGGAATGCCCTGGCTGAAATCGTTGGTGCCCAGGGCTATGCCGATGACGTCCGGCACATAGGTGGAATGGTCCCAAGGCTTCGTCGGTTCGTCGGGCGCGGCGCGCTCGTAGAAGACCGGCGCGTTGGTGCCATCGCGAATACCTTGCCAGTTGCGCATGACGCCCTGCCCGCCGGCCGAAACCAGATGGCACTGGGTGCCCAACGTCGCCGCCAGCAGCTTGCCGTAGCTCTTGTGGGCATCGGCGAAGGCAATGTCCTGGCGCGGATTGTCGCGCGCGACATCGGTCGCCTCGCCGCAGGTGATCGAGTCGCCGATAAACATCAGCTTCTTTACCGGCAGGGCCGGCGGCGGCAGGAATTCGCCCTGGTCGATCGTGGCGCCGGATATGTCCCACACGCCCTGCCAGCTTTCGTTGCGGCGCGTGATTTCCACCAGATGTTGACTGGCCTTGCCGTCGAACAGAACCAAATCCTGCTGTCCCCTGGTCAGGTGCACGATTTGCGGCGCGGCGCCATCGATGGAGACATCGAGATAGACGGTCTCACTGGAGGCCGCCGTTTTCAAGGTCAGCCTGCCTGCATTGGCCCTGATGCGCAGCACCACACCCGGAAAACCGGCCCGAACAACGCCCGCATCGATATCGGCGGTGCGCCCTTCATAACCCAGGAAAGGACTACGCGCTGGAACGTTCAGCACGGGCTGGCCCCTGGTTTTAGCTCCGGCCTGTCCAGTCCAGGATTGCCCGGCCACAAAAGCGGCACCCGCTGCCGAAAGCGCAAATATCCGCCGGTCGATCATGAAGACTATCCCCGTTACCCATTTATGATTTTTGATTTATTTAAAGGGTAATGCAGCAGCCGTCCAGTAGTCGCTTTCAGGGACGATACCGGACCCAGATGGCGCCGTCGGGCAGTTCGCCAGCATTGTCGGCGGTCTTGCAGCCCATCGACGCCATACACGACCGATCGTGACCGTCGCTGAGCCACAGGGTCTCGCCGCCTTCGGCCGTCTTTTCGCGCAAGCAGTGCAAGGCCGGGTCATTCGGCAGCACACGTTCGACCAGCAAGGCGACATGGATGCCGTCACCAGGCTGCAAGCCGGTATCCTCGCCGTAGGCCAGCCAGTGCGGCTTGCCGTCAATCAGGGCCTTATGGGCGTGGCGGATAATGTCGGCATCTATGGCGTTGCCAAAAAGGGCACCGCTGGTCTGGTCGATCGTAACGGCCATCTGTGCGCCTGGGCGAAGCCATCCGCCGCCATGGGCACAGTAAAGCGTGACAAGCACAACAATTTCGCCAGCATCGGCCTTATGAAACAGGAAGGGGCGGACGTCGATCGCTGCGGCCGTATTCCCGGCCGGCGTCTGTATACTGCGAAACTGGCCACGTTCGTCCGGCATAAACTCTCCGCGTACTCGCTACTCACGCCTATAGAGCTAACCGGAGGTTCGTAAAGACTCCATGCGGATTATGGGTTAACGGCCCGCCGTCGGGCGGATGGGCGGAAATCATGGCAAAGACGACCAAGACGGTGAAAAATTCCGAAGGTGCAGAGTTCGAAAGAATTGCTTGGTGTCACAGCATGCTCCGCCCACCTGCCTGACGGCGAGCTGTTAAAGATCGAGACTATTCCGGCAGCGGGATGAATTCGACCTCATCGCCCGGCACGACCGGAAAGCGCTTGTTGCGCCAGTCGTCGCGCGCCTGGTCGATGCGCTCGCGCCGGCTGGAGACGAAGTTCCAGTCGATATGACGCGGGCCGAAGGCGTCGCCGCCGATGATGACGACACGCAGGTCGGCAGTCGCCGTCACGACGACTTCTGCCGACGGGTCATAGACGGCCATGTCGCCGGCTTCGAGCGGCAAAGCCGTTGTCTGGCCGGCACGGCCGATCACCGCGGCGCCATGGGCGATATATACGGCACCCTGCGCCTCATCTGCCGGCAGTCGTAACGACTGGCCGGCTTGCAGGCGCGCCTCGGCATAGAGGGTGCGGGCAAAGGTGCGCACGGGCGAAGTGACACCATAGGCAGACCCTATCAGGACACGCACCGGCACGGCATCGACGACGACGTCGGGAATATCGGCGGCATCATAGTGGTGGAAGGCCGGCTCCATCTCTTCGTCGGCCTCCGGCAGGGCATGCCACAGTTGCAGGCCATGCAGTATGCGGTCCTGATCGAGGGTTTCGGGCAGTTCGCGTTCGGAATGGACAATACCGCGACCGGCGACCATCAGGTTGAGGTCGCCCGGGCGGATGACGCTGCGCGTCCCCAGGGAATCGCGATGAAGCACGGCGCCGTCATAGAGATAGGTGACGGTCGCCAGGCCGATATGCGGGTGCGGACGCACACTGATGCCGTCGCCGGCACGGAAGGTAGCCGGCCCCATATGGTCGAAGAAGATCCATGGCCCTACCGTGCGCGTCTTCAGGTGCGGCAGGCTGCGGCGAACGGTAAAGCCGCCGAGATCCTTGGACTTCGCCGCGATGACCTGATGCAGTCCGTAGACGCTCAGGTCGTTGAGATGAACCGTGTCGGCCATAGCCTGCTCCTTTGATAAAGGGACGGCGAGATTCCTCGCCGTCCATATGCACTTATGCGGCCTTGGCGAGACCGGCCAGGTCATTGCTGGCAGCGGCGATCGCGGCATCGCGCGCTTCCGGGCCATAGGCCAGCTTTTCCGCGCGGACGAAGGTAACGTCGGTGATACCGACAAAGCCGAGCATGGTGCGGATGTGCGGTTCCTGGCTGTCCCACGACGCCGTCGGGCCCTCGGAGAACAGGCCGCCACGCGATTCCACGACGATGGCTTTCTTGCCGGTCAACTGGCCGACCGGGCCGGTTTCGGTGTACTTGAAGGTACGACCGGCGCGCAGGACGTAGTCGAACCAGGTCTTGAGCAGGGCGGTGACACCGAAATTGTACATCGGGGCGCCGATGACCAGGAGGTCGGCGGCTTCGAGCTCGGAGATCAGGGTTTCCGAGGTCTGGGCCAAGGCGATCTCGTCGGCGCTTTCCGATGCCATGCCGGCAAAACCGGCAAGGTTCAGGGCGCTGAGCGGGGCCAGGGGATTGCGGCCGAGATCGTGCTCGGTGAATTTGGCGTCGAGATGGCCGGCGGCGTAGGAGTTGCGGAACTGGTCGATAAGCTGGTTGGACACCGAACCGGCGGCGGCAGCGGACGACTTGATGATCAGGACGTTGGACATGAGAAGGCTCCTTGCCCGTTTGCAGACGGGCATTTGGGTAGGTTCAGGGGGAGAAAGACGGGTTAGCTTAGTTGAAGAGGCCGCGTTGATAGTCGCGGATGGCATCGTGGATTTCGCTGACGGCGTTCATGACGAACGGTCCGTGGCGAACGATCGGCTCCTTCAGCGGGACACCGGTAACGACCAGGGCGCGTGAGGTTTCCTGACTGTTGCCAAGGACAAGACTGCCCTCGCCGGCCAATACCGCTGCCTGGGTCTTGCCGACGGCGGTGTCGCTGATCGCGACGGAACCATCATAGACATAGACGAAGCCTTCGTGGCCTTCGGGGATGTCGAGCGTGACCTCGGCACCGGGCGCCAGGACGACGTCGGCGATATAGGGCTTCGTCGTCGGCGAGGCGATCGGACCCGTGTGGCCCGACTGGGCGCCAGCGATCAGCTTGATCGTGCTGTCGCCTTCGGTGATCACCGGAATGGTAGCCGACGGGATATCCTTGTATACCGGGTCGAGCATCTTTTCCTTCGCCGGCAGGTTCAGCCACAGCTGGAAGCCCTGCATCAGGCCGTCTTGCTGCTCCGGCATTTCCGAGTGCTCGAGGCCGCGCGCCGTGGTCATCCACTGGACGTCGCCCGGCCCCAGCAGGCCTTCATTGCCGCGCGAGTCCTTGTGGCGCATGCGGCCGGCCAGCATATAGGTGATGGTCTCGAAGCCGCGGTGCGGGTGGTCGGGAAAGCCGGCAATATAGGCTTCGGGATCATCCGAACGGAATTCGTCGAGCATCAGGAACGGATCGACATCGGGCAGCAGTTGCGTGCCGATGACACGGTTGAGCTTCACGCCGGCGCCATCCGAGGTCGGCAGGCCGCGAACCAGTTTCGCGACGCGACGGGTATGGACGCGGGTATCGTTGAGCGTTGTCATATCTAAAACTCCTTTGGCTTGGATCGCCAGGAACGAGACGGGTTATAGATCATTTTCACCGTTGCAGGCAGACGACAAATATGAGCAATTATGTTGCAGAAACTGCAACACGAGACCCGCAGAATGGATTTGCTTAGTGTCGACATTTCCGACGTTCAGGCCTTCTTTCTCGTGGCCGATACCGGCAGCTTCGTGCGCGCCGCTGAACGGCTGAACACGTCGAAATCCAAGGTGAGCCGTCAGGTGTCGCGGCTGGAAGACATGCTTCAGGCCCGGCTGCTGACACGGACACCGAAGGGCGCGCAACTGACCGACGCCGGCACCCTCTATTACGCCCGCGCCAAATCGGCGTTGAACGAACTGGAAGCCGCCGGCGAAGAGGTCGCGGCCTCGGTGTCAGACATTGCCGGGCCGATACGCATCACCGGTCCGGTGAGTTTCGGCATGACTCATCTCAGCGGCGCCCTGGTCGAGTTCGCCCTGCGCCATCCGCGCGTCGACTTCGATATCTCGTTCACCGACAAGCGCGTCGACGTCGTGCGCGAAGGTTTCGACCTGGCGGTGCGCATCGGCGTCCTCGAAGACTCTACCCTGATCGCACGCAAACTGGGACGGGTGCATGGCGTCACGATCGCCTCGCCGGACTATCTGGCGCGCAAGGGCAGGCCTCTGCAGCCCGAGGACCTAGCGACGCACGACGGTATCTATTACGCCAATACCAATGCCGCGGGCATGTGGCGCTATTACGCCAGGACCGCGGGCAAAAAGGACCGCGAACGCTCGGTAAAGGTGCCGGTACGCCTGCGCGCCGACAACGGCGAAATGTTGTTGAAAGCGGCGATCGCCGGCATGGGCATTGCCCGCATGCCGACCTTTATCGCCGCCCCCGCCATCCAGTCCGGCGCGGTCGAGCCCATACTGGCCGACTACGAGAGCGGCCACACCGACATGCATGCCGTCATGCCGCCAGCCCGGGCGACGACGGCGCGGGTCAGGGCCCTGGTCGATTTCCTGGCGCTGAAATACCGGGCGGACATTCTCTGAATCTCAAACGGCAAAAGCGGTCCGCGCCTACGGACCGCTTTTATTTTATAACCCGGAAAACGACGGGGATACGCCGTTGATGGCGCAGGAATATCCCGGCCGGCCATAAGAAAACGATCGGGTTAGTTATGACCGCGATTGAAAATTGATGCGAAGCCTTTTAGCCCTCGAATATGCCGAGCTATACCCGGATCCGCGATATCGATGACCATGCCGCCGCCGTCCAGGAACTGGCGGCTTTGAAGCGTGAAGGCTTGAGCGCCCATCCCCTGATCCAGCAACTGGCCCGCCTCGTCCTGTTTGTCCATTTCGCCTTCTTCGGCATCGATATCGACGGCTGCGGCTTCGGTTCCGGCCTGCTGCTCGACTCCAACCTGCCCGAAGCCTTTATCGAGACCTATCGCCGCGAAAAACTCGGTGAGGACGACCCGCTGTTTGCCGGCCTCGATGCCGATCACACGGTGACCCACTGGCCGGACACAGCGGCGGACTTCGATCTTGCCATCCATCGCCACGGGCCGGTGGCCCGCCTTGGCGCCCTGCTTACAGCCTGCAACATTCCGGCACGCCTGCTGATTGCCCGCTACGCCAATGGACGCGCCTTCGGCGCCATGCTCTTTACCCGCGACACGCCCTTCACACCCGAGGAAATCGTTACCTTGACTGCATTCGGCGGCGCCATCCACGACCATCTGTCGGCCCCCCTCGTCCAGGCGGTCAATCGCCATCTCGGGCTGAGCGCGGGCGAAATCGCCTGTCTCAAACTGGCGACCCAGACCGCGCAGGCCACCAAGGACATCGCCGGCAAGGTCGAACAGATCCAGCAAGCCACCCAGCGTACGGCAGGGGCGATCGACACGATCGTCGCCACCATTGCCGCCATACAGGCAATTTCAACCACCATCGCCTCGGCCGTCGAACAGCAGGGTGCGGCGACCCACGAAATCGCCGGCAATACGGCGCGCGCCGCTGACGGGACGTCGCAGGTGACCGAAAATATCTTCGGCGTCGGGCGGGCGGCGGAGCTGACGGGCGCGGCTTCGACCCAGTTGATGTCCCTGTCCAGCCACTTGTCGAGCCAGGCCGGCGCCCTGCAGAACGAGGTCAGCGACTTCGTTGCCCAGTTGCGGGTGGCTTAAGGCAAAAAAAAAGCCGCGCTTGTTCAGCGCGGCTAAGTCTACAGGGAGGAAACGCCCAGGAAGGGCAACAGCGTCAACGACGCTGAACATCCTCACTATATGTTGCGACGCAATAAAGTTCAACACTAAACGACTTTTCACGCGATCAACTCACGTAACAAACCGTCTTCGCCTTGTGATGAATATTATGCACAGGCCACCATGGCCACCGGGCTGCATTGGCAGAGAAGACTTTATAGACCAAAGGGTTACCGCGCCTTTGACCATGATCTTAACAAAAACAACTTGAAAAATGTCGGCCCGGGGTCTTATGTCGCCAAGTTGACGGCTTGGGCAAGGACAGGTTCCGCGCCCTCCTCTCTTCAGCTTTTTGTTTAGTCGCACTCCCATCCGAAACGTGGCCTCCATTTTTCGGGAAGTGCTTAGGGGCAGGCGAAAGCCATGATGGATGACGACGCCGCACCGCGGCTTGCGCAGGCTTTGTTTATCGATGACAGCGCCGCCGAGATCCGCCTGGTGACCGAACTGCTTAATCGTGCCCGCGTGCAGTTCGACGGGCACTGGGTCAGTTGTGGCGAAGATGCCCTGAACTTCCTGCGCAACGGCCAGGGCTTCGAAAACGCCCCTGTTCCCGACGTCATCTTCCTTGATCTCAACCTGCCGCGACTGTCCGGATCGAAGGTGCTGCAGATGATCCAGGCCGACAGCGCCCTCAGCCGCATTCCCGTGGTTATCCTCAGCGGCTCGGATTACGATGACGACGTCACCTCCGCCCGGGACCAGGGCGCCGCCCACTATGTCGTCAAGCCGCTCGACCACGCCAAGCTGGTCCAGACGGTCGCCCTGATCGACACCCTCAAGCTCGAGCAGGACGGCACCGACTGGTACCTGCGCGCCGCCGCTACAGTATCCTAAACGCTGGCCGTCACGCCCAGGCGCGGACACAGGTCACTGACGATACAGGCTGTGCATTTCGGCTTGCGCGCCACACAGACATAACGTCCATGCAGGATCAGCCAGTGATGTGCCCGCGTCAGCCACGGCTTCGGGATGATCGCCATCAGCTGTTCCTCGACCTTGTCCGGCGTATTGCCGTCGGCAATCCCCAAGCGATGCGACACGCGAAAGACATGGGTGTCGACGGCGATGGCAGGCTTTACGCCAAGCTCATTGAGGACGACGCTGGCCGTCTTGTTACCGACACCCGGCAGGGACAGCAGGTCTTCGCGATTGAGCGGCACTTCTCCCCCGAAACGGTCGACCAGGATTTCGCTCATGCGGAGGACATTGCGTGCCTTGCCGCGAAACAGGTTGAGCGAGCCGATCATTTCGGCCAGGCGGGTCTCACCGAGTGCGATCATGGCCTGCGGCGTGGCGGCAATTTTGAACAGCGGCGTCGTCGCCTTGTTGACGGCGACATCGGTCGTCTGGGCCGACAGGGCCACCGCAGTCACCAGGGTGAAGGTGTTGACGAAGGTTAGTTCGGTGCGCGGATCGGGCTTGTCGGCTTCGAAGCGCGTGAACAGCTTTTCGATCAGTTGCGGGTCCGGCTTGCGCGCCGTCCTGGCGCGACTTGCCGCCGCACGGGCGATGGGGACGGAATCGGGTTTGGCCCGGCTGCGCGGTGTAGGCTTAGTGGGCGTCTTGACCAAGATCAACTCCGTTTGGGCGGCGCAGCACCAGGGTGCGCGCCTCCTTATAGACGCCCTCGCTGGCGCGGGCAAAGCCGCAACGCTCCGCCAGGGCGATCGAGCGCTTATTGGCAGGCGAGATAATGCAGCAGGTCTCTTTCATGGCCAATGCCGTATCGGCATGATGCAGCGCCGCGGTCACGGCTTCACCGGCATAGCCCTGACCATGGAATTCCGGCAGCAACCCCCAGCCGATTTCCGCAACGTCCAGCTTCGGCTCCATATCGCGGCGATAGTCGAACAGGCCGACACTGCCGATGAACAACCCGTCGAGGCACGCCGCCCAGTTGCCGTAGCCGAGGACCTGCCAGTGACCTATGTCGCGCAACAGGCGCAGCCAGACGGTCTCCGGCGTGAGCGTAGGCATGCCGATGCCGCGAACAAAGACGGGATCGCTCCACATCCGGCAGAGGTCCGCGAAATCGTTTGCGGTCATGGGACGCAAGGTCAGCCGCGGAGATGCCAGGACGGTCATGCTCCACTGACCTCATCCGCGGCTTCCGCCGCGATGACCGTTTCCCATTTCAGCCATTTCTCGGTGATGGCGGCGTTGAGGTCGATGCCTTCGGACCGCGCCATCAGCAGCAGCATGCACAGGACATCGGCCATCTCCATCGCCACCTCGTGCCGGGCGCCGTCGACACTGCGGCGCGACCGCGCCGTCATGGCCAGGTAGGATTGCGTCAGTTCTCCCATCTCCTCCTGGACCTTGAGCAGGTGCCAGTCGCCGCCACGGTCGATGCCGTGGACACGTTCATAACGGTCGGAAATAGCCTTTAGCCGGTCGGTAAAGGCTTCAAGTTCAGGCAGGGGCAAGGCCACGGGAGGGGATGAATTTGGCATGGGACACCGTTCACACAATGTTCCAAGCGTTGTGGCGGCGATTCTGTCCCATGGCAAGTGCAAACCTGTGCGCGCAGTCATGACAGGCTGCGCCGGCCCCTGTATGGTGACCGCCCCTTATCGTGCGCGCGGATATCGTCATGACCTCTGTCCTCTTCGTCTGCCTTGGCAATATCTGCCGCTCTCCCCTGGCCGAAGGTATTCTGCAGGCAAAAGTCGATGCCGCAGGTTTGAGCGATCGTTTCCAGCTGGATTCCGCCGGTTGTGGCGGCTGGCATGTCGGCGAGGCGCCCGACCCACGCTCCATTGCCGCCGCCGCCCGCCATGGCGTCTCTATCGATCACCAGAAGGCGCGCAAGCTGACGACCGAGGATTTCGACGCTTTCGACCTGATCCTCGGTATGGACCGCGACAATGTCGCTTACCTGCGCAAGATGAAACCGCGCGAAAGCCGGGCCCGGGTCGCCCTCTATCTCGAGGACGCGCTGGGGACGGCAAAGGACGTGCCCGATCCCTATTACGGTACGCCCGCCGATTTCGAGACCGTCTTCCAGCTGTGCGACCGCGCCAGCGATGCCCTGCTCAAGGCGCTGGCCTAATACCAACGGTCATTAAGAATGACCGTTGGTATTAGCTTTTTTTCCAGCTCAAACGCCGCATGGCTCCCAAGAAGCGTGCTAACGCTTCGCTCTTTGAGCACAAAGCCATAGAAGCGTGCTAACGCTTCGCGTCTTGAGCACAAAGCCATAGAAGCGTGCTAACGCTTCGCTTCTTGAGCACAATATGGCGTGCGGTCGCACGCTCCCAACGGCACTGGGTCAAAGTCATTTGCCGTTGGTATAAGGTGGCAAACCAAGGCATGTTGCCGGTCAACATCCGCTGATTCCCGAGCCTGACATGGACATTCCCCCCGACAAAGCTTTCAATGAACGGGCTGACGCCTTGCTGGACCTGGCCAACAGCCAGCTACAGGATGCCTCTGTCGAACAGGTGTCCGGATCGATTGCCTTCGCCGCCGCCGCCTTCAACAGCTGGATGTGCCTTGCGCTCAGCGCCGACAAGGAAAAGATGGCTGCCGGCCGCGTCCAGATCATCAGTGACCTGACCCACCGTTTCCGCACCATGCTGGAAGATAATTACGACCATTACCTGGCCAGCTACGACAGCCTGAAGACCTCGACACCCCGGGGCCAGCAATGAGCGCGTCAGCAGAAGAGCTGGCCTTTACTGCCCGCGCCCGTGCTCATCTTGACCTGTGTAACGCCCAGAGCGAGCAGGTGGCCGCCGAGCAGGTCTCGATGTCGCAGCTTTATGCCGCTGCGCGCTACTGCGCCTTCATGTGCACGCGGGCCAATAGTTCGGGCGCCGAAATGACGGCGCGCCGCGATGAGGCCGTCAACATTTTCGGTCAGCAGTTCATCGAGATGTTCATGCAAAGCTATGATGAGTTCGCTCAGAATTTTCCGAAATAAACCTACCGAATAACGGAAAGCCACGTTAACCAAACGACTGTGAAAAAGACTGGCCAGGACGCAGGCTTTGGGACATTGTAACGATATCTTTTGCGAGAGTACCCTATGAGCGAGCCTGGCGATCCCGATTTCTACACCCGTTCCAAAGCCATTATCAATCTTTGCAACGAACAACTGAGTGCGGCAAAAGACGACCGCATTGCTGCCTCAGCCGCTTTCGCGGCCGCGCGCTTTTCCGTCTGGTCGACGGCAAATCGAACGGTAACGAAAGAAGAGCTGGTCAGGGTCAAACAGCAGGCGATAGAGACTTTCGTCAAGGGCTTTGAGCAAATGCTGGAATACCATTTCCATGATTATGTCGAAAATTTCGACACCTACTATCCCCCCAAATTCGGCACATTTACGCGTCCGGGGTAATGCGGCACGCCGTGGTCGCAAACCTTGCCCCGACCTGAGATCGTCAAGCCTGCCGGAACAGAATGCCCCTGAGATTGGGGGCATAGCCCTTTACAACAATCAATCTTTCCCCTGAGTAGTCATGGCTGAAAATCCAGATCCCACCTTCTATGAACGCGTAGATGCCCATATAAACCTGTCAAATACCCAACTCAGTGCTGCCGACGGCCCACGGGTTGCAGCGTCGACTGTTTTCGCGGGAGCACGCTTCAACAGCTGGATGTGCGCCAATATGAATACATCGGCAGAACAGATGAAATCACGTCGCGACGAAGCGGAGCGCATCTTCGTCGACGAATATCGCCGGATGTTCCTCGAAAACTACGATGACTATGTGCAAAACTGGGGCCGCTATCATGCGGATGCCCCCAGCGTCGTTACCCGATAGCCTTACAGAATATAGCGGCTGAGGTCGGCATCGCCCGCGATCTCGCCCAGCCGCTGCTTCACATAGTCTGCGTCGATGGTCACGGTCTGCCCGTGCATGTCCGCGGCGGTGAAGCTCAGGTCTTCCATCACCTTTTCGATGACGGTATGCAGCCGGCGCGCACCGATATTCTCGACCTTGGCGTTGACGGTGGCGGCTGCCTCGGCCATGGCCGCGATGGCGCCGTCGTCGAATTCCAGGGTCACGCCCTCGGTCTTCATCAGGGCCTGGTTCTGCTTGATCAGGTTGGCTTCGGGCTCGCTGAGGATGCGGCGGAAGTCGTCCTGGGTCAGGGCCTTGAGCTCGACACGGATCGGCAGGCGGCCCTGCAGTTCCGGCAGCAGGTCGGACGGCTTGGCGATGTGGAAGGCGCCTGACGCGATAAACAGGATATGGTCGGTCTTGACCGGGCCGTACTTGGTCGACACCGTCGTGCCTTCGATCAGGGGCAGCAGGTCGCGCTGCACGCCTTCGCGCGAGACATCGCCACCGCCGCGATCCTGCCGCGACGCCACCTTGTCGATCTCGTCGATAAAGACGATGCCTTCGTTTTCCGCCAGTAGCAGCGCCTCGTTGCTGACCTGGTCGTTGTCGAGCAGCTTGTCGCTTTCTTCGGTGATCAGGATCGGCCACGCCGCCTTGACCGTCGTCTTGACGGTCTTCTTGCGCCCCCCCATGGCCTTGGACAGCATGTCGGACAGGTTGAAGGCGCCGTTGCCGGGCTGGCCCGGGATTTCCATGAAACCGACCGAGGCGGCATTTTCATTGAGCGACAGCTCGATTTCCTTGTCGTCAAGCTCATTGCTGCGCAGCTTCTTGCGGAAGGCCTCGCGAGTCGCCTGCTGGGCGCCGTCGCCGACCAGGGCGTCGATCAGGCGCTCCTCGGCATTGTGCTCGGCCTTGGCACGCACACCGGTACGGTTCTTCTCGCGGATCATCAGTTGCGCTGCCTCGACCAGGTCGCGAACGATCTGGTCGACGTCGCGGCCGACATAACCGACCTCGGTGAACTTGGTCGCCTCGACCTTGATGAAGGGCGCCTGGGCCAGCTTGGCCAGGCGGCGGGCAATCTCGGTCTTGCCGACACCCGTGGGCCCGATCATCAGGATGTTCTTCGGCGTGATCTCGTCGCGGATCGACTCGTCTGTCGCCTTGCGGCGCCAGCGGTTGCGCAGGGCCACGGCCACCGCCTTCTTGGCGTCGTTATGACCGATAATGTGGCGGTCGAGTTCGGAGACGATTTCGCGGGGAGAAAAGGTAGTCATTCGGATGTCCGGTGCAGGATAGGTGGCTGCGCATTCATACAGGGCAAGTATGGCATATGGGGCGCAAACGGCGTTTGGAACAGATAGTGGCCGGGATTATCCCCGGCCTTCAAGGGCCCGGATGCGTGCCCGCACGTCGGGCGAACAGATTTCGGTCTTCTCGAAAAAGCTGCCATCGGGCGAGATGACCTTCGCGGCGATCGCCGCCTGCTTCAGCTGCTGGACATTGGCGGCGCCGGAATAGGCCCACAGCTTCCAGCGCGGCGTCTGGGCGGCACGATAGAGCCAGCCCAGGGGCCAGCCGAGAATGCCGAGAATGCCCGAGGCGTAGAGCAGCGGCAGGGCCACCGCGCCCGATGGCACGATGACCAGGGCCTGTCCCCAGGCCAGCATCATGATGCAGGTGGCCGGCAGGTTGATCGTCATGCGCGCCTTCTGCAGGGCCTCTTCGATCGTTACCACTGCGCTCACGACAGCTGTTCCAGGGTCAGGTGGTCGTTGGTGTAGACGCAGATCGAGCTGGCGATCTTCATGGCCCTGCGGGCGATGGTCTCGGCGTCTTCCTCGTATTCGAGCAGGGCGCGCGCCGCCGACAGGGCATAGACGCCGCCCGAGCCGATGGCGGCGACACCGTCCTCGGGCTCCAGCACATCGCCGACACCGGTAATGGTCAGGATATGGTTGCGGTCGCCGACCAGCAGCATGGCTTCGAGGCGACGCAGGTAACGATCGGTACGCCAATCCTTGGCGAGATCGACGCAGGCGCGCGCCAGCTGGTCCGGAAACAGTTCCAGCTTGGCCTCCAGCCGCTCCAGCAGGGTGAAGGCGTCGGCCGTGGCGCCGGCGAAACCGACCAGCACCTTGCCGCCGGCCAGCGTTCGCACCTTGCGTGCGCCACCCTTGACGATGGTGGCGCCCATGGACACCTGGCCGTCGCCGGCGATGACGGTCTTGCCGCCTTTGCGCACGGCGACGATGGTGGTGCCGTGCCAGTTCGGAAATGGGGAGTTGTGTTCGCTCATGGCCGCTAATTGGCGCTTTTGCCGTTGCGATTCAAGTGCCCAGGTGCCATCTCAGCACTTATGCTGACAGATGATGAAATCGACCGCTATGCCCGCCACCTGGTGCTGAAGGAAATCGGCGGCCAGGGGCAGATGAAGCTCAAGGGCGCAAAGGTCGCCCTGGTCGGCATGGGCGGCATCGGATCGCCCGCAGCCCTTTATCTGGCCGCCGCCGGGATCGGCACGCTGGGCCTGATCGACGACGACGCCGTGTCGCTGAGCAACCTGCAGCGCCAGGTCATCTACGGCAGTTCGGACATCGACAGCGCCAAGACGCAGGCGGCTGCCGCGCGCCTGACAGAAATCAATCCGCATACGGATTATCACATTCATACCGTCCGCCTGGACGAGGGCAACTGCACGGAAATCCTTTCCGGCTATGACATTGTCATAGACGGTTGCGACAATTTCCCGACGCGCCACCTGGTCAACCGGGTTTGCCATACGCTGAAGATCCCGTTGGTAGCGGCCGCGCTTGGCCGCTGGAGCGGGCAATTGTCCGTACACGATGGATCCCCCTGTTATCAGTGCCTGGTGCCCGACATCCCGCCCGATGCCGAGACGTGCGAGCGGGTCGGTGTGGTCGGCGCCCTGGCCGGGGTCATCGGCTCGCTGGCGGCGCTCGAGACCGTAAAGCTTATCACCGGCGCCGGCGAAACCTTGCGCGGCCGGCTGCTGATCTTCGACGGCCTCAGCCTGCAATCGCGTGTCGTCACCCTCCCCGCCGAGCCGAATTGCCCCGTCTGCAGCGGTCATTGAATTGTGCCGGCTTTTAGTTTAAACTGAAACCAATGCGCGCCATAACCAACCGGACGCGCAACCCCAGGGCCAGCATCAGGATCGGGCCGGGCAGGATCTGCCCGCATCTTGACGTGTGCGCAGATAAGGTCCCTGATGATCGGTATGTCGACAGCCAAATCCTCCCCGAAGCCCACAAAGGCCCCCATCGCCGAGGACGAGCTGTATCCGGCCGTCAAACACACCCTGTTCGAAGACGTCTATGCGTTTGCCATCGGCTGCTCGTTCATCGTGCTGGGCATCTGCTTCCTGAAGTCGGTCGGCCTGGTCACCGGCGGCGTCGCCGGCATTGCACTTCTGACCTCCTACGTCGTCCCCCTGCCGGTCGGCGTCCTGTTCACCCTGATCAATATCCCCTTCTTCCTGTTCGCCTATCCGGCCATGGGCAAGACCTTCATGATCAAGACGGTGATCGTCAACCTGGCGATCATGGGTCTGGCGCAACTGGCCCCGTTCGCCTTCCACCTGCAGAACGTCAATCCGTTCTTTGCCTCGGTCTTCGGCGGCACCATCATCGGCATGGGCATCCTGGCGCTTGCCCGTCACGGCGCCGGCGCCGGCGGCACGGGCGTGCTGGCCCTCTACCTGCAAAAGCGCAAGGGCATCAATGCCGGCAAGACCCAGATGCTGTGCGACGCCCTGATCATGACGGCGTCGATCTTTATCCTCAACTGGCACCAATTGCTGTTTTCGGTCGTCTCGGCGGCAGCGATGAGCGGCGTTCTTATAGGCTTCCACAAGCCCGAACGCTATATTGGTAGGTGATTTTTGTAGCTCAGGCGCCGCATGGCTCGTCGCTTACGCGACAGCGGGCCTTGCCCTTGCCGAAGGGCTAATAGCCCTTCGGAAATCATATATTACGGCAATGTCTCGATCGCCGTTGGTCGCCGCGGATCCTTGCCGCCGACCCAATGACCGTTTTTGTCACGCTTCATGCCGTTGAGACCCGACGGTTCGCCTTCTGGATCGTCGATACGATAGCCAAAGGCCTTGAGACCGGCCAGCACCTTGGGATCCATGCGATCGCTCTCGATACTGATACTGTCGCCGCGGGCGACGACATTGGGCAGGTCGATGGCGTCCTGCATGCTGAGGCCGAAATCGAGTGCCGCCACCAGGGTCTTGAGATTATAGGAAACAATGCGCGGCCCGCCGGGCGAACCGATCAGGGCAACCAGCCGATGGTGGCTGTCGAAAACCATGGCCGGTGACATGGCCGAGCGCGGACGCTTGCCCGGCTCGACGGCATTTGCCGCCTTGGTGCCATCAGCGGCGGTGGGTGTAAACGAGAAATCGGTGAGCTGGTTATTGAGGAAGAAGCCACCGACCATGCGGCCGGAGCCGAAATAGTTCTCGACCGTCGTCGTCATGGTGACAGCATTGCCCCATTTGTCCATGACGACGAAGTGGGTGGTGCCGCCCGGCTCGATGGTGCGGTCCTTGACGAAGATATCCGCGCCCGGCGGCGTGCCGTGGACCGGCGCCGGCGACGGCTTGCCGACCGTGATGGTCGCGGCGCGCGAGGCTATATATGCGGGATCGAGCAGGCCGGCGACCGGTACCTTCACGAACAGGGGATCGCCAAGATAATAGTCGCGGTCGGCATACATCAGCCGCTCGGCCTCGAGCAGCACGGCCCATGACCGCGGGTCGTCCTTACCCCACCTATTAAGCGGAAAATGCTCAACGATCTTCAAACCTTCCAGCACCGAGACGCCGCCCGACGGAGGCGGCGGTTCGCACACCGTATAGCTGCGGAAGGGCTGGCAGACCGGCTCGGTAATGCGCGGCTGGTAGGCGGCCAGATCCGCCGCCGTCATGCCGCCCGGCAAGGGATCGGCATTGATCCGCGCCAGAAGGGCATCGGCCAAAGGCCCTGTGCGCAGGGCGTCCGAGCGCTGTGCGGCGACCAAGCGCAGGGTATCGGCGAAGGCGGGATTTTTCAGCACGGCGCCGGTCGTGACGAAACCGCCATGGCCGTCACCGAAATAGGCCTTGAAGTCGGTGGTATTGCGTTCGGCAATGGTGGTGTCGACCAGGTGCTTTCGAGAAAGGGCGAGACGGCGAAACCCTTTTCCGACAGGGTGATGACGTCATCGAACAGGGTATTCCACGGCAGCTTGCCATGGGCCTTCTGGGCGGCGTCGAGCATGATCAACGCACCCGGCACCCCCGTGGCGCGGCCGGTGACGACGACATCGTCGAAGTCGTATTCGCTACCGTCGGGTTTCAGGAACCGCTTGTCGTCGGCCGAGGCCGGCGCCGCCTCGCGGCCATTATAGGCCGTCGCCTTGCCGGTCTTCGCATCGTAATAGAGCATGAAGGAACCGCCGCCGAAGCCCGAGCTCTGCGGCTCGACCAGGGCTGAGCGCGGCCTGCATGGCCACGGCGGCGTCGATGGCGCTGCCGCCCCGCTTCAGCACACGGATACCGACCGAGGCGACGGCGGGCTCATCGGCGACCACCATGGCCCGGCCCGCCGGCGTTTTGGCGACGACCGGCGACGCCAGGCTTATCGCGCAGGCAAACACACCGGACAGCAGGGCAATGCGACGATTCATGGCGGATCTCCCGAAATTCCTGGAAATGCCATATGATCTCACGGATTCCGGCGACGCAAGTGCAACCGTCGTCGCGGCTTGCATGCACTGCCGACTGTCACCAATTAGACATCACCGCTGTTTTCCTGTATAGGCAGCGCCGAACCTCCCTTAAAGCCTGTTTTGAAAGCCGCTTCCTTGGCCCATACGCTCGACCTGTCTGTCAAATCCGCCGCCGTCACGCCCGCCCTCGTCAACATTACCGGCCTGACGCGCGATGGCCTGGTGCAGGCCCTGATCGAGTCCGGCGTGGTCGAGGCGCGCAAGGCGAAGATGCGCATGCAGCAGATCTGGCGCTGGGTGCACCATTACGGTTTCACCTCGTTCGACGACATGACCGATATCGCCAAGGACCAGCGCGCGCTGTTCGCCGACAAGTTCACCCTGGCCCGCCCGGAGATCGTCGAGCGCCAGGTATCGAAGGACGGCACGCGCAAGTACCTGATCCGCATGGCCCCCGGCATCGAGGTCGAAAGCGTCTATATTCCCGATGTCGGCCGTTCCGGCGCCCTGTGCGTCTCGTCCCAGGTCGGCTGTACGCTCAACTGCACCTTCTGCCATACCGGCACGCAGAAGCTGGTACGCAACCTGACCGCGGCCGAAATCGTCGCCCAGGTCCAGGTGGTGCGCGACGACCTCGGCGAATGGCCGTCGCCCAAGGAAGACCGCCGCCTGAGCAATATCGTCTTCATGGGCATGGGCGAGCCGCTCTACAATCTCGACAATGTCGCCGACGCCATCGACATCATTTCCGACAATGAAGGCATCGCCATTTCGCGCCGCCGGATCACGGTGTCGACCTCGGGCGTCGTGCCGGAACTGGAAGCGCTGGGCAACCGCACCGCGGCCATGCTGGCCATCAGCCTGCACGCCACCAATGACGAACTGCGCAACCAGCTGGTGCCGTTGAACAAGAAGTACAATATCGAACAGCTGATGGCCGGCATCCGCGCCTATCCCGGCATTTCGAACGCCCGCCGCGTCACCTTCGAATATGTCATGCTGAAGGACGTCAATGACAGCCCGGCCGAGGCCCGCGCCCTGATCCGCCTGCTCAAGGGTATTCCGGCCAAGATCAACCTGATCCCGTTCAATCCCTGGCCCGGCACCGACTACCAGTGCTCAAGCTGGAGCACGATCGAGGCCTTCGCCGCCGTCCTCAACAAGGCCGGTTACGCCTCGCCGATCCGCACGCCACGCGGCCGCGACATTCTTGCGGCCTGTGGTCAGTTGAAGTCCGAGAGCGAAAAGCAGCGCGCCAGCGTCCGCCGCCAAAATGACCGCGATGAGGCGGAACGCGAACCTGCGTCAAATGAAGACATGACCGAGGCAGACGAAGGCTTTCCCTTTGCTGCACTGGCTGCGGGCATGGCGTCGTAAAACCGTTACCATTCCGACATTTGCGTGTTTCACAATCAATGTGTCCACAGCCGTGGACGGTGGACTTGATCTTGCATCGAGATTTGTCCATACCTAGGGCATCGCCAAAACTGGGCCAAGAAGTTGGGCCAACGCCCGCACCACAAAACGTACCGCAGGGGACCGTTACCGCATGTCGAATACGCTCAATCTCAACTTCCTGACGCCTGAGACGCTGCGTCCGGAAATGCAGGCGTTCGCGGACGGTTTCGTCACGACCCTGCTGCATGGCGGCGTGGCGCTGCTGATGCTGATGATCGGGGCGACCATCTATTCGATCCTGACGCCCTACAAGGAAATCAAGCAGATCCGCGATGGCAACTCGGCTGCTGCCGTCGGCTATGGCGGCGTCATCATCGGCCTGGCCATCCCGCTGGCTGCCTCGATCGTCGCCTCGACCTCGCTGGCCGAAATCGTCCTGTGGGGCGGCGCCACCATCATCCTGCAACTCTTCATTTTCCGCGTCGTCGACTTCCTGCTGGCCGGCCTGCCCAACCGCATGAACGAGGGCGAAGTGTCCGCCGCCGTGTTGCTGGTCGCCGCCAAGCTGGCTGCCGCCCTCCTCCTGGCCGCCACCGTCCAGTAAAACCATGAAACTCGACTGGCTCATCTATGCGGCTGCGATCACCGGCATCGTCGTGGTGACCACCCAGTGGCATGAGACATCGGACGCCCCGCCGGCGCCGCCGGCGCCGGGTGTCGGCGAGATGGCCCTGTTCGCCAACTTCACGCCGTTCGCTGCCTCGTCGATCATCAACCTGCCCGTCGATGATCAAAAAGTCATGACCGGCACGGCCTTTTCGGTGTCGCAGACGGGGGCCTGGATCGTGGCCAAACAATCCCTGCGCGGCTGTACCCACTCTTTCCTCAATATCGGCGGCAATCTCGGCGTGCCGTTCAAGATCCGCACTATCAAGGGCATAGACAACTACGTCATCGCCCAGACCGATGGCGCCGGCCGCCCCCTGCCGCTGGCCGATCCCAAGACGATCAAACCCGGCATCCGCGGCTTCATGCCGGGCTTCCCCGGCGGCGAGGCCGGCGAGGCCACGGCCCGCCTGATCGGCACCACCGTGCTGGAAAAAGCCAAGCGTGGCGGCCAGAACGAGGTCGTGCTCGCCTGGGCCGAGGCCGGCCGCACGGCGGACCTGAAGGGCGACCTCAATCGCCTGGTCGGCGGCCCGGTGATCGACGACAATTCGCGCGCCATCGGCATCGTGATCCGCGAAGCCCCGCGCCGCGGCCGTATCTATACCTCGGTGCCGGCCACCCTGCTGACCATGGGCAACCAGCCCGACCGCCGCCCGGACTTCGAAAACGAAGCCATCGTCACCAAGCGCAATTACGGCATCGTCGCCGATACCCTGCGCCGGGAATACCGCGTCGCCCAGGTCGGCTGCATCAAGTCGTAAGCACCGCGGCGGTAAAAAGATTAAATCCGCAGATTGACGCAGATTTTCGCAGATTATTTTGAGCGCGTGTGGCGCCGAAGGCGCCCTCCAACTTCAATTAAACGCTCATTGCGTGCGTTGCGTTTCGGGTGGTTTTACGCACTCAGAAATAATCTGCGAAAATCTGCGTCAATCTGCGGATCCCTTATTTCTCTTCCTCTGCTGCCAACTTCGCGCACGGGACATGTTAAAGACGCGCCATGACACCGCTTGATCCCGACCACCTTGCCGCCCTTATCGCCGCCGATCCGAAGCTGGAACCGATTATACGGCATTTCAGCCACATCACCTGGCGCCGGCGCGAGGCGGGATTTTCCGCCCTGCTGGGTCTGATCGTCGAACAACAGCTGTCCGTCCAGGCCGCCAATACCATCATTGCCCGCATGCATGCCGGTCTCGGCGATGTCAGCCCTGCCGTCGTCCTCGACCACGATATCGAGCTGATGCGCGGCTACGGCCTGTCGCGGCCCAAGATCGCCTATGCCCGCGCCCTGGCCGAGGCCTTCCACGCCGGCACGATCGATCCGGTCGCCCTCGCAGAAATGGAAACCGAGATGGCGGCCAAGACCCTGATCGGACTGAAAGGCATCGGCCGCTGGACCGCCGAGGTCTATCTGATGTTCTCCGAAGGCCGGCTCGACCTGTTCCCGGTCGGCGACATTGCCCTGCGTGAAGCCGTGGGCTGGATAGACGGCCTGGATGCACGTCCCAACGAAGCCTATTGCGCCGAACGCGCCAGGGTCTGGTCGCCCTATCGCAGCCTGGTCTCGCATCTGCTGTGGGCCTGGTACAGTGCCGTGCGCCGCGGTGAGATGTCCAAAGACCTCGCTGCCTAAATAGGCGCGACCGCGTCGCCTACCGACACGGTCCCACCGATGAGAATCCGGGCATTAATGCCGCCATGGCCGCGCACCGCATTATAGCCGCCTTCCCCGAAGATCTCCTCCATCCGCGAGCACGGGTGGCAGTCGCCTGTCATCTCCAGTTCCGCGGCGCCGATGCGAAACCGGCGTTCCTTCAGGGCCAGCAGGTTGATGCCCGATACGACGATATTGCGGCGTAGCTGTTCCGGCAGGACTTCCGGCAGTCCCAGAAATGCGGCGATCGCCGTCAGGTGCTGCGCCTGGATCAGGGTGACGTGACGCTCGCCGCTGCGTCCGGAATAGCGGTCGCCGACAATGCCCTGCGTCGGATCGAGGACGACCATGTCCTGAACGACGATCGGCGCGCGCCGTTGCGGACGCACGCCGATCCATTCGACTTTTCCCGGCCGCACGGCGGCCATCATGAGTTTCGCCAGGGGAGATTGCGGATTAAGCATCCGCGTCCTTTACCTTAGGACTTGTTCGTCTTCAATTCGACGGTGGGTTTGGTCCCGGGCGTTAGCGTGACGTCGGGCTTGGCAGCATGATGCTGGGCATCTTCCGGCACCCGGAAGGTGTGATCGCGCCTGGGCGGAAAATATTCCTTGTCCTCGCCGGCCTGGTTCAACTCGTTGGCCTTGAAAACCTTTTTGCCTTCATAGGTGCCTGTGTCGCTCAGCGGATTA
This sequence comes from Asticcacaulis sp., assembly GCA_965246725.1. Lineage (GTDB taxonomy): Bacteria > Pseudomonadota > Alphaproteobacteria > Caulobacterales > Caulobacteraceae > Asticcacaulis. Next base: position 439,162 of record CBDFFG010000003.1, read on the forward strand.
TCCGTCTTTTCATCGATATCGGCCATGATGGGTCTCCTTCTGTGGACACTCAGATTACGCTCCATCGGGTAAGAATGAGATAGCGATGTTCTTCCATCGGGTAAGACGGATGTAAGCCGACTTATCCCTTTTTATCTTTTGCCTGCGTGGGCCTTATTGTTTTTGGCGGTCCGGCAATGGCCTTCTGGCGCTCCCTATCTCAAACAGGAGATTGCCATGGATACCCTTATTGACGGCCCGGTTGACAATATGGCCAAGACTGATCTCAGGCTCGGCCTCTATGTCGAACTCCAGGCCAAACCCGGCAAGGCAAACGAAGTCGCCGATTTCCTGCGTTCGGCGCAGGCCCTGGTCGAGGCAGAGACCGGCACGATCACCTGGTACGCCTTGCGCGTCGGTGACGATCGTTTCGCCATCTTCGACACCTTTACCAACGAAAGCGATCGCGAAGTCCATCTCAACGGCGACGTGGCCAAGGCCCTTATGGCCAGGGCGCCCGACCTGTTTGCCGGCACCCCGGCCATTCATAAGGTCGAAGTCCTGGCGGCGAAATATCCCCTATCGGCGATTTAGAATCTCGACCACGGCGCGGTCTGGCGCCACGCCTTCCGCCGAAACAATATCCGGCGTGACGCCGGCGCCTTCGATGCGCCGGCCGTCCGCCGTGACAAAGTCGGCTACCGGCACCTGAACGGCGCCGCCACCCGGCAGCGGATAGACATTGGCATTGAGCACCTGGCCGCGGGTCGTTTCGCCGATCAGAGTCGCGCGACGTGCGCCTTGCAGGGCCGCGGCAGTAATTTCGCCGGCGCTGGCCGTATCGGGCCCGATCAGCACGACCAGTTTCCCCGTATAGTGCTTACCGAACCAGTCGGTGCGCATCACCTGTTCACCCGCCCGGCTGCGGTTGCGGCCGTAGACCGTATTGCCCGGCAGGAGCAGGCTGAGCAGGCGCTGTTGCTGCTCGGCACTGCCGCCGCGATTGTGGCGCAGGTCGAGGATGACGCCGTGCCGGGCGTGGCCGACGCGGTCGATCACCTGGTCAATCGAAGGCCCGTCGAAAATATCGAAACGGATATAGGCGATCTCGCCCGCCAGCTTACGCATCTCATAGGGCTGCACGACCGGGCGGACCATCGGCTGCGGCGATTGACCATCCGCCGGCAGGGGCTCGAGGATCGTCAGGTGGGAAACGTGAAAGGCGCGGGTGATCGGATAGAGGACATCGCTGTAGAGATGCGCGTCATCGCCGACACGAGCGGCCTTGTCGCGGCCATCGTCACGCAACTGAGCCCAGGGAATCCCGGCAAATTGCGGATCGTAATAGGTGGTGTCGATGGTGGCGGCAAAGGCGTCATAGATGGCCAGGCGACGCAACTGATCCGGCGATTGGGCGTGAACAGCGACGGGCATGGCCAGCAGCCAAAAAGCAAAAAGGGCGGATCGCATTCTGTCTCCTGCGCCCGCCCTTTATCAGAGTAACCTATAAGCCGCCGTTAGCCTAACCCTTTGGCGCCTTCGATCAGGTCGGCGACCACCGACGGATCGGCAAGCGTCGAGATATCGCCCAGCGCCTCCGGCTGGCCCTCGGCGATCTTGCGCAGGATACGGCGCATGATCTTGCCCGAGCGGGTCTTGGGCAGGCCCGGTGCCCACTGGACGACGTCCGGCGAGGCGATCGGCCCGATCTCGGTGCGCACCCAGTCGCGCAGGGTCTTCTTCAGCGCATCCGTGCCGGTGACGCCGGTCTTCAGCGTGACATAGCACCAGATGCCCTGGCCCTTGATGTCGTGCGGATAACCGACAACCGCGGCTTCGGCGACATCGGCGTGCGAAACCAGGGCGCTCTCGACCTCGGCCGTGCCGATACGGTGGCCCGAGACATTGAGCACGTCGTCGACGCGCCCGGTGATCCAGTAATAACCATCGGCATCACGGCGGCAGCCGTCACCGGTGAAGTACTTGCCGGGATAGGTCGAGAAATAGGTCTCAAGGAAGCGCTGATGATCGCCGAAGACGGTGCGCATCTGGCCGGGCCACGAATCCTTGATGCACAGATTGCCTTCGACGGCGCCATCCAGCTCGACGCCATTGGCATCGACAAGGCACGGCACGACACCCGGCAGGGGTTGGGTAGCCGAACCGGGCTTCAGGGGCGTCGCGCCCGGCACCGGCGTGATCAGGTGGCCGCCGGTCTCGGTCTGCCACCAGGTGTCGACGATCGGGCACTTTTCGTTGCCGACGACGCGGTGATACCACAGCCAGGCTTCGGGGTTGATCGGCTCGCCGACCGTGCCGAGAACACGCAGGGAGGCGCGCGAGGTCGAGGTCACCGGCGCATCGCCTTCGCGCATCAGGGCGCGGATGGCGGTCGGCGCCGTATAGAAGATATTGACCTGGTGCTTGTCGACCACCTGCCAGAAGCGGCTGACCGTCGGATAGTTGGGCACGCCTTCGAACATCAGCGAGGTGGCGCCATTGGCCAGGGGGCCATAGACGACATAGGAGTGGCCCGTGACCCAGCCGATATCGGCCGTGCACCAGTAAACGTCGCCATCCTGGTAGTCGAAGGCCGTCTTGTGGGTATAGGCCGCCCAGACGAGATAGCCGCCCGTGGTGTGCAGCACGCCCTTGGGCTTGCCCGTCGAGCCCGAGGTATAGAGGATGAAGAGCGGGTCTTCGGCATTCATCGGCTCGGGCGCGCAGACGTCCGAAATACCAACGAGCGCCTCGGCGACGGCAAGGTCCTTTTCACCCTTGGTCCAGGCGGACGGTGTATGCTCGACCACCAGGACCTGGCGGACATTGGGGCACTGCTCCAGCGCCTTGTCGACATTGGCCTTCAACGGGATGGCCTTGCCGCCACGCAGGCCTTCATTGGCGGTGACGACGATATCCGACTGGCAATCGATGATGCGGTTGGCGATGGAATCCGGCGAGAAGCCGCCGAAAACCACCGAATGCACCGCGCCGATACGCGTGCAGGCCAGCATGAAATAGGCGGCCTCCGGCACCATGGGCAGGTAGATGGTGACGCGATCCCCCTTCTTCACACCCGACGCCTTCAGCAGGTTGGCGCGTTTGTTCACCTCGGTCGCCAGTTGCGAATAGGTGACCGTGTAGGAGACATTGGGGTCGTCGCCTTCGAAGATCAGCGCCGTCTGGTCCCCCCGCGTCGCCAGGTGGCGATCGATACAGTTGGCCGAGACATTGAGCACGCCGTCATAGTACCAGCGGATGCGGAAATCCTCGCGGTCATAGCTGACATCCTTGACCTTACTGAACGGCGTCATCCAGTCGATGGCCTTGCCCAGGTTCGTCCAGTGGGCATCCGGATCGCTGGCGAACAGGTCGTTCTGCGCCTTCAGGCCGTCGGCGGTCAGGGTGCCGGGACGGATAAAGGAAGACGGTACGGGGAAGATGGAATCGGCGTGGGAATCGGCACGGGTATCGCTAGGCACTTGTCTCTCCTGATTGTCGCCAAGACGTTGCTGGCATGGGCTTGGCGGCCTCTTTTCATTGCGGCGGACCTTAAGGAACCCTCCAGGCGAAGTCGATAGGACCAATGCGAAAAAACATTGGCTTTGGCTTCGGCTGCGCCTAAACAGTCGCAACTTGCAACGGTCCGGTTGCAATGGTTACAAGTCGGGAGTTTCCATGCTGCTTCACCTGTCGACCTGGGTCGAAATCGACGAACGTCTGAAACAGTCGCGCACCGTCATAATCCCCATCGGGTCCAATGAACAGCACGGGCCGATGGGCCTGCTCGGCACCGACTGGCTATGCCCGGAAATCATCGCGCACGCTGCCGAAAAGCAAGGCGATGTCCTGGTGGCTCCGACCTTCAATATCGGCATGGCCCAGCATCATCTCGGTTTTTCCGGTACGATCAGCTTGCGGCCGTCGACCTTTATGGCGGCGATCGAGGACTGGGTGAACTCGCTGGCGCGCCACGGCTTCGACCGTATCTATTTCCTCAACGGCCACGGCGGCAATGTCGCCACCATCGAGGCGACCTTCTCGGAAATCTATGCCCGCTATTCCTACGACGGCCGCCCCTGCCCGTTCATCCTCAAGCTGCGCAACTGGTGGGACCTGCCGGGCATCAGCCGGCTGGCGGCGCGCCTCTATCCCAATGGCCATGGCAGCCATGCTACCCCGTCGGAAATCGCCATCACCTTCGCCGCCTATCCCGACCATGTGAAGGCGGCGGTCATGGAGCCCCAGATCGCCCCCAATGGCCCGATCCGTGACGCGCTCGACTATCGCCATCGTTTCCCCGATGGCCGTATCGGTTCGGATTCGTCGCTGGCCAATGGCACGGATGGCCAGACGATTATCGATGCCGCGGTCAAGGGCCTGATCGACGACCTGGTCAAGTTCGACGCGGAGTAAGCGAAACGGCTTCGCCTGAGGTCTTGCTGAATTAAGAGCCCCCTCCGTCTTTTGACCGCTTGACGCGGTCAAAATCCACCTCCCCATCGCTTCGCGACAGGAAGGAGGGGCGTTTGCGGATCTCCCTCCTTCCTGTTTGCGAAGCAAATGGGGAGGTGGATGGGATCGGCGTCAAGCCGAGACCAGACGGAGGGGTAAATTACCGCAGACTAAGCCCGCTCGACCTTCAGCGGTCGCGACATCAGCATGTCGATCGCCGTGCCGACATCGATCTTGCCGTTCAGCACGGCGGCGACGGCATTGCACAAGGGCAGTTCGACCTGGAAACGCTTGCCGAGGTCAACGACGGCCGGCGCGGATTCGACACCTTCGGCCACAGATACCTTGCCCTCCAGAGCCTGAGCCAGGGTCTGGCCCTGCCCCAGGGCCAGGCCGACGCTCATATTGCGCGATTGCGGCGATGAGCAGGTCAGGACCAGATCGCCCATGCCGCACAGGCCGGACATGGTCTCGAACTCCGCGCCCATGGCCATGGCCAGGCGCGACATCTCGGCAAAGCCGCGGGTGATCAGGGCGGCATGGGCATTGCGCCCCAGCCCCTTGCCTTCGGAAATACCGCAGGCAATGGCGATGACGTTCTTGATGGCGCCGCCGGCCTCGGCGCCGACCAGGTCGCGCGACAGATAGGGCCGGAAGCTGGGGCCGGCGATCGTGGCGGCAATCGCGGCGCCGACAGCCTCGTCGGCGCAGGCGATGGTGACAGCGCTCGGCTTGCCTTGCGCCACTTCGCGGGCGAAGTTGGGACCGGCCAGGACGGCGGGCACCGCGTCCGGCAGGATATCGGCCAGGACTTCGGTCATCAGGGCATCCGAGCCGCGCTCAACCCCCTTGGAACACAGGACGATCGGCAGGCCGGCCTTGGCGTGCGGCTTGAAGGCCGTCAGCGTGGCACGCATATGCTGCGCCGGCGGCACGGCCAGGATCAGGTCGCAGCCGGCCAGGTCGGCCAGGTCGTTGGTGGCGCGCACGCCCGGCGACAGGGTGACGTCCTTCAGGTACAGGCAGTTCTGCTGACGCTCGTTGATGGCTTCGACCACCTCGGTTTCACGCGCCTGGATCAGCACCGCGCGGCCGGCAAAGGTGGCCGCCTGGGCCAGGGCCGTGCCCCAGGCGCCGGCGCCGATCACTCCGATGCGCGTAAAAGTCTGCGTCATGCTTTCGCCCCCTTGCGGCCCTGTGTCTTGTATACCGGCGCGTCTTTGGCGCGCGCCTCGTCCAATGGCCAGCGCGGCCGGGCGAGCGCCGCCATGTCGGCCGACCTGTCGCGCGGCATGTTGCGCAGCTTTGCAAAATGTTCAAGCCCGGCAAGGGCAATCATTGCCGCATTGTCGGTGCAGTATTTCAGCGGCGGGGCCACGAAGGTGAAGCCGTTTTTGGCCGCCGTTCCCTTTAGCGCCTCACGTATGGCCTGGTTTGCCGCCACACCACCGGCGACGACGAAGTCGGGTGCGGTCACGGAATGTTGAGTCCGGAAGGCCTTCATGGCGCGGTCGGCGCGTTCGACCAGTTGCCGGGTAATGGCGACCTGGACGGCGGCGCACAGGTCGGCGCGGTCCTGTTCGGTCTTCACCTCTTCGTGGGCGATCTTCGCCGCGGCCGTCTTCAGGCCCGAAAAGGAAAAGTCGCAATCCTTGCGGCCCAGAAGCGCCCGCGGCAGGATAAAGCGGCTGGCGTCGCCGTCGCGGGCGCAGGCCTCCAGCGCCGGGCCGCCGGGATAGCCCAGGCCCAGCACCTTGGCGATCTTGTCGAAGGCCTCGCCGGCAGCGTCGTCGATCGTGGTACCGAGACGTTCATAATCGCCGACACCGCGCACCAGCAGAAGCTGGCAATGGCCGCCGGAGACCAGCAGCAGCAGGAAGGGAAAGACTACGTCTTCGGTCAGGCGCGCCGACAGGGCGTGGCCTTCAAGATGGTTGACCGGCACCAGCGGCAGGTCGCGCGCCAGGGCATAACCCTTGGCAAACGACAGCCCGACCATGACACCGCCGATCAGGCCAGGGCCGGCGGTAGCGGCGACCGCATCGAGCACGACATTGCCGGCTTCGCTGAGGGCCTGCGCCGCCAGGGCGTCTATGGTTTCGACATGGCTGCGGGCGGCAATTTCCGGCACGACCCCGCCATAGGCTGCGTGCTTGACGACCTGGGAATGGATGACGCTGGACAGGACCTCGACATGACCGCTGGCGTCGCGGCGCACCACGGCGACGGCGGTTTCGTCGCAGCTCGATTCAATGCCCAAAACGGTTAAGGGGCTGGGGACAGTCAGGGTTTCAGACATGGGTTTCACAGGTGGGGACGCGGAACGGGTAAACAAGCAAGGCAAGCAAGAAACCCCACCACCCCGAGCCCAAGAGGGCTCGCGGTCCCCCTCCCCGACTTGATCGGGGAGGGGGACCGCACGAGACGAGCCGCGCTCAAGCAGCGAAGCAGTCGCGCAATCTATCCGGGCTCGGCGAGATGTGGTGGTGGGGTTTCTTGCTTTTCAACCTTCGTCTAACACCCGTGACACCACGTCGCGTCAAGTCTTTTGCATTGCCAGCCGACGATAAAATGCTAGGGACATTCGCATGACAGCGAAACTGACCATCGGCACGCGCGGCTCCAAACTGGCCCTGACCCAATGCGGTTGGGTGCAAAGACATATCGTTTCGGCCATGGGCGAAGACCCGGCCCGGGCCGATAAGATCGCACCGCTGAAGGTCATAACCACCACCGGCGACCGCATCCAGGACCGCCGCCTGATCGAGGCCGGCGGCAAGCAGCTCTTCACCAAGGAGATCGAGGAGGCCCTGCTCAGCGGCGACATCGATATCGCTGTCCATTCGCTGAAGGACATGCCGGCGCACGAGATTCCGGGCCTCAGCCTGTGCGCCATTCCCGTGCGCGAAGACCCGCGCGACGCCTTCCTCAGCCTGCGTTACAATAGCCTCGACGACCTGCCGCCGGGCGCGCGCCTGGGCACGGCATCGCTGCGTCGTCAGGCCCAGGCGCTCAGCCACCGGCCCGATCTCGACATCGTCATGGTGCGCGGCAATGTCGATACGCGCCTGGCCAAGCTGGCCGCAGGCGACTGCGACGCCATGCTGCTGGCCGCGGCCGGGCTCAATCGCCTCGGCCTGTCGGGGCAGATCCGCTCGTTCATCGACAACAATATCCACGCCAGCGCCCCCGGCCAGGGCGCCCTGGCCATCCAGTGCCGCACAGCCGATATCGGCGCCGATTGGATGCGAAAAGTCCACCACGAGGCGACCTTTGTCTGCGTCCAGGCCGAGCGCGGCGCGCTCGAAGCGCTCGAGGCCTCGTGCCGCACCGCCGTCGGCGCCTATGCCACTTTTACCGATGGCCACCTCAGCCTGTTCGTCGAAGCCTTGTCGGCCGATGGCCGAGTCCGCTGGCAGCGCCGCGAAAGCTTAAGCCAAGCCACGCCGCAGACTGCCCGCGACCTCGGCCTGCGCCTTGGCCATGAGATCAAGGCCGAGGCCGGGCCGGACCTGATCGTTGTCTAAGACCATCTGGATCACCCGTAGCGGCGAAGGCGCCGCGGGTACGGCCCGCGCCGTAGAGCGCCTGGGTTATACCCCGATCGTCGCGCCGGTACTTGAAACGATTCAATTAGAGGCCGACCTCGACATCCCGTTCGATGCCGTCATCTTCACCAGCCGCAACGGTGTCCGCGCCTTCAGCCGGCAGTCATTGCGCCGCGATGTGACGGCCTGGTGCGTCGGCGACGCTACGGCCGAAGCCGCGCGGATTGAAAATTTCAATCAGGTTATCAGCGCAGGCGGCGCCGCCCGCGACCTCTTTGAACGGCTAAAGGACCTGCCTCGGGACACCCGCCTCCTGTATGCCGCGGCAAAATCTCCGTCAGCCCCCCTGAGTCTGTGGCTTAACGACGCCCTCCTGCACGTAACCGAAGTCGCGGTCTATGATACGATCGCGGTCGCGCCTGCCCTGAGCGACGCCAATCTGGGCGCCATCACACATATTCTGATCCATTCGGCGCGCGCCGGGCGCGCCGTCGCCACCTTTCTTATGCAACGGCCATTTTCGTTCACCACTTTCTGCTTTATCTGTATCTCGGAGCAGGCGTGGCAGGGTGTGGCCGAAATCGCCGGCGACCAGGATATCAAGCGCCTGATCGCCGCGGAACCGACCGAAGCCGCGATGCTGAGATTTTTAGGGGCCGGGGCCGACATGTAGGCGTCCGGAGTAAGAGACGACCATGACCGATCCGCTGACCTCTGCCGAAACCGAAGGCGGCCTCGACGCCAACGACACGCTCGACTGGAAGGACAGCAAGACGCCGGCCGCCAATGCGACGCGGATGTTTATCTGGTTCGTCATTCCCTTCATCGCCATGTTCGCGATTCTGCTCGCGGCTTTTGCCTGGAAGATGTCGCACAAGCCCCTGCCCGTTACGGTCACGGCAACAGCGCCGGCCGTCGACAAGGATGCCCAGATCGCCCAGTTGCAGGCGCAGATCCAGCGGCTGCAGGGGCAGCCCGCTGCCGTTCCCGGCGCAGTACCCGGTGTGGTTGCCGCGCCGGCTCAAGCCCTGGCCCCGGTCTATTCCGCCGACGCCGCAGCCATCGCCCAGATGTCGGCGCGCCTCGACCGCCTGGAAACCAACCAGCGGGCACTGGCCCGCGCAGCCGCCGCCGCATCGGCCGCCGCCACCCTGCAACAGAAGGCGCACACCTCCGATCCGTTCCTGGCGGAACTGGCCGCCGTCGAGCCCGCCTTCGACGACCCTGCCCTGACCGCGCCCCTGCGCGCCGTCGCCGAAAAGGGCGTGTCGTCGGAAGTGCAACTGGCCATCGATTTCCCGCACGCCGCCGCCCGGGCCAATATCGCCTCCAAGGCCGACAGCGACGAGGACAGCCTGTTCAACCGCGCCCGTCACGCCCTGGGGTCGTTCATCTCTGTGCGCCGTACCGACAATCTCAACGGCAATGGCGCCCAGGCCATCCTGCTGCGCGCCGAGACCCGCCTCAATATGGGCGATCTCGACGGGGCGCTGGCCTATCTCAACACCCTGTCGCCGTCGGCCAAGACCGCCATCAAGCCGTGGCTCGACCGCGCCCATGCCCGCGCCCAGGTCGACGACGCCATGCGCCGAATTACCCAGATCGCCCTGCAGCGCCTGGTCCAGGCCAATGATGGCTCGCAGGCCACGGCGCCGGCCGTTGCGACCGGAGGTGTGCTGTGATCCGCACCCTGCTTATCCTGGTCGGTATCACCGTCCTGATCACCGCCGCTATCGGCTTGCTCGGTGATCCCGGCCAGGCCAGCCTGACCTGGCTGCACTACCGCATCGACAGCTCCGCTGCGGCGGCCGTCAGCATCTTGGGCTTCCTCGGCTTCTGCGCCGTCTGTTTCTGGAACCTGGCCCTGTGGCTGTCGCGTTCGCCGCAGCGGGCGGAACGCGCCCGCGCCGAGGCCCGCCGCCGCCAGGGCGACGAGGTCCTTACGCGCGGCTTCATGGCCGTGGCTGCCGGTGACGGTAATGAGGCCCGCCGCAATGCCGTCAAGGCACTCGACCTCAGCGACAATGTCTCGCTGGTGCGCATCCTGACCGCCATGGCCGCCGAGTCCTCGGGCGACGCCATGGCGACCCGCGCCGCCTATACGGCCATGCTCAGCGTGCCGGAACTGAAGCTGGCGGGCCTGCGCGGCCTGATGCAACTGGCGCACAGCCAGGGCGACCGCGCCGAGGCCGTCAAGCTGGCGGCAGAGGCCTATAACCAGCCGCGCCCGGCCATGTGGGCCTTTGAGACCCTGTTCGAGGCCAGCCTGCAGGCGGGCGAATGGGCCGAGGGCCTGGCCCTGATCGAGGGCGCCCTGTCGCGCAAGCTGATCTCGCCGATCTTTTCGGAGCGTGCCAAGGCGTCGCTGATGGTCGCCTCGGCCGTGGCGCTGGAGGCGTCGGACGAGGCGCAGGCGCTGGACTACGCCACCCGCGCCGCCAAGCTGCAGCCGCAGTTCACCCCGGCCGCTGTCATTGCCTCGCGCTTGCTGTGCAAGGCCAACAAACTGGGTCGCGCCGAGGATGTGCTGGAGGCCGCCTGGGCCGCCGCCCCGCACCCGGCCCTGTGGCTGACCTATCGCGACCTGGTGTCGGACGAGACGCCGCGCGAACGCGCCCGCCGCCTGCAGGGCCTGATCGACCGCAATCCGAAACACCGCGAAAGCCGCATCCTGCAGCTGGAGCGCACCATACTGACGGCGGTAAAGGCCGACATTGCTGCCGCCATGGCCGCGCTCGAGGCCGACACGCCGGAAGACGCCCTGACCAAGCGTATCTGCGCCGTGCTGGCGCGGGGCGCCTCGGCCAGTGGCGACCTCGACCAGGCCCGCGCCTGGGTCGCCCGCGCCGCCCTGGTGCGCTCGGATGTCGAATGGTCGGACATCGATGCCGAGGGCCGCGCCTTTGCCTATGGGGCGCAGGACTGGTCGAACCTGATCCTGACCTTTGCCGGTAAGCCGTCCTGGTCCATCCGCGTTTCGACCGCGGCGAAAAGGGCCTGCCGGAAATGCCCGACCTGCCGTCGCGTTATGTCCCGTCCATGCCGTTTATCAAGGCTGCCCAGCGCCGCGGCACCGCGGTGCCCCTGCCCGACGATCCCGGCATCTTCGACGACGCCATCAGCGGCCAGGACCTCGATACGGTCGAGGACGCGGCCACCGCCAAGGCCCGGCCGGCGCGCAAACGCGCTGCCCCCAAGGCGGTCAAGTAGGACCCCGGTTCGATTTGTCCCCAGGCCCGGCGCATTTAGCTATTGGCAAAGCCGGACGTTCTGTGTAATGACACGCCCCTGTCCGCGGGCCTTTGGGCTTGCGAGGATGTTTCCGGGCCGCTTTAGCTCAGCCGGTAGAGCACCTCATTCGTAATGAGGGGGTCAGGTGTTCGAGTCACCTAAGCGGCACCACTTCAGTCAAGATCGTAACTGTATTTTGCCCCGTGCTCTGCGATGAGCAGATGAGGGCTTTATCCGTTCATTTCCCATTTAAATCGACGCGATCATAACGGTTACCGGTTATTCTCGCCAACGAAATTGCTCATATAATTTCACGGGTACAGCGAAATTAATTCGCGAAATAAGAACAAATTTAGAACGAAAGCGCGGCCCCCGCGTTGATAATCGGCACTCCAAGTGTCATATGTGCTTTCACAACGGCTTTGTCAGTTGACAAGGTTCCTATCTGCATGTAGTTGCGCCGGCCTTTGAATAGGCCGCTTTTAAGGGAGGTTCGATATGGCTGCCAAGCCCAAAGATGATTACGATGCCCCCGCTAAGATCAAGGTGCGGCCGCATGTGTATAAGCGCATAGTCGAAGTGTGTGCGGAGCCCCGGAAAGCCACGCCTGAGTTGAAGGCCTTCCTTGCGCGTGGTAAGGCACTCCTAAAAGGCGACTAACGGATTCTATCTTGAACATCTTAATTGAGCCCCTCGGACAACAACACGACCGTGGGGCTTTTTGCTGCGGCAATGACCTCATAGACAGTTTTTGTCGTGATGCCCTTTACGAGCACGAGGCCTACAAGCACAGGATTTACGTTGCCACGTACGAAGGCAGAAATACCGTTCTGGGCTATTATTGCCTGCGGTTGATCACGTTCGGCAAGAAGAACTATGCTCGTCCGGAAATTGAGCTTGCCATGATCGGTGTGCACAAAGACTTCCAGAATTTGGGGATAGGTACGGCGCTTTTAACGCACGCCTTTCAACGCGCATACGACGTGGCGCAAGCCGTCGGAGTAAGTTCAATCTGGCTCGACGCGACGAACGAGGATTCAGCGCGTCTCTACGAACGACTGGGCTTTAACCGGGCGGAACCCGGCAAGTTAAAAATGTTCATTCCGCTCAAGGATATTATCGACGCCATAGAAAACCCGATATCTTAGGAGTGGCTTGAAACACTCCCAAGGCTAAAGGTTCAGAGACATTAACTTGGACGCATGCCCGACATTAATGTCTCTGACCCCATTTTCTGTATCGGGTATACGGGAGATCATCTGGGCGTTGCGCTTGACGACTGAGTCGTTTTACGCCGCGAGAATGGGAATATTCGCCCTTTTGAGAACGGAGAACTATGATACCCATTTCAATTGAGCGCAGGGGAAATGCAATTTCTGGGTGGCTCGCAAATTGAAATTCGAAACGGGCTGGACGTATGAATTCGGAGACTCCGCAAAACGATAGCCACCTCCACGAGCAGCCACCTCATCACAAGCGTCATCCGCGTCGGAAAAAGATCTTTGACGTTGTCAGCCGAATCTTCTGGTTTGCGATCTTTTGCCTTTCGATCGCCATTGCGGCCGCGCGACTTTGGATTGGAGATAAAGGGGTCAGAGAGATTAAACTGCTCTTTGCTCGCCCTAAATGTCTCTGACCCCATTTTTGCGCAGCCGGAACGAGCGATGCGCTCGCTCAGGAAGTGCACGCAAACGGCGCGATAACACTTTTCGCCAGGCCGATCAGCTTTCTGGATGAGGTGATTGCAGGCTGTGACGCGCAGTAAGCCTGATATCACCTCACCCAAGCATCAGAAGAAAAGGGCCTGGGACGTTAATTTGGTCGCGCGCACGCCCTAAAATGTCTCTGACCCCATTTCTCATGGATTAGGCTTCCCGTGCATATTTTTATCGATGAGAGCGGTACGTTTTCGGCCATGTCGGGTCTCAACACATTGTGCTCAATCGTAGTTCGTGACGACGCTGTAGGGCCACTTCGCCGCAGGTTGGCATGGATTACACGAGATTGGCCGCGTGAGGGTGGTGAATTGAAGAGCCGGCTGTTAACCCCGGATCAAGCGTTGGTCCTGATTGATGTTTTGGACCAGGCCAACGCAATAATGGTTTGCCACGTGATAGACAGGGGTCTCGATGTCGACGACGAAATCGAGACCCACAAGCGAGATCAATGCGAAGGGCTGACTAAGCACCTAACGGCAGCACACCATCCTGATCTGGTGGCGAGCGTCCAGCGCTTGAGTGACACCCTGGCCGGTATGTCGAACCAGCTTTACGCCCAATGCGTAACTTTGAACCAACTGGTACGCCGAACCGTCGAACTGGCTACGGCGTATTTCGCACAGCGACATCCAAAGGAACTTGGGAGTTTCACCTGGGTGATTGACCGGAAAGACCCGCAAAAAATTACCACGCAGGAAGACTGGTGGCGAGACACATTGGGCCCGCTCCTTCAGGCACATTCTTTGAATGAGCCCCTTACCTGGGTCCGCGACAAGACCTTCAATTACAAGCACTTTGAAAGAGCTTTCAAGGCGCGCCGCCGAATACCTGTAGCCGATGGAAAATACGAAGAGCGCGACAGCTATGACATCGGCGCGATGGTTACTCGAGCCATCTCGTTCGAAGACTCTAGAAACGACATTCTATTGCAAGCTATTGATATTCTGGCCGGATTTATGCGCCGTACGCTACGTGGCGATTATGGAGAGCACCCCATTATCGAAGGGCTCGGCCGTTTGCAAATCCGCCAGGGACAATCTGGCGGATTTCAAAGCCTCTTCTATTTGAGCTTTGGGTCGAACAAAAAGGACGATCGTGAGATGGCGGGAAAAATCGCCAAACTCTCATCTACAGGCAGGTCGATGATGCTGACGGCAGGTCGCCATATGTTGGGCGGCGAGCGTCGAAGGTAGATAACGGTGTGTTGACATCCCTCCCCGACGCCAGTTGGTGGCAACGGGAAGGGATTTTTGTCAATTGTCGTCAGCTAGATCCGACCCAATATTTTAGCCGCGGAACAACGAGCATTTCCGAGTGAGATCGCGAAGCGTTTCACCGTCACCGAACAAGGCCAGCGCAACAATGTCAAGCGACGCGGCTGGCTTGTCACGAACCGCCTCCTCCTGCTCTGACGGGCTGCCATTCTTCATATCGATGGGGAATAGGTTGTAGCGGACATCTTGCTGCTGGACGGCCAGATATATATATCGGTCAAAAGGGTCACGGTCAAAAGCGGTCAGAGACATTATACTGGGGCTTGCCCGCGCTAAATGTCTCTGACCCCATTTTTCGGGACGTGGGATTCGCGGGACGTGGGATTCGGGTGAATTTCAATCACACCTTAATGGACGTGTGCCGCGACAATTGTCAGGACTTTCCAGCATGTCGCACCGCCGGCGCCAAGCAAAGTCGACCTTAACACGGCCTTGATCAACTCCGTTCGCGCATGCAATTCGGCTTTCCGAATTTCCGTGCGGGAGCGTATTTGTTCTTCAATATTACGAGCTTGCAAAAAATTCTGTTGTGCCTGAAGTACGGCACTGGTAGGGCCGGCAACATTAAAAAATGTGCCGCCAATTTTCAGAAGCGCCTTATCGCTACCCGCAACAACACCTTGCCTCCGCCTTGGCTCCTCCCCTGTTGAGCCTTCAGCCACCTTTTGATCGTCTTCGAACATGATCGGGACTCCCAGCACTAATTAGTGCGTCACCCCCTTCCAATCATGTTTTTTAAAGCTGGTACCAAATCTGATTTTTGTCAATCGACCCGCCAGCGTTCTCCGGCCAATTTTGGTATCAAATTACCATTTTATCGGAACTTGACTTTCGCCATCCGATTGAAAAGTGAAAGACAAATTTTTTGAATACAATCCAAAAATATTTTTTCCTCTAACAATAAATTTCCTTCCGGGGGGGCAAATAGTCTCGAAAAGAGGACTAATTTTTAGCTCCTCCTTTAATACTCGCTCTTTCATAAACCCAAATTTACACCTTAAAACTATCTCATTTTCAACCAAAATTAACCGATACAATAGGCAGCATAAAATATATAAACCCCCAATTTATTACCAAGTATTTTAGTAAAAATTCTATAATATAATATTGAATTTCACAATAATTCAATATTTTTAATATTCATACAAATTGTTGCAATATTCATCTTAAATATAATTTTATATAATTATTTATTATTCAGGTAATGATTTCAAAAATCAACTGGATTCGAGCCAGCACTGACGGCGTCAACGTTAAGTAATTTAAACGTATCCCCCTCACGCATGTAGAAAATGTAGGCGACAGACTCGGCCTCAGATATCACTTTGTTTTTCGTTGTTTTGAGTGTTTCACCCAATAGATTTTTATAATGAAATAGCGCCTCAAACTCGACTTTCATTTTTATCCCCACACCCGACATGAAGCGTTCGCCGTCGGTGCTCAAAAGAAAGGGGCCATCGCTATATCGCCAACTAAGCAAGGTCGCGGATATATTTTCGTAATCAACAGACCATCCCTTCTCGAAAGGAACGAACTCAAGCTTATTCCATTCCTTTTGGATCGCCTCATTTAAGTCTTTATCTATTTTCGGATGTAACCCGTCGCGTAGCTCTTCAACGAACGCTTTTACGTACGGATCTGCACCCTTATTAAAGTAGTTCAACAATGCGTACATTTTATCGAGGCAAAC
The DNA here is from genome assembly GCA_965246725.1 of Asticcacaulis sp. GTDB lineage: Bacteria > Pseudomonadota > Alphaproteobacteria > Caulobacterales > Caulobacteraceae > Asticcacaulis. The sequence continues at coordinate 455,057 of CBDFFG010000003.1, forward strand.
CAAATGCTTCGAATTATCACAAAAATCTCTCCACCCCTTGTCTGCGGATATCGCTAACACGAGAGTGTTATTTTGCTCTGCCCAGGCCTCAAGGGTGAGCAATGCCATCGCGTCTGGAAATTCGTTCTTCTTTTGGGCGTTAGTTTCAAAAGGCGCAACCGCGTCGAAGTATCGAACCAGAAGGGAGGCAATATCTATGTAATCGTCCTCAGCTAGGACGACACCATTGTACGACTTCAGAAAATCCTCCCATTTCCAAGCGGCGAAGTCGGCGGCATCGACTTGCAACGTCTCAGGTAGATTTTCCCAATACACCTTCTTCTGTAGTATCCAATAATTGTGAAATCTCTCAACAGCGACCTGCACCCTCTTGCTCTGCTCTTCCGCATCGCGCGCAATGTGGTTTACGACCTCACCTTTGATCACAGATGGAAAAATGAGTTGCATCCAAGGGCCAGTCAGGCGCCTCAGTTCGTGGAACGCGGAATTTGATAGATGATTTCGCAGGCCTATCACGATCGATGTATCTACGGTAATGCCGCCAAAGCCGCGCCTGGCGGCAATTTCTTCGATCTCGACTGCTGAATATTTTGGCATTATTTCCGCCATCTCCTCGGGAGGCTAAACACGCGGGGCTCGTTCGAAGGCCAGAAGCCCTTGCAGCATGTTGTGTAGATACTGGTCATACTTTTTGTCGATTATGTCGGAGCCGCTGGCTCGGTCGGGTCAGTGAATTTCGTTAATTAGATACTCGGATAAAAGTGGTCAAAAGGTCAGATAAAAGGGGTCAGGGACATTAAAGCGACCGCGCTACCGCTAACACATCCCTCGCCCCATTTTCGTTGATTTTGCCGTCTAGTCGATTTCGCACGGGACAGGGTGTAAGCCAGATGCCTCCCAGCCTTACCTGCAAGGAGATGCGAATGCGGAAAACCCGGCGGCTTTTATTGACGGGCCTGATTGCGGCTGCGATTGCCGCGCCGCCCGTATCGACCCTGGCTGCGCAGGCCGTTCTGGTTCCTCCGCCGGGATCGAAGGAACGCACGGCTATCCTCGATGCGCTTCGCCCGGAGCAGAATGAGGATGGGGCGACCGTTCTCTTCATTGTCCATACGCTTCGGGAGGTTCAGGGACAGGGGGCGAAGTTTGCCTATGCCTCCGTCGAGCCATCGAAAGGCGAATATGACGGTGGCGATTATATCCTGGAGAATGACGGGCAATGGCGCGTCATCTGGAGTGTAACGGGCGGAGGCTCCAACACCTGCGCCGATCTCGCTGCCTACTACCTGGCGGCCATTCACTACCTGACGAAGCATGGCGCATCACCGGACCTGCTGGCGCCGGACCTGCGCCCCGAGCAAAAGCGCCTCGCCGCCAGTGATCCCGAACTTAGCGACGTCGGGGACATGGGTCCCGAACTCTGAATATTGAAAAAAGGGCGCAGAGATATGTAAATGCCCCCTTTCTCTTTGCCCTCTCCAAACTGGCAAGCCGCCCGCCAGTACCAGCCTCACCAGGGTGCTCTTGATTGCGAGCAGGAAAAACACAGGAAAGTGCGTAAACCAGACGGAGGTCGCTGACGTATAATCAGCATGTCCAGCCCTATGTCATTCGCCGCCCTGCCCCTGTTCCTGCTCGTGACGGCGTGCGGCGGTGGATCGTCTTCGGGCGCTTCAAGCGCGCCCCCCGCATCATCCAGCGCCGCGTCATCGGCCAGCATCCCGGCAGGCATCCCGACGGCGAATCCACCCGGCATGACCACGATCGCCTATGGCACCGCGCCGCAGCAGGTCGGCGACCTGCGCCTGCCCTCGGCAGCCGTTTTTGGCTCCGGTCCTTACCCGGTCGCCGTGGTCGTGCATGGCGGCTGCTGGACGTCGGGGGTCGGCACCCGGATCAGCAGCGCCTCCCTGGCCGATGCCCTGACCAAACGCGGCATCGCCACGTGGAATATCGAATATCGCGCGATCGGCGACAATGGCGGTGGCTATCCCGGCACCTTCCAGGACTGGGGTGCGGCCACCGACTATGTCCGCACCCTGGCAGCCACCTATCCACTGGATCTGAAACGGGTCGCCCTTGTCGGCCATTCGGCCGGTGGCCATGCCGCCTTGTGGCTGGCGGCACGCGGCAGGATCGCCCCGGGCAAGGATCTTTACACACCGAACCCGCTGCCTGTTCTCGCCACCGTCGATCTCGACGGTCCAGGCGAACTGCGCGCCGGTCTTGGCTACAGCACGATCTGCCGCGACGCCGCCGATCAGTTGCTGGGCGGAACGCCAGACGCGGTGCCGACCCGCTTTGCCCAGGCTTCGCCAAGCGAACTGCTGCCCCTAGGTGTGCCCCAGTATATCGTCTCCGCGGTCTTTATCTTGCCAGCCGCCGCCAACCGTTACCGGGACATGGCTATGGCCAAGGGCGATACCGTGACGATCATCGACCAAAGCAATAGCGGCCATTTCGAGATGGTGACACCCGGCACACCCGAAGAGGCGCAGGTCGAAACCGTCGTGACCGGTATTCTGCATCCCTGAGGGGAGCAAGTCTGTACGGAATATCCTGCCTGAACGGATTACCGCATCGTCGCCGGGCGGGCGACTTTCCAATGCACGACTCATCTGGTAACCGTTGCCCGAGGCTACGCTATCCATGAGGGGTACTGCCGCGTAGTAGCGGAGGGGTTAAGTGCCATTTTCATGCCTGTTACCGGCGCTTGTGTCGTCGGGCTGTTACGACATGTCCATCACCACGCTGGCTGCGCCGGGCGCCGACAGCAAAAAAGCGTATATCATCGTCCCGGCGGATTCGACCGTATCGCCAGCCGATTTGCAGTTTTCCGAATATGCCAACGAACTGGTATGTGCGCTGGATGACAAGCGCTACCGCCAGGCGGAAACACCTGAAAAGGCCGATGTCGTGATTTACATGGCTTACGCCATCAGTGCGCCGCAGGAACACACCCTGGTTTCGTCCGCAACCGACTATGGGTTCAGCAACAGCACAACGAATGTTGCCGGCACAGTCGGGATGAAGCCGGTAACAGGTTCTGCGACCACGCAAACCTATGGCCCCGTAGGGACTCACCTCCAGACCAGAACCGTCACATCCTATCGACGCGTATTGATAATTTCGGCGGCGGACGCCGACAAGGTAAGGGCAAAGGATCCAAGCCCGGAGATATGGCGTGACGTGGTTACCTCGGAAGGGACCAATGGCGATCTTCGCGTGATCATGCCGGCAATGATCTATGCCGCCTCTTCCTTATTCGCCCAGAATTCTCACCAGGCCGTTGCGTTAAGAGTCAAAGCCAATGATGCCAATGTGAAATACATCATGACCGGTGACCGGAAGAAGTAAGCTTGACAGTATCTTATGGCAACGAGCCGAGTCTGCAGCTTCGCTTATTTCAGCTGCCAGTTCATTCCCAACATGAAAACGCTGTGCGCGGTCGGCCATCCCTTGGAATCCGTGTCGGGCACAAGGATGTTGTCCTCATAGACCGCGGACAAGGCCCAGCCGAATGTGTAGTCCAACGGATTTTCCTTTGAAATTACACAAACATCCATCCGATGACGGCTGTTGACATAACATTGAACGACGGCACGCCCCGCTTTTTGGAAATTCATGGCCCGCGCCGGATAGGCAGTACGAAGAACGGATGCCATGTCGTAAGGCTTGCGTGTCTCCTTACCGGCCTTGTCCGTAGATACCTTGAAGCCCGTGAAATTGTGCGTATTGGCATCGAAAAGGTTGATCCGAGGCAGCGGCGCGGCTGGTGGCGCAGCCTTTAGCCATGTCTGGGCATGGACATTGCCGCGCCGGGCCGCATTTATGTATAACCAGCGGGCCTCGTCCATGTCCGCCTCGACGTCGCCGCCTTTCTCGTATAATCGGGCGAGATCGTCCATGGCGTCCGCTGCTCCGGCATAGGTGCCCTGGACAAACCAGTCGCGAGCACGCTTTACCGATCCAGCAGCCAAAACCTTGCGACCCACGGCATCCATCGCCTCGCCACTGCCCTGTTTTGCGGCCTTGAGGTAAAGCCCCGCCGCGACATTTTCATCCTTCGGCCCGGAAATACCATTGTCGAAATCGTAGGCGGCAGAAAACAGTCCGGCAGGATCCTTGTTCCCCAGAGGCCCGCAGGTGTCGAGCCCCTTGTCCACATCCCGCGGCCGCCCTTCGCCCAGCAGATAGGCAATACAGATGCGCTGCCTGCCATACGTATTTCCCCTGGCGGCTGCCTGCTCGAAAAGATCATCAGCGCCGACAAGGTCTATGCCCGTCGACAGGTCGCCCTGCTCGCGCATCGCCGCGAGTTGCAGCATCGCCTCCGTGTCACCGGCATCTGCACGCGCCAGGAGATCCACGGCCTGGCGATCATATTCGTCTCGCTGCGCTTTTTCGGCCGCCCCGTCACTCGCCGGTGCACCGTCGAAACCACCGACGCCATCGGACTTGGGAACACCATCATTCAGTGTCTGTGACTGCGCATATCCACTGGTCTGCAGCAGGCCTATTGCAACGGCAATGATAACAAACGGCTTCATCGCGCCCCCCGAAAAGCTTCCCACCAGACGAGCATATCTTTTCCGCAGGAGCAAGTCTGTGGATAATCAAAAGATGCCGGACCGGCTACACATACTGGGGCACGGCCAGCCAGTGCGTTCCCGATATATGGACCGGCAACCCGATATTGACGACAAACTCCCCTCGCCGTACACATCTCTCGTTCGACGGGGAAACGACCATGAAATACGCATTGCTTGCCGCGGCCTGCCTGCTTGCCGAACCATCGCTCGCGCACGCGGAACAACCTGATCTTGCCAACCCAGATTTGGGCCCAAATGTGATCATCGTCGGACCCGGTGACGATACTGCAAAGGTCCAGGCCACGATCGACGGCATCTACGCCCGGCAGCAACACAGCGAATTCGGCCCGGGCCGGTATGCGCTGCTATTCAAGGCCGGCACCTATCACCTCGATATTCCCGTCGGTTATTATACCCAGGTCGAAGGGCTCGGGCGTTCCCCGGATGATGTCCATATCATCGGCAATGTTCATTCCGATGCAGCCATCGGCAACAACAACGCGACCACGACCTTCTGGCGCGGCGTGGATGGCGTACACGTCACCCCGACTGGCGGCACGATGCAGTGGGCAGTGTCGCAGGCGACCTGGCTGCGCCGTGTCCATATCTCAGGTGACCTGCGCCTGCATCAGAACCATGGCTGGGCCAGCGGCGGCTGGCTGTCCGACGCCGTGATCGACGGCGCGGTAGATTCCGGGACGCAGCAGCAGTGGCTGTCGCGCAATGTCGACTGGAAAGGCTGGACCGGCGCCAACTGGAACATGGTCTTTGTCGGTGTGCCGCACGCTCCGGCCGGCAATTTCCCCAAGCCGCCCTTTACCCGTATAGGCCAGACACCGGTCATCCGCGAAAAGCCCTACCTGGTCGAACAGGACGGCAGGTGGGCTGTCTTCGTGCCGGCACTGACGCATGACACGTCGGGCGCGCAGTGGCCGTCAGGCGGCGCCGGTCGCACCCTGCCGCTCGACGGCTTCTATATCGCCCGCCCTGGCACCGACACGGCGCAAACCATCAATGCCGCGCTCGATACCGGCAAAAACCTGTTGCTGACGCCAGGCACCTACGAGCTTGGCCAGGCCCTGCATGTCAACCATCCCGACACGGTCATACTGGGCCTCGGCTTTGCCACCCTGCATCCGGTAGCCGGCACAGCAGCGCTGCAGGTCGACGATGTCGACGGCGTCAGCGTGGCGGGCGTACTGTTCGATGCCGGCCCGGTGAAGTCACAGGCGCTGGCGGAGATCGGCACAGCCGGCACGCATCGGTCGCACGCCGCTGACCCGATTGCGCTGTATGACGTCATCTTCCGCGATGGCGGTGCCGGTCCGGGCAAGGTTGCAGGCAATCTGGTCGTCCATAGCGATGATACCCTGATCGACCACACCTGGATCTGGCGCGCCGACCATGGCGCCAATGTCGGCTGGGCTGACAATGTCAGCGATACCGGCCTGGCGGTGACCGGCGACGACGTCACCGTCTACGGCCTGTTCGTCGAACATCACCAGAAATATCAGGTCGACTGGGCCGGAGAGCGTGGCCGCGTCTATTTCTACCAGTCGGAACTGCCCTATGATGCGCCCGACCAGGCGGCCTGGCGCAGTGCGCCTGCGGCCGATGGCTGGGCATCGTATAAGGTCGAGGACAGCGTGCGCGGTCATGAGGCCTGGGGCCTGGGCATCTACAGCGTCTTTTTCCACCCGGGCGTCAACCTTACCCGGGCGATCGAGGCGCCGGTGCGTCCGACGGTCCGGTTTCACGACATGACCACGGTGTCGCTGGTCAAGCGCGGCGAGATCAGCCACATCGTCAACGATACCGGCGAGGCTACCGTCGCGGGGCCGGTGCGTCTCGACCGGACGCTGACCGACTATCCGCAGCAAAAGTAGCTGGCTGTACCGGTCTAGTCTGCAATCTCGATAATGCGGCCGGTCCGGTGATTGACCAGGGCATAGTGGCCGTCGCCGTCATGGATCCAGCCATAGCCCTGTTTGGGAGCCTGCAGGTTGCGGCTCCTCCAGTCGCTGACGAGATAGTTGACGGTCCTGTACCTGGCCGGCGCACGGCCACCACGGGCGAACGTGCTGCGGGCGTCGGATGCACCCGACGTCGCCGGCTTGAGGCTATCATAGGTAAAACGCGATGCTCCGGCCTGATCGACAGCGTCGGCTATGGCGCCGGTTGCCGTCGACACCATCAGGTACTGGCGGTTGGCATCATGGCGCAGCCAGCGATACCCCGCCGGCGGGGTTTCGAGATTATGCGCTGCGGCATCGGCCATGACAAAGGTGTCCTTACGGAACTGTTCCGGCAGGGTGTCCCCCGGCAGGTAGCGTGTTTTCACGGGAACCGGGGCCGCGATATAGGCAGGCGCGGTTTGCGCCTGCACCGGGGACAAGGCCGAGGACACCAGCAATAGCGCGGCACCGAGGGCGGCATACAAAACGATTTTCACGAAGGATCTTTCGATGCGCCGAACGCGCACGGGCCGCACAGGGCAGGCCGGAAGTGGCCAGCGCCTGGTAAACAGAATTATAGACGAAGAAAGCTATACCTGTGCTGCACTTAAAATCGCATAAATGCAATGCATCATGCGGCAAGCGTCATGCCATATGACAAACGAGGGCGGTTCGCACCGCCCCCGCTGATATACGACCGCGCTGAAAATATATCAGTTGCCGCGGTAATTCGTGCCGGGAACGACCGTGACCTGGGCCTGCGGTACGCTGCCGTCGGGATTGTTGTTATTGTTGTTGATGGCTCCCGGGCCGGTGCCGCCGAAAAGCGCGGCAAGGTTCCTGCTGGCTGCGTTAAGCGCTGCAAGCGCTCCCGGCGAGGCCTTGCAGATGGCGACATTCTTGGGATCGGGGACGCAGGTGGCCGCGCCACTTGCGGCGAGTTGTACGGCCGCTGTGATATCGGCTGGGCTGGCGCCAGCGGCGACAAAGGCCTGAACCTGGGCCGTGATGGCCGCCTGGATGGCAGCGCTGACCTCATCGGGCGATTTTTTGGCGGCAATGGCGTCGGCCTCGGCCGTATTGGCAGTGGTCACCAATTGCGAGGCCATATCCGACACGCTGGCCGACGCTGTTTTAGGCTTGGCAACAGAGGCAGCGTAGGTTGCCGTAATAGCAAGGGGGGAAGCCGCAACAAGCACTCCACCCAGGATAAGCGCTGATATTTTCATGACGAATCTCCCTTATATTTTTTGACAGAACCGTCGAAAATCTACGTCCAAAAAAAATAAGTAAGCCATTCGTTTTTAAACGCACTTTATTGCCTGCATGAAAATACCGCGTAAATTTTCATAGGAAACAAGAAACACATGTACTAGTTGAATAATTTTTATATTTTTTAAATAAGCAAATATTCATGATCGGACGATATCGTATTAATTTCAAAATTTACCACATCGTTAGGGCGTATTCTTTGAATACGATCGCACTAACTCGCAAATGCAGCATTTTCGCTATGCCTTAGAATAAAAGGCGCCGGGAGATTTCGGCGTAATGCTGTAAAATGGCGCAACACACTTCGAGCCTCTGAATGCCCGAAATTCCCGCCAAAGTCGAAACCCTGCCCCCCCGTCGCGCCGCCACAGATCATAGCGGTGAAGGATTGGGAGATCGATCTCACCGAGGTCGGCGAACCTGTTCTGGTCGTGGACGGGCAGGATGGTGTCAAACGAGTATTGCTGCTTGAGCGCGACCAGTGACCGGAACTCGAAGCCGGCCTTATCCGTCTTGCCGACCATTTGCGCCGACAGCCGCCGTGCGGGGCGGTACGACTGGAATAGGCGGCCATCGCATTTACCCGCTGTTAACCCATGATAGCGCTACCTTACACCTGCGAAGGTCATGCCGCGGGGTGCACGATGATCCGTTGCGTAAACAAACCAAAACCTAAGGGTCTAATGCTGATCCTGGCATATGCCATTGCCGTGCCCGTCTGGCTGCTGTCGGCGCCGCTTGCCCTGGTGGCCGACCTGTTCGACTAATAAAGCGACGTCAGCACACCGCCAGCGAGCGATCGATAATGCAGCGTCTATGCGAGACAGCCGCGCTTCCCGGGATCATCGAGAAATAGTCCTTCAGGCGCATATGCGACCACAATCCGCCCTTGCCCGTCGGCGCCAGATGGCGCGTTTCATAATCTAGCCCGGGCAGGGTAAACCGCCAGGCTGCATCATCGTCGCGGCGGGATCGCAACAGTTCCGCAATGCCCAGGCCAATAGCCGCCGGGACATAGAGCACGACACCAGCGGCTGCGAGCAGAATCTGCTTCAGGATAATCGGTTTTTCGATAGTTGCGGACATTTTCGTCTCCATGTGCATTCTTGGGGCATTCCTGTCGCTTGACTATCGGCCTGCGCGGCGCCGATCTCTGTGACGAAGACAGTGCCAAAGAAACAAAAGGCTGTAAAATCGCACCCTGATCCCGCCCTTATGCCTCACAGGCGAAACCCTATGCTGACTATACGCCTACGCCATCTTTTCGACACGGCTGGCAACCGGCGGCGAAGTCCCCATATCATAACAGATGAAGGGCGACGGACTATCCTCGTTATCTCACACGGCCATATCATTGCCGCCGACGCCATGCTAACCGGTGCATTACGTTTCTGGACGTTTCTGGGCGAGATAAACGCGACATGACACCTGCCGACCAAGCCACCGAGTTGCGCCGCAAGGCGGAAAATCACGAGCGCATCGCCGATCGTCGCGACGCGCACGGTCTCAATGGCGATTTTGACCGGCAAAAGGCGTGGGAATTGTGGGAACAGGCGCGGCTGATCGACGACGCAGCTACACCGACTGCGGAATAACATCAGGCCACCATGCCAATTCGTATGGCGAGTTCAGTCGGCGATGACGTGCCAGCGTGGCGGCGACTTCATCACCGTCCCGCAGCGGACACATTTCTTGACATGACGCACGGCGATCTGATGCGATGGCTCCAGCGGATCATACATCGGCTCTTCGCGGATCAATTCGAGCCGCTTGTGTTGGCACGCGGTAAGATTTTGTAACAACTTCAACATGACATACGCCCCGGAATCGGCCGTGGTATGCGCCGGAATTGTGGCAGTCGCGTGTTCGCACATGCACAATAATTGTCTGAGATCGTTTTCATAACTGGCAAAAATGTCGCCTTTGCGGCCCCCTTATCATCCCTTTATGGGGACGCTGGAAAAGTTTGCCGTTTTCTGATTATCCTGTGAATCATGAAGGACACGCAGGCAGATGCATGGTCAGCTTAGCGCCTTTACCGGGGAGTTACGAGTTGGGGGACAGGAATACGGGAGACGGGGCGCCGGATGTCGACGGCCTGTCGGGCCGCCAGAAGGAAATCCTAAGGCTGATTTCTCAGCATCTGCAGGCCAAGGAGATCGCCCGCGTCCTGCATATCAGCGAGGCGACCGTCAGGACACATACCGAGGAGGCGCGCAGGCGCCTGGGCGTCGCCACGACGCGCGATGCAGCGCGTATCCTGGCGGCACGCGAAACCGCCAGACATCACGTCGACGAAACCTTCAACACGCTCCCTCCGCAATCTGATGCCGCCCTCCGCAATGATGACGGAGGCACCGCGGACACGCCTGCGCAAGCCGAAACTGCCCTCCGCAATGATGACGGACCGCAATCGTTACGGATGGCGGAGGGGACTGATGATCTGCCATCTTCGGATCATGAACACGACCGAACTTCCCAAAGAACCATATCTTCAAATCAGCTGGAACGATCTGGAGACGGCCTGGCGGATGCTGGCAGCACCCGACAAGTCCCCCCTGATCAAGGACACCCTTCTGGCGGTCCAGAGTCTCTATCAGAGCGACGGACCGGAGAAGGCGGTGTTCAACATGATCGCCGCGACAGCTTACCTGACGGACGATGGCCCGAAAAATGGGCATCCGAGGGATGGGGCGCGTTCACCCGACGGCTGAGATCCCTCAGCGTCGCCCAGTGTATAGGCCTTATCCTCCTCACCTCCGTCGTGCTGGTCTTCCTGGCCGTTGCGATGGTGGCGTCCACTGCGACGATGTTCCAGGCGATTGAAAATCTTACTGGCCAAACCGCGTAGCCGTCGCCGGTTTGGTGATGATTCCCGGTGCCGCAATGGGCGCGCACCGGCCGGGTAGGGAAAAATCGATGAAAAGAACAGACATGGTGCGTAACGGCGCCGAGCAATTGATCGTGGCCGAAAATACGATCGAGAGCGCCATCTGCGAAGTGGCCGAACTGGTCAGCAAACTTGGACGGATGCGGATGGACTCGAATCTGTCCGCCGTGATAGGTCAGGAGGCAATGGACGGCCTGGCCGAAACCTTTGCATCGCTCTCCAGTGCTCGCGGTGCAATCGTTCGCGTACATGGCCATCTCGATACCGTGAAGACGCAGATCGGCTGCGGCGCCATGGCGGTGGGAACGGGTGACGATAAGCCGGGGACGGGCAAACAGCCCACCGGCCGTCACATCCAGGTCGTCGCCCAGGCCGCGGAGAACAGGGTGGCATAGGCGATGGATCTATATCTGGCACGGATGCTATGGATGTACGGCGGACATCTTGCCGCTTTCCTCTGCTGCACCTGGGCCTTTTGGAAAGGCGGTTCCCCCGAAAGGATCGGAGCCGCCATTATCGCCAGCGGCTGGATATTGACGATCCTGCTCACCTCGCACGCCGGTCATGGCCCGGGGCAATATGTCGTTACGATCGACGTCTGCACTCTTATTGGACTTGCAGTCCTGGCCATCTGGTCGCGGCGCATCTGGGCATTTTTCGCCGCCGCCTGCATGTTCAATTCGGTGATGTCGCACTTCACCGAAGCTCTGGTCCATTTCGGTATATACAGCTATGTCACCACCATCGGCATCTGGGGCGGCTGGGCGCTGCTGATATGCCTGGCGTCGGGCGTATGGGGGCACATCCGGCGCGGGCAGCGCGAGGCCAGGCAGATGGCGATGTCTGCCGCCTGAAGCGCCAAACACTTAGTTTCAGGCGCTTAATTTCAGGCGCTTTTGCGATAAACCGCCGGCTGTTGCCGCTCTGACCAGGTATTGCGCTGAACGGAGATATCCATCCCGGTATCGGCCATTTTCGGCCCACGCGCCACAAGCGTGCCCAGCAGGAAAAGCACAGCGACAGGCACATAAAGCACCACGGCCGCCACGATCATGGTCGCGGTATATCCAACGGCCCGCATACGCTTCACTACACGCATCATACTCATACTCATACGCATCTTCATTCCCTGTCCGGATTTCTGCCGGGATCGTCTTTCCGTTCAGGGAAACATGGATTGCAAACGTTTGCTAGTGGCCTCAAGCGTTGGGCGAGGGATTTATCCACACATTCGCGTGAATTTTTTACACAAACGTCAAAATGCACAACCCTAGAGCTGGCAAGCACTTCCGGAGCGTGTTGTCGGCAGCGGGTACCGGTTGCCGTGGCCAGAACCTCAGGCTACGCCTTCCTTGACCCACAAGATAAGGCGCGGGGCGTGCGGTTCAGGCGAGGGCGTTTCGACCGCTGTCGTTACCGTTTCCGTGCGTGACACAGACGCCCCGCGGACAGCGGAGGCCTGGTTACGCAGCATCAGTTCGGTCAGGCTCGACGCCTCCCGCTTCGCAAACGGGTTAAGGGAGGCAACGGCACCACGGCCGCTCCGGTCGGAGGCCCGGCGGCGCGGCGTGGCCGGCAGGCTGCCGCGGATACGGCTGCGCAGGTTCTCGAACGTCATCGGTACGATGGCCAGCATGACGCCGAAGCTGTCGGCAAGCCAGTCGGGAAGATTGCCGTCACGGCCGACAAAGGGCTGGATGACTTCGATGGCGCCGCCGAAAGCCAGGCAGGCCAGCATGACGTCCCACTTGCGCAGGCGCGGCATGGCCAGCAGGCCCAGAGTGCACAGGGAATAGAAGGCCAGGGCGTGGGCCTCCTTGTCGGTAAAGCCCAGTTTTTCCTCGTCGCCGCCGAACGGGCCGAAGACCAGCACGGCTACGGTCAGGGTCAGGACGATCAGGCAGATACGGATCATCCAGGTGATCTTGTCGGCGCGGGACATGCAAAAGCTCTCCGGTTATTGCCCGGTAGCATAACGCAGCACTGCGAAATTACGCTTAACGCTTATGGTTAAAGCTTTCCTACACCCGCGGTCATGAAGATCGACGTTGGTATAAGCATTTTACGCTCAATCGCCGCGTGGCTCCTCGCATAAGCTCGGGCGTGCGGTCGCACGCGCCCAACCGCCAAGGATGGCGGGTTGGTATTACCGATCTTTTACCCCCCTTCCCGGCCATTGGCATGCCAACCTTACCGCCACAGGCATAGATTGCCACAGGTCAAAAAAGGCCTTGCCAGAACAGAATATTGCGTCGGGCGGGCTACAAGGACAAAGGAGATATTCATGCCCAGACAGTATCAATCCGGACAATCGGGCGGCGCTTCCATGAGCGGCCATAGCTATGAGCCCCAGGTCACGCCGTGGCACCGCGGCGATGACGATGTCGCCGTCGGCGGCCGCCGCTCCAATCCCGGCGATTATCAGGCCGGCCAGTACCGCGAAAGCGACGACGCCCGCCGGGCGCGCGAGCGTGACGCCTATAACTGGCGCGACGCGCCCTATGCCAACGGTCGCCGCGATGACTATCGCAACCAGGACAATTATCGCAACGACGGTTATCGGGGCGACACCTATCAGGGCGGCAATGATCGGGGCGATGCCTACAATCGCCGCGACCTCGAGCCATCCTACGACCGGGCCTATGACCGCGATCGCGCCCGCTACAGCGAAGACTACCGCGCCGAACGCAACCGCGACCGCGACCGCGACAATGGCCATCATAATCTCGACAGGGATATGCTGGGGAATGATCGTGATCGTCACCACAGGCCGGATTCACGCGGTCAATACGGTCGCGACCGCGATTACCGCCAGCCGGACCGTTATGCCCACACTGACGATCGTCGCGCCTTCAGCGATGCCCGCCGCCCGGACGAACGTACGCGCGAATATGACCGCGAGCGGATCGACCGGAACGACTACGACCGGTCTCCCGACTATCGCCGCCGCTGATAGGCCACAAACAAAAAAGCCCGGGTCATCACCCGGGCTTTTTCATATCTTAGTTCAGCGGTTTGGCACGATGGCGGCGATCGTCGGCGTCGGCACATGCGCCTTCAGCGGGCGGCCGTCCCCGGCATAATAATAGCCGGCGATGCGGAAATGCTCGCCGTCCTTTTCGCACAGGAAGATGGGGTTATGGTGCCAGCGGATGTCGAGCTGGACATAGGCGCCATCATACAGATGCGCCTCGCTTTCCGTTTTCAGGCTTTGAACAGCGTGATTTTCGACGGCGTGACTCTCGAACATGACCCCTCACCCACTAAAGGCAGCACTATAACGGAATGATGACAGGATAGCCTGAGTCTTGGTTGCTGTCAGCAATTTTGTTCACTTTATGTTCTAAATCCACAGCGGAATTGACTCCAGGCCACATAAGCCTTATTAAACAATTTAGTTATAAACTAATTGGTATAATACATGTCATCCGATCCGTTGAGCCTCACCCTTTACGCCCTGGCCGATCCAACGCGCCGCGGCATACTTGCGCGTCTCGCCAACGGTGTGGCAACGGTCAACGAACTGGCTGAACCCTTCGATATCAGCCTCGCCGCCGTGTCTAAGCATATCAAGGTGCTGGAGAGTGCCGGCCTGATTTCGCGGGCGCGCTCAGCCCAATACCGGCCCTGCCGGCTGGAAAGCGCACCGCTGCAGGATGCCTGGACCTATCTTGAAGACTATCGCCGCTTCTGGGACCGCAGCCTCGACAGCCTGGCAGACTATCTGAAAACCATGCCCGACCTGCCACCGGTCAAAGGTCGTCCCCGAAAACATTTGTAACAGCAGAAAGCCCCCCATGACCTTCACTATTGAGCCCACCTCGCCGACAGAGGCCGTCATCATCATGTCGCGCACCTTCGATGCGCCCCGCGAAAAAGTGTGGGCGGCCCTGACAACGCCGGAGCACGTCGTCCGCTGGTTCGGCGGCGAGGGATTTGAAAACCCCGTGTGCGAGATGGATGTCCGCCCCGGCGGCCGCTGGCATCATGTCATGCGCCTGCCCGACGGCATGGAGATCACCATTGACTACGTCTATATCGAAGTCACGCCGCCGGAAAAGCTCGTCTGGCAGCACGTCGATTACGGACTGGCCAGCGAAGGCCCGCCACGCTCGAACAATACGGTTACCCTGGAAGATCGCGGCGAGGTGACCGGCTGGCGCATGGTGGCTCGCTTTACCTCTCTCGCCGATCGCGACGCCGCCACACACATGGGCTTCGGCGAAATCCTGCGCCAGGGCTGCGAACGCGTCGCCGCCGTCATCGCGACCCTGTAAATTAAGACCTGGCAAATTAAGACTTGCCTCCCTGTTCGCAGTCGTTAGTCTCCTTCGAAACCAGTGCTGCACCGTGCAGGGCAAGGGATCGGGGAGACGACGGATGGGCATTCTGAGAACGGCTTCTATAGCGGCACTGCTGGCGCTGGGCTTTGCGACGCTTACCGGCGCGGCACCCGCACCCGTTGACACAAAAGCCGTGGCTGACAAGAAAGCCCCGGCTACGCCGCAGGAGATTCTCGATACCGCCCCGGCCACCGCCTGGCGCGATATCGCCGCCGACGACATGGTCGTCATGACGCTGGCCGACGGCACCCAGGTCGTCTATCAACTGGCGGCGAAGTTCGCGCCGGTTCACGTCGCCAATATCCGCCAGCTGGTGCGTTCGGGCTATTTCGACGGCGCCATCATCCTGCGCGTCCAGGATGACTATGTCGTCCAGTGGGGCCGCCCCGATGACGACAAGACGGTGGCGCAGGGAATCGAAAAGCATCCGCCGGCGGAATATGAGTTCCCGGCAAAAGGCGCAGGCTTCAAGGCCCTGCCGTGGCCGGACGCCTATGCCCTCCATACCGGCCATATCGACAGCTGGCCCGCCGCCACCGACGGCAAGAGCGACTGGCTGGTCCATTGCTATGGCATGATTGGTGTCGCCCGCGACGTAGCGCCGGATACAGGCGATTCGACACAGCTCTATACGGTCATCGGTCATGCCCCGCGCCACCTCGACCGCAACCTGGCCGTCGTCGGCCGCATCATCAAGGGCATGGATACCCTGGCCGCGCGTCCCCGCGGCACCGAGGAACTGGGTTTCTACAAGGCCGGCGCCCCGGAGGCGACCAAGATCGTGTCGGCAAAGATGGCCAGCGACCTGCCAGTCGCCGATCGCCCGGCCTTCCAGGTGCTCGACAGCGATACCCCGACCTTCAGCACCTGGCTGCAGGCCAAGGCAAACCGTACCGGCGCGTTTTTCGTTCGCCCGGCCGGCGCCCTCGACCTGTGCAACGCCCTGCCCGCGATCCGCAAACACCCGTAACCCCTCCGCCTTCGCGCTACGCAAAAAAATATTTGCCCGCGCACGAATAAACAACCTGTGGTTTTATCTTTGCCGCAGCAATATTGCCTGGTCGTCTTGCGTCCGGAGCGCGAAAAGTCTGCGCTACTCGCCAGCAAAGGCAGAACAGTTGCAAGCAAATCTTGCCTCAAAATGCGTGGCAAAAAAAATTTTCACCTGACAAACATTCATAATCTTGCAAGTTTACCGCAAGATTGCTGGCGCTCCTATTCTGAGAATAGTCTTGATTGACTGGCGCACGCCTACTGTTAACCCTTCGCGGTTTTATACTGAAATCGCATAAACCGCTTGTTAATAGTGAACATTCATCTTCGGTCACATCGAATACCGCAGTTATCACTGCCAGTCCTGTGCCGATTACCGCATCCCGAGGAAGCGTCTGATGTTCTTCAAGGCTACCAATACAGATGACAAGGCGGTTATCGCCGCGCTGAACGCCTCGCAGGCCGTCATCGAATTCACCCCCACCGGCAACATCCTGACGGCGAACGCCAACTTCCTGTCGTGCGTCGGCTATGACCTCAACGAAATCCAGGGCAAGCACCACGGCATTTTCTGCGACGCCAACTACGTCAAGAGCGACGAGTACAAGCGCTTCTGGCAGGATCTGGGTCGCGGTGAATTCGCTTCGAATACCTACAAGCGCTTCGGCAAGGGCGGCCGCATCATCTGGCTGCAGGCCACCTATAACCCGCTCAAGGACGCATCGGGCAAGATCGTCAAGGTCATAAAGTTCGCCTCGGACATCACCGAGTCGAAGACGCGCGAAATCGACTTTATCGGCAAGGTCAACGCCATCAGCCGCGCCCAGGCCGTCATCGAATTCCTGCCCAATGGCGAGATCATCACCGCCAACGACAACTTCCTCAGCGCGATGGGCTACCATCTGCATGAGATCAAGGGCCAGCATCACCGCATGTTCTGCGCCCGCGAATATACCGAAACACAGGAATACCAACGCTTCTGGGAAAGCCTGGCGCGTGGCGAATACCAGGCCGCCGAATATTGCCGCCTCGCCAAGGGCGGTCGCGAAGTCTACATCCAGGCCACCTACAACCCGGTATTCGATGATACCGGCATGGTGGTAAAGGTGGTCAAGTTTGCCACCGATATTACGGCCGCCGTACGCAAACGTTTGCGTAACAACGAACTCAATACGGAACTGGGTCACGTCGTCGATCGCATCGGTGAAGCCCACGAAAAGGCCGGCATCGCCGCCACCGCCTCGACGGAAACCGGCGCCATGATCAACGGCGTCGCCGCCGCCTCCGAAGAACTGGCGCAGAGCATCCGCGGTATCTCGGCCAGCATGGGCCAGGCCCGCGAAAGCGTCGAAGGCGTGTTCAAGCACACCGAAAATGCCAACAATTCCGCCACCTCGCTGAACCGGTCGGCAGCGTCGATGAACAATGTCGTCACCCTGATCCAGGATATTGCCGGCCAGATCAACCTGCTGGCGCTCAACGCCACCATCGAATCCGCTCGCGCCGGTGAAGCCGGCCGTGGTTTTGCCGTCGTAGCCGCCGAGGTCAAGACCCTGGCCAACCAGGCCGCGCGTTCGACCCAGACCATTTCCGTCGAAATCGCCAGCATGCAGTCGGTGACCACGGAGGTCGTCGAGGCCCTGGGCCTGATCTCGACCTCGATGGACTCGGTCATGGACAGCGTCACCCAGGTTGCCGGCACGCTCGAGCAACAGACCGCCGCCACATCCGAGATCACGCACAACATGCAGGCTGCCGTGACGGCGGTGAACGAGATCAACGAGAGCCTCGACAATATCAGCTTCACCTTCTCCGAGGTCGCCGAGGCGTCCGAACAGGTCAAGCTCGAGATGGACAAGCTCCAGGTCGCTTAAGCCTACAAGTCGCTTAAGCCTTCACGTCGCTTAAGGCCCACACGTTTTGCCCTGACACTCGCGGCTTCGAGGGCGCCTTCGGTTATCCCGGCATGCTTTGCTGCGGGACCGTATTCTTCAGGTCTGCCGCACCTTTCCTCCTCTGGCCCCACTTGCTCCCTGCCTGTACCCCTCAGGCAGGGAGTTTTTTATGTGCAAAAGACTGCAGGAACCGCAGATTTCGCCGATTAGCGCAGATTTTTCCGTGTGGGGCGCGCCAACGGCGCCATATTTCGATGTGATCTTCCGCGCTTCGCGCGCGTGTATGACTTCGAGTCAATTCAGCAAGCTCAGAAATAATCTGCGCTAATCGGCGAAATCTGCGGTTCTCTTAAGATTTAGTCCGCCAGCTTTACCGCATCCGGATGTGCCTCGGTGCCGAACGTGTCGCGCAGGGCCATTTTCAGCACCTTGCCCGTGGCGGTGTGCGGCAGGTCGGACACCAGGATCATATCTTCGGGGATCCACCAGCCGGCGACGTGTGGCGCGATAAAGGCCCGCAGTTCCGGACCGGTCAGGGTCTTGCCGTCGTGCAGGGCGATGATGAAGCGCGGCCGTTCCGACCACCGGCTGTCGGCGCGGGCAATCACCGCGGCTTCACGTATGCTGGGGTGACCCATGGCGATATTTTCCAGCTCGATCGAGCTGATCCATTCGCCGCCGGACTTGATGACGTCCTTGGCCCGGTCGACGATGTTCATGAAGCCGTCTGCGTCGATGGTCGAGATATCGCCGGTGCGGAACCAGCCGTCTTTGGTGAACTGGCTGATGTCGTCATTATTGTAGTAGTGCGACGCGATCCACGGTCCACGCACCTCCAGTTCGCCGCGCACCGTGCCATCCCAGGGCAGAGGGCTGCCGTCCGGTCCGGTGATGCGCATCTCGATGCCGAACGGCGCCCGTCCCTGCTTGAGCATCAGCTTCATCTTGTCGGCCGGCGGCAGGAATTCCTGATGGGCGCTGAGGACGCTAACCGAGCCCAGGGGCGAGGTCTCGGTCATACCCCAGGCATGGACGGCCACGGCGTTATGGCCGGCAAAGCGCTCGATCAGGGTCTGTGGACAGGCCGCGCCGCCGATGACGACACGACGCATCGGCGCCACCGACTGCCCCGCCTGGTCTGCGTGGTTGAGCAGGTTGAGCCAGATGGTCGGCACACCGGCGCCGATCGTCACCTTCTCGCCGTGGATCACCTCCAGCAGCCCGGCACCGTCGAGACGTGGCCCCGGCAGGACCAGGCGCGCCCCGGCAAGCGCGGCGGCATAGGGTACACACCAGGCATTGACGTGGAACATGGGCACCACCGGCAGGACGGTCTCGTCCGGCGCGATGCCGAACAGGCCGGGCTGATTGACGCCCAGGGCATGCAGTACGGTCGAGCGGTGCGAATAGAGGACGCCCTTCGGATTACCGGTGGTGCCCGACGTATAGCACATGCCGGACGCCGTGCGTTCGTCGAACTGCGGCCAGTCGATCGTTCCGGCGGCATCGGCGATCAGGTCCTCGTAGCACAGGACCGGCGGCAGGGTATCCGGAAGATCCTTCGGCATATGAGCGCGATCGCACATGAAGACGATGCCACGCAGGGCCTTGGCGTGCGGCGCCAGCCCGGCGACCAGGGGCGCGAAACAGGCGTCCGCGAACAGGTAGCGGTCCTGCGCATCGTTGAGGATGAAGACCAGTTGTTCCGGGAACAGGCGCGGATTGATGGTGTGGCAGACGAAGCCCGCACCGGGCACGCCGTAATAGAGCTCGAAATGGCGGTAATTGTTCCAGGCCAGGGTGGCGATCCGGTCGCCGGGCGCGAGGCCAAGCGTCGCCAGAGCATTGGCCAGCTTGCGCACCCGCACCGCCGCGTCGGCATAACCGTAGCGGTGCAGGGTCGAATCTTCGTTGCGCGATATGATTTCCTTCCGCGGATGATATTTCGCGGCGTATTCGAGCACATTGGGGATGAGCAGAGGCGCATCCATCATTAAACCCAGCACGGCATTCCCTCTTTTTTCTGCGCTCCGGTTATCCGGAGTCCTTGTCGTCTTTGTAACCAATGTCCAGGCAGAAGAAAACTGCAAAAATAGGCATTTACATGCAAATTTTTAAATTTACGTGACGTCAATTATTGCGATGCAAAAAATAAATGCAAAATAGACGCTGCGTCACCTTTCCAAATGTAATAAATACTGTCACATTCTAAATGTAAAAGCGGCTTATTCACCATTCTCTATTTGAGAAGCTCCTCAATTGCCGAAATTATGCAAAAGAAATGCACATATCTGACCAATCTGAGAAACAATGTTGCCCTGCGGTAATATATTGTTAAACGAGTCCGTTTAGAAAACAGATGCATATTTCCTGTATCCGCCCCTCCCCGCGGCTTGGCGTCATTTGAGCCTGCTCCATTTTCAGGATTCCCATGTTCTTCTCTTCGCAGGCCGCCGACAACCAGGCGATCGTCAATGCGCTCGACTCGTCGCAGGCCGTGATCAGCTTTACGCCGGACGGCCGCATCCTCAGCGCCAATGCCAACTTCCTGGCCGTGACCGGCTATAGCCTGGCCGATATCCTCGGCAAGCACCACGGCATGTTCTGCGCCCGCATCTATCGCGAAAGCGAGGCCTATCATCAGTTCTGGCGCGAACTGGCCCAGGGCCGTTTCCAGTCCGGAGAATTCAAGCGCTTCACCAGGACCGGCGAGACCCTGTGGCTGCAGGCCAGCTACAACCCGATCCGCGACAAGTCCGGCGCCGTGACCAAGATCGTCAAGTTCGCCAGTGACATCACCACGGCCAAGCTGGCGGCCATCGATCGCAAGGGCAAGGTCGACGCCATCGACCGCGCCCAGGCCGTTATTGAATTCACCCCCACGGGTGACATCATCACCGCCAATGAAAACTTCCTGATGGTGACCGGCTATCGCCTGAGCGAAATCCAGGGCAAGCACCACCGCCTGTTCTGCGAGGCGGGTTATACCCACAGCGAAGATTACCGCCGCTTCTGGGCCGATCTCAAGGGCGGTCGTTTCCAGGCCGGCGAGTACAAGCGCATCGCCAAGGGTGGGCGCGAGGTCTACATCCAGGCCAATTACAATCCGGTCTTCGACGATACCGGCCTGATCATCAAGGTCGTCAAGTTCGCCATCGATATTACCGATGTCGTCGAACGCCGCCTGCGCAATGATACCCTGAGCAAGGACATTCATCGCGGCCTGGGCAGCGTGATCGCGCAGGTCGGCACGGTCAACAGCATGGCCAATGGCGCAAGCACGGCGTCGAACGATACCGGCGGCATCATCAACAGCGTCGCGGCGGCTTCGGAAGAGCTGAGCCAGAGCGTGCGCGATATCGCCCAGAGCATGACCTATGCCCGCTCCGGCGCCGAAGACGTCTTCCGCCACGCCGAAAAAGCCAACCACCAGGCGGGGCAACTGAACCAGTCGGCGGCCGCCATGACCAATGTCGTCACCCTGATCCAGGACATTGCCGGCCAGATCAACCTGCTGGCGCTCAACGCCACCATCGAATCGGCACGTGCGGGTGATGCCGGCAAGGGCTTTGCCGTCGTTGCTTCGGAAGTGAAGAACCTGGCCAACCAGGCCGCCAATTCGACCAAGACCATTGCCGGCGAGATCGCCACCATGCAGGCGGTATCCACCGATGTCGTCGATGCGTTGAACCTGATCTCGACCTCGATGACCGGCGTGCTCGACAATGTCGTGGCTGTGGCCAGCGCCATCGAACAGCAGAGCTCGGTCACCACCGAGATCACGCACAACATGCAGGCCGCCGTAACCTCGGTCGGGCAGATCCAGGACAGTCTGGGCCGGATTACGTCGTCGTTCGGCACGGTGGCGCAGGCGTCGGAGAAGGTGAAGCAGGACGTCGAGAACATGGTGGCGTAGGCCACATCTTAAACCTCCCCGACTCGATCGGGGTTTGGCGTCAGCGAAGGTATAGCCTTCGCAAGCCATGGGACCGCGAGCCCCCTTCGGGCTCGTGGTGGTGGGGTTTCTTGCTTATTGGCGCTCCCTTGCCAAGCCTTCCGCCAACAGGCGCACGCCGTCCGCAATCTCATCTACCTGTCGGTACACATCTGCGGCGGATATCCGGTAGACATACAGTCCCTGAGCCGTCAGGTACGCGTCCCTAATGCAGTCCCGCCGATAATTTGCCTCATCGCCATGTATGCCGCCATCTACTTCGACGGCCAGCCTGGCAGCAAAACAATAGAAGTCGAGAATATAAGGCCCAAATGGCTTCTGACGTTTGAAGACAACCTCACCGTCACGCGTTTTCAAACGTTGCCAAAGCAGATACTCAGGGTCGGTCATCGCTTTCCGTAGCTGACGCGCCAGGGCGACCTTGCGCCTCGGCTTTACTGTCGACATCACGCAAGCCCCCTAAGTAAGAAACCCCTCCACCACGAGCCCGAAGAGGGCTCGCGGTCCCCCTCCCCGGCAAAAGCCGGGGAGATATAGGAAGGGGCGGCTCCGCTCCCAGCCACGTGTTAAGTTACCCGAACACCAGCTTCAGGATATCGCTCGCGCGCTTGGCCGGGCTGCGGCGGATGCTGGTTTCCTCGACGCCAATATAGTGGAACAGGCCATCGAGGGCGAGGCCGACCGTATACTTGCCGAGATATGTCTTGGCGTCGGTCTTGATGATGCCTTCCATCCTGTTGCGCTTGACGGTGCGGTCGAGATATTCTACCGCCCCGGTCGACTGCAGCGTGCCCTCGATGATCGGCAGGAAGGCTTTGGTCAGGCGCGGCGTCGTCGTGGTGCGCAGATATTCCGTGCCCGAGGTCGGCCCGCCCTTCACGATATCGGTCGCGTCCTTGATGCTCATATTCGAGATGGCGTCGTGGAACAAGTCGCGCGCCAGCGGGGCCGCCGCCTCGGCACCGCGGTTGATGCGCAGGTGCAGGTCGTCGAACATCTGCGACTGGCCGATCAGCTTGGCGGCCTTGCCGGCCATGGCGAAGGTCTTGGGCAGGGGAATGCGCACGGCGCTGTCGCCCCAGTAGCCATCGGTCTTGCCGAGACGGGCGACGGACGCCACAGTGCCGTCGTCTAGCATCTGGCGCAGGCCCTTCTGTGCCGTCGCGTCACTGAGCTTGCTCGCGGCAAATGCCGGCAGCGGCAGCAAACCTGCTGCTGCCAGGCCGCCGATTATAATCCCTCTTCTATCCATCACCCTGCTCCCTGAAGCCCGGTTAACCATAACCGCGCTTCAAGGGATTCGAGAGTCTTTTTTCAGCTGAACATCCTTCAGCTCAATCGCCGCATGGCTCCTCGCACAAGCTCGGGCGTGCAGTCGCACGCTCCCAACGGCCCAAGAGCCAAAAGCAATGGCCGTTGGTATTAGTGCTCGAGCTGGCTGAGGTCGCGCACAGCGCCGGTATCGGCCGAGGTCACCAGGGCGGCATAGGCCTTCAGCGCTGCCGAAACGACGCGCGTACGGCCGTGCGGTGTGTAGGCCGCCTTGCCGCGATGGTCTTCCGCCGCCCGGCGTTCGGCCAGCTCCCGATCGGAGATGGCCAGGTGGATGGTGCGGTTGGGGATGTCGATCTCGATCGAGTCGCCATCATGAACCAGGGCGATCAGGCCGCCGCCGGCCGCTTCCGGCGAGACGTGGCCGATCGACAGGCCCGACGTACCGCCCGAAAAACGACCGTCGGTCAGCAGGGCGCAGGCCTTGCCCAGCCCTTTCGACTTCAGATAGGTCGTCGGATAGAGCATTTCCTGCATGCCGGGGCCGCCCTTGGGGCCTTCATAGCGAATGACGACGACGTCGCCGGCCTTGATCTTGTTGGTCAGGATGGCGGAGGTCGCCTCGTCCTGGGACTCGAATACCCGCGCCGTGCCGGTAAATGTCCAGATCGATTCATCGACCCCGGCCGTCTTCACGATACAGCCTTTTTCGGCGATATTGCCGTAGAGCACCGCCAGGCCGCCGTCGCGGGTAAAGGCATTCTCCCGGGAGCGGATGACGCCCTTGGTACGGTCGGTATCCAGTTCGTCCCAGCGTCGCGACTGCGAAAAGGCCTGGGTCGTGCGCACACCGCCCGGGGCGGCGCGGAAGAAGGTGGCGACCTCTTCGTCGTTCGTCTGTTTGATATCCCAATAGGCCAGAGCGTGCGCCATCGACGGGCTATGGACGGTCTTGGCCTCGGTGTCCAGCAGGCCGCCGCGCGCCAGTTCGCCGAGGATCCCCATGATGCCGCCGGCGCGGTGGACGTCTTCGATATGCACGGTCGACAGGGCCGGCGCCACCTTGCAAACGCAGGGCGTGACGCGGGAAATACGGTCGATATCCTGCATGGTGAAATCGACGCCGGCCTCCTGCGCCGCCGCCAGGATGTGCAGCACGGTATTGGTCGAGCCGCCCATGGCGACGTCGAGCGCCATTGCGTTCTCGAAGGCCGCCTTGGTGCAGATCGAGCGAGGCAGGACGGTGTCGTCATCCTTCTCGTAATAGCGCTTGGTGATGTCGACGATCAGTTGGCCGGCCTGTTTGAACAGGCGCTCGCGATCGGAGTGGGTGGCCAGGGTCGTGCCGTTGCCGGGCAGGGACAGGCCCAGCGCCTCGGTCAGGCAGTTCATCGAATTGGCGGTGAACATGCCCGAGCACGACCCGCAGGTCGGACAGGCGGCTTCTTCCACCGCCTGGACCTGGGCGTCGGAGATACGGTCGTCGCCGGCCTGCATCATGGCGTCGACCAGGTCGAGCGCGTGCGTCTTGGCTACGCCCTGTTCGTCGGGCCAGGTGACCTTGCCGGCCTCCATCGGGCCGCCCGAGACGAAGACGACGGGGATATTGATGCGCATGGCGGCCATCAGCATGCCCGGCGTGATCTTGTCGCAGTTCGAGATGCAGACCATGGCATCGGCGCAGTGGGCATTGACCATATATTCGACGCTGTCGGCGATCAGGTCGCGCGACGGCAGCGAATAGAGCATGCCGCCATGGCCCATGGCGATGCCGTCGTCGACGGCGATGGTGTTGAACTCCTTGGCGACCCCGCCGGCCGCCTCGATCTCACGCGCCACCAGCTGGCCGATATCCTTGAGGTGGACGTGGCCGGGCACGAACTGGGTGAAGGAGTTGACGACGGCGATGATCGGCTTCTGGAAATCGCCTTCCTTCATGCCGGTCGCGCGCCATAGCGCCCGCGCGCCCGCCATATTACGGCCGGCGGTGGTGGTGCGTGAACGATAGACGGGCATGTGAGATATCCTTGAGGTCAGGCGGTAATGTGTTAATGTCGGATTTGGGACGGCGATAACGTGGATGCGTTACTTTACCTGGTCCCGGTCGATCCAGCGGAGAATGTCGGGAAGCAGGGCGCCGCCATGCTGGTCGGAATGGCTGCCGTCACCCCAGACATATTTCAGGTCGTAGCGCGCCGGGCCGAGATTCCATTTGTCGGCATTGGCATTGGCCCATTCGATGGACTTCACCATCTGCTGGTTGGCCAGGAACCAGTTACCGTGTTCGTTGTCCAGGTCGTTGGAACCGTCCTGGATGAAGATACGCAGCGGCCGGATCCGGCTTTTACGGATCTGGCCGGGATAGGTGTCGCCGCCGGGCACGAAGGGAGTGGTTGCGGTCGCCGGATGCATGCCGATCGAGGTGTAGCTGCCGATGATCGAGATGACATTGCCGAACGCCTCGGGATGGGTCCAGCCGGCGGTAAACGATGCGATGCCGCCGGACGATGTGCCGCCGATGATACGACGCTTCGGGTCGCTGCTGAAGGCATAGGTCTTCGCCACTTCGGGCAGAAGCTCCTCGATCAGCATGCGCGTATAGATGTCACTCAGGTTATCGTATTCCTCGACGCGGTGGTCGGGATTGCTCATGCCCAATGTGTCGGGATAGTGCTCGCTGACATTGCCGGGCGTGACGAAGACGCCGAGCGTCGCCGGAATCTCGTGCTTCGCGATCAGGTTATCCAGCGTATTCTGGATACGGATGGAGCCGTCCGGGTTGGTGGCGCGCTGCCCGTCCTGGAAGACCAGCAGGTTCGGTGGCGTGGCTTGGTCGTAACCGGCGGGGACATAGACCCAATAGCGTCGCACCGTGCCGGGGATCAGTTTCGAATGGAATTCGAATGGTCCGGTCAGGGCGCCATGGGCAATGTCGGGATGCGTCAGCGAGTCGGCCGTCAGCGGATAGTCGCCGGGCTTGCGTCCTGCATTCGGCGCAGCATCGTCCCGGGCCTGCGCCGCGCTACCCGTCAAAGGGCCGGCAAGCAGGGTCAGGGCGCATACGGCGCCGGCAAGGATAGAACGACTGATCATGCCCTTATGATAGTCCTCCGACGCCTGTGCGCAAGGGCGCAGACCCTTTCGCCGCAATGGTTTCAATTGCAACTGGGACAAATCGTTTCCGGATTCGCCGGGAGATGGCCGCGTTTTTCGAGATTCATCGGCCATTTCAGGTAAATATTTTCAATAACAGGGCTATAATGGGAAAATAATTTTGCTGCAGCGCCGTAATAGCCGGATATCCCGGAAAATTTTTCCAATTTTTCCTTTGCAATTCCGTCGTGCTTGAGGTTATATGGCTTCAGCACGGCGCTACCGCCTTGCATGGAGCCCTATCATGACCTCGGCGAAAGCCCTTGCGATGACGAACACTGCCGACCGGAGCCTCAAGGTTCTGGCCGTTGGCCTGTTCTCGTCCACCGTCGTGATTAGCATCGTATCGCTTCTTATTGGGGGCGTAGTACGCCCCCTGCTTATGGAGTGGTAGCGGAGGGCTAGCCTTACGCTTTCGAGGATCAACCATCCTCCCGCTCCTGAACCGGGCGGGATTTTTTTGCACATCTGGACTTCCGCCGCACGACACACCCCAAAAGACCGCATCACCAAACGCATTCGAGTTTTGCACCATGACCGTCCTGACAGCCTTCGATAAAACCGCAACGCAAACCGCCACCTCGGCGCAAAGCGGTTTCGCCATCCTTCACGGTACCTTTGCGCCGGAAGGCTGCGTGGTGCGTCTGGGTGCGTTCGACTCGGAGATTTTCGACGGCCCGGCTCGCGTCTTCTCGACCGCCGGCGAGGCACTGGAAGCCATCGCCAGGGGCCGTATCCGCGAGTGCGACATACTGATCATCCGCAACGACGCCCGTGACGCCATGGAGACCCTGATCCTGTCGGCTGCCGACGGCGTCGCCGAGGTCACCGCCGCCATCCGCACCGCCGGGCTGGAACGCGTTACCGTCATCACCGACGGCCGCATCGGCAGCGCCGCCACCGGCGCCGTCATCGGCAATATCGCGCCTTCGGCCGCCGCCGGCGGTCCGATCGCCTATGTCCATGACGACGACATGATCCATATCGACATCGCCGGCCGCCGCATCGACATCCTGGCCGACATCGACATCCGCCGCGGCGCCAAGCGCAAGAAGGCAGCCTTCGGCCCGGCCGAACGCTACGCCGCCATGATCGCCGCCGCGGAATAAGCCTTACCCTTTTGACCCTATCCTTTTCGACTACGGAGACTTCCCTGTGAAAATCTATACCAATGACGACGTATCGCCCGACAGCCTGAAGGGCGAACGCGTCGCCATTATCGGCTACGGCAGCCAGGGCCGCGCCCACGCCCAGAACCTGCGCGATTCCGGCGCCGACGTCATCGTCGGTGTCCGCAAGGGCGGTTCAGGCTACGACAAGGCGACCCATGACGGCCTGACGACCGCCGAAATCCGCGACGCCATCGCCGACGCGACGATCATCGCCATCCTGACGCCGGACATGTCGCATGCCGACATCTACAAGGATATCATCGAGCCCTACGCCCCGAAGGGCGTCGCCCTGCTGTTCGCCCACGGCTTCTCGGTCCTCTACGGCCGCGTTACCCCGCGCTCGGACATGGACGTCATCCTGGTTGCCCCGAAGGGCCCGGGCGACCTCGTCCGTCGCGAATATCAACGTGGCCGCGGCGTGCCGTCGCTGTTCGCCGTCGACCGTGACGTTTCCGGCCAGGCTGCCCGCAAGGCGCTCGGTTATGCCCGTGGTATCGGCGGCACCGTCGGTGGCGTCATCGAGACGAGCTTCCGCGAAGAAACCGAAACCGACCTGTTCGGCGAACAGGCCGTCCTGTGCGGTGGTACGACCGAACTGGTCCTGATGGGTTTCGAAACCCTGGTCGAAGCCGGCTACCGTCCGGAAATCGCCTATTTCGAATGCCTGCATGAGCTCAAGCTCATCGTCGATCTGCTGTACGAAGGCGGCTTCGCCAAGATGCACAGCTTCGTGTCGGAAACCTGCAAGTACGGCGACCTGGTCTCGGGCCCGCGCATCATCAACGACGAAACCCGTCAGCGCATGCGCGAAGTCCTCAAGGACATCCAGTCGGCGACCTTCGCCCGTGAATGGATCCTGGAAAACCAGGCCGGCCGTCCGCGCTACAACGCGCTGATGAATGCCGATCTGAACCACCAGATCGAAAAGGTCGGCACCGACCTGCGTTCGCGCATGAGCTGGCTGCAGAACAAGCAATCGGTCGAAGCCTAAATCTACCCACCGCCCTTCCCTCACGGGAAGGGCGGCATCCCCTCCGGGGATTTCCTGCCGCACGGACTGCGGCCAATCAAAATCAAGACTACCGAGACAGACGATGAGCAACCAACCCACCGGAGCACAACTGGTCATCTCCACGCTGAAGGCGCTGGGGGTGGAGACCGTTTTCGGCTATCCGGGCGGCGCCATCATGCCCATCTACGATGCGCTCGCCGGATCCGGCTTGCAGCACATCCTGGTCCGCCACGAACAGGGCGCAGCCTTTGCCGCCGATGCCTATGCCCGCGCCACCGGCCGCGTCGGCGTCTGCATGGCGACTTCGGGCCCCGGCGCCACCAACCTGATCACCGGCATCGCCAATGCCTTTATGGATTCCATCCCCATGGTGTGCATCACCGGCCAGGTCGGTACGCACCTGATGGGCACGGACGGTTTCCAGGAAGTCGATATCCTCGGCATCACCCTGCCGATCGTCAAGCATTCGTGGCTGGTTCGCGATCCCGCCCAGATCCCGTCCATCCTGGCCGAGGCCTTCGCCATTGCCCGTGAAGGCCGTGCCGGCCCGGTCCTGGTCGATATCCCGCGCGACGTCGCCTCGACCCGCGTCGGCGCCAGCCATGCCGCCAGCTTCCCGGAATGGACGCCGCCGGCGCCGGACGCTGCTGCGATCAAGGCCGCCGAAAAGCTGATCGAACAGGCGAAGAAGCCCCTCTTCTATGTCGGCGGCGGCGTCGAAATGGCCAATGCGTCGCAGGAACTGCGTGACCTGGTCGCCCGCACCGGCATCCCCGAGGTCTCGACCCTGAAGGGGCTGGGCACCTTGCCGACGACCCACGAACTGGCGCTCGGCATGCTGGGCATGCACGGCACCCGCGCGGCCAATTTCGCCGTGCAGGAGGCCGACCTGCTGATCGCCATCGGCGCGCGTTTCGACGACCGCGCCACCGGCAAGCTCAATGCCTTCGCACCCAATGCCAAGATCATCCATTTCGATATCGATCCGGCCGAGATCGGCAAGCTGCGCAAGGCCGATGTCGCCATCCTCGGCGACCTGAAGCTGGCCCTGCCCGCCCTCAATCCCAAGGTGGGCCCGATCCAGAAGTGGGTCGAGAAGTGCAAGGCCGACAAGTGGGAGCATCGCTTCCGCTACAATGCGCCGGGCAAGGGTGTCTATGCGCCGGGCCTGCTGAAGACCCTGTCGGAGAAGGCCGGCGACAAGTTCATGGTTGCCTGCGATGTCGGGCAGCACCAGATGTGGGTCGCCCAGCACTGCGAATTCCAGAACAACCGCGCCCACCTGACCTCGGGCGGATCGGGCGCCATGGGTTATGGCCTGCCCGCCGGCCTCGGCGCCAAGCTGGGCCAGCCCGACAAGCACGTCGTCACGGTTTCCGGCGACGGCAGCTTCATGATGAACATCCAGGAGATGGCGACGCTGAACCGTTACCATATCCCGCTGAAGATCGTCCTGCTCGACAACTCGTCGCTGGGCCTAGTGCGCCAGTGGCAGCAGCTCTTCTTCGAAGAAAACTATTCCGAGATCGACCTGTCGGACAATCCCGACTTCGTCGTTGTCGCCAAGGCGTTCAACCTGGACGCCTTCCGTATCACCCATCGGCACGAGGTAGAGGGCGCCATCGATCGCCTGCTCGCCGCCGAGGGACCGACCTTATTGCATGTTGTTATAGATCCGCGCGAAAATGTCTGGCCGCTTGTGCCGCCAGGCGCCTCGAATGCGGACATGATGGAGGAGCGCTGGGATGAACCACTTGATTCATATTAAGCTGGATCGCCTGGAAGGCAGCCTCATGCGAATTCTTGGCCTCGTCGAGAGACGGGGCTTCCATATCGATGAGATGGAACTTTACGATCTCGGCGAGGCCACGCGCGGACTGACGCTCAAGCTGCGTCTGCGCGACCAAGCTCGCACCCTGGAGACCCTGGGTTTACAGATCGACCGCCTGTACGGCATCGAACGCGTCGAAAACGACCCCCGGCAGGATGCCGGTGCGGTCCCGGCGCCGCCGCAGGCCAAGCAAGAGATACGTGCATGACACCGCATCCGGCCAACGCCCCCGGCAGGGGCCTGGTTTTGAATGGATTTTCGCGTGAGGGCGAGACCTCGCGCCATGAACAGGCGGGGCGCATTAGCGCTGTCCGCAGCCAGGTCAGCCTGGATCGCACCGATATGGCGATCGACCTGCTGTACGATGACCGTTCGCTGCATACGGCGCGCGGAGAAGGCCACAGTGCCTTCGCGGCGGGGCTCAATGCCCTGTCGAAGGCCTATGGCATCCCGGCGGATCTCGCCGGTTGCAAGATCAGTCAGTCCGGTATCGATTTTACCGGCGAGGCGTTTGCCGAGATCCGTCTCAGCATAAAGGGAGAGGTTTATCGGGGCCGTGGTCGCGGCCCCGATCCGGTATGGGCCGGGCTTCGCGCGCTCTGCGACGCGTTCGATAAATCCGCCTTTGTCCAGCCCGGTAACGGGCGTACAGAGGCCGTGCCCACACGATATTCCAAAAGCTGAAATCACATGAGCAAGCTAGCTGATAAAATCTGGATGAATGGGTCCCTGGTCGCCTGGGAAGCGGCCAACATCCACGTCATGACCCACGCCCTGCACTACGGCACCGCCGCCTTCGAGGGCATCCGCTGTTACGACACTCCGCACGGCCCGATGGGTTTTCGCCTTGGCGACCATCTGAAGCGCCTCGAGGATTCCTGCCGCATCTACGGCATGACCGTGCCTTACGGTTTCGAGCAGATGATGACCGCCTGCAAGGACCTCATTGTCGCCAACAACCTGAAAAGCGCCTACTGGCGTCCGATCGTCTTCCTCGGCGAAAACGGCATGGGCGTGACGCCGAAAAGCGAAACGCCGAAGGTCGATGTCGCCATCGCCGCCTTTGCCTGGGGCGCCTATCTCGGCGAAGACGGCCTGTCGAAGGGTGTCGACGTCTGCGTGTCGTCGTGGCAGCGCGCCGCGCCGAACACCATTCCGAACGCGGCCAAGATGAGCGGCAACTACCTGTCGTCCTACCTGATCGGCACCGAGGCGCGCCGCCGCGGCTACGCCGAGGGCCTGGGCCTGGGCACCGACGGCCGCCTGTCCGAGGGCGCCGGCGAGAACCTGTTCGTCATCATGAACGGCAAGATCCATACGCCGCCGGTTGCCGCCTCGATCCTGGGCGGGATCACCCGCGACAGCCTGATCAAGCTGGCGAAAGCCGACGGCATCGAGGTGATCGAGCAAGCCTTGCCGCGCGAAATGTTGTATCTCGCCGACGAGGTCTTCATGTGCGGCACCGCCGCGGAGATCACACCGATCCGCACCATCGACGACATCCCTACCCGCGCCAATGGCCCGGGCAAGATTACCAAGCGTTTGCAGGCCCTGTTCCATGGCCTGTTCAACGGCACCACCGAAGACCGTTTCGGCTGGCTCGACCCGATCGAAGCCACCGTACCGGCCGAATAAATCCACCGGGTCCGCCCGCTATGACATAACGGTCCTCTCCACCCCCTGCCTCCGGGCGCGGGGTGGAGAGGATTGCCACGTGTCGTCGGGCTGGCCATCGAACTAGAAAAGCTGAGACCGATGCCGAAATCCTTATTCGAGAAAGTCTGGGATGCCCACGTCGTGGAGCCGGAGGGTGCCGACAAGCCCGCCGTCCTCTATATCGACCTGCACCTCGTCCACGAAGTCACCTCGCCGCAGGCGTTTTCCGAACTGGATGCGCGCGGCCTGAAGGTTCGCCGTCCGGACCGCACCTTCGCCACGCTCGACCACTCGATCCCGACCCTGCGCCCCGACGCCGACGGCAACCGTCCCTACGTCACCGCCCAGGCCAAGAAGCAGGTCGAAACGCTCGAGGCCAATGCGGCCAAGAACGGCGTGCGCCTGTTCGGCTATGACGCCGAAAACCGCGGCGTCGTCCACGTCATCGGGCCGGAAATGGGCCTGACCCAGCCGGGCTTCACCGTCGTCTGCGGCGACAGCCACACCTCGACCCACGGCGCCTTCGGCTGCATCGCCTTCGGCATCGGCACCTCGGAAGTCGGCCACGTCCTGGCCACCCAGTGCCTGGCCCAGCGCAAGCCCAAGACCATGCGCATCAACATCTCGGGCAAGCTGCAGCCCGGGGTCACCGGCAAGGACGTCGCCCTGACCGTCATCGCCACGCTCGGCTTCTCGGGCGGCACCGGCTATGCGCTGGAATATGCCGGCGACGTCATCCGCGACCTCGACATGGAAGGCCGCATGACGGTCTGCAACCTGTCGATTGAAGCCGGCGCCCGCTGCGGCATGATCGCCCCCGACCAGAAGACGGTCGACTGGCTACGCGGCCGCGAATACGTGCCGCAGGGCGCCGCCTATGACGAAGCCGCCAAGGGCTGGCTGGCCCTGGCTTCCGACGAAGGCGCCGTCTTCGACAAGGAAATCACCATCAATGGTTCGCAGATCGAGCCGATGGCCACCTGGGGCACCTCGCCCGACCAGGGTGCGCCGATCGTCAAGGGCGTTCCCGTCCCGCATAGCGAAGACGAAGAACGCGCCCTGAAGTATATGGGCCTGCACGGCGGCGAGTCGCGCGACGTGGCAAAGGTCGATGTCGTCTTCATCGGTTCGTGCACCAATGGCCGCATGGCCGACCTGCGCGCCGCCGCCGAGATCTTCAAGGGCCGCAAGGTCGCCGCCGGCGTCCGCGCCCTGGTCGTGCCGGGCTCCGAGTGGGTCCGCATCGAGGCCGAGAAGGAAGGCCTGGACAAGATCTTCCTCGACGCCGGCGCCGAATGGCGTCTGCCGGGCTGTTCGATGTGCATCGCCATGAACGGTGACTTCGTCCTGCCGGGCCAACTGGCCGTCTCGACCTCCAACCGCAATTTCGAGGGCCGCCAGGGCCCCGGTTCGCGCACCGTGCTGGCCTCGCCCGCCACGGCCGCCGCGTCCGCCGTCGCCGGCCACGTCGCCGATCCCCGTCAATTCATGGCGCTCGAGGAGGCCTAAATGTCCAACCAGGAACCCACCCACGCCTTTTCGTCGCGCATCGTCGTCCTGCCGGAAGCCAATATCGACACGGACCAGATCATCCCGGCGCGCTTCCTGACGACGACGACCAAGGCCGGGCTCGGCAAGGTCGCCTTCAACGACTGGCGCTACAATGCCGATGGCTCGGACAAGGATTTCATCCTCAACACCATCGACCCGACCGAGCACCGCGTCCTGGTCGCCGGCAACAATCTCGGCTGCGGCTCGTCGCGCGAACACGCGCCGTGGGCCCTGATGGATTACGGCTTCCAGGCCGTCATCTCGACCGAGATCGCCGACATCTTCAAGTCGAACAGCCTGAAGAACGGCCTGCTGCCGGTTGTCGTCGACAAGATCACCTATGAGAAGCTGCTGGCCGATCCGCAGCAGCGCGTCACCATCGACCTGGAAAGCAACGAACTGCGCCTCGAAGACGGCACGGTTTTCGTCTTCGAGGTCGAAGCCTTCGCCCGCCAGTGCCTGCTGGAAGGCGTCGACTCCATGGGCTGGCTGCTCAAGCGCCTGCCCGAAATCGAACAGTTCGAAAAGACCCACGGAAAGGCCGCCTGATGTCATCCTTCAATATCGTAGTCCTGCCGGGTGACGGCATCGGCCCCGAAGTCGCCGCCGCCGGCGTCTCGGCCCTGAAGACCATCGGCGAAGTCTACGGCCACGACTTCACCTTTGTCGAAAAGCGTATCGGCGGCATAGCCATCGATACCGACAATAATCCGTACCCGGAAGATACCGACGCGGCCTGCCTGGCGGCCGATGCCGTCCTGCTCGGCGCCGTCGGCGGCCCCAAGTGGGACCTGGGCAAGATGCGCCCGGAACAGGGCCTTCTGGCCGTGCGCAAGTCGATGGGCCTGTTCGCCAACCTGCGTCCCATGGACGTCAAGGCGTCGCAGGTGCACCGCTCACCGCTGAAGGCCGAGGTCGTCGAAGGCGCGGACATGCTGATCGTCCGTGAACTGACGGGCGGCCTCTATTTCGGCAAGCGCACCCGCACCGAGACCTATGCCATCGACGAATGCTACTATTCGGTCGAGGAAGTCGAACGCGTCTCCCGCGTCGCCTTCGAAGCCGCCCGTAAGCGCCGCAACAAGGTGACCAGCGTCGACAAGGCCAATGTCATCGAGACCAGCCGCCTGTGGCGCGAGACCGTCATCCGTCTGCACAAGGAAGAGTATTCGGACGTCGAGCTGGAGCACGCCCTCGTCGACTCGATGGCCATGCACCTGGTGACGCGCCCGACCGCGTTCGACGTCGTCCTGACCGAGAACATGTTCGGCGACATCCTGTCCGACCTCGCCTCGGTCCTGCCGGGCTCGATCGGCCTGCTCGGTTCCGCCTCGCTCGGCGCCACCGGCAAGGGCCTCTACGAGCCGATCCACGGCTCGGCGCCCGACATCGCCGGCAAGGACCTCGCCAACCCGATCGGCACGCTGAAGTCGGTCGCCATGATGCTGCGCTTCTCGCTCAACCTGACCAGGGAAGCCGATGCGCTCGACGCGGCCATCGACGCCGTCGTCGAACAGGGCACGCTGACCAAGGACCTCGGCGGTACCGCCTCGGGTTCGCAGGTCGCCAAGGCCATTACCGACCAGATCCGCGCATCGGCATTGACCGCTGCTTAACCACTGCGGATTACATTGTTATCGAGACCACCTCGCAAAGGTGAACTGGCCCTCGCATGCTCCTGCATGCGGGGGCATTTTCTTTATGAAGCAGGCAAAAGCGCGTCGATTTCCGCCTCGGACAGACCGTCGATATCGATGACCTTCAGGCGCGCCGTATCGCCGGCGACCAGGGTCAGCCGCGACTTCGGGATTTCGAGTGTTTTGGCGATAAAGACGATCAGGGCGTCATTGGCGCGGCCTTCGATCGGTGCCGCGCGCACGCGCACCTTCAGGAAGCGCCGTCCCTTGTCATCCGTGTCCCAGCGGTCGATGCGGTCGGCCGACGCTTTCGGCGTCAACCGCACCACCAGACGTGTCACGAACCCAGCAGGGCGTACAGGTTCTGTGCCGCCAGCGGCAGCAGGAAGCGCTGGATGCCCTCGATCACCAGGAAGGCGATCAGGAAGCTCAGGTCCAGCCCACCGATCGGCGGAATGAACATGCGGAACGGCGCCAGGATCGGCGTGGTGATCCGGTCGAGAATATCCAGCAAACGCCAGACCACCGGGTTACGCGTATTGATGACATTGAAGGCAACCAGCCAACTGAGGATCGCGCTGGCGACCAGAACGAACAGGACGAAGCTGAAAATCCCGTTGAGAATAAAGAAAATAAAACCGGTCATGCTGCCCGTGGTTCCCTGGCCTGTAACATCCCTATCAATATAGGCAAATGCCTAGCGTGTACAAGTTACTGAACGCTTGACAGGAACCCTTCGTGGGGTAAAAGGTGCGCTCCCGGAAACGGAATGGGGCTATAGCTCAGTTGGTAGAGCGCCTCGTTCGCAATGAGGAGGCCAGCGGTTCGAATCCGCTTAGCTCCACCATTCCGCCGGGTTTCCCTTTCAAAACACAGATTGTGGCTTGCCGCCCGAGCCGCTGTTCAGGTCGAATAACTGCGTCCATTCATTGCGACGGTGCGATCTGGCCTACCCTTAATGTTCCCGTCTCGGTCTTCTTGGCAGGGTTTCTCCTATTGCCACTACAAACACTTTCGAATTTTTTGTCTTTTAAAACGCATTTTTCATAAAAAGGATGAATTAAATATGCTTTTCATGGATTAAATGCAGTTTTCATGCTAAAATGATTTTCATGAAATCAGAGAAGACAATTCAATTTTCACAAACGGAAAACGTTTTTCATGGACGGAGCTTGCCCGAAGCGAACATGACGCTGGCCGGATATGCCGCCCTCATCCAGCACTATAACCTGACAGTGCCTCTGCCGGACAGATTTTCTGTCCTGAGCCAAAAGCACAAACGCTACTATACCGAAGAGTGGATGGTGTTCACGCCGCGCCACGCCCCGGAAGAAACGCTGCAAGGTCATTTAATGTTCGCGCTCAAAAACGAGCCTGTGGACCTTGCTGTCCTGAATGCTGTGTTTGCGACCGTGGCCCCGCAGGAAATCGAAACGATCATTCGTTCGGAACCCACTGGAAAGCATAGCCGCCGCCTGTGGTTTATATACGAGTGGCTAACGCGAACTGCCCTTGATATCCCCGACTCTCACGTCACGAACCTCGTCGATTTTCTGGATACAGATATCCAATATGCGGCCGTGTCCGAGGCTTCCAAACGTCACCGTGTTCGTAACAATCTGCCCGGCGTCCAAAATTTTTGCCCGTTAATTCGGCGCACGGAAAAACTCGATGCATTGATGGTGTCCCACCTCAAGGAAAAGGCCGCTCAAGCCTTGGGCAAGATTGACCCAAACGTGCTGGCGCGCGCCGCTGCATTCTTGCTGTTGAAAGATTCCAAGGCCTCTTACGCTATCGAGGGCGAACGACCGCCGCATAACCGTGCCGAGCGTTGGGGGCGAGCCATAGGACAGGCTGGGCAGCAGAAATTGTCGGTCCAGGAGTTCGTGCGGTTGCAGGATATAGTGATCGAAGACAAACGGTTCGTCAAAATGGGCTGGCGGGATGAAGGCGGCTTCGTCGGGGTCCACGATCGTGTATCAAACACACCCATTCCTGATCATATTTCGGCGCGCTGGGAAGACGTTCCGACGCTTATCGATGCGCTTGTTGCTGCGAATGACAGGCTGACTGCCGGCAATTATGATGCGGTTTTGTCATCTACACTTATCGCCTTCGGCTTTGTCTTCATCCACCCGTTTGAAGACGGCAACGGCCGGATACACCGCTATCTGATCCATCATGTCCTTACCGAAAAAGCTTTTGCGCCCAAAGGCATCGTGTTTCCCGTATCTGCGGTGATCCTTGAGCGTATAGACGACTATCGCAAAGTGCTCGAAGCCTATTCGCGACAACGGCTCGACCTGATCGAGTGGCGGCCGACAGCCAAGGGTAATGTCGAGGTTTTGAACGAGACGATTGACCTTTATCGCTATTTCGATGCGACGCGGCAGGCCGAATTTTTGTATGACTGTGTTCAACAGACAATTGAAAAAAGTCTGCCGGATGAAGTGAATTACCTGGCCCGGCATGAGCGGATAAAGGACTTCATTCAGGAACGCTTCGACATGCCAGACCGCATAATCGAATTGCTCATAACCTTCCTGCATCAAGGCAAGGGCAAA
Source organism: Asticcacaulis sp. (assembly GCA_965246725.1). Lineage (GTDB taxonomy): Bacteria > Pseudomonadota > Alphaproteobacteria > Caulobacterales > Caulobacteraceae > Asticcacaulis. The sequence continues at coordinate 492,800 of CBDFFG010000003.1, forward strand.
TTATCGCGGCGCGCTCGTGACAAAGAGTTTAGCGCATTGCGCGATGATGAAGCCGTGCTGCTGGAAACGAGCTACGCCGAAATCTTCACCGCCGACAGCTGAGTCTGAAGCCGTTTCGTCAGGCTTATCGGCTTCAAAACAGTTTATGCCTTGCTGTCCGCCGGGTTGTTCAGGTCCGGATAGACGCCGCGCAGCACCTCGTGGAAGTGGTCCTTGACCGCGTCATTGCAGCCGCATGCCGCCTGGCGCAGTTTTTCGGCATTGATGACATTAACGCCACCGCGCTTGACCTCGATGGCGCCGGCATCGGCCAGGCGCGCCATAACGCGGGTAACATAGGTGCGGCCGACGCCGAACATCAGGGCCAGTTGTTCCTGGCGGAAGGCGACCTTGTCCATCTGGGTCAGCTCGGCCACCGAGGCCAGCCATTTGGCCGCCCGCTGTTCGACCGAATGGGCGGCATTGCAGGCGACCGACTGGTACAACTGGGCCAACTGGCAGTCGGCATAGCGGGCAAAGATTTCGCGCAGGACCGGCGACTGCTGCTTGGCGGCCTCGAGATCGGCATTGTGAACACGCAGGGCGTTGCCGGCGACCTGGACCTCGCAGCGCGTAAACGCCGGCAGGCGTCCCATGGACACAACCCCGCCCACTGCGCCTTCATGGCCGACATGACCGGCTTCGATCTCCTGGCCTTCCGGCAGGACGACCATGTAGGACATCAGGCAGGAGCCGCAGGGGAAGTGGACGTATTTCACGACCTCGCCGGCATCGGCGACAACATCCCCCTGCTCCAGCCGCACCGGCTCAAGTTCGTTGCGGAACAGGGCAAGTTCCTGCGGACGCAGATGAGACAGTAGATTGTTTCCAGGGATAAGTGCCTGAACCTTCGCACGCTTTGGCATACCTCCTCATATCGAAGAGTTCCGCGATTTTATGTGCGCTTGTGAACATAAGTTGCGAATTTTCTTTCGCAACCCGGCAATAAATTGTCCGAGGCCGGCAGAATTCTATCCCGATATTATGCGGATACCGGTCTCACTTGTGCAAATTCTACCACAGCGATCAGTCATCCTCGCCGGCGGCGATGACGCGCACCAGCTCGATGATCTTGCGCCGGCGCTCGGGCGCCTTGATACGCGGAAAGGCTTCGGCCAGTTCCAGGCCCTCCGTCGTCATCAGGAAGCTGTGGATCGCCTGGCCGGTGGCCGGATCCTCAATCATCTCGTGCAGCGCAGCGTAGCCTTCGAAGAAGTAGGCAATGGGAACGCGCAGCATGCGGCTGATCTCGAACAGCTTCGAAGCGCTGATACGGTTGGCGCCGCTCTCATACTTTTGAATCTGCTGGAAGGTCAGGCCGATCTCGTTGGCCAGTTCCTCCTGGCTGATACCGAGGAATTTGCGCCGTGTCCGAACCTTGCCGCCGACATGCAGATCGATGGGATGCGCTTCGCTGCGTCTGTCCGTGACCATAGGCCCCCTCAATTCGTAATTGCAACACATACACTTAAAAGTATCTATCCGCTGTTGCAAAGTTTCACAAGTGAACAGTCCGACAGAAATGGCGTATTCCCACGAAAAAATAGGCCTTATTCTGCATCGATCCATTGCGATATCTCACGACAGGCGAGAACTGGATTATATTCCCCGAAAAGTTGCTTTGCAATGCACCGGCTCGGCGCGCCTCACGATTTGCGCGGGTCTATCAGCCCCTCCATCTCATACGGAGTCTCGCCCGTCAGTTCGTAAAGTTTCAGCCAGGCATTGACGGCTGCGGCCACGGGCCCCGGGATGGCCAGGCCGGCGAACCAGCGGGACACCGAGGAGCGGTCGACCCCCAGGGCTTCGGACAAACGCGACTGCCAGCCGCGTTCGCCGAAGAGGAGGATGGCCGCCTGCCTCAGTGTCTCCGGGTCCATCAGACATTCACTCCAACGGCCTCAGATTCAAACGTGCGGACATAGGTCAACACCGCTTCGCTGAAACCGTCAATGTGCGTCCAGGCGCCGTAACCAACGCCGTTGCGGGCGGAGGCGACGTTGATCATGTAGGCCTTTGCGGCTACAGGATCGGGGACCTTATCGTGCGACTGTTCGTCGGTAATGACGATCAGCCGGTCGTGCGGCAGGGCGTTGATCTTCTTTACCGCCTTGCCCAGTTCGGTCCCACCGTGCGGTTGCGACCTGACGATCGCATCGACACCGGCCATGCCGCGCCGGGGCGGAACCTCCTTCACCTCGGTCGAGAAGGTGAAGATCCGCACCTTGCCCGGCAGGATCGCAGCCAGGGTCGCCGCCGCATCGAGCCGCGTCAGGTCCGAGCGCGCCGACAGCTTCGCATCCATCGAGCCCGAAACATCGACCAGGACGATGGTCTGTCCGGGCAGGATCGGGCTCTCCAGGATGGCCTCGCTCAGAGCCTGGTCGAGCCAGGGCTCGAACCGGGGCGCCGCCCGCGCCGCCGCCACATAGCGGAAGGGCAGGACGCGTTCGGCGCCACGCCGGGCGATAATCGCCTCGGTGACCAGGCCTTCGGCGACACCCGCCTGGTCCATGTTGCGCAGGTTCCGCAACAGGGCCAGGTAGCCGAGCTTGCGCTCGGTCAGCAGCCGCGTGAAGGTCTCCGCCTTGTCCGCCCCGCCCGACAGGGCCACTTCCCAGGTATCGGGCGACGGCAGGGCCTGGTCGGCCAGTTGCTTCCAGAGCGCGGCCTGCGCCTCGTCCTTCGGCCTGGCGTGGGACAGGAACAGGACGTCCCGCAGACGTACAGGTCCGCTGCGGTCGTACTTGGCCAGGGCATAGGCGTCGAACTTGACGAAGGCCCGGGCAAGACCCAGCTTCATCTGCTTCGAAAGCGGCCGCTTGCCGTTGCGCCAGTAGAGCGCGACCAGTTCGGTCAGCTCGTCGGCCCGCTGGATTACCCGCTCGATGGTCGGCGCGACCAGGGGGCCGCCGGCCTTGATGAGGGCGCACAGCAGGAGCAGCGGCACATGCCGCAGCTTGAACGACACCCGGGCCTCGACCGCGAGATCGGCCACGGTTTGCGGGGCGACCTCGGCCGCCAGGGCCAGGATGCGATCGGCGATGGTCTGGCCGTCTTCGTAGAATTCGTCTTCCCACAACAGGCAGGACAGGACCGAACGCCGCAGCTTCTGTTCGGCGGTCAGGATGTACGCGGGGGCGCCCTCGGCGGTCACGTCCGGGCGCTTGTTGAAAATAGAGAACCGCATGGTTCGCACCTTTTCTGAACGTGTTGCACGCAATTCCGCCCATCGCCGGACGGCGTGTCCGGTGGCGATTGCGCGATGATTTTGGGGCTGGGGCGCCGGACGCGAAACGCACGTGCGGCTGCAGACGGATATAGGGCGCGGGGCCAGGCTGAAACGCGCATGGCTGCTGCCGGTGAAAATCCAAGGGTACAGGCGAGAACGTCAGCCCCTCACCGGCACGCCGGATCGGGAATGGGGAGTCGAACCCCGGAGCCTTGCGGCCCCTCAACCAGAACGATGAAGACGTTGCTCTACGCCACTTGGACATGACGTCCGGGTGGTTCCTGTGACAGGCCTGCCCGAGCGCAAAACAGTTACTACAGCAACTTGTTGCGTAATGCAACAAAAATCTTGAATTTACATTCCAGCCGTCCGGGAATAGGCGGCTTCGGGTGGTAGGCACTTCCGCCGGATTTTGCCGATCCGGGCCACGTTGGCTTGCCTGTCATCTTGCGATAACAGACATCCAGGGCTGCCCTATACCAGGGTGGCGATGAAACCGAAGCCTGCGCCACGGACGACTGGAACTTAAAAAGACCGGGGAAAGGACGATATCGCAACAGGCGTTTTTCATACGAAGCAAGCGATATCCGCACCACCGGCCGGTGATAACGAGGGAACAGACGACAACACCAGACGGGAAACCCGTCTCGACTCTCCATCAGAGCACACTCGGCGGGTACAACCGCCGCGCAGGATTCGAACCCGCTACGAGGAAGGTGTTGTCTACGCCACCCATTTATAGCCGCCGCAGGGAACAGGGCGAACGCGATTTCTGCTCTACCAACTGAGCTACGGGCTTTTGCAAAACCCGGCCGGGCTCGAACCGGCGACACGATGTAATCGCTTTCTACGCCACTGCGGCGTGTCGCTGCGAACAGCGACACCGGTCCAATATCCCCGTACGTTGCATCATGCAACAAAAATATACGGCTCAGTAGTCAAGCCTGCCGATTGTGTTGCAAATGCAACTATCCAACCCCCACGTCGCCAAAAAGACGGGTAGCTCCGGCGCAAATCCTGTATAGCCTTAAGTCTGCATGGCGCCCGGATTCGGCAGGACGGCCGGCCGCCCCGGGGACGACGCATCATGACCTTCCGGTTCGTACATACCGCGGACATCCATCTCGATTCGCCGCTCAAATCGCTGGCCCTGCGTAATGCTGCCCTGGCGGAACTGGTTGCCAACGCCACCCGCCAGGCCTTCGTCCGCATCGTCGACCTGTGCCTGGACGAGGCGGTGGACGCCCTGCTTATCGCCGGCGACCTCTATGACGGCCACCAGACCTCGATGAAGACGGCGCGTTTCTTCGCCGAACAGCTCCATCGCCTGGACGCGGCCGGTATCCGGACCTTTATCCTGCGCGGCAATCACGACGCCCTGTCGAAAATCACCCGGGAACTGGTGCTGCCCGACTCCGTCTTCACGTTCGGCGGCCGCGCCGAGGCCGTCGCGCTTGACCGGGGCGCTGCCCGACCCGACATCGTCATCCATGGCCTGAGCTTCGCCAAATCCGATGCGCCGCAAGGCCTGCTGCCGAAGTACAAGGCCCCCGTATCCTCCGCCGTCAATATCGGCATGATGCACACCAGCCTGAACGGCGCCCCCGGCCACGACCCCTATGCCCCATGCAGCGTCAGCGAACTTGACCAGTCGGGTTTCGCCTACTGGGCCCTGGGCCATATCCACAAGCGGTCCCTCCATATCGGCCGATCCACCATCGTCATGCCGGGCAATCCGCAGGGCCGCGATATCAACGAGTCCGGGCCGAAGTCCGTCTCGCTGGTCACCGTTGGGGACGATGGCGACATACAGGTCGAAGAACGCAATGTCAGCCTGGCGCAATTCGAACGCCTGACTGTCGACCTGACCGGGATGGACGACTGGCGCGACATGATCGCCGGTATTTCCAACGCCATGCGCCGCTTGCGCCAGGCCGTCAGCACCGAGCATCTGATCGTGCGGCTGGCGCTCACCGGCCAAACGCCCCTGGCCTGGCGTATCCGTCGCGACCAGGATCTGCTGCAGGAAGAGGTCGAACTCCAGGCCGGCATGGTAGGCTCTACTGGGGCGGGCGCTACCTGGCTGGAAAAGATCGAACTGCGGCTTGACGACGCCGTCACCCACGCTGATCCCGACAATGCGCCCGGCGACACAGTGGCCGAACTGAGACGCCTGATCGGCGAGGACGTCGCCACCAGCGACGGCTTCCGCGCCCAGTTAGCCGATATAGCCGATGAGCTGGTCCGCGCCCTGCCGTCCGACCTGCGCAACATGCTGGGCGCAGAGGCGGCCCATCGCGATGCCTTGCTGGACGCCCTGGCGCTGGAAGGCGCCGACGACGTGCTGGCATGGCTGCGCGCGCCCGGCGCCCGGGGAGACGGTTGATGCGTCTGCGGCAACTCGATCTTACCCGCTATGGCAAGTTCACCGATTTTTCGATCGATTTCGGCGAACGGTCGGCGACAGGCCCGGACCTGCATATCATCTACGGGCCGAACGAAGCCGGCAAGTCGACGACCTTTTCGGCGATACTCGACCTGCTCTATGGCATCGACAAGCGTTCGCGCTACGGCTTCCTGCACCCCTACGCCACCATGCAGCTGTCGGGCACGATCGAACTCGGCGGCCGGGACGTCCGCTTCACGCGCATCAAGCGCGACCAACAGAGCCTGCTTGACCTGAACGGCGCCCCCATTGCCGACGCCGCCATCCTGGCCGAACTCGGCGGCATCGACCGGGCAGCCTTCCAGACGATGTTCTCGCTCGACGACGAGACGCTGGAACAGGGCGGCGAGAGCATATTGGCCAGCCGCGGCGAACTCGGCGAACTGCTGTTTTCGGCCAGCAGCGGCCTGTCCGCCCTGAGCCAGCGCCTCACCGAACTGCGCGCCGACGGCGACCGGTTCTTCAAGCCCCGCGGGCACACTCACGAACTGGCGCAGCACAAGAAGGCGCTCGATGCCCTCAAGGCGCGCGGCGAGGCCCTGGACATTGCCGCCTCGACCTTCGCCCGGCTGATCGAAGCGCGCGAAACGGCCAGGGCGCGCTATTCCGCGGCGGTGCAAGAGCTGGCGACGGAGAAGTCGACCCTGGCGCGCCTGCAGAACAGCCTGCTGGCGCATCCGCGCTATCTGTCCCTTCTGGAAGGCCGGCGCCTGATCGCCCCCCTGCTTGATCTTCCGGGCGCGCCGCCGGCCTGGGAGGACGATATCCGCGACCTCGAACTCGAGGCGGCACGGCTGGAGACGGCGGAACAGCTCAACGCTCAGGGTCGGACGCGCCTCGCAGCCGAGCTGGCGGCCATTACGGTGGACGAGGCCTTGCTGGGCCTCGCCGGAGCCTTCGACGATCTGGGCGACCTGCGCGCCCGGTATGTGACCTCGGAAAAGGACCTGCCGTCGCGCCGGGTCCGCCGCTCCGAAGTCGACGGCGCGATCGACGCCGTCATGCGCCGCCTCGACCGCCCGGCCGACAGCGACCCGGCCGAACTTGTCCTCAAGCCGGCCATTCGCGGGCAGCTCGACGACCTGATCGCCGGACGCGCCCGTATCGACGAGAGCCTGCGCCTGGCAGAGGCGGAACAGGACAGGTCGGAGCGGGACTTGCGCGCCGCGCAAGGTCGCCTGTGGGGCCCCGGCGAGGGCGCTTTTGCCGCCCTGTCCGAGACGGCCGCCCATCGCCTGGCCGCCGCCCTGGATGCGTTGCGCGCCTCGGAATGTGCCGCCCGCCTTCGTCTCGCCGGCGAGGAACAGGGCGAGACGCGCGATCGCCTCGCCACGCAGATCGAGCGCCTCGCCCCATGGACCGGAAATCCACAGGCCCTGGTGGCCATGACGGTCCCGATGGCGGACACGCTCGAAAGCTGGGGAGCGGAGAGCGACGATCTTGCCGATCGCCGCCGGACGAGCGAAGCCGAGATCACGCGCGCCACCGAAGCCGTGGCCACCGCCGATGCCCAACTTTCGGTCCTCGCCGGGGTCGGCGGCCTGGTCACGGATGGCCAGGCCCAGGCCATCCGCCGGGATCGCGAAACCGCATGGCTGGCGCACCGCACACACCTGGACGCCGGATCGGCCGAGACCTTCGAGGCATTGCTGCGGCAGGACGACGCGATCGGTGCAACACGGCTGGCCAGGGTAAGCGAACAGGCCAGGGTCACCGAGGTCGCCCTTCAGAAGGCGTCGGCCGAAACGCAGCTTGCCGGCCACCGGGACAGGCTGGCGCAGATCGACGCCCGGCAAACGGAGCTGGCGCGGACGATTGCCGGCGCAGTCGCCGCCATCTCGCCGGACATGCCGCCCAACTGGTCGCCGCGCCGTCTCGCGACCTGGATCGAAGCCCGGCGAGAGGTCCTGGCCACCCTCGCATCACTCGCCAGGACTGGAGACCGTATCGCCGGCGCCCAGGCAGAGGTACAGAAGCTGGAGGCGAACTTGCGCGACGCACTTGTCACGGCAGGCGACAATCCGGACACACCGGCCGACCAGCTCGTCTTCCGTGCCGAAGACCGCATCGAGGCGGATCGCCGAACCAAGGCCAGCCAGGCGGAAACGATGCGCCTGGAGCGCGACCTGCAGGAGCGCCGGGCCACCCTGGCAGCAGCGCGTATTCAGCTGGACAGCTGGACCACACAGTGGCGCTCCGCCTGCGGCGCCTGCTGGCTGGGCGGCGACGAGCAACTGCCGACGCCCGCCGCCGTGCGGGGCATCTTTGCCGAACTCGAGCCCCTGGCCGTCGAAATAAAAGCGCGGGGCGAACTGGCCTATCGTATCGACGCCATGGAGAGCGACCAGAGGAAATATGGCGATCGCGTCGCCGAACTGGTGGACAAGGCGGGCCTGGCGCCGGCCCATAGTCCGGCCGAAAGCGACCGGATGCTTGCCGCCGCCATCGCCGAAGCGCGCCACCAGGCGGCGGCGCGGGACAGCGCCACGACCCGCCGCGTCGAACTCGAAGCACAGGCACAGCGCCTGGAAGACGATCGCGCCCGCTTCGACGGGCGCCTGAACGCCATGTGCGCCCACTTCGCCGTCGCCACCCTGGCGGAGGTGGCGGCCAGGCTGCACGACCTGCGCCTGCGTCGTGAGTTGGAGGCCCGGATCGCGGGGGCAGCGTCCGACATGCTGCAGACCCTTGGCCTGGCGGACCTGGCCGAGGCAGAGACCCGGCTGCAGGCGTTCGATGTCGAAGCCGCCCGCCTCGACATTGCCCAGGCGACGACGCTGGTCGAGAACGAGGACATCCGCGTTCGCGACCTGTTCGCCGAACTGCGCAAGGCGTCCGACGCCGTCGACGCCGTCGATGGCGACGACGCGGTCGCCAGGCTGGAGGAACAGCGGCGCACCCTCCTGCTGCAGATCGAGGACAGCGCCCTGACCTGGCTGAAACGCAAGCTCGGCGTCACTGCGGCGGAACTGGCCTTGCGGCTATATCGCGAAAAACACCGCAGCGCCCTGCTTCGCCGCGCTTCGGAGGCCTTTTCCCTGGTCAGCCGCAATGCCTATACGCGCCTGTCGACCCAGGCGGAAAAGGATGGGGAAATCCTGGTGGCCATCGCCGCCGACGGCAGCTCGAAGCGCGCCGCCGACCTGTCGAAGGGGACCCGTTTCCAGCTCTACCTGGCCCTGCGCGTCGCCGGGTACGAGGAACTGGTCAGCAGCCGGCCGTCCGTCCCTTTCCTTGCCGACGATATCCTGGAAACCTTCGACGATTTCCGCTCCGAGGAAACGCTGAAGGTCTTCGCCGGCATGGCCGGCTTCGGACAGGTCATCTACCTGACCCACCACCGTCACCTGTGCGAGATCGCGCGCCAGGTCTGCCCCTCGGTACGCATTCACGACCTGCAGGCGGTGCGAAAGGCTGAAGGGTGATGACGGCGTTCATTGCCCGCGAATGAGGGCGATATCGTTGGCCGCGGCCCACTGGCCGATATCCTGCCGGGTCAGGGCCGTGGCCATCAGGTCGGGAAAACGATCGGGCGTACAGGCAAAGACCGGGCAATCTATGGCGGCGATCAGGCCGGCATGGTTGGCGTCGTACCCCGGGCGGCCATCGTCCGACAGGGCCAGCAGGACGATCAGGTTGACACCCGACTGTTTCAGGGCGGCGGCGCGCGCCAGCATGGCCTTGGCGTCGCCGCCTTCGTAGAGGTCGCTGATCAGGATCAGATGCGTCTTCGACGGGTGTTCGATTGTCTGTTCGCAATAGGCCAGGGCCGCGTTGATATCGGTGCCGCCGCCCAACTGGACGCCGAACAGGACCTCGACCGGATCGGCCAGTTGTTCGGTCAGGTCGATAATGGCCGTATCGAAGCAGACCAGTTGCGTCGACAGGACCGGCAACGACGCCAGAACGGCGGCAAAGATCGAAGCATAGACCACCGAGGTCGCCATTGATCCCGACTGATCGACGCACAGCATAACGTGGTCGAGATCGGCGCGCGTGCGGGTCCGGCGGGAAAACCCAACCAGGGTTTCGGGCACCACCGTGCCGAGATCGGCCTGGTAGTGACGCAAATTGGCGCCGATGGTGCGCGGCCAGTCGATATCGTTGTGCCTGGGCCGGCGCGTACGCTGCGACCGATTGAGCGCGCCGCGCAGGGTTTCGATCGTCTTCGCTTCCAGGCGTTTCAGCAGTTCGTCGACGACCTTGCGTACCACCATGCGCGCCGTGTCGCGGGTCTTTTCCGGAATGGCGCCGCGCAGGGAAATCAGATCGGCGACCAGGTGGACATCGGCTTCCAGGGTCGAGAGGAATTCCGGCTCCAGCATCAGGGCCTTCAGGTTCAGGCGCTCGAAGGCATCCTTCTGGATCACCTGCACCACCGGCGCCGGAAAGAATTCGCGGATATCGCCCAGCCAGCGCGACACCTTGGGCGAGGATGCGCCCATGCCGCCGCGCGATTTCTTCTCCACCGGCTCGTATAGCGCCGACAGGGCCTGGCTGAGGCGGCGATCGCGCTCGGTCAGGTCGTCCATGTCGTTGTCGCCAAGGGCCAGCTTCCAGCGGCGCAGGCGTTCGGCTTCGGTCATTGCGCCACCTTTTCGGATGCCAAGTCTTCGGAGGCCAACCCCAATATCTGCTTCAGCAAGGGCAGGGCGCGGTCGAAGGCCGGATTATCGGCCGGGCCCGCTGTGGTCGCCGCCGCCACGGTACGACCGCCGGCGACGCGCTGCATCAACCGCTTGCGGCCGACAAGATCGAAGCCGGACAGGGCGCGCCGCATCAGGGGCAGGCTTTCGACAAAGGTGTCTTCGTCGAGACCGCACAGCCAGTCGTCGATGAGTCCCAGCAGATGTGCGTCCTGGATAAGCACCTCGGCGGCGCCAGCCAGGAAGCTTTCGATAAAGGCGCCTGCCCGCGCCGGCACCCCGTCCGACAACTGGCGCGAAAAAGCCGCGGCTACCAGGTCTGCGTCCCAGGTCCCGCTGTCATGCAACCGGCGCAGGGCCAGGCCGGCTACCGGCGGCGCCACCTGGTCATCATCGACCATCAGGACCAGTTGCCGGCGCCATTCCTCCGACAGACCGGTATCGCCGAACAGGCCAAGCGCCTCGTCATAAGCCCTCATGGCGCCCAGCCGTGCCCGCGCGGCATCGTCATCCAGCTGGTGCGATCCGGTGCGTACCCCCGCATTGATCTCGGCACTGAGGGCGACAACGAGGGCGCGCAGGGCGTCTTCGGGCAGCTTGCGCGCCGTGCCGTAACGAATGATGCGCACCAGCGGCGGCACGGCCGTCATCAGGTCGCTGATATCGCTCATGTTCACGGCCGCCGCCTGCAGGGCGTCGATACAGGCCGTGGCGGCGCCGGGCAGGTCGGCGACCAGGGCGGCGCGCACCAGGTCGGCCAGGTCGGTGATCGCCGTCGCCTTGCCCGCGCGCTCGACGGTCGCCGCCATTGCCGCCTGTTCGATGGTGACGCCCCAGATAACGGCCTCGGCCAGGGCCACCGCCATGCCGGGGTCCCAAACCAGGGTCCACACTTCGCGGAAGGTGCCGCGCCCGGCCTCGGCATCGATCAGCCGTCCCCAGCGGACGCCGATCAGGTCGAGGCGGTGCAACAGGGTCGACTTCAGCAGGCCGGCATCGCTGCGCAGGTCGAGCCTGACCTGGGTTTCGGCATCCTCCGGCTTCAGGCGCACCTTACGGCACCACAGGTCGAAGTCGCGCTGCAGCGGCATCTGCGGCACCTCGGCGTCGATTTCGCCGATGCGCTCGCCGATATAGAGTTTGCGATCGATGACGCCCAGCGCCGCCACGTCGCCGTGGCACAGGGCCGCCAGGGAAGCGTCGCGCATTTCGTTCAGGCCGGGAATGCTCAATCCGCGCACGGCACTGAGGCTGAGGGCCAAGCGTGCGGCCTCGATGGCCGAGGCGGTCGAGGCCGCATAACCTTCGGCGCGCAGGAGCGCTGCCGTCCTCGCCTGCCACAGGGCGGCGAAGGGCTCGGGGCCGTCATGCTGCCCGGCGCTGTACAGGCCCCAGAGATGACGGTACCAGCCTGGCGAGATGATACCGGCGCCATACCCCGAGGCATGGCTGAGGCGACTATCGCTCCACGGCGCCCAGGTCGCCTCGACCTTGATCCGCGGCAGGTCGCGCACGATCGCCTTGTCGGCGGCAATTGTGGTGTCGGCCGTCAGGCCACCGATGTGCCAGGCGCCGACCACCACGGCGATATCACCGTCGTGGCGTTTGACCGCCTCGCGGATATGGCCGCGCATAAAGGCTTCGCGCCGGTGTTCGCGCAAGGTCTCGGCCGGGCTCATGCCCTCGACCGCTTCCTGGTAGGCCCTGGCCTCGGTCATGGCGTCAGCAATGGCGGCAAACACATCGAGCGGCGACTGCCCGGTACCGCCATGCTGCTCGATCAGGCCGTTCCAGAAGGCTTCGCCGTCGCCGAAACCGGCAGCCTCGGCCAGGATGTCGAGCGGATCGGCACGTTGGCGGGACGGCGCGGCGGCTTCGTCTTTTGGCGTTTCAGGGGTATCGTTTTCTGGCGTCTCGTCTTCCGGCGCTCCCGCCTCCGGCTCTTCCAGGGTCCCCGCGTCGCGAAGGCAGGCCAGGGAGACCGCCGCGGGCCAGTCGATAAAACGCACCTCGCGGCCGCGCGCCAGGGCCCAGCGCATGGCCACCCATTCCGGCGAGAACTCGGCAAACGGGGCAAACACCGCATTGGCCGCCGCGTCGCTGGCATAGAACAGCATGGCCAGCGGCGGCACCATGCCCGGCAAGGCAGCGTACGGGATCAGGGCGTCGCCCTCGGACGGACCTTCGATCAGCACGCAGGCGGGATCGAGCGCGTCGAGCGCGCCGCGCAGCAGGGCCGCCGATCCCGGTCCGTGGTGGCGAATGCCGAAGAGGTGCGCCTTGCCCACGGGGTCAGATCACGTCGCGAATGGCAGCGTAAAGATCGCCCCAGCCGTCGCGCGTCCGCACCACGGTTTCGAGATATTCCGACAGGGCGACGCCGTCCTGCACCGGATCCTTGACGACGGCGCCGACAATATTGGCGGCCAGGCTCTGGGCATCGACGCGGCCATTGCCGAAATGCGCCGCCTCGGCCCAGGCGCCGATGCCGACCGAAATGGCCTCGGCCGTCGACAGGGTTCCGGTCGAGGTCTTCAGCTTGGTCTTGCCGTTAAGCGTCTTGCCATCGCGCAGTTCGCGGAACAGGGTAACGATGCGCGCCAGTTCCTTGTCGGCCGGCTGGATCGGCGGCAGGCTGAGGCTCACGCCGATCTCGGACACGCGCTTGACGACGATCTGGGTCTCTTCGTCGAGCGTCGCCGGCGACGGCAGGACGACGACATTGAAGCGGCGCTTCAGGGCCGATGACAGGTCGTTGACGCCCTTGTCGCGGTTATTGGCGGTGGCGATGATATTGAAACCGCGCCGGGCGTCGATGGCCGTGTCGAGTTCCGGCACCGGCAGGGTCTTTTCCGACAGGACGGTGATCAGGGTGTCCTGGACGTCCGAGCCCATCCGCGTCAGTTCTTCGAGACGCAGCAGGGTCCCCTCCTCCATGGCGCGGACCAGCGGCGTCTTGACCAGGGCCTCGGGCGACGGCCCCTTGGCCAGCAGCAGGGCATAGTTCCAGCCATAGCGGATCTGGTTCTCGTCGGTGCCGGCCGTGCACTGGATCAGGCGCTGCGACGATCCGGAAATGGCGGCGGCCAGGTGTTCCGACACCCACGACTTGGCCGTGCCGGGAAGGCCGAGCAGCAGCAGGGCGCGATCGGTCGCCAGTGTGGCCACGGCGGTTTCGATCAGCCGGCGATTACCGACATATTTGGCCGAGATCGCCGTTCCGTCCCTGGTCTTGCCGCCGAGGAGATAGGTGACGACGGCCTGCGGCGACAGGTTCCAGTTTTCCGGGCGCGACCGGTCGTCGCCGGCGGCGAGTGCCGCCAACTCACCGGCATAGATGTCCTCGGCGCTGCGGCGAAGGTGCGTATCGGTCATGCGGTCTCCAGGGCATCCAGTATGGCGAGAAAATTCAGGGCTTGGGTCGTCTTGGCGGGGTCGAGCGTCGCCAGTTGCGCGCGCAAGGCCGGACGCCGCCCCGGCGGGCACAGCACGGCCAGGATATCGACCATGTCGGTGGTCAGCGTATCGGGATCGCGCAGCAGGGCCAGCCACGGGCGCGCCCTGAGCAGGGCGTCCATCAGGCTTTCCGACACCGGACCTTCGATCAGCTTATGGAGGGTGATCAGCCCCCACAGCGGCATGGCCTCGACCCAGGTCTGCGGCCGCACCAGGATGTCGGCCCAGCGCAGGCGATCGTCGCGGTCGAGGTCTTCGAGCGTGTCGATGCCCGACCGGGCCACCGCATCCCAGGCATCGGGCAGGTACTGGCCGACGATGCGGTCGATGATGTCGAAGCGCCTGTCATGGGTCGCCATGATGACAAAGGCCAGCAGCAGGTTGTCGTCCTTTTCCGCTGCCACCATGTCGGCCACGGACAAGGACAGGACGCCCGCCAGTTCATCGAGGCCGATATCGCCGAAAGTTTCGTTGATCCACGGCGCCGCCATCTGGGCCTTGACCGTCGCCGGCAGTTCCAGGCTGAGCACCGGGCGTTTTTTCAGCAGACCGGTCTGGCCCACCTTGATACGCGCACGCACATCCTTCAGCGCCGCGCCCTCGCCGCCCGGTTCGCCTAGACGGGACAGCAGACGTTGCGCCAGTTCGCGCACGCGCGGCGCCCGGTCCTTGTCCAGCCCCCGCAGGAAGACGACATCGTCGCCGCCCAGACCTTCGCGCAAGGCGCCCAGCAGCCGCACCCGTATATCGGCATTTTCCGCCGCCCAGACAGCCTCGACCAGGGCGCGGGCAGCCCCCGCATCCTCACGCCGCCGCCGGGCGATATAGGCCTGGCGCACCGCCGGGGTCGCCTGCGCCCAGTTGCTGTCGTCGAGGGCGTCAGCGTCGAACCAGCCGCGCCGCTGCGCCGGTTCGGCGTCCTTGTCGGCATAGGCCGCCGCTTCGGCGCCGAGATAGTCGGCGTGGGCACGGACAAAGGCGTCAAGCTTCGGCAGGTCGAAGGGATGCAGGCGCAGGCGACGCTGCGCCAGGGTGCGGGCCACGGCCAGGGCAAAGCCGGTCGGCACCATGCCCTGCGCCTTGGCCGTCAGCAGGCGCAGCAAGGGACGGCGCACGGCATCCGGCAGAATGGCGCGCGTCTCGGCGACCTCGTCTTCGACATGGAATTGCGCCGGCATCGGCGGCCGATCGAAACGCAGGGCCTGGCCGGTCAGGCTGAGGGCCTGCAAGGTGTCGCCAAGCCCGACGCGATCGAGCGCCAGGCCGTTGCGGGCGCCGCTGAGCAGGCCCGGTAACAGATGCGCCTTGAGGTCGGAAGCCGTCATGCCACCCACCGTCCCAGTCCCGTATCGGCCCAGCACAGGGTCAGGACCGAGCCGTTCCACAGGCCGATGCCGGCCATCTCGCCCTGGCGCAGCAGTGGCCAGGCGACCGAGCCTTGCGCTTGCGCCAAAGGAAGGCAAAGCGACCCGCCCGTCAGGTAAAGGCGGTCGCCTGCGCGCCGCACCGAAGCGCCGCTAAAGGCCAGCGGATAGTCGTCGAGCCACGGCTTTTGCGCCAGGGCCCCTTCGTAGGCGGCAAAGGCCGTCTCCAGATCGGTGAGCACTATGCCCAGTGCGCCGTCGTCCGCCTGCGCACCGCTGGTCTGTTGCGCCAGCAGGGCGCGCAAGGGGACCGGCGACGGATAGAAGACCAGTTCGGCATCGAAGGCATCACCGACACTGTAACCACTGGCGGCCGCCCCCGTCGCTACCGGCACGAAATCGATCAGGACGGCAAAACGGCCATTGCCGTGCAGCCAGGTTTCCAGCCGGCGCAGGCGGTCGGGCTGGACCTCGCTGCGGGTCGCCCATACCCGCCAGCGCGTGGTGACACGCAGGGCATCGGCATCGGCCAGCAGGCTGTCGCGCGTAAGGTTCCAGCCGACCATCTGGCGGACATCGGCCTTCAGCGCCTCGGGCAAGGTCTCCTGGCGGCGATAGGCCTCGGCCAGCAGGTGCATCAACCCCAGTTCCTGGACGACGGCCTGCGGTCGCGCCGGCTCGGCCAGGGCAAACAGGCGCGACGGCAGGGCATCGAGCCGCGTCGCCAGTCCCGATGCCTTGGCGTCGACCAGGCGCTGGGCCATGGTGCGGCAGGCGGCGGTGGCCGTGCCGGCAAAACCGGCCAGGCCGGCATCGACCTGATCGCGCAACCAGACATCCAGTTCATCAAGGCCGCCGGCGATCGCCGCCTCGCGATCGGCACGGTTGCGTTCGCGCGCCGCCACGGCGCGGGCTTCGGACTTCGCGTCCGCCTCGGGGTCAGGTGCAACGTCAGCAGCCAGCGCCGCCATCGATGCCTTTGGCGCCGTGGCCGATGCCGGAGTCCCGCTGGCTGCCCCCCGCCGCCGTGACAGCCAGTCGCGCACCCAGTCGGGCGCGGTGCCGGCCACGAAGGTCGCCTTGCCGTCGGCGCGCAGCCACATTAGGGCCAGGGCATGTTTGCAGGGAAATTTGCGGCTGGGGCAGGAGCATTTATAGCCGGCATCGGCCTCGGTGACGCAGACCCGGTAGGGCGTCGCGCCCGATCCCTGGCATTCGCCCCACAGCAAGCCGTCACCATCATCGGCGAGCGTCGGCCAGCAGGCGGGCTTCAGCAGCTTGCGCGCGGCGTCGAGCGATCCCTGGTCCGGCGCAAGGCTTTCGATCTTCTCAAGAGTGAGACTCAAGGTTGTCCGCGCCCCCGTTTCGCCGCCGGACTATGCGATCCGGCGACGCGCTGGGTCAAGCCGGAAAAGCGCCATATCCCCCGCGATATGCATGGCCGCGCGACATAACAGATACGGGCAGGAACGGTAAAACGACAGGTGGAATATACAATTATCGCACGAACCAGCGGCCTATAGTCCGGGGTGTCGATGGTCCTATCTAGCCCCGGATGCAAACCACACCCCGCGTTTGTCATCTTCCGGCCATCGCCATGTCTGCGCAGGCGTTTGATCTCTCCCGGATCCTGCCCCGCCTGCAAGACTGGGCTGCGCGGATCGTACCCTGCCCCCGCGCAGCCCCTTTTTACATCTTTCAGCTCATGGGATTAGTTCGCGCTGACCGTGACCGTGATCGCGTCCTTGTAGGTGCCCGCGGTTTCTGTACCTGTAAGCGCGCCAAGCGTCACCACCACCGGCACTGCCACCCCGGTCGAGTTCGTCGTCCCGGTAATCGCCACCGGCGAGACCGGCGTGCCCGCGCTGAGATTGACGGCTGCCCCATTGACCTTGAGCGTGTAGGAGACCTTGTCGGTCGCGGCCCCCTGATAGGCCATCTTCTGCTTGTTGGCGGAGGTCAGGGTGATCTTGTAGCCGTCATTGCTGCGGATGACCATGTCGAAGCCCTTGGCGGTGCCGCTGACCATATTACCGAAATCGACCGTCTGCTGCGTGCTGCTCAGGTTGAAGGGAATGCCCGACGGCACCAGGGACAGGTCGACGCTGCTGTCGACTTTTGTCTGGAAGGTCAGGGCCTTGCTGTCGACCTGGACCGGCAGGATATTGAGGATGCCGGTATAGAGGGTCAGGGTCGCCGTATCGGTCAGATAGCTCGTCGTGGCCGCCTTGACCTGCAGGGGTGTGATGGTCCAGCTGATCGTATGGTGATTGGTGACATTGCTGCTGTTGTTGGCGAAGGTGCCGACGATGATCGAGGTCAGGCTGGCGGCGCTGAAGTCCTTGAGGACCGTGGTATTGGTCGAGTCGAGATAGACATTGTAATTCATCGTCGTCGCCCCCTGCGTCAGGATACGCTGGGTGGCGTTGGCAGACCCCCCGGCGCCGAGGGTCAGGAAATAGTTGCAAAGGCCGCCGCTGCCGCCGCCGGTGACGTCGAAGCTGATGGTCTGGTTGTAGGTGGTGCTATCGAACGGATTATAGGCCGCCGAGCCGCCGGCAAAGGTCTGGGTCACGGTCAGGTTCTTGATGCTCAGGGTCAGGCAGCCGGCCCGGGCAATTCCGGCCGGCATCATTAGCAGGCACAGGAGCAGCAACAGCCTGCTCATACCAACGGCCATGAAGAATGACCGTTGGTATGAGCATTTTTTCAGCTCAAACGCCGCATGGCTCCCTGGAAGCGTGCTAACGCTTCGCTCTTTGAGCACAAAGTCTCGGGCGTGCAGTCGCACGCTCCCAACGGCCGATGCGTCAAAATCCGTGGCCGTTGGTATCATTGCCGGATCACCTGGTCCTTCGGCGCCGGCAGGGCGATGGTGCCGAGATCGACCATGTCGCCCTTGGCCACCGCTATCTTGAAATCGACCGGCTTGTCCTGGCCGGCCAGCGTCAGGTGATAGGCGCCGCGTGCCAGACCGTAGACGAAGAAGACGCCGTTGCGATCGGTGAAGATTTGCTTGTCGTAGCCGCCTGGGCCCGTGACCTCGCCGCTGATCAGGCCCGCAGCCTTGCCGTCGGCCAGGGTGATGCGACCCCTGGCATAGGCGTCGGCGCCGCTGCCGACGCGGAAGGTGACCGCGCTCTTGTAGGTCGGGGCCAGGACGACCTGCGATGCACCGACATCGAAGCCCGCGGGGACGTGGCGGGTGTCGATGGTGATCGGGCGGTCGTAATAGGCCTCCATGTCGGGCAGGACGGCGGCGCCGAAGCGCGAGGCCACGGCGTCGAAGGCGATGCCGCGCCCGGCGATGCTGGGATTGATGCCGATATCGTGGCCGCGCAAATCGTCGTGCGGATAGACCAGGGCGAAGCTGTTGGAGACCGGACGCGAAACGGCGAACTTGGGCCCGCCGTCGGTCAGCGCGAAGACCACGGCCGACGCCGCCCGCACCTGGTCGCGCGCCGTACGATTGGCGCCGGTGGTATGCTGGGCGCTGGCCTCGAAACGATAGGAGGCATAGTCGAGATTGCCGTCGATGCCGGTCTCGCCGGCGCGACGGACCAGCGACGCCTGGGCGCTGAGATTGCGCTCACGGCGATCGCCGGAATAGGACCAGTCGGCGCGCGCCGTATCGGACGAGGAATCGTAGCTGGCATTGACCGCCTGCTGGCCACGCCGGTGCGAATTGCCCGGCACCCAGGACAGGGAGACGAACAGGCTGAAACGATCGCTGTTGCTGGCGCCGATATTGGCACCGAGGCTCAAAGAAGGGTTGATATATTTGCTGAAATTGGCGCTGTAGGCCCACTGGGGTTTGGCGATCTCGCCATGCAGGCTGCGCTGGCCGACGATGCGCGCCCCGAAGGCCGCCTGGATGTCGCGGAAGATTTTCTGGCCGTAGCGCGCCGAGATCGTATAGCGTTCCAACGCCCGGCCGCGTTGTCCCAGCGGCTGGAAGTCGGGATCGCGGTACGACAGCGCCAGGTCGAAGGTGCGCTGGCGCGGATCGATATAGCTGTACTGCACCCGCCCGGATGTCCCGGAACCATATTGGCCGTCATGGCTGGCGGCCAGGTCGACCTGGACATTGCCAAGCCGGCCTTGCGTCACCGAACTGATACCGGCCATCTGCTGCACGCCGTCGCCCTGCAGGTTGGCGCCCAGGGTCCAGCTGTCGGTGACGCCGTAACGCGAAAAACCCGAAAACGCCAGGCGGTTGGAATAGCGGATACGGCCATTGTCAACGGTTGACGAAAGGCCGAGATTGTAGCTGAAGGTCTGAACGCCCTTGCGCAGCAGGTTGTCGCTGGTGAAGATCGACAGGGTATGTTCTTCCACCCGGCCGGTGGCGTCGGTGATCAGCATATGGACGTCGTTGACGCCGTCGACGACGGGGAAATCGGACAGGCTGTAATTGCCGGCGGGCAGGTGCAGCACCCGGTCGCGATTGCCGTTAATATAGATCTCGACCTGCGATGCCGAGGTCAGCAGGATCGACGACTGGCCGGTCGGCTTGAAGACATTATAGGGCTGCAGGCTGAAATTGCGCGCCACCGACAGCCCACCCATCGACGAAAAACTCTGGAAGCCGCTGACCGGATAGGACAGGTCGCCGGCGGCATAACGGAGCATATGGGCAACATCGTCCTTGACCAGCCGCACATTGCCGCGCTGCCACAGGGGCATTTTCATCATCGACTGCATCTCGTTGGCCGACATGTAGTCCGCCTGGCCTTCCAGCACCCAGCCCTTGACATTGACGGCGCCGTCGAGGTTGACGCGCAGCGGCCGGAAGCCGGGATCCCAGTCGCCTTCCTGGTAATCCATGGCGGCGCGCATGTTGAGATAGCCCGACAGCCTGGCCGGCTTGACGATATCCGTGGCGTCGTCGCGATGGCCGGGACGAACCTGGAAGGCCTGGACGCGGGAAAAGGCCGGACCGACCGTCACAGTCGTCGCCAACTGGTCCTCGTCGAAACGGATCGGCACCTTGAAGGTCGTCGTCTGCTGGAACGGCACAAAGGCGCGGCCGCCGGCCAGGGCGTCCAGTTCGGCCAGAAGGTCGGGGGAGACACTGTCGGCCAGCAAGGCGCGCAACGCGACGTAATCGAAGGTCTTGGCCTGGGTGCCGCCGTCGATGCGCACGGTGATGCGGCCAACCACCAGGTCGTTGACCAGGACCGGCGTCTCGATCTCGGCATCGCGCGGCGGCAAGGCGGTGGTCTTGGCCAGGGACGGCTTTTCCACCGGCGGCGGGGGCGGCGGCAGGGTGACAGTGTCTTCGCCGGCATCGGTCGCCGCCCGGGCGCTGCGCACCTGGCGCGTCCCTACCGGCAGGGTGCGCATCGGCATAAGACGTAAGGTGTGCGGCGCCGCCTCGGGCATGGTGCGCAAGGGCGCCAGGCGCAACGGAGCCGAGCGCAGGGTCGGAAGTCGCAGCGGCGCGGACGGGGCGGATGACGTGGCTGGCGACGTATTGGCGTGCGCCGTCGCCAGCCCTGAGCATGCCCAGGTCAGGACGAACAGTGCGCCTGCGGCGCCTAGGTGCCGGTCAGAAAGCCTCCGCAAAACGGAAATTCACGTCCGTAATGTCCACGCCCGCGTCCGCGGGCAGGAGGACCGAGAAGCGTCGTTCCGCGCCTGGCATCAGGACTTCGGAATTGACGCTGGCGAGCGCCTTCGGGTCGCTCAGTTCATGGGTAGCCCCGGCCTTGTCGGTCAGTTCCAGGGCGAAATTCTTGATCAGGCTGTGGGCCGTGCCGGTATTGGCCATGGTGAAGTCGAGCGTGCGGCCGGCCGGCGTCGTATCGACGGCGTGGGCCACCATGTGCACGTCGCTGCGAGCGCCCGGCGGCGTGATATAGAGGGCGCAGCGATACTGCACCAGGAAGCGCACGGCGCTGCTGCCGCCATCCGGGTCGAGATCGACCGGCAGTTCTTCGGCGATCAGGCGATAGGCCTGTTCGTGGGTGACGGCTTCCTTGCCGGTCCATTGCACGCGCACCGATTTGGTCGAATGCGGCTCGACGATGGTCTGCGACGGATAGATGGAGAAGACGTCGGAAGCGTCGCGATTGCTTTCCCTGCCGTCGTTATCGACATCGCGCGTCTGGGCGCTCAGCTCGACGGCGATCTTGCGGTCGCTGTCATTGGCAATGACGAACAGCTGGCTCGACTGATAGCCGGTGGGCTCGAGGCGAACCTTGAACGGCGTCACCTTCATGGCCGAGGCCGGCCAGGACAGCATCAGGGCAAGCAACGAAATCAGGGAGACAGTGGCACGGAACATGGCTTCACCTACTTGGCGGTAATGGTGAAGGTCAGGGTTTCGGCATAGGTAAAGCCGACGGTTCCGGTCAGGTTGGCATTGGCCGGATAGGTGATGCGCACATCCTTGGCGACATTGGCCGGAGCGGTGACATCGGTCAGGGTAGCGCTCGATACCGACGAGCCATTGTAGCTGACGCTGAAGGCCTGGGTGGCGTTGGAGACCGAGTCCTTGAACAGGCCGGTATAGCTCGACGAATTGGTGCCGGCGATACTGACCGAATAGCCGTTCGGATCGTTGCAGTTTTCCGTCACCGTCGCCACCAGGCGGTTGGTGTCGCCCAGCGCCAGGTTGGCGATATTGCTGGCGCCCGCGGCCGAGGCGACCGAAATGTCGCAGGCCACGGGCACCTTGCCGGTAATCGTCACCGAGCCCGACGAAGCCGCATTGGCAGACATCGGGATAATCGCAAGCAGTGCGGCTGCTGCCGCCAGGATCAGAGCGTTTTTACGCATTATACTTACGCCACCAAAAGTTGAAGGCACCCATACATCATGTGGCTCCGGGTCAGGCATGCCACATCCAGAAGGGTAAACGCCGGGGGTTAAATAGTGACTAAAGGTTGCGCACCGTCTCTGATTTCATTGATTTTAACAGCAGGCATCAAGCTTAATACAACCCGGAATCGCCCGGATCGTGCAACCGTTTGCAAGAAAAACCGAAAAACAATGAAGGAGTTACAAACACAACCTGCACGATGGCGAACCAGCAAAACTTTTCGAAAAAAATTTCGTCCGACCTGTATTAATTGACCCGATCGCGATGTTCCGACGTAAGCAGGAGGTGATGGGGTCATATGCAGCTATCCTGGCAATCGGTGCCGCCAACGGCGTAATGCTGGCCTGGCTGAACGGACGCGTGCGCGAAAACCGCGCCGCGGCCCGGCTGCTGGTTGTACTGATCCTGGCCGTCGTCCTGCGCGTCAGCATCTATATCCTCGGCTATGCCGGCGCGTACGATCGCTGGCCCTGGCTGACCTTCTGCCCGCTCGACCTGTCTCTCGCCTTCGGGCCGCTGATCTGGGCGTACGTCAAGGCCCTGACAACCCGGAAGATACCTCGGCGCCTTGCCTGGCACCTGGCGCCCGCAATCGGCCAGTTCGCCTATCAATCGGCCTGCTTCTGCCTGCCTCCCGACGTGAAATGGAACTGGTACACCGGGCCGCACCTGCATGTCCTGGCACCGATAACCCTGGGTGTCGGGCTGGCGCAACTCGGTCTCTACCTCATCGCGGCACGGCGCACCGTCAAGGCCTATCAGGCCTGGCTCGACGGCCGCTACAGCGACGGCGAGCCCTGGCGGCTCGATTGGCTGCGGCTGATGCTGATGGCTTTTGCCATTGTCTGGCTGATCGGCACTGGCTTTGCCATCTGGCAATGGTGGATACACCCGCTCACCTATTTCCAGCGCTTCCCGGTAATGATCGGCTTCTGCCTGCTTGTCTATGTGCTGGGCCTGTGCGGCTGGCGCTATGGCGGCGTTCCCCATCCCGCAATGGGCGACGTACCGGCCGGCGCCCCTGAGGTGCTGGAATCCCGCACATCCTATCAGGCCATGGCCGAGGCGTGGCGGCAACGCACGCTCTCCGCCGGCTGGTGGCACGACGAAAACCTGAACCTTGCGGATCTCGCCCGCCATCTCGGCGTGTCCGAACGAACCCTGTCCCGTGGCCTGCATGACGGTCCCGGCGAAACCTTCCACAGCTTCGTCAACCGTATGCGTGTCGACGCCGTCGCCTCACGTCTCGACGCGGGAGACACGACAGACCTGCTGACTATCGCGATCGAGGCGGGTTTCGCATCCAAGGCCAGCTTTAATCGCGCCTTCAAACTCTACATCGGCAGCACACCGTCCGCGTACCGGGCCGGTCTGGCGGCAATGACGTCGCAACATCCGCCAATCGCATCGCCCGGCGACAGGTGAGGCGACAAATGTCCGCCGCCCCGGTCAGTTGAGACAATCATTCCGGGGACACGCCATGACGATCGACCGCCGCACCTTCTTCACCGCCACAGCAGCCACCGGTTTGTCCGTCATGGCGCGCCCAACTTCCCTCCGTGCCACGATTGCAAGGCCGGACCCGGCAGCCCTGGTGGCCGACCTGCCTCTGCTGAAGCGTGCCTACGACCTGCTTCACCCTGGCCTGTATCGCTACCAGACGCCGCAGGCCTTCGCCGCCCGCATCGACGATCTGGCCAGGGCCCTGGAGACACCGGCCTCGCTTCAGGACCAGTATATCGCCCTGAGCAGCCTGACGGCGGCCGTGCGTTGCGGACACACCTACGCCAACTTCTTCAACCAGTCGAAAAGTGTCAGCCAGGCTCTGTTCGAACAACCCGACCACCTGCCCGTCTTTTTCGTCTGGGTCGGCAGTCGCATGGTGGTCACTGCCAATCCCCTCGGCCTCGACGGCCTTTCGCGTGGCAGCGAGATCCTGGCCGTCAACGACGTGCCGGTAGCCGCCATCCAGGCCCGCCTTATGTCCTATGTCCGTGCCGACGGCCATAACGACGCCAAGCGCCGCAAGCTGCTCGACGTCCAGGGCGGCGACGCCATAGAAACCTTCGACGTGCTGTTTTCCCTGTTCTATCCGCAAACCGGCGATGGTTTTCGTCTGCAGGTGCGCGCGACACCCGGAACTGCACCCCGCGAAATCCGGGTGGAGGCCATCGATCGCGCCACGCGATTGAAACTGTCGCCGCAGCCCGCAGATATCGCCACGCCCGGCTACTGGCGGCTGGCGTTTCACAAACGGACCGCCATCCTGACCATGCCGGGCTGGGCGCTGTATAGATCGACATGGGACTGGAAGGCGCGCCTCGACGCCATCTTCGCCGATATCGCCGCCCATGCCGCAACCGGCCTGGTCATCGACCTGCGCAATAATGAAGGCGGTCTCGATTGCGGCTATGACATCATTTCCCGCCTGATCGATGCGCCGCTACCCATTGCGACCGAATATGATCGCCGGGTGCGCTTCCGCGCGATACCGGACGATCTGCGCCCCTGCCTCGACACCTGGGACCGGTCGTTCGACAGGCTGGGCGAATGCGCGGAAGATCTGGGCAACGGCTTCTACCGGCTTACCCCCGATGCGGACGACCAGGTCGACATCATGCCCAAAGGTCCGCGTTTCCACGGCAAGGTCATCGTGTTGAGCAGCGCGCAGAACAGTTCGGCGACATTCCAGTTCATCGATCTGGTGAGTCGTGCCCGCCTCGCCAAAATCTATGGGGAACCCACGGGCGGCAACCAGCGCGGCATAAACGGCGGCGCCTTCTTCTTTCTCCGGCTACCGAAGTCCGGGCTTGAAGCGGACTTGCCGTTGATCGGCACATTCCCGAAAACACCCAAGCCCGATACCGGGCTGTCGCCGGATATCGCCATAACACCTCAGGTCGAAGATATTGCCGCTGGCCGCGACCGCGTGCTGGAACGCGCCCTGGCCGACCTGGCGTAGTCTATATACGCCTATACGCGATCTATATGCGCGGTTCCGGACTCTATACGCCCGGCATATGTTGCCAGGATTACAAGAACCTCCATCACAGGAGGTATCCATGATCATCGTCTATTTTGCCGGCGCCGGACTGTTCTTCGTCATCTGCCAGTCCTTCGTCGCTTTCTGCGAAAACCTGCGGGAGAGCGGCCAGTGATCGCACTCTATATTGCCGCCGGCGTCGTCACCGTGGTCGTCGCGGTCTACCTGACTGTCGCCCTGATCAAGCCCGAACTTTTTCCTTAAATTGCTGGAACTCAGATGTCTTATCTTTTGACGGGCAATAGCTGGCTCCAGCTTGCCCTTTATCTCGTTGCGCTTATCGCGCTTGCCTGGCCGCTCGGCCTGTATATGGCCAAGGTATTCAGCGGCGAGCGCACGGCGCTCAGCCCTGTTCTCGCCCCCCTCGAAGGCGGCCTCTATGCCCTGCTCGGCGTCAAGCCCGGCAGCGACATGTCGTGGAAGGACTATGCCGCCGCGGTCATCGTCTTTTCGTTCGGCGGCTTTGCCCTGCTCTATTTCCTGCTGCTCGGCCAGGCGGTCATCTCGCCCAATCCCCAGCACATGGCCAATCTGACGCCGGACCTCGCCTTCGACACCGCCGTCAGCTTCATCACCAATACCAACTGGCAGTCCTATGCCGGTGAAACCACGATGAGCTATTTCAGCCAGATGGCCGGCCTCACCGTGCAGAACTTCCTGTCGGCTGCCACAGGCCTTGCCGTCATGGTCGCCCTGATCCGCGGCCTGGCACGCCAGTCGGCCAGCGGCATCGGCAATTTCTGGGTCGATATGGTCCGCAGTATCCTCTATGTCCTGCTGCCCCTGTCGCTGGTCTACGCCGTCGCGCTGGGCTCGCAGGGCGTTATCCAGACGCTCAGCCCCTATGTCACCGCCCATACCCTGGAAGGCGCCGACCAGACCATAGCCATGGGTCCGGTCGCCTCGCAGGAAGCCATCAAGATGCTGGGCACCAATGGCGGCGGCTTCTTCAACGCCAACTCCGCCCACCCGTTCGAGAACCCGACCCCCCTGTCGAACTTCCTCGAAGTGCTGGCCATCCTGCTTATCCCGGCCGCCTGCTGCTTTACCTACGGCAAGATGATCGGCGACAAGCGCCAGGGTATTGCGCTTCTGTGCGCCATGACCCTCGTCTTCGTGCCCGCCACCATCGGCTGCGTCATGGCCGAACAGGGCGGCAATCCGCACTTCGCCGCCCAGCATGTCGACCAACTGGCCAGCGCCAGTCAGGCCGGCGGCAATATGGAGGGCAAGGAGACCCGCTTCGGCATCACCAATTCAGCCCTGTGGGCGACGGCCACCACCGCCGCCTCGAACGGCTCGGTCAATGCCATGCACGACAGCTTCACGCCGCTGGGCGGCGCCATTCCCATGCTGCTGATGAAATTCGGCGAAGTCATCTACGGTGGCGCCGGCTCAGGCCTCTACGGCATGCTGGTCTTCGTCATCATCACCGTCTTCATCGCCGGCCTGATGGTGGGACGCACACCGGAATATCTCGGCAAGAAGATCCAGTCGTTCGAGATCAAGATGGCCTCGATCGCCATCCTGGCCCCGTGCGCCTTCGTCCTGATCGCCACCGCCATCGCCGTCCTGACGCCGCTCGGCAAGGCCGGCCTCTACAATCCGGGGGCGCAAGGCTTTTCCGAAGCCCTCTATGCCTTCACCTCGGCGGCCAACAACAACGGCTCGGCCTTTGCCGGCCTGAGCGCCAACACGCCCTTCTACAATACCCTGCTGGGCATCTGCATGCTGTTCGGCCGCTACTTCGTCCTGCTGCCCGCCCTGGCCATTGCCGGATCGCTGGCCGCCAAGACGGCCGTGCCGGTCTCGGCGGGCACCCTGCCGACCCATACCCCGCTGTTCATCGCGGTCCTGATCGGCGTCATCCTGCTGGTCGGCGTCCTGACCTACATGCCTGCCCTGGCACTTGGCCCAGTGGTAGAATATTTGAACATGATCAAAGGCTAAGCACATGCGTGCCATTACAAAGAAAGCCGGTCTTTTCGACGGGGCCGACCTCGGCTCGGTCCTGCTGCAGACCGTCACCCGTCTCAATCCGAAATACCAGATCCGCAACCCGGTGATGTTCGTCGTCTTTATCGGCTCGGTCGTCACCACCGCCATCTTCATCGCCATGCTGGTGGCGCCCCACAGCGTCATCGGCGGCGGCCAGCCCCTGTGGTTCGTCGGCCTGATAACCTTCTGGCTGTGGTTCACCCTGTTGTTCGCCAACTTCGCCGAGGCCATTGCCGAGGGCAAGGGCAAGGCCCAGGCCGACAGCCTGAAAAAGGCCCGCCGCGACGTCTCGGCCAATCGCCGCGACAAGAGCGGCAAGATGGTCAGCGTCCCGGCCAATGCCCTGCGCAAGGGCGACATCATCGTCATCGAGGCCGGCGAGGTCGTCCCCGCCGACGGCCAGGTCATCGAGGGCATAGCCTCGGTCGACGAAAGCGCGGTCACCGGCGAGTCCGCCCCGGTCATCCGCGAATCCGGCGGCGACCGCGATGCGGTGACCGGCGGCACCCGCGTCCTCAGCGACCGGATCGTCGTCCGCGTCACCTCCGATCCCGGCGAGAGCTTCCTCGACCGCATGATCAGCCTGGTCGAGTCGGCCAAGCGCCAGAAGACGCCGAACGAGATCGCCCTGTCGATCCTGCTCGCCGCCATGACCCTGATCTTCCTGCTGGCCTGCGCCACCCTCCTGCCCTTCTCGCTGTTCTCGGTCGAGCGCGCCGGTTCGGGCAGCGTCATCACCATCGTCGTCCTGATCGCCCTGCTGGTCTGCCTGATCCCGACCACGATCGGCGGCCTGTTGTCGGCCATCGGCATTTCCGGCATGCAGCGCCTGATCAAGGCCAATGTCATCGCCACCTCGGGCCGCGCCGTCGAAGCCGCCGGCGACGTCAATGTCCTGCTGCTCGACAAGACCGGCACCATCACCTTCGGCAACCGCCAGGCCACGGAATTCTTCCCGGCACCGGGCGTGACCCAGCAACAGCTGGCCGAGGCCGCCGAGTTGTCGTCCATGGCCGACGAAACCCCGGAAGGCCGCTCGATCGTCGTCCTGGCGCGCAAGCTGTTCAACCTGCCGGAGCGTGATGCCAAAAGCCTCGACGCCACCTTTATCCCGTTCAGCGCCGAACAGCGCGTCTCGGGCATCGTCGTCAACGAACGCCACATCATGAAGGGCGCCGGAGACGCCATCCAGAAGCTGGTCGGGCTGAAGGGCGGCAGTGTCGCCCCCGAGGTCACGGCCCAGGTCGACGAGATCGCCCGCAAGGGCGGCACCCCCCTGATGGTCGCCGAAGGCCCGAAAATCCTGGGTGTCGTCTACCTCAAGGACATCGTCAAGCCGGACATAAAGACCCGCCTGGCCGACCTGCGCCGCATGGGTATCAAGAGCGTGATGATCACCGGCGACAACCCGCTGACCGCCGCCGCCATCGCCTCGGAGGCCGGGGTCGACGACTTCGTCGCCCAGGCGACGCCGGAGACCAAGCTGAAATATATCCGCCAGATGCAGCAGGGCGGCGAGATGGTCGCCATGGTCGGCGACGGCACCAACGACGCCCCGGCGCTGGCCCAGTCCGACGTCGCCGTGGCGATGAATTCCGGCACCCAGGCCGCCAAGGAGGCCGGCAACATGGTCGACCTCGACTCGGACCCGACCAAGCTGATCGAGATCGTCGAGATCGGCAAACAGCTGCTGATGACGCGCGGCGCCCTGACCACGTTCAGCATATCGAACGACCTGGCCAAGTATTTCGCCATCATCCCCGCGGCCTTCGCCTCGACCTATCCGGCGCTCGGCCTGCTCAATGTCATGGGCCTGAAGTCACCGCAAAGCGCCATCCTGGCGGCGGTCATCTTCAACGCCCTGATCATCATCGCCCTCGTCCCCCTGGCGCTGAAAGGCGTCAAGTACCGCCCGGCCCGGGCCCAGAGCCTGCTGACCCGCAATGTGCTCATCTATGGCCTGGGCGGCGTCATCACCCCGTTCATCGGCATCAAGCTGATCGATATGGGCCTGGCCGCCGTCGGCCTGGCCTGAGGTCGAGAAGGAGATTAATTCCATGACCAACCTGTTCAAGAACCTTCAGGCCACCATCGTTTCCCTGGTCCTGTTCACCGTCCTGCTCGGCGGCGTCTATCCGCTGGCCTGCACCGCCCTCATCCAGACAGCCTTCCACCCGCAGGCCGAGGGCAGCCTGATCCGCAGCCATGGCCAGGTGATCGGATCCCGCCTGATCGGACAGAATTTCAGCAAGCCGGAATACCTGTGGGGCCGCCTGTCGGCTACCGGGCCCGCCCCTTACAATGCCGGGGCGTCGTCGGGCTCCAATCTCGGCGTCAATAACCCGGCCCTGATGGACGCGGTCAAGGGGCGCATTACCGCCCTGAAGGCCGCAGCCCCGGCCCAGACCGCGCCGATCCCGGTCGACCTGGTGACAGCCTCGGCCTCGGGCCTCGACCCGGAGATCAGCCCGGCGGCCGCCGCCTACCAGGTCGACCGCATCGCCCGGGCCCGTTCGATCGATGCCGCCCTGGTCCGTGCCGCCATTGCGCATTCGACCACGGGCCGCACCTTCGGAATCCTGGGTGAACCGCGCGTCAATGTGCTAGATGTCAATCTGCGACTCGACGGCACGCTGAAGTGAAAACCGATACCCATAACGCACATACCCAGATTGCATCGGGGCGACCCGATCCCGACAAGCTCCTGGCCCTCGTCAACGCTGACGAGGGCCTTGGCGCGCGCGGCCGGCTGAAGGTCTTCTTCGGCTCGTCGGCCGGGGTCGGCAAGACCTATGCCATGCTGACCGAGGCCCACAGGGCCTTGTCGGAGGGCCGCGACGTCCTGATCGGCGTCATCGAGCACCATGGCCGCAGCGAGACCCGGGCCCTGGTCGACGGCCTGCCCGTCCTGCCCCTGCTGGAGATCGACCACCGCGGCGTCGTTGTCCGCGAATTCGACCTCGACGGGGCGCTGGCCCGCAAGCCCACCCTGATCCTGATGGACGAGTTCGCCCACAGCAATGCGCCGGGCTCGCGCCACCCCAAGCGCTGGCAGGATGTCGAGGAACTGCTCGATAACGGCATCGACGTCTTCACCACCCTCAATGTCCAGCACCTCGAAAGCGTCAACGACCAGGTCGCGCGCCTGACCGGCGTCTGGGTGCGCGAGACCGTGCCGGACAGCGCCTTCGACGCCGCCGACGATATCGCCCTGATCGATATCTCTTCGGACGAACTGCTCAAGCGCCTGGCCGACGGCAAGGTCTATGTCGCCGAGGGCGCCGGCACGCGCGCCGCCGAGAACTTCTTCAAGAAGAGCAATCTCGGCGCCCTGCGCGAACTGGCCCTGCGCCGCACCGCCGAGCGCGTCGACGCCCAGAACGACCGGCTGAGCGCCGCCCTCGGCCACAACGAAGCCGCCCTGTCGGAAAAGATCCTGGTCCTTGTCGGCCACGATGCGTTGTCCGGCCGGCTGCTGCGCCACGCACGCCGCATGGCGACGCGGGCCAAGGCGCCCTGGGTCGCCCTCTATCTCGAGACCGACCGGCACGAATCCCTCAACGACAAGGGCCGGCTGCGGGTCGAACACAATCTACGCCTGGCCGAAAAGATGGGGGCGCAGATCGTGCGCCGCACCGGCACCCACGCCGCCACCCAGATCATCGCCTATGCCCAGGCCAACGGTTTTACCCGCATCATCGTCGGCCATCGCAAGGCCCCCCTGTGGCAGCGCTGGGGCAAGTCGCTGTCGCAGAAGCTGGTTGAGCGCGGCGGCGGGCTGGAAATCACCACGCTGAGCGAAGGCGACGCGCCTACACCGCGCGAGGAGCGCGAGGCCAGCCGGCTGCGCGCCTATGTCGCCACGCCCGTTTCATATGCCTATGCCGCAGCCATAGTCTGCATCGTCACCGGCATCGGCATGCCGGTACGCGGCGTCACCGACCCCGACAACCTGGCCTTGCTTTATCTCACCGGAGTCGTCATCGCAGCCGCGCGGCTGGGCATCGGCCCGGCCGTCCTGGCCTCGGTCCTGTCGATCCCGGCCTTCAACTATTTCTTCACCCAGCCCTACTACACCTTCAACTTCTACGACGCGCACTACTATTATACCTTCGGCTTCATGCTGGTGACCTCGCTGGTCGTCGGTTCGCTGACAGCACGGCTGTCGCTGCACGCCCGCCTGGCGCGCAAGAGCGAACAGGAAACCCGCCTGCTCTATGACCTGACGCGCGGCCTGTCCGGGGCGCGCGGCTACGACGCCATGGCCGAGGTCGCCGCTCGCCTGCTCGAGCCGGCCTTTACCTGCGCCGTGCATATCTGGGTGCGCAACGGCACGGCCCTGACCGCCTTCCCTCCCAATGACAATGCCGATGTGCGTGAAACCGGCGCCGTCCAGTGGGTCGCCGGCAACGGCCAGATGGCCGGACGCGACACCGACACCCTGCCGTCAGCGCCAGGCCTCTACCTGCCGCTGCTGGCAGAAGGGGAAACACTCGGCGTGCTGGGCCTGACACCCCACGACGGCCGCGCCTTTACCGGCGCCGATATTTTGGTGTTCGAGACCGTTGCGTCGGTTATCGCCAGTGCCCTGCAGCGCGCCCGCCGCGCCGACGAGGCCGAGCGCTCGCGCATCGACACCGAAAACGAAAAGCTTCGCAACGTCCTGCTGGCCTCCCTGTCGCACGACCTGCGCACACCGCTGACCGTCATGACCAATTCGGTGTCGCTGCTGCTCAAGTTGCGCAAGAAGCTGCCACGCGAGGCGGTCGACGAACTGACCAGCCTGTGGGGGCAGTTGACGCGCCTGCAGAAGTTCGTCGGCAACCTGCTGAAGATGGCGGCCATCACCTCGGGCCAGCTCAAGCTCAACTTCGAGCCCTATCTGGTCCAGGAGATCATCGGCGCCGCCGTCGCCCGCATCGAGCCACAGAAGGACGGCCGCCAGGTCCGCACCCAGGTGACCGGCGCCATTCCGCTGGTCGAGATCGACGGCGCCCTGGTCGAACAGGTCCTGATCAACCTGATCGAAAATGCCTTTGCCCATACCGCCCCCCAGACCGGCATCGTCACCATCGCCGTCGAGAAGGACGCCGACCGGGTGCGGGTGCGGGTCTCCGACAACGGCGAGGGCCTGAAGCCCGGCGAGGAAGACCAGATCTTCGAGAAGTTCCATACCCGCCGCGGTGAGAAGTCCGATCGCAATCACGGCGGCACGGGCCTGGGCCTGGCCATCTGCCGCGGCATCATCCAGGCCCACGGCGGCCTGATCTACGCCAAGAACAATCCCACCGGCGGGGCCAGCTTCATTTTCACCTTGCCGGTCGCCGTCGAACAGGACAGGGAAGGGCTGGAAGAGGATACCTTATGAGCGCGACCATCCTGATCATCGAGGACGAGACCGAGATCCGCAAATTCCTGCGCGTCACCCTGTCGGCCAACGGCTTTACCCCGGTCGAGGCCGAAACGGCGCGCGACGGCTTGCACAAGCTGATCTCGCAGCGCCCCGACGCCGTCATCCTCGACCTGGGCCTGCCCGACCAGGATGGCCAGGACTTCATCCGCGACGTGCGCGAATGGAGCCAGGTGCCGATCGTCGTCGTCTCGGCGCGCGAGCAAGAGGCGGAAAAGATCCAGGCCCTGGAAAGCGGCGCCGACGACTACCTGACCAAGCCGTTCGCCGCCGGCGAACTGCTGGCGCGGATTCGCGTCGCCCTGCGCCATGCCCGCAAGGTCAGCGACGGCAGCCCAGTCTACGATTTCAAGGGGTTGACGGTAGACCTGTCGGCCCGGCGCGTCACGCTCGACGGCGCCGACGTCCACCTGACGCCGATCGAATACAAGCTGCTCAGCGTCCTGGTCCAGCACGCCGGCAAGGTCCTGACCCACGCCCAATTGCTGAAGGATGTCTGGGGCAAGCACAGCAGCGACCAGAACCATTACCTGCGCATCCACACCCAGCATCTGCGCGAAAAGCTCAAGGACGATCCGTTAAGCCCTCGGTTTATCATCACCGAACCGGGCGTGGGGTATCGTTTCGCGGATTAGAAGTAAGTTAATCCACAGATTACACAGATTTCACAGATTATTTTCTGAGATTATATACTTTAATAAATTACAGGAACGCGAAGCGCCTCGAAATACATCTTTATTTCGGCGCGATCGGCGGCTCACACACAAAAATAATCTGTGAAATCTGCTCAATCTGTGGTTTCCCTTGACCTTCTATGCCCCCGGTCGGGTCATGCGGAAGCGCGTGGCTTCGTCCAGCCAGAAATAGTCCGCCGGGCCGCCACCACGCACGATCGGTTCGGCGGCCACGGTGTCGTATGCCCCGTCGCGGATCAGGTCGCGGCGGATATGGACGGCGACGACCTCCCCCAGGACCAGCCAGGTATCGATCTCCAGCCCGTCGGCATCGGTCAGGGGCAGGAGCTGCGACAGGCGGCATTCGAAATTGACCGGGCTTTCCGCCACCCGCGGCGCCGATACCAGCAGCGACGCGACAGGTGTAACGCCGGCCAGGGCAAATTCATCGTGCTCCGGTGGCGCCGGTGCGGCCGTCGCGTTCATGGCTTCGGCCAGGGGACGCGTCACCAGGTTCCAGACGAATTCGCCTGTCGCCTCGATATTGCACACCGTATCCTTCCAGCCGATGCTGGCGAAACCGATGATCGGCGGGCGGTAGTTGAAGACGTTGAAGAAGCTGTAGGGCGCCAGGTTATTGATACCGTCATAGCTGCGCGTGGCTATCCAGCCGATCGGCCGGGGCGCGATAATGGCGTTGAGCGGGTCGTACTGCAGGCCGTGACCGCTGCGCGGCTCATAGGAATGAAAGTCCGTCACACCCGGCGCCTGGTCATGCGTATTCTGCAGCCGGGCACGCGGCGCGCACCTGGCCCCGACGCGCCCGCATCCACTGACCGGGGCTGATACCCTCGGCTTTGCGGAAGACGCGGGTGAAATGCGCCTGGTCGGAAAAGCCGACCTCGAGCGCCACCCGGGCCAGAGGGATATCGTCGCGCAGGATGAGGGTCTTGGCCAGGGCGATGCGGGCATTGAGCTGCCACTGGTGCGGCGTGACCCCGGTCGTCGACTTGAACACCCGGCAGAAATAGGAGCGCGACAGCTGCACCACTGCCGCCAGTTCGTCCATGCTGACATCGTCGGCGATGCGGGCGCTGAAATGATCCATGATACGGCGTAGCTGCCATGGCGCCAGTCCGCCCTGGGTGGCGGTCACGGCATCGTCCGTCTCGACCAGGCGCGAGATCAGGGCCGTGCTGAGGCCGTCCATATAGAGGCGGCTGGCATCGGGTGGGCTCAGGGCCTCGTCGATGAACATGCGGCACAGCCGCGCCAGCCTCGGATCGCCGAAACCGACGCGAAGATGGCCAAGCGCACTCAGGTCGAGACTGTCGCCGGCCAGGGCAGCCAGTTCGTCGGGACGAAACTGCAGCAGCAGGTGGCGGGCATAGACGATGTCGCTGCCATGGGCGACAGCTGCGGTTGCGGCCGGAATATAGCTGAAGGCATGGTCGTCGCGGGCGGCACGATCGACGCCCGCAACACGGATGTGCAACGGCCCGCCGACCGTCTCGGCGGCAAAGGACAGACTGGCCAGTTCGCTGCGCAGATCGACGGCGAAGGAACCATCGGCGCGGAAGTCGGTGACGATGGCGGTGATCGCCCCGAAGACGCGGACCGTCTGGTTCTGCACGGCAGCGGGATAGGCCGGAACAACCGATGGGCGTGTCGTCGCAAACGCCTGGTGGCTCATAAACATGGCAGCCTCCGGGTGGTGAGCAGCACCGGGCGCAGGGCGAAATCGGTCAATGGCTTGGGTTTCATGGTGCACCGTCAGTGTGTGTGATCACAGCACAATGGCACCGGCCGCAGCGGTCCGGCTTGTACGATCCTGCTATCGACGCGCCATTTTCGCTCTAAAAGCGATAATTCACCCAGGCGCCGCCATAGACGCTGTCGCCCCCGCCGGCCGCCTTGATGGTGTCACCGACGGCAAAATAGACGGCGGCGACGGAGAGGCTGGCGTGTGGCGTCACCTGCCAGGTCGGGGTGACGAACCACTGTGTGCCGGTATAGCGCCCGCCACGCCCGGCCGTATTGGCAAACGGCAGGTTGGGCTGGCGATAGATGGCATCGGCCGTGGTCTGGCGCCAGTCGATCTCGGCGCCGAGATTGACGCTGAGTGCCTTGTTCAGCGCCAGGGTCAGGCTGGGCTGCAGGTCGGCCAGGTTGGCCGGGCCGATAATGCCGTTTTCGGTGAAATAGCTGCCGCGGGGAAAGAGGGCGTTGAAGGTGTTCAACGTGCCGTCCGACAGGTCCTTGTCGCCCGAGGCGATATCGGCCTTGAGCCCAAGACGCGGCGAAAAGCGCGTGGCAAAGGTGCGACCGATATCGGTGGCTATGGTCCAGGCGCGAATATCGTGGCTGCCGAAACGGCCGGACTGCCAGACGGCTTCCAGGTTGAAATCGACCGGTGCAGGTGTCCGGGTAAACAGACGCGCCCCCAGGCTGTCGCGGCGCTCGACGGCGGTGCCCTGGGCGAACTTCGCCCCGACACGCCGCAGCGTCAGGGCGTAGAGATCGATCGACACGGTCTTACTCACTGGCGTCGTCAGATAGGCGCCGGACGTCTCCTGGTCGCGATTGGCCATGTCATCGAAGTCGCCCGACCCGACCCTGACCGGGCGGCCGGCAAATACCGTCAGGTCGCTGCGGCCATAATGGCCGGTAAAACGCACGGCATCGAAACTCTGGCGGATATTGGGGCCGTCGCGCAGGCCGAACAGGCGTTGCGACCCGAGCGAAATCTCCTGGCGGCCGACCCGCAGGCCGCTGCCCTGCCACGTCGTCTCGACAAAGCCCTGTTGCAGGTCGACGCCGCCGCGTTCGGTGGCCGTGATATCGCCGGTCTTGCCGGCGACATCGGCAAAACCAAGCTGCGCGAAGGCGCGCACATGGGACCCAAGATGCAGATCGGCGCCCAGCAGCAGGCGTTGCAGGACATAGTCGTCGCGGCGCGGGCCGCTCAAGCCCAGCAGGGGATTGCGGCTGAAATCCTCATAGCGCAGCCGCCCCTCCCCGCTAAAGGACAGCCAGGCGTCGCGGCCGAACGAGATATATTTCACACCGTCCCAACCGTCGGTGCGCTTTGCCGGATCGCTGAGGAAGCTATAGTCGCGCGCCCACACCGGCTGCGATGTCAGCGCCGGCCGTTCTCCGGCCAAGGCCACGGACGGCAGAAGAAGTGCAAGCAAGGCCAGCCACTGTATCATGCCTTGCCGCGCCCGGCCGAAGTCCTGGCAATCAGGGCATCGCACATATAGGCCAGCAGCCCGCCCGCGACGGCCAGGTTCTTGAGGAACTCCTTGCGCGCCATAACCGCTTCCGGCATCGGCAGGGCCCAGAAGTCGAAGTAGAAAAAATTGACGATCAGAGTATAGGCGGCCAGGGCCAGCAAGGCCGGCGCCAGGGCGAAACCAAAGAGCAAGGCGGCGCTGCCGGCCAGTTCCACCAGGGTCGCGGCCAGCAGGGCCACGGGCGGCAGGGGGATATTATGCGCCGCTACCTCGGCCATATATTGCGGCCAGTGCAGCATCTTGTCGACGGCGCTTTCCAGGAACATGGCCGCCATCAGGACGCGGACGAACCACAGCTTGTGATCGAAGCGATCGACAAAACGTGCCGCATAGATATTCAGGCCATCGAGGCGTTGTTCCAGTGCGTTAAACATGGACAAATCCTCCGGCCATGAAGCCGAGTGTCATGGCGACGACCAGCAGGGCGCCCACCAGTTTCGGCGGCGCCGGCAGGGGCAGGTCGAAATAGCGGCAGACAAAACCGATGACGAGACCGAGGGCTATGCCGATAAAGGTCTGGATCATGGCTTTGTCTTTTCGTTTTGACCGACGGTCCCGGTTGGTCCGGCACACAGATTCTCATTGAGCTTGGGTCGCCCGGCGAACCAGCGATCGGTCAGGGTCCAGCCGATGGTCATGGACAGGACCAGCAGGGCGCCGGTCAGCACAGGCGGCGCCGGGCTGGGAATGCGGCCGAGGCGGCAGCCGAAACCGATGGCAAGCCCCAGCAACAGTCCGATGGCGATCTTGAGGGTTTGCATTTTAGGCATGAGGCGCATCCTTCCCGGCCGGAGACCATTCGCGTATCGCCAGGCCGCAGCAGATCAGGGCCGGCAGGGCCAGGCTGTAGAAGCCGATGACAACAGCGCCGAAGGCGGCCAGCAGGCAGCCGCCGCCGAAGACGGCGATCAGCCACAGGGTATTGACGCTGGCGGGCGCCAGCGGTTCGACGACAACCCGCATGGCCTTGCGCGTCAGGCGCGCCACGGTGGTCATCACCGTTCCCGTCATGACGGTCGTCATGGCGCCGGGGATAAAATGATGCAGGGCATTTTGCAGGCCCATCGCGAAGACCACGGCCAGGGTGACGGCGATATCGGCTTCAGGCGTATGCAGTATGGCACCGGCGGTCGCCGCGATCAGGAAAACCGCCATCACGGCCAGGATCCGGCTGAGGCCCGACTTCGCCTGTGCCTTGTCGGACAGGACGTAGATGACCACCGCGGCGATAACGGCGGCGACGAAGACCGGAAAGGTCAGCAGCTTGACATAGTCCTCCGGCCGCACGCCCTTGGCCAGGGCGGCGGCGAACAGGACGAAGTTGCCGGTTACATGGGCCGAGAAGATACCATGCATATGGACGAAGGTGACCGTGTCGCAATAGCCGGCGAGGAAGGTCAGCAGCAGGCGGGTTTCAGCGCGCATCACGCCCAGCACGCGCAGCCGAGCACGCCCCAGAAGTCGCGCAAGGAGTGGGCCGGCACATTGCTGGCAAGGGCAGCGCCATGGGCATGGCCATGGACCTTGCAATCCGTGGCGCAGCCACAGGCAACGCGGGAAATGCTATCTAGCGCCGCCACCGGCGCCCGGTGTTGATAACCGCCGAAGCGGCGCACCGGCGACCAGTCGGGACTGACCGGCAGGGCCGGCGGCGCCAGCGTGGCAAAGTCGCCGGCGGCATGGACGATGGTTCCGCCGACGATGGTCAGGACCGACGTCAAATCCTTGATCTCCGACTCGGCGATACCGAACAGGTCGGCGCTGGGGACGACCATGTCGGCGAACTGCCCCACCTTGAGAGCCCCCTTTCGGCCATTCTCGGTCGAGAACCACGACGAGCCCTCGGTATAGAGGCGCAGGGCCGTTTCGCGGTCGAGCCGGTTCTGCGGCGTGTACATCTGCAAGCCGCCCAGGGTCTTGCCGCTGACCAGCCAGTAGATGCCGACCCACGGATTGTAGCTGGCCACCCGGGTCGCGTCGGTGCCCATGCCCACGGGCGCGCCGGCTTCGAGCATTCGGCGCACCGGCGGCGTCTGCTCCAGCGCCTTGTGGCCATAGCGGGCGGCGAAGGCTTCGCCCTGGTAGGCCATGCGGTGCTGGATGGCGATGCCGCCGCCCAGGGCGATGATGCGATCGATCGTCTTTTGCGTCGCCGTTTCGGCGTGGTCGATAAACCAGTGCAGGCCGGCAAACGGCACCTCGGCATTAACGCGCTCGAACACGTCGAGAAAGCGAGAAATGGATTCGTCGTAGGTGCCGTGGATACGGAAGGGCCAGCGGTTTTCGACCAGGTGCTTCGTCACCGCGTAAAGCTCATCTTCCATCGTTGCCGACAGGTCCGGCCGCGGTTCGCGGAAATCCTCGAAATCGGCTGCCGAAAAGACCAGCATCTCGCCGGCGCCATTATGGCGTAACATGGCCTTCGTCTCGGCATCGCCCTGGCCGGGGGTGACGTGTTTGGTCCAGGCCTGGAAGTCTTCGAGCTCGCGGCCCTTGTTCTGGGTGAACAGGTTGAAGGCGATACGCACGGTCAACTGGCCGGCCTGCCCCAGGGCGTAGATGGTATGATAGTCTTCAGGATAGTTCTGGAAACCGCCGCCGGCATCGATCACCGAGGTGACGCCCAGGCGGTTCAGTTCCCTCATGAAATGGCGCGTCGAAATGATCTGGTCGGCCGGCTCGAGCTTCGGCCCCTTGGCCAGGGTGGCATAGAGGATCAGGGCATTGGGCCGGGCGATCAGCAGGCCGGTCGGATTGCCGGCGGCATCCTTCTGGATCTCGCCGCCCGGCGGATTGGGCGTGTCGCGATCATAACCGCAGGCGCGCAGGGCTGCCCGGTTGAGCAGGGCGCGGTCATAGAGATGCAGGATAAAGACGGGAGTGTCCGGCGCAATGGCATTGATCTCATCGAGCGTCGGCAGGCGTTTCTCGGCGAACTGCTGGTCGGTGAAGCCGCCGACGACACGCACCCATTGCGGCGCCGGCGTCACGGCCACCTGGGCCTTGAGCATGTCAAGCGCGTCGGCCAGCGAGGTGACACCGTCCCAGCGCAGTTCCAGCAGGTAGTTGAGCCCGCCCCGGATCAGATGGGTATGGCTGTCGTTCAGCCCCGGGATGAGGCGCTGGCCTTTCAGGTCGATGACCCGGGTCTGCGGCCCCTTCAACGCCATGACCTCGGCATCGCTGGCGACGGCCGTCAGCACGCCGTCCGATATGGCGACGGCCGTGGCACGGGGATTGGCCGGATCAAGCGTGGTCAGCTTGCCGTTATGAAGGATAAGATCAACGGACATGGGAATTCCAGGAGAAAGGCGCCCGGCGGCGAAGGCTGCCGCCGGGCTTCGGTTTATTCGGCAGCTTGCAGGGTCTTGACGGTGTGCGGATAGGCGCCGCGCTGGGCCGCCTTGTGCACCATGGTATAGGCGTAGTCGACGCCCATACCGTAGGCGCCGAAATGATCGCGCACGATTTCCATGACGCCGTTATAGCTGCCCTGATTGGCCCAGTCGCGCTGCAGTTCGAGAAGGACGGTCACCGCCGTCATCGAACGGGCGCCGGCGGCTTCCATGCGGCGGATAGCGGCATTGTGGCTTTCGTCCGAAGTCCCGCCCGAAGCGTCGGTGACGATATAGACTTCGAAGCCGGCCTCGATGGCGCTCAAGGTCGGGAACAGCAGACAGGCCTCGGTCCACAGGGCGGCCATGACGATTTTGGTCTTGCCGGACGCCTTGATGGCGTGGACGAAGGCATCGGAATCCCAGCTGTTCATCGACGAGCGCTCGATCGGATCCTGCTTGAGGACATCGATCAGTTCCGGCCAGATGTAGCCGGAAAAGCCTTCGGTCTCGACGGCCGTCAGGACGGTCGGCGCGCTAAACAGCTTTGCCGTTTTCGCCAGGGCGACGGTGTTGTTCTTCAGGGACTGGCGATCGATGGTGGTGACGCCGAAAGCCATCTGCGGCTGATGGTCGATAAAGGCGAAGACGCAATTGTCGGGGCTGATCAGGGACTTGGCGTGATAGGTCATGGCGCTCTTCCTGGGTTGGAGGTGTGCGCCGACTATGAAGACATTGCCGGAATATGTATGGGCGAAAACTGGCGGAATTGCTCAATAGTGCCAGAAAATAAAAGTAATAAAAATCAATAAGGTACAATACAATAAGTGGTGGACGAAATGCGGTAACAAAAATGCCCCTCCGTCTTTTAACCGCTTGACGCGGTCAAAATCCACCTCCCCATCGCTTCGCGACAGGAAGGAGGAAGTTTGCTGATCTCCCTCCTTCCTGTCGCGAAGCGATGGGGAGGTGGATGCAAGGCCCTTGGGCCGCAGCAGACGGAGGGGGGCTTCTTACTACTTCGCCTGTTCGATATCGCGGGTGGCAACGACCTCCGGATCGCCGCCATGGCTCAGGGCCTTGCGAATACCGGCGGCATAGGCCGGGTCGATTTTCTCGAAATGGCCCAATGCCCGTTCGACGATAAAGGCGGGAACGCCCGTCATGGACCCCGCCACATTCTCGCACGTCCGCTGCTTTTCGCCGGCATCGAACAGGTTGAACAGGGCGCGCGCCTGGCTGTAGTCGTCATTACCGTCGCGGTGATCGTAGCGATCGGCGTCGCCCGAAATCTTCAGCGGCGGTTCCTTGGCCTGCGGATCTTGCTTCGGACCGCCGAAGCTGTTGGGCTCGTAATAGGCGTCCGGATTGGCGAAGTTTTCGAAGAAGCGCATCGAACCATCGGCGTGATAATGATGGACCGGGCATTTCGGCGCATTGACCGGCAGGGCCTCGTAATGCGTTCCCAGGCGATAGCGATGGGCATCGGCATAGGAGAAGATGCGCGCCTGCAGGACCTTATCCGGCGAGAAGCCGATACCCGGGACGATATTGCTCGGCGAATAGGCCGCCTGTTCGACCTCGCTGAAATAGTTGTCCGGATTACGGTTCAGTTCCATCGTACCCACCGGGATCAATGGATAGTCGGCGTGCGGCCACACCTTGGTCAGGTCGAACGGATTATGCGGCGTCGTTTCGGCGTCAAGCTCGGGCATGACCTGGACGAACAGGTCCCATTTCGGGAAGTCGCCGCGGTCGATGGCGCCGTACAGGGCCTCCTGGTAGGTTTCGCGGCTCTGGCCGATAATGTGCGCCGCCTCGGCATTGGTGTAGTTGACCTTGCCCTGGCGCGTCTTGAAGTGGAACTTGACCCAGAAGCGTTCATTGCCGGCATTGATGAAGCTGAAGGTGTGCGAACCGTAGCCGTTCATATGCATGGGCGACACGGGGATCCCGCGGTCCGACATCAGTATGGTTACCTGGTGCAGGGCTTCCGGGCTCAGCGACCAGTAGTCCCACATGGCCGTCGCCGAACGCAGATGGGTCTTCGGGTGGCGCTTCTGGGTATGGATGAAGTCGGGGAACTTATACGGATCGCGGATGAAGAAGACCGGCGTATTGTTGCCGACCAGGTCCCAGTTGCCCTCCTCGGTATAGAATTTCACGCTGAA
This sequence comes from Asticcacaulis sp., assembly GCA_965246725.1. GTDB lineage: Bacteria > Pseudomonadota > Alphaproteobacteria > Caulobacterales > Caulobacteraceae > Asticcacaulis. The sequence goes on from CBDFFG010000003.1 coordinate 534,736, forward strand.
GCCCCGGACGTCGCGTTCGGCATCGGCGGCGCCCAGTTCACCGGCCACGGTCGAAAAGCGCGTGATCAGCGGTGTCGTCTTGCCGACCTCGCCGAACAGCTTGGCCTTGGTGTATGCGCTGATATCGTGGGTGACGGTGAAAGTGCCGTAGGCGCCCCAGCCCTTGGCATGGACGACGCGCTCAGGGATACGCTCGCGATTCTGATGCGCCAGCTTTTCGATCAGCTGATAGTCCTGCAGCAGGACGGGACCGCGCGGGCCAGCGGTCAGGGCGTTCTGGTTGTCGGAGACCGGCGCGCCGCCCGTCGTCGTCTGGTGAAAGGGGCACAGACTGCTTGTGTTGTCGGGCATCGGGTATCTCCTGGTGTTTGCTTTAGGATGGCAGATCGCGCCGCCGTCAAAAATCAAACTAAGGGATGGTTCGACATAAGAAAAATCGATTAGATTTTTTAATGAGATAACGAAAATCTATTTCGCGAAATTTATTCGGCGCTACCTACTGTTGCCTTCAAAAACGGCAAACCCTTATATCGACATTATAAATTCGGCTCCATTCCGACATTTCCGATAAAGGCGCAGAGTCATAGCCTGTTCTTATGTGCTCTTTGGCACGTTATTCAACGGGAGGTTCTAATGGGTAAAGGTATTCTTCTCTGGCTGCTGGGCGTTCCGATTCCGGTCATTATCTTGCTTGCCCTGATCTTCCACCACTGAGGACGATCCGCATGGCAAATCTGGAATTGGGGACCGCAGCCATCGGCTATGACGGTCCCAACCTGGAATCCTCGGCATCCGGCATTCACTGGGGAGCGATCCTCGGTGGCGCCGTCGCCGCAGCAGCCCTGACACTGATCCTCATTCCGCTCGGTTCGGCGCTCGGCTTTTCATCCTTCTCGGTTTTCACCGCGACGGCAAACAGCGCGATCGTCTTTACCGCCGGCTGGGCGATCTGGCTGATTATCACGCAATGGGCGTCGTCCTTTATTGGCGGCTACATCGCTGGACGCCTGCGCGTCAAATGGGCCGACACCCATTCCGACGAGGTCTTCTTCCGCGATACGGCCCACGGCCTGCTGGCCTGGGCGACGGCAACGCTCTTCACCTTCAGCCTGATCGCCATCGTCGCCTTCTCAGGCGCCAATGCCGGCACGCAAGTGGTGAGCAGCGATGATCGCGTCGACTATTATGCTGATGCCCTCTATCGTGGCGCCACCACGCCGTCGACCGACGCGGCTTCCGAAACGGCCCGTATCGTCGCCAGCGACCTAGTCAATGGCGGCGTCGGCCCTGAGGACAAGGCCTATCTGGTCCACCAGGTGCAGACGCGGACTGGGGTCTCGCAACCCGAGGCAGAGGCCCGCGTTAACACCATGATCGCTGGCGTCACCGACGCCACGCACAAGGCGGAACAGGCTGCCGAGGTTGCCCGCAAGGCCGCCGTCGGTTTCTTCACCGCCCTGTTCATCTCCCTGCTGGTCGGCGCCTTTATCTCGTGCGTCTCGGCCGCCCTGGGTGGTCGCCTGCGCGACAAGTACTGATCTACCAGACAGATACTGATGACATAGCCGCCGGATAAGCATCGCCTGCTTATCCGGCGGTTTGCTATTGTGAACCCAGTGGGGCGTTTCAGAAGGACAGTATCATGGTTGATCGCGACATATCCCGCCCCGTCGACATACCCGTCGATCCCCTGACCGGCCCGGCATCGATCGTACCGAAGCCCGAAACCGAAAAGCGTCGCGAGACGCTCGAAGGCCCGCTGGGTGAAACCACCGCCGAGCCCTACGAAAACGAAGGCTGAGCCTTCATGCCTGAAGCAGGCGCAAAACCGCTTCGGCGGCGGCCCAGCCGGCGGTGAAAACCGAACCGGCAGCGGCCGCCGCCATGGCGGCCATTACCGCGCGCGGCGTGACGTCTGCCACGGGGCCGGCGACCGCAATGGCGTAGGAACGGGTTTTGAGTATGGCTGTGGACATGATGCTTCTCCAATGAAGGGCATCCTAAGACCCACACCGATATAAATATAATCGATTATATTTTTAATTTTTAAAATTAAAATTTATGCGTCTGGTTGAGAAGATGCGCTTCGCTTTGCCACGAAAAACACGAAAAGCACGAACTTCGAGTTGTTGGACCGCACCCTTGCGGTGAGACAGATAATCACGGACAAGGGCTTAGCGGCTATGCCGCTGGTTTTACGGCGCTTTGGTTTTCGAGCGCCATAATGGTCTCATACTCTTCTGGTGGCCGATATCCCAGAGCTGAGTGGAGCCTGGTCTTGTTATAGACGTTTTCTATAAACTCGGTCATCGCCGCCTTTAGATGTTCGATATCTCGATATTGGCTGACGTGGATTTCCTCGTATTTGAGAGTTTTCATGAAGCTTTCAGCCATGGCGTTGTCGTAGGGACATCCGGGCCGGCTCTGGCTGGGTTGGATGTCGTGGCTTTGCAGCTTTTCGATATATGCCGAGCAGGCATATTGAACACCTTGGTCCGTGTGATGGATTAGGCCCGGCGTGACCTGGCGTGTTTCCAGCGCCATGGTCAGGGCTTCCAGTGTCAGTTCGGTCTTCATGTGGTCCTGGAGGGCCCAGCCTACGACCTTGCGACTGAACGCATCGAGAATGACTGCCAAGTAGACGAAGGCCTCATCCAACCGGATGTAGGTGATGTCGGCCACCCATAACTGATCCGTCGTCATCGGCGCCACACGCTTGGCCAGATTAGGCCAGGCGGGATAACGATGTCCAGATTGGGTTGTCGCCGGCTTGAAGCTTTTTTTTCGTAAACACAGAAGGTTATCCTCCCGCAGAATGCGCAAGACACGCTTGTGGTTGATATCGAGCCCTTCGCGCCGCAGCGATTGCGTGATGCGGCGATAGCCATAGTGGCGCTGCTTCAAAGCAGCTCTTTGGATAAGGTCGCGTGCAACCGCTTCCTCTTGCAGGGGCTTGCTTTGTCGCCAGTGACGGTAATAGCCAGACCGCGGAACACCCGACAGAGTGCACATCCGCTCCACGCTCAATCCTTCGCCTTGCCGCGACGCTCGCCCTTGGATGAAGGCGTAGACATCTTCTCGCCGGACGGATTTGTCGTCAGGCGAGACCGCTCTAAGAGCGGCAAGGCGTCCTTGAAAAAATCCAGTTCAAGCGCTTGTTGCGCCAGCTTCTGCTCCAAAGCTGCGATCCTGCGCGCCGCCACGACTAGCGGATCAGCAAGATCGTCACTGGCATAGGGCGATAGAACCGCACGCAGGCGATCTGTCTTACTTGGTCGACCGGCCCCGCGAAGACCGCTGGAACCTGCCTTACGATAAGCAGCCACCCACTGGTGCACTAACGTCGCACGAATCGAAAACTCTCGAGCCAGAACAGAGGCCGCTTCGCCACCTATGTAGCGGCGCACAACCTCGTACTTCGTATCAGGCGTAAAACTTCGTTGTATCTTCATATGACAGTCCTTTAGAGAAACTGTCCGTGATTACCTGTCTCACCGCAAGGGTGCGGTCCAAAAGGAGACGCTTCGCTTAGCCACGAAAAACACGAAAAGCACGAACTCCGAGTACGTCGGATCGACCGTGCCAAATTGTCGGGATAAAGGACAACGCGTTGCGTTGTCGATATCTTGGCGTTAGCGCACAATAGAAAACACGTCTTGAAATTCGTGCTTTCGTGTTTTTGACTTCGTCGAAGCTTCGCTTTCGTGGCAAAAATTCTTAAGCCGCTGCCCACACAAAAAAGCCGCCGGATTTGCATCCGGCGGCTTTTGATTTACACCACGGCCTTTACGGCGGGGTTGGTGGTGTAGGTGCCTATCAGTTCCCCATGGGCGAGAACATGGCCCTGCAGGGCCTTTTCCGCCTGTTCGCCGCTGAAGCCCGGGGCCAGGCCGAGTGTGCGGACCCCCAGGGCATAGACCATGAAATGATAGTTGTGCACGCGCAGATCGTTGAACGGCGGGCATGGACCATCATAACCATGGGCACCCCTAGCGCGGTCGCCAAAGCTGTTCTTGCCCTGCGTCGCGTAGGTATAGGTACCGGCATCCAGGTGGCTGATAATCGGCGGGATATCGACCATCAGCCAGTGGTAGAAGTTGCGGCGCTGGGCATCCTCAGGGATGGCCCGGTCGGGCCGATTGGCCTGCGTGAAGTCGGCCGGGACGTCACGGTCGATGACCAGGACGGCGAAGGACAGGGTTTCCGCCGGAGCGCCGGTCCAGCGAATGATCGGCGCCGAATTGCCGGCCGGCACGGTACCGCCGCCGCTGTCCGCCTTGCACGATGCAAAACCATCATCGATCGGCTTGCCCGCCGTGATGCCTTCAACTGTGACTGTCAGTAACATGAGGTCTCCTTCTCTTTCACGTCTTCATCTTCCCCCATTTATCGTCGTAATCGCCGGCAACACCGATATCTTCAGCCTTGGCATTGATCTGTTTGGCCAGCTTGCGAAAATCTGCCTCGGCCTCGTGACGCAGGCCCGCGGCCCTGTCACCGAAGCGCTCCTCCCACGACGGGGCGTAGGTCAGGGTGATCAGGTAACCCGCCCGGCGATACAACTCGGTCAGGGTCTCCCGGCTTTTAGCGTGGTGCAGGTCGCCGCGGATTTCGCCGAAGATACTGTCGATGTCGGCCTTGCTGCCGACATGGCCGTAAACAGGCTTGCTCCCATGCTTGGTATGGATGTGGTCTTTCGACCTATGGATCTTGGGTCGGTCGGCGGTCGTAACCATTGGATGCGGTTCCTTTTTCCGCCCCAGCCCGATGAGCTTCGTTGTGCCATCATAAGAATTCAATTTGCATCGTCTTGGATAAAACTTTCCGGTCTCGCAGCCGGGTTTTTCGTATCGGCTGCACAGCTATTTCCGGCTCAGGCTACCCAGTCCGATAAGCCGGCTGGCCTGCGCCAGGACACCTGCCGGGATATCGAGCTCCGGCTGCATCTCCCTTTTGATATCCCCCATACGTCGCACGAGTTGGCTGGCCTCATGGCTGCTGAGTACCTTACGCGCACGCGGCCAGAGTTCCGCCTCCTCCTCACGGCAGTGATGACTGACGGCATGCTTGAATTCGCCGAAGGTTTCGATCCAGGCCTCGTCCTCGACCGCCAGGGTGATCAGCCGGTCGAGATAGCCGCGGATTTCGTCATGGGCCTGATGGGCATGGTCGAGACTGTCGTCAGCGCCGGACAGGCGCGCGGCCTCGGCGATTGCCTTGTAGAAGCCGTCGTCCTTGGCTGCCAGTAACAGGCGAACCTCCAGGGCGATGCGATCGAGCAGGCGCAACCGTGCGCCGGGATCGCGGTCAGCCACCACCTGCTGCATCAAATCTGCGATACGATCATGGTCGCGCTTGATATAGGCGTAGATATCCATGCCAAACTCCAAACCTTATTTGTGGGTCATGACAATGCCGGCGGCATCGAAGGCCTGCTTGATACGCAGATTGTAGGCGCGCAGCACATGCCAGCGCTCGGTCGGCACGGTGCGGATGCGCGCCTTCATGATAATGCCGACATCCGACAGCAGGTCGACACCGGCGATTTCGATATCGCCGATGATCTTCGGCCCGTACGTCTCGTCCTTGCGCAGTTCCGCTGCGGTATCGCGCATGATCTGCATGGCCGTGTCGAGGTCGGTATCGTATTTGAGCGGCAGGTCCATGGCAGCATACGAGAAGCTCTTGGTCATATTATGGATGATCTGGGACTCGCCGTAAGGGAAGATGTGCAGGGTGCCGTCGGCGTCGCGCAGGCGGATGGTGCGCAGGGTCATGTCCTCGACCGTGCCGGAAAAGGCCTGGATCTGCACGACATCCCCGATAGCGACGATATCCTCGACCAGCAGGAAAAAGCCGGTGAAGAAGTCCTTGACCAGGGACTGGGCGCCGAAACCGACGGCGATGCCGACGACGCCGGCCGCCGACAGGATGGGAGCGATCTGCACGCCGACCTGGCTCAGCACGGTCATTACGGCCAGGATGAGGACAACCATCTGCAGGATGCGGCGAACGATCGGCCCCAGGGTCTCCAGTTGCGCTTCACGGCGCGGATCGTCCGAGCGATGGCGCAGGCGGCTGAGCGCACCGCGCGTGAACAGGTTGACCGCTTCCAGGGTAATGGCCGTCAGCACGATGACGGTGAACAGGCGCATCGTCGTTTCGGCAACGCGTTGCCCGACACCTTGCGACGTCCAGGCCAGGACATCGAAACCCCACAGGGTGGCGATCATCACTGCCGCCACAGTCGCGACGACGATGCCGACCACCCAGCCGGTAAATTGCAGGGCCTTGCGGGCGCGCAGGTTGCGGTCCGCCTTGCTCTCGTCGGGCAGGCGCGACAGGCCCTGACACATCAGCCAGCGCGAGGCGCGCTGCACACCGAAGGCCACGGCGATGATCAAAACCGTCAGGCCAGCATTGAGGGCCAGGGCCACCGGGCCAAGCCCGATCAAATGCCACCACCAGGCCTGCAGCCACGTCCAGATTTTTTCGATTGCCGTCATCTTGTCGTCACGTATTGCGCCACTATCCCCGCCAGGTCACCGTGCCGCGATGCAGCGTAAGATCGAAATAACCTGAGCGCCGCGCGGTATAAAGAAGCCGCAAAAAAGGAGGCGGATTGCTCCGCCTCCCTGTTATTAGCATTTGAAAACGCTGATATATTAATTAGTGGCTGCGGCCATTTGCAAAGCGGCCGTTTTCATCGCGGTCGCGATTCTGGGCCGCCTGGCTGCGGCTGCTCCCGCGGTAGTCGTCATCATCGCGGTCGGCGCCGGAGCGCGAACTATGTTGATTGCGGCCACGGTTATCGTCGTCCGACGTGAAGCGACCGTTGTCGTCACGGTCGCGATAGCCCGACGACCGGTAATTGCCGCGGGTATCGTCATCGGAGGTGAAGCGGCCATTGTCGTCGCGGTCGCGGTTACCTTGGGAGCGCGAGTCATATTGGCTGCGGCCGCGATTGTCGTGATCCGAGGTAAAGCGGCCCTGTTCATCGCGGTCACGGCCGGCGCGGCTGTGATATCCGCGGCTGGCGCCATAGGCATGCCAGTCATGATAGTCGTTATCGTCATGCTGGCTGCTGCGCGATCCACGCCCCCCGGCATTATAGGCGCGGTCATCGTCGTCGTCATAACGGCCCGATGATTGCGAGCGGCCGCCACTATTGTCGTGGCTATGGCTGCCGGCGCGGGCATGGCCCTCGGGGTCGCCGTGCCATCCTCTTCCCTGGCCGGAACCGGCGCGGTAGTCGTCATCGTCCTGGGCGCGCGACCGCGCCGATCCACGCGACGACCCGCCGGTGAAGCGGCCGTCTTCGTCGCGGCCGCGATCATTGCCGCGATTTTGCGAACGGTTGTCGTCGTCTTGGTTTTGCCTGGGCATAGGGTCTCCTTTTCGCGACGGGAATGCGCGATCAGATTAGCATTTGATGTCAAAGAGGGAGTCGACGGACAGTTGTCTGTCCGGGGACGACAGAAGAAAACTATGTCCGACTGCTGCGGCCATAGTAGAGCGGTGAATTGCCTGCAACGTTACCGCTGAAGACGTGAATATTCTAGGGCGGCCCGAGTAAGAAGAACGTAGCTATGGCCACAGTTGCTGGTAAAAAGCCGATAAACGCATGCTGCGGTGCGAGATAAAAATGTTTCCGGCGTTGTGCCACAAGGGCTTGATCATGCGGGCGAAATCGAGGATTTTGCAAAGAGGTCAAACCACTTTTGGAATTACCATGACACATAAGATGACTCGCCACGTCCTGATGGCTGCTGCCCTGCTGGTTCTGCCCGCCGCCGCGCATGCCGATGACGCTGCCGTTGCCGCCGGCCAGAAGGAGTTCTCGGCCTGCAAGATGTGCCATTCGATCCAGCCCGGCAAGGCCGGCATCGGCCCGTCCCTGTATGGGGTTGTCGGTCGCAAGGCGGGTTCGGTCGCCGGCTTCTCCTATTCGAAAGCCATGACGGCCTCGGGCCTGACCTGGGATGCGGCAACGCTCGATGCCTATCTGGCGGCGCCGCAGGCCAAGGTGCCGGGAAACCGGATGCCGTATGGCGGGCAGAAGGATGCAACGAAGCGCCAGGCGATTATTGCGTATCTGAAGACGCTGCATGACTAGTGTGGCTGTAACAGTGCTTTGTGGTCACCGCTGCCTGAGCGCGTGATCATTTTTGTTGCGCTATCGCTTCGCTACTTGAGCGCGTGATCATTTTTGTTGCGCTACCGCTTCGCTGCTTGAGCGGTTTTTTGTTGCGCTACCGCTTCGCTACTTGAGCGGTTTTTTGTTGCGCTACCGCTTCGCTGCCTGAGCACGTGATCATTTTTGTGGCGCTACCGCTTCGCTACTTGAGCGCAATTAAAAAAATCCCGGACGTGGGAACGTCCGGGAAGCCAGAGAGGCGGGGGTCGGGAGGATGACCGAAGCCCGCAGGGGAGGAAAAGCCGGACAACCGTCCTGCTTGACCCGATATGTATCATAACTTGAAATCGATTACAATATCTCATAGGGTGACCACAAAGGAGTCACGGCGTTCCACTTGCTGAAACAGGCAATTGAACCGACAGTGGCCGATAAAACAGAGAGGACTTCCATGAATATGCCCCCGAGTATGCCCATGAACAGGCCGGACCTGTCGCGCCGGTATTTTTTCAGCTCGGCTGCGGCTGTCGCAGGGCTGGCCCTGGCCGGCCGCGTCGTCGCCAAGACCCACAAGCACAAGGCCAAACCGGCGGCAAAGCACGTCGCGGCACCCTCGGCGTCGCACTGGTCCATGGGCGTGCAGTTATGGACGGTCAATGCCCAGATGAAGACCGACCCTGCCGGCACATTGAAGGCGCTGAAGGGGCTCGGCTTCGAGACGGTCGAGACCGCAGGCCTCTACGGTGCCACCGCGACGGCGCTGAAGACCCAGATCCACGATGCCGGCCTGGCCTGCCGCGCCTACCATGTCAGCATGGGCGAACTGATGGCTGGCGCCGATACCCACATCAATAATGCTCAGACGCTCGGCGCCACCTGGCTGGTCTGTTCGTCGCCGCAGCCGCCGGCCGCGCTTGACCCGGCCACGCCGTGGGTCACGGCCATGTACAACGCCATGACGCTCGATGCCTGGAAGCAGAATGCCGAACACGTGGCCACCCTCGCCCCGGTCGTCAATGCCGGCGGCTTGAAGTTCGCCTATCATAACCATCCGATGGAATTCCGCGATCTCGGCGGCGGCGTCACCGGCTACGGCCTGCTGGCCGATGCCAGCGACCTGCTGCGCCTGGAAATGGATATCGGCTGGGTGGCGGCGTCCGGTAACGACCCGGTCGCCATGCTGCACAAATATGCCGGCCGCGTCGACCTGCTCCACGTCAAGGACATGGTCAAGGATCCGGCCGCCCCGCTCGGTTATCGTTCGGTCGAAGTCGGTAGCGGCTTCATCGACTGGAAGGCCGTCTTCGCCGCCGCCCATGCGACAAAGGTCCAGGGCTATTTCATCGAGCAGGAAGAACCCTATCTGCGCCCCGTGCTGGAATCGCTGCAAACCAGCTCGGCCTATGTGCGCAGGCTCTGAAGACGGTAAACTGGCCAAGCTTCGGGTTAGAGTAAAATCCGATCAGGTTGAGGCATATCCGTCGTGTCGGATGTAGGCCATGCACTCCTCCTTTGAGTAGGTCTGAAGGGTCTGGCTGATGCGCTGGCATAGGTCTTCGATTGTTCTTTTTGCTGCCTTTCTCAGATCGGCTTTGAGTTTGGCGAAGACCATCTCGATGGGATTGAAGTCGGGAGAATATGGCGGAAGGTACATCAAGCTTGCGCCAGCCTTTTCGATAATGGATTTGACCCTCGCCACTTTATGAGTGGCGAGATTGTCCATAATGACGATATCGCCCTGGTTCAGAACGGGCGCCAGTTCCCGCTCCAGCCATAGACAGAAGGTTTCGCCGTTCATTGCTCCATCGAGAAGCCAAGGGGCTACGATGCCATCCGCACGTAAGCCCGCGATAAAAGTGTTGGTTTTCCAGTGACCGTGCGGGACGGCGCACACCAGGGGTTTGCCTTTGGCAGAGCGGCCGCAGCGGCGTGCCATCTTGGTCGTCACACCGCTTTCATCCAGGAAGACAAGCTTGCTGACGTCAAGCAAGGGCTGCTTCTCGCGCCATAGTTTGCGAGCCTCCGCTACGTCAGGGCGGCTTTGTTCTTCAGCATGAGCTGTCTTTTTTTATATGTCAGACCAAGCCGCTTCAGCAGGCCGCAAACAGGACCATGCGTTGCCGTAACGCCTTGCTGTTCCAGTTTTTGACGTATCTCGGTGATGGTGAGATCCGGTGTCTCATAAATCCAGCCCAAAATAGTCGCGGCATGGGACGCAAGCGCTGACGAGCGGCGGTCACCTCCCATCGGTAAGGCTTTGGTCTGGTCATTCTTACGCTTAAGCCATGCCCACCTTACCGCTGTGGCACGGCTAACCCGAAATTGCCTTGCAGCTGTGCTCGCAGATAAACCGCCCTCAACAGCCTGCAAAAGCCTTATACGCAAGTCTTCGGAATAAGGTCTTCCCATCTCAATGCCTCCAAATGCATCGAGAGTGAATCACTGTTTGGACGCAACGGGAATCCCTGACGACTCAACTTGATCTGATTTTACTCTAGAGCATTTCCCTATCTATTTGACGGATACCCGGCTTTTTTGAAGTAGTTGGAGCAGTCTTCCGGTTTGAGCTGCTGGATGGCCTCGGCTGCTTTTTCGATAAGGTCATTTATGGTCCTTGCCTTGACCTTACGGAGGAAGGTCTTGAGCTTGGAGAATGCCATCTCGATAGGGTTCAGATCGGGTGAGTAAGGCGGCAGGTAAAGAAGCTTTGCTCCAGCCTGTTCGATGATTTCTGCGACCTCGGCCACCTTGTGAGCCGGCAGGTTGTCCATGACGACAATGTCGTCTTTGGCAAGACCTGGAACCAGGACCTCTCGCAGGTAGGTTTTGAAGGCTGCCGCATCCATGGCACCATCCAAAACCCATGGCGCCTCTAATCTATCGCAACGCAGGCCACCTATAAATGTCATGGTCTTCCAATGGCCATGAGGAATCGGTGCGACCAGCCTCTTGCCCTTCGTGGCTCTGCCATAAAGCCTGGCCTTCCTGCCAGGCCTGACGAAGGGCTACGACGTCGGCGCGGCTTTGCTCCTCCGCGTGGGCTGTCTTTTTTTAAAAGTCAGGCCATGACGCCGCAAAAAACGATCGATGGCCGACTTGCTGAAGCTCAGCCCTTGCTCACTCAGCTTGGCGCCAATGTCGGCCAGGGTGATGTCGGGCTGATCTGTGACAATCGCCAGGATTTTGTCCGCTACAGCTTCGATGACATGAGAGCGCTTGTCTCCGCCCTGGGGTTTTGCGCCGATTTCGCCCGTTTCCCGATAACGACGCGTCCATTTGATCGCGCTCGATTCGCTTACCTTGAAATGCAAGCCCGCTGCCTCGCAGGTATGCCCCTCAAGAACGTATTCCACAACACGCTGACGCAGATCCGTCGAATAAAAGAAAGCCATCACTGCCTCCTCAATGAACTCAACCTTGAATCACTGTTCGCAGATCAAGGGAATTCACTAAAGAGTCAAAAGGCTTGGGAAGTGCTCTAGCCCGTAAAGACAACGGTTCGGCCCCTCCCCGCCGAACCAGGACATCCATAATGTCTACCATTTTCGATGTCGCAGCACAGCCGCTCCGAGGCCATAAAGCGCGAAGCGCAAAATCCTCGCTGATCGGACAGCATTATCTGAACAGGATCCACGCAATGAACCGCCCTGGGTTTGCCGGAGGCTGGGTTATTCTGCAGGCCGTTCACGCCATGACTGCTGCCGGCAAGTAACATCCACAGATGCACACAGATAAGTACAGATGATCCGAGCATCTGGTTTCCACCGGCGTAAGCATACGCTCTATTTGAAGGCGCTGCGTGCAGGCATAAAAAAACGGGCTGAGAGGACCGGGGAGCCTCTCAGCCCGTCAGCAGGGCGACGATCGGGAGAGACCGTCAGCCTTGCCAGCCACCACCGAGGGCGCGGATCAGGCCCACGGTCGACTGGTACTGGGCCGCACGCACCCGCAGGGCGGCGCGGCGGATGGCGAGTTGCGAGCGCTGGGCATCGAGCACTTCGAGCTGCGACGACGAGCCGTTGCGATAACGCGACTGCGACTGCGCCAGGGCGCGGTTGGCGGCGTCGACGGCCAAATCCTCGGCCGACTGCTGCTGGTGCAGGTAGCTCAGGTCCGACAACTGGTCCTCGACATCGGAAAACGCGACGAGCACCTGCTGCTGGTAGCCGGCAAAGGCGGCATCGAGACCACCCTTGGCATAGTCGATACCGGCATTGCGACGGCCGCCGTCGAAAATGGCCTGCGACAGGATGGCGGCCAGCGACCAGGTCTCGGAGCCCTTGTCGAACAGGTTGCTCAGGTCGCCGGAGGCGTACCCGCCCGATGCGGTCAGGGTAAGCGTCGGGAACCAGGCGGCCTTCGCCACGCCGACCCGCTTTTGCGCGGCATCGAGCGCGGCCTGGGCGGCGATGACGTCGGGACGGCGCTCGAGCACCTGCGACGGCACGCCGGCCGGGATGACCGGCACGGCGCCGGCCCACGGCTCCTGCGACCAGGCGACAGTCGCCACGTCGAAAGTCGAGGCCGGCTCACCGACCAGGACCGACAGGGCATGGGCGATATTGGCCCGCTGCTGGTCGAGGGCGTAGGCCTCGGCCTGGTTGCTGGCGACCTCGGTTTCCAGGCGGGCGACGTCGAGCTGGGCGACATCGCCTTCCTGATAACGCTTCTGCGTCACCTGCAGGCTCGACTGATAGGCCGAAAGGGTGTCGGCGACGATGGCGCGTTCTTCATCGAGGGACCGCAGGGCGAAGTAGGACTGCGCCACCCGCGACTGGATCAGCAGTTGCGTGTCGCGCGCCAGGGCGCCCGACTGGTCGGCATCGTACTTGGCGGCCTTGGCGGCCTTCGACAGCCGGCCGAAGACATCGACCTCGTAGCTGAGGTCGAGGCCGAGCGTGCTGGCATTGATCGCCTTGGGGTAGGGCTGCTGGTCGGTAGTGCGGGCGGCGGCAAACGATGCCCCCGCCTGCGGCCACAGGTCGGCCCGCGACGACTTGAGCAGGGCGCGCGCCTGTTCGAGACGAGCGGCCGCGATACGGATGTCACCATTATGGGTGGTGGCGCGCGATTCCAGGTCGGTCAGGACCGGGTCGCCGAACACCAGCCACCAGGCGCCTGCGGCAGGTTGCGCGGCCGGGGCGCCTTCCGTTGCGTGGCCGGCAAAGGCGACGGGCGTCGGGACGGCGGCGGCCTTTTCCAGCGGGGCGCTGGCGCAGCCGGCCAGCAGGGCGGCAGCAAGGCTTAGCGGAACAAAGAGCTTTTGCATTAGAATGCCTCTTCGGTATGGGGCTGCGCCGCCGGCAGGTGATGGTCGTCGTCTTCGCCATCGAGCGTGGAGACGTGCGACTTGAGCGGCCGGTTGCCCGACAGGGCGCGCAGCAGGACGTAGAAGAACGGGGTGAGGAACAGGCCGATCAGGGTGGCGCCGATCATGCCGGCAAAGACGGCGATCCCCATGGCGCGGCGCATTTCGGCACCGGCGCCTTGCGACACCACCAGCGGCAGGACCCCCATGATGAAGGCGATCGACGTCATCAGGATCGGGCGCAGACGCAGGCGGCTGGCACGGATGGCGGCCTCCATGGGACTTAAGCCCGTCAGTTCCAGTTCGCGGGCGAACTCGACGATCAGGATGGCGTTCTTCGCCGACAGGCCGACCAGGACGAACAGGCCGATCTGGGTGAAGATGTTGTTGTCGCCATGGGTCAGGAAGACCCCGATCATGGCCGACAGCAGGCCCATCGGGACGATCAGGATGATCGAGATCGGCAGGACGACGCTTTCATACTGGGCGGCGAGCACGAGGAAGACGAGCAGGATGACCAGCGGGAAGACGAGGCTGGACGAGTCGCCGGCCAGGATCTGCTGGTAGGTCAGCTCGGTCCATTCATAGCTGACACCCTTGGGCAGGGTCTCGGCGGCGATCTTCTCGACCGCGGCCTGGGCCTGGCCCGAGGAATAGCCGGGCGCAGGACCGCCCGAGATGTCGGCCGACAGGAAGCCGTTATAGCGGCTGGCCGTCGTCGGACCATAGGAGGGATCGACCTTGAGGACGGCCGCCAGCGGCACCATCTCGCCCGTCGAGGAACGGACCTTCAGGTTGCCGATGTCTTCGGCATGGGCGCGGTAGGCGGCGTCGGCCTGGACCCGGACGCTGTAGGTGCGGCCGAAGCGGTTGAAGTCGTTGACATAGAGCGAGCCGAGATAGATCTGCATCGTCTGGAAGATGTCGCTGACCGAGACGCCGAGCTGGCGGGCGCGCGTGCGATCGATGTCGGCATAGAGCTGCGGGACATTGATCTGGTAGCCGGTGAAGACGCCGGCCAGTTCCTTGGTCTGGGCCGCCTTGGCGACGAAGGCCTTGGTGGCCGCGTCGAGCTGCTGGTAGCCGAGGCCGGCGCGGTCTTCGAGCTGGAGCTTGAAGCCACCGGTGGTGCCGAGGCCGAGCAGCGGCGGCGGCGGGAACATGACGGCATAGGCTTCGCCGATCCCGGCCAGCTTGCCGTTCAGTTGTCCGGCGATGGCGCCGGCCGACAGGGCGGCACCCTTGCGGTCATGGAAGGACTTCAGCGGCATGAAGATAACCGCCTGGTTGGACGCGATGGTGAAGCCGTTGATCGACATGCCGGGGAAAGCGATGGCGTGCGAGACACCCGGTTGTTGCAGGGCGATGGCGCTGACCTTGCGGGCGACTTCCTCGGTACGGTCGAGTGTGGCGCCGTCAGGCAGTTGCACCATGCCGACGAGATATTCCTTGTCCTGCTGCGGGATGAATCCGCCGGGGACGACCTTGAACATCAGGAAGGCGGCGGCGGCGAGACCGGCATAGAGGCCGAGCATCAGCACCTTGCGGTTGACGATGCCGCCGACCGTCTTGCCATAGCGTTCCGAACTGCGTTGGAAAACGCGATTGAAGCCCTTGAAGAAGCCACCGAGCCAGCGGTCCATGAAGCGCGTCAGGCCATCCTTCGGGGCATCGTGCCCCTTGAGCAGCAGAGCGGCCAGGGCCGGCGACAGGGTCAGCGAGTTGACGGCCGAGATAACGGTCGAGATGGCGATGGTCAGCGAGAACTGGCGGTAGAACTGGCCCGACAGGCCGGTGATGAAGGCCAGCGGCACGAAGACCGCGATCAGGACCAGGGCGATGGCGATGATCGGCCCGGAGACTTCGCGCATGGCCTGGTAGGTGGCCTGGCGCGGCGACTTGCCGGCTTCGATATTGCGCTCGACGTTTTCGACGACGACGATGGCGTCATCGACGACGATACCAATGGCCAGCACCAGGCCGAACAGGGTCAGGGCGTTGATGGTGAAGCCGAAGACGTGCATGACCGCGAAGGTGCCGATGATCGACACCGGGACCGACAAGAGCGGGATGATCGAGGCGCGCCACGTCTGCAGGAAGATGATGACGACGATGACGACCAGCAGGATGGCTTCCAGCAGGGTGTGGATGACCGAGTCAATCGATTCGTGGACATATTCGGTGGTGTCGTAGGCGATCTCGTAGCTGACGCCTTCCGGCATGGCGGCCTTCAGTTCGTCCATCGTCTTGTGGACGTCGGCCGACAATTGCAGCGAGTTGGCGCCGGCGGTTTCGAAGATGGGGATACCGACGGCATTCTTGTTGTCGAGCAGGCTGCGCAGGGCATAGTCCGACGCGCCCATTTCGACGCGGGCGATGTCGCCCAGGCGGGTGACCGAACCATCGGCGCCCGTCTTTACGATGATGTCCTGGAAGTCTTCCGGGGTCGACAGACGGCCGCGGGCATTGACCGACAGCTGCAGGGCCACGCCCTTGACGCCCGGGGAACCGCCGATGATGCCGGCGGCGGCCTGGACGTTTTCCGAACGGATGGCGTTGGCGACATCGTCGGGCGACATGCCGCGTTCGGCAACCTTTTGCGGATCGAGCCAGACACGCATGGCGTAGTCGCCGCCACCGAACATCTGAATCGGGCCGACGCCCTTGATGGCCTGCAGGCGATCCTTGATGTGCAGCAAAGCATAGTTGCGCAGGTAGTTCACATCATAACGACCATTGGGCGAGGTGATGTGTACGACCATGGGCAGCGAGGACTGGCTCTTCTGCGTCGTGATGCCAAGGGCGCGAACGTCCGCCGGCAGGCGGGCCTCGGCCTGGCTGACGCGGTTCTGCACCATCTGCTGGGCAAGGTCGGGATTGGTGCCGAGCTTGAAGGTGACCGTCAGGGTCATCTGGCCGTCGGTCGTCGCCTGGCTGGCCATGTAGAGCATGTCCTCGACGCCGTTGACCGATTCTTCGATCGGGGCGGCGACGGTTTCGGCGATGACGGCGGGGCTGGCGCCCGGATAGACGGCGTGCACGACGATCTGCGGCGGCACGACTTCGGGATATTCGGAAACGGGCAGGGCCTTGAGGGCCAGGAGACCGGCGACGAGGATCAGCAGCGATAAGACGCCTGCGAAGATCGGCCGGTCGATGAAGAATTTTGAGAGGTTCATTGACGTCCCCCGGGGGAGGTGATTGGGGAAAAAGGGTCAGGCGCTCCCGTAACCTCGCGGCAAGGTTGGAGGAGCTGTCTTCCGGCAAGCCGGGAGACCGCGAAACGAGAGCGCCTGTTGGAAGAAGATTAGACGGTAGGTTGGGCCGTGACCTTGTCCATGCGGACCGGCTGTTCGGCGACGACCGAGCCCGGACCGACATGCTGGATGCCGCTGACGACCACGTGTTCGCCGGACTTCAGGCCCGACTGGACGATGCGCAAGCCGTTGGCCGAGCCGCCCAGGGTGATTTCGCGGTACGAAACCTTGTGGGTCTTGTCGACGACGTATACGAAGCGCTTGTCCTGGTCGGTGCCAACCGCCAGTTCATTGACCAGCAGGACCGGCTTTTCAGCGGCCGCGCCCATATGGACGCGGACGAACTGGCCCGGGATCAGCTTGCCGTCGGCATTGCTGAAGACGGCGCGGGCGCGCAGCGTGCCCGAGCCATTGTCGAACTGGTTGTCGATCAGTTGCAGGTGGCCGGAGATCGGGCCTTCGCCCGGCGTGCCGGTTTCCACCGTCACCGGGATCGAGTCGATGGCGCTCGCCTGGGCCTGCAGGTCCTGCAGGGTGCGGTTGACCACCGCCTCGTCGGCGTCGAAGCTGGCATAGATCGGGCTGACCGAGACCAGACTGGTCAGCATCTGGGCCTGCGGGCCGGCGGCGACGAGATTGCCGACCGTGACCTCGATGCGGCCGACGCGGCCGGAGACCGGTGCGCGAACCTGGGTATAGCTGAGGTTCAGGTTGGCGGTCCGCAGGTCGGCCTGGGCGGCGTCGAGCCCGGCCTGGGCGGCCTTGAGCTCGTTTTCCTTGCTTTCCAGGTCGGCGCGGGCGATCGCCTGGTCGGTCCACAGGCGCTGGGCGCGGGCCTGTTCGCTCTGGGCCAGGGTCAGACGGGCCTGGGCCGAAGAGACATTGGCCTTGGCGCGGGCGGCGTCGGCCAGATAGGGGGCCGGGTCGATGGTGACCAGCAGGTCGCCGGCCTTGACCAGGGCGCCTTCACGGAAATGGATGGCCTTGATGGCGCCGGCGACCCGCGGGCGGATCTCGACGCGATCGACCGCTTCGAGGTGACCCGAGAAGTCGGTCCAGGAGGCGACATTCTGTTCGGCGACCGTGGCGACCGAAACAGGCGTCGCCGGGGCGGCGGCCTGGGATTCGGCCTTCGGGGCCATGATAAAGGAGGCGGCGCCGACCGCGCCCAGGGCGACAACGGCAACGGCGACGAGCAGGGAGACGCGACGGGCGCCGTGGACGGATGAGAGGAATTCTGTAGGCAACATGGCGACATCCTTCGGGGAGAAAGGAGAAAAACGGATACGCGGACACATCACGGGCTTGCAGTCGTCTGCAGCGAGCCCATTTATGTGCGAACCCGCAAATAAATAATCCCACCCCGTCTTTTTGTAAACATATTTTTATGCGACTTCGCAAATAATTCTGCTAAGGTGTTTAACAGGGTATCTGAAGGCCGCTTTCGGGCGCACTTGTCCGCCCCGCATTTGCGGGCTGGTCAGCCGGGATAAACGGCGCTACTCTGGAAACAACAGATGCAGGACTATAGTCTGGTCCTGCCAGAACATGTCATGAGCGTCGCGCGTCGATCTTGTCGATCCGGGTGGCGCTTAGTCGGAAACTGCTCAAAGACCCTTGCCCGTGGTCGATAACGGGCGCGTAAAGGATTGCTATGGACGACCTGAAAGCCGTAGAGCTTACTGTCTCCGATACCGCCGTCTGCGGTGGACAAGCCCTGGATACTGCCGCCTGCAGCGGCAAGCGCCGTGGGCGCCCGCGCGCCTTCGATTGCGCGGCGGTGCTCGACACGGTCATACATCTCTTCTGGGAACGCGGCTTCGCCTCGACCTCGCTCGACGATATCTCCGAAGCGACCGGCGTCAGCCGGCCCAGCCTGGCCGCAGCCTTCGGCGACAAGCAGTCGCTTTATATAAAGGCCATGGAGCGCTACCAGGACGGCATTGCCGAACAGCTCGACCGCGTCCTGACCTGCAATGGCTGCACCGACACCATCCGCACCATTATCGACCGCTATTTCGAGATCATGATCCGATCCTATACGGGCGAGGCCGATCACCCGCTGGGCTGCGCCTTCATGTGTACAGCCCTGAACGAAGCCCCGCAGCACGAAGCCATCCTGGAAATGCTGCAGGGAACGATCAGCAATTTCGACAAGCGCTTCGAAGCCTTCTTTACCACCGCGGCAAGGATGGGCTTCCTCAAGGACGGCGCCGATCCGCGCATCCTGACCCAGATCATCTGCGGCCTGACGTCCAACCTGCTGGTGCGCGCCCGCGCCGGCGCCAGCCCGGACGAGCTGCGCAAGATCACCGGCGCGACGACGTCCTTTCTGTTCGGGTAAGACCGGTTTACCGCAATCTGGTCGGCTTGCGCTTTGTGCAATTCATCCGTATATTCGGATGAATTAGCAGGTGAACCATGCAAGATCGCGCCTATTCCATAAATGAAGCTGCCTACGTTACCGAACGGCCGGCAAAGGCCCTTACCCGGGAGTTCGATGAGGGCGTCCTCAATAACGAGGCTTGGCCTAAAGCCGACCGCACGCGCACGAGGGTCCGGGAATTCGGTGTGCAGGACCTGCGTTTTTTTCGACTGATGAAATATTGGGAAAAGGACTTCACGCCGGACGGCCGCATCGCGCTTTATCGCTCGGTAAGGCAGATGAAGCCCACGCAAAAGGTTCTTGAACTGCGGAATGCAAGGTTGGACATGGCGCCGATCGATGCCGAATTGAAGATACGCGAGGCAAGCCTCGAGGCACTGAAGCGAAACTTCGTCGCTAAGGGGGGAGACGCCTTCTTCAAGGGGACCGACCTGTCCGCCTACCGGATAGCCGCCCTGGGCAAATCCCAGTCAGTCGAGGAGATTGCGCACGACTACCCTTCCCTGACCATCGACATGGTCCGGAATGCGATAGATTACGACAGGGTCTACCCGAAGAAGGGCAAGCCCTACCCTCCTCGCAGCCTGAAGCGTATGTTGCAAGAAGGCGCCGACGGGCTGGGAAATGAGGAGCTGAACATGCTCTTCGGCGCGGAGACAGATGGCTCAGGTGCGGATTGACACTCTATCTGCTCGACACGAATATCCTGCGTGGCGTGATGGGACGGAATGCCGCAGTTGGAAAATGGCTGGATACCGTCGACGACAGCGACATCTGGCTTAGCGCCCACACCCTCTATGAAAGCCGCGTGGGCATTGAACGCGCGTTGAAAAAGGATGCTTCAAACCCCGGCGCGTTAAAAGGGCTGGACTTTGTCGAAGCTCTTGAAGCGGCGTACAGGGATCGGATAGCCGGATTCGATGCAGCCGCCGCGCGGGAAGCGGCAAAACTGGTCGCGCAAAAAGGCGTCGATGAAAAGGATCGCATGATCGTAGCGGTTGCCCGGGTCAATGGAATGACCCTGGTTACCCGCAACGCAAAAGACATGTGCGGCTTAGGCGTACCGGTCCTCAATCCCTATACCGATCCGCCCGACCGGTTCGATGCCAAGGGCAAACGATTGTCAGGATGACTATCAGAGTGATTACAGGTTCGGGCCTGGCAATCCCCCAATGTCAATTGCCCTTCCCAAACTCAATGTAATCGATTACACTTTCAAATCGAAAACGACCGGTCGCAGATACCGGCGGTACACAGGGATATTGTCATGAGCGCTCCGTCGCGGCCGGGATCGGGCCTGCTATTCGCCACATGTTTTGCCGCCATTACGGCGACCTCCTTCTGCTTTATCCTGCGAGCCCTGGTCATCGACGACTGGGGTGTGCAGTTTGCCCTCAGCGAAACCCAGAAGGGCGAACTGCTCGGCGTCGGCCTGTGGCCCTTCTCGATTACCATCGTGCTGATGTCGCTGTTCATCGACCGCATCGGTTTCCGAGTGACCCTGTGGTTTGCCGCCCTGTGCCACCTGATCGGCCTGGGCCTTTTGTTCACCGCCCACGGCTACTGGCAGCTCTATGCCGGGACCTTCATCATGGCGCTGGGCAATGGCGCGGTCGAGGCCGCCGCCAACCCCCTGATCGCAACCATCTTCAGCCACGACAAGCCGAAATGGCTCAATCGCCTGCACGCTGGCTGGCCCGGCGGCATGATCCTGGGCGGCCTCCTGGCCATGGCCCTGGGCGGCAGCGACTGGCGCATCAAGGTCGGCCTGATGCTTATCCCGGTCCTGGTCTATACGATCCTGCTGATCGGTCGCAAATTCCCGGTATCGGAACGCGTCGCCTCGGGCATCTCCTATCGCACCATGCTGGCCGAGGCCGGTTTCATCAGCGCCTTTATCCTGGCCGTGCTGATGATGCTAGAGGTCGGGCGCGTCTTCAATCTCAGCCCGCTGATCTCGATGAGCGCCGCCGCCGTCCTGGCCATTATCTACGCCTTTTTCTCACGCGCTCCGGGGCGCCCCCTCTATATCCTGCTGGTCCTGATCATGATGCCGCTGGCGGTGACGGAGCTGTCGACCGACAGTTGGATTTCATCGCTGATGGCGCCGGAAATGCACAATCTCGGCCTGGCCGCCGGCTGGGTGCTAATATACACCTCGCTGATCGTCTTCGTCATCCGCATCTTCGCCGGGACCATCATAGAAAAGGTCAAGCCGCTCGGCGTGCTCGCCATGGGCTCGGCCCTGGCCGCCGCCGGCCTGTTCCTGATGTCCGGAGCGACCGGCGCCATGATCCTGGCAGCAGCCACCTTCTACGGCATCGGCAAGAGCTTCTTCTGGGGCACCAGCATGGCCGTGGCCTCGGAGCAGTTCCCCAAGGGCGGGGCGGTCACCATCAACATGCTGGGCGGCGCCGGCATGCTGGCGGCCGGTATCGTCGGCTCGGTGCTGCTGGGCGCGGCGCAAGACCATTCGACGCGCGCCGGCCTCGAAGCCTATGACACCGCGCATCATACCTCTCTGGTCTCCACCTATTTGACCGACCATAAGGTCAGCATCTTCGGCGGCTACGCGGCGCTCAACGACGCCACGGTCGCGGCCGCCTCGGATGGCGACAAGGCCATCCTCAACGGGCTTGCCGACGGCGCCAAAAAAGATGCATTGAAAGAGATCGCCCTGCTGCCGGTCATTACCTGCCTGATCTTCCTCGGGCTGATCCTGTTCTTCCGCCGGCGCGGTGGTTATCGCCCCGTCATTCTTCCGCAAGCTGAGAGTATAGATGGCTGAACGTCTGAAACTGGCCATGGTCGGGGGTGGTCCCGGCGCCTTTATCGGTCCTGTCCACGCCATGGCAGCGCGGCTCGACGGCCGGTATGACCTGGTGGCCGGCGCCTTCAGCCGCGATGCGGCCAGAAGCGCCGAAGCCGGCCGTGGCTATGGGATCGATCCGGCGCGCGCCTACACAGCGTGGCAGGCCATGCTTGCGGCCGAGGCCGGCAAGGTCGATGTCGTCGCCATCGTCACGCCCAACGATACCCACTTCCCGATCGCCCGGGCGGCGCTCGAAGCCGGCTACCACGTCATGTGCGACAAGCCCGCCACCCTGACCCTCGACGAGGCGCTCGCCTTGCGCGACGTCGTGGCCTCGACGGGCAGGATCTACGGGCTGACCTATACCTATAGCGGCTACCCCATGGTGCGCGAAGCCCGCCATATGGTGGCGTCCGGCGCCATCGGCGCGGTGCGCAAGGTGGTGGTCGAATATCCGCAGGGTTGGCTGTCGCAGGACGTCCATTCGAAACAGGCCGGCTGGCGCACCGACCCGAAACAGGCCGGGCTTGGCGGTTGCATTGGCGATATCGGCGTCCACGCCTTCCATCTGGCCGAGTTCGTCACCGGCCTGCGCGTCACTGAACTGCTGGCCGATCTGGGCCATGTCGTGCCGGGGCGCGTGCTCGACGACGACTGCGATATCCTGCTGCGCTTCGATGCCGGCGCCCGCGGCGCCCTGATCGCCTCGCAGATCTCGGCCGGCGAGCGCAATGCCATTCGCCTGCGCGTCTATGGAGAGACCGGCGGGCTCGACTGGCAACAGGAAACGCCAAACACCCTCACCCTGAATCGGCTCGACGGGCCGTCGCAGGTCTTCCACGCCGGCGCAGGCTACCTGTCGCCCGGCGTCCAGGCCATGATACGCATTCCCGCCGGCCATCCGGAAGGCTATCTCGAAGCCTTTGCTAACCTCTATCGCGAATTCGCCGACGCCATCGGCGGCAAGCCGGGCCGGGTTCCCGGCATCGACGAAGGCGTGCGCGGCATGGCGTTCGTCGCCGAAGCCGTCGAATCGAGCCGCACCCGCGCCTGGTGCGCGTTCAAGGAACTGCCATGAAGATCCTGAAAGGCCCCGCTATCTTTATCGCCCAGTTCCTCGGCAAGACCCCGCCGTTCGACCGGCTGGAGACGATTGCCGAATGGGCCGCCGGCCTCGGCTATAAGGGCCTGCAAATCCCCACCAGCAATCCCGACATCTTCGACCTGAAGCTAGCCGCCGAATCGCAAGCCTATTGCGACGATATTTCGGGCATGCTGGCGGCGCACGGCCTCGCCGTCACTGAATTATCGACCCATCTGCAGGGCCAGTTGGTCGCCGTCCACCCCGCCTATGACACCCTGTTCGACGGTTTCGCGGCGCCGGAGGTTCGCGGTAACCCAGGGGCGCGTCAGGCCTGGGCGGTCGAGCAGGTCAAACTGGCGGCAAAGGCGTCGCAGCGTCTCCGCCTTAAAGCGCACGCCACGTTTTCCGGCGCCCTGGCCTGGCCCTATCTATACCCATGGCCGCAGCGCCCGGCCGGACTGGTCGAAGAGGCCTTTGCCGAACTGGGCCGGCGCTGGAAGCCTATCCTCGACGTCTTCGAAGGCTGCGGCGTCGACTGTTGCTACGAAATCCATCCCGGCGAAGACCTGCACGATGGCGTCAGTTTCGAGCGCTTCCTCGATGAGGTCGGCGGTCATCGCCGTGCCAATATCCTGTTCGATCCCAGCCACTTCGTCCTGCAGCAGCTGGACTATCTCAGCTATATCGACATCTACCATGAGCGCATCAGGATGTTCCACGTCAAGGATGCCGAGTTCAATCCGTCCGGCCGCAGCGGTGTCTATGGCGGCTACCAGAACTGGATCGACCGTCCCGGCCGCTTCCGCAGCCTCGGCGACGGCCAGGTCGATTTCAAGGCCATCTTCTCCAAGCTGGCCCAGTACGATTACGACGGCTGGGCGGTGCTGGAATGGGAATGCGCCATCAAGCACCCCGAGGACGGCGCCCGCGAAGGCGCACCGTTTATTCGCGACCACATCATCCGCGTCACCGACAAGGCCTTTGACGATTTCGCCGCCTCGGGCACCGACACGGCGGCCGTTCGCAAACTGATGGGCCTCCTATGAAGCAGGTTGGCATGAAACGCGCGCTTGCTCTGACAGCCCTGCTTTTGACCGCCTGCGGCCAGCGGCCGATCGACGCCACCTCGTCCAGTTCCGGGGCCGACTGGCCATGGTATCACGGCAATCCCAACGGCACCCACTATTCGACGCTCGACCAGATCACACCGAGCAATGTCGGCAAGCTGAAGGTCGCCTGGACCTTCGATTCCGGCGATGCCTTCGGTGAGGGCGGCAATCAATCGGACATGGAGGGCAATCCGATGATTGTCCGCGGGCGCCTGTTTTTCGTCTCGCCTAAGGGCCGCCTGTTCTGCCTCGACGCGGCTACCGGCAAACAGAAATGGGTGTTCGATCCGTCATTCGGCGACGTCGTCAATACCAAGCAGCGCCTGCGCGGCGCCTCCTACTGGACCGATGGCGACGCCGAGCGTCTGCTGTTCACCTTCCGCAACCACCTGATGTCGGTCGATGCCAAAACGGGGCAGCTGGCCGACGGTTTCGGCCACGACGGCGAGGTCGACCTGCGCGAAGGGCTGGGGCGTGATCCTTTGAGCGTCTCGGTCAGCAATGTCAGTCCCGGTGTCGTCTTCAAGAACCTGATTATCATGGGATCGACCGGCAATACGCCAGGTCATATCCGTGCCTACGATGTCAGGAGCGGCGCCCTGAAATGGATATTCCATACCATTCCGTGGCCGGGCGAAGCCGGCTACGACACCTGGCCGAAGGATGCGTGGAAGACAGCCATGGGCGCCAATGCCTGGTCGGGCCTGACTCTCGATCCGGAAACCGGTCTGGTCTTTGCCCCTCTCGGCTCGGCCGGCATGGGTAACAAGGACTTCTATGGTGGCGACCGGGCGGGCGACAACCTGTTCGGTACGTCTCTGGTGGCGCTCGACGCCAATACCGGCAAGCGCGTCTGGCACTTCCAGCTGGTGCGCCACGATGTCTGGGATCGCGATCCACCGACCCCACCCACCCTGATCACCGTCAATGGCCGCCCGGCCGTGGCGCAGACGACCAAGGCGGGCGTCGTTTTTATCCTCGATCGCCTGACGGGCAAGCCGCTCTATCCGCTGCAGACCCTGCATCCGCCGGCCTCCGACGTGCCGGGCGAGGTCACGGCCGACAGCCAGGTCCTGCCGGTGACGCCCGAGCCCTATGCCCGCCAGCAACTGACGGCCGATCTGCTGACACAGCGCACACCGGCGGCGCACGATGCGGTGGCAAAGGTGTTTGCGACAGTGCGGTCGCGCGGCCCCTTCGATCCACCCAGCGTGGGGGGCACCATATTGCTGCCCGGCATGGATGGTGGCGCCGAATATGGTGGGGCGGCCTATGATCCCGATACCGGGCTGATGTACGTCAATGCCAACGAGATGGCGTGGATCCTCAAGGTCAAGGCCCAGCCGCCTATGATGGCCGGCCGCAGCGGCCAGGCGCTTTACCAGAACACCTGCGCTGCCTGCCACGGCGAGGACCGCAAGGGCAGTCCGCCGGAATTCCCGTCCCTGGTCTGCATCGGCGGACGCATGACGCCGGAGCAGATCGCCCGGCAGATTCATAATGGCGGCGGCCGTATGCCGGCCTTCGCCCAGTTCGACGATGCCGACACCAAAGCGATCATCGGCTATCTGAACGGCGATGCCGCCGAGGCGCAAAAGCCGGCACCGGCCTACCCGTCGACTGAGAAGGACGCCTATGTCTTCGACGGCTACACCAAGTTCCTCGATCCCGACGGCTATCCGGCCATCGCGCCGCCGTGGGGCACCCTGTCGGCCATCAATGTCAATACCGGCAAATATGCTTGGAAACAGCCGCTTGGCTATTATCCCGAACTGGCCGACAAGGGGACGGGCAGCGAGAACTATGGCGGGGCCGTTGTGACCAAAGGCGGCCTGCTGTTTATCGCCGCCACCGTCTATGACAACCAGTTCCGCGCCTTCGACAAGCGCACCGGCAAGCTGCTGTGGCAGACCACCCTGCCCGCGGCCGGCGTGGCGACACCCGCCACCTACAGCGTCCATGGCCGCCAGTTCGTCGTCATCGGCGCCGGCGGCGGCAAGAACGCCAGGGCCAGGCCCGGTGGCTCGATCATCGCCTATAGTCTGCCGTAAGTAATTGCGCGAAGCGCTTCAAACCCATTGCCTGAACGCGAAACCGTCCATGCACTCGAAAGCAATCTGCGAAAATCTGCGGATCACTAACCTTTTCGGGTCGATCCAAGTACTGGAAAAAAGCTATTTAAATCCGTAGATTTTCGCAGATTATTTTCAGGATAAGGCCAAGGTCTGCGCGAAGGCGAATTGAGCGGCCGCTTTGCGCCGGCGCAATCAATAAAGATCGCGGCGATAGCGGCCAGACGCGATGGCAGCGTCGGCCCAGTCATTGCCGAGATGAGCACGCAAGGACGTATCGATCGCCTTGCCCATGTCGAGCCCACCGCACACCAGGACACCGCCCGCATCGGCCAGCCAGGCCTTGAGCTCGTTCGAGCGCCCGACCAGCAGGTCCTGGACATAGCGGCCCTGACCATCATTGACGGCGGAAAAAGCCAGGTCGAGACGGCTCAGGCTGCCCTCCTCCTGCCAGGCGAGCAGTTCATCGCACAGGGCGCCATCGGTGACCGGATTGCGTTCGCCGTAGATCATCCAGCACTTGCGGCCGGCGGCACGCGCCGCCAGCAGATGGGCGCGCAAACCGGCCAGGCCCGAGCCGGCGCCGATCAGCAGCAGCGGGCCTTCGCCCGCCGGCGTGTGGAAGTTATCGTGCGTCTTCACGCGCAGATCGAGCGTGCCACCGACGGGTAATCCTTCGGTCAGCAGGGTCGAGCCATCGCCGTTCTTCGTTTGACGGACAAACAGGCGGATATGGCCTTCGGACGGCAGGGAGGCGATGGAATAGTCGCGACGATGGCCCTTGGGCGTGGTGATCTCGATCAGGTCGCCGGCCTGCCACTGCGGACCGCCGGCCGTCGGCCGCAGGTCGATCTGCACCAGCTTCTGCGCCCTGGAATCGGGGTTGAGCACCTGGCGCGCCGCCAGTTGCCAGGACACGAAGGCCGGTTCCTCGGCGACGAGACCGCTGCCGGCGCCCAGGCCCTGCAGGAAACCGTTCCAGTCGCCGACGGCTGCACGATCCAGGTCATCGACCTCGATACAGCTGCGCAGCGGCGTGGCATCGCAGGCCGCCAGCCAGTTATCGAGGCGGTGGCCGAAGGCGCAGAAATGCCCGTGGGTGCGGTCGCCGAGCGCCAAAACCGCGAAGGCCAGGTGACGCAGGTCGATACGCGTCGCCATGACAGACTTTTCAAAAGCTATGGCATCATCCGGCGCCTCGCCTTCGCCGGCGGTGGCGGCGACGCACAGGATACGTGTCGTGCGTTGCAGAAGGTCCGGCGTCACCTGGCGCAGCGATACGACTTGGGCGCTTAAGCCCCCTGCGGCAAGATTAGCGGCAGCCTGCCGCGCCAGGCTTTCGGCCTGGCCGGTCTGCGACGCGTAGACGACAAGCGTGTCGATACTTTCCCCGTCTTCGACCGTGAGAACGGGGACTTTTCGCCGATGCAGGACCGCCCACAGGCAGATGACCGCAAAGACGGCGACTGCGCCGGCGGCAATAGACCATCGCACGGTGTCGTGGGTGATGAGTTGGCTCATGCCCAGATCTCCATGGCGGGGCTCATGACTTCGCGCAAGCCGTGGCCGTCGCGGATGCGCAGCAGGCAGGCGATGTCGTTTTGTGCGGCAAAACGTGTGGCGGTTTCGGCCCCCATAACGATCAGGGCGGTGGCAAGGGCATCGGCCCGCCAGGCGTGTTCATCTATGACCGTGGCGCTGGCGATTTCCGGCCGGGCAGGACAGGCCGTGCGGGCATCGATGGTATGCGACAGGATAAGCCCGTCGTGTTCGAAGGCCCGGCGCAGGTCACCCGAGGTTGCAACCGCCTGGCCACACAGGGCGACGACGGTCCGCGGTGTTGCTGTGCCGCCGGTGGCCATATCCCCGGTAGAAAGCCGCTCGACCTCGACCCACCACGGCAGGTCGTCGGGGCGAACCCCTATGCCCTTCAGTTCGCCACCGACCTCGACCAAGGCAGCGGACACACCGGGCTCGACGCGCAGCATCTGCGCCAGGCCGTCGACAGCATAGCCCTTGGCGATGGCGCACAGGTCGATACGCACACCGGCCGGGCGCACCATGCCGTCGCGTTGCCATACCAGGTCGCGCCAGCCATGGGCCGCGTCGCGCAGCTCGGAAATCTCGGAGTTTAGCGGAAGGCCTTCCGGCACGGCGCGGGCGCCGAAGCCCCACAGCTCGACAGCGGACAACAGGGCGGGATCGAAGGCACCATCGCTGAGATTGGCGATATCGAGGGCATGGCGCATGACCTGCATCATGACCTGAGGCAGGGGCACGAAGCTGTCGGCCGCCGCCGTATTGAAGCGCGTCAGGTCCGAATCGGCGCGATACGGGCTCATCTGGCGATCGATCAGGTCCAGCCACGACTGGATACGCCGTGGCAGCGTCGCCTCCAGGCGCTGCAGATGATCAGGCGCAATATAGAGATCGACGGCCCAGCTTGTGGCGAAGGCTTCGCCGGTCAGCGACAGGCGCAGGGACTCCGGATTGCCGTGCGGCAACTCGCCGTCGGGACCGAACGACTGACCAAAGGCCGGTATGACCACGCGCGTGTCGAAATCGGGGGTGATGGAGGCAGCGGCCATGTGTGTCCTGTCGCGGCCGCTTCAGACCGCCGCGCGCGGCAACAGGCGTACGTACGCACGCCCAGATATGCGAATGACTTGCATTTACGATGCCCCTAGCGCCCAGTCAAGTCTGCGCTGCCCATAACCTAGCGCGACCCTGTGTCAGTTTTAGTAAAGCATGGTGCAACGCATTATGCCAGCGAACCATCAAGGTGCTTGATCCGCAAAGACCGGCGTGTAACCCTTTCCACACACTTCAACCTCGCGCCAAAAAGTGGACGCCACTTTTTGGATTAACGTGAGGTGCAAAAATGTTTCGTAGGATACAGTTTACGCGATGACTGCCCGCAAGGATCCCGATCTCGACGCCACAGACCGTCAACTTCTGGCGCATCTGCGTGACAATTCCCGCCTGCCGGTGTCGCAACTGGCGACCCTGCTCGACATACCGCGCGCCCAAGTCTATGCCCGTGTGGAAAAGCTCGAAAGCGAAGGCGTGATCGCCGGCTATACGGTGCGCCTGGGCCAGGCCTATTCCGCTGGCCAGATGCGCGCCCACGTTATGATCAAGACCCTGCCGCGCCAGGGCCAGGAGGCGGAGGCCGCCCTTGGCCGCATCGCCGAGGTTTCGGCCATCTACGCCATCAGCGGCCAGTACGACATCATCGCCATGGTCGAGGCCGCCGACAGCGTCGCCATGAACGAACTTCTCGATCGCATCGGCATGCTCGATGGCGTCGAGCGTACCACGACCTCGGTCATCCTGGCGGCAAAGCTGGAACGCTGATCAAAAAAGAACTCCCCTTTCAAAAGACAGGGCATTGCATATGGCCAATAAGCAGCTGAATTAAAATAGATTATGTGCGATTTTGATACGGCTGTTATATATGAGTTCAGTTCCCCTTTTCCTCTCCCCGTTTACGGGGCTACCATATTCACACATGTAGGCTTGAGTTGTGTTTGCGGTTCTGATTCATGGTCGTTGTTTGGAGAGGCTATGATGGGTGATGTTCATTTGGGTCGGTTTGGCGATCGTCGTCTTGAGCTTGCAGGTTTTTTTTGCACTCGCGCCTGGTTCAGTTTGGCGGCGAGGGCATATCGGTGCGCAAGCTTGGCGGTAACCGGGCCGGCGAGATTCGTCTTTGGCGCTTCCTTCGTAATAAGTCAGTAAGCGTGGAGGCGATGGTTGAAGAGGCTGCGTCACGGACGTCGGGTCGTGTCGGCGGCCGTCATATCCTGGCGATACAGGACACCACCGTGATCCAGTCGACAGGCGGTGGCGGTCATTACCTTCATGCGATGATAGCCGTGGATGCTGAGGACAATGCGATCCTTGGCCTTGTGAACGCGTCAGCCCTTAGCCGCACTTCCGGTAAAAAGGACAAGCGACGCGAGCGCGAGATCGAGGAAAAGGAAAGTTATCGCTGGCTTCAATGCGCCGATGCGGCGGCGAGGGTTTGTGCCGAAGCCCGTCAGGTGACGGTTCTGGCGGATCGAGAGAGCGATATCTTTGAAGCCTTTGCCAATCGGCCGTCAGGTGTCGACCTGCTGATCCGTGCGGCACAGAACCGTGCCCTGGAAGACGGTGACCTTCTGTTTGACGCGGTGGACAGTTGGCCTGAACGTGGTCGCACCGCGTTCGACCTGCCTGCGGCTCCGGGACGCCTGGAACGTCGGGTCAAACTGGCCGTCCGCTTTGGTCCGGTAACGATCAGGAAGCCCCGACATGGCAAGCGTGACAAGGGCGGTATCGAGACCTGTACACTCAACTTCGTCGATGTTCATGAGGTCGAGCCTGTCGCGGGGCAACCGCCTATCCATTGGCGACTGCTGACGACGCACAAGGTGGATAGCCTGATGCAAGCCTTGGCGATCGTGGACCTGTATCGCAGGCGCTGGTCGATCGAACAATTGTTCAGAACATTGAAAAAGCAGGGCTTCGATATCGAAGGCATTCGTATGGAGGATCCGGCCAGACGCTCCAAACTTGCCATGGCCGCCATGATCGCAGCCGTCAGCGGTCAACAACTGGTACATGCCCGCGATGGCGCGCCACCTAACACGCCACTGCGCCCCTTGACCGATGTCTTCGACGAAACCGACGGCCAACTACTCAAAGCCTTCACCGCCGAACTCGAAGGCAAAACAGAGCGGCAAAAGAACCCGCATCCTTATGGATCACTCGCATATGCTGCATGGGTTTGCGCGCGACTGGGAGGCTGGACCGGATATTACGGAAAACCCGGACCAGCTGTAATGCTCGACGGATGGCTCAGGTTCCAAAACGCCAAGATCGGAGCAACACTCAGCCGCAGGATACAAGTGTGAATCCGATAGGTTTACGGGGAGAGGGTGGCCCGCAGGGCCGGGTGAGGGCAAAAACGGTCCGTAACAGGCTGCTACATTCCATATGATCCCGGGATATCGTCCTCGACCGGTCGCGAAAGAGCAAAATAACTGACATTCAGGCTACACAACTGTCCTTATGCCCTTCACCCGGCCCTAACGGGCCACCCTCTCCCCGCGCGCGGGGAGAGGAGAAAGAAGAGGCCCCTGCCATATGCGATAGCCCTGCTTCAAAAAGGGGAGTTCTGGCAAGGTGCTCGCGACAAACAAAAAGGCCGCCCGAACGGGCGGCCTTTTAATAGATATAGGTCAGGCTTAGCTGAAGTAGTCATAAGCCTTCTTGATCGTCGGCCGAACATATTTCGGGCCGTAGCGATGAGCGTATTCGCGGGCGGTCTTTTGCAGGGTCTTCTGCGCCTTGTGCTGTGCATCGCGACGGGCGGCGTTGAGCTTGTCGAAATCGATATCGTCGAAACGATCGTTCAATTGCGAACGCACCTTGTCGAGATTGACGTTATCGAGGCCCAGGCGGCTGCGGAAACGTTCGAAGCGTGACTTGGGCTTGTTATACTGCATGCGCCAGTAGGCGATACCACCGGCAGCGACCAGGGTCACACCACCGGCGATACCGGCGATCTGCCAGACGCTCAGGCGGAACTTCGGCTTGCCGATTTCGCCACCGACGTCCTCGGCCGGCTCTTCGTCCTGCAGATTGTCGTATTCCACACCGTCTTCGGCGCCGTCGATCGCCGTATCGCGGTTCAGCGCTTCGTTTGCGCGCTGGTCGTAAGGCGAACGAGCGCCCTTGACCGGGGTTTCAGTCTTCGCAGGCTGGGGGGCCTGCGGCACGATCTTGTCTAAAGTGTCCATCGTCCGGCTCCTTTGATGCCCACAGCGAAGAGGTTCGCGAGGGGGATGCTCGCATTTGCGAGATAAGAAGCGACAGAATAGCCTCATCAACATAAGGATGCGGCGGCCAAGCGTTTTGACTGCGTCAATTTTTCATAAGAAATCGCTCAAGCGCCGCGAGGCTCCTCGCCTCTTTGCGAAGCCCTATCGCTTCGCTGCTTGAGGGCCCGGCGAAGCCCTATCGCTTCGCTGCTTGAGGGCCCGGCGAAGCCCTATCGCTTCGCTGCTTGAGGGCCCGGCGAAGCCCTACCGCTTCGCTGCTTGAGAGCCAGGCGAAGCCCTACCGCTTCGCTGCTTGAGAGCCAGGCGAAGCCCTACCGCTTCGCTGCTTGAGAGCCAGGCGAAGCCCTACCGCTTCGCTGCTTGAGAGCCAGGCGAAGCCCTACCGCTTCGCTGCTTGAGGGCCAGGCGAAGCCCTACCGCTTCGCTGCTTGAGGGCAAAGCCTCGGGCGGGCAGTCGCCCTTGCCGGGACTTCGTCTCCGGAACGCGTTGCTCGGTCGTCAGTGTTTAAGCCCCGCGACCACCAGAAGCGCAATCAGCAGGATCAGCGAAATGCCCTGCCACAGCTTTTCCGGATTGCGCTGCCACCACCGGCCGCGGCGCGCCGAAGGCGGCGCCGTGCTCAACATGCCGTTTTCCAGGGCATAGACCATCTCGAAGCCATCCTGGAAACGCTCGTCGGCGTTCGGCGCGAACGCGGTCAACAGCACGTTGTCGAGCCAGGCCGGCAGGTCGCGGCGCTTGGCCCACAGGGGTTGCGGCCGGCCAAGCGCCGGACGGGAAAAGCCTGCGACCTCGCCATAGGGATAATCCCCACCGGTGAACATGCGATAGAGGGTGACGCCGAGCGCGAAGATGTCAGAGCGTTCGTCGCCGGGCGCCCCGTCGAACAGTTCCGGCGCCTTGTAGCTGGGCGTACCCGGCGTATGTTCGGTCTCCCCGCGCGGATCGAGATAGGTCAGACGCGCCACGCCGAGATCGACCAGCTTGAGACCGCCGTCCGGCAACAACAGGACGTTTTCCGGTTTGATATCGCGGTGGATGATGCCGGCGCGGTGCAGGGCCGCCACCGCCTTGGCCAGCTTGGTGGCAATGCTCAATCCGTCTTCGAGACTGATCTTTTCCGGGCGCTCCAGCCGCGCCTCCAGCGTCTCGCCCTCGTAGAAGGGCTGGGCGATATAAAGGGAGGTCTGGCGCCCCGGCGACAGGCTGAGGACGGCGCCGACCAGGGCGTGCTGGACGCGGCTGGCCACCCAGGCCTCGCGGGCAAAGACCGAGCGCGCCGAAGCCTCGCTGCCGATCGTGTCGGGCTTGGGAAATTTCAGAAGGACCGCCCGCGGCTCCTTCAGATCACGGGCGCGGAAGACACGGCTATAGTCGCCATCACCCAGGCGCTGCTCCAGCCGGAAGCCATCGACCGTGTCGCCGGTCGACGGTGGCTCCTGCAACGGCAGCCGGGCAAAGGCGGTATCGAGATCTTCCAGCGTCGCCGCCGACAATTCCAGCACGTCGATGACCAGGGCCGTGGCATTGTCCTCGCCCTTGTGCTCGAGCGCCTCGGAGACCAGCTTGCGCGCCGTTTCTTCAGGTGCGGCGCGCGCCAGAAGGATGGTTTCCAACTGGTCGTGGCTGAGCGGACCATGGACGCCGTCGCTCGACAACAATAGCCGGTCGTGCGCCTGGACATCGTGGACGCGGTAGTCGATGCGCAGGGAGTCCTCGAGCCCGACCGCCCGGGTGATCATATTGGTCTGCTCGGCCCCCTCGGGCTTATGGTCGTGGGTCAGCAGGCTGAGGGCGCCGTCGCGCAGACGATAAAGACGCGTGTCGCCGACATGGAAGCTGTGCAAGCGATGGCCCTTCAGGACGATGCCGGTGAATACCGCCGACATGCCCTTCAATTTTTCGTCGCGCTGCCCTTGCTGGAAGATCCAGTAATTGATGCTCTCCAGGGCGCGGGCAGCGGTCTTGCGCGGCGGCAGGGCGTCGCTCTGGCTGACATAGTCGTCGATAAAGGCGCGCACGCTCAGCTCGGCGGCAACGCGGCCGCCCTTGCTGCTGCTGACGCCGTCCGCGACGGCGGCGACAAGGCCATGATGTTTCGGTGGGCTTTCCAGATAGGCGGCGCCGAAATCCTGGTTGTCGCTACGCGGCCCGGTCTCGCTGGCAAAACCCGTGGCGACCTTCAGGCGCCGGTCACCCAGTTTCAGGTCATTCGGTCGGGTGTCGGGTAATGCCATGCCTTTACCCTGTCTTTAAAAGAAGACAGAGACGGTTTCGGCGTGCACCACGTCCGGCGGCTGGACAAAGAACGGGCCGGCCAGGGCGCGCCATTGCTGGAAGTTGTCGGAACTACGGAAGCCCTCTGTATGGGCTTCGACCGTTTCCCAAAGGACGCGCAGGTAATAGTGGCCGGGCGTTTCGATGACGGCTTCCAGCGACATGCCATGGCAGCCATCGGCCGTTTCGAAACAGGGTTTCGCCGCCGCCACGGCCGCCTCGAATTCAGTCGCCTTGGCAGGATCGATATGGAGGCTGGCGATTTCGGTGATCATGACGTCTCTCACGGTTGCGGCGATTCGGTTGGCAGGGTATCTGGCAACGGGGCATCTGGCCCTATCTATTCGGCTCACGGCAAAAGGTGCAAGCATGAAAAAAGTCAGATGGGGTATCCTGTCGACGGCGCGGATCGGCGTCACCAAGGTCATTCCCGGCATGCTGAAGAGCGACTATGTCGATGTCTGCGCCATCGCCTCGCGCGACCCGGCCGCCGCGCGCACAGCCGCCGATGACCTAGGCATCGCAAAGGCCTACGGTTCCTACGAGGAACTACTGGCCGATCCCGACATCGACGCCATCTACAATCCCCTGCCCAATCACCTGCATGTGCCAATGACCTTGGCGGCGGCACGCGCCGGCAAGCACGTCCTGTGCGAAAAGCCGATGAGCCTGAATGCTGCCGAGCTCGACCAGCTCGGGGAATTCGACGGCAAGGTGCTGATCATGGAAGCCTTCATGGTCAGGCATTCGTTGCAGTGGAATGCCGCGCGCGAGGCCATCCGCGACGGTGCCCTTGGCAGCGCCCCACGCATGATCCAGTCGTCCTTTAGCTACAACAACCAGGATCCGGCCAATATCCGCAACAAGGTCGAATGGGGCGGCGGCGGGCTGATGGATATCGGCTGCTATCCCATCGTCGCCGGCCGCTTCTTCTTCGAAGCAGAACCGGTGCGGGTCATGGGCCTGTTTACCCGACATCCCGATTTCAAGACCGATGTCATCTCCGGCGGCATGCTCGACTTCGGCAACGGCCGGCAACTGACCTTCTCGGTCTCGACAGAACTGGCGCGCGGCCAGCAGGTCGTCGTCTGGGGCAGCGAATCGCGGCTGATCATCCCGGTACCGTTCAATGCCCAGCCGGACGTACCCAATGTCTTTGCCATCAACGATGGCTCTGCCCTCGACGGCTCGTCGGCGGAACTGTTCGCCATGGAGGTGTCCGACCAGTATACCCTTATGGCCGAAGATTTCTCGCGCGCCGTCCTCGGCGAAATCCCCCTGCCCTACGGCCTCGACGACGCCCGCCAGAACATGCGCATCATCGACGCCCTGTTCCGCTCGGAAACCTCCGGCGCCTGGGAAACGGTTTAGGTTCAACGGTTTACGACCGTTTACCGCAGGCTTTCGGCCGTGTCCCGCGCCTGCGGAAGACCGGCCGAAAGCGGCGCGTTTCAACACGCCTCAAGGCTTCTATAACGCACTGAAAAACATAATTTTCCGCGACTGCGAATACGCTGGTTTCGCGGCGCACAAACGCATATATGTAACGCCGTCATGACGACGCCTGAGCGTGGGATTCCCCGGGTGCGTCACCGCGATCACGCGGGACTGTTATATAATCACGTTCTCTTGAAAGAGCTTTGGTTTTCCTCGGAAATATCCGCCCCTTACCGAAGCTTTCCCTTTCCCTACTGATTCTTTATCCGCCGCCGGACATTGTGCAATGCGAAGCGGCGCGACGATTTACGCGCACTTATCCCTTACTTTCATACCGCCCCAGCCGACGACCACAGTGTGACCCGAGCCTAGCTCACCCCGTCTCCATCATGGTCTCTTGCTGCCGGGCCCGGACAGTTCAGAGGTCGACATGTTGGAAGCTAATACCTTTACGGCGCAGGGCGAAGATTTCACCTCTGCCGATGTCCCCGTCAACAGTGGCAGCGCCAAGGTCGGCGCCAGCCTGACCCGCACCGCCATCATTGGCAACTTCCCGCCGCGCCAGTGCGGTCTCGCCACCTTTACCCGAGACATGTACACCTGCCTCGCTAAGGCCCTGCCGCAGGCGCGCTGGTCGGTCATTGCCATGAACGACCCGGGCAACACATACGACTATCCGTCGGAAGTGACGCACCAGTTGCCGCAGAACGACCAGTTCGCCTACCTCAAGCTGGCCGACGAGCTCAATAGCAACGGCACCCAGGCCATCTTCGTCCAGCATGAATTCGGCATCTATGGCGGCCCGTCGGGCGCTTACCTGCTCGACCTGCTCGACAATGTCCACATGCCTGTGGTTACCACCCTGCACACCATCCTGGAAACGCCGAACGACGAACAGCGCCGCGTGATGGAAGGCCTGATCCGTGTCTCGGCCACCTTGGTGACCATGGCCCGCAAGGGCGCGGAAATCCTCAAGCGCGTCTATAACGTGCCAGAGTCCAAGATCGCCATCGTGCCGCACGGCGCCCCGTCGCGTCCCCTGCATGCCACCGACGAATTCAAGTCGCTGCTGAACTTGGCCGGCAAGAAGACCCTGACCACCTTCGGCCTGCTGTCCCCGAACAAGGGCATCGAGACCGTTATCTCCGCCCTGCCGGAAATCCTCAAGGTCGATCCCGAGACCGTCTACCTGATCATCGGCGCCACTCACCCTCACCTTGTACGAAACGAAGGCGAAAAGTATCGCGAAAGCCTCAAGGAGATGGCCCGCCAGCTAGGCGTAGAGGACAATATCCGCTTCATCAACAAGTTCATCAACGACAACGATCTGGTCGATATCCTGCAGGCAACCGACGTCTATGTGACGCCCTACCTGACGGAAACCCAGATCACCTCGGGCACCCTGGCCTACGCCATTGCCCTGGGTCGCCCGGTCGTTTCGACACCCTACTGGCATGCCTCCGAGGCCCTGGCCAACGGCGTCGGCATCATCTGCCCCTTCCACGATACCGCTGCCTTCGCCACTGCCATCTCGAGCCTGCTGGCCTCGGATCAGAAGCGCGAAGCCATGTCGCGCCGCGCCTACATGTATGGCCTGTCGTCGCGCTGGTCGGCGGTCGCCCAGGCCTATGTCACCCGGGCGGAAGACGAAGTCAGGCGCGGTCGCGCCGCCGCAACGGATAAGACCATGACAACTCGTTCCTTCACAGCTCAACGCCCCGCCTGGGACGCCATCCTGCGCATGAGCGACGATACCGGCATGTATCAGCACGGGAAGTACCGTCTGCCCGACCGGGCGCACGGCTACTGCACGGACGACAACTGCCGGGCCCTGCAGATGGTGGCGCGCCAGTCCCGGCTCGGCAAGCTGACACCACAGGAACTGAGGCTGGCCTATATCTATTCCGGTTTCGTCAACCACGCCTGGACCAGCGACGGCTGCTTCCGTAACTTCATGTCCTTCGACCGCCGCTGGCTGGACGAAGGCGGCTCACACGACTGCTGCGCCCGGACCTTCGAGACCCTCGTAGACGTTGCACGCTCCGACCTCCCCGAAGATATCCGCACCTGGGCGACGGAACTGTGCCAGAATGTCTATCCGGCTGCCATGCAGTGGTGGTCGCTGCGCTCGGTCGCAGTGATGATAAAGGCCCTGACGCGCGCCTTCGGTGTCGTCGGCTCGCCACAGGACGTCCAGGCATCGGTCCGCGAACTCGGCCGCGCCCTGCACACCAGCTACAAGAAGCATTCGCGTCCCGATCACCTATGGTTCGAACCGAAACTGTCCTACGATAACGCCCGCCTTAGCGAAGGCCTGATCCTGGCCGGTCACTTCCTGTCCGACGCCGACATGCTGCGCGACGGCCTGGAATCTCTGACCTGGCTGATGAAGCAACAGACGGTTCCGGTGAAGGGCTGCTTCATGCCCGTGCCGACCTCGCGCTTCAAGGACGATGGCGAGGTGCACCCCCTTTACGACCAGCAGCCGCTGGAAGCCCAGGCCAGTGTCGAAGCTTGCCTGACCGCCGGCCGCATCACCCATGAACCGGAATGGCGGGAAGAAGCCCTGCGCGCCTATGCCTGGTTCGAGGGCGAAAACAGCCAGGCGACGCCGCTGGTGACCGCCGATGGCGGCTGCTTCGACGGGCTGACGCCGAACGGCTGCAACCAGAACCAGGGGGCCGAGTCCATCCTCGCCTATCATATGAGTTGGACAGCCCTGAAGACCGACCTCAAAACAGAGGTTACGGCAAGGGAAAGAACGCCCGTCCGCGCCGACGCCTGAACCTGCTTATAATTTTGGGCAAAGCACTATTGTCAAAATTTGAACACCGCGGCGGGCCCATGCTCGCGCGCGGTGTCGCTATTAGACCGGAGAAATTTTCATGGACGGCGATGTGAAACTGCAAAAGGGGGTAAGGCCGGTGACGGACATGTTGCAGAGCCCGATTACATTGCGGGCAAACCCGGAACGGGTGGTCATCCTGCCGTTCCAGGTCGGCATTGGCACAAGCGACAGCGCCATGGGCGCCTTTTCGCGGGTCGGGCGCATCTGCGATGCCATTACCGCCCTGTCGACCGAAGAGGTCCATGCCGTACTCGAGGAGGTCAATCGCGACTTTACCGGCCGCCACTGGCAGACACGCGGCATTTTTCTCGATCGCTTCAAGCAGATCCAGGCGCTTAACGGTGGCCTCGAATCGCTGGACGAAGATCACCGCGCCCTGATCGGCGCCTATTTCAGCCACGAATATTCCTACCAGGCCGCCGCCGTGATGAACCCGTCGGTCGTCGTCCACCCGGACCAGACCGGCGCCGGCAACGGTGCGGTCAACTTCATCCTGTCGACGCGCACGGTCGGCGAGGGCCATATCTCGACCATCTCGTTCCGCGAAGGCACCTTCTACAGCGACGGTTCGATCGAGCTGAGGCCGGAGACCGATTTCGCCGTCGCCGCCCGCCCCAAGGACAATCCCCCCAATGAGGGTTCGGTCACGGTCCACAGCCATGCCGCCTGCCCGGTATCGGAAACCGTCCTGTTCCCGGTAACGCGCCAGCAGTCGAACGGCCTCGAAGACCTGCGCATGGTCAAGTTCACCGAAACCGACGGCAGCCAGACCTATCTTGGCAGCTATACCGCCTATTCCGGCCGCGACACCGGCTGTGAAAGCTTCGAAACCAGCGACTTCCGCGCCTTCAAGCTGACGCCGTTCCGCGGCGCCGCCGCCCAGCACAAGGGGCTAGCCCTGTTCCCGCGCCGCATCAACGGCCGTTATGCCGCCGTTGGCCGCCTCGACCACGAGAGCATCTTCTATCTTGAAAGCGA
Organism: Asticcacaulis sp.; assembly: GCA_965246725.1. Lineage (GTDB taxonomy): Bacteria > Pseudomonadota > Alphaproteobacteria > Caulobacterales > Caulobacteraceae > Asticcacaulis. The sequence goes on from CBDFFG010000003.1 coordinate 574,270, forward strand.
CGACCGGCTGATCTGGAACAATGGCGACTTCATCCTGGGGCCCAAATACCCGTGGGAGCTGGTTCAGATGGGCAATTGCGGCTCGCCGATCGAACTCGACGAGGGCTGGCTGGTCCTGACCCACGGCGTCGGCGCCGTCCGTCGTTATTCGCTGGGCGCTGCCCTGCTCGACAAGGACGACCCACGCAAGGTGATTGCCCGTTCGAAGGAACCGTTGCTGTCGCCGTCGGAAGACAATCGCGAAGGCTATGTGCCCAATGTCATCTATACCTGCGGCGCCCTGCGCGTGGGCGACTGGATCTTCATGCCTTACGGCGTGGCCGATTCCAGCATCCACTTCGCCTCGATCAAGATCAGCGACCTGCTGAGCCATCTCGGCGTCTGATCGGCGTTTCAAGCGATACATTTACAGCGGGACGGCGTTCATACGTCGTCCCGTTTTTGCGTTTGAGCCTAAATATCAGAATGAATCCGCAGATTAGCGCAGATTAGCGCAGATTATTTTGGAGAATTCGAGGCTTCCCGTTGGAATGCACGAAGCCCTTGGCATGCTTGCTCAATCAAAGCGCCTTCGGCGCAGCGTATGCTAAAATAATCTGCGCTAATCTGCGGATCCCTTTAATAAGGCTTTCTATCCACATCCGGCGTCAGAGCTCAGACACGAAAAGACCTCCCGGCGGGGGAACCGGGAGGCCGATGGGATGCGGGGGAAGCCCCGCGATACGAGCCAGGCAGACCCGGTCCGAAACCAGTTACTTTTCCGAACCGACCTTGGTCACCTTCGGCATCTTGCCGTTGCCGACACGGCCTTCGTTGCGAAGGCGACGGCCTTTTTCAGCCATCTTGTCGTTGTGGATGGCTTCACCGAGTTCTTCTTCGGTAGCGCCGGCGGTTTCCTTGATGCTCGACTTGATCGACATGGTGCAATCTCCTTGAGTGCGATGTTAGACCGCGAAGTCTCCCCGGCTTGAAAGCCTGTAAGCAGGATGCCCGCGATTGAGACCAGCCTATCAAGGCCTTCGTAAAATTGACGCATCGGAGGCTGCGGACCGGCGTAAAAATGGGGTAAGACATACCGATCGCCGCGCACTGCATGCCCGCAAGGCGCGAAAATCCGCCGTCTTTATTCGCTCTTTATTTTCATGGCCAGCGCCGCACATGGCGCCTTGAGCCGGCGGCCTCTAACCTATGATTATCGCGTCCACGGAAGCTGGCCTGGGGCTCTTCATCGCCCCCCCCTAGCCTAAGACCTCAGACAAGTGCCTCCGTGGACGCGACACCCATTTCCCTCCCCTGAAATTTTATCGCCTTTCCATAGAATAGAGGAATCGCCCGCATGTTGTCGTCCGCCACCAAGCTCGCTGCCAACGTTACCCGCGCCTCGGCCGAACACGATGTTCGCAGTGCCGCGCGCGACCTCGCCGCCGATGGCCGCGAAGCCGTCGACGCCGTTGCGGACTATGCCAACGAAGCCGGCCAGAAGGTTCGCAGTTTCGTCGATCGCCAGCTGGAACAAACCCGTGGCGTCACCGACACCATCCAGGACGAGATCACCGGCAATCCGGTCCGTTCAAGCATCATCGCCCTGGGCGTCGGCTTTGTCCTCGGGGCGCTGCTGACCCGCCGCTAAACCATAGTCGCCACGCTGGCTCTGGAATTACCGCCCATAAGGATGCAGTCACCTGCATCCTTATGGGTTTTTTATTTTTATGCCCCCTCGCCTTATTGCTGTTTGTGATCACGCCACCTAGGTTCAAGCTTGGAACTGCATCCTTATGCCAGCCTGGCCGGCAGATTTGATATAAACAGGAATGGGTCGGGCTACGGATTCCGATGTACACAGCGAAGCCTCGCGCTAGAATAGCGGCCGGGCATTTTGAAAGCTGACCGACACTATGTGGCTACCCTGGGGCATCAACGTCAAGCACCTGTACCTGGCGTTCTTCAGCATCATTTCGATTGCCCTGTGTTCCTTCACCATGATCATCTATAGCCAGTACAAGAAGGTGGAAGACCTGAATGGCTATACCATCCGGCAGTACGAAACCATCCGTCAGACTCGGCTGATCCTGCTCGATCTCGTCGATATGGAAACCGGTGTGCGCGGTTTCGTCATTTCCGGAGACGCCAAGTTCCTGGCCCCCTATTACAAGGCCGGCAACCGTGTCCGCGACGAGGTTTTCACCCTCCGCAACGCCACCTATAATGACGGCGCCTTCTTCGCCGAAACCAATATCTGGCTCGACCAGATCGAAGATATCCAGAAGCTGTTCAACGTTCAGGTGGCCTCGGTCCAGGTCCACGGACGCGGAGCCGTCGATATCGCCGAGCTGGAAAAGCAGCGGATACACATGGACGGCCTGCGCGACCTGATGGACAAGAGTGTCAATGCCCGCCTGGTCGACCTGGAGAAGCACGTCGAAGACGTCGAGTCGCAAAAGGCCAACTTCATCTATATTCTGGTGATCGGAACGGTGCTGGGCATCGGTATCGTCCTGGTCGGCACCATCACTATCATCAAGCTCGAGGCTGAGAACGAGATCTTCGAGGACGAGAACCGCAAGGCGGAATCGCGCTTCCGCATGGTAATGAACGGTATCAATGACGGCCTGTACGAACTGAACTTCGTCAGCGAGACCCTGTATGCCTCCAAGGAATTCAAGGCCATGCTCGGCTACGAAGAGCACGAAATGGATTCGACGCCGGAGGCGGCCATCGCCCTGATCCATCCTGACGACGTCGCCTCCTCGCTCGAGGTCCGGCGCCAGTACATCATGAAGCAGACGCCCTTTTACCACAACGTCTTCCGCATGAAGCACAAGGACGGCACCTGGCGCTGGGTGATGTCGCGGGGGGTCGGCACCTGGGACAAGTTCGGCCAGATCCGCACCATTATCGGCACCCATACCGACATTACCGAGCAGAAGGAGCGCGAGGAGGAATTCAAGCAGCTTCACGCCGACATGGAAGCCTTTACCTATATCACCTCGCACGACATGCGTTCGCCCCTGGTCAACCTCAAGGGCTTCAGCCACGAACTGGCCCTGGCCCTTCAGGAGGTCAACGACATCCTCGAGCCGGCGAAGGGTAAGCTGGGCGTCAAGGCATGGGGCCGGCTCGATGCCGTGCTGAAGTCCGACATCCCCGAAGCCCTGGGCTTCATCGGTAACGCGGTCGATCGCATGGATACCCTGACCACCGCCATTCTCGACCTGTCGCGCATCGGCAAGTACGTCTACCGCGAGGAATTCGTCAATGCCCGCGCCATTGTCGACAAGGTGCTGGGCGCCCAGAGCTACGAGATCACGGTGAAAGCGGTCGAGGTCGTCATCGGCCCCTTGCCCGAACTGATCACCGACCCCCTGGCCCTGGAACAGATCTTTTCCAACCTACTCGACAATGCGGTGAAATACCTGCAGCCCGGCCGCAACGGGCGGATCGAGATCAGTTGCCACGAGACGGCACGCGACTTCGTTTTTTCGGTCACCGACAATGGCCGTGGCATCGAGGCCGAGGACAGCCAGAAGGTCTTCCATATCTTCCGCCGCGCCCGCAATACCGGCGATGTGCGCGGCCTCGGGCTGGGCATGGCCTTCGTCAAGGCGACCCTGCGCAAGATGTCGGGCGGCATCTGGTTCGAATCGACCATAGATGTCGGCACGACCTTCAGCTTCAGCCTGCCCCGCAAAACCCCCAATACCGCTGCCAATTCTTCGGTCGCGCCGGCGCGCGCCATGGCCAGCTAGGGATCATCATATGCAAAGCCAATTTCCCGAGCTGTTTTCCATCGTCCTGATCGAGGACGACCCTGGGCATGCCAGCCTGATCAAGCGCAACCTGAAACGGGTCGGTGTGCAGAACACGATCGAGCACATCGATTCCGGCAGGGCGGCCCTCGACTATTTCTTCGGCCCGGAACAGCCCGACCGTCCCTACGATAAGATGGTCACCCTGTTGGACTTAAATCTGCCCGATATCGACGGCTATGAGATTCTGCGCAATCTCAAGGCCAACGAGGCGACGAAACGCATGCCGGTCATCGTCCTGACCACCACCGACGCCCCGCGCGACATCGACCGCTGCTACGCGCTCGGCTGCAATGTCTTCATGACCAAGCCTATCGGTTATGACGAATTTTCCGAAGCGATCCGCAAGCTCGGCCTGATGATGACCATTGTTCGCGTACCTCATATCCACGATTGACCCATATGCCCCTCGACGCCGAAAAAGACCCCCAGTCGCACCCGCAGTCGAGCATGCAGGATATCCTGTATGTCGAGGACGATGCCGCCCTGGCCCGCCTGCTGCAAAAACGCATGGACCGCGCCGGTCTGCGCGTCGATACCGCCGAGACGGCGGAGCATGCCCTGGAGCTGATCACCAACAATCCGACGGGCAAGATCTACGACCTGCTGCTGGTCGACTATAACCTGCCGGGCATGAGCGGCCTGGAAATGCTGGAGCGTTTGAGCGCCCTGCCCAATTCGCCGCCCGCCGTCATCCTGACCGTCGGCGGCGACGAGCGTATCGCGCTCGAAGCCCTGCAACGCGGCGCCGCCGACTATGCCGTCAAGGACGTCAACCAGACCTATCTCGACCTGCTGCCGGCCATCATGCAGGCGGCCTACACCAAGGAACGTCTGCTCCGCGAAAACGCGCGCCAGCGCGAAGAACTGATGTTCGCCAAGGAGCGCGCCGAACAGGCAAGCGAAGCCAAAAGCCGCTTCCTGGCGACGATGAGCCACGAGATCCGCACGCCGATGAACGTCGTCACGGGCCTTGCCACCGTGCTGGCCAAGTCGCAGCTCAATGACGATCAGAAGAAGATCGTCGAAACCCTGCGTACCAATGCCGACCTGCTGCTGAAGCTGATCAACGACCTGCTCGATATCAGCCGTATCGAGGACGACCGCGTCGCACTTGAGACCATCCGCTACCTGCCGGCCGATATCCTTAAGGACATCCACCTGATGTTCGAGCCCGATGCCAGCCGCAAGGGTCTCAAGCTGGAGCTGGTGGACCGCACGTCGGGCGAGGCCCTGATGGGCGACCGCACCCGCCTGCAGCAGGTATTGATGAACCTGGTGAGCAATGCGCTGAAATTTACCGATTCAGGCGAGATCGTCATCACGGCCGAGACGACACCGGAGGGCGATGACGACGTCCTCCTGTCCCTGAGTGTCCGCGACAATGGCATCGGCATCGCCGCCGACAAGCTGCCGCTGATCTTCGACAAGTTCACCCAGGCCGATGAGACCATTACCCGGCGCTTCGGCGGCTCAGGCCTGGGCCTGTCGATCGCCCGGTCCCTGGTCGAACTGATGGGTGGCGATATTCGCGTCGAAAGCCAGCAGGGCCTGGGTTCCGTCTTCCACGTCACCCTCAAACAGGGTCGCGCCGGCGCGGAACCCGAACCGGTCCCGGTGGTCCGCGCCCTGCCCGACGGCCTGTCGGCCCTGCTGGGCCAGCGCGAAAAGCTCAAGCCCGTCTCCGGCGAGAACGGCCGTCCTTGCGTGCTGATCGTCGAGGACTACGCCCCCAACATTATGGTGCTCAGCCTTATGCTCGAGGAGCTGGGCTACGACACCGTCGCGGCGGCGTCCGGCACAGAGGCAATCGACATCATCAAGGCCGCCGGTGGACCGCACTATGCCATCCTGATGGACGTGCAGATGCAGGGCATGGACGGGCTGGAAACCACGCGTTGGATTCGCGACCTGGAACAGGCAGGGCGGGGCTATCGCAACACCATTATCGGCGTCACCGCCCACGCCCTTGCCGGCGACCGCGAGCGCTGCCTGCAGGCAGGCATGGACGACTATATCTCCAAGCCCGTGCTACCGGATATCCTGGCCCTGAAGCTTGGCCAGTTGCGCTAAGGCACACTGTGGACTCCTGACTGCCTAACCCCTCGAACAGACGCGGTAAGCATTATTGCCCGCGACAGTGCCGGATACCCTTTCCGCGCAGGGAAATCTGAACGGATAGCCTCTTACCGGCTCCTTATGCAGTTCTCCGCCCATACGGACTGTGCCCTTGCAGGCTTTGACCTATCGTCCGGGAATGCCTCCGAAACGGGGGCGTTAGCATCGACAGGAACACGCCATGATGGACCTCAGCTACGATCTCTATGGTTCCGGAGCCATCTATTGCGCCGGCAGCTACGCCGGTCCGGGTGATCCGCCCGACCCGGAGGTCAACGAGCCCGAGGATCTGCCGGAAAACGATCCGATCACGCCGCCCGAAGGGCTGCCGCCCGATGTGCAACCCGAGATTCCTCCGGTCGACCGGCCGGAAATCTGATCCCGATATTTGCCGGAGCCTCAGCCATGCCTACGCCCTATCCCGTCCCCGATCGCAAGCCCGACTATTCCCACCAGGTCCGTTATGACGGCGATTATTACGAAGAGGACCTGCCGCCTGAGTTGTTCGACCGGGAAGAAGATCTGGAAGAACTGGCAGTCTTCAAGACAATCGCCGATCACATAAACGAGTAAGACAGGTAATCCATGAGCGACCCGCAACCGAGCCCCCTGGGCCGCCTTCTGATGATTGTCATTGTTCTGGTGATCGTCGTTCTTGGCGCCGCCTGGTTGATGAACCGCCATGATGGTCGTACGCCGGAAGAAAAGCTGGGCGACGCGATCGTATCGACCGACGTCACCATCAGCCACACGGCCGACAAGATGACGGACGGCACGGCCGCTTCGAATACCAGTTCCGCCCTGTCGAAAACGGGGGAAGCCCTGTCCAAGGCCGGCGAGGCGACATCTTCCGCCGTGTCCAAGGCTGGTGAAAAAGCCTCCGTCGCCATCTCCGAGACCTCGGCCGATATCAAGGCTGCTGTCGATAAGCAGAAGCAGCAAAACGCCCGTGATCAGAAGAACGGCGTCGATAAAAATAACTGACAAAGGGACAATGCTATGAAGGGTATACTTCTGTGGCTGTTCGGCGTACCGATACCGGTCATTATCCTCCTCTACCTGTTCCACGTCATAAATTAGGACCGCTCAACCCTCGGGATGGGTGAGGAGCCATAGCCGCGACGGCCATGGCTCCTTTGAATTTTAACCGGTTTACGTTTTTCCTGATTATTTGCCTGTGGTCCGCAATCTTGTTATGAACGCCCTTATGTCACCCGATGATCTGTCTTCCCTGTCGCACGACGAGATGCGCGAGTATCTGCATCGCCAGATGCTGTCCTCCGTCTCGCATGACCTGAAGACACCCCTGGCGACCATCATCGGTTCGCTTGAAGTCATGACCATGCTGTATGACAAGCTGCCCGAAGAAAAGCGGCGTTCGTTGATCGGCTCGGCCCTGACCGAAGCCTTTCGCCTCGACTATTTCATCACCAATATCCTCGACATGGCCAAGTTCGAAGCCGCGGCTGTCAAGCCGCGTTTCGAAGCCTGCCGCATGGGTCAGTTGATCCAGGACAGCCTGTCGCGCCTGGGTCCGTTGAAGACCAAGGGCGAGCTTGAAATCCGAGCTGCCGGCGACAAGGATGAGGTGTGGACCGACCCGATGCTGGGTAGCCGCGCTATCGGCCTGGTGGTGCACAACGCCTTCAAGCACGGCGCCCGCAAGTATGGTTCCGACGATCCCTATGTCGAGATCGAGCACGGCGTCACCGGCAATGAAGGCTTTGTGCGCGTGCGCGACCATGGCGACGGCATTCCGTCGGACAAGCAGGCCCTGGTGTTCGACAAATATACCCGCCTGCAGCGCGCCGATCAGCAGAATGCCGGCACAGGCCTTGGCCTGACCATCTGCCGCCATATCATGCGTTTGCTGGATGGCCGTATCGAACTGACGAACCATCCGGAAGGCGGCGCGGTGTTTACGCTGTTCTACAAGGATCATCGCGCGGGGGCGTGAATCCAGAACTCCGCTTAAAAGAACTCCCCCTTTTGAAGGCTAGGGGATGCACACAACTCTAAAACCGAAATTTATTCAACGTCTTATCGGTTAAAAATATAATCCGTATGCGGATTATATTTTCACCAAAAAGCCAATGAATTCAGGGGTGGATTTTTCGAATTCTCAGCCCCATTTGAGATGTGTGAATCACCTAGCTTTTGAAGGGGGAGCTCGAAAACAGCGGCAAGCTGTTTTCGAGAGGGGGTAGATTTCCACGCTCCTTAAGAAACCTTCTTGCCCGTAAGCACATCCGCTTGTCGCAGAAATACAAGCGCCCCCTACCCCCTCTCGCTTTCCGCTTGGCGCGGAAACCGAGCTCCCCCTTCAAAAGGGGGAGTTATAAAGAGGGAGTTCTAAAATAAAAAAGCCGCCCTTCGCAGGGCGGCTTTTTTATTCCGATTATCCGACGCTTACAGCGGAGGATTGGCGCTACGGCCGGTGATCATGCGGTAGACCAGGCTGGCCACGAACAGAACCACGAAGATGACGGCAATGAACTTGGCGATCGAGGCGAAGGTACCCGCCAGACCGGTAAAGCCCAGGAAGGCCGCGGCAACGGCCAGAATGAAGAAGGTAACGATCCAGTTCAGCATGGATATCTCCCAAGTTTTAAATGATGCGCCACCACGGTGTCGGCGCTTTTAACCTGAGACCAGATTAGAAAACCGACCATAAATATACAAAATGCGTCCGAAAGCCTGCACGTAAGAATGGTATAAGGTGCACGAACGGATATGCGGACAGAAAAAGGCCTCCGGCAATGCCGGAGGCCCAAGGTCGTCAGACATACACTCGGGAAAAAACTGGCGGGAACGACTACTCAACAAGATCCATGCGATAGCCGATGCCGGATTCCGACACGATCGACTTGCCCAGGCCCTCGCGGGTCTCGAGCTTGTCGCGTACCTGGCCGATATAGACGCGCAGATATTGGGTATCTTCGAGGTGGGCAGGGCCCCAGACCTCTTTGAGGATTTGCTTGTGGGTCAGCATGCGGCCGCGGTTGACCAGGAAATAGCGCAGCAGGTCGTATTCCTTGGGCGTAAAGCCGACACGCTCGTTGTCGATAAAGACTTCGTGGCGCACCAGGTCCATGCGGATCGGACCATGGACGATTTCGGGCTCGCCGACCTCCTTGACCGCCGACTTGCGCAGGTTGGCATGGATGCGGGCCAGCAGGACTTCGGCCGAGAACGGCTTGGTGACATAGTCGTCGGCGCCGGTATTGAGCGCCGGCGCGGCGTCGGCGTCTTCGGCGCGAGCCGTCAGGACGACGATTGGCACATTCGACCATTCGCGGATCTTGGCGATGACTTCCTTGCCGTCGATATCGGGCAGGCCGAGGTCAAGCAGGATAAGGTCGGGGCGAACCGAAGCGGAGAGACGCAGGGCCTGCTTGCCGCTGTCGCACTCGCACACCTTGAAATCGGCCGCATCGAGAAAAATGCTGAGCATTTTGCGGATTTCTTCTTCGTCATCCACAATCAGGATCGTGTTTTTCTTCTCGAGCATAAGCGACGCGTGGCCCCGTAATATAGTGAATACTGACACTGTCTGCGCCTGCGGCGCGACGGCGGTATGGGTGAAGGAGTAGGTTTAGAAAAATAAAAATTAAATACGGACGTCCCGAAGCTTTGGATCACGCCCGTTTTTCGCAAGCGATTCCAGCCGCTTAACTTTTACCGTTGAAGCGATAGGCCGCCTCGTCGACGGCCTTGGCCAGGGCTGTGTCCTTGGCCGTCAGGCCGTCGGCCTCGTGCGTCGTCAGAAGAATCGATACCTTGTCATAAACATTGCTCCAATCGGGATGGTGGTCGGCGCGATCTGCTTCGGCCGCCACCGCCGTCATAAAGGCAAAGGCGGTCGGAAAGTCGGCAAAGGTCAGGTCACGGGCCATACCGTCTTCATCGACGGTCCAGTGGGGGAAGGCCAGCTTGGCGGCTTCGAGGTCTTGCGGGCTCAACTTGGGCATGGTGGGTCTCCTCTGCCGACATTATAGGCCCAAAACGCCGGACCTCTGTGCGGTTTTTTTCCATTCGGGATGTTGTCAGGCCACTTTTGCCGGAGTAGCAATGCCACACAAACTAGCCTGACCAATCAGGCAGCCATCCGAGGAAACACCCAGCCATGTTGAAACGCCTCAACCTGACGGTCGCCATCGCCGCCCTTGTTCTTCCTGCGTCCTTATCCGCTTTTGCCAATACGGCGGCGCCAGCCAATGACAAGGCCTATGCCGACATCGTACCGTCGACCGTGCTGGTCGATGCCGATATGCGCGACGGCCTGTCCTTGTCAGGCCCGTGGCACTATTCGGTCGATCCTTACCGCGACGGGCTGGCGGATTTCCATGGCCACCCGGCCGATGTCACCAAAGGCCGCGGCTCGGATATCGACGTCGAACAGTCGACCAAGGCCAATCCCGACCTGCTGTTCGAGTACGATTTGAAGCGCTCCAAGGAGGCGCAGGTGCCGTCGGCCTGGATGGCCTACGACCCGACGCTTCGCTATTACAACGGTCTGATGTGGTATCAGAAGAGCTTCAAGATGACGGTGGCGCCGGGCAAGCGCGCCTTCCTGCGTTTTGGCGCCGCCGATTATCACACCATGATCTATCTCAACGGCCACCGGGTCGGCGAGCATGACGGCGGCTATACGCCGTTCAGCTTCGAGGTTACCAGCCTGCTGCGTCCGGGCGAGAACAACCTGGTCGTCGCCGTCGATTCGGAACGCAGCGCCGAGACCGTACCGCCGACCGTCACCGATTGGGAGACCTATGGCGGCATTACCCGCGAGGTAAAGGTGGTGGTAACCTCCGATACCTATGTCGACGACGCCTTTGTCCGCCTGACCAAGGATGGCCGCATCGCCGCCGACCTGGCCGTCGACGGTCCGGCCAAGGCCAATACCCCGGTCGAGGTTCATATCGACGGTTTGAAATTCGCCCTGAAGGGCACGACCGATGCCGATGGCCGCGTATCCCTAAGTGCCGTGGCGCCCAAGGGTTTGAAGCGCTGGTCGCCGGATAGCCCCACCCTGTACGACGTCAAGATGAATGTCGGCAGCGACGTGCTGACCGACCGTATCGGTTTCCGCACCATCGAGGTCAAGGGCACCGATATCCTGTTGAACGGCCAGCCCATCTATCTGCGCGGCATCTGCATGCACGAGGAAGAATTCGGTCCGAACCCGACGCGCAATATGACGCCCGAGGCGTCGCGCGCCCTGCTGAACGAGATCAAGAACGGCCTGCACGGCAACTATGTCCGCCTGGCGCATTATCCGCATTCGGAGGTGACGACGCGGATGGCCGACGAGATGGGGCTTCTGGTGTGGAGTGAGATCCCTGTCTACTGGGCGGTGCACTTCTCGAGTCCGGACACCTTGAAGACGGCGCAGAAGATGATGGCGGAGAATGTGCTGCGCGATCGCAACCGGGCTTCGGTTGTCATCTGGAGCGTCGGCAATGAGACCCCGACCAGCGATGCGCGCAACGCCTTCCTGACGGCATTGGCACAGGAAGGCCGGGCACTGGACGGATCGCGTCTGATCAGTGCGGCGCTGCTGCACAGCCGCAAGATCGTCGATGGCCATATCGACATTACGGTCGACGACCCGCTGATCCCGCAACTCGATGTCATGGGGGTGAATACCTATGACGGCTGGTACGGTTCGGACACCCTGGCCGATGTGAAGAAGGCCGTGTGGCATTCGAGCTGGAACAAGCCGATGATCTTCTCGGAATTCGGTGCCGAGGCCCTGGCCGGCGTGCACGATCCGGATACGAAGAAGCGCTTCAGCGAGGAATACCAGGCGGACTTCTACCGCGCGACCCTGGAGATGGCGGACAAGATCCCGTTCCTGAAGGGGATGACGCCGTGGATCCTGAAGGACTTCCGGTCGCCGCGCCGGCAAAACCCGCTGTATCAGAACGGCTGGAACCGCAAGGGGCTGCTGTCGGAGATGGGCGAGCGGAAGATGGCGTTTGACGTGCTGGCGGACTATTACGCCGGCAAGGCGAAATAGTTTCGGGGTGTGGGGTCTGTGACCCCACAAACCTTTGTTTCTTTCCCTATCGCCCGCAAGGGGCGATAGGGAAAGAAAGAGAAGACTTGGGGCCACGGGCCCCAAACCCCATAAGTCATTTCTCCAGCGCTGCGTGATATTCCCCCGTCCCGCGCGTAAATACCCTATCGCTCTCGAGCACAGTCGCCGCTGTCAGGTCCGGCAGTTCCTGCAGCGCCGCGTAGATCGGCGCGAAATCCGTCTGCGCAAAGTCCAGCAAGCTATCGATCGACGGCAGGACGAAATACGACTCCTGGAACTCGTCGATGCGGTACAGGGCCTGCATCACCCGCTTCAGATCAAAGCCGATCCGGTTCGGCGACGGGCTTTCCAGCGCGAACCGCGTCTCGGTAAACGACGACACGATGCCGGCGCCGAAGATGCGGATATCGTCCCCCTCCGCCACCAGGCCGAACTCCACCGTATACCAGTACAGCCGCGCCAGGCGATCAAGCACACCCAGGCGCTCCGCCCGTTTGCCGCCCTCGCCATAGGCCTGCATGAAGTCCGCCATGACCGGGTTCATCATCATCGGCACATGCCCGAAGATATCGTGGAACACATCCGGTTCCTGCAGATAGTCCAGTTCATGCGCCTTGCGGATAAACTGCCCGGCCGGAAACCGGCGATTGGCCAGGTGGTCGAAGAAGACGTCGTTCGGCACCATGCCCGGCACCGCCACCACCTGCCAGCCGGTGCGCTGCATCAGCACCTCACTGAGTTTCTCGAAATCCGGAATGGCGTCGGCGCCGATCGGCAGATCGGCCAGTCCGTCCATATAGGCCTGGCAGGCGCGCCCCGGCATCAGGCCCATCTGGCGGTTGAACAGCGTCTTCCAGGTGGCATGTTCCTCGCGCGTATAGGCCTGCCAGTCCTGGGCGATCGTCCAGTCGGGACGCTCCGGCACATAACCGCCGACAACCCCGTGCTTTTCGGAACCCGCCCCCGCCGCTTGACTATCCATGGCTGACATCCCTTCCGCCGTCCCTGTTTTGCCGAGCATGCGTCAAACTGGTTTCATTTGCAAATATCATCTGCGTGAAGCCAACGGGCGCCGGCGTTACAGTCCCGCATCGCCGATCAGCTTCTTCATGGCGTCGAGATAGCGGATATAGGCGGCCCGGCCGGAGTCGGTCAGGGTGACGGTCGTCTGCGGTTTCTTACCGACAAAGGCCTTGCCGATCTCGATATATCCGGCCTCCTCGAGCTTGCGCAACTGGACCGACAGATTGCCGTCACTGGCTTGCAGGCGGGTCTTCAGCAGGGTGAACTCGGCCGATCCGGCGGTCGACAAAAAGGCCATCACCCCCAGCCGCAACCGCCCGTGGATGACATCGTCCAGGGAATCTATGTTGAAGTCCATGGCTCAGGCCTGTAACCTGGAAGCCCGCATCAGGATAATACCGGGCATCGTGGCGAACAGGACAAGGCACAGGGCATAGGCAAGAAGCTGTTCCGGCATGCCGCTCAGCAGGGCCAGCAAAGGCGCGCCGGCAAAGCAACCGAGCGCCACCAGCTTCAGCCAGTTCTGCTTGGCCATGACGGCGCTGACCCACCAGCCGATGCCGTACAACAGCAGGATGACAGGGGCCAGCGTATAGGTGATGGCGGCGGCTGCCGAGTGATCGACGCGGTTGGCGATGATAGCCGTGGTGGCGATAAAGGCGACGATGCCGAGACCGACCGCTGACCACGCCGTTTCCGCCGCCTTGTCAGATTGCGATCCGACGGTATTGCCGCGGCCGAAGCGGCAGATCAGCACGACGGCCAGGAAGACCAGGCTGGCGCCGAACCATACGACGGCGCTTATCCAACCGTTGCGCGGCAACCAGCCGACGACAATGGCGTACTGCGCCACCGCCGCCAGGCCGTACAACAGCCCGGCCCAGACCAGGTTGGCGCCGTTGCGCAAGGGCCCGGTGCTGCCGGCGACCGCCAGGGACTTGATGTAGTCGATATCGTTTTGCAGATTAGAATTGGACATGACGCTCTCTGAACGGATCCCCGTGGGGAATATCTGTATTAGGATCAGGCGTGCGTGCGGCGCAAGAGCAGCAGCAGGCCCGGAATGACGGCCAAGGTGATCAGGCATAGGGTATAGGCCAGCGACTGTTGCGGCGTCCCGGCAAGCGTCGCCAGGTACAGGGCGGCAACGAAGCTTCCCAGCGACAGGAAGTTTGGCCAGCGCTGGCCGCTCATAACGGCGGCAACGCGCCAGCCGATGCCATAGACGCACAGGGCAACCGGCGAAATGACGAAGGCGATATCGGCCGCCATGTGCAGCCGGGTGAGCATGATGGCCAGGGCGCCGATGACAAACATGGCGCCAATGATCAGGCTGCCCCAGACGGCGCGGAAACGACGATAACCGGCGTCCTGCAGCATTGCGCGATCGGTACCGACCTTGAAGGCCACGCCCATGGTCAGGAAGACGCAGGTGGCGGCCATGTAGGCCATGCCGATAAAGGCCGGGGAAATGGTCAGTTGTCCCGACAGGACCAGCCAGTTCACCAGGCTGGCCGAGCCGAAGGACAGGCCGGACCAGAACTGCATGCCGCCATCGATGGGAAGGGCAGGCTTCGACGCGACAAGGGATTCATCATAGGCGACGGCGGTCATGGCAAAAGCTCCTGTGAGACTGCGATGATTCCCATCTATAGAAAGAACTTTATTTTGTAAAGTTCTTTTTTGCGCTCCAACTCGAACTCTTGATTTTTCGCAGTCCGCGCACCAGATCGTTTCAAAGCGTGTTTAGTTGAGTTGGCGTAATGTGCGGTCGGTACGGCGGGGCGAAACACCTCGGACACTATACGGAAGTCCTGAAGCGTCCTTTCGGACCTACGACCTCGGCCGGGCGGGAAGTCGCACCGAAGGACATGACCGATATCTTCGCCACCGGCAGCGACGGCACGGTCAAGCTGATCCCGGCGCGCTGGTCGCTTATCCCGTCGACTTTTACCGGCCCCGTGGCGCGCTGGACGGCGACAACAGCCCATGCCCGTCTCGAAGACGTAGACCACAAGCCTGCCTTCGCATCCGCCTGGCAGCGCAAGCGCCGCGCCCTCATCCCGGCCGACGCCTTCTGGGAATGGTCGGAACGATTGGGCCGCGCCAGGGTCAAAAAGCAACGCTGGCAGGTAACGGCAGCCGACGGATCGCCCCTGGCCCTAGCAGGCATATGGGATCATGCTCGGACGGCCGATGGCCCGGTCCTGTCCTTCGCCCTTTTGACGCGCGCCCCCGGCGAGCGCATGGGCCGCATGCACGATCGCGAACCGGTCGTCATAGCCGCCGATGACATGGCCGCCTGGCTCGCCGGCAGCGACGATCTCGACCTTCTCACACCCTGGGCCGATGAGGCTTTCGATCTGCGGCCTGTGGCGTAGGAAATCAATAACCGGCTCCGTTTCGCCCGCCCTGCGAAGCGTAGCGTGGTGGGAGGGGCAGATCCGTCGCTTCCTGGCACTGAAGCTTCGGAGTTCGTAACGCCTACCTTTTGCCCCTTCCGTCATCTTCGGCCTACAGGCCTCGATCATGGCTGGCAAAAGCAGGCTTTCTCTGGCGCCAAACCTTCCCCGCTTCGCAGGGCAGGCGGGAGGAAATCGCACTGCCTCAGGCCCATCGGAAATTACAAAGTGCCCGAAACCATGAACTTTTTGTAATCCGTCTACGCTTGCCAAGCGGCGGAAAGCCGGTAGTTTCGAATGTTATTGTGTAGCATCCGAAAAAGGTGGGCCCCGGTCGTGCGGATTTCTCTTAAAACCCTATATGTCACCTCAGCGCTGGCCGTCCTGGCCTGTGCCTCTCCTTCCCTTTCGCAGGCTCAAATGACGACAGTTGCCAAGCAGGTTGCCTCCAATCCCAATACCGCCGCGAAGGGCGCCGCCGATCCGCGCGACTTTCTTGATGCGATCGAAGGCGACAAGGCTCTGGCCTGGGTCACCGCGCACAATACCGCGACGATCGACAAGCTGAGTGCCGATCCGCGCTACGCCCAGAACCAGGCCGACATGCTGAAGATCCTGCAGGCCACCGACCGTATCCCGATGCCGGGTTTTGCCCGCCACGACATGATCGACAATTTCTGGCAGGATGCCGATCACCGCCAGGGCCTGTGGCGCCGCACGACCTGGGAGTCGTATCAGACCAAGGATCCGAAGTGGGATATCATCCTCGACATCGACGCACTGTCCAAGGCCGAGGGCAAGAACTGGGTCTACAAGGGCTCGGACTGCCTGCCGCCTGAACAGAATATCTGCCTGGTCAGCCTGTCCGACGGCGGGCTCGACGCCGAGGTCATCCGCGAATTCGACATCGCCACCAAGAGCTTCGTCAAGGGCGGCTTCGACCTGCCCGCCGGGAAGCAGAGTGCGACCTGGGTCGACAAGGACACCATCTATGTCACGCGCGAATGGGTGTCGGGTGAACTGACCTCGTCCGGCTACGGCTATGTCACCAAGCGGCTGAAACGCGGCCAGAGCCTCGACCAGGCGGTCGAGGTCTTCCGCGGCAAGAGCGACGACGTCTCGGCCTCGCGCGGCGTGCTGCGCGATATCGACGGCAAGTATATCATCGACACCTCGTACCGTGGCCTCGACTTCTTCCATACCCTGCTGACCTTCTACACCGACCACGGCCCGGTCAACCTGCCGCTGCCGCAGTCGTCGGACTTCAGTGCCTACTACATGAACCAGGCCGTCTTCTCGCTGAAGGAAGACTGGACCAGCGCCAAAGGCACCGTGTTCAAGAGCGGCGCCGTCATCGCCTTCGACCTGAAAAAGGCCCTGGCCGACCCGGCCCATATCGAGCCGGCCATCGTCTTCATGCCCAATGACCACCAGTCGGTCGAAGGCATCACCCAGACCAAGCACCGCCTGGTCCTGTCCGTCCTGTCGAATGTCACCGGCGAGATCCACAGCGTCAATTACGATGGCAAGTGGTCGTCGAAGACCCTGGCCCTGCCGGCCAATTCGACCCTGTCCCTGACCTCGTCCGACGACGAGACCGACCACCTGTTCATCACCGCCTCCGGCTTCCTCGCGCCGTCGACCCTGTACCGGGCCGACGCCATTTCCGGAAAGGTCGACAAGATCAAGTCGGCGCCGGAACGTTTCAGCGCCGAGGGCTTGCAGGTCCAGCAGTTCTGGGTCGCGTCGAAGGACGGTACCCAGGTGCCATACTTCCTGGTAGCGCGAAAGGATGTGCCGCTCGACGGCACGACGCCGACCCTGCTTTACGCCTATGGCGGTTTCGAAGCCTCCATGCTGCCGGCCTATTCGGCCAGCGTCGGCAAGCTGTGGCTGGAAAAAGGCGGCGCCTATGTGCTGGCCAATATCCGCGGTGGCGGCGAGTTCGGTCCGAAATGGCACGAAGCCGGCCTGAAGACCAATCGCCAGCGCATCTATGACGATTTCGCCGCCGTCGGCGAAGACCTGATCAAGCGCAAGATCACCACGCAACGCCGCCTCGGCATCATGGGTGGCTCCAACGGCGGGCTGCTGATGGGCGTCGAACTGACCCAGCGCCCCGACCTGTGGAATGCCGTCGTCGTTCAGGTGCCTTTGCTGGACATGGTCAACTTCACCCACATGTCGGCCGGCGCCTCGTGGCAGGGCGAATACGGCAATCCCGACGATGCGATCGAAGGCGCCTTCCTGCGCGGCATCTCGCCCTATCACAACGTCAAGGCCGGCACCGCTTATCCGGAGCCGCTGTTCGAGACCTCGACCAAGGACGACCGGGTCGGCCCGGTGCATGCGCGCAAGATGGCGGCCCTGTTCGAAGACATGGGTCTGCCCTTCTATTATTACGAGAACACCGAAGGCGGCCACGCGGCAGCAGCCAACCTGGCCGAGACGGCGCGCCGTTACGCCATCGAGTTTACCTACCTGACGCAAAAGCTAATGGATAAGTAGCACTGAAAAAAAACTCCCCTTCAAAAAGGGGAGTTTTTTTATAGGGGAGCTTGCCCCTTACCGCCCGCTCTCGTCCGCCGTCAGCGACTGGAACAGGCTGGCCTCGAAGTCGATCAGAATATCAGCATATTCTATGCTTTCCAGCGGCCGGGAATTATTGGCCAGCACCCGCGCCATTCTGAATTTCCAGAACGATACGATGTGATTGAGAATGCCGAGCTTTTCGCCGAGATCGGCGAACAGGGTCTGGCCATTGAGCAGGAACTGGCGGAAGGGCTCCGGATTGCGATCGACCGCCATCGCCTCATAGACCTCGTCATAGCGTTCGAGCAGGCGGCCGGCATCCTGGATCGTCTTGACCAGGGCCTTGGCGATACGCGGACGCGAGCGGCGCAAGTAGGCCCGCACCATGTCGTCATGGGTCGTCACCGGCTTGTAGCCCGACAGGCCGGCCATGACCTCGCGGATATTGTCCTGCAGGGCAACATAACCCCACTTGTAATAGAGGAAGCCGCGCCAGCACATGATGCCGCTGGAGAACTGGTCGTCGGTCATGTTCAGCGTCTCCTTCAACGGCCACAGTTCGCGGTCGAGCTGGTCGGAGAGAATCTTCTTGCCGAGCTTGCTGGCGCCCTGCACCGCCTCGGAGCCAAGCGCGGCACGCACCAGGTTCTCGACCTCGGAGGCGGTGAACTCGGCCATGCTCTTGAGGTCGTTCGGCGAAATCTGGAAGTATTTCGCCGACGGCTTGACGTTGAGGCGCATCAGGTGTTCGCGCAGCAGGAAAGGATCGAGCGACGGCAACCGGTCGAGGCAGCGCAGGATGTCGACATCGCGATTACGACTGAGATCCTCGATGCTGAGATAGGTGCGCATCAGCTGTTCGAAATGCTGCTGGCGGAAGAAGAAGGTACGCCCGCCCAGCGACAGGTCATAGGGATCGAACGGCAGGATGATCTTGGTCACCGTCTGGCGCGTCGAGGAAAACAGGTGGCGTTCGTCGACGCGCAGATTGTGCTTGAGGATAATGGCGCGGTTGAGCGCCGAATTCTCGAAGAACGGGTTTTCCTTGTAGTCGTCATCGTCGCGGAACTGACGGAAGATACGCGACAGGTTGAGGACGCGGTCCGACGATCCGCCATGTGTCAGATGCGCAAGGTTGCGCATCTCACGCGAGGTCGTGAACTGGCTGTCGCCCAGGCGGGCCATAACGGGGGCTTCAGTAAACACGGGCGGGCCTCCAACAGACCGGGAACGCCAGGCGCAAGGGCCTAGCCTCCCTCATCTTCACGCGACACAACAGACAGGGAGTCCTCGAAATCCATGAGGACGTCGGCATATTCCAGGGGGCTCAGGCGCTGCGACTGCATGGCCTGGCTCATGCGATAGGACCAGAAAGAGCCGATATGGCTCAGGATACCGATATTCTCGCCCAGTTCGAAGAACAGGCCGGGGCCATCGAGCAGGAAACGGCGGAACGGGCCGGGATTCCCGCCCTCGACCAGGGCATGGTAGGACTGGTCGTAGATGTTGAGCGTACGCCCGACATTCGAGATAGCGGTGACGATCTTGCGCGCCAGGCGCGGACGCACCTCCTTGAGGTACTCCTTCAGCGCCTCGTCAGAGGTGCCGCCGGGCTGGTAGCTGGCCAGCCCCTCGAGGACCTTGCGCATCTCTTCCTGCAGTTCGATATGGCGCCACTTGAAATAGAGGAAACCCCGCCACGAGAAGATGCCGTCGGAGAACTCTTCCTCCGTCATGCGCATGACGCGGCGCAGGGGCCCCAGTTCCTTGTCGAGTTCATCGGCCAGGATCTTGCCGGCCAGCTTGATGCCGGCATCGCCGGAAAAGGCATTGCCGAAGGCGGTGACGACCAGACGCTCGATCTCGGCATTGGCGAAACCGACCATGCGCTGGACGTCGAAGGGCGAAATTTTAAGGTAACACGCGCCGGGCCTGAAACCGTTGCGGCCGAGATGTTCGCGCACCAGGAAGGGGTCGAGCGACGGCAACTGGTCGAGCAGGCGCAGGATCTGCACGTCGTTATTGGCCGAGGCGTCGTCGATATTGAAATAGGAGCGGCAGAAGCTGTCGAAACCGGTCTGGTTGACGAAGATCGACCGGCCGCCAAGACGCAGGTCGAGGGGATCGAACGGCAGGATGATCTTGGTGGCCGTGCGCTTGGCGCGGGCGAACAGGTCGCGTTCGTTGGCGCGCAGGGTATGCTTGACCAGAATGCACTTGTTGAGCTGCGAGTCGCGGAAGAAGGGACGAAGCTGATATTCCTTCTCGCGCGACGAGCTCAGGTGGATCTGCGACAGGTTGAGAACACGGCTGGTCGATGCCGTCTCACCGAGATTGGCGAGGTTGCGCACGTCGCGGTTATTGGCCGACATACTGCCGGAGGCCTGGGTGCCGGCCGAGCTCATGCTAACGGCGTTCATGCGTGCGACTTCCTGTGTTCTTTACGCTTGGCGACAAGGGTATCGAGATGCTTGACGATGCTGACGGCCTGGGCCTGCTGGCCCGACGGCACCTCGTTCAACTGGATCAGGGCCTCGAGATGGACATCGAGGACATTGGGATCCGCCTCTTCGCCAAAGACGCCGATATAGTGGTTGAGCGAATTCGAAGCCTGTTCGATCAGGCGCAGGCGGAATTCCAGGGCCTGGCGTTCGACGTCGATCAGCTTGCCGACCATCTGCTGTACGGCGGCGCCGTCCATGATGCCGCTGGTCTGCATAAGGCTGCGCACGGCATTCAATTCGTTGCTGAGCTTCTTGTTGTAAGGGGCGGCCGGTGGCTGGTTCAACTGCGGCGCCTCGGACGCGGCGTCCGGCATATCGTCGGCGCGCTGCAGCAGGCCCGGATAGGCGTCGGCGCGGCGCCGGCGGCGATCGGGCCCGGCAAAGTCCGGCGTAGCGACGAAGGTCCGCTTCCATGTCAGCGAGGCGGTAATCGCCTTGAGCAGGGCCGCGGTCGAGAACGGTTTGACGACAAAGGCGCTGACGCCGGCATTGCGCGCCGCATTGACGTCGCGGGCACGCTGGCGCGCCGTCAGCATGACGATCGGCAATTGCGGATTGGAAAAACGTGGATCGGGTGTCAGCGCCGCGGCGCGGATCTGGCGGACCAGATCGATGCCCGACATGCCCGGCAGGTTCCAGTCGAGCAGCATCAGCTCCGGTGCCGTGCCCTGCAGCAGTTCGATAGCCTCTTCGGCATCGCGGGCAAAGCTGAGATTTTCGAAACCGGCAGAGCGCAGCAACTCCATGACCAGGCGGCGGGACGAATCATTGTCCTCGACGATCAGCACGGCGACGCGGGCACAGTCGATCTTGCTCAGCAGTCGCAGCGTGTTGGCATGGTGTGTCGTCATATGGGCCGGCGAACCTTCCTGGATATGCGGAAGATCGCACACCTTATATCACCGTACGGCAAACCCATTAATTCGCGGTTGATTAAGTCGCTGAAATTCATGGTTAAATTTTCCTGAACAAGGCCTCAACGGTCCCTTAACCGGCAAGGGATAAACTGCCGGCATGAATCGCCGCATCCTCCTGTCCGCCCTGTTCGCTGTTCCCCTCCTCGCAGCCGTCTCGTCCGCTCACGCCGGCGGCCATGGCGGCGGTGGCGGCGAGAAGAAGAAGGGTGGCGGCCCGGGCTTTACCCAGTTTCCGATGATCAATGTCTTTACCTCGGCCAATGGCGCCCGCCACGGCTCTTTGTCGCTGGACATGGGCCTATACTCCAGCGATGCGAAGATGGTCGACCGTATCAAGCTGTATATGCCGCGCCTGCGCGACGCCTATATCAGCCGCCTGCAGGGTTATGCCTCGAACCTGTCGTCCAGCACCATGGTCGATGCCGATTATGTCGAGACCCAGCTCCAGACCGCCACCGACACGGTCCTGGGGCAAAAGGGCGCGAAGGTGCTGATTGGTTCTATCCTTTTGAACTGACGAACGCGGTCACAAAAATACCATACAAAACGCCGCACCATACGCAGGTATGGGGCGGCGTTTTTGCATTGCACACTCCGGCGAAAGGGGACATAATTTCCACGTTCAGCCGCTTTGAGGCAGCCTCCCAAAGGAACCCAGATGAGCGAAGACCCGGCGCCTAACGGACCATTCGAGACGGGCATCCGCATGATGGGTGCGCAGCAGCAACTGGCGACGCGCAGCCTGATCAACCTCATGGAAATGATCACTTCCAATTCGCAGCGCTACGCCCAGGCCAGCGCTGCCTTTACCCGCGAAGCCTTCGACCTGATGAAGGAGGCCGCGGAAACCCGCGACCCGGCCACCCTGGCCGAGTTGCAGCAGAAATGGGCACGCACCTGCGTCAAATACGGTCAGGACCAGACCCGCGCGACCATGACCTTCGTCGAGCAATGCGGAAAGCAGGCGCTCAATTCGGCCGCCGACGCGACCGGTAAATCTCCTAAGGACTAAATCTCATGGCATTATTGACGGGTAAGACAGCCCTGGTCACCGGATCGACCAGCGGCATCGGCATGGCTATCGCCAAGGCCCTGGCGGCGCAGGGCGCCAATATCGTCCTCAACGGCTTCGGCGACGCCGCCGCCATCGAGGCCGAACGCGCCGGCATCGCCAAGGACAATGGCGTGGAGGCCCTGTTCAACGGCGCCGACCTGACCAAGGCCGACCAGATCGAGGCCCTGATGGCCGACATCCAGACAAAGCTCGGTGGTGTCGACATCCTGGTCAACAACGCCGGCATCCAGCACGTCGCCCCGATCGAAGAGTTCCCGACCGACAAGTGGGACGCCATTATCGGCCTTAACCTGACCAGCTCGTTCCACACTACCCGCCTCGCCTTCCCGGGCATGAAGGCGAAAAAGTGGGGCCGCATCGTCAATATCGCCTCGGCGCACGCCCTGGTTGCCTCGCCGTTCAAGTCGGCCTATGTCGCCGCCAAACACGGCCTGCTGGGCTTCACCAAGACCATCGCCCTCGAAGGCGCCACCTTCGGCATCACCGCCAACGCCATCTGCCCGGGCTACGTCAAGACGCCCCTGGTCGAAAAGCAGATTCCCGACACCGCCAAGGCCCGCGGCATGACCGAGGAACAGGTCATTCGCGACGTCATCCTGGCCGCCCAGCCGACCAAGCAGTTCGTCACTACCGAAGACATCGCCGCCCTGGCCGTCTTACTGTGCTCGGATGCCGGCAAGTCGATCAACGGCGCGCCGCTGAGCATCGACGGTGGCTGGGTCGCCGAGTAAAGACTTCGCGATGGAAACCTGCGCCGCTGGATTTACCCGCGGCGCGGGTCTATCATCTCGCGACTACAGGCCTGTCGGGGGACTGGCTATATGGGGGGCATCATGAAAACACTCGATCGGGCGGCGCTGGTCGCCGTATTGGCTGTATCTGCCGGCGTCCTTGCCGGCTGTGGCCGTCCCGACGCCCTGCGCGTCTGCGCCGACGCGACCGGCCGTCGCCTGCCCGACGGCTATTGCAGCAATCGTGGCGGCGCCCATGGATCCTGGGTTTATTTCGGCCGTGGCGGCGCGCCTGCCATCGGCCAGAAGGCCAGCGGCGGTTCCCTGAGCCCGGCTGAGGGCGTCCATTACGGCCTGGCCCCGGAAGGCGGCGTCAGCCGCGGCGGTTTCGGCAGCACCGGCCGGTCGTTTGGGTTCCACGGCGGCGGAGAATAGTCTTGCGCCGCCTTCATCTCGAAGCCCGGCCGGACTGGCGGATGCGCGTCGAACAGTGCGGTCTGGTACGGCCATCCTTACTGGGACGAGAGCGTCGCCTACGCCTTCAGCCGCGATGAAATCTCGGCTCTTGAGAAGGCGACGACCGAACTCTACGCGCTCTTCCTCGCCGCCGGGGATCATGTCGTCGAGCAGCGCCTGTTCGACCGGTTCGGCATCCCGCAATGGTGCGAGCCGCTGATCGTCGAGGCATGGCAATCCTCGCCGCCGGCCCTCAACCATGGCCGCTTCGATCTTGGTTTTGACGGCAAGGGCCCGCCTAAGCTGTTCGAATTCAATTGCGACACCCCGACCTCGCTGCTCGAAGCGGCCATCGTCCAGTGGCTGTGGAAGGAGGATGTCTTTCCGCGCCTCGACCAGTTCAATTCCCTGCATGACAAGCTGATCGCCAAGTGGCGCGACCTCGCGCCTCACCTGGCTTCCGACCTTGTCCACTTCGCCTGCACGGCCGAGGCGGGTGAGGACGCGGTGACGACGGCCTATCTGATGGATACGGCGGCCAAGGCGGGCCTGCGCACGGCCCTGCTCGATATCGGCGACATCGGCTGGGCGCGCAATGCCACCGGCGGCGGCTTCTACGATATCGAAGACTGCGAGATTCGCACCCTGTTCAAGCTCTATCCGTGGGAATGGCTGGTTTCCGAGCCATTCGGCCGGCGTATCGCCGACAGTGCCCGCACCCTGTGGCTGGAGCCGATCTGGAAGATGATCTGGAGCAACAAGGCCATACTACCGGTCCTGTGGGCGCTGTTTCCCCACCATCCCAACCTGCTGTGGGCCGGACATGACGCCGGCGCTCGCCGCACCTACGTCCGCAAGCCCATCCTGGCGCGCGAAGGCGGCAATGTGACCATCGTGCGCGATGGCGCCATCGTCGCAGCCACGGATGGTCCGTACCAGGGGGCGGTCGTTTTCCAGGACCTCTACGACCTGCCCGTCTACGAAGGACAGTCGCCGGTCATCGGCAGTTGGATCGTCGATGGCGAGGCAGCCGGCATCGGCATCCGCGAAGACGGGCCGGTAACCTCGAACCTCGCCCGCTTCGTCCCGCACATCATTGAATAGTTTCCTGAAGGTTGCACGAAAAATGGCCGACTTATGGTCTTTTTACAAAACAAGCGACCGCGCCATACCGCTTCACAACGCGGTACGGGCCATAGTCTCACGTCTTTGTGAGAAGGGACCCTCCAGTGAAAACCACCAAGCTCCTCCTGCCTATCGCCGCCGCCGCGCTCTGCCTGACCGCCGCCGCATGTTCCAAGCCTGCGGAAACCACGACCACGACGGAAACGTCGACGGAAGTGTCTCCGGCTGCCGACACCGGCATGGGCATGGCTGCGGATTCCGCCTCGGGCGAAGCCATGTCGTCGACCACCACGACCACGACGACCTCTTCGTCGATGTAATTTTCGCGCCGCACGGCCCAGCCCCGTACGGCTCTAAAATTAAAAAGGCGCGCCACTGTGAGAGGATGGCGCGCCTTTTGTTTTGTCCATTTTGTAGCTCAATCGCCGCATGGCTCCCTCGAAGCGTGCTAACGCTTCGCTTCTTGAGCACCATAAGCCCATAGAAGCGTGCTAACGCTTCGCTGCTTGAGCACAAGGCCATAGAAGCGTGCTAACGCTTCGCTTCTTGAGCACAATGGCCGTCGCACACGCCCAACGGCCAAAGCAGTGGCCGTTGGTGCAAAACCTATTCGACCTCGGCGACCACCTTGGCCAGGTTTTCGCGGGCTTCGTCGGCCGCGCGCTGACGCTCCCACATCGAATGGTAGAGACCGCCGACGGCCATCAGCTGATGGTGCTTGCCGCGTTCGGCGACAACCCCGTCCTTGAGCACCAGAATCTCGTCGGCGCCGACAACCGTCGACAGGCGGTGGGCGATGACCAAAGTAGTGCGGTTCTTGGAAACATCGTCGAGCGAGGCCTGGATTTCGCGTTCGGTATGGGTGTCGAGCGCCGAGGTCGCCTCGTCGAGGATCAGGATCGGCGGCGCCTTCAGAAGGGTGCGCGCAATAGCCACGCGCTGCTTTTCGCCACCCGACAGCTTCAGGCCGCGCTCGCCGACCTCGGTATCGTAGCCCTTGGTCAGAGTGCCGATAAAGGTAGCGATCTGGGCGCGTTCGGCGGCATCCTCGATCTGCTCTTGCGTCGCGCCGAACTTGCCGTAACCGATATTGTAGGCGACCGTGTCGTTGAACAGGACGGTGTCCTGCGGCACCATGCCTATGACCTTGCGCAGGGAGGCCTGGCTGACGCTGCGGATATCCTGACCGTCGATCTCGATCGATCCGCCCTTGACGTCGTAGAAGCGGAACAACAGGCGCGAAATGGTCGACTTGCCGGCGCCCGACGGACCGACGATCGCGACCGTCTTGCCGGCCGGCACTTCGAACGACACACCCTTGAGGATGGGGCGATCGGCGTCGTACGAGAAGTGGACGTCCTTGAACGACACGGCGCCGTCCGAGACCAGCAGCTCGGTGGCACCTGCCGAATCGACGACTTCCTGCGGTTCATCGAGCAGCTTGAACATCGATTCCATGTCGATCAGGCCGGTCGAGATTTCGCGGTAGAGGGTGCCGATGAAATTCAGCGGGATCGCCAGCTGCATCATGAATGCGTTGATCATGACGAAGTGACCGACCGACTTGGTGCCGTTGACCACCTCGTTGGCTGACATCAGCATGACGGCGGTCATGCCCAGCGAGAAGATCACCGCCTGGCCGATATTGAGCCAGGCCAGGGAGATGTAGGTCTTGATGGCAGCCGTCTCGTACTTGCCCGTGGCGCGGTTGTAGCGCTCGGTTTCGAGCGCCTCGTTGCCGAAATATTTGACGGTTTCGAAGTTGAGCAGCGAATCGACGGCCTTCGACATGGCGTCGGTATCGGCCTCGTTCATGTCCTTGCGGATGCTGATACGCCAGTTCGAGGCGACGATCGAGAACCAGACATATATGACCACGGTGGCGACGATGACGGCGACATATTCCAGGGCGAACTGGTACGACAGGACGATGGCGGTCAGTACGAATTCGACCACGGTCGGAATGCCGAACATCATGACCAGGCGAATGATGGTTTCGATGCCGGCCTTGCCGCGTTCGATCACCCGCGACAGGCCGCCGGTGCGGCGCTGCAGGTGGAAACGGAGCGACAGGTTGTGCAGGTGGATGAAGGCCCGGTTGGCCAGGCCACGCACGGCGTGCTGGCCGACTGCGGCGAACAGGGCGTCTCGGACGTTGTTGAGGACCTGCGAGATCAGGCGCGCCACGCCGTAGGCGGTGACCATGATGATGGGGGAAACCAGCAGCAGGCCCCACCAGGTGACGTTCTGCGTCCCGGCATGCGGCGCCAGGGCATTGGTCGCCCACTTGTAGGTGAAGGGAATGGCAACGGTCAGCAGCTTGCCCAGCAGCATGGCCAGCAGCGCCCAGATCACCTGCAGACGCAGGTCGGCGCGGTCCTTCGGCCATAGATAGGGCATCAGGAAGGCAAGGGTCTCGTTAAGTTTGGCCTTGGGCTTGGGGAATTTCTGCGCGGAATCGGCACTCATCAAATCGGCTTTCGGGGGAGGCTCATCGATATATCGGTTTTGCCCTATATAGGGCCGCCCGCCGTCCAAGCCAATCGCAACCGTGTTTTATTTATGTGCGGCCTCGCAGGGTTTTCAGCAGCCGTCTACCGAGCAGGCATCACCGTCTGTTTCCGGCGCCGGCGCCTGGGCAATCGCGGCCTGCAAGGCCTTGACGAAGTTCTCGGTCCCTTGCGCGCCCGATACGGCGATCTTGCGGTCGATGACGACGAAGGGCACGCCGCGCACACCGAAGGTCTGGGCGGTGCGCTGGTCGGCCTCGACGCGGGCGCGCATCTCGGCCGAATCGAGCGCGGCCAGGGTCTCGGCGCGATCGAGCCCAGCCTCGGCGGCGATATCGAGCAGGACCGAGCGATCGAAGACGTCGCGCGTGTCAGTGAAATAGGCACGATAAAGCCCGTCCAGCGCCTGCGCCTGCAGCCCGCGGTCACCGGCCAGGAGCAGCAGCCTGTGCGCATCGGTCGTGTCGCCGGTCTTGGTGCCCGTCAGATGGAAATCGAGGCCCGACTGCGCCGCCATCGATTCGACATTGCGCAGCGAGGCCTGGGCCTGGTCCGGGGACTGGCCGTAGCGGGTGGCGAACATCTCCTCGACCGGCTTGACGCTGTCGCCCGGCATCAGGCGATAGGCGCGATGTTCGATCGTCGCGTCTGCCGACACCTCCGCCAGCGCCGCCTCGAGCTGCGTCTTGCCGATATAGCAGAAGGGACAGATGACATCCGACCAGATTTCGATCTTCATAACGGGCTCCGACAGGAAATTACGGCCTACTGTAAATAGTCCGGTTACAGATCGGGTCAAGCCCTCTAAAGCCCCCCTTTGAAGGAGGAGTTCTTTGAAGCTATGCCGGCTCGTCGCGCAAACGATCCCACAGGCTGAACTTCAGGATCACCGTACAGACAATCGCCAGCGCCGCCGTGATGTAGAACTTCTCCATCGAATGAATGACGAGGAATATGGCCGAGGCGGTCAGGGCCGTCTGCCAGGTGACGCCGATGACCAGATTGGCCATGTCGATCCAGAAATCGCGATTGGGCTGGGTCTCGGGCTCGTCTTCGCGCAGGGCCTTGAGCACCGGTCCCCACAGGCCCCACGGGCGGGTCTTCCTGTAGAATTCCTTGAGGGTTGCCATGTCGGTCGCCGGGGTCAGGTAGGAGCCCACGATGGCGACGACGAGGCAGACGATGAACAGCCACGGGAAGGCGGCCAGGGCATCGATGGGATGGCCGGCCGGGTCCTTGTAGACCACCATGGCCATGGCGGCGACCACGCCCAGTGCCATCGAGGCGGCATAACCCGTGCCGTTGAGACGCCACCAGTACCACTTGACCAGGTTGGCCACCGTATAGCCGCCGTAAAGCCCGGTGGTTATCCAGCCGACGATGTCGTTGATCGAGGTCAGTTGCCAGCCGACGACTGCGGCGATGACGGCGAACAGGAAGGAGGTCAGGTAGGACAGCTGGACATAGGTCTTTTGCTCGGCGTCCGGCTTGATGTACTTCTTGTAGATATCGTTGACGACATAGGCCGGGGCCGCGTTGAGCGATGCCGAATAGGTCGCCATGAAGGCGGCCAGCAGGCCGGCCAGCGTCAGGCCCAGCAGGCCCGGCGGCAGGAATTTGTGCACCACCCACGGCAGGATGGTGTCGAAGTCACCACTGAACGGTTTGCCGGCTGCGGTAGCCGCCGCCTGCATCTTCGTCCATTCCGGACCGATGAAGCACACGGCAAGGACGGCCATGCCGGCGATCATCAGGTAGCGTGGGAAGAGCAGGGCCAGGTTGACGAAGCCGGAGATCTTGGCGGCGTCGGACGGCGACTTCGCCGACAGCAGGCGCTGCATGTCGTAATTGGGCGCCGGGCCCGACAGGGCCTTGAACACACCCTGGAAGGTCATGAGGATCATGAAGGAGGTAAAGAGGTTATGGCCTTCGCTGTCGATCGTCATGGCCGCAGAGGTGCCGATGACCTTGTCCGCGGGTTTGGCCATGGCGGCCACCGCGTTCCAGTCGAGGTTCAGCTTCCAACCGAACAGGACATCGCCCCAGCCCTGTGGCACGGCGGCGCGGATCATGTCGGCGGAGACCATCGACATGGCAATCCAGCCGATGGCGATACACACCACCAGCTTGATGAAGAACTGAAGCACCTCGGTCATCACCACCGAATACATGCCGCCCTTGACCGAATAGAGGGTCGTCAGGGCCACGACGATCAGGCCGTAGATCTTGTCGTTGAGTAGCGGATCGGCCGAGAAATGCCAGGGGCTGAACTCCGCCGCCAGCTTGCCTATCCCTAGGAACCCGAAGGCCAGCATGCCGACGACATTGATCAGGGCGAAGACGACATTGATCAGGTGCGAGGCGCGCGCACCGGCGCCATCACCGAAGCGGAAGGTGATCCATTCGGCCCCGGTCAGCTTGCCCGACCGGCGCAGCCAGACGGCCAGGAAGACCATCAGGAAGATCTGGTTGAAGACCGGCCACAGCCACGGGATGAAGACCGATTTCAGGCCGTAGACGACCAGCAGTCCGACCATCCACATGGTGCCGGTGACATCGAACATGCCCGAGGCATTGCTGAGGCCGAGGATCCACCACGGCAGGGAATTGCCCGCCAGGAAATAGCTCGACAGGCTCTTCGACGACAGTTTCGACACCCAGAAGCCGAGGCCTATGGTGAGAAGCAGGTAGCCGCCGACGATCGCGAGATCTATCGTAGCCAGATTAGTAGAGGCAGGCGCCATGGTCGTTTCCCTGGTTTATTTTTATTATGGCTATTATTCGCATATTGCCGCGATTTGCGTCTATCGCGACCGGGCTTTTCGCAGCCGGTGGTCAAGCTCGATCATGGCGCGGCCGTTATGATACGGGCACTTCCACTGACCGGCTTTGACCTGGATGGGCTTGCCGGCATCGCGGGCATACCAGGTCCATTCGTCGCGGCCGCCGGCGCCGTACTGGTCTTTGGTATAGGCCCACAAGGTTTCGACGGCATCGAGCCAGACCGGATCGCCGGTAATGTGCCAGGCCGTGGCGAAACCGACCATGCCTTCGGCCTGCCCCCACCATTCGCCGGCGGGGTCGAGATGCTGATTGCCCTCGAGGCTGCGCTCATAGGACAGGCCGCCCTGCCCGTTCACGCCTTCCTTCAGCGCCACCTCGGCGATGGCGAGGGACAGGGGCTGGATGCGGGCCAGGACGTCGCGATCGTTGAGGACCACGGCCGCTTCCCAGATCAGCCAGCTGGCCTCGATATCGTGGCCATAGGAGACGGCGGTCGTGCGATTGCTCCAGTCCATGTCGAAGAACAAATGCAGATGGTGCGTTCCGGGGTCGACGAAGCGGGTAATAAAGATGTCGAGGGCACGCGACAGGGCCGCATGGCTGACCTCGTCCGGCGCGGCGCGATGCAGGTTGGTATAGGCTTCGAGCACATGCAGGTGGGTGTTCATCGACTTGGGCGCGTCGACATCCTTTTCCGACAGCCGTTGGTCGCCGGCCTCATGCCAGAAGGCGCTCATCGCCTCGATATAGCCGCCGTGTTCCTTGTCCCAGAAATGTTCCTCGATATCGCGCTGCAGCTGGCGCGCGATATTCAACGAGGCCTGGTCGCCGGTGATACGGACATATTCGGAGAAGGCATAGATGCCGAAGGCCTGGGCATAGGTCTGCTTCTTGGCGTCCGTCACCTGGCCCTTGTGATCGAGAAGCCAGTAGATGCCGCCATGATCGGGGTCGAGGAAGTGGCTGCGGATATAGTTGGCCGCGCGATGGGCCAGCAGCAGGGCGTCGTCCGATTGCAGGTAGCTGGCCGCGGCCGAGAAGAACCACAGCAGGCGGGTATAGAGTATGGCGCTTTTGGGCGCATCGCGCACCGGCCGGTCATAGGCGTCGATCTCACCCCAGAAGCCGCCATACTGGTCGTCCGGTGTCATGGTCTGCCACCAGCGCAGGATGTTCTTCGCTTCGAGCCTGGCTTCCTGGCGCAGGGTCCGTGCGAAGTCGGTGGCGGCGGCAGACGTGGCAGCCATCAGGCCGAGTCCTTGAGACGCGTGGCCGCGAGGAAGGCTTCGTTGCGGGCGATCAGGTCGATGCGCTGCTGGACGCAAGCCGCCGAGGTCAGGGGATCGGCCGGCGTGTTCTTGCAGTAGTCGACCAGTTGCGCGACGCTCGACGTCGCCACGTGCAGGCGGGTGTCGGACGAGGCGTAATAGATGAAGACCTCGCCGCCGTTTTCGATCCAGCCATTGGAGAAGGTGACGTTGGAGACGTCGCCGACCCGTTCCTCGCCCTGGGGCGCGATGAAGTGGCCGCCGGGCGCGTGGGTGACGACCCACGGCTTATTCAGGTCGGTCATGAACATGTAGAGGACGTAACGCAGGCCGGCGGCGGTGTTGCGCACGCCATGCGCCAGGTGCAGCCAGCCCTCGGCGGTTTTGATCGGCGCCGGACCCTGGCCGTTCTTCAGTTCCTTGATGGTATGGTAGGCCTTGTTGTCGACGATCGTCTCATGTTCGATGACGGCGTTGGTCATGTCGTCGCACAGGCCCCAGCCGATGCCACCGCCGGAGCCGACGGAGATAAAGCCGTCCTGCGGGCGGGTATAGAGGGCGTATTTTCCATCAACAAATTCAGGATGTAGCACGACATTGCGCTGCTGGCCGGAACGGGTCTTCAGGTCGGGCAGGCGTTCCCATTCGATAAGGTCCTTCGTGCGGGCAATGCCGCACTGAGCGACGGCCGCCGACAGGTCGTTGGGCTGGGCGTGGTCCTTGCGCTCGGTGCAGAACAGTCCATAGATCCAGCCGTCGGCATGCTGCGTCAGGCGCATGTCGTAGACATTGGTGTCGGGCTCATTGGTCTGCGGCAGGACCACAGGCTTCGGCCAGAAACGGAAGCCGTCGACGCCGTTCGCGCTTTCGGCGATGGCGAAGAAGGACTTGCGGTCGTCGCCCTCGACGCGGACCACCACAATGTACTTGCTATTCCACAGCATGGCGCCGGCATTGAAGGTGGCGTTGATGCCCATGCGTTCCATCAGGAACGGATTGGTCTGCGGGTCGAAATCGTAGCGCCATTCCAGGGGCACATGCGCCGCGGTCACAACCGGGTTCTGATAGCGCTGGTAGATGCCGTTGCCCGTCGCCTGCGGCGCATTGGGCCGGCGCAGCAGGCTGTCATGGTCGGCGCGCAGGGCTGTCAGGCGGGCGGTCACGTCTCTGGTCATTGGTTTTCCCGATTATTCGGAGCGTCTGGCGCCCTTTTGTAAGGATTAAATAAATTTGATTATTTAAATGAGCAAGCTTTTTCTCAGGCGTGGCGTAACGGCGGATTGACGCGTCGGTTCCCGAGATGGATTCCCCGGCATCACGAAATGTTATTTTGTAACAATTAGCTTGACCGCGGGCTTTTTACGCACTACCCCTTGCGCCGGGTTACGGTATAACATATTTGCTGTGACCACCGCAGGATGATCCCGACGATGACACCGCACAAGACAAAATGGCTGGACCTTGCCTCGATGGGGCTGTCGGGTCTGTGCGTCGTGCACTGTCTGGCCCTGCCGTTCCTCGTGGCTGCCCTGCCCTTCCTGGGTGTTTTCTCACAAAACGACATCGTCCACCAGGTCCTGGTGCTGATCGCGGCGCCCCTGAGCGCCCTGACTCTGTGGCGTTCCGGCGGCTGGCGCAAGCTGCGCGTCGTTGCGCCCATGGTCGTCGGCCTCGCGATGCTGGCGGCCGCAGCCTTTATCGGCAGCTTCGAAGACTACGAGGCCTTTATCAGCGTCGCCGGCGCCCTGCTGGTCGCCGCCTCGCACGTCATCAACTATGGCGGCCTGAAAGCCTTCCATCGTCACACGACCGACTGCGCCTGCGACGCCTGATCTTGTCAGCTACCGCCTGATCGGCCATGGTCCTCTGGCAGGGGGATATTATGCCGGACGCACACATCACCACAAAGCCGTTTACGCCGAAATCGAGCGACAATATCGCCTATGCGATTACGTCCTACTATCGGCAGGTTTTTCTGTCTCCCTATCTTCTCCCATATAGCGGCATCATTTTCGGGCTGCCTGGGCTAATTTTTTGGCGTGACATTTCGCACGGCCGCTGGACCGCCTTTAGTGTTATGGCGGGATGCCAAATCGCTGTGTGGCTGGTATTTATCCCAGTAATGTGCACACTCCGCGTTAGAAAGACTAAAAAATCATCATCTTCGACATACAGCGAACGGACAGTCGTAATGACGCCGGAATATCTGCATGTGCATGGCCCCGCTTTCAACACGAAAGTCGCATGGCTAAATTTCGTCAAAATACGTGAGACGAAAACAAATATTCTTCTTTTTCTATCCGCTGGACTGGTGCACATCATTCCCAAAACGGCTTTTTCCAGTGCCGAGGATGCCAATCGGTTTCCAGTACTGGCAAGGCAGTATATGCGCTCTGAAAAGGCGGGTTCGATAGCGATCCACGCCAGCGAGGTCGTAGCAGATAGCCTGACAACCGCGAGGTCACTACCGTCAGTTTACCGGTTTGGGACGCACATGATCGTTTCTCTCGCCAAGACATATGGGGCCCTGCTCAAGGTAACGACACTTGTCGGCGCCGTTGTCGTGTGGGGCATTGCCTTGTGCGTCGACTGGCGCGACGTAATTACGGGCAACTGGGCCACCATGGCCGTATTCCTGATCGGCGCGACGTCACTTTACCTTCTCATCATTGTCGGCGTTTCACTTATATTTGCACCGTTTTCCTGGCTCAGTATCAGGAAAATGCCGTCCTGCCAGGAGCCCGCCACCGTGGCGATATCCTCGAAATTCCTTGTCTGCGACAGCGCCCTTTATCACACGGAAATCCGGTGGCAGGACGTCTTGCGAATTGAAAAGCGATTTGGCCAGATGTTCTTCTTCATCCGGAGAACAACGGCGATCACAGTTCCATTTTCGGCTTTCCCGACAAAGACTGATGCTCACGCCTTCTATTTCGAAGCAAATAAACGCTGGCGTGCGGCAAAGTCGCCCGCGGCGCAACAAGGCGCTTGACGGCAGGCCTCCAGCCTTTACAGGAAAGGCCGTCGTTACAATCGCTATTATGTGCGTGCCATGATCCGTCATATCGTTATGTTCAGTGCCTCCACCTCCGAGAACCTGGACGCCATCTATCGCGGCCTGTCGGTCCTGACCCAGATCCCGCACGCCGCGGTCCTGGAAGTGTCGCACAACGAAAAGATCGACCAGCTGGCCAACGATATCGACGTCATCGTCTATGGCGAATTCGCCACGATCGAAGACTTCCGCGCCTACAAGGCCCACCCCCTGTACGAAGAATCGATCCGCCAGGTCCGTCACCTGCGCGATATCCGTGTCGCCGCCGACTATACGTTATCGAACGCCACACGCGTCCCCGTCACGGGCTGAACCACCACGGCTTGCAAGCCGGTCGAAATCGATTACAGTCCCCGTAAATATATAACGGGGAGACTTGTCATGCGTACCATCGCCGCTGCCCTGGCCGTACTTTTGTGCGCCTCCGCTGTTCATGCCGAAACCGCGCCCGCCGTGGTGCCGCTTTGGGCCAAGGGCCAGCCCGGTTTCGAATCGCGCCGCGACATCCCCGAGCAGCATGCCGAATGGTGGTGGCGCAGCATCAACAACCCGTCCCTGACCGTCTACCGTCCGACGGTTGCCAATGCCCGCACCGCCATTATCGTCGTGCCGGGCGGCGGCCACCAGAACCTGGTCTTCAACGAAGAGGGCATGAAGCCGGCCCAGTTCCTGGCCGGCCAGGGTATCACAGCCTTCGCCCTGAAATACGTGCTGGCGCGCGAGGCCGGCTCGCCCTACTCGATCGAGGGTGATGCGCAAGCCGACCTGCTGCGGGCGGTGCGTTATGTCCGCGCCCACGCCGCCGAATACGATATCGATCCGAACCGTATCGGTATCATGGGCTTTTCCGCCGGCGGCGAACTGACCTCCATGGTCGCCTTCAACCCCAAGGCGCCCGACGCCAGTGCCGCCGATCCCATCGATCGCCTCAGCGCCCGCCCGGATTTCCTGGTGGAGATCTATCCCGGGCCGCTCGGCATCCCGCCGGTCGTATCGGCCGCGCCGCCGCCGGCCTTCCTGCTGACCGCCTGGGACGACAAGATGGGCGTTGCCGATACCGACGTCATCGAGAACATGTATCGCGCCTGGCCCGACGTTTCCCTGGAACGTCACGTCCTGTCCGGCGGCAAGCACGGCTTCAACATGGGGGACCGGTCGAACCTGAAGGCCGTGCGTGGCTGGTCCGGGCGCCTGTCCGACTGGCTGAGCGACCAGGGCCTGAGCACGCCGCCCGCGGCATCTCACTAAACGGCGATCTTGCGCCTGCGCAATCCCTGTCTATAGTCCGCGGACGAAGACCGGGGAGAGACGATGGCGATGGAATATATGGAATTGGGCGCCGAGCGCGCACCGATGGGCGCACAAAAGCCGCTTATCGGCGATGATCGCAGGCTGATGCAGGCCTTCCTCGCCCTGCTCGCCCTGATGACGATCTGGCGCTTCACCGTCGGCCTGATCAGCCACGTCATCTGGGAAGAAGGCCATTTCGTCGTCTCCGGGGAATATCTTGCGCTTGGCTATCCCGATATTCCCGCCGGCTTCCCGTGGCTGGCACGCCTGGTGACCACCCTCTTCGGCTGGCATATCTGGCCACTGCGCATCGTCGGCCTCGCCATTGCCACCGGCATTCCGTTCGCCGTCAAGTTCCTGGCGGAACCCCTCACCAGCAAGCGCAACGCCATCTGGGCCGCCATCATTTCCCTGCTACTGCCGCCGTCGTCGCTCAACGGCACCATCTTCTACCCGGAAGGTGCCCTGCAACTGCTGCTCGTCCTGCTATGCGGTTGCCTGGTACGCGCCGTCGCCGACGCGCAATCCCCGGAAAGCGGCTCCATCACATGGCAAACCGTCAAGTGGCAGGCAGTCAAGTGGTGGGTATGGGCGGGCGTCTATGCCGGACTGGGCCAACTCGTCCACTTCCGCTTCCTTGTGCCAGGCCTGGCCGTCGTCATCTTCATGCTGGCCACCCGCCAGGGCCGCGCCCTGTGGCGCACACCCGGCCCCTATATCACGGCAGCGCTCGGCGTCGTCGGCCTGCTGCCGGCCATCGTCTATAACGCCACCGAGGGCTGGCCCGCCATCGCCTTCCACGTCGTCAACCGACCGAACTACGATCCGGCGCCCGACCATATCATCAGCTTCGTCCTGACCCAGATCGGTATCGTCACGCCGCTGTTCTTCGTCGCCCTGTGCGCCGCTGCCAAGGTCTCCCTGGTCGACGACCGCAACAGGCCCGATACCTTGCTGGGCTATCAGGCAGCCACCATCTTCGTCTTCTATATCTTCCAGGCGACCGTCAACAAGAAGGTTATGCCGCACTGGCCCTTCATGGCCTACCTGCCGCTCCTGCCCTACGTCCCGGGCGTCCTAATCGCCTTTGCAGACAGGGCCAAGGCACCGGGCGGACGCCTGCTTCGCGGCGCACTGATCGCCACGGGGCCACTGCTGGCCCTGGTCATCGGCGGCGTCGCCAGCATCTACCAGTGGGAATACCGCCATTCGGCCGAACTGCCCTATCCGGAACGCGCCCATAATATCCTGCAGAACGAGAACTATCTGCTGGCCGAGCCCGACCTGGCGGCGGCCACGGCAGCCGCGAAGGCGCGCTTCGGCGGCGATATCGCCTGGGCCACCACCGGCCACCGCACGGCCGTCCACCTGGAATTCCCGGGCGCCGGCACATCCGGGCGCCGCATCTATACCCTTGGAGAACCTTACGACGAGGTGGCGCGGTTCGTCGTCGCCCGCAAGGACTGGGGTCTCGATCTTCCGGCCCTGACGAAGGACCATGGCGGCAAGGGTGCAGTGCTGATCCTCAATGAACCCGACTATCTGCTGCACGAAGGCCAGTCTATGGCCATGTACGAGACCCTGTGCCGCAGCTTCGAGGACATCCAGCCGTTCAAGGTCACGGCCCTGCCGCCGGGGCGCACCCTGCTCAGCCTGTATACGGCCCGTGTCCGCGCCACGCCGCTGGCGACCTTGCCCAAGGGGCCGTGCCCGCTGATCCCGCAACTGTACATGGCCAATCCGCAGCCGGGCCACTTCATCACCGTCAAGGACACTAAGCAGCACTACGGCATCGCCGTCGATCCGATCGGCATCACCCACCTCGATGTGATGATCGACCATAAGCCTGTCGTCGCCGCCCATTACGGCATCGACGATCCCAACTTCCACGCCCCGCCCTTCGTGTCCTACGACCCGAACTATCCGAAGGTACAATACGCCTACACCTTCCCGGCGGGCTCATTGACGCCGGGCGACCACGTCATCAGCGTACTGGCCACGCGCGCCGACGGCTCCAAGGTCGAGGGCGCCGCCAGGCATGTCTATGTGACGAAGAAGTAGAGGCGCAAGGAAGGAGAACCGCAGATTACGCCGATTTCGCAGATGATTTCAGCGCATGCCGCGCCGAAGGCGCTCTCACTGCCAACTGCCGGCGCTTCGCGCGATGCAAATGCGCACGAGTGCTTCCAGCTGCTCAAAAAATCATCTGCGAAATCGGCGAAATCGGCGGTTCCCTTTACTTTTATCTCAATCCCAACGCTAATTTTAAACAAAAAAAGCCCCGCCGTTGCCAGCGGGGCTTTTCTTTAATGCAATCGCGAAAGGCTTAACCGAAGCGGCCGCCGATATATTCGCTGGTCTTGTCGACCTTCGGCTTGACGAACAGTTCTTCGGTCGGGCCGAATTCGACCATCTTGCCGAGGAACATGAAGCCCGTATAGTCCGACAGACGCGCCGCCTGTTGCAGGTTGTGCGTGACGATGACGATCGTGTAGTCGCGCTTCAGCTCTTCGAGGGTATCCTCGAGCTTTGCGGTCGAGATCGGGTCAAGCGCCGAGGCCGGTTCGTCGAGCAGCAGGATTTCCGGATTGACGGCGATGCCGCGGGCAACGCACAGGCGCTGCTGCTGGCCACCCGACAGGCCCAGGCCCGACTTGTTCAGCTTGTCCTTGACTTCGTCCCACAGGGCGGCGCGGCGCAGCGACTTTTCGACCAGTTCGTCGAGTTCCGACTTGGACTTCGACGAGTGCAGGCGCACGCCGTAGGCGACGTTGTCGTAGATCGACATCGGGAACGGCGTCGGCTTCTGGAAGACCATGCCGATACGGGCGCGCAGGGCCGTGACATCGACCTTGGGGCTGAGGATGTTTTCGCCGTCGAGCAGGATCTCGCCCTCGGCGCGTTGACCGGCATAGAGATCGTAGATGCGATTGATGGTGCGCAGCAGGGTCGACTTGCCGCAGCCCGACGGACCGATCAGCGCGGTGATGGCATTGCGCTTGACCGGCAGGTCGACGCCGAACAGCGACTGGTTGGTGCCGTAAAAGAAGTTGAGCTTCTTCGTCTCCAGGACCAGGCTGTCTGCCGGCGGCGGAGTGATAACGCTCTTGAAATCGGGGGACGTTGTGTCGGTGCTCATGTCAGTCTCTGTTTCAGAGGAACGGGTTCAAATCAGGCGTTGTTCTTTTCGCGCGCCAGCCAGCGCCCGAGGATATTGATGCCGAGGACAGCCGAGGCCACCAGAAGCGCGGCCACCCAGGCCAGTTGCTTGAGGTCGTCATAAGGCGTCAGGGCAAAATTATACATGGTGTGCGGCAGGCTCTCCATCGCCTGGCCCATGTCGGCATTGAAGAACTGGTTGCCCAGCGCCGTGAACAGCAGGGGCGCGGTTTCGCCCGAGATCCGGGCAAAGCCGAGCAGGCCACCGGTCAGCAGGCCGGCACCGGCCGCCTTCCAGATGATCTGGCGGATAGTGGTGAACTGCGAGCCCCCCAGCGCCATGCCGGCTTCACGCAGGGCATTGGGCTGCAGGTTCAGGATGTCTTCGGTCGTCCGTGTCACCACCGGCGTCGCCAGGATGGCCAGGGCGACAGCGCCGGCCCAGCCGGAGAAGTGGCCGAGTGCAATCGGGCTGCCCGAGACCAGGACCTGATAGACGAACAGGCCGATCAGGATGGACGGGGCCGACAACAGGACGTCGTTAAGGAAGCGCACGACGTGGCCGTAGGGTGTGTCGCCACCGATTTCCGCCAGCCACGTGCCGGCGAGGATGCCGACGACGATGGCCATGATCATGCCCAGGCCGCACATCAGCAGCGAACCGATGATGGCGTTACGCAGACCACCTTCGGAGCCGGCGGCAGGCGTATCCATGGTGAAGATCTTGAGGTTCAGTCCGCCGATACCCTGGCTGAACAGGGACCACAGGATAAGGGCGAGCGCGATCAGGGCGACGACGGTGCCAAGGACACAGAGGCCGATGAAGACGTAGTTGGCAATCTTGCGGCGAAGGGCGCGGTCCATCTGTCGGTCTCCTTAATAACGTTGCGACGACAGGAGCCAGCGCGCAATGGCCAGCACCGAGAAGGTAATCAGGAAGAGCACGAGGCCGAGCGCGATGAGCGCCGAGCGGTGCAGGTCGGTCGATTCGGCGAATTCATTGGCGATGGTCGAAGCCAGGGTCGAGCTCGAGTCGAACAGCGACTTGGGGAATTTGTGCGAGTTGCCGATGATGAAGGTCACGGCCATGGTCTCGCCCAGGGCGCGGCCGAGGCCCAGCATGACAACACCGATCATACCCTTTTGCACGTAGGGCAGGATGACGCCGGTCACGACTTCGAACGGGGTGGCGCCGACACCGAAGGCGGCTTCGCGCACCTGGGCGGGGATCGAGCGGAACAGTTCGCGGAAGACAGCCGCCATATAGGGCAGGATCATGATGGCCAGGATAATCGAAGCCGTAATGATATTGGCGCCGTTGGGCACACCGGCCGTCAGCTTCTGCAGCCACGATCCCGGAGGGGCGGCCATCATCAGCGGGATCTGGATAGTGTTGGCGAAGAAGGGGGCGAAGACGAACAGGCCCCACATGCCGTAGACGATCGACGGAATGCCGGCCAGCAGTTCGACGGCGGTCGACAGCGGCTGCGCGATGGCGCGCGGGCAGAACTGCGTCAGGAAGACGGCGATGCCGATGGCGATCGGCAGCGAAAGGGCAAGGGCGAGGAAGGACGAGATGATGGTGCCGAGGATAGGCGCGGTGGCGCTGTAGACATCGGTCACCGGATTCCACGGTGTGTCGAGGCAGAACATCGGCTTCATGCCGAAGAAGCTCTCGTCGGGATAACATTCGCGGGTCTTGAAGAAGAAACCCAGGCCGAACTTCGACAGGGCAGGCCAGCCACCGACGAGCAATGAGCCGATCAGCGAAGCCAGGACGACCAGCAACAGGGTCGCGGCACTGAAGGCGACCCAGCGAAAGATCGGATCGGTCAGGTCAACACGTGACGCTTTCGGTTCTGCAGACATTCTCGCAATATCCCCTGGGTCATGACCGGATCAGCAGCCTATACGGTCTGCGCTGCCCGGACACAAGTCGGGCGAGGCACAACCTTTTCGTCCTGCCTCGCCCTATTTACATGTCCTTCGGATGCCTCCGCAAACCGGGGCGCCCGAAGGCCTAAGCGCAATCCGATAAAGTGGATCCCACTTTTCGGTTAAATTGCGCGACAAAGAACATAACCGGAGCATGATGCGTGAAGCGCGTCATGCTCCGGTCTCTTTTTACTTGTTCGGCGAAACGTAGACCGACTGACCGCCGGCCTTGATGTTCTGCGTCCATTGCTGACGGATCATGCTCTTCACGGCTGCCGGCAGCGGCACGTAGAACAGGTCGTTGGCGTTGAAGTCACCATCCTTGTAGCCGAAGTCGAAGAACTTCAGGACGGCAGCGCCCTTGGCGGCGTTCGCCTGGTTCTTGTAGACCAGGATGAAGGTCGCGCCGGTGATCGGCCAGGCGTTGGCGCCCGGCTGGTTCAGGACGAGCAGGTAGTTGCCCGGAGCGTTCTTCCAGTCGGCGCCGGCCGTGGCGGCCGAGAAGGCAGCGGCCTTCGGCTGCGGCCAGGTGCCGTCGTGCGAAGCGACCAGGGCGTAGTTGATCTGCGTCTTCATGACATAGGCGTATTCGACGTAGCCGATAGCGCCGGCCGTCTGGCGAACCAGGGCGGCAACGCCGTCGTTCTTCGCGCCGCCAACGCCCGTCGGCCATTCAACGGCGTCCGAAGCGCCGACCTTGGACTTCCACTCCGGCGAAGCGATGCCGAGGTAGGAGGTGAACAGGAAGGTGGTGCCCGATCCGTCCGAACGGTGAACGACGGTGATCGGCAGCGACGGCAGGGTGATGCCGGCGTTCCACTTGGCGATGGCCGGATCGTTCCACATGGTGATCTTGCCGAGGAAGATGTCAGCCAGGACGGCGCCCGGCAGCTTCAGCTTGCCGGTCGGAACGCCCGGGATGTTGATGGCCGGAACCACGCCGCCGATGACGGTCGGGAACTGGTAGAGGCCATACTGGTCTTGCTGAGCTTGCGTCAGCGGCATGTCGGTGGCGCCGAAATCGACGGTCTTGGCTTCGATTTGCTTGATGCCGCCGCCCGAACCGATGGCTTGGTAGTTCAGCTGGTTGCCGGTGGTGCGCTTGTAGCCTTCAGCCCACTTGGCGTACAGCGGAGCCGGGAAGGTGGCGCCGGCGCCGGTGATCGTGTCGGCAGCCATGGCGGTGCCGGCAGCGCTGGTCATCAGAACCGCGACGAGGGCGGTGGAAAGAATCTTCATCATGTCCCATCTCCTTGGGGGAAAGGTCGTGTTGGAAACCGGCTTGCGCCACGTACCCAGTGCTCTAGGCACTTTTTGTGACACTAATATTACAACCGGTCTTTGGAATGCAGTGCCCCGCCAGATGCGTTTTGCGCAAATGGCGGGGCGAACCCGTTAGGCGGTCTTAGTAGCGCAGCTGAGCCCAGACGCCGACTTCGTCCGTGACGCCCTTCGAAGCCGAGATGGCCGAGGGGATGTACGGCGTGTTGACGGCGGTGGCGCCAACCTTGCTCTCGGTGTGCTTTTCAGCCAGCGAGAAGTCGACATTCTTGAAGGCGTTCCACGAGACACCGAAGTTATAATAGGTGTCCTTGCGGTTCGGGCTGGTCAGTTGGTTCGGCTTCACTTCGTCGGTACGGGCGAAGACGGTGTAGGTCGGGGTGATGCGGTACGAACCGAAGACCGAGGTGCCTTCCTGCTTGTCGGCATCGCCCGTGATCAGCGGATTGTTGGCAGTGACTTGCGAACCATTGGTCGCGTCGTTCTTGCCCGAGAAGTATTCAACGCCGACGCGGGTACGGTCGCCGACATAGGCAGCCAGGGCGTCAAGGCGGGTCGCCTTGTGGTGCTGGTTGTCGGTCGTGCCGGTCGGGGTCGAGGTCGCCAGGAACTTCTGGCCGTTGTAACCCGTGCGGGCGCCGATGGCGAAGTTCCACTGTTCGATCTTGGCGCTCAGGCGGCCTTCGACGTCGAAGCCGTCCTGGCGGGTCGGGTTGCGGTAGCCGTTACCGTTCACAGCCGAGACCTGGTACGAGAAGATGCCGCCCGGCAGGGCGCCGGCAACGTGGACACCCCAGTCAGCCGACGTACCGAAGCTGGCCTTGTCGATCAGGGTGTTTTCCAGGTAGCGGTAGTTGTAGATGCTTTCGGCGTAGGGAACCCACGGCAGGTCGTTGGCGCCGACCGAAACGATCAGGGCCGGCGAATAGGTGTACTGCAGGTAGGCCTTCTTCAGGTAGGTCGTCATGCCGGTGCCGGTGATCAGCGAGTTGTCGAGCGTGACGTTGGTCGACCACTGGTCGGTGAACTTGTGATCGAAGCCGATATAGAAGCGCTTGATGTCGTAACCGACGCCCTGCTTACCGGCGCCTGCCGTCTTGACGCCGTTGACCTTGGCCGACAGGTCGGTGATGTCGGTGTAGATGCGGCCCGACACGGTGGTCGAGTCGGCCCAGCTTTGTGCATTGGCGCCGGCAGCGGCGGCCACAAGCAGCGCGGCCGAAGCAACGCCAACGAGGATCGAGGAGGTTTTCATGTCGGGTACCTTGTTTATATCTCTGGCCCTAGCCGGCCATGAGCGGGGTAATAAGGTT
The DNA here is from genome assembly GCA_965246725.1 of Asticcacaulis sp. Lineage (GTDB taxonomy): Bacteria > Pseudomonadota > Alphaproteobacteria > Caulobacterales > Caulobacteraceae > Asticcacaulis. Next base: position 617,597 of record CBDFFG010000003.1, read on the forward strand.
CCCGTGTGACGCTCCCATGTAGATTGCACGACAGTTATGTGACAGCGCCACTGCCGCCACTCGGGTGTGATATTTACGCACCGTTAATATACGCCTTTCAGGCGTTTATCGTTTGCTTATTGGGACTGGCCTGCCTTTGCCAGCGACATTGACGCATCCGGAAGGTTTCGGCGGGCTTGTTCTTTAGCGCTGGAAAAGACTGGATTCATACGTCTACGTCTTCGTCATTCTGTCACAATCGGCCGATCTCGCAGAAAATGACTCCTCGGCGTAACCCGGATGCGGTTTTGCGCGTATAACATAACAACCACTGGAGTTGCCCCATGCACCGCCGTCATTTCCTCTCTATCACCAGCCTGTTCGCCCTTAGTGCCGCCACTGCCGGCGTCGCCTCGGCCGAGACCATAACCCCGCTGAACCTGCCCGACGCCGAATGGAAGAAGCGCCTGCCGCCGGCATCGTATGATGTCCTGCGCCATGCCGGCACCGAACGGCCAGGAACCTCGCCCCTGCTCAACGAGCATCGCAAGGGCGTGTTCACCTGTCTGGGTTGCGACCTGCCTCTGTTCAATTCGGACACGAAGTTCGACAGCGGCACCGGCTGGCCCAGCTTCTTCCGCGAAATCTCCGGCCACCTGCAGTTCAAGACCGATGTCGGTTTCGGCATGGTGCGCAAGGAATATCACTGCGCCCGTTGCGGCGGCCACCAGGGCCACCTGTTCGATGACGGCCCGCAACCGACCGGCCTGCGCTACTGCAATAATGGCGTCGCCCTCAAATTCGTCCCGGCAAAGGCTTAACCCATGCTCAAGCGTATCCTTATCCTCGCCGCCGCGGCGCTCAGCCTGTCTTCAGCAGCCATAGCCGCACCTGTTCGTGAAACCGCCGTCTTCGCCGGCGGCTGCTTCTGGTCGATGCAAAAGGCCTTCGACCATGTTCAGGGTGTCATCTCGACCCGTGCCGGCTTTATGGGTGGTCACACCAAGAACCCAAGCTACGAGGAGGTCACCGGCGAAGGCACCGGCCATCTCGAGGCCGTCGAGGTCGTCTTCGATCCGGCCAAGGTCAGCTACAACACCCTGGTCGACACCTACTGGCACCATACCGACCCGACCGATCCTGCCGGCGTCATCTGCGACAAGGCGCCGAGCTACCACACGGCCATCTTCACCTTCAATGACGGCCAGTTCAATACGGCGACCGCCTCCAAGGCCAATGTGCAGAATTTCCTGCACAAGACCGTGGTGACCCAGGTCATCAAGGCGTCGTCCGTCGCCCTGCCCTTCTATCCGGCCGAAGCCTATCACCAGCACTACTGGCAGACCCATTCCTTCCAGTACGACTCCTATGCCCTGGGCTGCGGCCGTTCCAAGGCCCTGCACGCCTTGTGGGGTAAACTCGCCGATTAACGGAACGAATCAAACACCTGGCTTCTGAGCCAGCGATGGGCGGCATCGGCATCCATGCGCGGGTGCCAGATTTGCGAGACGGTGATCTGCGGCGTTGCTACCGGCAGGTCGAAGGTCACCGTCTTCATATCCGGACCGGTCTGGCAGAACGAACGCGGCGCCAGGCCGATCAGGTCCGAGACGGCGGCCACCGCGACGACCGCCGGGAAGCTGGGCACTACGATACTGACAATGCGCGACAGGCCCAGGGCCGCCAGGGCATCGTCGACCGGCCCGGTAAATTGTCCCTTCTTCGACGACACGACATGGCCCCAGACGGCATAGCGTTCGGGCGTTATATCGTCGTCGAGCAGCGGATGCCCTGCCCGCACGATGCCGACAAAGACATCGCGGTAGAGGGTCTGGGCGCGCAGCTCGGCGCCATCGCCGGCAATCACACCGATATCGAGATCGACCGAGCCGTCGCGCAATGGGCGGATATCCTTGTCCGGCTTGGGGGCGAAGCGCAGGCGCACACCGGGCGCCGCCGCAGCGACCGAGGCGCTCAGGCGCGCGGCGTGGCGCAGCACAAAGGCCTCATTGGCGCGAATTGTAAAATCGCGTGTCAGCGTGGCGATATCGACCTTCGCGGGCGGCCGCAGCACAGCCTGCACACCTTCATTCAAAACGCGCACCTGTTCTGCGATTCGTTCGGCATGCGGCGTAGCGACCATAACGCGCCCCGCCGGAACCAGTACCGGATCACCGAGCTCCACCCGCAGCCGCGACAGGGTACGGCTCATGGCCGAGGTACTCAGGCCCAGTTTGCGTGCCGCGCCTGTGACGCTGCGCTCGGTCAAAAGGGCATCGAGCGCCACCAGAAGGTTAAGATCGAGATCCGACATCTTTTCAGCTCAATCGCCGCATGGCTCGCCGCAAAAGCGGCGGCATGCGGTCGCATGCTCCCAACGGCCTTATATTAAAGGCCAAGGCCGTTGGTATACACACCTAACGCGTCAAACGCAAAGCTGAGTTAACAGTGTTGCGTCTGGTGCAATAGTGTCCGGAGATATATCAGTGCAGGCATACAAAGGAAAGCCAATGCCTGCTCCCAACACCGCTCCGGACGATGCCGATGGTCTACCCGCCCCACGCCGTTATTTCGCCATTGCCGTCCTGCTGATGACCCTGGTCCTGGTCGTCCTCGACGGCGCCATCGCCAATATCGCCCTGCCCTCGATCGCTACTTCGTTTCATGCGGCACCGGGTGACACCGTGTGGGTGGTATCCAGCTATCAACTGGCCGTGCTGATTGCCTTGCTGCCGTGTGGTGCACTGGGCGAGATCTGGGGCCCCCGGCGCGTCTACCTGATCGGTGTCGCCCTGTTCACCCTGGCCTCCGCCGCCTGCGCCTTCGCCGGCAGCCTGCCCATCCTGGTCGGCGCCCGTTTCGTACAGGGCCTGGGTGGCGGGTCGATCATGGCGCTGGCAACCATGAATTTGCGTTTCGCCGTGCCGCATCGTCTGCTGGGCACGATCATCGGCATCAATGCCATGACCATCGCCATTGCCTCGGCTGCCGGCCCCGGCATAGCCGGTGCCATCCTGGCCGTCGCCCCCTGGCCATGGTTGTTCGCCGTCAATATTCCGCTCGGTATTCTCGTCCTGCTGTGCGGCGGCCTGCTGGCCCATACCCATGGCGTAGCCCGCAAGCTTGACATCGCCGCCCTGATCGCCAATGTCCTGATGTTCGCCCTGTTCTTTTCCGGCGCCGATCGCGTCGCAAAGACACCGATCCTGGGCGGAGCGCTGATCGCGGGCGCGGTCGTGTGCCTGCTGGCAGTGCTGTGGCTGGAGCGCAAGAACCCGGCGCCGCTGGTGCCGACCGACCTTTTTGCGGCCCCCGCCTTCCGCGTCGCCGCCATCGCCTCGGTATGCTGCTTCACTGGCCAGATGCTGAGCTATGTCGCCCTGCCCTTCTACCTGCAGCACACATTGGGCATGACGCCGACCCAGGCAGGGCTCTACATGATGCCATGGCCGGCGGCCGTGGTCGTGACGGCGCCTATCGCCGGGCGGCTGGCCAACCACGTCAAGACGGCGTGGCTATGCGCCGCCGGCGGCGCCCTGCTCGCCGTGGGCCTGGCCATTGCCGGCCTGCTGCCGGCCGGGCCGCACGCCAGCACCTTTGTCATCGGCACGGTCATCGCGGGCATCGGCTTCGGCCTGTTCCAGACGCCGAACAACCGCATCCTGCTGCTGTCGGCGCCCAGGGCGCGCAGTGGTGCCGCCGGCGCCATGCAGGGCACGGCGCGCCTGACCGGGCAGACCTTCGGCGCTATCGCCATGACGGCGATCTTTGCCACGGTTTCCCTGCCCCACGCGCCCAGCCTGGCCTTGACCCTGGCGGCGGGCTTTGCCGCCCTGTCCGCCGTGATCAGCCTCGGCCGGGCCCGGCATGAAGGCGGAACTACATTAGCTTGAGCGTCACACTGCCGGACTTTAACCCCGCCGCCGAGGCCGTGATCGTTACCGATCCGGCCTCTTTTTTCGTCTGGACGATGGCGCAGGCCAGTCCGTTGAAGGCCGAACGCTGCGACGCCTTGTCGGCCTCGTGGCTGTTGGGGTCACCATTGCCGACGCCGATAATGGCGGCGGGTCCCGTGACGGCAAAACCGAGCAGATTATTCGCCTTCGGGACGGGCACACCTTTGGCATCCACGACCTCGGCCCGCAGCACGGCGCAGTCCCTGCCGTCGGCCGCCAGACCGCTGCGATCCGCCGTCAGCACGATTTTCGCCGCCGGGCCGGCGGTATCGCGCCTGTCCTTGAGGATGACCTTGCCGTCCTTGTAGCCATAGGCTTCGATCCTGCCCGGCGCATAGGCCACGCTCCATTCGACATGACGGTCCTTTTCGACCGTCTTTTTACCCATCGACTTGCCGTTGACGAACAGTTCGACGGCGTCGCAATTGGAATAGGCCCAGACCGACACGGTCTGCCCGGCCTGCCAGTTCCAGTGCGGGAACAGGTGCAGCAGCGGTTCCGACCGCCACCAGGCGCGGTAGTAATAATAGTTGTCCTTGGGGAAGCCGCAGGTATCGAGGGCGCCGAAGTGCGACGAGATGCTGGGCCACTCCGAATAGGGTGTCGGCTCGCCACGATAGTCGAAGCCGGTCCAGATAAAGCCGCCGCCGATATAAGGCCTGGCATTGAAGTGCGGCCACCAGCCCTCGGCGGTGCTGGCCCACCACGGCGCCTCGGTATCGTAGGACGGCAGGATATGGCGGGCATCGTCCTTTACATATTCCCCGCGCGTCGCCACCGTCGAGGCCGTTTCGGTGCCGATGATCGGCAGATGCGGGAATTTGGCGTGGAAGTCGTCGATCTTGCCGTCGCGATAGTTGAAGCCAATGACGTCGAGCACTTCGGTAATGCCCTCGCCATAACCATTGTCCATGGCGGCAGTGATGCCGCGCGTCGGGTCAAGCTCGCGGCAGACACGCTTCATGGTGCGGGCGATGACCGCGCCGCGATCGGTACCCTGCTGCGGTTCCTCGTTGCCGATCGACCACAGGATGATACTGGGGTGGTTGCGGTCGCGTACGATCATGGTGCGCAGCTGGTCGAGCCCTTCTTCCGACGAGGTCATCATCCGCGTCTCGTCGATGACCAGCATACCCATGCGATCGCAGGCGTCGAGCAGTTCCGGCGCTGGCGGATTGTGCGAGGTACGGATGGCGTTGCAGCCCATGTCCTTCAGGCACTGGAGGCGATAGTCCCAGATGGCGTCGGGAATGGCGGCGCCGATGCCGGCATGATCCTGGTGGTTGCAGGTCCCCTTGATCTTGACCGACTTGCCATTGAGCCAGAAGCCGGTATCGGCATCGAAGCGGATATCGCGGAAGCCGAAACGGGTGGTGACACGGTCGAACACGGGATTACCCGCATCCGCCAACAAGGCCATGTTCCCGACGGCTCGACTGGCATCAGTCACCGAAACCACAATGTCATAGAGGTGTGGCTGCTCCAGCGACCAGAGCTTGGGATTTGCCTCGTAAACCGTGGTGACAAATTCGAACGTACTCCACGGCTGCAACTCAATAAGCAGCATTGAGCTGCCCTTCGCGTCCATGAGGGGCGAAGCAGGCTTGCTAGTAGCAGCCCCTGAACCAATTTCGGCGCGCAGGCCGACATGACGAAGCTCTGCGGACTCGTTACGAATTGTGGCAGTAACGTCCACCGTGCCGTCCGTCTTCGTCCGGATACACACGCCGTCCTTTACGATATGCACCGGTTCGGTCTTCACCAGCCAGACATGGCGGTAAAGCCCGGCGCCCTCATAGAACCAGCCCTCGCCCAGCGATGCATCGACGCGCAAGGCGATGACATTGGGCTTGCCATCGGTATTGAGGAAGTCGGTCAGGTCGACGCTGAACGGCGTATAGCCGCCGTCATGCTGCTTGAGGATATAGCCGTTGAAGATCACCGTGGTGTTGCGGAACGATCCGTCGAATTCGAGCGAGATACGCTTGCCGGCATCGGCGGCCGTCAGGCTCAGGCTTTTGCGATACCAGCCGATGCTGGTCTCGGGATAGTCGCGACCGAGCGGCTTGAAGCCGTGATTGGCCGCCGGATCCCAGACGGCGCCGTGGTCGTCAGGCTTGTAGCTGGCAGCCTTCGGATTTTGTACAAACGGCAGTTCGACCGCCCAGTCGTGCGGCAGGTTCAGTTCGCGCCACTTGGAATCATCAAAGCCCGCCTGCGCCACCAGGCCGGAGTCGGGTCCCTGCTTGGCAAAGGTGCGCAGGTCGGCGCCGAAACCGAAATCCTTGTCGACATCGTTGAGGTGACCGAAGGCAAAACGCCAGCCGTCATCGAACAGGGTCCGCCGGTCGTCCGTTTCTGCAACGGCGTCCGTCTGCGCCATGACAGGCCCGGCGATGCCAAGCAGGGCCGCGGCTGAGACGGTGGCCAGCATGTCGCGGCGATTAAGGTCGATCATGGCATTCCTCGTGGATTATATTGTCATACAATTAAGGGCGGGACCGGGAGCCAGTCAATAGCTGCCAGTCAATAGCTAAAGGTCAGGTCGAACAGCATGCGCCGGCCGTAGAGATCATAACGACCAAGCCGCGTCGGCCGGTTGTCCTGATAGGTGCGCAAGGGCGTATCGAGCAGGTTGGAAATCTGGAAACGGGCGCGCAGGTGCGGGTTGAGGCGATACGAGACGCTGAAATCCATGGTGGTTTCCGGCAGGACGCGGATCAGCGCCGAGTCGTTCCAGCCGTAGATGGCGGTATATTCGGAATGGTACTTGGCCCCCAGCCGGGCATCGATGCCGTGGGCGGCGTACCACAGATCGAGCGTCGCCGTGCTGCGCGCCAGGCCGTTGAGCGGCAGGCTGCCCGACATTTCCGTAAGGTCGGAACTGACCAGGGCGGCGTTGGAATAGACGCCGAAATGATCGAGCCCCGCAAGGAAACTAAGCGGCGTCTGGTACGTCAGCTCAACGCCGCGGATATAACCACCCCTGGTGCTGTTGACCGGCGAGATCAGGCTGTAGGCCGTGCCGTTGATCGTCTCCGAGCGCTTGGCATAGCCGACATAGTGGCTGACCTGCTTGACATAGACACTGGCGGCGGCGAGCGCGTCCTTGTTGAAGTACCACTCGTAGCTGGCGTCGAACTGGGTCGCCTCGAACGGGCGCAGGTACGGATTGCCGGCCATGCCGACATAGGGGGCAAAGCCGGAAATCTGCCGTGTCACGATCATGTCGTTGAGCGGCGGGCGCGATATCACCTTCGCCGCCGCCAGCTTCAGGTAACGGCCTGCGCCGAAATCGAAGCGCGCCGTCGCCGACGGCAGGATGCGGCTGTAGTCTATGCCGCCCGAAACCGGCGTGGTCGTCTTAGGTTGATACCAGACAGCGCTGCCCGGCGTCGTCTCGACCCAGTCCTCGACCTGGGTCGAGGTGCCGCGCGACAGGGCGCTGACACTGACCCACCGGATGCCGATATTGCCATCGACCGGTACACCACCAAATTCCGTGGCATAGAGCCCTTCGGCATAGGCCTCGCCGACATGCTCGACGATGCGATCGCTGATCGGCTGCGACTTCGCGTCGACTATGACGCTGGAGCCATACAGCATGCGCGCCAGGGCGTCGAAATCGCCGGTCAGCAGGGTCGGCAGGTTGAAATTGCTGAAATGGTAGACAGTCAGGATCGACGGATCGAAGGGCGTCGTTGTGACCGGCGCGACCAGGCCGGTGGCGTTGCCGGTCGCCTTGGTCCGTTGCGACAGGCGCATGCCGAAGACCAGGCTGGTGAATGGCCCGCCGGCAAGATCGCGCCGGGCGTCGAGGGTGACGGCCTTCAGGTCGTCGGCGACACGCCCGGTTTCCCACTGCCCCGAGGCCGTTGTCTGCAGGCTGTCTTCCGGATTACCGGACACCGTTACAACGGGCTTACGCGTAAAATCGTAGCGCATATAGTTGGGCCAGTACTGAAACGCGCTGGCGCCCCACTGGTTGAAGCGTTCGGCCCGGGAATAGGAGGCGTCGGCCGTCACGGTCCAGGCGCCACCGGTCCACTTGCCGTTAAGCCCGGTGACGATCAGCGTTTTGTCTTCGCTGTAGCGGGCAATGACCGACTTGTCGGCCGCCCAGGTCACTGTCGCGGCGACGACATCACCGTCGATAATGGTCGGCAAGGTTCCGGAATAGGTGGCGCCATCGACATAGTTGGCGGTATTGGCACTGTCCCAATTGCCCCAGTTACCGTCGCCCCACCATGCCTGGTCCTGGTATTCGGTGATGCGGATATCGGAATAGAGCAGGTCGTAGGTCAGTTGAAAACCGGCATTGGGCCGGTACTGCACACCCAGGGAGGCGCCGAAGCGGGTCTCGGTCAGCTTCTTGGCCTCGGCCTGGGCGCCGAAGGGCGTATTGTAAGCGGTCGCCGGCTGGCTGGCCAGGACCGGACCGGTATCCGCGCCGGCATTGTAGCCCCAGCCCTGGACCGACTCGAAACCGTTCTTCTGTTTCTGCGCCGTCAGGCCCACCACCACGGCAAGCTGCGGCGACAGCCTTGCGACGTAGGACAAAGACCCGCGGTAACCCATTCCATTATAGCCGGGAAAAGCATAGCCGCCGTCATAGGCGACCGGGCCGGCGCGCACCACCAGGTCCGGACCGCGGTAGTCGAGGGGCCGGATGGTGCGAATGTCGACGGTCCCGGAAATGCCGCCGGACAACAGCTTCGCCTCCGACGACTTGTAGACGGCGACACCGGCCACGACCTCGGACGGATAGATTTCCCAGCGCACGCTGCGGTCGGGCTCGGACGAGGCCACTTCGCGACCGTTCACGGTTCCCAGAACCATGCGTGTCCCCAGGCCCCGGATCGACACCTGGCTGTCATTGCCGCGGTCCCGGGCGGCATTGACGCCGGGCAGGCGGTTCAGTTCCTCGGCGATGGTGACGTCGGGCAGGGCGCCGATATCCTTGGACGAAATGGTTTCGACGATCGCCGTATCGTGCCGCTTGTCATCGAGCGCTTCACGCAGGGCCTTGCGTACACCCGTGACCACCAGTTCCGGCGGTTCGGGTGCAGGACTGGCCTGCGCCGGGACGACCGGCTCAGTCGTAACGGCGCGAGCGATAACCGCAGAGGTCGCATCGCGGGTCCGCACGCTCAGCCCTGTGTCGCTCAATAGCACCTGCAAGGCGGCGTCGACCGTCATTGGCCCCTGGGCGGCATGGGTCCGCACGCCTTTCAGATCCCCGGCCGGAGCGAGGACCTGCAGCCCCGACTGCTGGGCGAACAGGGGGATGGCGGTGACGGCGTCCTGCGCCGGAATGGCAAAGTTTTTGGTGACGCCCGCCCTGACGGGATCGGCGATTGCACATGGAACGGCAACCGTCACGACCACAGACGGGACGGCAGCGATGGCGAAGGCCATCAGCGCGCTGCGCCGGCTATTGGGCCGCCGACTATTGCTCCCATGTGACATTGACGTTTCCCTGGCGTCGTCTGTGTTTTTTCGCGGGGACGCTTTTCGGTCCCTTTTTGTATTCAGATGCACGGCGGAAAACTTTCCGCCGAAAAAAATCAATCCGTGGCGATGCCGCCGATGGTGATGCGATCTTCCCGGATACTGACCGGCACATTGAGGGCGGCATGGACGGCCCGGGCAAAGGTCTCAGGCTGGTCGACGCTGAAACCGCCGACCAGGCGCGCATCGTTCAGTTTCGGATCGGCGATGACGATCTGGCGATCATTATAGCGATTGAAGTCGGCCGCGGCTTCACGCAGCGATTCCTCACGCAGGACGATTTCGCGTTCGCGCCAGGCCAGACGCCGCGTCACCTCGTCGGGCGTATAGGCAGCGACGGCCGTCGCATTGGCCGATTCCGGCACATAGGCCGAGGCACCGGCGCTCAAACGGGTGCGCCGGTCCGGTGTGTGCATCGACCAGGTTTCGACCGTCCCCTCCGTTACCAGCACCTCGGCGCCTGAGGTCTTGCGACGGACACTGAAGGCCGTGCCGACGGCGCGCACCCGGATATCTCCGGCCGAGACGACAAAGGGCGCATTCGGGTTTTTGGCGACGTCGAACCACGCCTCGCCGCGCACCAGCTGAATATGGCGTAGCGATTCGGTCATGGCGACATCGATCTCGCTATCGGTATTTATGGCCGCCAGGGACCGGTCGGACAGGGGCACCTTGCGCAGTTCGCCGCGCTGGGTGACGAAGCTGAGGCGATTGCGCAGAACATAACCGACACCGATGGCGCCGGCGACCGAGGCGGCGACGGCGCCGGTCAGAAGCGTACGCCGTGTCGTGATCAGCCCCGCAGGCATCCGCGAACGCGACGGCAGAATCAATGATGGATTTTCGGACGCCGCACCATGCGTCATCACCTGGGCGCGGTCGAGCAGCATCCATGACGCTTCCGCACGCAGAAAGGCCCCGGCGTGACGCGTGTCGGCGTCATGCCAGGCCTGGAATTCGGCGTTGTCGGCGAAGGTCGCAGACTGGCGACGCGCCACCCACTCGGCCGCGGTTTCGTCAATCGACCGCATGGGATTTCCCGGGTCGTCGTCGTTGCACGGCGCGCCCGACGGTCGCCAGCAAGGGCGTGTCGGCAAGGGTGCGCAGGATCAGGGTCAGGCCGCGCGCCGTCTCCTTCTCGACGATATTTTCACTGAGACGCAGTTGCGCCGCGGTCTCGGCCTGCGACAGGCCATGGACCTTGCGCAGTTCGAATACCTGACGGCAGCGTTCGGGCAATTCCTGGATCAGGCCCAGGACGCGGGTCAGCTCCACCCGCGCCGAAACGGCGCTTTCCGGCGTCGGGCCATGGTCGGCGACGCCGAGATCATCGAGGTTCTGCACGGTCATGATCGAGACGATCCGGTTGCGACGCACCTGTTCGAGGACGACATTGCGCGCCGAGCGGAACATGTAGGCGCGCGGGTCGAGAATATGATCGGTGTGGTCGAGCCGCAAGAGCCGGCAATAGACCTCCTGCACGATATCGTCGCGTTCATCCGCCCTTACACCCAGCCGGGTCAACCACCGGCGCAGTTCCGCCTCATGCGGAAGTATCTGTGTTCCCACGAAGGCCAGCAAGGCAGCGCGGTTATTAGTCACCGCGCCACTCATATCGTGGCTTCCCTGATATAGACGTCTGGCTGCATGTTTTCCGCCGCCCCTGCCCTGTTGTCGCGGGCAGCTGGTCGCGCCCGTCATTTTATGATGACGGATTTATAACATACTCCAGTCCGGTAACCAGCAATATTGTATGACAATAACACATGGTCTATTTTTGTGGCACGGCCAACACAATCGTCTTGTCGGCGGCCGGCACGACCAGGCTCTGCGCCTCCGCGTTCGAAAGCCCGTCCAGCGTCCCGGCAGTGCCGACCAGGGCGCTGCTACCCGGCCGCAGCCAGGTCGAATAGACGAAATTCCCGCCCGACTTCGTCATGGCGACACCGCCACCACCGGTGAAATCGCCGGTGAGATATTGCGCCGGCTGGCCGTGGTCGGGCACCACAAAGGTGATATCGACCGGCAGGACGTAAGGTCCTTTCGGCCAGTCGAGCGCCGGCAGGCCCTTGCCCTTATAGTCGAAGAAGGCGGCATTTTCCCAGTCCGAGCCCTGCGCCCAGCGCGTCCGGCACTTGGTCGACAGCCAGGCCGGCTCCCAGTAGACGACCCCGATGCCACCAGCGTCGAGCGTCAGTTGCATGATGTCGTGCATATATTTCGCCTGGCCCTCGGGTGTCACCGGATAGCCCTTGAGGGCCGAGTCGGAGCCCAGCAGGTTATTGGCCGGATCGGCGGCTTCGTCGGTAAACGCGTAACCGGTCTCGACGACGACCACGTCCTTTTCGAACAGGGCGTGGGCGCGCTTGATGGTTTCGGACAGGCCGGAGAAATCCTCCTTCGACCACTTGGTGTAATAGCTCATGCCGATAATGTCGTAACCGATCACACCGGCCTTTGTCGCCGCCGCGAACCACGGCTCGATGTTTTCCGGCTGGGCGACATGCAGCATGATGCGCGGCTTTATCGAGCTGTCCTTCGATGCATCGTGCACCGCCTGGATGCCGGCATTGAACAGCGCGGCATTACGCGTCCAGTTGATGGCGACGTGCTCTTCCGGCTGGGTGCGCAGGATTTCGCCATTGGTCTCGTTGCCGACCTGGACCATGTCCGGCATCAGGCCGTCGGCCTTCAGGCTGTCCAGCGTATCGAGCGTGTATTGATACAGCGCCTTGACCTGGTCGGCATCGCTGAGCTTTGCCCACGCCGCCGGCACGATCTGCTTGCCGCCATCGGCCCAGTCATCGGAATAGTGGAAGTCGAGCAGGACCTTCATGCCATTGGCGCGCGCCGCGGCTATGGTCTTCCTGACGTCGGCAAGGTTGGAATAGGGCGTCCATTTAGCGTCGTTCCAGATGCGCACCCGCACCAGGTTGGTGCCGGACCGGGCGAAGATCCTGTATGGATCGGTTTCGCCATAGGCGGCATAGTGCGCACCGCAGGCCTGCATCTCGTTGACATAGGACAGGTCGGCGCCGAACCAGTAGTCGCGCGGGGCAGCGGACGCGGCAAAAGGCGTGACAAGACTGGCAAGCACCAGGGCGATGGCGGCGGATAAACGGGTCATACGGGATAAGATGTCCGACGCGGGATTTTCCGCCGATCTTACGCCTTGCCGGGCGGTTTGAATATCGCCCTGGGTGTTCGCATGCCTTATCCAAAGTGGATAAGCACGACAATCCGCGCTATGTCGATGTCGATACTTCCTGAATTTGGATACATCATGGCCGGCGAAATCATCCTTTATCAGACTGAAGACGGGCAGACCGAGATCAGACTGCAGGCGAGAGACGGAACTGTTTGGCTGACACAGGCGGAAATGGCAGAGCTCTTTCAGGTTACCACCCAAGCCATTACCCAACACGTCAAATCCGTTTACGCCGAAGGCGAATGGAACGAGGAGGCAACTTGTAAAGAAGACTTACAAGTTCGATCAGAGGGCAATCGCCAGGTTACGAGGTTGATCAACCTTTATTCGCTTTCCATAATCCTGGCCGTAGGCTTCCGCGTTCGCAGTCCTCGCGGCACGCAGTTTCGCCGATGGGCCTCGGCAGCTCTGTCGGAATACCTGATCAAGGGCTTCGTCATGAATGACGACCAGCTCAAAAACCCGGAGGCCGACTATTTCGAAGAATTGCTGGCGCGTATTCGCGACATCCGCTCTTCGGAAAAGCTGTTCTACAAGAAAATTCTCGATATCTACGCCACCAGCGTCGACTATGACCCTGGCACCGAAGCGAGCCAGCGCTTTTTCCAGGCCGTCCAGAACAAGATGCACCATGCCGCTCACGGCCAGACGGCGGCAGAAACCAAGTTAGCGCGCGCCGACGCGACCAAACCCATGATGGGCATGACCCATTGGACGGGGGAAAAAGGCGGAAAATTACCGACCGGGGCTGATGCCCAAGTGGCCAAGAACTATCTGGCGCCCGATGAAATGGAGATGCTCAACCGCATCACGGTGGCTTTCCTCGAGTTCGCCGAAAGCATGGCGAAAAACCGCAAGCCGATGACCATGGCCGGCTGGATTTCCAAGCTGGACGACTTCCTCAAGCTTGGTGACCATCCTCTATTGTCAGGCGCGGGCAAGGTCACTGCCAAGGTTGCGACGGACAAGGTAGACGCGGAATATCAGGCCGGGCATGCGCGCGCCATCAATGCGCCGAGCCCTGTGGAACGGCATTTTGCCGAAGCCATCAGCAAGGCAAAACAACTCGCAGCAAAAAAACAGGATTAATCAACCCCAGCTGTCGACCGTTCCCTTGCGGCGGCCGTTCGGAATTTCTTTTTCGATGATGATCTGCGGGCGCGGCTTGCCGAACAGGTAGCCCTGGCCGAATTCGATACCCATGGTGCGGCACAGTTTGGCCGTCTCTTCATCCTCGATCATCTCGGCGACGACCGAGCAGCGCAGTTCCTTGCACAGGACGGCGACCGAACGGATCAGGGCGCGCTGGCGCGGGTTTTCGCGGGCTTCGCGCAGGAAGGGTCCGTCGATCTTGACGAAGTCGACATCGAAGCGGCGCAGATAGGCATAGGCCGCGGCGCCGGCGCCGAAATCGTCGAGGCAGACGCGGAAACCGGCGCGGCGCAGCCACTTCAGGAAGGTCGCAGCCGCCTCCATGTCCTCGACGGCATTCGATTCCGTCAGTTCGAACATCAGGCGATTGCTCAGCATCGGGAACGGCGCCAGCATCTGGCGCAGGCTTTCGCGGAACTTGTCGTCCTGGACCGAGATACCCGACAGGTTGATGGCGATCGAGACATCGCGATGGGTATTGAGGGCGTCGATCGCCTTCTTGGCCACGGCAAGGTCGAAATCCTGGACCATGCCCAGTTGTTCCGACAGGCGGATGGTCTCGAACGGCTTGCGGCCGTCCTTGAAACGCATCAGCGCCTCATAGTGATGGATCTTGCGGCTCTCCAGGTCGACCACCGGCTGATAGAAGAGCGAGAAGTTGTTGTCGTCGATCAGGTTGCGGATCGAATCGAAATGCTGGACCGTCTCGTCCATGGCCATGGCCAGGCTGTCTTCCAACGAAGCTGCCGGCGGCCGGTTGTCGGGATGACAGAAATTGGTCAGGGCAAAGGACAGGGCGCGGGCGATACTGTCCTCGTCGAGATTGCCGGTATTAAGCTGGAAGCTCATGACGCTGGGGCGCAGGGCGTCTTCGGCGACACCGGCGACCTTGGCCAGGCCGACGAGATCCCGTGTCAGCGATTCCGGCGTCGCCGTATCGCCCTTGGGCGGGGCGATATAGCCGAATTCTTCTTCGGACAGGCGCGTCGCGGCATTGCCGCCCATGGACTGGGCGCGCAGGACCGAGCCGATTTCGCCGAGCAGCTGTTCGGATTGGTCCGACGGCAGGCTGCGCATGACACGGCTCAGGCCCTTCAGGCGGATCAGCTTCATGTCGCGCGGGGCGCGGCTGTCGTCGAGGCCGAGGACGCGGGCGGCCATGTCTTCGAAATCTTCGCGATCCATCAGGCCGCAGGCGTCTTCCGACTCCGCGCTCAGGATCATGGCGTCCGACAGGACGGTCAGGCTGATAAAGGTATTGTCTTCGTTGGGGTTCGGCAGGTAGCAGGCGCCGAGATTGACCAGGATCGGGCTGTCCTCGTCCTGGTCGAGGTGCAGGCTGCACGGCTCGATGCGGCCGACCCGGCGGGCCCGCTGCAGCAGGCGGCGGGCAAACGAGCGATCGGCGGAGGCAAAGATGTCGCAGATATCGCGGCCCTTGAGCTCGCCGAGGTGGCTGAGCAGGGCCTGGGTGGCGCCGACGGTACGGACGATGCGCAGACTGGCGTCGGCTTCGATGAGCAGGTCGGCCGCGGCCAGGGAAAACGCGATATAGCGGTCGCGCTGGCTCTTGTAATCGTCGCTCATACGTCCCGGCCCTTCTGTGCCTCACCGCCGTCGTTACGGTCAGCGAAAGTATGAGACTACACCACAAGCCTTAAGATAGGTTTAGTTCGAAAATAGACGTTATTTCAGAGAATAATTTCAAAGAAAAATGCGCTCCGCGTCAGGCGGAGCGCATTGAGATTCATGGCGATACGCTACTTTGTTGGTACGCGGCTCCCTGAGACTTAGCCGTTGCGGCTGTCCCTCTTCGTATAGCTATTTAGATAAATCAACCGATATCCAGCTTCATATCCTGCAGCAGGGCGCGCAGATATTCGCGGTTGATACGGTCTTCGTCGATCGGTGCGCGCGGCGGCAATTGCGGCGTGTGGCTGCGCGTCATTTCCGGGCGAACGATGTCGGGGCGCATGGTGTCGGCGCCGGGGACGCGGTTCATGGTACGAGCCATCGGCGCGGCGACGGTTTCGGCGCTGCGCGAACGGGCCGGCGCGTCGACCCAGCGCACCGGGACTTCGAACCAGAAGTTGGAACCTTCGCCGAGACGCGAGACGACACCGATATGGCCACCGAGCAGGTCGACAATGGCCTTGGCGATTGACAGACCCAGGCCGCTGCCCGAGACGCGATTGCCGTTGAGGTCCTGAAGATTGCCGCCGAACAGGGTCATGGCCTGATCGTCGCTCATGCCGATGCCGGTGTCGCGCACCGAGATGCGCAGCCACGGCGCATTGTCGACGACGACCTGCGAGGCGGTGACGTTGATCAGGCCGCCCTTGGTGAACTTGCAGGCATTCGACAGCAGGTTCTGCACGACCTGGCGGACGCGCATCTGATCGAGTTGCGCCCACGAATGGTCGAAGTCGACGAAATGGGCGTTGAGACGGGTCTGGTTCGTCTGCGCGGCAGCCGCGAACTGGTTGACCATGTCCTTGATCAGGGTGACGATATTGGTCGGCTCTTCCGAGACGTGGGCATGATCGACATCGCGCGCCGTCGGCGTATCCATGGTCGAGACGTCGAGCGTATCCTTTACCAGGCCCTGCAGCGCCTTGGCCGACTTCAGCAGGTTCTGGGTGTAGGAGGCGATGTCCGGGTTTTCGTGACGGTGCTCGTTGATCAGGCGCGCATAGCCGAGGATGTTGTTGAGCGGCGTCTTCAGTTCGTTGGTGATCTGCTCGAGGAAGGCGTTCTTGGCGTCGTTGATATCTTCCGCCGCCATGCGGGCGCGGATCAGTTCCTCGCTGTCCGAGGCGCCTTCGGTGATATCGCGGACGCAGGCGCTGATGCGCACCGGCTTGCCGTCGTCACCCAGCTCGACGCCGCCCTTGGTGCGAATGGTACGGCTGATCTTGTCCTTGCGGCGGACGATCTCGACGGTGAAGTCGAAATCTTCGCCGAGGTTCACGGCGCGCTGCATCTTGTCGATGATGATGGCCTGGTCCTGCTGCTCGTAGATGTCGAGCTGGGTAGCGACGCGCGGCTTGTAGGACTTGGGGCTGATGCCATAGACGGCATAGAGGCCCTTCGACCAGGTGATTTCGCGAGTCTTCAGGTCGATGGCCCAGTAACCGATGCCGGTCATTTCCTGGGCAAGGTCGAAGCGGGTCTGCTGCGACTTGATCTCGGTGACCATGTCGTTGCGTTCCATGGTCGATTGCGCAAGCGCAATCGTCGTCGCCGAATTGTTGGCGAACTGGCGGAACAGGTTCAGCTTCTGCGCGGTGAAATCGTGGCGCGGCTGGCGTTCGCACAGGGCGAGGACACCCAGGACGACGCCGTCGCTCACCAGCGGGATGTCGGCATAGAAACGGATCTTCGGACCGTTGAGGACGGCGCTTTCCAGGAAGTAGCGCGCATCGGCCGTGGCGTCCGGGATGACCAGGCTTTCACCGGGGACCAGCTTGCGCTGGCAGAAGCTCAGGTCGTCCAGCATGGCCTGCGAGGCAAAGCCGGCCGTGCCTTTCACGACCAGCTGGTTGCCTTCATAGAGCTTGATGAGGGCGAGCGGGGTATCGAACAGGCCTGCCGCCAGTTCGCAGATCGACGTGCAGATGCGGCCGAATTCGAGGTCGCGGCCCTGACCTTCGGTCATGAGCGATGCGGTGTGAGCAATGTCTTCTGCGTATTGGGGCATGGGAAAACCTTTATGGATACGGTCAAGTTAACCAAAAAGGTTTACCCATTTGTAAATATGAAACGGCTGCTTTTAACCTTTGTTTCCAGCAGACGTCCTGGCGCTCTTAATCTGGCACCTGCCCGTTATACATGGAACTCAGCCCTTACGGCCGTAATAGGTCATGAAGATGTCGATGGCGAGATCGATATGGCCGTAGATTTCGGCCCGGGTCGGACGCGGTTCGATATTGAGGATGCGGCGGAAATGCAGGTCGCCGAACATCAGGCTCTTCAGCATGACCCCAGCCTCGACGACGTCAGGCGCCGTGATCTGGCCCTTTTCGTGCGCCGTCTTCAACAGGGTCCTCATGGTCGAGCGGCCGTGGGCCTCGATGGTCTCGATGAACAGGCGTGACAGTTCCGGATTGCGCCGGCTTTCCTCGATGACCAGTTGCAGGGTGCGGTTGCCCCAGTCCGACAGCATGGCATCCAGCATGTTGCGGCCGACAATCGTCAGGGACTGGCGCAGGTCTTCGGTGCCGATATGCGCCTGGAAGACGGCCGCCATACCTTCACATTGCTCGCGTATGATCGCGCTGAACAACTCTTCCTTGCTGTTGAAATAGGCGTAGAGTGTCGCTTTCGAACCACCGAGCCGGCTCGAAATCATCGACATGCTGGCGCCGGCGTACCCGACTTCGAAGAAGATCTCGCGCGCCGTCTGTATGATTCGCGCGCGGCGTTCATCGCGAAAATTGGTTGTCGGAACCTCTTTGGAAACCGAAGTCTCCTTGGCGTTCAGCGAATCTTTAGATGTATGCGTATCCATATAAATCGAACCATACCGTACAGTTTTTATCTTGACTTGTGTTATATGGTAGCGCATAGAAAAGAAACTGTACAGTACGGTTCACCTTTTTGTGTTGCAGGACCTCCTCCCCCATGCTGCCCCCGATAATGTTTCCCGTGGAAATTGCTGGCGTGTCGATCAAGAAGATCAGCAGCCTGGCCCTGATGGTCGCCGCCTTCGGCCTGGCCTCGTGTGCCGCCGTTCCCGCCTCGACCACCGACACCCCCATCAAGGCTGAAAGCCTGGCCAGCGCCCAGACGCTTGCCGGCCAGGCCGGCGCCTGGCCGTCGAATACCTGGTGGCAGGGCTTCAACGACCCGCAGCTTAACACCCTGATGGACGAGGCCTTCAAGGGCTCGCCGGACCTCAAGGCAGCCAATGCCCGCATCAAGAAGGCGCAGTCCTTCTTCGACCAAGTCCATGCTGTCCTGTCGCCGACCCTGACCCTGAACGGCTCGGTCGCGGAAACCAAGTCCAGCCTCAATATGGGCTTTCCCGATGCCTTTAAGTCCTTTCTGCCCAAGGGTTACTGGTATGCCGACCGCCTGACGGTCGACGCCAACTACGATATCGACCTGTGGGGCAAGAGCCACGCGGCCCTGCGCGGCGCCATCGGCCAGGAAAAGGCCGCCGAGCTCGAGGCCGAGGTCGCCCGCCAGGCCCTGGCGCAGCAGATTGCCCGTGCCTATGTCGAGCTTGACCGCCTCTATGCCGAACAGGACGACCTGAACGAGATCAAAAAGGGCGCCGACCTGCGCACCCAGCTGATCCAGGCGCGCTTCGATCATAATCTCGACACCATGGACACGCTGCTGCGCGCCCAGGACGACCAGGGTACGGTCGCCCAGCGCCTGGCCGCCATTACCGGCGCCATCCGCGTCCAGGGCAATCTGATTTCGGCCCTGGCCGGCGAAGGTCCCGACCGGGGCCTGAGCATCAGCCGCCCGCAACTGGCGCCTGCCGGCATCGACGCCCTGCCCGACGACATCCAGCTCAACATGCTGGGCCGCCGTCCGGACGTCCAGGCCGCCCGCCTCCATGTCGAGGCCGCCAGCGACCAGATCAAATATACCCGCGCCGACTTCTATCCGAACGTCAAGCTGAACGCTTATTTCGGCCTGCAGGCCCTGGGCAAGGACGGCCTCGGCCTCGATGCCCTGACGCAAAAAGGCTCCGATATCGGCTCGATCGGGCCGGCGATCAGCCTGCCGCTGTTCAACGGAGGGTCGCTCCGCGCCGCCTATCGCTCGTCCGAAGCCGACTACGACCAGATGGTGGCGACCTATGACCAGACCCTGGTCAAGGCGTTGCAGGATGTGGCTGACGCTGCCGCCGGTTCGCAATCGACCCAGGCGCAGATGACGGCCGTCCAGGCTCGCGTCGCCACGGCGCAGAAAAGCTACGACATGGCCAAGGCCCGCTTCGACAAGAATGTCGGCAACAAGGTCGATGTCATCCAGGCCCACTCATCCCTGATTTCGGCGCAGCTTGACGCGACCAATCTCAAGGCGCAGGCCTATAACGACCGCATCCGTTTCATCGCCGCCCTGGGCGGCGGTTTCCAACCGCAATAGTTCGCGAAATTTCATAGTTGAAGACACGCACCCATGGCTGACGATTCCTCCCCCAAGACCGACAAGTCCTCCGACCAGTTCACCCCGCCCTCCACGCCTCCCGGCGGCGGCAATGGCAGTGGCGGCGGCAAGCCTTCCAGCGGCGCTTCCAAGAGCCGTGGCCCCCTGTTCATGATCTTCGGCGGCGTCGTCGTCCTGGCGGGTCTCGCCTGGGGCGCCTACGAAGTCATAGAGGGCGGCAAGACGGTCGCGACCGACAATGCCTATGTCGACGCCTCTTCGGCCGTCGTCACCCCGCAGGTGGCGGCCCCGGTCAAGGAAGCCAATATCTACGACACCAAGGCGGTCAAGCAGGGTGACGTCCTCGTCGTCCTCGACGACACCGACGCCCGCCTCGCTCTTGAAAGCGCCCAGGCCCAGCTCGACCAGGCGCGCCGCCAGGTCAGCGGCTATTACCAGAACGACGCCACCCTGGCCGCCCAGGGCAATGCCGCCGACGCCCAGGTCACCTCGGCCCAGGCCGCCCTTGTCCAGGCCCAGAAGGCCTATGACGATCGCAAGACCCTGACCGACATCGGCGCCATCGCCGGTGAGGACCTGGTCAATGCCAAGGCCCGCCTCGACCAGGCCGCCGCCGCCGTCGCCACCGCCAAGGCCCAGGCCGCCGCGGCACAAGGCCAGCGCGCCGAGAACGCCACCCTGATCTCGAATACCGATGTCGAGAACAATCCGCAGGTCAAGGTCGCCGAGGCCCGCGTCCAGGCCGCGCAGAACGATCTCGACCGCACCGTCATCCGCTCGCCCGTCACCGGCGTCGTCGCCAAGAACACAGTCGAAGTCGGCCAGCGTGTCCAGGTCGGCGCCCAGATCATGTCCATCGTGCCGATCGACAATGCCTATGTGAACGCCAACTTCAAGGAAGTGCAGCTCAAGAAGGTCCATGTCGGCCAGCCCGTCATCCTGACCGCCGACCTCTACGGTTCGTCCGTCAAGTTCCACGGCAAGGTCGCCGGCCTCAGCGGCGGCACCGGTTCGGCCTTCTCGGTCATTCCGGCCCAGAACGCTACCGGCAACTGGATCAAGGTCGTGCAACGCCTTCCGGTCCGTGTCTCGCTGGATCCCCGGGAGCTCAAGGAGCATCCCCTGCGTGTCGGCATGAGCATGACCGCCAAGATCGACGTCGCTGACTGATTCCGCTCAAGCGCCGCGAGGCTCCTCGCGTGCGCTCGGGCGGGCCTTGCCCTTGCCGGTGGTGTAAAGATACACCATCGGAATGCTTGAATTGAATTTGTAATTCCTCGCTTGTAAAGGACTGGACCCATGTCTGGTGCTGCGACGGCTGATGGCACCAAGGTGCCGCAAAAGCCCATAAAACAATTGACCGGCATGACGCTGTGGATGTCCGGCATCCTGCTGGCCCTGGCTAACTTTGCCGCCATCCTCGACGTCTCGATCGCCAACGTTTCGGTGCCCAACATCGCCGGCGCGCTCGGCGTGTCGACCTCGCAGGGCACCTGGGTCATCACCTCCTACGCCGTCGCCGAAGCTATCTCGGTGCCGCTGACCGGCTGGCTGGCAGCGCGTTTCGGAACCGTTCGCGTCTTCTCCACCGCCCTGATCGGCTTCGGCATCGCTTCGCTGCTGTGCGGCCTGTCGCCCAGCCTCAATATCCTGATCATCGCCCGGATCATGCAGGGCTTCTGCGGCGGCCCGCTGATGCCGCTGTCGCAGACCCTGCTGCTGACCATCTTCCCGCCGAAACTGCGGCCCGCCGCCATGTCGATCTGGGCCATTACCACCCTGATTGCGCCGATCGCCGGCCCGGTCCTGGGGGGGACCCTGTGCGACAATTTCGGCTGGGGCTCGATCTTCCTCGTCAACGTACCGATCGCCATCGGCGCCGGTTTCCTGGTGTGGCGCGTCCTGTTCAGCCAGGAAACCCAGACCGTCAAGTCGCGCGTCGATGTCATCGGCCTGGCCCTGCTGGTCCTGTGGGTCGGCTCGCTGCAGATCATGCTCGACCTCGGCAAGGAAAACGAATGGTTCGCCTCGCCACTGATCATCGGCCTGGCCGTGACGGCTGTGCTCGGCTTCATCGCCTTCCTGATCTGGGAACTGACCGATTCAAACCCGATCGTCGACCTGCGCATCTTCCGATACCGCGGCTTCAGTCTGGCCATGGTGTGCATGGCCCTGATGATCGGCTCCTTCTTCGCCATCAACGTCGTAGCCCCCCTATGGATGCAGACCAACCTTGGCTGGAACGCCACCTGGGCAGGTAACGCCACCGGCCTGATCGGTATCCTGGCGATCATCGCCGCGCCGATTTCAGCCCAGTTGACGGCCAAGGTCGATCCGCGCCGCCTGATTTTCCTCGGCGTCATGTGGCTCGCCTTCATCACCTTCATGCGCAGCCGCGGCACCACCGATATGAGCTTCGGTGAGATCGGTATCTGGATCTTCCTGGCCGGCGCCGGCATGCCCTTCTTCTTCATGCCGCTCATCTCGATCTCGATGGGCGCAGTCGCACCCAACGAGACTGCCTCGGCGTCAGGCCTGCAGAACTTCATCCGCACCATGGCCGGCGCCGTCGCCACCTCCCTTGTCACCACGTCCTGGGAAAATGCCGCCAACGCCAACCATGCCAAGATGACTGATCGTCTGCCCAATCTGCAGGGTGCCGTCGACATGCTGGCCAATGGCGGCTTCAGTCGCGAGGCTGCGCTCGCTACTGCCGACCGCCTGGTGCAAAGCCAGGCCCTGATGGTGGCGACAAACGAGATCTTCATGGCCGCGGCCGTGATCTTCGCCCTGTGTGCCTGCCTGGCCTGGACCCTGCCCCGCCCGAAAGGCGCGGTCGATATGAGCAGCGTCCACTAGACTGCCATTGCTATCCTCGCTTCGGCGAGGTGTCGCGACGACGTCGTGACGAAGGGGAGCGGCATCCCGGCCCGCTCCCCTTCTTTTATTTTTGGCTTCGGTCATCGCGCTATTCCGCGTGTGATGCCGACAAACCGGGGGTCTGAAATCCCCCCCTCCGCCGTGCCGGCGGTCATGGCCTGCGAAAGACGTGCTTTCGCTGCGCCAAACCCCTTCAATCAGGGGGGATTGGCAATTGTGATCACAATATGTACAGTCCGCGCATCCCAATGCCTGCGCAGGAC
Organism: Asticcacaulis sp.; assembly: GCA_965246725.1. GTDB lineage: Bacteria > Pseudomonadota > Alphaproteobacteria > Caulobacterales > Caulobacteraceae > Asticcacaulis. The sequence goes on from CBDFFG010000003.1 coordinate 640,672, forward strand.
ATGATCCCATGAGCACCAATTCCGATCTCGCCGCCCGTCGCGCCGCCGCCGTTGCCCGCGGCGTCGGCCACGCCACCACGCTCTATGCCGGCCATGCCGAAAACGCCGAGCTGTGGGACGCCGACGGCAACCGCTTCATCGACTTTGCAGGCGGGATCGCCGTCCTCAATACAGGGCACCGCCACCCCAAGGTTCAGGCCGCCGCCCTGGCGCAGATGAATGCATTTACCCATACCGCCTTCCAGGTCGTGCCCTATGAGGCCTATATCGCGCTGGCCGAACGCATCAACGCCCTGGCGCCGATAGCCGCCCCGGCCAAGTCGGTCTTCCTGACCACAGGCGCCGAGGCCGTCGAAAACGCCGTCAAGATCGCCCGCGCCTATACCGGCCGCGACGGCGTCATCGCCTTTACCGGCGGCTTCCACGGCCGTACCGCCCTGACCTCAGCCCTGACAGGCAAGGTCGTGCCCTACAAGAAGGATCTTGGTCCGCAGCAGCCCGGCATCTACCACCTGCCCTTCCCGGTCGATGGCTCGGGCATCGATACCGCCGACAGCCTGAAGATGCTCGACTACCTGTTCAAGGCCGATGTCGCACCCGACGCGGTGGCCGCCATCATCATCGAGCCGGTCCAGGGCGAAGGCGGCTTCCTGATCACGCCACCGGAGCTGATGCGCGGCCTGCGCGCCATCTGCGACCAGCACGGCATCCTGCTGATCGCCGACGAGGTCCAGACCGGCTTCGGCCGGACCGGCAAGCTGTTCGCCATGGAGCATTACGACGTCAAGGCCGACCTGATGACCATGGCCAAGTCCCTGGCCGGCGGCTATCCGCTGTCGGGCGTCGTCGGCCGCGCCGAAGTCATGGACGCGCCGGTTGTCGGCGGCCTTGGCGGCACCTATGGCGGCAACCCGGTCGCCTGCGCCGCAGCCCTGGCGGTGCTGGACGTTATCGCGGAAGAAAAACTGCTCGATGCCGCCAATGCACAAGGCGCGAAGATGATCGCCCGCCTCAAGGCCCTGGCCGGCCGCAACGACATCGTGCCGATCAACAGCATCCGCGGCCTGGGCGCCATGATCGCCTTCGACATCGTCACCGAATCCGGCAGCCACACGCCCGACGCCATAGCCGCCAAGGCGGTGACGACCAAGGCGCAGGCCAATAGCTTGATCCTGCTGTCGTGCGGCGTCTACGCCAACACCATCCGCCTGCTGGCGCCGCTCACGGCATCCGACGCCATCCTCGACGAGGGCCTCGACAAGCTCGAGGCCGCCCTGTCGGTCTAACGGCTAGAGCACTTCCCGACAAAGTGGACGCCACTTTTGGCTGCGCCGAACTGCGTTTCGAATAAAAAGTGCGACAAAACAAAGGGCTAGAGCAATTTTTTCCGATCAGATTGATCGGGAAATGCTCTAAGTGACCTTTGGGATCCCGCCTACATCGGCATAAGGGTCTTCGCGGCGCAGTTCTTTTGGATAAAGGCCTCGTGCGTCGGCAGACCCTTGACCCGCTCGGTGATGCCGGTGCGGATCTTGGCCAGGCGCAGCTTCAGTTCGTCATCGCTGATGACGTCGGCGACCGGGTGATGGTGCTTCGGCAAAAGACCCTGGCCGGCCAGCACGGCGAACCAGCTGGTTTCCTTGAACAGCTCACGTGTCTGGACAGCGGCCTGGCCGGTATTGGCGAAGATGTCGAGGCGTGCCTTCAGCGATTCCGGGATGTTCATATACTTGTTGCGCTTCCAGAACGGCGTGTCCTCCCGCTCGGTGATATGGTAGTGCGCGATCAGGAAGTCCTTGACGTTCTCGTACTCCCACAACATCTCTTCATTGTACTGGTCGGCGACATGGCGGTTGATGCCGGCCTTGGGGAAGTAGGTCAGCAGCTTCGAAATACCGACCTGAACCAGGTGAATGGAGGTCGATTCCAACGGCTCGAGGAAGCCGCTGGCCAAGCCCAGCGCCAGGACGTTCTTGTTCCACATCTTGCGGCGATGGCCGGTCGTGAAACGCAGTACCTTGGGGTCGCGCAAGGCCTTGCCGTCGAGACGTGTCAGCAGCTTTTCGCAGGCCTCATCCTCGCTGATGAACTCTGAACAGAAGACATAGCCGTTGCCGGTGCGGTGCTGCAGCGGGATACGCCATTGCCAGCCGGCCTCGCGCGCCGTCGCCCGGGTAAAGGGCGTGATCGGCGCGTCGCTGCCGTCGGCATTCTTCACCTTTTCACACGGCACGGCGGCGGCCCGGTTGCACGGCAACCATTCGCTCCAGTCTTCGTAGCCGGTCTTCAGGGTCTGCTCGATCAGCAGGCCGCGGAAACCCGAGCAGTCGATAAAGAAGTCGCCGGCGATGGTGCGGCCGTTTTCGAGTTCCAGCGAGGTGATGTCGCCGGTCAGCGCTTCCTGGTTGACCTTGACCACCTTGCCTTCCTGGCGCACCACGCCGCGCTTTTCGCTGAAGCGGCGCAGGAAGGCAGCATAGAGGCTGGCGTCGAACTGAAAAGCATAGTTGATCTTGGGCAGGGTGTTATAGGGCGGCGGCGTGCGGGCGAACCTGCCGGAATAGGCGGCCTGGGTCTCGGCATTGAACAGGCCGAAATTGGGATTGCCGCCCATCTTCAGCATGCGCATCCAGTAATGGCCGAACGGAATGCCGTCCATGTCGACACCCAGAATGCCGAAGGGATGGAAATAGCTCTGGCCGACCTGCTTCCAGTCGACGAATTCGATGCCCAGCTTGATCGTGGCATTGGTCTCGGCGATGAACTCGTCCTCGTTGAAACCCAGCAGCTCGTTATAGAGCATGATCATCGGTATGGTGGCTTCACCGACACCGACCGTGCCGATCTCGTCGGACTCGACGAGAGTCAGGGACAGGGTTTCACCGAAGGTCTTCGACAGGGCCGCGGCCGTCATCCAGCCGGCCGTGCCGCCCCCGACGATCACCACGTTGCGAATGGTCTTATCCATGAATCACGTCCGTTAAAAAGAAAAGCTGACCGCTGCCGGGGCCGGCGCGGAAACATGGTTGGCGATATAGGCCTGAAGCGTCGGCATCTTTTCGACGTGACCGCGCAGGGTGCCCAGCAGGTGCTGGACATTCTGGATGGCCTTCTGGTCCGGTGTCAGGTCGACGGCCGGATCGAAGGCGCGTGGCATCAGGCCATGGCCGAGGAAACTTGCCGCCCAGGAATCGGGCAGGAAGGTCTCGTTGTCGTAGCTGGGCAACAGGCCGCGGGCCTCGAAGGCCTCGAGGCGATAGGCCAGGCGCAGCGGCAACGGCATGCCGCGCACCGCATCCCAGTACGGCATGTCGACATTGCCATTGAGCAGGTTATGCGTCAGCTGGAAGTCGCGGATATTCTCGAAGGCTTCGCGCAGGTTGGCATTGTATTCGTCGCGTTCCGGCTGGGACGCCGTGGTCAGCGGGAACAGGTCGATCAGAAAGGCCAGGCCCAATTGGGTCAGGTGCAGGGTGACATTGTCGATCGGATCGGCGACGCAGGCCGCTTCGCCGAGGCCGACGCAGTTGCCGACCCAGAAAGCATTACGCATGCCCGCCTTGTGGACGTCGACCGTGGCGTCGGAGACGCGCAGGCCGGTGACCACGGCCGCCTGTTGCAGGGCCTCCTCGTCCTTCACCGCATTGCTGAAATAGGCATAGGAGATGCCGGTCATGTCCTGCAGCGGTGAAAGGGTGAGGTAGCCGTCCGACATGGCGCGGACCTGGCCATAGGCCGGAACAGTGTTGAGCCGCGACGCGCCGGCGGTCAGGATGCGATCGCAGACAAACCACGGCCAGGCCGTCTGTTCGACCTGCATGGCGCCGCCCAGCAGCAGGGATTCCGTGCCCGTCGCATCGATGTAGAGATCAGCCTCCACTTCGCGGCCGTCGCCCAGCAGCAGGCTGGTTATGTCCCCGGACTGCGCGTCGCGGCGGATATCGACCAGGCGGCCAGGAATGATGGTCACGCCGCGCGCCTCGGCGATAGCCCTGAGCGTCTGGATATAGGGTGTGGCGCGCAGATGATAGCCATAGTCGGCGCGGGCAAAGGCCATGATTTCTTCATCGGCAACAAAGAACCGGCCCTGTTTGGCGGCAACCGCATTGATGGCGAAGTCCTCGTAAGGGACGTTCATGCCGGCCTTGCGCGCCTTGATCCAGTGCTGCAGGAAGGGCAGGCGGTCTATGGACACACCGCTGCTGCTGTAGGGGTGGAAGAAGGCCGGACGATTACGGGCGAAATTGGCGAAGCTCTGGCCCAGGCTGTAGGTGCCTCCACAGCGGCGCAGCAGTTCGGCCTCGTCCAGCCCCAGCAACTGGTGGAAGGCCTCCAGCGGCGGCAAGGTGGCATAGACGTCGTAGGGCCGCAGCAGGGATGGCAGTTCCAGAACGGCGACACTGATACCGGCGGGGCCAAGCGCCCGCGACAGGGCGCAGGCCGCCAGCCAGGCCGAGGCATCACGACCGACGATAAGGACGGATTTAACGGGCTTGGTCATTGCACGGCCTCGAGTTGCGGCGCCTGGCAGTAGTCGCGGATGAATTCGGCATGGCTCGGCATGATGTCGACGCTCTGGGCGATGCGGTTGTGCAGGGTAGACAATTGCCGCTCGACCTCTTCGGCCGGCAAGGCGTCCGCTATGCGGCTGTAACCTTGCGGCAGGACATCCTGGCCGAGGTAAACAGCCAGCCAGCTTTGCGGCGAGAACAGCCCGTCCTTGTATTTGACGATGTGGGCGCGGCTGCGGAATAGGTCCAGCTTGTGCTGCAGGCTGTCCGGAATGGTCATGTTGCGCGTATAGCGCCACAGTTCGCCGTCATCGCGGCTATTGGCGTAATAGTGCAGGATAAGGAAGTCACGCACCCGCTCGTATTCGATATCGACCAGACGGTTGAACTCATCCGCCAGTTTCGAATCCTGTGTCCGGTCGGGCAGCAGGCTGATCAGTTGGGTAATGGCGATCTGCGCCAGGTAGATGCTGGTCGATTCCAGCGGTTCGAGGAAACCGCTGGCGAGGCCGAGCGCCACGCAGTTCTTCGTCCACGACGCCGTCCGTCGGCCGGCGGCAAAGCTGAGCTTACGAGGCTCTGCCTGGGCCTTGCCGTCGAGGTTCTTCAGCAAGGTGGCGGCCGCCTCGTCGTCGCTGAGGAATTGGCTCGAATAGACATAACCGTTGCCGGTGCGGTGCTGCAGCGGGATACGCCACTGCCAGCCGGCCTCAAGCGCGGTCGAGCGGGTATAGGGCGTGAAGGGATCTGCCCGGTCGCATGGCACAGCCATGGCGCTGTCGCACGGCAACCACGGCGTCCAGTCCTCCCACCCCGATTTGAGCGCGCCGGAAATCAGCAGGCCGCGGAAGCCGGAGCAATCGATAAACAGGTCGCCCTCGATCCGCTCGCCCGACTGCAGCCGAACGGCGACGATATTGCCATTGGCGGGGTCGAGTTCGACGTCGACCACCTTGCCTTCGGTACGCGTCACGCCGCGCGGTTCGGTGAATTCGCGCAGGTAGGCCGAATAGAGGCTGGCGTCGAAATGATAGGCGTAGGAGAAGGTCGACTTGATCGACTTCTGGTCCTCGGACGGGAAGTCGAACCGCAAGGACCGGCACGCCATGATGGCGTAGGAATAGGCTTCGATCGATCCCGGGTCATTGCCCAGGGCCCGGCTCTTCAGCCAGATATTGTGAAACTCGGCGCCGCCGATCGCCTGGCCGAAGGTGCCGAAGGGATGGAGGTAGTCGTTGCCCATCTTGCCCCAGTCGACGAACTGGATACCCAGCTTGAAGGTGGCATTGGTCCGGCGCATGAAGTCGGCCTCGTTGATGCCGACGAAGTCGTTGAATTCCTTGACGTGCGGCAAGGTGGCCTCGCCGACCCCGACTATGCCGACCTCGGCCGATTCCACCAGGCGGATGGAATATTTGTCGGGGTTCTGCAACGGCCGCAGCGCTGTCGCCAGGGCTGTGGCGCACATCCATCCGGACGTTCCGCCACCAACGATAACCACGCGTAATGGTGATGCCATAGTCTCTCTATCCCTTTGCGCCCTTTGGCGGACGCTTATGCATTATGCTTCGCGGCGATCCCGCAATCCGACACGTCAATCCGCGCCAGGATCGCACCGGCATTTATGGCACGCATTCGATGTTTGGCCATAAAAAAAGTGCGCCATAGTTTCCCATGGCGCACCCGTTTGCTGGATAGTTCCTTATTGAAGTGTTGCCGAAGCTTAGTACTTCAGGCGGACACCGATCTGAACGCGCTTGTCCTGCTGCGCCCATTCGTTCGGCAGCATGGTCTTGCGGTTGTCGACCTGTTGTTCCAGGACCGTGTCGGTACCCAGCAGGTTCGAGCCCTGGATGTTCAGCTCGATATTGTCGTTGACGCGATAGCGTAGCGACGCATCGAGGTAACCAGCGCCCTTTTGCCAGACGGGGAAGCCGACGCAGCAATCCGAAGCGGTAACCAGGAAGTCCGAGCGCCAGTTGTAGGCGGCGCGCAGAGCCCACGGGCCCTTTTCGTACATGGCGATCAGGTTGTACGAGTCCTTCGACACGCCTTCCAGAACGTCGACCGTGATGCTGTCGAACTGGGCGTTGACGCCGCCACCGCCGGTACCGAGACCCGAACCCGCGAAGTTGGTGCGCAGGCCGGCATTCTTGATGCCCGAATTGACGACCTTGGTGTAGTTCGTCTGGATACCGAAACCATCGAACGGCGCCGGCAGGAAGTCGAAGAAGCGCTGATACGAGATTTCGAAGCCCTTGATCGCCGCACCGTCGCCGTTGACCGGACCGGTGACGAGGACGTCACGGGTGACGCCGTTGTTCGTCAGGGTGGCATGCTGGCGGGCGCCGTTCTGGATGTAGTCGTGGAACTTCTTGTAGAACATGTCGAACGAGAAGGAACCGACCTGGGCGAAGTAGTTTTCCAGGACGAGGTCGAACTGGTCGGCCGTGGTCGGCTTCAGGTTCGGGTTACCGGCAGAAGCCGTGTACTGGAAGGTGTACGAGCACGGCTGGCCGACGGCGCAGGCCGTCTTGTAAGCAGCTGCAGATGTGTCGGTAGAGGTATTACCATCGCCGTAAACAACGTTCGCGTTCGAGTTGTTCAGCGGGAAGTCGGCTGTCGTTATCGGCGCCCGCGTGACATAGAAGTAGTTTTTCAGCAGACCGATGTCGGGACGCGACATGGCACGCGAAGCGGCAAAACGCAGAACCCACTGGTCGCTCAGGTTGAACTTGATGTTGAAGCTGGGCAGCCAGTTATTGTGCGTAGCCTTCACAACGGCCGGGAACTGGGCGCTGTTGACCACGGCGCCATTGCTGAACGCAATGTCGTCGATCGAGTGGTGACCGATACAGTTGGCGGATACGGCGTACTGGCCCTTGGCCTGGGCATTGGCCGCGGCAACCGGTGTGATCGTCGTATCACAGTTGTTCTGGACATATTCGAAGACGTCCGGATACTTGATGCCGCCGCCCTTGGATGTGTCCTCGGTGTGGACATAGCGGACGCCGACATTGCCGGAAACCGTCTTGCCGAAAAGCATGTTGTCATTGCCGCCGAACTTGAGCTCGACATAGGCCGCCTCAGTCTTTTCGTCGATGGTCATGATTTCGGCAGGGGTGTAGCAACTGCCGGCTACATCCGTCGTACGCTGGCAGAGCGGAACCCATGCGGTGTTGCCACCGGTGGTCGGCTTGCCGTTTGCGTCGGTATTGTGCGTCTTGGCGTCGAGGACCTGCTTGCTCAGGACGTCGATCAGGTTCTGACGGCTTTCGAGGATGTTATTGCTGACGAAGTAGAACTGATCGGCGCTCAGCAGGTTGCTGTGCATCAGGTTGTCGCCGAACTGATCCTTTTCGTAGATACCCTTGGCATAGCCGTCAAACGTATGGATATCCTGTGCGGTAGGCACACCATTTTGCGCGCAATTCCATGTCCGCGAGGATGTAATGTCGATATTGTAGTAGCCGGCATTACAGCTGTAGGTATTGGCGATGTTCTTCCAGTTATAGGTCGACCAGTTTACGTGCTGGCTACGGTCGGCGTAACGGACACCGACGCGCAAGCTATCGAGCCAGCCCTTCTGGATGCTGTACTGGGCATCGAAGCGGACGGCCGTTTCATTACCGCGCGAGTTTTCCGCGTGGTCCATGACGTAGTTATAGTAGTAGTTGTTGGCGTTGGTCAGGCCGCCGGCCGATTCATTGACCGCTGTCGGCTTGTTGAACTGGACCGTCGGATAGTCGCCGGTAGCATTGAGCAGAACATCGGCATTGGTGTTCATGCCAACTTCGATGTCGTAGTTCTTGACCTTGGCGGCGACGTACTGGACGTCGAAATTGGTCTTCAGACGGTCGTTGACGTCCCACTTCAGGTTGAACGACAGGTCAGAGGTCTGTTCCTGGTTCTTGCTGTAGCGCGAGATCGTGTTGACCGTCGTGGCCTGGCGGCCGCTGGCGCAGCCCGGTGCACTTGCCGCTGCCTGCTGGCACGACAGGTACATGTTCTGGCCCTGGTCGTTGACCGCCGTCGAAGCGGCGTAGCCGCCCCAGCCGACAGCTGCCGATTGCGCTTGCGTATCAGCTGCACCGAACCAGCCATGGGCATTGGTCAGGGTACCCGACTGGAACAGGCCCTGGCTGTCGAAAGCAAAGGATTGCCCCGGCAGAGCAGCAAGCGTTCCGCTATCGGTGACCTGATAGCCGAGCGGCTGCGCCCACAGGCCGAACGGCGAGACGCCGACGCCGTGTTCGTGCATTTCATTGTCGTAGGACGACGAGTTGAATTGCAGGGTAGCGAGCATCGAATGCTCATGGTTCTGCCACTGCACGGCGGCCGAAACGCCCTTACGTTCGCGGTCGTAACGCGCGTCACGGTAGGTCAGGCCCGACGGGACATAGGCGAAGTTGTGCGCGGTGTCGGCATCGGTAATGCCGAACTGGTTCTTGGAGCACAGGCTGAGGTCGGCATTCGGGTTGTTCTGGCAGAAGATACCCATCCGGCTGTACTGGACGACCTGGCTGGCCGTTTCGACCTTCGAGAAGGCGGCATTGACCATGACGCCGATTTCACCGATCGAGGTGTCCCAGCGATTGGAATAGATACCGGATACGTCCGGTTGCCACTTCTTGGCGATATCGCCATACGTGCCGTCGACCGACAGGGCGATCAGTTGGCCCTTCGAGTCGAACGGCAGGCGCGTGCGCAGATTGATCGAGCCGGCAATGCCGCCTTCGATCAGGTCGGCGGTCTGGTTCTTGTAGGTGTCGACGCCGCCCATGAGTTCGGGCGAAACGTCGGACCAGCCGAGGCCGCGCGACGAGTTGGCCGAGAAGACGTCGCGGCCGTTGAATTCCGAACGGACCTGCGGCAGGCCGCGGACCAGGACGCCCGACGGTTCGGCCGAGAAGTGGGCCGTATCGTCCGAGGCGGCAAAGCGGCTGACCGTAACACCGGCGACGCGCTGCAGCGCTTCGGCGACCGACTTGTCCGGGAACGAGCCGATATCGGTGGAGGTGATCGAATCGACGACGGTATCGGCGTCGCGCTTGATCTGCTGGGCCGTCTTCAGCGAGCGACGGACACCGACGACGACGACTTCCTTGCCGTTGTCAGATGCACCGTTGGCGGGGGCCGTCTGGGCCATGGCCGGGACGGCAAACGCCGCCGCGACAGCCGTGAGCGCCAACACAGACGCGCCACCGCTTAAAAGCTTCAGCCCGCTACGGGCTGTGCCTTTGGTACCTGTCATAAATGTTCTCCCTAGTTGTCCTTACAACCGCTCTGTTGGCGGATGGTGAAGACCGATTATTACAACCTATTGAAACCGCCTTGATCGAGCGGAAGCCTTTTATTTTTCAACAGCTGTGCCCCGGATATCCTAAAAGGTTCTTATTTGTTCGCGGCCTTCTTTTCCGCATCTTTGACATGATCGTCAAAATTGCGTTTCCCCAGCCGACGGCACTTGACCATGTTAGGTCCGGATCATTCCCTGCAGGCTACTTCTTCCCGATTAATTATTTCGAGTTTAGTTGTTACTCAAAGACATGCCGCGTGACTAGGCGGAATATGACATAACGGCCATAAAGGCAGCCGATAATGGCACGAATGTCACACTTTCGTCGCACATTTGGCCCGGAAAATGCCTAAATTGCGTTACCGCTCACATTTTGGTGACCAGATTGATATATATCGTGAGCGTCAATTTATCATACAAATTTGACATAACCGTGGAAAATACCGCATCGGCGAATCGATTCCCTTGTGGCGCAAACGATTCGCAAAGGTAAAGCGCAGCAAAAAAAGCTGGTGAAGCGCCCCGACTTGGGCGACAAACCCGTCATGTCCGACACCTCGCATCTCTTCGACCTGCCCCCCGTACCGGTCCTGTCCGATGTGACGCCCGCCATATTCACTGGCGACGTCCTGCCGGCCGGCCGCCCGGTGCTTATGAAAGGGCTGATGGCGCACTGGCCAGCCGTGGCGCAGGGCCGCGCCTCGCCGCAGGCGGCAGCAGCCTATATCAAGGGCATGGACAGCGGACGGCCCACGACGGTTCTGGATGCGCCGGCAAGCGTGCAGGGACGTTTCGCTTACGGCGCCGACATGCACGATTTCAATTTCAACAAGCGGTCGCGCACCATATCCGACGGTATCGACCAGCTTCTGGATCTTATCGACCGGCCCAATCCGTCCTATGTCTATATCCAGTCGACACCGACCCCCAACTACCTCCCGCGCTTCATCGCCGAAAACCCCAATCCCCTGCTGCCCCCGACCGTCGAGCCGCGCATCTGGATCAGCAACGCGACACGTGCCCAGACCCATAACGACAACGACAGCAATATTGCCTGCGTCGTCGCTGGCTCCCGCCGCTTCGTCCTCTTTCCACCGGAACAGTTGGCCAATCTCTATATAGGGCCACAGGACAATACCCCGTCCGGCCGCGCCATCAGCCTGGCCGACCTCGAGATCCCGGACTTCACGCGTTTTCCGCGCCTGGAAGAGGCGCTGCGCCATGCCCAGGTTGCCGTCATGGAACCCGGGGACGCCCTCTATATTCCGAAATACTGGTGGCACCACGTCCAGTCGCTCAGCACCTTCAACATCCTGATCAATTACTGGTGGGGCGGGGCCGCCACAGGGCCTGAAAACCCCGTGACCGGCTTCATGGCCGCCCTGGTCGCCATCAAGGGCCTGCCTGCGCCGGAACGGGCCTACTGGCGGGCCATGTTCGACCACTACATCTTCCAGGCCAATGGCGATCCCGTTGCCCACATCCCGCCCGAACACCAGGGCGCCCTGGGAGCGCTGACACCGCAGTTGCGCAGCCAGCTTATCCGTGCGCTGCAGCAGTTCGTTTCCGGCCGCTGATACGCACAATCAATTCCGGGAGGCAATCAGGGCGGCGGCACCCTCGTCGAGCGTGCCTGGCGACTTGGCGAAACACAGACGCAAGACAGCCAGGTCGCGGCCACTGTCGCAAAAGGCAGCCAGAGGTATGGTCGCAAGCCCGTGGCTCTTTACCAGGTCGAAGGCGTAGTCGAGCGTATCGCCTGTGATGCCCGAGGCGCGCAGATCGATATTGAGGAAATAGGTCCCCTCCGCCGGCAGGACGGCAAACCCGGCCCCGGTCAGCGCCCCTGCCAAATGGTCGCGCTGCGCCCTGAGCTCCGCCAGCGCCTGGGCAAAACGCTCATCGGGCAGGCCAAGGCCAAAGGCGACACCGTGCTGCAGGGCCGGTGGCGTGGCGAAGGTGATGAACTGGTGAGCGTGGGCGATCTGGTCGACCAGTGATTGCGGCCCGCAGACAAAGCCGACCTTCCAGCCGGTCAGGGAAAATATCTTGCCGGCCGAGCCGATCTTGATCGACCTTTGCGCCAGGCCGGGAACATGTTGCACGCTGAGATGCGGCGCATCGAACACCACCTGCTCCCACACCTCGTCGCTCATCACATAAGCGTCGAAGCGTTCGCACCAGGTGGCCAGCCGGTCCAGTTCCGCCCGGCTGACGGCGTGGGTCGTCGGATTGTTCGGGGTTGTCAGCAGCACCAGCCGCGTCCGTTCGCTGAAGACCGCGGCAAGATCCGCGTCCGAAAAGGTCCAGTGCGGCGGCTGAAGCTGCACGATGCGGGGAACCCCGCCGGCGCGCCGGATCAGCGGCACATAGGCGTCGTACATGGGCTCGAAGACCACGACCTCGTCACCGGGCGTCACCAGCGAAAAGATGGCGGCACAGATGGCCTCCGTGGCGCCGGAGGTAATCAGCACCTCGCGATCGGGATCGAAGGCCAGCCCCTGCGTCCGTTGATAAAAGGCCGACACGGCCTGGCGCAGCACCGGCAGCCCGCGCATCGGAGCATACTGGTTCGATTGATCCATCAGGGCGCGGGCAGCGGCTTCACGCACCTCTGGGAAGCCATCCGTCTCGGGGAATCCCTGGCCAAGATTGACGGCGCCCCGCGCTCGGGCTTCGAGCGACATGGTCTCGAATATGCTGGTTTTGAGGTCGGCAAAGATCGGGTTCATGGGCGAGATGTATTCAGATTACCAGGTACAGTCCAGCTTCATCACCGCCGCCGCGATCCGCTGCATCTGTGGATAGCCTTCAATAAAAGACCCGAAGGCGCGGGATCTTCACCTTCGGGTCCGACTGAGAGGTTGCGCACGGGGTCGGGGAAAAACCACGCTTGCGCATCATGTAACCCAAAAAGTGGCGGCCACTTTTGGGCATGATGCCTAGGCCACAACCTTCAGATTCTGTGTTGCCGCCTCCAGGACATCAGGCCGGGTCCAGTCGGCGACCGCGTGGTCATCAGGCACCAGATGGCGAATCTTCAACCAGGTGTTCAGCGCGTCGATCTGCGCCAGGCGTGCGTCGTCGAGACCAAGACGCGCCCCTTCGGCAATCAGGCCGTCATAGGCGGCGATGGCGTCGGCCTCCTCGACCTTGCCCTCGGCTGCCACCTGGCGCAGGGCCTCACGCGGGAAGGCCTCGGCCCAGCCGGCCGCCTTGAGCAGGTTGCCGGTGATACGGGCGACGATTTCGGGCGCAGCGTCGAGAAACGGATGATCGACCGTCAGGGCGCGCAATTCGATCAGGCCGGCGAGACGCGGATCGGCGCGGATTTCGGCCGCCTCGAAACAATGGACGACATGCAGATGCGCGGATCGCGCCAGTTCCAGTCCCTTGGCGCCGAACAGGATGCCGACATCGCTGTGACCGCCCAGCAGGGCCTCGACCTCGCGGCGGGCAATATCGCCGAACGGCACAGACGGATGGTCGGCTATGACCGGGGCGTATTCGATATCGTGCTGCGAAATCCCGGCAACCGCGAGAATGGTTCCCCAGGCACGAAGGCTGCGGACCTGCGCCGGCGAGAATGTTCCCGCCTCCTTGGGCAGGGACAGGCGATGGCCGATCAGGTCGCGCAGAGTGTTAACATGGCTGCGCGGGCGCGCAACGACGGTGACGACATGCCATGTCTGCCCAACGGCGATCAGGCGCGACTGGCCGTTGAGACCGTGCGCCCACAGGGCGGTGGCAGCATCGGCTTCGCGCACGAGGTTAGGCAAGGTGTGGTCGAGATGGCCCTGGCGCACCGACGGCGTATTGGTCTCGCGCACCGATATCATATTGATATTCTCGCGCAGGAATTCACGCTGGAAGACACCGCGATTGGCCACCAGACCCATGGCGGTCAGGGTCGGGCAACGGGCATACCAGATCAGGGGCACGGAATGGCCGGAAACGGGTTGGCGGCTGGGCATGGAATCACTCGGGGCGGAGGCAGGATTAATTCCTATCATTATTGCGGTATATAATCGCGCCAGAAATTCTGCCCCGTCAAATGAGAAAAAATAATGGTTCGCAATGCATCGGGTTGCAGTTGGTAGAAAAATTCCGTAATAATGCTGCAACAGACCGGGAAATGACCAGACATGCTGTCCCAACGCGCTAAATATACCATACGTGTTATGCAGGAATTGGCGCGCTGCCCGCCGGACCAGAGCCAGCAGGCCGGGGAACTGGCGACGCGCATCAAGGCGCCGCAGCATTTTCTCGAAGGCATACTGCTGGATCTGCGCCGAGAAGGCTACCTTACCTCACGGCGCGGCCGCACCGGCGGCTACAGCCTGGCCAAGCCGGCCGACCTGATATCGATCGCCGACCTGATCCGCCTGACCGACGGCCCCCTGGCCCTGACGACCTGCGCGAGCCGCACGGCCTATGCCCAGTGCGAAGACTGCCCCACCCCGGACGACTGTTCCCTGCGCACCATCCTGGTGGCGGCGCGTGACGCCATGGCGCGGGTGCTTGAGGGCTCCACCCTGGCACGCCCCATGCCCAAGATCATGTGATACTTCAGGGACTCTGGTCAGGCCTTGTGGCCGGTACTGCGGGTCAGGACTTTTGGCCGCCCCAGACATAGGTACGTTCCTCTGCGGTCGGCGGCGCCACCTTGTCGCCCAGCATGCGCGCAATGCGGAACAGAAGTTTCTGGTCGTCGAACGGCTTCGAAACGTAGTCCTTGGCGCCCAGCGACAACGCCATCTGGATGTCGCCCATGGCCTGGCGCGCCGTCAGCATAAGCACCGGGATACTGCGATACTTGTCCGACGACTTGATCGCCTGCAGGAAGGAAAAACCATCCCGCCCCGGCAGGCCGATATCGAGCAGGATACCTTGCGGCTGGAATTCACCGAGATTCGCCATGGCGACCTCGGCATCCTTGGCCTTGAGGGTGTTATAGCCGGCAAGGCCAAGCCGGATAACCAGCAGTTCGGCAATGTCGGGATTGTCTTCGACAATCATGATGCGGCGGCGGTTCGTCATGGCTGGGCTTTCCAAAAGGTCTCTTGATGCTCAAAGGTCTTGATGCTCAGAGGTTTGGGGACAAGAGGTATCAGGGCAGTCGGGATATCAGGTGCTGAGCGAGGCGGAGGTCTGGCTGGCGAGGGCCGCGACATTCGGCAGGGTCGGCGGAGCGGCCAGCCACATGGAGACCGCCGACAGCAGGGTCGCTGGGTTGACCGGCTTGGCCAGCAGGGCATTCATGCCCGATGCCAGGCAGGCCTGCTGGCGGGCGGCGCCGCCGGCCGCGGTCAGGGCGAGGATGGGGACATTACGGTTGAGGGGGCTGGAATCGCGAATGGTGCGGCTGGCGGCAAAACCGTCCATGACCGGCATATTGATATCCATCAGGATCAGGTCATAGGTGGCGCGCTGGCAGGCCTGGACGGCATCGTAACCGTTGCCGGCGATATCGACGACATGGCCGTGCGGGGTCAGCAGGTTGGCCAGAAGTTCGGCGACCGCCTCCTGGTCGTCGACGACCAGCAGCCGGCCCGGACGCTGGGCGATATCGAGACCTTCGGCATCTGCCGTGCGGTCGACAAGCGGAATATCGAACCAGAATTCGGCGCCTTCACCCAATGTGCTGGTGACGCCGATCGTGCCATGCATCAATTCGACCAGCTGTTTGCAGATCGACAGGCCGAGGCCCGTACCGCCGACGGAACTGTGGGCGCTGCCGTCGACCTGGCTGAAGCGCTGGAACAGGGCGGCCTGGCCGGCTTCGGAGATGCCTGGCCCGGTATCGCGCACGGCAAGACGCAGATGGTCGACGCCATCACGCGCATATACCGCTGCCGAGACCGTTACGCAGCCTTGCGTCGTGAACTTGACGGCATTGCCGACAAGGTTGAGCAGGATCTGGCGGACCCGGCCGTCGTCGATCAGCACCTCGTCGGGCAGGTTGCCGATACCGTCCACCACCAGGGTGAGGGACTTGGCCGAGGCCTGCATGCCCAGCAGGTCGACGACCTCACCGACGATTTCCGCCACCGAGGCCGGCGCCAGGTCTATTTCGAGCTGGCCCGCTTCGAGCTTGGAGTGGTCGAGGATGTCGTTGATCAGGCTGAGCAGGCCCTGCCCCGCCGAATGGATGCGCTGTGAGTGGCGGCGCAGGTCGTCCTGACCGGTCAAGAGGTCGCGTAGCAGTCCGGAGAAGCCGATAATGCTGGTGAGCGGCGTGCGCAATTCGTGGCTCATCGTGGCCAGGAACTGCGCCTTGGCTTCGGCGGCGGCATTGGCCTCGATGCTGGCGCGCGCCAGGGCGTCCTCGGCCGCCTTTTGTTTCGTCACATCACGGATAACGTCCTGGAAGGCCAGGACGCGCGTGCCCGATGGATCGAACAGGGCCGTCGGGTGCGCCTCGGCCCAGACATAGTGACCTTCGGCGTGCAGGGCACGGTAACGAATGCGCGGGGCATTGTCCCAGTCCTTGCCGACAACGTAAGCGCCATACGCAGCCTGAGTGTGCGGATAATCTTCGGGATGGATCAGGTCGGCGACATTGCGGTCGATCAGCTCGGCCGGATCGTAGCCCAGCACCTTGGCGATAGCCGGCGAGACATATTCGATCTTACCGGAAATCGAGAAGGTTGCGATAATGTCGTTGGCCTTGTCGGCCAGCAGGCGGTAGCGCAGCTCGCTCTGAGCGATGCGCTCCTGGGCCCGCGCCGCGTCGGTAATGTCGCGAAAAACACCGAACAGGCCGGTGACCGCGCCGTGGACGTCACGCTCGCACACACCGGAAGCCTGGACATGGCGGATATCGCCGGTGCCATGCTGGATTAGGCGCTTGGTGAAGGTAAAGCCTTCGCCGGTGCGGATGGATTCGGCCAGGATGGCCTCGATTTCGGCGGCGTCCTCGCCGTAATAGGTGACAACCTTGTCGCCCATGCGCGGCGTGTGGGTCTCCGGATCGAGACCGGTAATCGTGTAGATTTCCTCGGACCAGAAGGCGGCTTTCGTCACCAGGTCGAGGTGCCAGTGGCCGACCCGGGCCAGTTTCTCAGCCAGTTGCAGGTAGTCGCGCGACTTGGTCAGATCCTTCTGGGCTTTCAGAAGCTTGCGCTCGTCGTCGCGGCGGTCCTTGGCCGGGAAGACGGCGAACAAAAGCTGCTGCGTCGCCTTGTCGAAATGGCCGTTGACGAGGACGGGAATACCAGCGCCGGACGCCCCCTGCACGTCCAGCGTCACCTCGCGCGCCAGGCCGACATGGGTCAGCAGCGGCAGGACCTGGGCATTGAAGATGAAGCGTGACGGCCGGGTCAGGCATTGGTGGAAGGGTTTGCTGACCTGGAAGGCATCACGACTCAGGCCACTGAGGCGAAAGAAGAAATCGTTGGCGCGCAGGACAAAACCACGGGCGTCGCAAATGACGAGTCCGCATGGCACGCTGTCGAACATGCCCTTTTCCAGAGGACGGCCATCAGTCGTTTCCGGGGTCGTTTCCGGTTCCACCGATGTGTCCGCCAGGACATTCTGTCCGGTCAGGCTTTCCACGTCGATCAGGCTGCCAACTGGCCGGTGGCGCGCGACAGGAAGCACAGGGCTGCCTGGGTCACGACATCCGGCGAGCTCATCTGCGGATAGTGGCCATAGGTGTCGAGCACGACAAGTTCGCTGTTAGGCAGGGTATCGTTGAGGAACAGGCCGACCTCGAGTGGGGCAACGATGTCTTCCTGGCACTGCATGATCAGGCAGGACGCATCGATCCCTTCAATGTCCTGGCGATGGTCGGAGCGGAACAGGACGCCGGCGAAATGGTGCAGGATATCCGGATCATTGCGGCAGAAGAAGGCTTCGAGCTCGGCCGCCAGTTCCGGACGATCGGAATGGCCCATGACCATCGGCGCCAGCATGGCCGACCAGCCCTCGTGATTGATCGCCAGGAAGGCCAGCAACTCGTCGATGCCTTCACGGGTGAAGCCGCCGACATAGTCGCCGTCATCGATATAGCAGGGCGAAGGTCCCAGCAGCATCACGCGGTCGAACAGGTCCGGACGCTTCTTATACGCCATCAGCGAGATCATGCATGACACGCTGTGCGCCATGACATCGGCGCCGCGGATATCGAGGGCGTCGCAGATTTCGATCAGGTCGTCGGCATAGGCATGCAGCGAAGCATAGCGATTCTTGTCGTAGGCCTTCAGGTCGCTGCGCCCCGAACCGACGTGATCGTACTGAACGACCCTGTGGCTTTCCTCGAAGTGCGGAGAAATATAGCGCCACATCTGCTGGTCGCAGCCATACCCGTGCAGGAACAACATCGGCTTGCTGCCGGAACCGGTGACGGAGACAGCGTTGCGGGTAAGTACGGACATGGGCCAGCCTTGGAGAAAAACCTTATCTCCCGAAGCTAGGCAAGGATGGTTGAAAAGCCCTTAAGGCACACGGTTATTTTTGCGTGCAATCGGTTGCTGCAAGGGGCTGCAAGGGGCTGAAAGGGTTCGAAAGGGTCTTTGCCCTTTCCTAATAGCCCGTGCGTTTCGACAGGACGTCGCGTTGCGTGCGCAGCTTCTTGCGCAGATTTTCCAGCTCGGCGGTCTCGGTCGCCACCAGCAGGTACTCGCGGACCTGCTCAAGGTGCTGGCGCATGGCGGCCCGCGCCGCTGCCGGATCGCGACTGACCAGGGCCTGGACGATGTCGCGGTGTTCGGCGATGCGCGCCGCCCGCTCCCCGCCCTTCGCCCGCGTCATGATCTGCGACGCCAGGGGCGACTTGGTGCGCAACTCCCACAGGTGCTCGATCGTGTCGATCAGGGCGCCATTGTCGGTGATGCGCGCCAGGTTGCTGTGGAATTCGGCGTCGGCCTGCTCGCACTCGGTCTCGTTGCCATTCTGCATCCGCGCGATCAGGGCGTTGAGGATGGCGATATCCTCGTCGGTTACGGCGGCGGCGGCTACGGCGGCCGTCTCGCCCTCGATGATGATGCGCGCCTCGATCAGTTCGAAGGCGCCGACATTGAGGTCTTCGCGCGTCGGGGCCGGATCGCTGGAGATATCGGCGCCCGAAGCCGGCTCGATGACATAGATGCCCGACCCGTGGCGGATTTCGACGACGCCATAGATTTCCAGGGCGATCATGGCCTCGCGCACGGTCGGCCGGCTGACGCCGAAGCTCTCGGCCAGTTCGCGCTCGGCCGGCAGTTTTTCGCCGGTAGAATAAGTGCCGTTACGAATGGCCTCGGCCAGGTCGTCGGCAACGCGGCGGTACAGGCGAACGGTCTTGTTGGGCGTCAGGGTCATAGGCGGGCGGGAATCGTCATATTTATTGTGCGTAAGCGATCAGACTTACGTTACTTGCGTGTCCCGCGCAACACGTGTTGTCAGACCACATTTGTCATCTCACTTGCCCTGACCCGGCGCATCGGGGAAGCTCAGGCCCTCGTAATAGCCGAGCGGCTGCGGCGGTGCGGCTACGCCTGCCGGCAGGGGCAAACCTGACTTCGACTGGAAATAGGCAATCGAGGCGTCACGCCACCATTTCGCTTCGCGCGCCTGGATACGCAGGTTCTGGTTCACCGCCGTAAAGCGCTCGGCATCAACATAGGGCTGCATCCGCGCCCAGGTCGCCTGCATCTGCGCCACCTCGCCCACGCCCTGGTCGTAGGTCGTGACCATGTCATCCCACAGGCTATGGCCGTCGCGCATGGCAAAGGTCCACGGCACATGGTGGAACCACAGCAGATATTTCGGGTCGATGGTCCCGGCGTCGGCCCATTGTCTTGCCGCTTCGGGGGCATATTGCACCAGGGCGTCGCTGCCCGTCGCCGTGCGATCGAAACCGATCCCCGCCGCATCAGCCTTGGCGTAATAACACGGATTCCATTCCGGCCGTTTCAGGTCGCACACCCACGGTCCGGGGCCGTAGTGGTGCCCTGTGGCCATCTGGTGATGCAGACCCAGCGGCGTCATGTATTTCACCACGCTTTCGCGCGACGCCATCATCATGTCGACGACCGGCGTAACGAAGGCCGGGTCGTTGGAAAAAGTCATGCGTGCCCAGTCGCCGGCGATATCGCGGCTCGATGCGTCCGGATTCCATGCCAGCCGGCCAAAACCATACCAGTCGGCCTGGTTGAAGTCGGAACCGGTCCAGTCGCGATCTACGCCGATATTGGCGACACCCGCCATTCCGGTCAAAGAATGATGCTCGGCCGTGCCGCCGATGATCCGCGCCACAGTCGTGCCCTTGCCATGGCGGTAGGTGTCCGCCTTCAGGGTCTCCTCGAACAGGGCCGTGGCGTAGACAAGATGGGTCGCCTGGCCGAGATATTCCTTGGTGATCTGCACCTCCAGCATCTCGTTGGTCTTCGGCATGGCGCCGAACAACGGATGGAAGGGCTCGCGCGGCTGGAAGTCGATGGCCCCGTTCTTGATCTGCAGCAGGACATTGGACGCGAACTGGCCGTCCAGCCCCTGGAATTCGCTATAGGCCTGCTTGGCGCGGTCATTGGCGTCGTGTTCGGAATAGACAAAGGCGCGCCACATGATGATGCCGCCGTGCGGCGCCACGGCCGCCGCCAGCATGTTGGCGCCCTCGGCATGGCTGCGGTGATAGTCGCCAGGCCCCGGCTGACCTTCGGAATTGGCCTTGACCAGGAAGCCGCCGAAATCGGGGATGGCGGCGTAGATCTCATCCGCCTTGGCCGCCCACCAGGCGCGCACTAATGGATCGAGCGGATCGGCGGTCTTAAGCCCGCCCAGCTCGATCGGTGCCGACCAGCGCGCCGACAGATAGACCTTGACGCCATAGGGCCGCAGGATGTCGGCTATGGCCTTCGTCTTGGCGATATAGGGGGCGGTCAGGCTGTCAGCCTGGGCGTTGACATTGTTGAGGACGACGCCGTTGATGCCTACCGAGGCATCGGTGCGGGCATAGTCGATATAGCGCGCATCGGTCAGGTCGGGCAGCCGCCACCAGTCCCAGATCGAATTGCCGGCATAGCCGCGCTCGACATGGCCGTTGAGATTGTCCCAGTGGTCAAGGACACGGACCTTCAGCTTCGGGGCGTCGCTTATATCTAGGCGATCGACCGGCCGGCGCGTCTGGATCAGGCTGAGGTAACGAAAGGCGCCGTATAACACACCCGCGTCGCTGTTACCGGCAATCACCGTCACCGGATGGCCTTGCACGGTCAGGGTGCGAATAAGGAAGCCTTCATCGCCGAGGTCTTTGAGCGGCAGGTTCAGCCCCTTGACCAAAGCGGAACCCGCGGGCGTCCCGAGGACGATCGCGCCATCGTTCAAGGCCGTGCCGACAGCGACATCGCTGCCGAGCAGGCCTTTGACACCGTGCTGCAATTCGCTTTCGGCTGCTGACAGGGTAGCGGAGGTTCCGCCGACAATGCCGGTGGCGTGTGCGCGATAAGGCGCTGGCGCCTCGACCGGACGGTAGCGCAGCCACAGGTCATAACCGTCTTCGGCACGGGCGGCCGCGGGAAACACCATGGCCAGACACAGTCCGGCAAGCAGGGGCAGCTTCATCACGTTTCCTCCGATGCTTTGGCGCATCTTATATGTCAGACCTTAACCTGAAAATTGGTCAGATCAAGATATCAACACAAACAAAAACGGCGGCCATAATGACCGCCGTTGATGCAGGTGCGAATTTCGGAAAGCCTTAGTCGGCCGTGTAGAGATCGCGCGTATAGACCTTGGCCTCGACGTCGCGGATATCGTCCGACAGGCGGTTGGCGACGATGACGTCCGACATGCCCTTGAATTCGGCCAGGTCGCGGATGATCGGCGAGTTGAAGAACTCGTCGCCCTTATAGGCGGGTTCGAAGATCACCACGTCGATACCCTTGGCGCGGATACGCTTCATGATGCCCTGGACCGACGAGTCGCGGAAATTGTCCGAGTCCGTCTTCATGGTCAGGCGATAGATGCCGACCGTCTTGGGCTTGCGGCTGATGATCGAGTCGGCAACGAAGTCCTTGCGGGTCGTATTGGCGTCGACGATAGCCTTGATCAGGTTTTGCGGCACGCTGGAATAGTTGGCCAGCAGCTGCTTGGTGTCCTTGGGCAGGCAGTAACCGCCGTAGCCGAAGGACGGATTGTTGTAGTGGCGGCCGATGCGCGGATCGAGGCAGACGCCTTCGATGATCTGGCGCGTGTCGAGGCCCAGGGCTTCGGCATAGGAATCCAGTTCGTTGAAGTAGGCGACGCGCATGGCGAGATAGGTGTTGGCGAACAGCTTGATCGCCTCGGCTTCGTCGGAATTGGTGAAGATGACTTCGATGTCCTTCTTCTCCGCACCGCCCTTGAGCAGCTCGGCGAAGATACGGCCGCGTTCCGACTGCTCGCCGACGACGATGCGCGAGGGATAGAGGTTGTCGTACAGCGCCTTGCCTTCGCGCAGGAATTCTGGCGAGAAGATCAGGTTGCTGCAGCCCAGTTCCTTGCTGATCCGGGCCGTATAGCCGACGGGGATGGTCGACTTGATGACGATGGTGGCCGTCGGGTTGATCGGCATGATCGCCTTGATCACGGTCTCGATGGACTCGGTGTCGAAACGATTGGTGTCCGTGTCGTAATTGGTCGGCGTGGCGACGATGATATATTCGGCGCCTACGAAGGCTTCTTTGGCGTCGAGCGTCGCCTTGAAATCGATCTTTTCGTTGGCCAGGAAATGCTCGATTTCCTTGTCGACGATCGGCGACTGGCGATTGTTCAGCATTTCGACCTTGGCGGGCACCACGTCGAAGGCGACGACCGTATTGTGTCGGGCCAGCAGCATGGCGTTCGACAGACCGACGTAACCCAAACCAGCAATTGCAATTTTCATGTCGACTCCTCGACTCCGTAAAATCAGATCCGCGCCGTAAACGCAGGCGCCAGGGCAATCAAATGGGGTAAGAGTTGAATAAATATAATGCCCCGTACCCAGATATAAGGCGATCATTTACGCTCTTGCAAGCGAAAGAGACAAAAAGTTTGCAGTGCAGCAAAAACTTCGCAATTTCCCCATTTCCCACCCCTTCCCTAGACAGTAACCCATTGCATTTTTATTAACCACAGCGCACGTTCGCGCCGCTCATCGGCAATTTGGGACTGGTCATATGGCTTATTCGTTTTCGCCTTCCATCGTCGCTGGCCTGATGGCCGCCACTGCAACCCTCGCCTGTGCTGCACTGCCCATGGCCGCTTCCGCCCAGGCCAGCACCCGTTTCGACGGCTACTGCTATGTCCGCTCCAGCGACATGCAGCGCCACACGGCAACGGATTCCAGCGGCGTACGACGCGCATCGGCCCGCTGCTACAAGGGCGAATACTACGCCTATGGAAGCGCCTATTTCGCCGCACCGCGTGCCCCCGACGGCTACCAGATCGCCTACTACACCACGCGCCCCGCCAGCAGCATGTACGACGAAGTCTACGATGCGTCGGGTCTGCCCTACGGCAGCGACGACA
Organism: Asticcacaulis sp.; assembly: GCA_965246725.1. Lineage (GTDB taxonomy): Bacteria > Pseudomonadota > Alphaproteobacteria > Caulobacterales > Caulobacteraceae > Asticcacaulis. Next base: position 663,955 of record CBDFFG010000003.1, read on the forward strand.
GCGCCCAGACCAGCGATGACGACAGCAACGGTTATGCGCTGAACGACGACAGCCATTACAGCAGCAGCGCTTCGACCGGTTACGACCAAAGCTCTTACGACCCGGGCAGTTACAACCAGGGCGCCTACACCGACGATCGCGACAGCGCCGATCAAGACCAGGACCAGGACCAGGACCAAGGCAGCTACAGCCCGAATACGTATGGCCAGAACACCTACAGCCAGAAAATCTACGGCCAGAACACCTACAGCCAGAATACCTACAGCCAGAATAACTATAACCAGGGCGGTTATACCTATAGCGACAATCAGCCGTCGACGACCTATAGCTACGGTACGTCGTCCTCGTCTTCGTACGGTGACCGCGATCCTTATACGGGCGACCGCTACAATCAATCCGGCGATCGTTATTCGGACGGCAGCTATGGCAACGCCTCTTCCGGCGACGCCTATTCCAGCGGAAGTTATTCCGGAAGCTATTCTGGTGACCGCCAAAGCACCCGCGCCGTCCAGGGCTGGCGCGACGACCAGGGCCAGTGGCATATCGGCCGTCCACGCGCCGTCGGCTGGGAAGACGACAGCGGTCGCTGGCACGCCGGCGAGGTCGCGGCCTATGGCTGGCGCGATGGCCGCGGCAACTGGCATGAATCCCAGGGCAGCAACGGCGGCTAAAGCCTTTACGGCTTGCCAAACCATTTCTGCGTCAGGCGGTCATAGGTGCCGTCCTCACGCAGCATCAGCAAGGTGACATCGACCGAGCGCCGCAGCTCCGAACCGTTGCGGAAGGCAAAGCCGTAGTCTTCGGAACGGAAGACAGAACCCGTGACCGCCAGCGACGCACCGTCGCTGCGGGCAGCCAGGAACTGCACCACCGGCGCATCGTAGACGACGGCATCGGCCGCCTTGCTCTTGAGGGCCGCCACGGCGTCGTCGATACGATCATAGGCCAAGACATGGGCGCCCGAGCCGGCAAGGTAGTCGGCCGAAGTCGTCCCCCTGACCGTCGCCACCGTCTTGCCCGGCAGGTCGTCCGGACCATTGATTTCGCTGTGGAACTGCTGGACCGTCAGGGTCGCTGTCAGCGTGGCGGTGTAGAAGGCGACAAAGACCACGCTGGTGAACATCCACAAGACCGCCAGGACCCGCGACGCCCAGTGCCGCGGCATGGAATCCGCCTGGGTAGCCAGAGTCCCCAGGCTCCAGAAGAAGGCCTGGAAGATGCCGGGAAAATAGGATCGCGAGGCGATAATGCCCTCGGGATGGCGGCGTTCCAAAAACCAGACGATATGGGCGGGGATGACGGACAACAGCGCCGCAATGCCCAGCCAGACCAGCATGGCCGGCGAGAACAGCAGATGGAAAAGGCTTTCCAGCGCGGTCGCTTCCGGCGCCACGCGATGATTGCGCACCAGGATCTGCAAGCCGCCATGCAGGGCCGGTTGCGAAAAGTCGAAGGCCCGGTCGCGCTCGGCCGTGATCGAAATGGCGCCGGTACCGACATCGGCGCGTTTATCGGCAATGGCCGACAACTGCGCATCGACGTCGGGCACGACGACATATTGCGTCGTCCAGTGTCGCCGCTGCGCAATGGCGTTCCACAGGTCGATCGAATAGCCCGAAAGGGCGCCGTCCTTCTGCTCGACAAAGGGCGGCAGGACGTGGACGGCCACGCGCACCGGCTGGTCGGCGGCGGCCGCGGGTCCCGCCATGACGGCAGCCAGCAGGGCAAGGATCAGGCAGAAAAGGCGCGCCATATGTTCAGTGTCCGTACAAAATCCGATGATGCGATAGCAGAACCAGAATCCCATGGCAGGAACAAGACCTACCCTCTGTAACGCCCCTACCCTCTGTACCGCAAAGCCTCGACCACCAGGGCAAAGGCCGGAGAGTTCTGCCGCCGGCTGGGATAATAGAGATGATAGCCGGCAAACGGCGCACACCAGTCGGCCAGCACATGCACCAGCCGCCCGTCATCTATGGCCGTCTGCACCCGGTCCTGCGGCAGATAGGCCAGGCCGGCGCCATCGAGCGCCGCACGCATGATCATCGGCGTGCTGTTGAACACGGTCTGCCCCTCGACCCGGACCTTCAGTTCCCGGTTGTTCTTTTCGAACTCCCAGGCATAGATGCCGCCGCGCGTCGGCAGGCGCAGATTGATGCAGTTGTGCGCGGTCAGGTCCTGAGGCGCCTTCGGCTTCGATCGGCCGGCGAAATAGCCCGGGGCGCCGACCACGGCCATGCGCATGTCCGGCCCGATGCGTACGGCGATCATGTCCTTCGCAACCTGTTCGCCGATACGGATGCCGGCATCGTAGCGTTCGCTGACGATGTCGGTCAGGCCATAGTCGATCGTCACCTCGACATGGATATCGGGATAGTCGGGCAGCAGGCGCGCCAATACCGGCCACAGCCGGGTCTCGGCGGAATGTTCACCGGCCGTGATGCGGATCGTGCCGGCCGGCTTGTCGCGCAGTTCGCTGAGCGCTGCCAGCTCCGCCTCGATCTCCTCGAAATGCGGACCGACCGTGCGCAGCAGGCGCTCGCCGGCCTCGGTCGGCGCGACGCTGCGGGTGGTCCGGGTCAGCAAACGCAAGCCCAGCCGCGCCTCGAGCCCGCGCAGGGTATGACTGAGCGCCGACTGCGACACGCCCAGCTTCGCTGCCGCCTTCGTGAAACTCCCCTCGCGCGCCACGGCCAGGAAAGCGATCAGGTCGTTGACATTTTCGCGCGCCATTCATGAATCCTCTTCATAAGCCTATGCCGATAATCGTATCTAATCGCATCCCCCCGTCGTCTGCTAGCCTCCGGCCACCGTGGTGGCCGAAAAAAGCCGTCGGGCATTGTTTTGTCATCGACATTGCAGAAGCGAAAGCCTAACTGTAACAGTGCCTGAGGCGGCTGGCGGCCATATACGCCAACGCTTCGACGACGTGAACCGGGAATTCGCGCCTCACCACATCTGTTATCGGCCTGTCCTTCGTGCTGCGGTGCGGGGCGTGCCGGAACACGTTCGTGATTTGAAAAGAGACTGCCCACGATGAACGCCCTTGTTCGCATCGCCCTGTCCCGCCCCTACACCTTTATCGTCATGGCGGCGCTTATCCTTATCGTCGGTGTCCTGTCCGCCCTGCGCATGCCGATCGACATCTTCCCGTCGATCCGCGTCCCCGTCGTGGCCGTGGCCTTTACCTATAGCGGCCTGTCGCCGGACGACATGTCCGGCCGCATCATCACGCCCTATGAGCGCGTCCTGACGACCACCGTCAACGATATCGAACATATCGAGGCCACCTCCTATGCCGGCATCGGCGTGGTCAAGATCTACTTCCAGCCTAATGCCGACATCCGCCTGGCCAATGCCCAGATCACCGCCGTGTCGCAGACCGTCCTGCGCCAGATGCCCCCCGGGACGACCCCGCCGCTGATCCTCAACTACAGCGCCTCGACCGTGCCGATCCTGCAGTTGGCCCTGTCCGGCAAGGGTATGACCGAGGCCCAGCTGTCCGACATCGGCACTGCCCAGATCCGTACCCGCCTGGTCACTGTACCGGGCGCCGCCATCCCGCTGCCGTTCGGCGGCCGCACGCGCCAGATCATGGTCGATATCGACCCCCAGGCCCTGGCGTCGAAAGGCCTGTCGCCGTCCGACGTCGGCGCCGCCATCGCCGCCCAGACCCAGATCACGCCGGCTGGCTTCCTCAAGATCGGCGAGTTCCAATATAATTTCCGCCTCAACAACGCGCCGGGCAGCACCGATGAACTGAACGCCCTACCGATCAAGACCGTGCGCGGCACAACCATCCTGCTGGGCGACGTCGCCCATGTCCGCGACGGCTCGGCGCCACAGCAGAACGTCGTCCACGTCGACAGCAAGCGTTCGGTCCTGCTGACCGTCTTCAAGTCCGGCGCCGTCTCGACCATCGATATCGTCAAGGGCGTCCGCGACATGCTGCCCGACGTCAAGACCACCCTGCCGTCCGCACTCGACATCGTGCCGATGATCGACCAGTCCACCTTCGTCAAGGCCGCAGTCGAAGGCGTCATCCACGAGGGCGTCATCGCCGCCGCCCTGACCTCGCTGATGATCCTGCTGTTCCTCGGCTCGTGGCGCTCGACCGTCATCATCGCCATCTCGATCCCGCTGGCCGTCCTGGCCGCCATCGCCGCCCTGTCGGCCTTCGGCCAGACCCTGAACATCATGACCCTGGGCGGCCTGGCGCTGGCCGTCGGCATCCTGGTCGACGACGCCACCGTCACCATCGAGAACATCAACTGGCACCTGGAGCACGGCAAGGACGTCAAGACCTCGATCCTGGACGGCGCCCAGCAGATCGTGACACCGGCCTTCGTTTCGCTGCTCTGTATCTGCATCGTCTTTGTGCCGATGTTCTACCTGCCGGGCGTGTCGGGCTTCCTGTTCGTGCCCATGGCCCTGTCGGTCGTCTTCGCCATGATCGCTTCCTTCATCCTGTCGCGGACCCTGGTGCCGACCATGGCCATGTACCTGTTGAAGCCCCACGTCCACGGCGACGACCACACCCATGCCGCCAAATCGAAGAACCCGCTGGTGCGTTTCCAGCGCGGCTTCGAAAACGGCTTCTCGCGCTTCCGCGACGGCTATGCCGGCGTGCTCGGCCGCGCCCTGAAGGCACGCGCACCTTTCGTGCTCGGCTTCCTCGCCTTTGCCCTGTGCAGCCTGGTCCTGGTGCCCTTCCTCGGGCGCAACTTCTTCCCGCAGGTCGATGCCGGCACCATCGCCATGCACGTACGCGCCCCGTCGGGCATGCGCCTGGAAGAGACCTCCGCCCTGTTCGACCGCATCGAACAGCGCGTTCGCGCCACCCTGCCCGCCGGCGAGATCGACACTGTCGTCGACAATATCGGCCTGCCGACCAGCGGTATCAACACCGTCTACAACGCCTCCGGCACCATCGGCCCGCAGGACGGCGACGTCCTGATCAGCCTGAAAAAAGGCCACAGTCCCACGGCCGACCATGTCCGGCTTTTGCGCCAGTCCCTGCCGCGCGACTTCCCGACGGCGACCTTCTCCTTCCTGCCGGCCGACGTCACCTCGCAAATCCTCAACTTCGGCAGCCCGTCGCCGATCGACATCCAGGTCACCGGCAGCAAAAGCGCCGAAAACCGCGCCTATGCCCAGAAGATCCTGGCCGCCATCCGGAAGATCGACGGCGTCGCCGACCCGCGCATCCAGCAGCCGGCCGGTTACCCGGAACTGCGTTTCGACGTCGACCGCACCCGCGCCAATGGCTTAGGGATAGACGAGCGCGACGTCACCGGCAGTGTCGCCGGCGCCATTGCCGGCTCCAGCCAGACCTCGCCCGTCTTCTGGCTCAACCCCGCCACCGGCGTCTCCTATCCCGTCGTCGCCCAGACGCCGGAATACAGCCTCGACAGCCTCGACAAGCTGCAGTCCCTGCCGGTGTCGTCGACGCGCGGCGCCCCGCAGCAGACCCTGAACGCCCTTGGCGCCTTCAGCCGCAGCAATGGCTCGGCCGTGGTGTCGCAATACAATATCCAGCCCCTGATCAACGTCTACGCCACCCCCCAGGGGCGCGACCTGGGCGCCGTGTCCGAGGACATCCAGAAGGCCCTGAAAGGCCTGGAAAAGGACAAGCCCAAGTCGGTCACCGTCACCCTGCGCGGCCAGTACCAGACCATGAACACCGCCTTTACCGGCATGGGATTGGGCCTGCTCGGCGCCGTCGTGCTGATCTACCTGCTGATCGTCGTCAACTTCCAGTCCTGGCTCGACGCCGGCGTTATCGTCTCGGCCCTGCCCGCCGCCCTGGCTGGTATCGCCTGGACGCTGTTCGCTACCGGCACGCCGCTCAGCGTGCCCGCATTGACCGGCGCCATCATGTGCATGGGGGTGGCCACCGCCAACTCGATCCTGGTCGTCAGCTTTGCGCGTGAACGCCTGCTGCACACCGGCAGCGGCCTGACCGCCGCCTTCGAAGCCGGGGTGACGCGCTTTCGTCCCGTGCTGATGACGGCCCTGGCCATGATCATCGGCATGGCGCCGATGGCGCTCGGCCTCGGCGACGGCGGCGAACAGAATGCTCCGCTCGGCCGCGCCGTCATCGGCGGCCTGTTGTTCGCCACCTGCGCCTCGCTGGTCTTCGTCCCCGTCATGTTCGCCATCGCCCACGCCCCGCGCCGGACGAAGGCACCCAAACCATCCTCTGCCGTTCCGGTCCTGCCCGAAGGAGTTCCCGGTGAATAATCACAACCCCAATCCCACCGACACGCCCCAATCCGGCCGCCCCGTACCCACCGTCAGCACCGGCGCCCTGGTGCGCGCCGGCCTTATCGGCGGTGTAGTCCTTGTCCTGATCGTCGGCGGCGGCACGGCCGCGCGCCTGGCCCAGAGCGCCAGCCTCAAAAAGGAAACGGCCGCCCTGGCGACGCCTTCGGCCATGGTCTTCCAGCCGCAGGCCGCCGACAGCGGCACCCTGGTCCTGCCCGGCCGCGTCCAGGCCTGGGCCGAGGCGCCCGTCTATGCCCGCACCAGCGGCTACCTGCGCAAATGGTACGCCGACATCGGCACACCGGTGAAGGCCGGCCAGGTCCTGGCCGATATCGACGCCCCCGACGTCGACCAGCAACTGTCGGCCTCGCAGGCGCAGTTGGCGACAGCGACGGCCAATTATGCCCTGGCCAAGACTACCGCCGATCGCTGGGACCGCCTGCTGGCGCAGCAGGCCGTGTCGCAGCAGGATACCGACCAGAAGCGCGGCGACCTGGCTGCGCGCCTGGCCCAGCGGGATGCCGCCGCCGCCGATGTGGCGCGTCTCAAGACCCTGGCCGGCTTCAAGCGTATCGTCGCGCCCTTCGACGGCGTCGTCGTGGCGCGCAACACCGATGTCGGCGCCCTGATCAGCGCCGGCGGCACGGCGCCGACGCCCCTGTTCAGCGTCTCCGACACCAGCCGGCTGCGTGTCTATGTCTCCGTGCCGCAAAGCCAGCTATCGGCCGTCACCGAAGGCATGACCGCCCACTTCACCATGCCGGACCAGCCGGGCAAGGTCTTCGACGCCAGCGTCACGCGCACCGCCGACGCCGTCGATCCGGCCTCGGGCGCCATGCTGATCCAGCTGGTGGTCGACAATGCCGACCATGCCTTGCGCCCCGGCGGCTATGCCCAGGTGACGCTCGACATGCCCAAGGCCACGCAGGCTAGCGCCGTGCGTATCCCGGCATCAGCCCTGCTGTTCCGCTCCGAAGGGACGGCTGTCGCCGTGGTCGGGTCGGACAACCATGTCACCGTCAAGCCGGTCAAGATCGCCCGCGACGACGGCAAGACGCTCGACATCGCCTCCGGCATCGCCGCCACCGACTGGGTGATCGACAGCCCGTCCGACGCCATCGCGTCCGGCGCCGCCGTCCGCCCTGTCCATAAGAATCCGGTGAATGCCAATGCCAAACCGTAGTCTGATTGCCCTGCCGGTGTGCGTGCTGACATCGGCATGCAGCATGGCCCCCGCCTACCAGGTGCCGACCACCCCGCCGGCGCCCGTGGCCTATGACGCGACCGGCCCGTGGACACCGGCGGCCCCGGCCGACTCTGCCGCGCGCGGCCCGTGGTGGCAGGTCTTCGGCGACAGTACGCTCGACGATCTCGAAGGCCGCATCGAGGCCGGCAACACCCAGCTGGCCGCCGCCGTGGCGCGCTACGACCAGGCCTCGGCCCTGTCGCGTCAGGCGCGCGCCGGATTGCTGCCGACGCTCGGCCTGACCGGATCGGCCAGCCGCACCGACGATCCGCGCAACGGCCAGCTCGACAATGACAGTATCGGCGCCGCCGCCGGTTACGAGCTCGACCTGTGGGGCCGGGTGCGCAACACCGTCGCCAGCGGACGCGCCACGGCCGAGGCCAGCGCCGCCGATGTGGCCAACGTGCGCCTCAGCATGCAGGCGCGCCTCGCCGAAACCTATGTCTCCCTGCGCGGCTCCGACGCCCAGATCGACCTGCTGCAAAAATCGCAGGACGCCTATCAGAAGGCGCTCGACCTGACGCGCAACCGCCTGACCGGTGGCGCCGCCAGCGAGATCGATGTCGGCCGGGCGCGCACCCAGCTGGCCACCGTCCAGGCCCAGCTGGAACAGGCCCAGGCCTCGCGCACCCTGCTGGAACACGCCATTGCCGTACTGGTCGGCGAACAGCCGGCCGGGTATCATCTTTCGGCCGTCACCGGCGACAGTGCCGTGCCGAAGATCCCGGTCGATGCCCCCTCGACCCTGCTGCAACGCCGGCCCGACATCGCCGCCGCCGAGCGCCGGGTCTACGCCGCCAATGCCCGCATCGGCATAGCGCAGGCCGCCCGCTTCCCCAGCCTGACCCTGGCCGCCACGATCGGGACCGAAGACTATGTCGGCAAGACCGGTGGCTACTGGGCGCTCGGGCCGATTGCCGCCAACCTGCCCGTCTTCGACGGCGGCGCCCGGAAAGCCGGTGTCGCCTCTGCCCGTGCGGAATTCGACCAGGCCGCGGCCGGTTATCGCCAGACCGTGCTGAGTGCCTTCCAGGACGTCGCCGACCAGTTGACCCTGGCCAATCGTCTTGCCGTCGCCGGTGACCGCGAGGACGAAGCCGTGCAGGCGGCGGCGCGCACCAACCAGTTGGCCACCGTCCAGTACAAGGAGGGCGCCGCCAGCTATCTCGACGTCGTCACAGCCCAGACCGCAGAACTCGATGCCCGCCGGGCGGCGCTGAACATCGCCACCTCCCGGCGTCTTGCCGCCGTCGACCTGATACGCGCCCTGGGCGGCGGGTGGACGGATACACGCTGACAGAACTCCCCCCTTTTGAAGCTAGGTGATTCACACATCTCAAATCGGGCTGAGAACTCGAAAAATCCACGCCTGAATTCTTTTTGGTGAAAAAATAATCCGTGTGCAGATTATATTTTTAACCATTAAGGCATTGAATAAATTGCGATTTTAGAGTTGTGTGCATACCCTAGCCTTTTGAAGGAGTAGTTCCGGTGAGAGCACCCCATTCATGAAATAAATTCATAACTGCATGCGCATTTAACCGCCTAATTCGATAACTCCAAAAGGCCTATATCCTCGTCATCACCACGTAAGGATGACGACAATGCATACACGCACACTCGGCAAAAGCGGCCTGACCGTATCGGCCCTTGGCCTCGGCTGCATGGGCCTAAGCTTCGGCTACGGCCCGGCGACCGACACCGGCGCAGCCACGACCCTGATCCGCACCGCGGTCGATCGTGGCGTTACCTTCTTCGACACCGCCGAGGCCTACGGCCCCTTCACCAATGAAACCCTGCTGGGCACAGCGCTGGCGCCGGTGCGTGACCAGGTCGTCATCGCCACCAAGTTCGGCTTTCCCGGCGGCGTGGTCGCCCAGGGGCTGGACAGCCGGCCGGAAAATATCCGCGCCGTCACCGAAGCCGCTCTTGGTCGCCTGAAGACCGACGTCATAGACCTGCTGTATCAGCACCGCGTCGATCCCAATGTACCGATCGAAGACGTCGCCGGCACGGTCAGGGACCTGATAATCGAGGGCAAGGTCAAGCATTTCGGCCTGTCCGAAGCCGGCGCCCAAACCATCCGCCGCGCCCACGCGGTCCAGCCGGTGGCCGCCCTGCAAAGTGAATATTCCTTATGGTGGCGGGAACCCGAGGCCGAGATCCTGCCGACGCTGGAAGAGCTCGGTATCGGCTTTGTCCCCTTCAGCCCGCTCGGCAAGGGCTTCCTGACCGGCGCCATTACCGCCGACACCACCTTCGACTCGAGCGATTTCCGCAATGTCGTGCCGCGCTTCACCCCCGAAGCCCGTCAAGCCAACCAGGTCCTGGTCGACGCCGTCGCCGGCATTGCCGCCACACGCAAGGTCACCCCGGCCCAGATCGCCCTGGCCTGGCTGCTGGCGCAGAAGCCGTGGATCGTGCCCATCCCCGGCACCACCAAGCTGCACCGTCTCGAGGAGAATATCGGCGCCGCCGACATCGTCCTCAGCCCTGACGACCTGCACACTATCGAAGCCGCCCTCGCCGGCATTGCCGTCGAAGGCGCGCGTTATCCGCAAAGCCTGCAAGACCGCGTCGGCCGCTAGAGCACTTCCCGACAAAGTGGACGCCACTTTTCGGATAAGAAGTGCGACAAAACAAAAAGTTAGAGCATTTTCCGATCAAATTGATCGGAAAATGCTCTAATCCGGAGAAACCTATGACCGCCAATATCGCAAACAAGATCGTCGTTATCACCGGCGCCAGCAGCGGCCTGGGGGAAGCCACCGCCCGGCACCTGGCCACACAGGGTGCAAAACTGGTGCTGGGCGCCCGCCGCCTCGATCGTCTGCAGGCCCTGGCGACGGAACTGAACCTCGGCGCCGATGCCGTCGTCCAGACCGATGTCACCCGGGCCGACCAGGTCAAGGCCCTGGTCGATCACGCCGTCGCCGTACATGGCCGCATCGATGTCCTGCTCAACAATGCCGGCCTGATGCCGCATTCACCGCTGGAACGCCTCAAGATCGATGACTGGGATCGCATGATCGACGTCAACCTCAAGGGCGTCCTCTACGGCATCGCCGCTGTCCTGCCCCATATGACAAAACAGATGGGCGGCCATATCATCAACGTCTCGTCGGTCGCCGGTCACAAGGTCGGACCGGGGGGCGCTGTGTATTCGGCGACCAAGCACGCCGTGCGCGTCATCTCCGAAGGCCTGCGCCAAGAGGTCAAGCCGTACAATATCCGCACGACCATCATCTCACCGGGCGCCGTCCAGAGCGAACTGCCCGACAGCATCACTGAGCCCGATGTCGCCGAATGCGTCCGCAAGGTCTATGAGAACGCCATCCCCGCAGAAGCCTTCGCTCGCACTGTAGCCTTTGCCATGAGCCAGCCCGACGATGTCGATATCAACGAGATCCTGTTCCGGCCGACACGGCAGGAATACTGATCGTCCGTATACGGAAAGGCCCGCAGGTATTAACCTTGCGGGCTTTTTGTTATTCCGGAAACCGTTCGGAATAGACACCTTCCAGCCGGACATGTTCCGGCCAGAAGGCGCGCGCAGGCGTTTCCGACAGCAGGTCGATAAGGATGCCGATATGGGTATGCCAGCCGGCGGAGACGCCCAGCAGTTGCTTGTGACTCGACAGGTTGCGATGGGTGACGATCATACGGGTATCCGGGCCTTCCTGCGTCAGCTCGAAGATCGCCTCGGAGCCGCTGCCGTCGGCGCTCCAGTTGAAAGCCAGCAGGTGAGGCGGCTCGCACTGCGTGACGATTCCGACCATGACATGATCTACCGTACCGGCCGGCGGTACCGCGTTAGCGCGGTTACGGCCGCCCGACAGGTCGTAATTACGGAAGCTGAGCTCCACGGCGCCGCCCATGCGCAATTCCATCGGCCCACCGGCGAACCATTTGGCGCGCTTGTCAGAATCGACCAGGTAAGACCAGACACGTTCGATCGGGCCCGGCAGCAGGCGCTCGACGCGGATCGTCGCCGGGGCAGTGCGCTCGACAAAGGGTTCAGCCGGCTTCAGGTCTTCGGATTGGGCAGCTTTGGTCATCGTCTACTCCTGTGGGGTGTTTGCGGCGTCTTCGGCGCGCAGGAGGGCTTCCAGCGTGTCGAGGTTTTCGGTCCAGAACGTTTCGTACCGCTTCAGCCAGGCATCGGCTTGCGCCAGCCGCGCCGCCCGTAAGCGGCAAAAATGCGTGCGCCCGCGCACCATGCGCGTCACCAGGCCGGCGTGCTCCAGCACCTTGACGTGCTTGGACGCACCCGCAAGGCTCATATCGAACGGCGTCGCCAGTTCGCCGATCGTCAGTTCACCCTCGGCAAGCTGGCCAAGCATGGCGCGCCGTGTCGGATCGGACAGGGCATGAAAGACGGCGTCGAGCTGGGCGGAATCATAAACCATATGGTTTAATATTCCGGCGCAACTCAATTGTCAACCAGATGGTTTAATTTAAACCATCCTGAACGTGACGCGGCCGTGACTGGACGCTGGTCCGCAGCAGGCGTATGTAGTTTAAAAATACGCGTGGAGGCTGTAGTGCAGGACGACATCAAGGGAGGCGATGACACGCCGACGGACATTGCCGCAGAACTCCCCAATGGCGCGACTCTTGCTGAGGAGGATTCACCCAGCAGTGAAAGGCCCCCGGCAATGACCCAAGTTGAAACAGCGCAATTCGGCAACGACGTATGGATGAGCATCGTTGCTTCGATACAGGACACGCAGCAGGTTTCGGTCTCGGCCATCGCCGACGCGGTCCAGACGACCGCGCAAGGCCGCGAAGGCAGCCTGAAGAATAGCCTGGAAAACGTCGCCAAGGGCCTGCGCGAGGGTTGAACTCTAGGAATGAGCAACGGCCTTCGCCTACTTGGTTACTTTCATTGAAAAGTCAGACTGATTAGTTTGCAATTTTCATACTTGTACTCGACCGTAGATAATCAGCGACCTTCTTTGGTGTAGTCTTACCGACGACAACCTCTGCTGAAGGACCACCAAATTGAGCCCAAAACCGAATATCTACCGTCAACAACGTCTGTGTGACTCCCCAACCTAGCGTCCGCGGTCCAACTTGGTAACCAAGATTATGCAAAATATCTTCCGGAGACTTATCGACATTTCCTCCGCCAATTAGATAAGAAAGGGACTTGTCCCTTCCTAAAATATACGGTGGTAGCCATGGTTCGAAAAAATCGACGCCAAAATTCGCTACGGCTAATGCGTGTGCTACACGTGCCAAGGTAAGCGCCAAAGAATCCACGTCAAACCTTTGTACGAAGCTGACTTGGCCAAAATCAACGTCTCGCATCGGAGATGGATCCCGTGGCATAAACGAGTGCACTTCTAACCTAGAGCCCGCCCAATGGTCCTCTTTGATAGGCGGTTTTCGAAATATTCCTGCGGGTAAAAAGTGTACCCACGGCAAGGTGCCGACACAATTTTCAATCGGAATATCGATTGGCTCGTTCTGAGAACCTTGGAGTAAGGCTTTAATGGTTTTAGGCCGCTCTTTTCGACGCCTCGTTTGAACGTTATTTATGATCCGAAAATTTCCATACATTATTCGGGCGCATCGTCCCTCAAATGCAGATGTTATGGCACTACACGATTTACAGCTCGACTTCGGCAAAACAGACAGTCCGTTAAGAGCAAACGGAACTATATGCTCGTCGGTCAGATCGTCGGTGGAACCACAATAAATGCAGCTATTTACTGCAACATAACGATCAAAGCTCACGAGCTATCTGCCGATTTTGACGTGATTTATTAAACTGACAATTATCTACTAATTACGACCGGCTCATTTTGCAGAAAGTTTGGCGCACCCGACAGGATTCGAACCTGTGACCTTTGCCTTCGGAGGGCAACACTCTATCCAGCTGAGCTACGGATGCGTTTTGGCCTGCGCGAAATAAGGGCGCGGCGGATATCGGCCGGAACCTAAGCTAAACGCCCTGCGACCTCAACCGCAAAAAGCGCGCATCCCCAAAAATCAGCCGGTTGCCAGCACAGGCCGGGCCGGAGCGCGGCCTATGGCTTCACCCGTAGCGTCGAACACATAGGCATCTGCCGCGGCAAAGCGCAGGGCGATCGACCCTGCCTCGGGTACCGTCAGGACACCGGGCAGCAGGGCACAAACGGCATCGGTGACGTCCGGCATCAGGCCATAGACGACTTGGGCATGGCCCAGGGTCTCTATCACGTCGATCGTCACCGGCAGGACATTGTCACCGGCGTTCAGGCTCAGGGCTTCCGGCCGGATACCGACCGTAACAACATCTCCGGCCTGGAGGTCACCGGTTGCCACTGTAATCTGCTCGCCCGCAGGCAGTTCGACACGATCATTGGCGATGACCTTTCCCGGGATCAGGTTCATGCGTGGCGAACCGAGAAAGCCGGCGACGAACAGGTTGCGCGGCGCCGCATAGATTTCTGCCGGCGTGCCGATCTGTTCGATCCGGCCCGTGTTGAGTACGACGATACGGTCGGCCAGGGTCATGGCCTCGACCTGGTCGTGGGTGACATAGACGGTCGTCGTCGCCAGTTCGCGGTGCAGGCGGGCAAATTCATGGCGCATATGGACGCGTAAGCCTGCATCCAGGTTCGACAACGGCTCGTCGAGCAGAAAGAGCCTTGGCTGGCGCACAATGGCGCGGCCGATGGCGACGCGCTGGCGCTGGCCGCCCGACAGTTCCCGAGGCCGACGCTTCAGCAGGTCGGAAATGCCGAGCAGGCCGGCTGCCCGTGCCACGGCTTCGCGAATATCCGCGTCGCTGCGCTTGGCCATACGCAGGCCGAACGCCATGTTCTCGAAAACGTCGAGATGCGGGTAAAGGGCGTAGTTCTGAAAGACCATGGCGACCCCGCGCTGCGCCGGCGATTGCGGCAGCGCGTCTTCACGGTCGATGGTGAGCGTGCCCGATGTCGGCTGTTCCAGGCCGGCCAGGATGCGCAGCAGGGTCGACTTGCCACAGCCCGACGGCCCGACCACAACGACGAATTCGCCGTCGCTTATGTCGAGGTCGATGCTGTTCAGGACGGGCGTCGCGCCGAACGCCTTTTCCAGTCCCCTGAGTGCGACCGTCGCCATACGCCTTCCCTGTTTTTTCTATTCCTATCAGAGCTTAAGGCTCGGTCACAAGCGATCTGACGGATGTAAATCCTGTAAATGGCTGCGCCTAGAACGGAAACGCCGTGACCGCCTTGATCCACTCGTCGACCTGCAGTGCCTTGACCGCGGGTGGGGCGGCGCGTTCACGGCAATTGGGCCGTTCGCACAGCCGGCACATCGGCCCGGTCTGCACCGCATTGGGATGGGCCAGGTCGATGCCGCGGGCATAGATCAGCCGGTCGGCATATTTCAGTTCGCAGCCCAGCCCCACCGCCTGTTCGGAATAGGCGCCGTCGGCATAGGCCCGCAAACCGCGATCGAGCGTACGCGAACAGGTGAAGTAGCGCTGCCCGCCCGGCGTCTCGATGACCTGGGTGATGATGCGCCCCGGCGTCTGGAAGGCCTGGTGGATGTTCCAGCGCGGACAGGCGCCGCCATAACGCGAGAACGGAAAGCTGCCGGCGGAGAAGCGCTTCGAGACATTGCCGGCGCTGTCGATACGCATCAGGAAGAAGGGCACACCCCGGCTGCCCGGGCGCGACAGGGTTGTCAGGCGCTGGGCGGCCTGTTCGTACGACACCCGGTAAGGCGCGCGCAGCAGTTCGATATCATAGGCATTCTGCTCGGCGGCAGCGAGAAACCCGCCATAGGGCATCAGGGTCGCCGCCGCCAGGTAGTTGATCAGGGCAATGCTATAGAGCCGCGTCGTCGCCAGGTCCGGCGCCTTTACCCGCCCGGCAATGGCCTTGATGTCGGCGCCATGCTCCGACAGAGCCAGTTGATAAAGGACGGCAAAGCGCCGCGACGAAGCCCCGAGCGTTTCCGAGATCATCAGCCGGCGGCGATGCGGATCGAAGCGGCGCTGATACATCATCATCACCTGGGCCGGCATCAGACGGATATCGATGCCGTGCAGGGCCGACAGGCGGCGCCCGGCCGATTCCTCGAGGCTGTGCGGATCGCCACCGAGCGTGGCGAACAGTTGCTCGCCGAGGTCGTCGAGCTCCGGGAAGAAGTTATGATGCGACTGGATCTGGTCCCGCACCCAGTCGGCGGGCGACGGATCGAGATCGTCCTCGGGCGGCCGCGCCTCGATGGCGTCGCGTTTTTTCCGTTCGGCGTAGGCGCGGTAAAGACGCGTCACCGCTTCCGCCGCCATCGGCGCCGTGGCGACCAGGTCGGCGATTTCCCGCCGCGGCAGGCGCAGGTCCTTGAACAGGGGATCGGCGAATATCTCCGCCAGCACGGCCTCGCCCGCCGGCTCGGACTCGCTGGTAAAGGTGCGCAGGTCGAGATCGTAGGTCGCCGCCAGCTTGAGCAGGACCTGGGCTGTCACCGGGCGCTGGTTGCGTTCGAGATGGTTGAGATAGGAGGGCGAGACGCCGAGGTCCTCGGCCATCTTCGTCTGGCTGAGATCGAGGTCGTAGCGCAGCCGCTTCAGACGGCCGCCCAGGTACAGTTTGCGATCGAGATCGGCCATGGTCAGCCCCTTCCTGAATGGCGTCATGGCAGATTGTCACAATTCTACACATTTACAACTGTCACTTTCCGCCAAGTGACACACCTGATGAGCCTCAAAGGCTTACTTTCCTTTTGAATAGGGCGTTTTCTGTCTGTCATCGCCGCAGGGCATCACCCGCACCACAGGAGACAGATTATGACAATGCCGCATATCCGCACCGTCCCGGTCCTCATGCCGTGGGATATGCCATCGCTCTATGCCGCCTCGCTGCTGGGCCTGTTCGCAACACCACCGGCGCCTGCAGCCCCGCCTTCGACATCCCCCACCCGCTGATCCCTCCTAATTCGCGAGACATTCATGACCCGTTTTCAAGACCTGGTTCCCGGCGCCCCGGCCGGCCGCTTCGACGGCATCGAACGCCCCTATATGCCTGAGGACGTCCTGCGCCTGCGCGGCTCGTTCCCGATCCAGCACACCCTGGCGGAACGCGGCGCCAATCGCCTGTGGGACCTGCTGCACACCGAGCCCTTCATCAATAGCCTGGGCGCCATGACCGGCAACCAGGCCATGCAGATGGTGCGCGCCGGGCTGAAGGCCATCTATCTCAGCGGCTGGCAGGTCGCCGCCGACAGCAACACCGCCTCCAGCATGTATCCCGACCAATCGCTCTATCCGGCCAATGCGGCGCCGGAACTGTGCCGCCGCATCAACCGCACCCTGCAGCGCGCCGACCAGATCGAGCATTCGGAAGGCGGCGCCAAACGCGACTGGTTTGCTCCGATCGTCGCCGATGCCGAAGCCGGTTTCGGCGGGCCGCTCAACAGCTTCGAGATCATGAAGGCCTTTATCGAGGCGGGCGCCGCCGGCGTCCATTTCGAGGACCAGCTGGCGTCGGAAAAGAAATGCGGCCATCTCGGTGGCAAGGTGCTGATCCCGACCCAGGCACATGAACGCAACCTGATTTCGGCGCGCCTGGCCGCCGATGTCATGGGCGTGCCGACCCTGACCGTGGCGCGCACAGACGCGGAATCGGCGCAGTTGATCACTTCGGATGTCGACGAACGCGATCATCCGTTTATCGAGCGCGACAATCGCACGGTCGAGGGCTTCTACCGCCTGAAGCCCGGCAGCGGGCTCGACCACTGCATTGCCCGCGGCCTGGCCTATGCCCGATATGCCGACCTCCTGTGGTGGGAAACCTCTCACCCCGACCTCGACGATGCCCGTCGTTTCGCCGAGGCCGTTCACCGGGAACATCCGGGCAAGCTGTTGGCCTATAACTGTTCGCCCTCCTTCAACTGGAAGGCAAAGCTGGACGAGGCGACGATCGCGAAGTTTCAGCGTGAGCTCGGCGCCATGGGCTACAAATACCAGTTCGTGACGCTCGCCGGCTTCCATGCCCTGAACAATTCGATGTTCGAACTGGCCGACGGCTATCGCGACCACGGCATGGCCGCCTATTCGGAGTTGCAGCAGCGCGAATTTGCCAATGAAGCCCGCGGCTACACCGCCACCCGTCACCAGCGCGAGGTCGGCACCGGCTATTTCGACAAGGTCGCCGAGACCATTACGTCGGGCCGGTCTTCGACCACCGCCATGTCGCAATCCACCGAGACCGCCCAGTTCGCGGCCGAATAACCCAAAGGAACCTTGACCATGGAAACCACGAATAGCCGAGCCATTATCGAGTTCTGCCTGTCGCCCCTGGCGCTCGATGCGCGCGCCGAGGCGACGCAGGAGACGGTGCGTCGCCTGGAGCATGTGATCCGGACATTTCAGGCGAGGATTCCCCAGCCTGTGTCGGTCGACTTCGCCAAGATGCCGGCCCTGGTGATCAACGAGGCAGCCCACGGGTACGAGTAAAAAGAAAGAGACCCCTCCGTCGGCTTGGCCGCCACCTCCCCATCTTCGATGGGGCGGAGGGAGACCGCTCAAACTCCCTCCGCCCTGTCGCGAAACGATGCGGGTTTGGCAAGCGAAGGTATAGCCTTCGCGCAGCCATGGGCATCGAGCCTTTAGGCGAAGATGACGGAGGGGTCTTCTTAACTCTAGCCATCCTTCCCCGTCATGCTAAGGACCTGCGCCGATGCCCCTGGACCAAACCATGCCCGCCACTGTCGATATCACCGCCCCCATCACCGGCCGCATGGCGGAGATCCTGACGCCGGAGGCCCTGGCCTTTCTCTGCGATCTGCATACGCGCTTCGAACCGCGCCGCCAGGACTGCCTGGCCAGCCGGCGCGCACGGCAGGCCGCATTCGACGCCGGCGCCCTGCCCGATTTCCTGCCCGACACCGCCGATATTCGCAACGGCGACTGGCGGGTCGCGCCGATCCCGCACGACCTGCTCGATCGCCGCGTCGAGATCACCGGACCCGTCGATCGCAAGATGATCATCAATGCGCTGAATTGCGGCGCGAAGGTCTTCATGGCCGATTTCGAAGACGCCACCTCACCGACCTTCGCCAATATCATCGACGGCCAGGTCAATCTGAAGGACCGCTGGGCCGGGACTCTCAGCCACGACGACCCCAACACCGGCAAATCCTATCGCGTGAGCGCCAACCCGGCCGTGCTGAAGATCCGCCCGCGCGGCTGGCGGCTCGACGAGCGCCACGCCACGGTCGCAGGCCAGGTCATGTCCGGCGCCCTGTTCGACTTCGGCCTTTACATGTTCCATTGCGCCCAGGCGGCGATCGCCCAGGGCTCGGGGCCCTACTTCTATCTGCCCAAGATGGAATCGCACCTTGAGGCCCGGCTGTGGAACGACGTCATCACCCACACCCAGGCGGCGCTCGGCATTCCCCACGGCACGGTCAAGGTGACCGCCCTGATCGAAACCCTGCCGGCCGCCTTCGAGATGGACGAAATCCTGTATGAACTGCGCGACCATATGGCCGGGCTCAACTGCGGCCGCTGGGACTATATTTTCAGCTTCATCAAGACCTTTGCCGAGAACCCGGCCTTCGTGACACCCGACCGCGCGAAGATGGTCATGGGCGACGCCTTCCTGCGCGCCTATTCGCTGCAACTGATCACAACCTGCCATCGCCGCGGCGCCTTCGCCATGGGCGGCATGGCGGCGCAGATCCCGGTCAAGGGCGACGCGGAGGCCAATGCCGTCGCCTTCGCCAGGGTGCGGGCCGACAAGGAACGCGAGGCCGGCGACGGTCATGACGGCACCTGGGTGGCCCACCCCGATCTCGTTCCCGTCGCCCTCGAGGTCTTCGATCGCCTGATGCCGGGGCCGAACAATCTCGGCACCCTGCGCGAAGACGTCGTCACCACCCGCGACAGCCTGCTGCAGGTCCATACCGGCACCCGCAGCGAGCAAGGTCTGCGCGAAAACACCCGCGTCGGCATCCAGTATATCGAAGCCTGGCTGCGCGGTCGCGGCGCCGTGCCCCTGTATAATCTGATGGAAGATGCAGCGACCGCCGAGATTTCCCGCACCCAGGTGTGGCAGTGGATTCGCCATGGCGCCGCGCTCGACGACGGCCGCGTAGTGACGCGCGACCTGGTCCTGGCGCTGATCGAGGACGAGATGCAGGCTTTTAATGGCGGCGAATTCGCCACGGCGCGCCGGCTGTTCACCGACCTGGCGACCGCCGAAACCTGCCGCGATTTCCTGACCGTTCCGGCCTACGAGGTTCTGGCTTAACTTTCCAGCCAGACGGCGTCCGGTACGCGCTTGGCCTGCATGCTGTCGATTGCCACCTTGATTTCCTTGCTCAGGGCCGAAGCATCGGCGCCGAAACCGGGATATTTGCGGAACAGGGCGTCGGCCAGGCGCTCAAACGCCACCGTATCGGACGGCGGAAAGCAGGCGCAGACCAACTGTTTGACGGCGGCGCAGGCAATCTCCGGGTCGGTCCCACCCTGGACCATACGCTTCATTACACGGTCGATTTCCTGCTCGAGCATCGGCGTTCTCCGTTTCACCTGTAACCACTGGTAAGGCAGCAAAAGTAAAAAGACTATGCGCAACCATTGGTGAATATCGCGTTTACTCTACTCTGACTTGAATGCAGAGGTTTTTTGCGTATCGGCCGTAAAGACATAAACCAACAGGGACAGGAAGATGCAGCCCGAGACGTACCAGAAGAAGGTCGTCTCATGCCCGGCCTGCTTCAGCGCCAGGGCGATATATTCCGCCGAGCCGCCGAAGATCGACACCGCCAGGGCATAGGGCAGCGCCACGCCCAGCGCGCGGATATGCGGCGGAAACAGCTCAGCCTTCACGACGGCATTGATCGAGGTATAGCCGCTGACGATGACCAGGGCGATCAGGATCAGTCCGCCGGCCAGCCAGACATTATGCGTCACGGCCAGGCCGCTCATGATGGGCACGGTCAGCAGCGTGCCGGCTATGCCGAAGCCGATCAATAACGGCTTGCGACCGATACGGTCGGACAGGGCGCCGAAGACCGGTTGCAGGATCATATAGATAAACAGGGTGACGGCCGAGATCAGGGTCGCCGTCTCCTTCGACCAGCCGGCGGTGTTGACCAGGAATTTCTGCATATATGTGGTGTAGGTGTAGAAGGCCAGCGTACCGCCGGCGGTCAGGCCAACCACCTGCAGCGCCTGCCACGGATGCTGCGTCACCAGGGTCCAGGCCTTGCCGCGGCCGGCATGGCCCGCCTTCTCACCCGAAACTTTCTCAAACGAGTCGGTTTCGGCGATATGGCGGCGGACATAGAGGGCGACCAGGGCGAGGCCTGCGCCGACAACGAACGGAATGCGCCAGCCCCAGGCCTCGAGTTGCGCCTCGCTGAGCAGGGCTTTTTGCAGGAGGATCAGCACACCCAGCGCCACCAGTTGCCCCATGATCAGGGTGACGTACTGGAAGCTGGAATAGAAGCCGCGGTGTTCGTGCCCGGCCATTTCCGACAAATAGGTGGCCGAGGCGCCGTATTCGCCGCCGACACTGACGCCCTGCATCAGCCGCGCCAGCAGGAGCATGATGGGGGACAGGATGCCGATCGTGGCAAAGGACGGCGTCACGGCGATGATCAGCGAACCGGCGCACATCAACAGGACAGACGTCGTCAGGGCGGCCTTGCGCCCGAAGCGGTCGGCATACCAGCCCAGCCACCAGCCGCCGATCGGCCGCATCAGGAAACCGACGGCGAAGATCGCCGCCGTGCTCAGCAATTGCGCCGTCGCATCGCCCTTGGGGAAGAAGGCCTTCGAGAAATAGAGGGCGAAGGCCGAATAGGCATACCAGTCGTACCATTCGACGAGGTTGCCGATCGAGCCGCCCAGAATGGAGGCCAGTCTTGGTGAGGTAAGTGTGTTTTTTTGTCCCTGCATAAGGAAAGCGTTTCACATCCGCTGGAAACGGTCAATCGCCGGTGTTATCACGATCACATGCACCTGCGCCCTGCCCGCCACGATGAAATCCCCGAACTCGAAGCCCTGATCGCCCTGTCGGCACGCGGCCTCAGCCGCGACGACTATAGCAACGAAGAGATCGAGACCTGTGTCGCCCATGTTTTCGGAGTCGACACCGAACTGGTCGACGACGGCACCTACTATGTTGCGGAAATCGACGGCCGGCCGGTGGCCTGCGGCGGCTGGAGCCGGCGCAAGACCCTGTTCGGCGGCGACAATTTCCAGGGCCGGGAATCCGGCTTCCTCGATCCGGCGAGCGATGCCGCCAAGATCCGTGCCTTCTTCATCCATCCCGACTTTGCCCGCCGGGGCCTGGGCACCGCCATATTGCGCCACTGCGAGGGCGAGGCGAAAGCCGCAGGGTTTACGCGCATGGAGATGATGGCAACGCTTCCCGGCATCAAGCTTTATCGCGCCCTCGGTTACGAAGGCTCGGCAACGCAGGATTTTGCCATGCCCAATGGGGTAAGCATTCGTTTCCTGCCGATGAGCCGGACGCTGGATTAAGCCCTTAAAGACCTCTCCCTTTTGAAGGGGGCGTTCTGAAGAGGCGCTGAATGTGCGGCATCCGATTGACGAAATCCCCCGCTTTGCTTAAGGGTTTGGCGACAGTTCCCACCTCAGGTTTTCCCCGCCCATGAGCGATATCATCCCGCCCCCCGAAGTCATCTATGTCGACAGCCACAAGGTCGCCTGCAATGGCGGCGGCGGCGCGCTCGGCCACCCGCTGGTCTATCTCGAGCTCGGCGAAGAAGGCGCGGTCGAATGCGGCTATTGCGACCGCAAGTTCGTCCATCAGGACCATGCCCACGACTATCACTCGCCGGCGCCTCGTCCGGAAGGTGATCACTAATCATGCGTTACCTGCACACCATGGTGCGGGTGAAGGATATCGACGCCTCCCTGCGCTTCTACTGCGATGGCCTAGGCCTGTACGAGCAACGCCGCACAGACAGCGAAAAGGGTCGCTTCACCCTCGTCTTCCTGGCGGCGCCGGAAGACCGCGACATGGCGACGCCGACCGAGGCCCTGCGTGGCCAGGCCCATGTCGAGTTGACCTATAACTGGCCGGACGAAAATGGCATCGTCGAGGACTATCAGGGCGGCCGCAATTTCGGCCACCTGGCCTATGAGGTCGATGATATCTACGCCATCTGCCGGCACCTGAGCGACATGGGCATCGTCATCAACCGCCCGCCGCGCGACGGGGTCATGGCTTTCGTGCGCTCGCCCGACGGCATCAGCGTCGAACTGCTGCAAAAGGGCGAGGCGTTGCCGCCGGCCGAACCGTGGGCGTCGATGGCCAATACGGGTGCCTGGTAACGAAAGATCGCTGACAGCTCCTGTCGCTTTGAATTGGCACTCTGGCGATATGCCTCTATGTAGGGGCATATTCCGCAATCCGATTCAGCCAGACAGACGCCGACACCCATGGACGACACCTCCACCGCCCCCGCGGCCGAAATCAAGCAAAAGCGCCTGGTGCTGATCGACGGGTCGGGCTACATCTTCCGCGCCTATCACGGCCTGCCGCCCCTGACGCGCAAATCGGATGGCCTGCCGGTCGGCGCCGTCGCCGGCTTCTGCAACATGCTGTACAAGCTGATCAAGGAGAACCGCGGGGAGGATGCGCCGTCGCACATCGCCGTCATCTTCGACGCCAGCTCCAAGACCTTCCGCAACGAGATCTACGATCAGTACAAGGCGCACCGTCCGCCCCCTCCTGAGGACCTGATCCCGCAATTCCCGCTGGTCCGCGACGCCACGCGCGCCTTCGGCCTGCCGGCCGTCGAACTGCTGGGCTTTGAAGCCGACGACCTGATCTGCACCTATGCCCATATCGCCAAGGGCCAGGGCTTCAAGGTCACCATCATCTCGTCCGACAAGGACCTGATGCAGCTGGTCGACGACGATGTCCAGATGCTCGACCCGGTCAAGAGCACCATAGTCGGCCGCGAACAGGTCATCGAAAAGTTCGGCGTGCCGCCGGAACTGGTGGTCGACGCCCAGGCCCTGATCGGCGATTCCGCCGACAACGTCCCCGGCGCCCCCGGTATCGGCGTCAAGACCGCCGCCCAGATGTTGCTGGAATATGGCGACCTCGACAGCCTGCTGGCCCGCGCCGGCGAGATCAAACAGGAGAAGCGCCGCCAGACCCTGATCGACTTCCGCGACCAGATCCTGATGTCGCGCGACCTGGTGCGTCTGCGCTGCGACACCCCCGATCCGCTCAGCCTCGATGAATTCGTCCTGCGCCAGCCCGAGCCCGATGCCCTGACTGCCTTCCTGACGGTGATGGAGTTCGCCAGCCTGGCCAAGCGTGTCGGCGGTACGCTCAGCGCACAGCTGGACACCTCGACGGCGATCAGCCGCGTCCCGACAGCACCAATCCTGCGTCCGCTCTACGGTGCGCCGAAGCTGACGGCCGATGAATCGGCCCGCCAGCCGGTCGACCTCGATGCCTACAAGTGCGTCCAGACCGTGGAAGAGCTGGAGGAATGGGTGACCCGCGCCTACGACGCCCAGGTCGTGGCCGTCGACACCGAGACCGATGCCCTGTCGGCCTCGCATTCCGGCCTGTGCGGTGTGTCCCTCAGCACCGGTCCGAACTGCGCCTGCTATATCCCGCTCGGACATATGGCCGAAGGCCTCGACTTCGGCGGCGACGAGCTGAAGCAGATCGCGCTCGACGACGCCATTCGTATCCTCAAGCCCCTGCTGGAGGACCCGAACGTCCTCAAGGTCGGCCAGAACCTGAAATACGATCTCAGCGTCCTGCACCGCTACGGTATCGATGTGGCCCCGTTCGACGACACCATGCTGCTGTCCTACGTCCTCGAAGGCGGCCTGCATGGCCACGGCATGGACGAGCTGTCGCAGATGCATCTGGGGCACACACCGATCACCTTCAAGGATGTGGCCGGCTCCGGCAAGAAGGCCAAGAGCTTCAAATATGTCGCCCTGCCCGAGGCGACGCGCTACGCCGCCGAGGACGCCGATGTCACCCTGCGCCTGTGGCATGTGCTGAAGCCCCGCCTGGCGCGCGAAAAGATGACCACCGTCTATGAGACGCTGGAACGCGGCATGGGCCCGGTCCTGTCCGACATGGAGCTGGCCGGCATCCGTATCGACCCGGAGGTGCTGCGCAACCTGTCGCAGGATTTCGGCACGCGCATGAACGCCATCGAGGAAGAGGCGCAAGCCCTGCTCGGCCGGCCGTTCAACATCGGCAGCCCGCAACAGCTGGGCGCCATCTTCTTCGACGAGATGAAACTGCCGGGCGGCAAGCGCACGGCGTCGGGCCAGTGGGCGACCGACGTCAAGGTGCTGGAAGAGCTGGCCGAACAGGGCATTCCCCTGGCGCGCATGGTGCTCGACTATCGCCAGATGTCGAAGCTGAAGGGCACCTATACCGACAACCTGGTCGAATATGCCGATCCGGACACCCAGCGCATCCATACCAGCTTCCACCTGGCGGCGACGCCGACCGGACGCCTGTCGTCGAACGAACCGAACCTGCAGAACATCCCGATCCGCACCTCCGAGGGCCGCAAGATCCGCGCCGCCTTTATCGCCAAGCCGGGCCACAAGCTGATCAGCGCCGACTATTCGCAGATCGAACTGCGTATCCTGGCTCATATAGGCGACATCCCTCAGCTGAAGCAGGCCTTTGCCCGCGGCGACGACATCCACGCCATGACGGCGTCGGAAATGTTCGGCGTGCCGATGGAAGAGATGACCTCCGAAGTGCGCCGCCGCGCCAAGGCCATCAATTTCGGCATCATCTACGGCATTTCCGGTTTTGGCCTGTCGAACCAGCTCGGCATCGACCAGGGTGAGGCCTCGCGCTACATCAAGACCTATTTCGAACGCTTCCCCGGCATCAAGGCCTATATGGACGACGCCCGGGCCGTGGTGCGCGAGAACGGTTTCGTCACCACCCTGTTCGGCCGCAAGATCCATATCCCGGAAATTTCGGGCAAGGGGTCGCTGAAGGCCTTCGCCGAACGCGCCGCCATCAATGCCCCGATCCAGGGAACGGCCGCCGACATCATCCGCCGCGCCATGATCCGCATGCCGAGCGCCCTGGTCGATGCCGGCTTCACCACCCGCATGCTGCTGCAGGTCCACGACGAACTGATCTTCGAGGCCCCCGAGACTGAGGTCGACGCCGTCATGCCGCTGATCAAGGAGATCATGTCGAAGGCCGCCCTGCCGGCGATCGACTTCTCGGTGCCGCTGGTGGTCGAAGCCAATGCGGCCCATAACTGGGACCAGGCGCATTAAAGACCACCCGGCCCTCTGTAACAAAGGCGGTTAAGGCATTCTTTAAAACTTACCGGCAAGGGTAAACCGATAGTTTCATCGAGTCGCCGGGTAGTTGATATGTTTCGTAACCTGACCATCCGCAGCCGCGTCATCGCCGCCTTCAGCCTGGTCCTGTGCGCCACGATGGGGCTGGGCCTGTTCTCGGTCCACCGGCTGATGCAGGTCAACGACACGTCCGAGACCATTGCCATGGACTGGCTGCCCTCCGCCCTGGTCATCGGCGATGTCTCGCGCGACTTCGAGGTCTTCCGTACCCACCAGGCGCAGATCCTGATGCATTCCGGCGAGGATCGCAGCCAGCTGGTCGCAGAGATCGCCAAGGCGCGCAAGGAGGTCGAGGCCGATCTCGACGCCTACACGCCCTATATCACGCCGGGCAAGGAGGCTGAACTGGCTGCGGCCGTGCACAGCGACGTCGCCGCCTATATGACCGAGTCCGACAACTATGTCGCCAGGATCAAGAGCGAAGACGACGATGGCGCCACCCAGCACTATCTCGAAACCCTGCAGCCCCTGGCTGCGAAGGTCCATGCCTCGATCCGCGCCGACCGCAATTTCCAGATGACCGAAGGCCAGGTCGCGGCCAAACACAGCGTATCTCTGGGCCAGTCGGCCGAAACCCTGATCTTTATCGCCCTGGCCGTCACGGCCGCAGCCTGCCTGTTTATCGGCATCGCCATGATCCGCACCATCTGCGGCCCGATCAACCGTATGTCGGACACCATGCGCACCCTGTCGCGCGGCCAGCTCGACACCACCGTCCCCAGTGTCGGCGAACGTAACGAAATCGGCGAGATGGCCGGCGCCGTCGAGATCTTCAAGGATGGCCTGATCCGCAATCGCGCTCTCGAAGCCGAAGCCGAATCCAACCGCATCGCCGCCGAGGCCCAGCGCAAGCAGATCATGCACGACCTGGCCGACCAGTTCGAAAACGCCGTCGGCGACGTCGTCGAAATGGTGTCGTCGGCCGCCACCGAAATGCAGGCAACCGCCTCGCAACTGACGTCTTCGGCGCAGGAAGCCGCCTCGCAAGCCATTTCGGTCTCGGCCGCCGCCGAGGAAGCCGGCACCAATGTCACATCGGTCGCCGGCTCGGCCGAGGAACTGGGCGCCTCGGTTCATGAGATCAGCCGCCAGGTCGGCCATTCGCGCGAGAAGGCACAGGAAGCCGTCACCGAGGCCAATGCCACGGCCGGCATCGTCCAGGAGCTGAGCGCCGCCGCCGATCGCATTACCGGCATCGTCGAACTGATCAGCACCATCGCTTCGCAGACCAACCTGCTGGCGCTCAACGCCACCATCGAATCCGCCCGCGCGGGCGAGGCCGGCCGTGGCTTTGCCGTCGTCGCCAACGAGGTCAAGACCCTGGCCAGCCAGACCAGCAAGGCCACGGCCGATATCAGCCAGCAGATCCAGAACATCCAGTCGACCACCCGCCGCGCCGTCGAGGCAATCGACCTGATCACCGGCACCATCCACGATATCAGCGACTCCTCGACCACCATCGCCCAGGCCGTCGAACAGCAAGGCGCGGCGACGACCGAAATCGTGCAGGCCGTCACCCAGGCCTCGCTCGGCACCACCGAAGTCACTCACAATATCACCGGCGTCGCCCGCGTCGCCGAGGAAACCGGCATCGGCGCCCACCAGGTGCTGACGGCGTCATCGGAACTGGCCAAACAGGCGGCTTACCTGCGCACCCAGGTCAATGGTTTCCTGGCGCAGGTTCGGGCGGCGTAGGCTCCCTTGTGTAATTACAAAATTATAATTACATTAAGCCGTGACGCGGACCATCTTCGAATGGGATAGGGTAAAGGCTGAGGCCAATCT
Organism: Asticcacaulis sp.; assembly: GCA_965246725.1. Taxonomy (GTDB): domain Bacteria; phylum Pseudomonadota; class Alphaproteobacteria; order Caulobacterales; family Caulobacteraceae; genus Asticcacaulis. The sequence continues at coordinate 691,602 of CBDFFG010000003.1, forward strand.
GAAGAAACACGCCATCAGCTTTGAAACGGCTACGCGTGTTTTTGCAGATCCGTTTGCTGTAACCGTACAGGATCGCATCGAAGGCGGCGAGTATCGCTGGCAAACGTTTGGCCTGATCGATGGTCACCTCGTTCTTCTTGTCGCCCATACGACGTGGGACGAAGATCTGTCCGGCGAAACCGTTGAAGTCATTCGTATAGTCTCCGCACGTCCAGCGACGCGGAGTGAAAGACAGCGCTATGAAACCGAAGTCCGATAATATCGTTCGCTATGAGATTGATCTTGGCAACCCGCCGCCGATGACGGATGGACAAAAGGCCGAGCTTGCGGCCCTGGCCTTGCGTCAAGACAGCGAAATTGATCTTGAAGACATGCCCGAGATCAAGGACGAGCAGTTCCGGAATGCCGTTCGTGGCAGGTTTTACAGGCCGCTTAAGCAGCAGATCACAGCCCGTGTCGATGCCGATGTGCTGGACTGGCTGAAGTCGCAGGGCAAAGGATATCAATTCCGTATCAATGCCATCCTGCGCAAGGAAATGCTGGCGGCGAAACGCTGATGCACGTCAAGAACCTCAACCACATCAATATCCAGACGCGCGACATGGCGCAGACGATCCGCTTCTATTCCGAGCTCCTGGGCCTTGAGGCCCGTACGGCACCGCAGCGCGATCCGGCCCAGCGCCAGTGGCTGCACGATCCGTCGGGACAGGCCATTATCCACCTCAACCTGTTCGGTACCGACAACACCGTGCCGCGCGATGTCAATCCGGGTGCCAGCACGGGCGCCATCCACCATATCGCCTTCGAGTGCGACGGCTTCGACGAGATGGTGACGCGTCTCAAGGCCCGCGTCATCGACTATGGATTTTCCGAAATCCCCAGCATTCCGCTAAAACAGCTGTTCGTCACCGATCCGAACAACGTCCTGCTGGAACTGAATTTCCGCGGCTAGGAAAGGCGCAACAACCCCTCTCGCCCTTCCCGACATCCGATGTTAAGCTGGCCGCAATGATAGCGGTAACAGCTGCATGGGAAGAAACAGATGAAAGCCACCTCCGGAATCGACCGCCGTACCCTGTTGATGGGCGCCGGCGCCCTGCCGCTCGCCGCGGCCGGCACTGCACACGCAGCGTCAAGCGCGATTGCCCAGGGCCAGCCCCTGCTCGGCAACCCGCATCTGCCGGAAGCCAAACGCGTCCGCTGGGCGATTGTCGGCCTGGGCACCTTTGCCGTCGGCCAGGTCATTCCCGGCTTTGTCGCCTCCGACCGCAGCCGCATCACGGCCTTTGTCTCTGGCAATGCCGACAAGGCGCATAATCTGGGCGCGCGTTATGGTGTCAGCCGCTACTACGACTACAGCAACTTCGATACGATCGCCGCCGATCCCGAGATCGACTGCGTCTATATCGCCCTGCCCGTCGGCCTGCACGCCGAATACACCATCCGCGCCCTCAAGGCCGGCAAGCACGTCCTGTGCGAAAAGCCGATGGCTTCGACGGTTGCCGAATGCGAGGCGATGATTGCCGCCGCCAAGGCCGCCGACCGGCAATTGGGTGTCGCCTACCGCGTCCATTTCGAACCCAACAATGTCGACGTCGCCCGCCGCATCGCCGCCGGCGAACTGGGCACATTGCGCTATTTTACCGGCGATGCCGGCTTCAGCGCCAATCTCGACTATCCGCCGCACAAATGGCGCCTGCAAAAGGCCCTGGGCGGCGGCGGCTCGATGTACGATATCGGCATCTACGCCCTCAATGCATCCATGATGTGCCTCGGCGAAGACCCTGTGTCGCTGTCGGCCGTCTATTCCTATCCGAAGGACGACAAGCGCTTTGCCGAGGTCGAAGGCGGCGTCGACTGGCGCATGACCTTCCCGTCGGGAATCAGCGCGCAGGGCTCATCGTCCTACTGCTATGCCGGCGGCACCCGGCAGAAGATCTTCGGTGCCGACGCTGCCATCACCATGGACCCGGCGTCCGACTATTACGAGCAGCGCATCACGCTCCAGAAGGCCGGCCAGGGCCCGACACAGATTCGCGCCGGTAACCCGATCGATCAGTTCGGCGCCCAGGTCGACGCCTTTTCCGTGGCGGCGATGGCCAATACCCCCCACCGCACACCCGGCGAGATGGGCCTGCGCGATATCCGGCTGATCCAGGCGATCTACCGCAGCGCCGATGCCGGCGGTGCTGTGGTTAAGCTCTAACCCCTTTAAGAACGCCTCCTTTGAAAGGGGGAGTTCTTAAGGAGCCGCCCCGCCCTCAATGATCCTGCGTATTACCCAGCCGGAAATCGACCTCGGCATACGGGTCTTTCAGCTCTTCGTGCCGCTCGCCCTTGAGGTGGACTTCGTGATCTATATGCTGGCCGAACGGCTGGACGATGATACCCCAGTATTCCGGGCCATAGTCCGTGCGCATATAGCGTTCATAGGCGTCCTGTTTCGCCAGCTGCTTCGCCCAGTATTTGCGCGCCTGTGGATCGGGCCCCAACGGGCGGGCAGCCATTGCCGCTGTCAGGCAGGGGTTCTGGCGCATCTTGCCGGGTTGATCGCGGCACGCCTGCAGGGTTTGCAGGGCCTGGACCATGGCGGTCTGCGGCGTCAGCGTATGCGGCGCAGGCGTCTCCGGGACAGACGACGGCGCTGACGTATCGGCGGTGACCGGCGATGCCTCACGCACATGCCGAGACGATGCGGCTGCCACATGCACAGGGCGAACCTTTTCCGGTTTTCGCGGCATAAGATAAACAGGCAGGACCGGCGGATCGATTATCTCGGGGACTGTTTCTGGCGCCCGATCCAGGACAAAGGCCAGCAGTAACACACCATGGCCGACAAGCGCCGCGACGATGGCAATCGTCAGCGACCTGGCATCGGTACGGCGAAAGGACAAGGTGTCGGAGGGCATGCTGCAAGGCAAACCCATTTTGTGGCCATTGATTGTCGTAAAACAAGCACTTTAACGACATGCACGTTTTGCGATTATCCGTTGCGCTTATGCCGCAGCCGGTCCTTAAGCCGCGAGACCAGCTGCCTGCATCATCGGCTTCAGTTGGGCCATGGCCTGCGGATTGGCCATGATGGCCTGGCGCAGGTCCGGATTACGGATCAGGCGCATGACTTCGGCCTTGGCCTGGTCGGCCACGGGCCCCAGCGGTGCGCCCTGGCCCGAGGCAAAGGTCAGCAGCATGGCCAGCTTGTGCAGCAAGGGCGCCGGCGAGCGCAGGACATTGGCCAGCAGGTGGGCTTCGGTCGCAATCTGGGCACCGAACTGGCCCAGCTTGGCGGCGATGTCCGCCATCTCCTTGTCGGCGCCCTCGCTGGGCGTTTTGTCCGGGCTCTTGATAACGATCTGAGAGAGTATGCGGCGCTGCATCTGCGCCAGCCATTGCAGGCGTTGCGGCACCGGCCGGCCGGCATCGCGGATATCACGTTCGAACTTCATGCCGCCGATGCTGGAGCCGAGCCAGCGCGCGGCCTGACGCTTATTGCCGGCACCGGTGACGTTTTCGCACAGCCAGACCAGCTTTTCGATCTCGTCGATCGGCGACTTGGCCGTCTGCAGCAGACCTTCGACGAAGTCCGCCGAGATCAGCAGCTTGGAGCGTTCGGCAAAGGCCTCGCGGATATCCTCGCGCTGGGCATCGTCCTTGCCGGCGGCAACCAGGCACAGGGCCAGGGCACGCAAAGTCTCGATCTCGCCATTGGGATCGCCGGGCCGCAGGCGGCGCGGCCCCTTCAGTTCCTGCATCAGGCGTCGCGAGATGCTGACGCCCAGGGTCTTGAAACACCCCGCCAACATCAGCTTGTGATAGCCGCCCAGCACATCTTTCAGCGGCGGGATGGCCTTCGCCACCGATGGATCGATCTGCGCCATGCGATCGACCTCAGGCCCGGCGGCCATCCGCGTCATTATGGCGAGCGATGTACCCAGATCGGCTTCCTGGCCCAGGACATCGCTAAGCGCCTGCCGCGAGGAAAAGATTTCGATGACCGGCGCCTCGATGACCTGCATCGCCCATTCGCGTCCGGGCAGGGCCTCGGCCAGGACCGAGGCGAACAACAACAGCTTTTCCAGCTTGACCGCCGGGCGCGTATCCTTTGTCAGGACACGGGCCAGGCCGCCCCCCAGGATATAGGCTTTTTCGGCATGGCCGGACAGCTTGTCGATCGTCGCCAGCAGGGTCGACGGCACGATATCCGGGAACAGGTTCTTGCGGCCGTCGGTGATCAGGCGGGTCGTCGCCTTGTCGATCAGGGCGCGCCAGCGGCGGATCAGTTCGTGCAGGTCCTGGCCGGTATCCTGCGATTCCGGCACGGCCAGTTTCTGCACGACGTGCTGCAGTTCGGTGCCGGTGGCCTCGAGCTTTTCGGCCAGGTCCGGCCGGTGCAGCAATTCGAAGGCGGTGACACTATTGCGTTTCAGCCAGTCTTCAAGCAGGCGGGCGATCTTGTCGCGCGCCGTGGCCGTATAGAGTTCCTGCGGCGTGCCACAGACGTGGTCGCTGGCGGTGACCGTGCGCACCTTCTTCGGCGCTTCGGTCGTGCCCTTGGTGAAGACGTTGAGCGAGCGGTACTCGCCGCTGTTGGAATCGAGTGTTTCCTTGCTGACCATCACGGCGGCGAAATTGCGGCTGGCCAGCAGTTCCTCGGCCGTGCGGATGGCCTGGTCGCGGTTTTCCAAAGCCATTTGCAACGCCCAGGACGACGACGGCGTCTTGCGGGCAAAGACTTCGTAATGCACCTGGCTGTGTGCGGACTGACCCATGACATGGCTCCTGAAGGCCGTCCGGCCCCTGGAAAGTCCGGGAAAACGTCCCGGAAACGTTACGCTACGTCTTGAAATTCTTACAAATCTTACACAAATGACGTTAAATTAGCATTGAGGCCCTACTCCCGCCTGAATAAGACCGACAAAGCGCCGCGTTGACGCCCTGAAAAGAACGTGAGTAAGGGTGTAGAGCTTAGTTCAGAGGCGTATCCCTCATTATATTCGCCTGGAGAAAACATGGCCCGTATTACCCTGGTCGATGACGACGAAAACATCGTGACAAGCGTGTCACTGGCGCTGGAAAGCGGCGGCCACACGATCCAGGCCTATTATGACGGCGCGACCGGTCTGGCCGCCCTCGAAAAAGACCCGCCCGACCTGGCCATCCTCGACGTGAAGATGCCCCGCATGGACGGCATGGAGGTGCTCAAGCGCATCCGTGCGACCTCGAACCTTCCGGTCATCATCCTGACCTCGAAGGACGACGAGATCGACGAGATTCTCGGCTTCAACCTCGGCGCCGACGACTATATGCACAAGCCGTTCTCGCAGCGCCTGCTGCTGGAGCGCGTCAAGGCGGTCCTGCGCCGCGCCGGCATTATCGACCAGGGCGAGGCCCCGGAAGTCCAGGAAGCCCTGAACGCCAAGTCGCTGAAGCGCGGCAAGCTGGTCATGGACGCCGCCCGCCACGAATGCACCTGGGACGGCCGGCCGGTGCGCCTGACCGTCACCGAATTCCTGCTGCTGCACGCCCTGGCCCAGCGCCCGGGCTTCGTCAAGAGCCGCGACAACCTGATGGATGCCGCCTATGACGACCAGGTATATGTCGACGACCGCACCATCGACAGCCACGTCAAGCGCATGCGCAAGAAGTTCCGCGTCGTCGACCCGACCTTCGATTCGATCGAGACGCTGTACGGCGTCGGCTATCGCTACCGCGAAATCTAGGCCGGGTCGTGACATCGCGACAGCCTGGGCGACAGCCGCCGACGCGACAGCCAAATGGCACAACGGCGGGAGGCGCCTGGTACAAGCGGCTTCCGCTGGTCCAGTCGCGTCTCGGCCGGCTGGTCTTCGGGCTCAACATCCTCAGCCTGCTGGTCCTGATCACCGGCGCCATGGTTCTCAACGAACTGCAGCGCGGCCTGATCAACGCCTATAAGGACGCCCTGACCTCGCAGGCCCAGGTCATCGGCAGCGTCATGGGAGCCGCCGCCACCGGCGACGGTCCGACGGCGCAGCTCGATCCGCTGGCGGCCAATTTCGTCCTGTCGCAGTTCGTTCCTCCCGGCCAGCGCGCCCGGCTGTTCGACGCCCAGGGCCGCCTGATTTCCGATTCCTACGTCGTTTCCGAAAATGTCGACATCCACGACCTGCCGCCGGCGCGCAAGGCAACCGATCCGGCGCCGGCCGACACCTCGCAACTGAAGGCCGAGCGCCGCGCCCGCTCCGAAGAAGAGGTCCATGACGAGGTCGCCATGGCGCTCAGCGGCACCGACGTCACCCAGGTGCGGCCCAATTCCCAAGGCAAGAAGGTCGTGTCGGTGTCGATCCCGATCAAGCGGGTCAAGGTGACGCTCGGCGTCCTGACCCTGGAACGCGGCGATGTCGACCAGATCGTCAGCGCCCAGCGCAAGGCCATGATCCCCTTCGTCCTCGTCGCACTTGGCGTTACCCTGTTGTCGTCGATCGTGCTGCACTGGCTGGTCAGCCGGCCGATCCAGCGCCTGTCGGTCGCCGCCGACACAGTGCGCCTAAACCAGGCGCGCGCTATTTCGCTGCCCGACCTCGAAGAACGCAAGGACGAGATCGGCGGCCTGGCCCGGTCGCTGGAAAGCATGACCGACACCCTGTGGCGGCGAATGGAGGAAATCGACCGCTTCGCCGCCGACGTGTCGCACGAAATCAAGAATCCCCTGACCTCGATCCGCAGCGCGCTGGAGACCCTGGTCATCGTCCGCGACGATGCCGCCAAGGAACGGCTGATGGGCGTGCTGAACCAGGACGTCCGTCGCCTCGACCGGCTGATCACGGATATTTCCAATGCGTCGCGCCTCGACGCCGAACTGTCGCGTGACGTGCCGAAGAAGCTCGAGGTCGGGGCCCTGCTCGACGATATCATCCAGCTCTATCAGCAAAGCGCCAAACCCGGCGATACGGCGGTAAGCTTCGCGCGCAAGGTGTCGGTCGCGCAGTCGACCGTCAATGGCCGCGAAGGTCCGCTGGGCCAGGTCTTCCGCAACCTGATCGACAATGCCCGTTCGTTCAGCCCGGCCGGCGGCGAGGTCCGTGTCGCCCTGGCACAGAGCAACGACCCTGCCCTGCCCCTGCTGATCACGGTCGAGGATGACGGCCCGGGGATTCCGGAAGAGAATCTCGAAACCATCTTCCAGCGCTTCTACACATCGCGCCCCAAGGGGACCAGCTTCGGCAAGAATTCCGGCCTCGGTCTGTCTATCTCGCGCCAGATCGTCGATGCCCACCATGGAAAGATCTGGGCGGAGAACCGTGCAGACGAGAGCGGCGCCATCACCGGTGCGCGCTTCAGCATTCTCCTGCCGCACGCTTGAGAATTACCAGCGGCCGACAGGCCGTTGGGAGCGTGCGGCGGCTCTGTGCTCAAGGAGCGGAGCGTTAGCACGCTTCTAAACAAGCCATACGGCGTCTGAGCTGAAAAAGGGTTGCGGCGTTTTTGTCCCAGTCGACGACATAACGCGGTTTCACGCTGCCGTCACATATCGCGTGAGGCCTCTTTCCATTAAGGTCACCCCGCACCATATCCCTTCTCAGTACACGAGATGAGTAAGCTTATCCTTCACGCCACATCCCTGTCCCTTATGGTCGGCCCCGCCTGGCGCGGCGTGCTGATTGTGGGACCGTCGGGAATCGGCAAGAGCGACCTGGCCCTGCGCGCCATGCAGGCCGGCTGCCAGCTTGTGTCAGATGACTACAGCTGTGTGTGGATATCGGGCGGACATCTCTACGCGGCGCCGCCGGAATCCATCGACGGCAAGATGGAGATTCGCGGTCTCGGCATTATGGACGACACCCCCCGGCGCCCCCTGACACGGGTCGATCTGGTCGCCCTGGCCCAGACGGATCCCGTCGATCGCCTGCCCGAATCCGAGATTACGCCCGTTCTCGGACGGAATATCCCCACCATTCGGTTGAACCCGCGTGAGGCGTCCAGCGTGCCGAAGCTGCTGACGCGCCTGCGCAAACCCTGATGGGGCAAGGAACTCCTGACTGTCCCGGTTGCACCGCAGCAACCGTTTTGTACTTCGGTGCGAAATTTGCTAGGACAGTGTGACAATTCTCATTTTGCAGTGCGAAGCAAAGCGGATTAGTATCGCACGCCATGGCCGGGGCCCTGCCCCCAGGCAGCAAGGAACAGACAGTAGATGATCGGACTGGTGATCGTAACGCATGGCAAGCTCGCCGAGGAGTTTGTAGCGGCGATGGAACATGTTGTCGGCCCGCAGAGCCAGGTGACTCCCATCTGCATCGGCCCGGAAGACGACGTCAGCCAGCGTCGCCAGGATATCCTGAAGGCGACCGCCGAGAATGACACCGGCGACGGCGTCATCCTGCTGACCGACATGTTCGGCGGCACGCCGTCCAACCTGGCCATTTCGGTAATGGAACAGACGCGGGCCGAGGTCATTGCCGGGCTGAACCTGCCCATGCTGATCAAGCTGGCCTCGCTGCGCAAGAACGAAGACCTGGGCAATTGCGTGTGCCACGCTCAGGAAGCCGGCCGCAAATACGTGACCGTCGCCTCCTACGTCCTGTCGGGCGACAATTAGGTTAGACACCCCGCCGTCTTTGGCCTGCTTGACGCAGGCCAAATCCACCTCCCCATCGCTTCGCGACAGGAAGGAGGGAGTGCAGCAATTCTTTTCTTGCAACACGCGCTGTTCGTAAAACCGCCAGCCCGTGAGTCGAATAATAGCCGGCAAGCGCCGCGGGTACGCTTGTACCCGCCAGCGCAGACTGCGTATTAGTCGGCCACGGATGGCGTGTTTTACTCGGTCAGACACCAGGCCAGTATGGCTTTTTGGGCATGGATCCGGTTTTCGGCCTCATCCCAGACGACCGACTGCGGGCCATCGATGACGCCATCGGTGACCTCCTCGCCACGGTGAGCGGGCAGGCAGTGCAGGAACAGGGCATCGGGACGCGCCAGGGCCATCAGTTCTTCATTGACCTGGAAGGGCTGGAAGGCTTCGAGGCGTTCGTCGTGGTCGAGGTCGCCCATCGACACCCATGTGTCGGCCATGACGACATCGGCATTGCGGGTGGCTTCCTGCGGATCCTGGGTGACGATGACCTTGGCGCGCGATTCCGACGCAAAGACCATGGCCTCCATGCTCGGCTTGTAGGCCGCCGGGCAGGCGATGTGCAGGGTGAAGTTGAAGCGCGCCGCCGCATGAATGAAGCTGGTGCACATATTGTTGCCATCGCCGATCCAGGCCAGGGTCTTGCCCTCGATGGTCCCGCGATGCTCTTCGATCGTCTGGATGTCGGCCAGGATCTGGCACGGGTGGCTGAGATTGGTCAGGCCGTTGACGACCGGCACGCTCGACGACTTGGCCAGGCGGACGACATCGTCGTGGTCATTGGCGCGGATCATGATGGCGTCGACCATGCGCGACAGGACACGGGCCGTGTCCTCGATGGTTTCGCCGCGGCCCAGTTGCATGTCGTTCGAGGTCGAGATGATGGCGTCGCCGCCGAGCTGGCGGATGGCGGCGTCGAACGAGAAGCGCGTACGCGTCGAATTCTTCTGGAAGATCATGGCCAGGACGCGGTCCTTTGCCGGCGCGTCGGCATCGACGCGGCCCTTGGGCCAGCCCTGGCGCAGCTTCTTGCGGGCGTGGGCGTCATCGACAATGGCGCGCAATTCTTGCGCCGTCAGGTCGCTGATATCGAGAAAATGGCGGGTCATCTTGAGGTGTTCCCTGTCATCTATGCCGCCAGAGCGGCTTGTTTGCCGCACTTCCCGAAAAGTGGCTTCCACTTTTCGGGAAGTGCTCAGACAGCCGCTGTTTCCTCAGCGGCCGCCTGTCTTTGCGTATGCGGCGATTTTATGCGGTTTCTTTAGCCCGGGCGGCGTCGCGGGCGGCCTGGAAAGCTTTTTCCAGCAGGCCGACGGCTTCGCGGGCTTCGGCTTCAGTGACATTGAGCGGCGGCAGCATGCGGATGCAGTTGTCCGAGCCGCCAGCGATCAGCAGGCCGTTGTCGCGCGCCAGTCCCATGACTTCACGGTTGTTCGGCTTCAGCTTGATGCCGACCAGCAGGCCCTTGCCACGCACCTCTTCGATCATGTCCGGCCACGCGTCCTTCAGGCCTTCCAGCTGCTGGCGCAGATACCCGGAGACCTTGTTGACGTTGTCGAGCATTTCCGGCTTCGAGATTTCGCCGAAAGCAGCCAGGCCGACCGCCATGGCCAGTGGGTTGCCGCCAAAGGTCGAACCATGGGCGCCGACGACCATGCCGGCGGCCGCACTACGGGTCGCCAGGCAGGCGCCGATCGGGAAACCGCCGCCCAGGGCCTTGGCGATACACATGACGTCGGGCGTGACGCCGGAATATTCATAAGCCCACAGCTTGCCCGAACGGCCCATGCCGCACTGGATCTCGTCGAAGATCAGCAACAGGCCGTTGGCGTCGCACAGGTCGCGCAGCATGGTCAGTTCGGCGTCGGTCAGGGCGCGCGCCCCGCCCTCGCCCTGGACCGGCTCGACGATGATGGCGGCAGCGGTCGGCGCTTCGGCGGCGGCACGGATGGCGTCATGGTCGTCGAGCGAGACATTGACGAAGCCCGGCAGGCGCGGACCGAAGCCCTTGAGATAGGGCTCGTAACCGCCGGCGGTGACGGCGGCGTAGGAGCGGCCATGGAAGGCGCCGGCAAAGCTGATGACGTCGATGCGCTCTTCATTGCCGTTGACCGCATGGTACTTGCGCGCCAGCTTCAGGGCGCACTCGACCGCTTCGGTGCCGGAATTGGTGAAGAAGACCTGGTCGGCGAACGAGGCCTCGCACAGGCGGTCGGCCAGGATCGTCTGGTCGGGAATGGTGAAAATGTTGGAGACATGCCACAGCTTCTGCGCCTGTTTCGTCACGGCCTCGACCAGGACCGGGGCGGCGTGGCCCAGGCCATTGGTGGCGATGCCCTGGACGAAGTCGAGATAGCTTCGGCCCTCACGATCGTACAGGCGCACGCCTTCGCCGCGCTCGACCGCAATGGGGGCGCGGGCGTAAACGCCAAACAGGTGATCTTCGGAGGCTCCGGACGACTGGCTCATGATACAACATCCCAAAAGAAAAATCCTTTCCGACGTAACGGAAAGGAAGGCCGTCTAAGCTTTTGGGGCTTAGGCGCGCCTTTTGGGGAAAACTGCTGTGAAAGTCAATGGATTTTGGGGCGCCGTACCGAGCGCGAACGAAAAGAACTCCCCTTCAAAAGGGGACGTTCTGATAAGGTGCCATCGGTGAAGGCTGCGTTATTGCTACTCGTTCGACCGTATGATCCCGAGGCGCATTCAGGAACGCTTCACTGGGCTGGCATTGACGACGGCTTTCGCGCCGTATGACGTATGCCATGAATGACAATTGCGTCTTCGGCGACCCTGTAAAAGATCAGGTATGGATAAGGCGTCACGACGAGGCGCCGCAATCTGCCTTTACTGGTCAATTGGCCGGCGGTTGGAAATCCAGCAACAGATTGATCATATCGCGGATACGAACACTGACCGAGCGTCCACCAACGGGCGACTGCAGAGCAATATAGTCGAGGATCTCCGCGAGTCCCTCGGCAGCTTTTTTCGTATAGCGCAGGTTCACAGGCCGTGTTTCGCCCAGATCGCATCAACCTGTGCATCCGCGGCAAAGTCGCCAGCGTCTTCCTGGGCGAGAGACAGGTCAAAAGACGCCGCCTCAGTCTCACTCAGATGAATGACGGGCTGACCTTCCCCCACCACCTGCAGCACCATGCGCGCAAGATCGTCTTGCATATCGGAGGACAGACCCCGCAGGGTCTGAAAAGCATGTTCGAGAAGCTCTGTCATGTGGATAGTATATGGTGGAAACCACCAAAAGTCACCAGACCTATTCTTCCACCCGCTCGACCGTATATCCCTTGCCGCGCAGCTGGGCGACGACGCTGTCCGGCCCGATAAAGTGGTCGGCGCCGGCGACGACGAACACGGTCTGCTTCCCCTTCAGCATGTCTTCGATCTTCGGCACCCACAGGGTGTTCCGCTTGACCAGCAGGGTCTGGTACATCTGCGGATCGCGCGCCTTGTCCGCCAGCATATCGGCCGTCAGGGTCGCTTCGTCGCCCGTCCGCCACGCCTTGGCGGCAGCGAGCAGGCTGCTGCCGGTATCACCCGTGCCGAAATGCGCCGCCAGTGCGCGCTTCAGGGCAACGGTGCCGTCGGTATGGTCATCCTTCAACGCGTACAGATAACTATAGTGCAGGCGATTGTCCTCGAAGCCGCCGGTCGTGTGTTTCAACGCCTTGGCGCGGTGGAACAGGGTCAGGTCGACGCCGGTATCGATCGAAGCCGTGCTGCCGTCGACATCGAGTGCGGTGATCTGCTGCGCCATCACCCCGGGCAGGACGTGCGACGATGCTTCGAGGGTGGTGTTATAACGATTGAGGATAAGGCTGAGCTGCTGCTTCTCGGTCTCGGTCAGGCCTTGCGTCAAAACGGGACGCGATGCGGTGACCTTTTGCGGCAGCCCCTTGAAATGCGGCAGGGCATCGAGATCGGGAACCTCGAACCAGGCGGCATCGGCGCTGTCGAAGGCCTGGAACAGGCGCTTGTCCATCCAGGTCGTGCCCGCTGGCAAGTAGTGGATGCTGCCGAACAGATAGACGGTGGCCGATCCGCTGCTCACCTTCCACAGCAAGGGCGCACCTGTTGGCGCCGGCAGGACGGAAGATGCAGCCACCGGTGCGCCGGTGGCAAAGGCCGCCCCGGCCGAGGCCACCGCCGGCGCCGTCTGATCCTTGGGCAGGAAGGACCAGCCGGTAACGGCCAGGCCACCGGCCAGCATGCCCAGCACGATATCGCGCGTCATCGGCGATATCCGCATCATCTGCCTGCGGATAGTATTGCGGATCTGGCTGGTCATGCGACACCCCTCTGGCGTATTTTCCAGCGAGGCCTGCAAAAGCCGGACCGTCCGTTAACGTTCGGTTTGGCACAAATCTTAGGGTTTAGTTAACCTTCTCGGCCGTGATGCCGTGCGCCTTCAGCATGGCGATGACGCTGTCCGGACCGATCAGGTGCGCGGTACCGACGGCGATAAAGACCGTTCCCTTGCCCTTGAGGATCGTCTCGATCTGCGGTTCCCAGGCGGCATTGCGCGCTACCAGCATGCGCTGGTAACCCGTCGGATCCTCCTGCTTCATTTTGACGACCAGGTCGCGCGTCATGGCGGCTTCGTCGCCATGCGCCCAGGCGCCGAGCAGCGGTGGCAGCTCCTTCGGCATGGTGTCGGCGTCTTTCAGCGCCTCGCGCAGCGATGCGATATCCTCGGCGTCATTGGCCGGCAGCAGGGCCTGCATCTGCGTGTCGACCGTCTCGAAGCCATGGACGCTCTTGTCGAGATAGCGGGCGCCGTCGAGCAGGGTGACATCGACACCGATACGCGGATTATAGCCCAGGGCGGCAATACGCTGGGTGGTGATGAACAGGCCGACGGCCCACTTCTTCATACCCTGCATGCGCTCGGCGCTGAGGCCATAGGGCGCGGTCAACTCGTCGATGCGCTTGACCTCGTCCGCCGTCAGGCCGCGGGTCATGTCGTTGGCCGGATTGACGGTGTATTTCTGCGCCGCCTGCATCAGGGCGACGGTATTGTCGAGGTCGGGAATTTCCAGCCACAGGTCATCGGCGGATTCGAATTTCTGCCGCAGGTCAGGCGTCAGCCATTTCACATCATCGGTCATGACGTGGATGGTGCCGAACAGATAGATGGTCGAGTCGGCGCCGCGGATAACCCACATCAACGGCTTCACCGGTGCCGCCGCCGCGACCGGCGTATCGGCGGCGCGCACCGATTGCGGCAGCACGCCGCCCAGGGCGCAGGCCAGGGCGGCCGCCCCCAGGGTCAGTCCGGCCGCGCGGTGCAACCGTTCGGACATCCATTCACACACTGTCGTCACGTCAGATCTCCCCCTGTTCGGGCGTGAAAATATCTTCGATCCGCAAGCCGAACAAGCCGGCGATGGCAAAGGCCAGCGGCAGGGACGGGTCGTACTTGCCCGTCTCGATGGCGTTGATGGTCTGGCGCGACACCTTCAGCCGGTCGGCCAGGTCGGCCTGCGACCAGCTGCGTTCGGCGCGCAGGACCCGGATACGGTTGTGCATCAGCGGTATTTGAGCCAGGCGACGGTCTGTCCGTACAGCAGGCCGACGACAAACGGCACCATGCCGATAAGCCGGCCGATGGCGAAGGCGTCACCGGCGCCGCCAAGACTCTGGACGAAGGCATCATAGGCATGCGGGAAGACGATCGGCATCAGGTTCATCACGGCATAGAGCAGAAAACCGGCAATCAGCCCGTTCTGCGCCGCCAGCCGCTTCTTGGCGACGGTGAACTCGTCCGCCTGGGCGATTTTCAGGCGCCGGATGTAGAGGATGGCGGCGATGACCAGCGGCACCACCAGAGCGTCGATAGCGTAACCGTATACCGGAAACGTCGACTCGTGCGCCCAATGATAGTTAAATCCGCCGAGCAAGCCACCGGCTACCATGACCCCAAGCGGGACAACGTAAAGGATTAAACGGTTGTTTCTCATTTCGACCCCCGGCAATTTGACAAGGAAGCTTTACACTTTGATCTTCAAATATGTCAAGTGTCCTTGTCAAAAAGACGCGTCTCTTTGACATTTCCTGGCTTTTTTGCCGACCCACACCTTATCTTTACCGCGTTGCACTAAAACGGCCTGCTATGGCCCACCCCTTGCACGTAGGTGGGCCCGGAACGAAGAATTGTTTCAAAAGGTTTTTACCATGCTCACGTGCGACAAGATTCTGGCCCACGACCTCACGTCCTCAGACATCGGGTTGTGGCGCGATATGCAGGCGGCGACGCCCGCCTTCCGCTCGCCGCTCCTGTCGCCCGACTTCACCCTGGCCGTGGCCGCGGTGCGCGACGATGTGCGCGTCGCCGTCTTCCGCCGCAATGGCCGCACGGTCGGTTTCCTGCCTGTCCACGTCCGGCCCGGCCGCTTTGCCCGCCCCGCCGGCGCACCGTTTTCCGATTACTCGGCCCTGATCACCTTCCCCGATCCGGATATCCGCATCGGCGCTGCCCTGCGCGCCGCCCGGATCCATCGTTACCAGGCGATCGGCCTGGTCGATCCCTACGGCGTCTTCGACAACACACCCGGCGGCGAGGCTGACGAAGCCTTCGGCATCGACCTGTCCGGCGGCGCCGATGCCGCCAACAACGCCAACGGCAAGCTGAAGAAGAATATCCGCCGCCTGGCCCGTCATCTCGAGGAAGCGCACGGCGAGGTTCGTTTCGTCGCCGGCGACCGCACCCGCTCGACCTTCGACACCATGGTCGCACAGAAGCGCCAGCAGACCCGCGATACCGGCCTGCACGACTTCCTGGCGGCGCCGTGGGTCCAGGCCCTGCTCGACAACCTGTTCGACGCCCCCGACAGCGGCCTGCATGGCTTCATGCTGACCCTGATGGCCGGCGACACCCCCATCCTGTCGCACTTCGGTGTGCGGCTCGGCGAGCGGGCCCACCCGTGGATCTCCAGCTACGATCCGACCTATGCCGCCTTCTCGCCGGGCCAGATCTTCCTCAACGGCCTGCATGAGCCCCTGCAGGCGGCCGGGGTCTCCTATTACGACCTGTCGACCGGCCCGCAGCCGTACAAGAACGTCTTTTCCAATACCAGCTTCCCCGTGCAGCACGTCCGTGCCCACAGCGACGCCCCGCCCGCGCGCCTCAGCGCCGGCGTCGCCCGCCTGACGGTCGATGTGCGCAAGGCGCTGGGCACCCGCGTCGACGACGCCTTTGCCCGCCTGCACCGCCGCTTCGATCAGATCGCCAGCCTCGAGCTCGATACGTTGAGCCGGGCGCGCGGCGTCGCCTTTGCCTTTTCCAACGCGTCCAAACGCCGGAGAGTGAGTGATAATGGCTAGTGAGAGTCTGTTGGCCTTCCCGGCCGCGGTTGCCGCCACGGCGCCCGAACCGCGCAGTGTCAGCGTCATCATTCCCACCTTCCGCCGTCCCGACGGCCTTGGCCTAGCCATGGCCTCGGTCCTGGCCCAGACCGCCCTGGCCGAGGTCACGGTCAGCCTGATCGTCTGCGACAACAGCCCCGAAGCCTCGGCCCGGGCCCAGGTCGCTGGCTTTGCCCACGACGCGCCGATCGCCGTCACCTATGTCCATGAACCGAAGACCGGCGTCGCCAATGCGCGCAATGCCGCCGTGGCGTCGGCCGCCCAGTTCTCGGCGCGTTTCATCGCCTTCCTCGACGACGACGAAGAGGCGCCGGCCAACTGGCTGATGTCGCTTCTGATGACGCAGGAGACCTTTGCCGCCGACGTCGTCTTCGGCCCGGTCCATGCCCGCCTTGCCGATCCCGAGACGCGCTTTCCCAGCTATTTCGACGCCTTTTTTTCGCGCAGCGGCCCGGCCACCTCGCAACGCCTCGACGCCTATTACGGCTGCGGCAACAGCCTGCTGCGCCGCGACCTGCTGAGCGCCACCCGCAAGCCGTTCGACACCGGCCATAACGAGATGGGCGGCGAGGACGACAAGCTGTTCCACGGCTTGCAATCCAGGGGCGCCGTCATGGCCTGGGCGGCCGACGCCGTCGTCTTCGAAGACGTGCCGCCGTCACGCTCGACCCTGAACTACACGCTGAAACGCGCCTTCGCCTATGGCCAGGGCCCCAGCTTCTCGGCCGCCCTGGCGCACAAGCCCCTGGCCTGCGCCGGCTGGATGCTGCAGGGCATCGTCCAGGGCATCGTCTTCTCGCTGTATGGCGGCGTCCTCTACCTGATGAACGACATCCGCAGCGCCGAGCGCCTCGACACGGGCATGCGCGGCTTCGGCAAGACCATCTGGTTCCCCCCCTTCAAGATCGGCTTCTACGGCCAGGCCCTGCTGCGCGCCAACGCGCCAGGAAGATAAGATAAGACGGACTAAATCCCATGGACGACCTGTTGCACTGGACTGCCGAACACAAGCGCCGCTTCACGCGCGACAACCTGTTGTTCGACCACGACCTGCACACCTCCGACCTGTTCAGCGACGAGGCCCTGATCGACCTGATCGACCGCTTCCCGCGCGAGGGCGTCGAGGTCTTCACCATGGGCTATGACCCGGCGACGTCGGGCCAGTGGTATTTCGGCCGCCGGGGCGATCTCGACGGCCGCGCCCTGATGGAGGGCGTGCGCGCGGGCCGGCTGTGGCTCAACCTGCGCAAGGTCAACCATCACGATCCTGCCGTCGGCGCCCTGTGCGAACGCATGTTCGAGGAAATCGCCGCCCGTACCGGTGTCTCGACGCTGAAGCCCGATCTCGGCCTGCTGATCTCGTCCCCCAATGGCCACGTCTTCTACCATCTCGACATGCCCCTGGTCATGCTGTGGCAGATCCGCGGCGTCAAGAAGCTGCACCTCTACCCGGCGACCGCCCCGTGCGTCAGCGACGCCGACCTCGAAGCCATAGCGCTGCGCGAATCCGACGAACAGCTGAACTATGATCCGGCCTGGGATCGCGGCGCCCTGATCCACGACCTGAAGCCCGGCGAGATGATGACCTGGGTGCAGAATGCCCCGCACCGGATCGTCAATGGCGACATGGTCAATGTGTCCCTGTCGATCGAATTCATGACGCCCAGGGCCCTGTGGCGCGCCAATGTCATCTATGCCAATGGGCTGCTGCGCCGCTGGTTCGGCCTCAATCCCGCCATGGCGAAACGTGCCCTGTGGCAGGAACCGTTCAAGGTGGTCTTTGCCCGCCTGGTCAAGATGGCCGGCGGCTTCAAAGGCAATAAGAGTCCGCTGAAGCCACGCTTCTCGCTCGACGCCAAACGCCCGGGCGTGATCCTGTTCGACGCCGGCGTCACACCGCCCGAAAAACCCGCCGTCCCGATGGCCGCCGAGTAACCGCCGCGCGCAGCGCCTTAAAGTCTCGCGGTTAAAGCATTAGCCGATCGCGCTCAAAAATAATCTGCGAAAATCTGCGTCAATCTGCGGATCTAATAATATTGCTTCAGCGTGCAACTGCGCCTGAAGAATATGGTCCGCAGATTTTCGCAGATTATTTCCGATTTCTTGAGTGCACCTGAGCGTGACTTGCGGAAAATAAAACGCTGCGCGCGGTTCGTTACGCCCGTCGCGTGGTGAGGATCGGCACGCGTGGCGACAACATCTGCCCGCGCATGGCGCCGTTACCTTCGGTCGCGGAGACCGGCGCGGTCAGGATGGCGTTGACCACGTCCATCCCCTCGACGACGTGGCCGAAGGCAGCGAAGCCCAGCCCGTCGCTTGTCCCGGTCCTGCCGGCATCGAGGAAGGTCATGCCGCCGATGCAGATAAAGAAGTCGGTCCGGGCCGTGCCGGGCGCGCCGCGCGCCATGGAAATCGTGCCATCGGTGTGCGACAGGCCGGTCAGGCTGGTCGGCTCATGCTTGACGGGCGGCAGTGCCCGGCGGCTGTCGCCGCCCTGGACCAGGCCCGTCGTCTCGCCGTTCACGCCCTTGCCATTGGGCATGGCGCGATAGAAGCTGTTCTTGTCGAGCTTCTTCTGGTCGACATACCGCAGGAAGTTGGCCGTGGTCAGGGGCGCTTTTTCCGCTTCGAGATCGAGGACGATCGCCCCGAGCCCGGTGGTCATCCGCACGCGCACCAGCTTTGACGCCGGGTCCTGCGCCCGCACCGAGGTAGCGGTCGCCAGCGCCGCCAAACCACCCAGCATAAGTTCGCGCCTGGTCATTTTAGCCTCCATTTTGGCCAGACTAGCCTGTGCCCGCCCAGGCGGCAAGCGCGCCATTGTTCTTGATTTGTTCTATATTCAGGCTATGATGGCGGCATGGCGTACCGGCCCCAGACCCATAGCGATATCAACGACGAGAACGCCCTGCCCAATCGTGCGCGCAAGGGCCGCGGATCGGTGTCGAACCGCACCAGTTCGCGCTTCGGCAATGTCGACCGCTATGAGATCGACGATGGCTGGACGGTGCAGGAAAACGACGCCATGGCGCGTCACAAGACCATCCTCGGCATCGATTCCGCCCGCACCATTATTTCGCGCAACGACTCGCCCGATGTTGGCTTCGATCGCTCGATCAATCCGTACAAGGGTTGCGAACACGGCTGCATCTATTGTTTTGCCAGGCCTACCCATGCCTATCTCGACCTGTCGCCGGGCCTCGATTTCGAGACGCGCATCTTCCGCAAGCCGGACGCCGCCAAGCTGCTGCGCGCCGAGTTGTCGCACCCGCGCTACACGGCCGCACCGATGGTCTTAGGCATCAATACCGACGCCTATCAGCCGACCGAGCGCACCGAAAAGATCACCCGCAGCCTGCTGGAAGTGCTCTACGAATTCCGCCATCCCATCCATATCGTCACCAAGTCGGCCCTGATCGTGCGCGACCTCGATATCCTGGGGCCGATGGCGGCGGCCAACCTGTTCAGCGCCACCCTGTCGGTCACCACGCTCGATCGCCATGTCGCCCGGCTGATGGAGCCGCGCGCCGCCACGCCGTCGCGGCGGATCGATACCATCGCGGCGCTGCGCCAGGCCGGCGTGCCGGTCAGCGTGCTGGCGGCGCCGATGATCCCCGGCCTGACCGACCACGAACTGGAAGCCATCCTGTCAGCGGCGCGCGAGGCCGGCGCCGACCGCGCCGGCTATACGCTGGTGCGGCTGCCGCACGAGATCAAGATCCTGTTCGAGGAATGGCTGGGCGAGAACTTCCCCGACCGCGCCCGCAAGGTGCTGAACCATATCCGCGACTCGCGCGGCGGCAAGCTCTACGACGCCCAGTTCGGCACCCGCATGACCGGCCAGGGTGTCTATGCCGATATGCTGAAACAGCGCTTCGAGGTGGCGGTGCGCAAACTGTGCTTCAACCAGTATGGCCGCGAGGCCCGCCGTAGTCTGGACTACAGCCAGTTCCGCGGAGGGGATAAGCAGTTGTCGTTGTTTTAGCTGGAAGATTTGCGACAAGAGCTAGTCGCACGCCCCTTTTCATCCTGCCCTGCGCCGCAACGGGTTTGGCCGAAGTGATGGTATAGCCATCACGGCCATAGGCTGGGCCGGCGTTAAGCCGGTCCAGCTAAGAGGAGCCGCCTTGTGCCGGAAGATCGTAAATCACGAGACTGACCTCATCGCCTTCGATAACGATTTCGATGACTTCGTTCAGCAGTTGGCCTTCGGATCCGAGATAGGTCAGCAGATCGTTAAACAGTTCGCGCTGACGGCTAGGCACCACCTGCGGCACGATAATAACAAGGCCGGCATGTAATCTCTCACGTCCATACAGACGGCGAAAGTCGGCTGCATTGTTGGTGACGAAGGTATAATCGCCTTCAATGATCCGTGGCATAAGGTCCCAATCGGTCGTCCCGCTAAGACCCAGCCAATTGACATGATCACAGTGATGGCCCGCCGCCTGTGCTATCCCAACCAGGCTGGTGTGCAGGCACTCGTCGATGAGAAACCTCACGCCAAGGCTTCCGGCGCTTTCTTCAGCAGGACCTTTGCACGAACCACTCCGCCCTTGTCGGAAAGACTCTTCGGGCGCCCTACCTGCGGATGCGCAGCCGACCATATGCGCGCGAGTTCGAGGCGTCGGTTATCCAGTTTGGGATACCCCTCCAGAATTTCCGTTTCCGAAGCGCCGTCATTCAGCATGGATGCGACCAGACGCACGGGTATCCGCGTTCCCTTAAAAACAGGCTCTCCTCCAAGCACTGCGTGATCCGTCGTAACCTCGCCTTCCGCCAGGGCCAGATCGCGCGCCCCCTTCTCTATGTGTTTTCGGGCAGCACCAACATCGACGATCAAATAGTCACCCGCCTTGACCGTCTTCACCCCGGGCTCACGCTCGATTTCGGCGAACAAGGCAAGGCGGCGTTCCTGCGACAAAGCGCCACCCAGTTCCTTCCAAAGCTTGAGCTTAAGAACCGAGAGATCGGACAGCGCGCGTTTTGATCGAACAGCGCCTGGGAGGGACTGGGCCATGACAATCCGTTTGTCGATGGCATTTTGAACGGCTTTAACTTCTACTCCAGCCACCGCCGCGGCTTCGGCGGGCGTGAAGGTGCGAGATGCAATCGACATAATTATTCTCCGATAGGAGCATAATTATCATAAATTGCATGGCGGGGAAATCGCTCATTGAAGAGTTAGAAATTTACCGATTCTACCTGACGACGCTAAGCCATGCCCGCTACCTACGCGATGGTAAACTTTACGACGCCTAGTTCGGCATCAACATGACCGGCCAGACCATCTGTGCAGATATGCGGAAACAGGGCTTCGAGACGGTGGTGCGCAAGCTGCACTTCAACCAGTACCGCTGCTAGGCCCGCCAAGGCCTAGTCTACAGCCAGTTACGCGGCGGGGATAAGCAGTTGTCGTTGTTTTGAGGAGATGCTGGGCCAGAGCGGATATTTTTTTTGACCGGTTTAGCCCTCAGGAGAAATAGGTGCCAATCCAAGGAAAGAAATATCGAAAATCAGAACGGCTCAGTTGCTTTACAGTGACCAATTGATCGATCATGTTGGCTAGTGAAAAAATCCCGTGCGACCGGTGCGAGGATTTCTTGTAAATTGCACGTTCGGAAATGGCTTCACCACATCCTGATCGGACTTGTGGTTTTCAATCACGATGAACTGAGCCGTCCCTTCCAAACCGTGTAAGTGCCTATAAAAATGGCCAGCCAAATCAGCTTTCACTACTGCTTTTTCCTCGTCCGTCAAATCACCGTAACGTGTTTCTTCCGCTGGCCGGTACGCGAGCAACGGTGCATCCAATATGAGGAAGCCGGGATGAGGACGGCCTTTCTGGCGACAATAGAGAAGAACTGCTACCTTGAAAGCCGAATGTAAAATTGCCCGAATACCAGCGCCATTATCCCGGCGTCGTTTTCCGTCAACTACGATATCCTGATCACTTGGCGAAAAATGGATGGCGGTTCCGCCGGGGTAGTTCCAAGCAGTCAACACGCTTTTGATTACTGTCGACAGTTCATTGGCTTCGTTGGTTGTAAGGTTGAGATTTATGTCAAGACCTTCGGCTCGTTGCCGCGCTTTTACGGGTTCGGACGAAATCCTCTGTATCTGAGCCTCGTATTTAGTTAGTAGACGCCTATTCTCAAGTTCAGAATCGAGTTTTTGCGATACTTCCGATGCTTTCAGATATATGGAACGCGCCTTAATTTCTTCTGTCTTTATCCCTTTTAAAAGCGTTTGGTACCCCGTTTTTTGCTCCGAAAGAAGTCCGATGGCGGCTATTCTTTTATCAACCTCCACGTCTGCGGCCTTTAGAGCAAGTTGAATTTCATTCAGCTCTTTCCTGATTTTCCTGATTTCAGACTCTACGCCTAGACGCTGCGCTTCTACGTCAATGGCGCCATGATCATGATGTTGGTACTCAGGCACCGCTCCGCAGAGCGGGCAGTTCATTTTTGCAAACTTCTGAAGGAGAAAGCCGCCTTCTTCTATGCCAGAAAGGCGTTCAATATCGGATATATAAACGCTGGATAAGCTTGTCTTCGCCCGCAACTGATTCAGGAAATTTTCCAGCCCAATGTTTTCCGCCTGAGACGCAAGCCAGTTCGCCGCTTCTTTGAGACGGACGTTGTAGTCGCTGGACATCAAATCGATCACCGCGGCCGCAATTTCTGTTGAGCGGAAAGAAATACCGGATTGATCACAAATTTCGTCTGCTAAGAAACCGCGCACCATCAGCTTTGCACCGTCTTCCACCAAGTGACGTCGAATAAAGTATTCCCCACTGCGATTATCAGTATTAGGGTGAACGCTCGGGTGATTTCCAGCGTCTGCCGCATGCACTACAAAATAGTCCAGCAACGACAGCGTCGAAAGGTCAAAAGAGCTAGGATAAAATGCTTCCAACACAATTAAAATTCTAATTCCCGATTCCAACGGCGTATTGAATAACTGAACCTCGCCTTCGCGCGATGCTACTTCCATGGCAATTTACCGGTGTTAGCGAAATGATGGCACGCCCCCTGCTTCACGCTTACTGTGACGCGATTATGCTTCCCCAGCGGTCCAGAAATCGTCACTTTGGACGCTTCGCTCATGATTCCGACCAGTCTGTCGTAGCTCGGCCCGGTACTAAGTTGATGATACCTGTCCACTACGCCGTCATGGACATCCCTATCCACGGCTTCAATTTGCGTAACCGGCAAGTTGTCGCGAAAATGGCGTTTGAATGCACGATGCTCAAGATAACGCCGCCTGGCGACATTCATTTGTGGACCAAATGTTCCGTCGGCTGCAACGTGGCCAAGACTCGTGAACGGTGCCCCTTTATGCTCCCCAAAAACTTCAAGGAGTTGCCCTACATAGCTCTGCTCATAGTCTTCCGCCTCTGCCGGGACATCACAGTCAGCAACGGTCGGAGCCGCACCTGGATCGATATCCAGAACCTCCGATAAAAGCGCACGCATATGCGGCATTTCAACGAGTTCGCTCGCCTTCCACAATTCCACACGGTGGAATTCATACGACGAAATTGCCTGCACTATCTCGGCTGTTAACGGAGTCGGTGATTTTGATATACCGTTTAAGCAATATCTTGCCCAATTGTTCAAAAGGAATGGGCCTATCTTGCTAGGCTTGTCTATGAGATGCTTTACATCTCGAACAGCGGCATTCGGCGCAACAAAGATATATTTCCGAGGAAGGGTAAACTCTCCCTTGCAATGATAATGGAATATCTTGCCCAGTTTGACGACAAACTCATCCGTACCAAGTGCTACCTTCAACTGCTTGCATTGATAGTTATCCCATTCGCCGTCGTAGCGAAGTTGAGAGAGGAAACCTACCGCGTCGCGTCCCATGTCTGCCGAAGCGGTCGGGCGCTCAAAGCCGACATAATCGGATTGAAGCCGCGCAAGCCATTTCTTTACTAGGTCTTCTAATTCACCATCGCTTAACGCGAGGACGAACCTATCTTCGCTAAATGGCATTAGCCCTCCCCTAGACCACCTGCTACTCGACTATTCACTGAGCCGTCCAAGAAATCAACTCTACGCCGAAAAGTGGCGTCTCGAATTATGGTTACGCCAGACCAAATGCTGCAACTGTCCAGCTCTGAATTACGGCCCCGCTTTTCTGACGTAGCTGCCGGGCTCCGGATAACCCGCTTACTTAGCCAAAAGCTCCCAAACTCTGTGCAGAGCCTCTGGCTCCCAGAATGAAACGCTCTGCTTTTCAAGCACTGCCAACGCTTCAGCGTCCTTCCCCAGATGCTTAAGGACGAAGGGCACGGCAAGAGCGTGCTGCGTGTAACTACCAAATGGCAGCCCTGCCGAGGTCCTATAGAAATCCTTCAACCCGTCGATTACCGTCGGAAGATCGTTAACGGAGACACTCTGCGCCCAGAAGCGATCGGCCTCCTGAAGAGCGGCGCCGATCACGGCCTTATGCCGCCTCTGAATAGGGCCCGCCCCTGCAATGAAAGGCATATTCAGCTTTTCTGCCCTCGGATCAAAGCACAGATCCAGTCTGGCAGACGTGTTTGAACGATGCCACGCTACCGTCTTCCCGGAGATATGCGGTACAAAGTCAAGCGAAACACCCCAAACAGGATGAACCTTACCGTCTTTCCATTTGGAGAACTGAAATACCTGTCTGATTGGGGCATCATCGCCTCGCACCCATTTCAGGTGGCCCACAGCCACAAAGCCCCTGGGTGCTAGAAGACGCTCCACCTCACCATGAACGATGGCGTGCACGCGCGCGTTTGTCACTTCTTCAAAAACGTTCGGGCGAAAACGGTCCAGCCAATTTGAAAGCATCACCTCTTATAGCTCAAAAACCAGCAGGGTCGATGTCGCCGACGCATATAGCCGTCCGTTGGCATCGGTCACCGTCGCCTCGGCAAAGGCGGCGCGGCGGCCGAAACTGATGACCTTGCCGATGGCGCGGACAAGGCCGGTATGGGTGGTCATCGGCCGGTGGTAGGCGACCTTGAGCTCCAGGGTGGTGTAGCCCTGGTTCGGCTTCAGTTTCGAATGGACGGCGCAGCCGCAGGCGGAATCGAGCAGGGTGGCGGCATAGCCGCCATGCACCGTACTGATGGGGTTATAGGCGTGCATCCCCGGCGTGCCGGCAAAGGTCGCCGTGCCGTCGTCGGCCTCGACCAGGGTAAAGTCGAGCGTATCGCCGATGGGCGCGCGGCCGCCCATGGCGATCATAGCCCGGAGCTGTTCCAAACCGGTCAGGCCCGGCGGCAGGATCTTCGAAATATCCATCACACCGCCCCGAAGATGAGGCTGGCATTGACGCCGCCAAAGCCGAAGCCATTGGACAGGACATAGCGGACCGCCTGCTCGCGCTTGACCGGGCCGACCAGGTCGAGCCCTTCGGCCATGGGATCGGGATTTTCCAGGTTGAGGGTCGGCGGCAGGACGCCGTCGCGGATGGCCAGGATGCTGAAGATGGCCTCGACTCCACCGGCCGCGCCGAGCAGGTGGCCGGTGGCCGATTTGGTGGCGCTGATGGCCGGGCCGCCCCTGTCGCCGAAGATCGCCTTGACCGCCGCCAGTTCGCCCTGATCGCCGATCTGGGTCGAGGTGGCGTGGGCATTGAGATGGCCGATATGGGCCGGCGACAGTTTCGCCTGGGCTAAGCGCCGTACGCATGGCGCGCTGGGCGCCGGCGCCGTCCTCGGGCGAGGCCGTCAGGTGGTAGGCGTCGGCCGCCGTGCCGTAACCCAGCACCTCGGCGATCGGTGTGGCGCCGCGCGCCCGGGCGTGGTCGAGCGATTCCAGCACCAGGATGCCTGCGCCCTCGCCCATGACGAAGCCATCGCGCGCCGTATCGAACGGGACGCGAGGCCTTAGCCGGCTGGTCGTTATATTGGGTGGACAGGGCGCGGGCGGCGGCAAAGCTGCCGAGGCTGACCCGGTCGATGGCCGCCTCTGCGCCCCCGCAGATAACGACATCGGCTTCGCCCGAGCGGATCAGACGGGCTGCGTCGCCGATCGCCTGGACGCTGGCGGCGCAGGCCGTAACCGGCGCACCGATCGGGCCTTTGTAACCATGGCGGATCGATACCCAGCCGGCCGCCAGATTGCCGAGAAAGGCCGGGACGGTAAAGGGCGACAGGCGCCGCACACCGCGGGCTTCGGTCGTGCGCACGGCGTCGGCGATAACGGGAAAGCCGCCGATGCCGGTGGCGATGACCGTCGCCGTTCGTGCGGCCTGGGCCTCATCCGGCAGCCAGCCGGACTGGGCGATCGCTTCCGCAGCGGCCGCCAGGGCGAACTGGATAAAGCGATCCATCTTCTTCTGGTCCTTGGCCGGGACAAAACGGTCGACATCGAAGCCGCCGGGCTCACCGGCCGCCGGCACCTGGCCGGCAATATGGGCGGGACCGTCGACATAGGCACTTTCCGGTAAGGAGCCGCACCCCCGACTGCCCGGCCAGCAGGTTACGCCACGAGGTTTCGACATCGGCGCCGAGCGGCGACACCATTCCCATTCCGGTAACAACGACACGCATGCGGTAAACTTTCTCAGACTATGGAATTAAGCGTCAGGCCTGCGGGTGCAGGCCCAATGGTTGCAGACCCAGACGGCGAAGGACGGCGTGTTTGCAGTCGTCCAGTATGCGTTGCGAACGCTCAGGGTCGGTGTCGGCCCGGGCCAGGATCACGGCGCCAACCGTCTCGGCCACCACTGATGCCGCCAGGGCACGGGGGGCGATGTCGGCAGGCGCCGTCCCCAGGGCGGTGATATGGCCGGCCACCAGCTTGATCATGCCGCTTACGCTGCCCTGGACAAGCTGGTCGCGCAAATCCTCGGGCAGTCGCGGCGCATCGGCCATCAGGAAGGGCAGCGGACAGCCGCCGATGCGCGTATCGCGGTGGTCCGGCGACAGGTAGTAGTCGAGGAAGCGGCGGATAATGACCTCGGGCGAAGCCAGGTCGTCGCCCTTCAGCAAGTCGACCGGGCTGGTGCCGAACATATGGCCGATGGCGGCGTGAACAATGGCTTCGCGCGAGTCGAAATGGCCATAGAAGGCGCCGACCGTCAGGCCGGCATCGGCCATGACATCGGCGATGGCGACGGTGTGCGGACCATGCATGCGCACATGCTTGGCCGCGGCATCGAGCATGCGTCAGCCGTGTCTCTTCCTTATGACCCGCCTTGAAGCGCACCGTCAGACCTCCGGAAACATCGGGCCCGACACAGCCCTTTATAGAATTATTTAAATAATACTACGACTCAGAGGACGGGCTCAAGCGGCAAATTGTGAGCGTGCCGGCACCAGATTTCGCATGAAACCGCTTGCCGAGGACGGCTAGGTCGCGGCACAACAGCGCCACGATCCAAATCCACAGGTGACGCGTGCGCTTAAGGCTGATTTCCCGCTTCTTGACGATGGTTCTGGCGGTGTTCGCCGTGACGGGAGCGGCGCACGCCGATGACGGCCAAAACGCGGCAGGCCAAAATACGGCAGGAAAGAGTGCGCATATCACTGCGAAGCTGGTCACCGCCTCGCCGGCCGTCCCCGCCGGTGGCGATGTCGTCGTGGCGCTCGACTACACCTCGGCGCCGGGCTGGCATACCTACTGGGTCAATCCCGGCGACACCGGCCTGGCGCCGAAGATCACCTGGTCCCTGCCGGACGGTTTCAGCGCCGGCGACATCGACTTTCCGACGCCCAAACCCCTGCCGACCTTCGGCCTGATGAGCTACGGCTACGAAGGCCGCACCGTCCTGCTGATCCGCCTGCACAATGGCGGCCATTTCGATGCCGGCGCCGCCCTGCCGATCAAGGCCCATGTCGATTTCCTGGTGTGCGCCGATGTCTGCGTGCCCGAAAGCCTCGATGTCGCCACCCCCCTGGCCATCGGCCCCACGGCCAAAGGCCCGGGCAGCGATACGGTCGCCAAAGCCCAAACCGCGCTGCCGAAAGTGCAACCAATATCCCGACGACCATAGCCATAGCCGACGGCAAGGCGGAAATCGGCTTTACCCTGGCCGCCCGCCCGCAGGACGCCTACTTCTTCCCGACCCAGACCGGAATCTTGAGCGCCTCGGCGCCGCAGGTCCTCGACATGGGCGCCAATGGCTTCACCCTACGCACGGCCGCCGTGGCGACAACGCCTTACCCACCAGCCCGCTATGACCGGTATATTGCGCCTCGGCAATGGCGAAGCCTATGCCGTGACGGTGAAGGCCGCGCCGCTGGCTGCCGATGTCCATGGCCTGGGGGCCGCGCCCGACGACAAGCGCGACACCTCGATCGGCGGCGTGGTTATCGCCATGCTGCTGGCCTTTGCCGGCGGCCTGATCCTCAACCTGATGCCGTGCGTCTTCCCCGTGCTGTCGATGAAACTGCTCAGCCTGTCGCGAGCCGGTCACGACACGGCCCTGGCGCGCAGCGAGTCCCTGCTCTACGGGGCAGGCGCCATCGCCAGCTTTGTCGTCCTGGCCGTCCTGCTCGATATCGCCCATCGCCTCGGCGCCTCGCTTGGCTGGGGCTTCCAGCTGCAATCGCCCTTCGTCGTCGCCATCCTGGCCGTGGTCATGCTGCTGGTGGCGCTCAACATGTCGGGCGTCTTCGAGATCGGCGCCTCGCTGCAAGGGGCCGGCGCAGGCGCCATCGACACTGCCCGCCCGCGTCTCGGCGCCTTCCTGACCGGCGTGCTGGCCGTTGTCGTCGCCGCCCCGTGCACGGCGCCTTTCATGGCCACGGCCATCGGCGTCGCCCTGGCGCAGGGCGGCCTGGTCAGCTTCGCCATCTTTGTCGCGCTCGGCCTCGGCTTTCGCCCTGCCCTTCGTCGCCCTGACCTTCCTGATCACCCTGGTGCCGGCCATCGCCCGGTCGCTGCCGAAACCCGGTACGTGGATGACCTGGCTGAAGATCGCCCTGTCGCTGCTGATGTATGGCGCGGCCCTGTGGCTGGTCTGGGTGTTTGCTCAACAGGTCCAGTGGATGGGCGTCGCCCTGCTCATCATCGCGCTGGGGGCGGTCATCATCGCCGTGTCGCCGTTCCGCCTGCTGCCGCGCCCGTTGAAGGCCGGCGTGCTGGCCGTCGGCGCCGTCCTCAGCCTGGTGGCCGCGGCCCTGCCGCACACCTCGAAGATCCAGTCGATCCCGAGCGGCCTCCTGCCCCATCGCGATTTCCACGTCGCCACCCTGACCCAGCTGCGCAGCCAAGGCACGCCGGTCCTGGTCGACCTGACCGCCGCCTGGTGTGTCACCTGCAAGGTCAATGAGCGTCTTGTGCTGTCGACGCCGCAGTTCGCCAAGGCGCTGGATGAGACCAAGACGGTGTACATGGTCGGTGACTGGACCAACCAGGATGCCGAAATTTCGCGCTATCTGACATTATACGGTCGTTCGGGTGTGCCGCTCTATGTCTATTACGGTGCGCACAATGCGGCGCCGGTTGTGTTGCCCCAGATGCTGAATACCAATGACCTGGTTCGGATGGTGAAGGCGGGGGCTGGCTAAAAAAACGGATTGGACCCTTAGATCCACCCGAAGAAGCTACACATTCCTCCGTCCTGCCCCGTTTACGGAGGAGGTTTGGCGCCCGCGAAGGCATGGCCTTCGTAAGCCATGATCGAGGCCATTTAGGCCGAATGATGGCGGAGGGTGTGCGCTACACTTCCGTCCGCAACACTATTCCGAAGTGAATGGCCGCATCTCCGACGGTCCCCCCTCCGGCTGCTCAGCTAAGCGCTATCGCAGCCACCTTCGCCGTAAACGGGCCACGAGCGAAGAATGACGGAGTTGCTTCAGGTAAGCCTACTATCGGAATAGCTGGCTTAAAAAATAACACATCTAAACCGACTGAGTGGGCACCACCCGCGCCAGGACCAGGACATCGACGCTGTGCGCACCGGCGGCCAGCAGGGTCCGGGCGCAGGCGCGCAAGGTCGCGCCGGTGGTGAAGACATCGTCGACCAGCAGGATACGCTTGCCGGCAAGGCGTTTAAGGTCGCCGGCGGCAAAGGCGGTGCGGACATTCTCCCAGCGCGCCTCGGATGAATTGCCCTGCGGCTTGGTCTGCTTGATACGCTTCAGCCCCTCGGGCAGATAGGCTACGCCGGCCTCACGGGCCAGCGGCCGCGCCAGCTCAGCCGCCTGGTTATAGCGCCGCTTGCGCAGGCGTGACGGGTGCAGGGGCACGGGCACGATGGCATCGACCTCGCGTCACCAGCCCGGACCCGGCGCGTTGCAGCCAGCGCAGCAGCATCGGCGCATGGTCGAGGCGATCGCCGTGCTTGAAAGCCAGGATGACGCCGCGCGAGGCTTCGTCATAGACGCAGGCCGCTCGGGTGCGCACGAACGGAAACGGGCTGGCGCTGCAATCGCTGCAGCGCGCACCGGCGCCGAAGACCAGGCCGCCCTGGAACGGCCGGGCGCACATGTCGCAACCTTCGTCGGCTAGGAAGCGGATACGCGACCAGTCGGCGGCGGCCATGCCGCCCTGCAATCCCCTGCCCTCGCCGTCATGCGCCGGGAAAACCACATCGAGCGCACGGGCCGCGGCGGCGCGGACATGGCTAAGCGTAAAGCGCCCACCGAAGCCGCTGGCGACAAAGTCCTTAACCTCGGCCGAAAACTGGCCTACACGCGTCGACAGTTTTGGCATTATCGCGCGTTCCCCCCTATATATCCGACCATGTCCTTCCCCCAGATTTTCGATCGTCAGCTTCTCGCCCGTCGTCTTGATCGCGCCGCGCCGCAATTTTCGCAAGCGCAATTCCTGAAAGACCGTGCCGTCGACGACCTGCTGCATAGCCTGAGCGCCATTGCCCGCCACTTTCCGGTCGCCCTCGACATCGGCGCCCGTGACGGCGCCTTTGGCCGCGCGCTTACGGCATCGTCCGCCGCCGCCAAGGTCGGCTTCCTGATCGAGAGCGACCTGTCGGCGCGCTTTGCCAATGACCTGGCGCCCGGTGCGCGCCTGGTCCTGGACGAAGAGCAGCTGCCGTTCGGCGACAACAGCCTCGACCTGGTGGTCAGCACACTGGCCCTGCATACGGTCAACGACCTGCCCGGCGCCCTGGTGCAGATCCAGCGCGCCCTGACGCCCGACGGCCTGTTTATCGGCGCCCTGTTCGGCGGCGCCACGCTCAACGAACTGCGTGGCTGCCTGATGGAAGCTGAGATCGAGGTGCGCGGCGGTTACGGCCCGCGCATCGCGCCCTTTGCCGAGGGGCCGGACCTGATCGACCTGATGAAACGCAGCGGTTTTGCCATGCCGGTGGTCGATTCCGACCGGGTCGACGTGTCCTATGAACATCCGCTGCGACTGATGGCCGACCTGCGCGCCATGGGCGAAAGCAATGTCCTTATTGATCGGCCGCGCACGGGGCTGAACAAGGCCATCCTGACGCGGGCCTCCGAGCTCTATTTCGAACGCTTCGCCGATGCCGAGGGCCGCATCACCGCCACCTTCGAGATCATCACCCTGTCGGGCTGGAAGCCGCACGAGTCGCAGCAAAAACCGCTGCGCCCGGGCAGCGCCAAGATGCGCCTGGCCGACGCCCTGGGTGTGCAGGAAGGTAAGCTTTAGTTGCTGCTGGCCGATGCTGCCAGTTGTGTATTGGACCGGATAAACAGCTCTCGCAGGCTGGGCGTGGTCTGCGTGCCGATATCGTGGATGCGCCACTGGCCGTCGACGCGTACCAGGTCGTAGCTGAAGCTGCGCGGCTTGCGATCTTCGGCGGCAACAGACGGATCGGTTTCAGTGACTACCGCGCTGGCGCGGGCGTGTTGCGCATCGGCCGTCAGCACCGTGACCTCGGCAGACAACTTGCCGTAATCCTGGCAGTCACACACCGGATCATTGTCCAGCGCCCCGACTTCGTCGCCGGCCAGCTTTTGATCCTTGGCCATCAGGGCGATCATGTCGGGATCGAACCATTCCGGCGCATGTTCGACCAGCGGCGAGAAGTCCAGCGTCTTGCCGTCATAGTGACTATAGAGACCGGTCAGGAAGGCCTTGGCCGAAACGATATTGGTGTCGTTCACTGGTTGGCTGCAGGCAGCGAGGCCAAGCACCAGGCTGGCGGCAATAAAGACCTTCATCACGTCCTCTTCAGATGAAATCGCAGAGCCATGCTACCAGCGGGATATCGGCCGGCGGCATAGGGTAGTCCTTCATCGCCTGCGGTCGCACCCATTTCAAGGCGACATGTTCTTTCGCTACAACTTCACCCTCCCAGCGGCGGATCAAATACAGCGGCATCAGCAGGTGAAAATCGTCATAGGTGTGCGAGGCAAAGACGAACGGCGCCAGGCAGGCCTCCTTGACGATGATGCCCAGTTCCTCCTCGAGCTCGCGGATCAGGGCCACCTCCGGCGTCTCACCGGGCTCGACCTTGCCGCCGGGAAATTCCCACTGCCCGGCCAGTTGCTTGCCTTCAGGCCGCTGGGCAATCAGCACCCGCCCATCGGAATCCACCAACGCCGCAGCGACAACAAGAATGCTTTTCATAGGACGCTTTCGATATCGGTCTGGCTAAAATCATTGCCGATAAATAACAACGGACAGCCGCGTTCAGCGGCCAGGGCATAGGCGAAACAATCACCGAGATTCAGTCGCGCGGGATGTATGCCCTTGCCCCAACGGCGATAGCTGGCGGCGACGTACGCAGCCGTCTGCGCGTCGACGTCGATCGTCTCATAATCCATGGCAGACAAAAGAGTCTAGACATCCGTGAGCAGTCCGCGCCCGTTAGCCACGACCAGGACCTCCGCCAATGTGCCGGCAGACATGATTATAGCATCGGCCTTAGCCAGCGCCTGCTCGCACTCCAGGGCACGCGGTTCGTTCAAAACGATAGCCATGATGGCGGAGGTATCGACAACGATCACCCCGGAAGACCGTCATCATCGTAGAGGAAGTCGGCCGAGTGTGCCGCATCAGGTCCGGGTAAGGCTTTTGCGGCAGCAGATAGTCGGATCTTTTCAAATAAGGCCAGCTTTTCGGTCACCGTCAGCTTCGGTTTTTCTACTGGCTCGCGCTGCGCCTGCTTCAACGCTTGCAAGGTTTCATATTCAACTCGCGAAATGAAGTAGCCCGTCACGCGGTCATGGCTGGTGACTTCGACGGCTTCCGTCTGCACGACTTCGCGATAACGGCCGAAATTCTTGGCAAACTCTGTTGCTGTAACAGTGACCATTGACACGTCCTCCGAGTTCCGCATTTTGCACAAAATACGGAATTTTGCAAGTTTATGGTGGCGCCTCAGCCCGGTACTAGCGATTTCTAAGAACGGTAGTCGCCGTTGATGCTGATATAGCCGTGCGTTAAGTCGCAGGTGAAGACGTGGGCCGAGGCCTTGCCGACACCGACATCGACGCTGACGGTCAGCTCCTGGTTCTTCATATAGGCGCTCATGGCGGCCTCATCGTAGGTGCGCGAGACGGCGCCATGCTCGGCGGCGATCAGGTCGCCGAACTGGATGCCGATGCGGTCGCGATCGACGGGCTCTTCGGTCTTGCCGACGGCCATGACGATGCGGCCCCAGTTGGCGTCTTCGCCGGCAAAGGCGGTCTTGACCAGGGGGCTTTCGGCGATCGACTTGGCGATCTTGCGCGCCGACGCCGGCGAGGCCGCGCCGGTGACGTTGATGCGGACGAACTTGGTGGCGCCCTCGCCGTCCCGGATCAGCTGGCAGGCCAGGCTGTGCATGACCTTTTCCAGCTTGTCCTTGAAGTCGGCCAGGCGCTTGTCGCCGGCGCGACTGATCTTGGCCGCCCCTGCCGCACCCGTAGCGAACAGCAGGCAGGTGTCGTTGGTGGAAGTGTCGCCGTCGACGGTGACGCTGTTGAAGGTGGTGCGCGTATAGAGGGCCAGCAGGCTTTGCAGCACGCCCGGCGACAGGGTGGCGTCGGTGACGATGAAGGCCAGCATGGTGGCCATGTCCGGCGCGATCATGCCCGAGCCCTTGGCGATACCGGCGATGCGCACCTGGACGCCTTCGATCTCGGCGGTCTGGTAGGCGCCCTTGGGGAAGGTGTCGGTCGTCATGATCGTCTGGGCGGCGTCGTGCCAGGCATCGGCGCGCAGGTTCTTTTCCAGGTCGTACAGGCGCGCCACGATCTTGGAGTCGTCGAGGACGACGCCGATGACGCCGGTCGAGGCCAGCATGATGTCGCGCTGGCGGCAGTCGATGCGGCGCGCCAGGGCCGAGGCCGTGCGGCGGGCGGCATCGGCGCCCAGCTTGCCGGTAAAGGCGTTGGCGCAGCCGGCATTGACGATCAGGGCGCGCAGGCCCTGGCCTTCGTTGGCTTCGAGCTGCTTCTTGCACCAGTCGACCGGGGCCGAGCCGATGGTGTGGCGGGTAAAGACGCCGGCGCAGGTCGTGCCCTCGGCGAACTGCATCAGCAGGGTGTCCTTGCGATCGTGCTTGTAGAAGCCGGAGCGATCGGTCGACAACTGTACGCCACCAACGGGCGGCATGTCGGGAAGCGAAACCGCCAGGGGCGACACGGCCAGGCCGGGCTTGCCGGGGGCGGCAGCGGGGACAGGCGCCGGAGTCTCGGATTTGCCGTCGGAATGGCTGAGCGACGAGGCCAGGCCCGCACCCAGTTCGGCGCCGTGCTGAACGGCGCGCTTGATGGCGCTGGTCACCGGTTCCAGCGCGCGTTCCAGGCCCTGCACCGGTGTCGGTGTGGTGGGGGTCTTGGGTGTCTTGGCCATATGCGCCTCCCGGATTTTCAGGCGTGAAAACAGTCTTCGCCCCTTACCAGACCTGCGCGCTTTGGCAATGGAAGAATTCAGGCAGGAGATAGACCCGGGACGATGGCACAAACAAAAGCCCGGCGCCTTTCGACGCCGGGCTATAATTGTCGTGAGATCCGATCCTACTTCTTGCCGGCAGAGGCAGGCGCGAAGAAGTGGTGGCCGGCCGTCGGGTCCTTGGTGGGCAGCAGCATCGAGCCCGAAGCCGCCTTGCCGGCCGCCTTCGGCTTGACGGATGCCGAGGACGAAGATGCGGACGAAGACGACGAAGAGCTGTTATCGGTCTCATCGGCGGCGTCGGAAGCATCGGCCGAGGCGTCGGTCGCTTTGCCGGCCGTGGCCGGTTCCTGGTTCTCGTCGTCACTCATGGCCGTCTTGGGCAGGAGATAGCCGACCTGGCTGCGGTCGCGCAGGCCCTTCAGGATGCCCGCGACCTGATTGTAGATCAGGTAGCGCATGATTACGGGACGTTCTTCCTCGAGCGTCGGCAGTTGTTCCGGACGACGATCCTCGACGCGCAGCACGGCCCAGCCGCCATCGGTCTGCACCGGACCGACCGTGTCGCCGGTCTTGGCCGTCAGCAGGACCGACTTGAAGGCCTGGGGCATGATGTCGGTGGTGAAATAGCCCATGTCGCCGCCGTTGAAACGGGTCGCCTGGTCGGTCGACTTCTCCATGGCCAAGGCCTCGAACAGGCTGCCCGACTGGAGTTGCTTGAATACGGTGGCGGCATCTTCCTTCGTCTTGACCAGGATGATGCGGGCGCGGATTTCCTCGGAGGTCTTGGACAGCTTGACCTGCTGGTCGTACTGGTCCTTGACGGCCTTTTCGTCGATATCGCGGTCGATGGTGTTTTCGACCAGCATGTCGCCCAGGATGCGGTCGCGGGCGGCGGCCAGACGGCGCTGTGCCGTTATCGAACGGTCCAGCCCCTTGGCCGTGGCGGCCTTGGCCAGCAGGCGCTGGTCGATCACTTCTTCGAGGGTTCGCGAGAACAGGTCGGAGGTCATGTCGAGCGGTTCGCCGGGTCCGATCTGGCCCTGCGCCACCGCTTCGGCGCGGACATCGGACGACCAGACGGTGCGGCCGTCGACCTTGGCGACGGCAATATCGCCCGGTTCGGGCGGGCGGTCATTCACCTGCGGCTTGCTGCACGATGCCAGGCCAAGCCCCGCGGCCATCGCCAGGGGCAGCAGAATCGCCGCCTTCATACCCTTGAAATTCATACTCGCAAAAGGCTTGTTGGTCGCCCCGATAGCCCGCACACCCACGCGATTCTGCATAAAACTTTCCTAAAGCACGAGCCGTTCCCGGCTCCCGCGTTGACATACACTATTACGCCGCTTAAGTCAGTCCCCGTGCTTGAAAAGCGGTTTTTTCCACTTAACTGTTGAGGGCGGCATTTCCTGGCGGTCATGCGATATAAGCAAGAAATACGCCAGAAAAATGCCAGTCACAGTCGAACGCTGAAAAATCGCTTTATTAGCGGCAGTCTTTACCTGTCGCGGGGTGTAAACCGGGCCTCCGGACCATTCTGCGGCTGATCTTTTTAAGGTTTCTCATGCTGGCTCTCGCCAAAATGCTCTTCGGGTCGTCCAACGACCGCAAAGTCAAGTCCTTGCTGGGGCGCGCCACGCGTATCACTGCGCTGGAGCCCAAATACAAGGCGATGAGCGATGAGGAACTGGCGCACCAGACGGTGCTGTTCCGTGAACGCCTGGCCAAGGGCGCCTCGCTCGACTCCCTGATGGACGAAGCCTTCGGCGTCACGCGTGAAGCCGCCTGGCGCTCGATCGGCCAGCGCCATTACGACGTACAGCTGGTCGGCGGCATGATCCTGCACAAGGGCGGCATCGCCGAAATGCGGACCGGTGAAGGTAAGACCCTGGTCGGCACGGCGCCGGTGTACCTGAATGCCCTCGAAGGCAAGGGCGTCCACCTGATCACCGTCAACGACTACCTGGCCAAGCGCGACGCCGACTGGATGGGCCGCGTCTACCGCTTCCTGGGCATGACTACGGGCGTCATCGTCAACGGTTTGAGCCAGGCGCAGCGCAAGCAGGCCTACAATTCGGATGTCACCTACGGCACCAATAACGAATTCGGCTTCGACTACCTGCGCGACAACCTGGCCTACAGCCCCAACGAAATGGTCCAGCGCGGCCACAACTTCTGTATCGTCGACGAAGTGGACTCGATCCTCATCGACGAAGCCCGCACCCCGCTGATCATCTCCGGCCCGACCGAAGACCGCTCGGAACTGTACAAGATCCTCGACGGCATCACCCGCGAACTGATTCAGGATCCGGACATGTTCGAGCTCGACGAAAAGCAGCGCCAGGTGCTGCTGTCGGAAGCCGGTTCGGAACGTCTCGAGGAAATGCTGATCGCCGCCGGCCATATCGCCGAGGACACGGCCGGCCTCTACGACCCGGCCAACGTCTCGCTGGTTCACCACTCGAACCAGGCCCTGCGCGCCAATACCCTGTATCAGATGAACAAGGACTATATAGTTAAGGACGGCGAAATCGTCCTGATCGATGAATTCACCGGCCGCATGATGACCGGCCGCCGCCTGTCGGAAGGTCTGCACCAGGCGATCGAAGCCAAGGAAAAAGTCGAGATCCAGCCCGAGAACCAGACCCTGGCCTCGGTCACCATCCAGAACTATTTCCGCATGTATTCCAAGCTGTCGGGCATGACCGGCACCGCAGCGACGGAAGCACAGGAATTCGGCGACATCTACAAGATGGACGTGATGGAAATCCCGACCAATCGCCCGATCCAGCGTATCGACGACAACGACGAAGTCTACCGGACTGAGCAGGAAAAGTTCACCGCCATCGCCGCCCAGGTCGCCCATTGCTACGCCAAGGGTCAACCGATCCTGGTCGGCACAGCGTCGATCGAAAAGTCGGACGAGCTGTCGGTCTTCCTCAATGAATACAGTTACAAGGTCGAGCAGTCGCGCACCCTGAAGCCGCAATATGCATCGGCCGACAAGAAGGACATCCTCAAGCTCGGCGAAGAGGCCTACGACATCGTCTACAAGTCGGGCAAGGGCATCCCGCACAACGTGCTGAACGCCCGCTTCCACGAACAGGAATCGGAAATCGTCGCCGACGCCGGCGTTCCGGGCGCCGTCACCATCGCCACCAACATGGCCGGTCGCGGTACCGACATCCAGCTCGGCGGCAATGTCGACATGCGCGTGCAGAAGTTCCTGGCCGACGAAGACGCAGCCGGCCGCACCGTGACCCAGGAGCAGATCTTCGCCAAGAAGGGGGAGGTCGAGGCCCAGATCGCTGTCCTCAAGGAACAATCGCTGGCCGCCGGCGGCCTGTTCGTCCTCGGCACCGAGCGTCACGAAAGCCGCCGTATCGACAACCAGCTGCGCGGCCGTACCGGCCGCCAGGGCGACCCTGGCCGTTCGAAGTTCTTCCTGTCGTGCGAAGACGACCTGATGCGCATCTTCGCCGGCGATCGCCTCAACTCGATGATGAAGACCCTGGGCGTCGAAGACGGTGAAGCCATCACCCACCCTCTCCTCAACGGCGCCATCGCCACGGCGCAAAAGCGCGTCGAGCAACGCAACTACGAGATCCGCAAGAACCTGCTGAAGTACGACGACGTCGTCAACGACCAGCGCAAGGCCGTGTTCGAGCAGCGCCAGGAGTTCATGGACGCGACGGACCTGAGCGAACTGATCAACGAGTTCCGCCAGGATACCATCCATGACCTGGTCGAGCGTCACCTGCCGCCGAAGGCCTATGCCGAGCAGTGGGACATCCAGGGCCTGAAGGAACAGACCCTGATCCTGACCGGCCTCGACCTGCCGATCGAAGTCTGGGCGGCCGAGGACGGCATCGCCAATGACGAGATCGAGGAACGCCTGCAGCAGGCTGCCCATCAAAAGATGACCGAGCGCCTCGACCTGCTGGGCGACGAGCAGATGAAGTCGCTGGAAAAGCAGTTCTTGCTGCAGATGGTCGACATGCACTGGCGTGAACACCTGATGCACCTCGACCACCTGCGCGCCGTCATCGGCCTGCGCGGCTATGGCCAGCGCGACCCGCTGAACGAATACAAGACCGAAGCCTTCACCCTGTTCGAGCAGTTGCTGGTCAACCTGCGCCACTCGGTGACCCGCTGGCTGATGACCATGGAAATCCGCTTCCAGCCGCCGGCGGAAGAAGAACTGCCGCAGATGGCCCAGCAGACGCTGGCGCCCCCGCAGCGCCAGTTCCAGGAAATCCACCTCGACCCGGTCACCGGCCACAACGAACGCGCCAGGAGCCTAGCCGACGACCTGACGCCGGACGAACGCGAGAACCTGCCGCACACGGCCCTGCCGGGCGGCTGGGAACAGACCCCGCGCAACGGCCTGTGCCCCTGCGGTTCGGGCAAGAAGTTCAAGCACTGCCACGGCGTGCTGGTGTAAGGATCTGATGTAAAGATCGGGCGGGATGGCAACATCCCGCCTTTTTCATATCTGCGGAAGAAAGGGAATCCACAGATTTCACAGATTAGATTGGCGTAGCTTAAATTGCAGGCGTTATGGATACATACACCATGGCGCTACGTGCCGATCAAAATCGACCTTCATCTGTGAAATCTGTGTAATCTGTGGATTACCTTCTTTACCTCAACAGATATACGCTCGCGGTTTCATGTAACCGTTTGTCGTTAAGGTGCAGATGCCTTCTCCCGTATGTAAGCGATCGAGACACACCCGTGTGAAATAACGGCCCTGTGGTTAATGGCAGCGGATTCAAGCATTGACGGTCCGCCCGTTTAAGGTATCGTTCCCTTATCTTTTTGGTTAGGGGATTTATCATGCGCGTATTGCATGTCGCTGCCTCGAGTGTTGTGGTGGCCCTCATCTTGGCGGCCGGTTCCGTTTCGGCCCAGGAAGTCGTTGCCGCTGCGCCATCGGGCGTAGTCACGGCGGACGATGCGGCGTCGACCGCCGTCGCCCAGATCAACGATGCGGCCATCGATGCCGCCGCCGCGAAAAAGATCGACCTTTACAAGCAGCTGATGCAGCTCAACGGCGTCGCCCGCTCGGTGCACGCCTCGCTCGACGCCACCAAAGCCTCTACCCGCCTGATCGTGCTGCAGCGCGCCGGCAAGACGACAATGACGGCCGACGAGGATGCGCGTTACGACACCATCGCCGACACCGTCCTGAAGGACACCGAGACCAGCGTCATCGACGAGATCGCCCGCGTCCAGTCGCAATCCTTCAGCGCCGAGGAAATCCAGCAGCTGATCAACGCCAATTCGTCGATCGCCGCCGCCAAGTACAATGCCGGCAAGTTCGCCGCGCCGGACAACACTTCGGACGAGGTCCAGACCTATATGGTCGAAGCCGTCGTCAAGATCATCAAGACTTTCAAAGAGTCGATGGCCGGCTAATACAGCATGTCGTCCAGGCCTTGGGGGGCCGGGTGACATGTATGCCGCCATTTTTTACATATCGGTACATACCGGTTTGGGGGACCCGCCTTGGCTTTTGTTCGTTTTTCCTCGCTGGGCACAGTCTGCGCAGCCGCCATGCTGATCGCCTCGGGTGTGATTGTGTCCGATGCCTGTGCCGGCACGACGCCCGACATGACCCCGCCCAAGCTGGATCTCAATACCTTCCTCGCCCAGAGCCAGGCCCTGCACACCACGACGCCGCAGGTGCCGTCGTCGGTGACCGCCCAGGGCGGTGATGTCGCCACGCCCGCCAAGCCTGTCTCCGCTGCCGACCAGGCCGCCATCGACGAGGTCCTGACCCTTTCAGGCCATGCGCCGACCCTGACGGCCTCCGCCCTGGCCAAGGGCCTTGCCATGGGCCAGGGACGCCTGCCGACCCTGCCGGCTATGGTTGATCTCGACCACGCCACCGCCCAGGCCATGGTCGCTGCCTTTTCACGCGCCGCCGGCATCACCGCCGAAGGCCAGGCGCAGATCGCCGCCAGCGCGGCATCGGCCGACCCGGTCATGGATGAAAAGATCGGGCTGGTGCGTACCCTCTATCGTGTCGACGGCACCGACGCCCTGCTGCGCCACTTCGTCGCCACCGAGCACATGCGGCTGATCATCACCGAGGTGAACAACCACGTCGAGATCAACAAGCTGTCCGAGACCGACAAGTATCGCCTGTCGGCCATCGCCGCCCAGGCGGAAACCGATCTCGAGGAAAAGATCCTGACCATGGATGCCCGCGCCCAGGCCGCGCACCTGTCAAAGCCTGAACTGCTGCAACTGATCGCCGCCTTCGATAGCGATGCCCAGCGCAAGCAGACAACGCTGCGCCTGGCCGATTCCGGCAAGCTCGACCGCGCCGTCGATCTCGACACCAAGATGGCACAAATCCAGATCGTCAGGACCTACGAGGCCGGTCAGTAAGACCACGCTAGATAGATCCGCTTCAGCTTCATCGCTGCCTGGGCGAAAACCTGTCGATTTTCAGGACGCCGGAAAAACTTCGACACTCTCGATTTGTTCGACCTGTATTGCCTGACCGGGGTCTCCCAAAAAGTTCGGTTTATTTTTTGCAATGGATTTTCGGCCAACCATTTTCACTTTTAGCCAGACAGTCGTGTCAGTCGTACGAACATTTCGCGTGCCGGTCCCCAGTTGCTGGCAGGTGTTCGTTTCGCATAACAGTCCGTATGCTTCGCCGACAGACCAATTGCGGCATTGCGGATCTTCGGCGCTACAAACGTAAAACACCGCGTTTTCAAAATTTGAAAAATAAATGCCTGTCAAATCTTCACGGTCTCCGAACAAAGCATTGTCTGGAGACGCTGACGTGCCGGCTTTTGCGTTTGGAGGCATTCCCCATATGGCAGCGGCAAACAATAGCCAATAGATATATGGCATGCTTGTAATCCTTCTACGACAAGCGGCACGACTCGGCGTCGTGATATCAACGACTTATGCTTCGCGCGGGGTGCCGGTGATAAACCAGGCGCGACGGATAAGGCCGTCGATAATCTCATAGATGGCGACGACATCGAGCACCATTTTGACGCCGTCCATATTGCGCGTCACCCGTTCCTGGTCGACGACACGATCCCCCAGTGCAATACGCGATATCAGTTCGCCATGCAGGTCCGGCTCTGTAAAACGCAGCTCGTGACGCGCGCGGACCTGGGCGTGCCCCTTCGCCAGCAGGTCGTCAGGGTGGGCATAGAATTCAGCCTCGGGATGCCAGCAGGCCATGAAGGCGTCGAGCGCCTTGTCGTTATAGGCCTTCAACTGGGCCGCCACGACATCTTCCGACAAGGTAGTGGTCATCTCGCATGCTCCGCCACCAGGGCATTCGACGCGCTTTCGAGACGGCTCTTCATTTCGCGCATCAGTTCGGGCCGCTTCAGGCCGGCCGGGATCGGCGGCAGGAATTCGAACACGACGGTGCCTGGGCGGCGGTCGACACCGTGGCCCGGCCAGAACTGCCCTGAATTGGTGGCCAGCAGATGGCACGGCACGTCGAGGTCGCGATAGAGGGCGGCGACACCGGGCTTGTAATCGGGATCGTCACCGGGATCGGAGCGCGTACCTTCCGGGAAGATAAGAATCTGGCGGCCTTCCTTGAGGCGGGCAGCGCAATCCCTGGCCATGCCGCGCAGGGCCTTGGCGGCGTCCTCACGCTTGATGGCCACCATCTTGGTGCGCCAAGCATACCAGCCGAAGAAGGGCAGGTACATCAAGGATTGCTTGAGGACATAGGCCGGCTGGTCGAGGACGACAAACGGCGCGATGGTGTCGAGCATGCTCATATGCTTGCCTGCCACCAGGGCGGCGCCGGTCGGGCGATGTTCCAGCCCGCGAAACTCTACTGTGATTCCGCATAGCAGGCGGACGCCGAACAGGATGCTCTTCGCCCACCAGCGAATGACCCGCATGGCTACGCCCTGCGGCAATAACAGCAAGGGCGACATGCCCAGTCCAAACAGGGCCATGGAGCCGTAGAGCCACAGCATGAAGAGCAGCGACCGCAGCCGCGTTATGGCAGATATCACGAAGCGTGCCCCGATGCGCTGGCGGCCGTGCTTGTCGTCGCGCCGTCTTCCGACCCGGCTTGGGCGTTATGCTTGCCCTTGTCACCAAAGGCACGCGAGATCGACAGGATCATGTTGCGGGCGAGGATGGCGAGGTATTTGTCGTATTCGATCAGCAGGATGCGCGTACCCTTGGGTGACTTCCACCACTTGCGCGTATCCAGGTCCGGCGACGGCACGGGATAGGGAACGAGATGCGCATCGGGCATGTCGGACTTCAGCTCCAGCAGGGAGCGCGGCATGTGGTAATCCGAGGTAACGACGATCAGGGTATAGAAGTCGTGGCCACGCGCCCAGTCGGCGATTTCACGAGCATTGCCAACAGTGTTTTCGGCCTCGTAGCCAAGATCGACGCAGCATTCGTACAGGCGCTTGGAGCCTTCGGTGACGCCCTGCAGTTCCGAGCGCTTGACCTCGCGATTGACACCGGAAATGAACAGGCGCTGCCCCATGCGGCGATCGAGCAGGCGCATGCCTTCCTTGAGGCGCATGTCGGAGGCGCCGGTCAAGACGACAATGGCGTCGGCGGGCTGGTCGGGTTCAACGGCCGGCGTGGATTCGATGACGCGATCGGCAAAGACGAGCAAGCCCGCCAGCCACAATAGCACCACCACTCCCAGCGCGATCAGCGTCCGCATTATCCGACTGTTCTCCCCTACCTGGACGCGTGCCCCAGCATGCGTATGGTCACCATCCGCGCGGTGGTGGCGGCGATCATCGCCACCAGTAGCGGACACGGGATTAATATTAACAGGTCAAGCCACGAAAAGGGAAGAGCCAAGGCGAAGCTTTGTGACGAGCCTGTGACTTTTATGATCGCCATGACGATCGCCGCCGCCCCACCGCCCAGCAAACCGGACTCGAAAGCCATGCGGGCGAAGCGATACTGGAAACGCTCGGCGATAAAGATGTCGGTGGCGCCGCACAGGGAAAGAACTTCGACGACGTCGGCGCGCGCCGTCAGCGAGGCCCGCGTCGCAAAACCAACCACCGCGGCGGCGGCCGAGAAGATAATGGCAAAGATACCGAACGAAATCAGCCGGATAGTCAGGGCGCTCTGTTCGACATCCTTAAGCCACACCGTATGATCGTCGAGGCTGGCGTCGATATCGGCAGCAGTCAGCGAGTCCATCAGGGCGCGCGGCCGCGCCGGCAGTTTCGGATCGAGGCGAACCTCGACCAGGTTCGGAATGGGCAGGTCGTCGAGAATGGCGTCGCCGAGCCACGGCTTGATCAAGGCCTTGGCCTTTTCCGGCTCGACGGCGACGGCCTCGGTGACCCCCTTGACCCCGGCCAGCACTTCGGCGGCCTTGGCGGCGGCGACCGAGCCGGTTTCCAGCCCCGTCGGGCGCACCTGGATGGTGACCTCGGCGCGGATATCGCGCGACCAGCCCTGCGCCGCCCGGTCCGAGGCCACGACCATCAGGCCGGCCAGGCAAGCCAGGAAACACAGGACGCCGATGACATAATGCAGGGCGACTTCACGCTCGTCCTGGGCCGGCAGGAGGTTGCGCGTGCCTGACTGCGATAGCTTCGATAAGATCTCGGTGGCGACGCGCTTCATTGACCGCTCCCCTTGGCACCGGCAGCGCGACGGACGATTTCACCGTCTGCCAGTTCCAGCACCGGCATGCCCGAG
The DNA here is from genome assembly GCA_965246725.1 of Asticcacaulis sp. Lineage (GTDB taxonomy): Bacteria > Pseudomonadota > Alphaproteobacteria > Caulobacterales > Caulobacteraceae > Asticcacaulis. The sequence goes on from CBDFFG010000003.1 coordinate 736,041, forward strand.
GCACGCACCAGGCTTTCGTCGTGGGTAGCGATCAGGACGGTGGCGCCCAGGCGGTTCAGTTCGATGAACAGCCGCATAATGCGCAGACCCATGGCGTAGTCGATATTGCCGGTCGGCTCGTCGGCCAGGATCAGGGTCGGCCGCCTCACGACGGCGCGGGCGATGGCCAGCCGCTGCTTCTCGCCGCCCGACAGGATATGCGGCATGGCGGTCAGACGATTCTTGAGACCGACCCAGGTCAGGAGCTCGGTAACGTCCTCACGGAAGGTTTTGAACGACTGTCCGTGCACCACCAGCGGCAGGGCGGCATTATCGAAGACATTCAGGTGCTCGAGCAGGCGGAATTCCTGGAAGACGATACCGACGCGGCGACGCAGGGTGGCACTTTGCAGGCGATCGTTCGCCCGGATGGTCTCGCCGAACAGAGCGATTTCGCCAAGTGTCGGTTGCTGCGCTAGGTAGATCATGCGCAGCAGCGAGGTCTTGCCGGCGCCCGACGGCCCGGTCAGGAAATGGAACGACCCGGCCGGCAGCTGGAAATTGAGATTGCGCAGGATATAGCCGCCATCGTCCTCGGTGGCGCCATAGCCGAGGCTGACATCGCGAAAATCGACGATGATGTCGTCACCGGAACGGGTGCGGTTTCGACTATCTGCAGGACGGGAACTCATCGACGACGGGATGCCTTCTGGCAATGCTTGACCGGTTGTTAAGACTTTTGCGGGAATAAGGTTAAGAAGCCGTGTCGGCACCGCACGGTGGTATGCCCGATTCGCCCTGTTCCCGTCGACACATGATCCTCAGCTGTCCCTCCTGCGCAACGCAATATAAGGTGAACGATGCCGTTCTCGGCGCGCGCGGCCGCACGGTGCGCTGCGTGGCGTGCAAGACGACGTGGCACGCCGAAACGCCCATCGACCTGCGCTATTCGGAAGGCCGCCCCAAGGAAGACGACGAAGACGACGGTGAAGATGTCGCCGCCGGTAAAAAGAAAGACCTCAAGGCCGTCAAGGCCAAGAAGCTGCCGGGCAAGTACCGCGCCATGCTCGAGGACAAGAAGCGCCTGCGCGCCGTCGCCATCGAAGGCATGGTGTGGGGCGGGCTGGCCGCCGTGGCCGTGCTTGTCCTGGCGCTCGGCTATTTTCTCCGCGTCGACGTCGTGCGCACCTTCCCGCGCATCGCCGGCGCCTATGCCATGGTCGGCCTGAAGGTCAACGGCACCAACCTGCAATTCGGCACCCATACCGCCGATGCCGGCCTCAAGGGCGGGCGCTTTGTCGTCACGGTCAAGGCGGAGGTCAAGAATCTCAGCGACCAGCCGACGCCCGTGCCGCCGGTGCGGGTGCGGATGTACGACACCACCCTGCAGGCCTTCAATACGGTGCTGATGCCGGCCGGCGGCCTGGTCGTCGCCCCGCATGCCACGCGCACCCTGACCTTCGACGTCGCCGACCCGTCCAATCGCGTCGCCAGCCTGGACCTCGATTTCGACCTGGTCGCCATGAACAAGCTGCGTAATGCCAGGCCGGGCAGCAAGACAGCCACGCCTGCGCATGGTGGTGAGCACGAAGCGGGCGAACACGAAAGCACACCGGCCGCAGAGCACGGCGAACACGCGGTTGCCGAAGACGGCGCCCCAAGCGGTACCGAAGGCGAAGGCCACGCCGCCACCGATACGGCAAGCCCGCACACCAACCAGATGGCCGCCGGCGAGAGCGCTCCGACAGCCATGGATAGTGACACCGGCCACGACACAACCCAAAATAATGGCGACGCGGTAAGTGACGGCCATCCCCTGTCAAATCGCGCTGCGCCGGGCCTGCGACCGGCATTGTCAGCGCATGACGGGCATGGTACGGGCGAAGGATAAGCTGTCATAAAGTGCCCGCCGTGTCCGACGTCCTGCCCGCCCTGCCCGAAGTCATTCTCAGCGAAGACGAAGTCGCCGAACGGGTTGCCGCCCTCGCCGACCTGCTGGGCATCTATATCAAACCCGACTGCGTCGCTGTCTGCCTGCTGACCGGCGGCATGTGGTTCGCCACCGATCTTACCCGCGCCCTGTTCCGGATCGGCCACAACCTGGCCTTCGACGCCCTGTGGCTGTCATCCTATGGTGACGGGCAGGAAAGCGGCGCCATGCTGATCCGCGCCCCGCTGCAGCGCTCGGTCGAAGGCCGCCAGGTCCTGATCCTCGACGACGTCCTCGATACCGGCACGTCGCTGAGGGTCGCCCGTGACATCTGCTATGAGGCCGGAGCCCGCGAAGTGCTCACCGTCGTGTTCGCGCGCAAGCCGGATCCGCTCAAGGACGGCGCGAAACGCACAACCGATGTCGATTTCTGTGCCTGGGAAGCCCCGGCGCGTTACCTGGTCGGCTACGGCCTCGACAGCGGCGGGCTTTATCGCGCCCTGCCCTACGTCGGGGCGATGGACTGATTTCATCAAGGTAGGTAGCTGACCCGGTATCTGTCGACGAGATCCCAGAACCAGGGCTGGTCGATTTCCGCCTGCTGCAACTGAAGGGCAAGTTTCGGTGCCGCACGGTCGAAAATTGCAAAACAGATTTCATCATCATCGTGCCGTGACCGATAGGCGATGCCGTCGATACCTGCCGGGTGGTCGTGGAGGGATTTCGACCAGGCCTGGGACAGGTCATAGGACGACAGCCCCGCATGCGTAACTTCAGCCGTGGCCCCCAGGATCGCCAAGCCAGGCCCGTGCAGGCAGGCCAGATAAAGCTCCGCCACGAGTCGTAGTTCGACCATGCCTTTCTTTTTCACGATAGCGTCGTCGATCAGAGTCTTTCCGGCATTCCGCAGGAAGGTCTCCGCAAAGGCGCCGCCGGTCGACCGGGCGGCATAGAGTGTTCCATATGCGCCGTCGGGTGCGTTCAGGCGGCCGCCGGTATCCTCCGGAAAATAGACCGGATCGAAACCGTTTGAATAGAAGCGATAGATGATAGTACCGGCTGCGAGCGTCTCGATGATCGGAACCCGGGTCGCAATGTCGGCCGGCGGAAATGGCCGTGCGGTCACGCGCCCTGCTCGGCGAACAGTCCGGCAGCACGCGCAACGGTTTCCGTATCGCCGGCCCGCAGCCGATCGACGGGCCTTTGGCCGTCGAGAAGGTCAAGCGGCTCGACAAGGAAGTTGAGAATGGCGAACGGATTAGACAGCGGAAGTCTCGCCAGCACCGCCTTGAGCCCCGGCAGCAACACACCCGCTTGCGAAAACTGGATCGCCGGATAGTGGCGGCGGTTTGATGGCCCCGGCACGGTGAGCAGGCCGCCCTCCTTGACCTTCTTGTCGACGGCCTGACGCGAGATGCCCAATATGGCCTGGACCTGTTCGAGGGAAAAGGCGCCGCCGGTCTCTTCCAGCAAGGCCTGGGAGCGTTCGACCCCGCGCAGAAGCGCCCGCGCCCTGGCGTTCGGTTGATAAGAGTCCGGATGAATGGCCAGGCCGATGACAATATCGGAGTCGGCGCTGCTTTGTGGATCGGATGGCTCCATCAGCGCAGCGATCTGCCGGGATGCCCGCCGATTGGCTTGGCGAAGCGCATCTCGCGTGACGACTATCTTGGCCACGGGCACCGCTTCCTTGGCCGACCGTGCCGACATTCGCGCGGGGGCGGCGGCTGCCTTTGCAGCAGGCTTCTTTGGGAGATTGGATCTATGGCCTTGATCGAGTGCGGACATTGGCAGGGTCGCCTTTGCAGTGGGTGACGGCCCTTATACCACACAGGAAAAAGATTGTCGACTTTGTCAACTTCGTCAACCAGACTGCGGGTCTGGACAGTTATTTCGACGCCATCTGCGTCGTCGGCGCATCGAACGGGCAGAAGCCGGCGACGACCCGACTGACCGGTACGGGCCCGAGGATCACCAGGCCGAAGATGGCCGCCATCAGGGCGATAAAGCGCAGGGCGAACGGATCGGAGACAGCGATGCCCGCCTTGGCCTTGCCGATCTTGAGGCGCGGCTGGTCGGCCTCATGGCGCATACCCAGCAGGCGTTCCGGCTTCAGGCCATTGTCGACGGCAAGGCGCGTATTGACCTCTGTAAAGGTCGGCTGGCGGAAACGCAGGGCAGAGCGCACGCAGGCGATACAAGCGGCCAGGACCTGGCCTGCGAGGATACCGGCATGAACCAGGGGCGTCACCAGCAGGAACAGACCCCACTGCGCCGCCACGGCGATGATCACCGCCACCAGCACGAAGGGGAACAGGGCCGGCAGGATGCGTTCCCAAACCATCACCGTCCGCGTCCAGAACAGGGCGCGGTTGAGGTTTGAAAACGGTTTAGACGAAGGTCCCTTCGATACCATAGCCTGCGATTCCCCCTGCAATGCTTTACGCCGACACGGCACGCGGTCCGCCACCGAACCAGCCCGGAAGGGGTTCGGAAGCCATCATCTCATCATAGGTCGGTCGAGGACGCACGATAGCCCAATCGGCGTCACGCACCAACACCTCAGGCGCGAGCGGGCGCGAATTATATTCGCTTCCCATTACTGCCCCGTAGGCGCCCGCCGTCATGAAGGCAACGAGATCGCCAGCCTTCAGCACCGGCAGTTCGCGGCCGCGGGTAAAGGTGTCACCGGTCTCGCACACCGGACCGACGACATCGTAGGTCGCCGTGTCATCGCTCTGCGGCGTCACCACCGGACGGATATCGTGATAGGCATCGTACAGCGCCGGGCGGATCAGGTCGTTCATCGCCGCATCGAGGACAACGAACTTCTGGCCGGAATCGCCACGCTCATGGATATGGATGACGCGCGACACCAGGACGCCGGCATTGGCCGAGATGACACGGCCGGGCTCGAAGGTATAGCGCACGCCCATATCGCCGACGCTCAAGGCCACCATGGCGGCATAGTCGACCGGGCTGGGCGGGGTCGCCTGGTTGAAATAGGGCACGCCCAGGCCGCCGCCGAGATCGAGACGCTCGACGCTGAGACCATTGGCGCGCAGGTCTTCGACCCAGCCGCGCATACGCGAGAAGGCCGCCTGCAGCGGTGTCAGGTCGGTGATCTGCGAGCCGATATGGCAGGCAATGCCCATCGGCGCGATATGGCGATGCGCCGAGGCCTCGGCATAGAGGCGCAGGGCTTCTTCGGCCGAAACGCCGAACTTGTCCTTGGCGCCACCGGTCGTGATCTTGGCATGGCCACCGGCCCCGACGCCGGGATTGATGCGAATGACGATCGGCGCGATCATGTTGAGCGAGGCGGCAACCCGCGCCAGCCGTTCCAGTTCGGGCGGCGACTCGACATTGATCTGATAGATGCCGGCTTTCAGCGCAAAGGCCATTTCGGCATCGGTCTTGCCGACGCCGGAAAAGACGATCTTCGAGGCCGGGACCCCGGCCTTCAGCGCCTTGCGGATCTCGCCCTCGGAGACCGTATCCGCTCCCGCACCCTGCGCCGCCAGCGTACGCAGGACGGCCAGGTTGGAATTGGTCTTGACGGCGTAGGCGACCAGGGGCGCCTCACCCTTGGGACTTTTCAGCGCCGGCTGCGCCGACAGGGCGCCGGCAAAGACGCTGAAATGGCGTTCCAGCGTCGCCGAGCTGTAGACATAGACGGGAGTGCCGACCTGCTCAGCGATGTCCGCTAGGGACACCTGCTCGCAATGCATCTCGCCGTCCTGGGCCTCGAAATGGTTCATCTATCAGGGCTTATTAATGCGGGGTGTTGTTGTTGAAGGTCGTGGCGTTGCCGAAGCCTTCGAGCGGCGCATCGGCGACGTTCTTGTTGGAACGGTAGGGGTCCTGCGACTTGTTGACGTCGTTGGCGTCCGGCTTGGCGCGCTCGGTTTCGCGGCTGGCCGACGAATTTTCCAGCGTAGCCGTGTCGCCGCCACCGGCATTCTTCGACGCAGAATAGCTGGCCTTGGCTTCCTTGCCATACAGGGGCGGCGCCTGCTCCAGATTGCCGACCTTGCCGCAGGCGCTGGCACCCAGGGCAATGGTCGCACCCAGCGCGGCGATGACAACGATACGGGTTTGGGTGGGCGTCATCATGAGCGAACTTCCTTCCAGCGCTGAATTTGCAAACGGACCTGATCGGGCGCAGTACCGCCATAGGACTGGCGGCTGGCGCACGAAGCCTCGGGCGTTAAGACCTTATACACATCCGCAGTGATCCTGGCTTCCAGATTCTGCAGTTGCGTTAACTCTAGTTGCGCCAGATCCACACCCTTGGATTCCGCCAGTTTCACGGCCGAACCGGTAATATGGTGAGCATCGCGGAACGGAATGTTCAGGGTGCGCACCAGCCAGTCGGCCAGGTCGGTCGCGGTTGAGAAACCTGAACCCGCCGCGGCGCGCATGCGCTCGGGCTGGGCGACCAGGTCGAGGACCATGCCCGTCATGGCGCGGATAGCCAGGTCGAGGGCGTCGAAGGCCTCGAACACCGGCGGCTTGTCCTCCTGCATGTCCTTGGAGTAGGCCAATGGCAAGCCCTTCATTACGGTCGACAAGGCGATCAACGAGCCGGTGATGCGGCCCGTCTTGGCGCGCACCAGTTCGGCGGCGTCAGGGTTGCGTTTCTGCGGCATGATCGACGAGCCGGTCGAGAAGGCGTCGGACAACTTGACGAAGCCGAATTGCGGCGTCGTCCAGATCACGATCTCCTCGGCCAGGCGCGACAGGTGGCCGGCGCAAATGGCGGCATGGCCAAGGGACTCCAGGGCGAAGTCGCGCGCCGACACACCATCCAGGCTGTTGCCCATGGGGCGATCGAAGCCGAGCGCTTCGGAGGTCGCGAAGCGGTCGATCGGGAACGGCGAGCCGGCCAGCGCTGCCGAGCCGAGCGGGTTTTCATTCATGCGGGCGCGGGCATCGACGAAACGCGTGCGGTCGCGGCCGAACATTTCGACATAGGCCATCAGGTGGTGGCCGAACGTCACCGGCTGGGCCGGCTGCAGGTGTGTAAAGCCCGGCATCAGGGTGTCGGCATGTTCCGCGGCACGTTCCAGCAGCGCGCCCTGCAGATCGAACAGTTGCTGGATGGTGATGTCGACTTGGTCGCGCACCCACAGGCGGAAATCGGTCGCCACCTGGTCGTTGCGCGAGCGCGCCGTGTGCAGACGGCCGGCCGTCGGCCCCACCAGTTCCCGCAGACGCGCCTCGACATTCATGTGAATGTCTTCGAATTCGTGACGGAAAGGAAACACGCCGGTGCGAATCTCGTCCTCGATGGTGTCAAGGCCGCTGGCGATGATTTGGGCATCGCCAAAACTTATGATACCTTGTTTCGCCAGCATGGCGCAGTGGGCACGACTGCCCGCAAGGTCCTGCTGCCACAGGCGTTTGTCGATGTCGATCGAGACATTGATCGCTTGCATAATCTCGTCGGGCCGGGCATTAAAACGTCCGCCCCACATCTTCTGGCCCTGCGATTGGACGCGCGCGGGGTCCTGGGGTTCTGTTCTGGGGGCGTCGGCGTCGGAATGATCGGTCATGGATAACCCTTTGGATAGTGACGGCCTGCCTGTGCAACCTGCGGCGCAGCCTGCGCCCAAACCCGTGGAACAGCCCGTCCCGGAGGCAGTGGACACGCCTATAGCGGCGGACCGTCCGCAATCCAAGGGAAATGGCAAGGGTAAGCCGCCAAAAAAGCGCGTCAATGTCGCCCTCTATGTCGGCATCGTCGTCGTCCTGCTGGCCGCTGCAGCCGGCGGCGGCTTCTTCCTGGTGCAAAACATGTCCGGCGGCGGCTTCTCGCCGTTCAAGAAGGTACAGACCGCGGTCGCCGCAGAGCAGCCGCAAGGCCCGCTCAAAGGCTATGTCAAGGGCTCGATCGCCCATATGGTGACCTATGCGGCGCCGAAGACGATCACGGATATCCCCTTTATCGACCGTGACAAGAAGACGCTCAAGCTCAGCGATTTCAAGGGCCAGGTCGTGGTGCTGAACGTGTGGGCGACCTGGTGCGCCCCGTGCCGCTTCGAAATGCCGACCCTGGCACACCTGCAGACCGAATATACCGGCAAGGGCCTGAAGGTCATCCCGCTCAGCGTCGACACCGCCGACAAGTTCGACGACGTCAAGTCGTTCATCGACGTCCAGGATCCGCTCGAAGTCTATGCCGACACCAAGTTCGCCGCGCCCTCGACTTTCAACATCGCCGGCATGCCCGCCACCTTCATCCTCGACAAGCAGGGCCGTCTCGTCGCGCGCCTCGACGGCGAAGCCACCTGGGACACGCCCGAGGTCAAGGCGTTGATGGACAAGCTACTCAGCGAGTAGGACGTAGATCTACCGGATCGATACCCATCGGCCGAAGGTCAGGCAGCGCCAGCCCCATTCGAACGGGCCGTAGCGGAACAACGACATCCATACCGTGCTGGCAATCAGTTGTACGATCCAGATCGTCACCACGATCGGCAGCAGCGCAGCATCGTTCATCTCGCCGAAATGGGTCGGCCCTCGCCCGCCATAAAAGATGACCGTCATTACCAGGGACTGGGTCAGGTAGTTGGTGAAGGCCATGCGGCCGGCGCAGGCCAGCGGATATAGCAGTATGCGTCCGATCAGGGTGCGACCGGCCAGGATCAGGCCACCGGCATAGCCCAGCGCCACGGGCAGGCACAGAACCGTATTGGCGATCTGATAGACACCGAACAGTTCCGGATACTTGAAGTTGCTGGCCGTGATCTGCGAGGCCTGCAGCGCGATGGCGACCAGGCTTAATGCCGCCGCGCCCATTAGACCGAGATAGAGGCGCGGGCGCACACGGCCGTCGAGCACGCCGGCGCGGAACAGCCCCGCTCCCAGCATCATCAGGCCGAGCGTCGTCGGCAGGAAATCGATCAGTTCCGGGACTATGGTCGACGCCCATTCGGACGCATTGCCGCCGAGGCTGGCAATAAAGTCCCCGCGCATGGCGGTGACGACGGCGATAACGTCTTCGCTCTGCGGCGTGCTGTTGGGATCCAGCGCGATCATCGGCACCAGCAGGATGGCAGAACCGGCCAGGAACAGGAACAGCCCCCAGCCGATCAGCAGGCGCGGCGCGGCATTGCGCCACGGCCAGAAGACGAAGCCCGTCACAGCATAGGCCAGCAGGATATCGCCGTGCCAGATCAGGGCGCCATGGATCAGGCCGAACACAACCAGCCACGCCAGTCGCCGAAACAGCGGCGTGCGATAGGCCGGCACGCCGGCGTCCTGCCCGCGCCCAACCAGGAAGACGCTGATGCCGAACAGCATGGTGAAGGTGGTGACGAACTTGTCGCGAAAGAAGACTTCGACGACCCACCACAGGCCAATGTCATCGGGGCTGAGCGGAATCGGCGACAGGGTCGGCGTCGAATAGACGGCCATCGGCTGGGCGAAGGCGATGGCATTGACGGCAAGGATACCCAGTATGGCCAGGCCGCGGATATGGTCGAGCGCCACGACACGGTCGGCCGGCATGCGGCTGTCGGCGCCCGTCATCTCAGGGCAGTTTCGGCCGGGCCGAACTGCCGCGTGTCAGCGCCAGCCCCTGCAACAGGATGGCCGATGGAACCGCCAGGGCCATCTGCGCCAGCAGCATCAGGCCGCTGAGCATGCCGAAGGATTGCAGCAGGCGGCCATTGGGCTGCGCGCCGTCGACCATGACCAGCTTGATCAGGGCGGCACCGCTGCCGAGCAGCACCAGGAACAGGGCGCACACCAGGACGGTAAATACGGCATGCAGGCGCGACGGTGGCAGGTTGATGCGCCAAAGGGCGACCGCGCCGACCATCCAGGCCAGGCCGAGGCTGATCTGGCGCTGGGTTTCCCCAACGGCCTGGCTGTCGCCGGTCAGCAGCCGCGCCACGAACCAACACAGGCCATGCAGGGCCACGGCGGCGAAGATCGAAATGATCATCCACCGTGACAGGGGTTTGCGAAGCGCGAGCGTGGATGACATCTAGCGCGTCGGGATCGGCTTTTCGCCGCGATAGTCGTAGAAGCCACGGCCGACCTTGCGGCCGAGCCAGCCGGCCTCGACATATTTCACCAGCAGCGGGCACGGGCGATACTTGCTGTCGGCCAGGCCTTCGTACAGGACGTTCATCACTGCCAGCACAGTATCGAGGCCGATAAAGTCGGCCAGTTCCAGCGGTCCCATCGGATGGTTGGCGCCCAGCTTCAGGCCGGTGTCGATGGCCTCGACCGTCCCCACTCCCTCATACAGGGTGTAGATGGACTCGTTGATCATCGGGATCAGGATGCGATTGACGATAAAGGCCGGGAAGTCTTCGGAATTGGCCGTGGTCTTGCCCAGGCTCTTGGCGAAGTTGACGGCGATCTCGTAGGTTTCCGGCTCGGTGGCAATACCGCGGATGATCTCGACCAGCTTCATGATCGGAACCGGGTTCATGAAGTGCAGGCCGATGAACTTGCCCGGGCGGTCGGTGGCGGCGGCCAGGCGCGTGATCGAAATCGACGAGGTGTTCGAAGCCAGCAGGGCTTCCGGCTTGAGGTGTTCGCACACCGACTTGAAGATGGCGTTCTTGATCTGCTCGTTTTCGGTGGCCGCTTCGATGACCAGGTCGCAGTTCGACAGTTCATTGACCGAAGCCGCAGGCGTCAGGCGTGCCACGGCGGCCTTGGCGTCGTCGGCGGCAATCGCTTCCTTTTCGACGAGGCGATTGAGCCCCTTCTCGATCCGCTCGAAGCCCTTTTTGACGGCATCGGCCGACTGGTCGAACAGGATGATGTCGTAGCCCGCGACAGCGCAGACCTGGGCAATGCCCGCCCCCATCTGACCCGCACCGATAATACCTACCGTTTTGATGTCCATGGCGAGACTCCCCTTATTGACGACAGTGCATATGGGGATAGTGCGCGCTCAGGCGCAATGCAATATGGAAAAGACAACAAGACCGGGCGGTAGCGGTATGGTCCGCGCACAAATCAAAAAAGCCGGCGTGACCGCCGGCTTTTTTACAGGATCAATCCATCAATGCGACGGCTGCTGGGGCACCGGCGGCGCGACATCCCGATGCTGGGGCGCCAGGGCGGCCAGCAGGCGGTTCTGGGCGGCGAACGGTACATTGTTCTTGGTCATGGACTTTTGCAGGTCCTCGACCAGGGCGTTGAAGTCGCGCGTCTGGATACCGAGATCCTTGTGCGCCTTGGCCATGTCCTCGCCGGAATAGGTGCAACCGCCACCGAGGATCTGGCAAAACTGCTCGACCAGCATGGCCTTGGTGTGGTCGCGTTTCTTCGGATCGAAGAAGCTGGCGATGCGCGTGTCGGCGTCGACATTAACGAACAGGTCGTCGATGATGCGGACCAGGCCGTCATGGCCGCCGAACTGGGCAAACAGCTTGCCATCGTCATGGGCGATCACCGGCGCAGCCGGCGGACTGTCGGGTGCGGCCACGGCCGAAACCGGTGCGGCCAGGCTCAGCAGGGCGAGAAAAATAATCGGCTTCATGGCTTAGAACCCCACTTGCAGCGAAACATAGGTGCCGGTCTGGCGGCGGGTGACGATATTTCCGAGGTCGGCATAGGCCAGCGTCAGCGAAACGGTCTTGCACGGCGCCCATGCGATAAAGGCGTCCATGGCAGAGCCTTCCCGGGCCACGGCCAGGTTATTGGGCTTGGAGCGGACCTCGGCGCCGATGGCGATATGGCGGTTGATCAGGTATGCGGCCGAACCTTCGAACTGCGCCTTGCGCTTGTCGTCGATACCGCCGAAACCGAGGATGCCGTACTGGTTGGCGCGGGTGGCGCGGATCGTGGCATTGAGCAGCAGACTCTGGCCGAGGTAGAGTTTGGTGGCGCTGACGTAGAAATCGGTGTCCTTGGCGCGGCGGGCGCCGAGCGCGGTGACGAGGCCGCCATTGCGGTTGGCCTTGAACTGGGCGCCGACACTGACCTGCGGCCACCAGTGATCCTGGTCGAGGACCGCATTACCGAACAGGCGGACCTTCACACCGACCGTATCCTGGCGGATGGTATAGCCATAGCCGAGACCGAGCGCTGCGCCGACGGCCTGGGTATCGAAGTCCTGGCGCGAGACCGACAACTCCACACGGTCGTAGAAGCCGACAAGGGCGCCTGCCGAACGGATGTCGTAATCATTGGTCTTGACGTCGGTGACATAGGCGTTGCCGCCGATCTGGTCGTCGCTGCCGTAGCCGCCGATGACCGCCCACGGGGTCAGGCCGCCGCCGGCGGAACCTTCGATCTGGCTGACGCCTCCGGTCAGCAGCAGCTTGCCGCCGACATTAAGTGGATCGGCCTGCGCGCCGGCACAAAAACCTGCACTCGCGGCTGCGCAAACGATTGCCGCAATGACAAAACCTGCCCTGAACATGTGTGGCTTTACTCCCAGCCCGGTGTCGTCCCCGCCGGCACCCTAGCAGAACATGCTTAAGCGACCCTTTATGGTAATATTTTTGCCCGTGTGAGCGCTCACACGGGTCTTGCCGCTGCGACAACCCTGTGTCATCAATCCATGCAAAGAGGAAAACCTCGATAATAATACAGGGAAAGTATACCAATGACCGGCCACGCCACGGGTGCGTCCAAACCCACAAGCATGTTTTTGGTGATCGGCGCGTCGTCGCTGGGCACTATCTTCGAATGGTTCGATTTCTTCGTTTTCGCCACGCTGGCGGCCGTCATCGGTACGCACTTCTTCGAAGGCGGCGGCATCAATGAAACCACCGCCTTCATCTTCGCCCTGCTGGCCTTCGCCGCCGGCTTCGTGGTGCGGCCTTTCGGCGCCTTCGTCTTCGGCCGCATCGGCGACCGGGTCGGGCGCAAGACCACCTTCCTGCTGACCATGATCATCATGGGCCTGTCGACCTTCGCCGTCGGCCTGCTGCCCGACTACAAGCAGATGGGCGTCGCCGCCCCGGCCATCCTGATCGGTCTGCGCCTGTTGCAGGGCCTGGCGCTCGGCGGTGAATACGGAGGCGCTGCCACCTATGTCGCCGAACATTCGCCGCCCAATCGCCGCGGCCTGATGACCTCGTGGATCCAGACCACCGCCACCTTTGGTTTGTTGTTGTCCCTGGCCCTGATCGGTGTCACCCGCATGATCGTCGGCGAAGACGTCTTCAAGGAATGGGGCTGGCGCGTGCCTTTCCTGTTCTCAATCGTCCTGCTGCTGGTGTCGGTATGGATCCGCATGCAACTCAACGAAAGCCCGGTCTTCCAGGCGATGAAGGACGAGGGCACCCTGTCCAAGGCGCCGTTCGCCGAAGCCTTCCTGCAATGGAAGAACCTGAAGATCGTGCTGCTGGCCCTCTTCGGCCTCGTCGCCGGCCAGGGTGTCGTCTGGTACGGCGGCCAGTTCTATTCGTTGTTCTTCCTGCAGAACCTGCTGCATGCCGACGCCAATACCGCCTATCTGCTGATCGGCACTGCCCTGGTCATAGCCACGCCCTTCTTCCTGCTGTTCGGCTGGCTGTCGGACCTGTGGGGTCGCAAGCCCATCATCCTGGCCGGCCTGTTCCTGGCCTGCATCGGTTACTTTCCGCTGTTCCAGACCCTGACGGCGGCGGTCAATCCGGCCCTGCAGCACGCCCAGACGACGGCGCCGGTGACTGTGGTCGCCGATCCGGCCGCCTGCGCCCTGCAGTTCGACCCGGTCGGCAAGACCAAGTTCCTGCAATCGTGCGACATCGCCAAGTCCTATCTCGCCAAGGGCGGCGTCAGCTATTCCAACCATGCGGCCCCCACGGGCACGCTGGCCACCATTCATGTCGGCCAGACCGTCGTGCCGTCCTTTGAAGGCAAGGGCCTGACCGGCGATGCCGCCAAGGCCGCCGGCGCCGACTTCAAGAAGCGCATGGGCGCGGCGCTCAAGGCTGCCGGCTATCCGGAAAAGGCAGACCCTGCGGCTATCGACTATCCGAAGGCGATCGGCGTCCTGACCCTGCTCGTCATCCTGGTCACCATGGTCTACGCCCCGATGGCGGCAGCCCTGGTCGAGATGTTCCCGGCCCGCATCCGCTATTCCGCCATGTCGGTGCCCTACCACTTCGGCAATGGCTGGTTCGGCGGCCTGCTGCCGGCCATCTCCTTCACCATCATCGCCACCACCGGCGGCATCTATGATGGCCTGTGGTATCCGATCATCATCGCTGGCGTCACCTTCGTCATCGGCTTCTTCTTTATCAAGGACAAACGCGGCATCGCCGACTAGAGCATTCCTTGATCGGGAAGTGCTCTAGTGCCTTGACTGACCTTCTCCAAAGGATTCCAGAATCCTTTGGCAAGGGCGACCGCCCGCCCGAGGCTTGCCCTCAAGGAGCGAAGCGATAGGGCTTCGTTATGGGCGAGGAGCCATGCGGCGCTTGAGCTGAACCTGGTAACGATAGCATCACGTAAACGTGCCCCCGATCACATTGATCGGGGGTTTGTTTTTGGGCCATGGTCCCGTCCGTATATTTCCATTTTGATATAAATTTCAGGGATAGCCCGATGACCGATACCGTTTCCAGCCCCGCGTCCAGCGGTCTTGTCGACCGTGTAAAGAACATTCTGCTCAGCCCCCGCCCTACCTGGGACGTTATCGATACCGAGCCATCGAGCATCCGCTCGATCTATATGGGCTATGTCATTCCGCTCGCGGCAATCGGGCCGATCGCCGGCGCCATCGGCATGAGCCTGATCGGCACCAATGCCATTTTCGTGTCCTTCAAGATGCCATGGGTGTGGTCGATCGGCCAGGCCATCGTCTCCTATCTGCTCAGCCTCGGCCTCGTCTATGTCCAGGCTCTTGTCATCAACGCCCTGGCGCCCAATTTCGGCGGCCAGCAGAACATGACCCAGGCCTTCAAGGTCTCGGCCTATGCGGCGACGGCGGCCTGGGTGGGCGGCATATTCGGCCTTCTGCCCATGCTCGGCATCGTCGTCCTGGCGGCGGCAGTCTACAGCCTCTACCTATTCTATGTCGGCCTGCCGAAACTGATGAAGGTTGCCCCCGACAAGGCCCTGCCCTACGCGGCCGTCGTCATCATCATCTCGATCGTCCTGGCCCTCGTGGTCGGCGGTATAGCCGGCGCCGTCGGCGGGCTCGGCCGGTTGGGTTCGCACCTGGCCGGTGTCCCAACAGGCAGCGTTGCAACCGTCGCCGTACCCGGCACCGGGGTTTCGGCCAATCTCGACAAGATGCAGGCCGCCGCCGACCAGATGTCGGCTGCCGCCGCTGCGATGCAGAGCGGCAAGAGCAACGTCAAGGTCGCCGACCCGGTGGCCCTGCTCGCCCTGATGCCGGCGAACTTCATGGGTGCCGCGCCGTCCGAGACCTCGTCCAACTCGGATGCGGCCGGCGGCATGGCGACGTCACATGCCGAGGCGACCTATACGGTCAATGGCGGTACGGTCCGCCTGAAGATTTCCGACATGGGCAGCCTGGGCGGCTTCGGCGCCATGGCCCAGGCCTTCGACGTCAACCATACGGAAAACACGGCGACCGGTTACGAGAAGGTGGTTTCGAACAATGGCGTCATGACGTCGGAAAAGTACGACAACACCACCCACTCCGGGGAATATACGACCATGGCCGGGACGCGGATAGCGATCGAGGCCGAGGGAACGAATGTCGACATGGCGACAATGAAGGCCCTGGTGGCCGGGATCGATGCCGGCAAGGCGAAGGCGCTGGCGCAATAACAATCGGGGTTTGGGGCCCGTGGCACCAAGTCTTCCCTTTCTCTCTGCCTGGCCCTTGAGAGCCCGGCAGAGAGAAAAAGAAAGGTTTGTGGGGTTTAGTCTAGGCGGACGTATAGCGTTCGCCGGCTATGGGCCCCAAGCCCCGATCGTTATTTCAGCCCGAGAAACCGCCAGTAATACACATAGGCGCCATCCCGCGTCAGGGTATTATGGTCAGAGCCCGCCATACGCACGAAGGTCTTGGGCTGGTTGGCCAAGGCAAACAAGCGTTTCCCCTCGGCAAACGGAATGACACTGTCGCGATCGCCATGCACGATCAGCAGCGGCATGTGCACCTTGCCGATCCTTTCGCGATTGAGATACCTGTCCTTCATCAACAGGCCCGACGGCACGAACGGATAATGGTCCGACGCCACGTCCGATGCCGCCGTAAACGGCGCCTCCAGGATCAAGGCCCGCGCCGGCCGCTGCGTGGCGACATAGGTGGCCACCCCGCTGCCCAGGGAATGGCCGTGGATGACGATATCGCCATCGTGAAACCCCTGCGCTTTCAGCCAGTCATAACCGGCCAGACCGTCGATAAACAGGCCGTGCTCGGTGGGCGTTCCCGTCGATCCCGAATAGCCGCGATAGGCCAGAGCCAGATACCCCACCCCTTGCGCATGCATGCGCAGATAGCGCCACTTGCCCACCCGTAACGTATCGCCCTTGCCATGCAGAAACAGGAAGACCGGCTTGCCGGCTTGCGGCGGCTGATACCAGCCCTCGAGCGTTTCGCCATCCGGCGTGCGAATGGACACGTCGCGGATATCCAGCCCCATTATATGCGGCGTCTCATGCCCGGGCTTGGTGGCATAAAGGATATGGCGCTGATTGACATAGAGGTATGCCACCGCCGCCAGCCACGCCAGGGCCACAGTCGCCAGTACGATCGCCATGCCCCAGCGCAGCGCAAACCAAAGCCGCCGCATCAGAAGATCTCCGCGTGATGCCTGCGCGTCGCCTGTGCCGCAACGATACTGGACAATCGCTGGACCATCAGAATCCCAAGGCCCGCGCCGATACTGACAACGGCCGTCACAACGGCGACATGCACAGGTACATGCCGGTCAAGTTCCTCGCCAAAGGCCAGATACAGGACAAAGAGATACAGAAAGATGCCGCTCGCCGATCCCAGGACGTGCAAAACCCAGAAGGCATCGACCAGACGCCGCAGGTTCCTGCTGCCCGAGGCCGCATCCACCTCTATCCGGCGCAGAACAAACCATGGTACCACATAGGAAAAGAGCGGCACGATGCAGCCGAGAATGGTGCGGACCATCCGCCAGCCCGCCTGCGGAAACTGCACCCGAACCATCACAAACAGCCAGATCGGCAGCCCCAGCGTGAACAGGGCATAGGGCGCCAGCGCCGCAACCAGCGGCAGGATGCTCATGGCCCTGAGTTCAACCGCACTTTTCGGAAAGACAAAGGCCGATATCAGGCACAGCATCACAACAAGACAGAAGGCCACTGTGATCCACAACAGGATGCGCAGGGTCAGGCTCAAGGCCCGCAGCATACCCAAACCCGTTATCCGATCAGCTGCCATGCCGTCCCCCTTGCGGGAGGTTTAGCACACAATCCGGACAGCACACTACCTGCTAGCCCAACTCATACGATCGCCAGCACATCCACGACCAGCATGCCCAGGGCCATCACAACCATCATCAGGTTTTCGGTCAGCGATACAAAGCCCAGCGGCACATTGCTGTCACCACCGACACATGCGCACTTCAGTTCGCGCTTGTCGATATAGACCGCCTTGAACACCGATACCGCGCCGATCGTGCCGATAAACAGCGCCACCGGGATCGACAGCCAGTCGAATATGCCGGCGATCATCAGAAGCCCGGCGCCCGCCTCGGCAAAGGGATAGACATAGCCGTAACGGACCCAGCGTTTGGCCAGAAGGTCGTAGTTGAGGAACATGGTCGAGAAGCGTTCGACATCCTGCAGCTTCAGCATGGCCAGGATCACCATGCTAATGCCGATAAACCATCCCGGTATCCGCGGCGACAGCAGGCTTCCCGTAGCCGCCAGGCTGAACGCCAGGGCGATCAGGGCCGCGATGCCGAAGACAGCAATCACCGGACGGTAGGTCAGGGCTTTCGGATCACGCACCTTTTGCCCGAAGTGGCGGCGCAGGTCGTCATACCCACCGACACGGTTGCCGTCGATAAACACCTGCGGCGTGGTTTTCACCGCATGCTGCGCCTTGAAGGCATCGGTGTCGTCGCGCGTCGTCAGCCAATGATCCTCGACCGTGTAGCCCTTCCGCTGCAGCAGGTCGCGCGCCTTCAGGCCGAACGGACAGGTATGGGTCGGCATCACCATACGATAGAGGACGGCGGTTTTGGCGACGGACGACTTGGGAGCGGACGACATGGCAGGACCTTTCGCTTGGTTCGATCATTGTCCAGGCCTATACCTTCCGTACCACGGTACGGAGTCAAGCCCATGAACATGACGACATGAATATGACGATCGGTCTCCTGGCACATCACGGCGGGGTCGGGGTCGAGACCGTCCGCTATTACCAGCGGCGCGGCCTGCTCGGCACACCCCAACGCGGCGACGGCGTACGCCGCTACGACGAGACCGACCTGAACCGCCTGCGCTTTATTCGCGCGGCCCAAGGTGCCGGCTTTACCCTGGAACAGATCGGCGAACTGCTGGATCTCGACGCCACCGGCGAGCGTCAAAGGGCACGCGCCCTGGCAACAGAGCGCATTGCTGTACTCGACGCAAAGATCGCCGAACTTCAGGCCGCGCGCCTGGCGCTCAGCCGCCTCGCCCATGACTGCGCCTCAGGATCGGACGGCCCCTGCCCGATCCTGACGGCTTTCGAGGCCGGTTAAGGCACAGTCACGCTCGCCTTGACCAGGTTCCAGCCACGCAAGCGGACCTCGTGCGCCCCCGTTCCTTGCATCTCGGCCCCATGCGGCACCGCTATGGTCACGGTGCGGCCGTCGCCGGGCATCAGCGAAATATAGTTGTCGCTGAAATAGGCCGGCAGGGTCTGTTTTCCGTCGCCATCGAACAGGGTCAGCTTGATGGCCAGGGCCGGAACCCGCGACGGATTGCGCAGGGTCACGGTGACCAGGTCGTCGCTCACGCCCTTCTGCGTCGAGGCTTTTGCCGAGACCGTTACCGGGGCAAGAGCATCCAGGGCCTTGAGATCGGCCGGCGTTTTGGCCTGCCAGTAGACATTGTCCGACAGCAGGGCGCCGCCCTTGCCGCGTCCCTCGAGGTGGACCAGGACCGGTCCCGCCTGCATGGCGCTGGCCAGGTCGAGTGTAAAGGCATCGACCGGCTGGCCGGCAGCGGCGTTCAGGCTTACCTTGCGGTCGCTGACAAGATGACCGTCGAGCCCCAGGATGCGAGCACGGACCGTGACACCGAATGCAGGCTGCGTCAGGTTGTTGACCAGGATGACCTTGAAGTCCGGCAGGTTCATCTGAACGTGCACCGGCTCAGAGGCCTTCTGCGTACCGTAATAAGCGGCGTGGGTGTCGTAGTCGGACGAGAACAGCTGCCAGTGCGACGACGGCCAGGCCGGCTGGGTCATCCACAGCATCCGCCCGGTATTTACCGTCCACAGGCCGGCATTGAAGCCTTCGAAGATGGCGCGATAGGATTCGTATTCCAGCATCTGCGCCTTGCTTTCGAAATCCTCCAGCCCCGTCGCGGCGCCGAAGCGCGTATCCATGGCTGCCATGAAGGTGACGACCGAGCCATTTCGGTCCGGATGCCAGTCATGATAGGCCCAGGTATCATTGATCGGCCACAGGTCCGGCTCGGGCACGGCACGCTTCCATGCCTCCAGCGTCGGAAACGACGGGGTGCCGATCTCGACGGCGAAACCCCTGGCATATTCGCCGAAATAACCGGCGGGCTCGCGCCAGTTATAGGGACCGCTGGGCGCCAGGTTGACCATATTCGACGCCCCCATATAGAGACGCGTGCCGTCCTCCTGCTCGATCAGACCTTGCAGGGCGGTGTTCAATGCCGGCTGCGGCACGCCCTCGTTACGCCCGAACCACAGCACGATCGACGGGTGGTTACGGAAGCGGCGCACCGTGTCGGTAGCATTGCTCATGAACAGGGGCAGGTCGTCGGGCTCGACATTGCTGTTGGTCGTCGACTCCCAGAAATCGTTGAGGACCATCAGGCCGTATTCGTCGGCCAGGTCGAAGAAGGTGTCTTCGGTATTCTGCCCCACCCAGTTGCGGATGACATTGAGGTGCGCGTCGCGCTGCAGGCGGAAGAAGGGCTCCAGCCGCGAGCGCTCGACGCGCTTCATCAGGTCGTCCATGCCGATATTGCCGCCGCGCGCAGCGATGCGGACGCCATTGACCTTGATCAGCAGATGCGGCGCCAGACCACTGTCGCCGGCGATCGCCTGCACGGCCGGAGAGGTCTCGGCTTCGGGCCGCAGCGACGCCGCCCAGCCGCCGGGCACTTTGCGGATATGTTCATGGGTCTCATCGACCAGGGACTGGCCCAGTTCGCGCGCCTTCGTCGTGTCGAGGCCGACGCGGCGAAGATCGCCATTGTGGTCGAGCAGCGAGATCTCGTAGGTGACCTCGCGCATGCCGAAGCGCACCGGCCGCGTGTCGGACACCTGCGAACCCAGCCGCGTGGTGATCGTTGCCTGGTGCAGGTTGGGGGCGCCATAGCCGTTCGGCCACCACAGCTTCGGATCATGGATGACCAGTTGCGGGAAGGCCGACGGATCGAAGCGCACGCGTGTCGCACCATGGGCCGCGACCGTAACCGCCGTCTCGACCGTTACGTCGTCGAAGGCGACCCGCACCGTCGTCGTCACGTCGTGATCGGACAGGTTGCTGACCGGCACATCGATTTCAAGACGGGCGGTGCGCGCGTCGGGCAAGGTGGTGACGAACTGGCTGTCGCCGATTTTGACATCGCCGGTGCTCTGCAGGTCCACGCCCTGCCACAGGCCCATATTGCGGTCGCGGATGCCCGGAATCCAGTCCCACCCCTCGGCGGCGACGAAGCTTGGGCCATCCATGGTCATGGCGCCGCCATTGTCGCCGCGGCCGTCGGTCAGGGACTGTTCAGCGGGAATACCGGGATGGGGCGGCGGCGCAATGCGCACGGCTACCACATTGACCTGTCCAGGCGTCATCAGGCCGGTGACATCGAAAGCGCCACGAATAAAGGCGCCGGTGACGCTGCCCAGGGGCTTGCCGTTCAGCCAGACATCGGCGGCATAGTTGACGCCGTTCAGATTGAGGCTGAGATGCCGGCCCGCGAGATCGGCCGGTGCGGTAAACTCCGTGCGATACCAGTAGTCCTGTTTGTTCAGCTTTTCCGGAATGGCCATGTTGTTGAGGCCAATGGTCGGGTCGGGATAGACGCCGCGATCGACCAGGGTGGTCAGCACGGTGCCGGGCACTGTCGCCCTGTACCAGGTGGCCGTATCGACTCCCGGCCGCGACAGGGCCGCGCCGCCGGCCGCCACCTTCGGGCCCTCGATCAGCCGCCAGCCATTGAGCGTATAACGGCCATTACCATCGCTGGAGACGATCGGCAGATCCGCCACGGGTTTGGCGACCGGAGGCGAAAAGCCGCCCTTGCCCTTGGGCAGGGTCCAGGCCGGTTGCGGCTGATAAAGTCCGGCCTGCTGGCGCAGTGAGATCGGCCATTTGGGCGCACCGGTGGCAAACTGTATCAGGTCCTCATTGAGCGGCGTGGCCGCCAGGGCTGCCAACTGGTCGCTACTTAGGGCATGGGCCGTCACCGCAAGGCCGGCGAGCTTGCCGGTAAAGACCGCCTGGCCGGGAATGCGCGGCCCGAGATCAACGACAGGATCGGGACGGGTCGCATCCACGATGGCATCCTGGCCGGCCTCGGCGCCATTGACGAACAGGCGCACGGTCTGGCCGTCGCTGACGGCGGCGACGAAATTCCACTGCCCCAGTTTGAGCGCCGCCGTTCCGGTCAGGCGCTTGTCGCCAACCTGGACACCCATCTTCTGGCCATCGATAAATACGCCGCGCACATCCGGCGTGCCGAGCATCCCTAATGCCGACACCAGGGCAGGGCCTTCGGAAGGCCGCATCGGCTTGACCCAGACCGACAGGGTCCACACGCTACCAAGGGCAAGCTTTTCCGTATCGCCATAGCCGGGAACGCGTTCCGCCAGGCCATCGCCGCCGGCGATGAACTCGGCATTATAGGGGCCGAGATCAACCGGGCGCTGCAGAGGCGGTGTCAACGGCGCCATAGGCGGCAGGTTGAGCGGCGATTGACCGAAGGCGGGGACGCCGAGGTACAGCAGGGTCCAGACGGTAATCATTGCCGTGGTGGTGAGGGGACGTTTCCGGGGTTTCATAGCGCCGCTTTTCTTATAAATTGGGATTTGAAGGCTCAGGCGAAACGCTACCTGCGGCATTTTAGCGGGTCGCGTCAAAGCAAAAATTCGCAGACCAAAACAGTACCTTTGCAATGATAGCGCTGTCATTCGACTTGTGCCCGCATCGATGCTATGTAAAATGCCATCCGATATGCCGTGCCCGGCGCAGACGCGTCATGGCCGGCGCCCTGCCCCGCTTTTGCGAAAGCCTTGAAAACGTGGACGATAAAACGATTAAGTCAGGTGCACGGGCGTCCAGCCGCGGCCGGGTAAAGCTTGAAGACGTTGCACGTGAGGTCGGCGTGTCGACCATTACCGTGTCGCGTGCTTTTCGCCGGCCAGACAAGGTTTCGCCGGATGTCCGCGACCGAATCCTGCGCGCCGCCAAGCATATGGGGTATGTCAGCAACCGCGCCGCCAGTTCCCTGGCTTCAGCGCGGTCGATGAATATTGTCGTTCTCGTGCCATCGCTCAGCAACATGGTCTTCGTCGACACGTTGAACGGCGTCGAAAAAGTGCTGCGCGGCAGCGGATACCAGATGCTCCTCGGCATTAACAACTATTCCGCCGAAGAAGAAGAGGCCCTGGTCTGCGCCTATCTCGCCTTTGATCCCGATGGCATCCTGATGACCGGCCTGAATTATCGCGAATCAACGCGCCGCCTGCTGGAACAGGCCAATATTCCGGTCGTACACATGATGGAGTTGTCCGACCGCGACGGCGTCCATTGTGTCGGCTTCTCTCAGGAAGCCGCGGCCGAGGCTATGACGGAGCACCTGCTGGCAGCCGGACGCAAGCGGATCGCCTTTATCGCCTCGCAACTCGATTCGCGCACCCTGGCGCGGAATCGTGGCTACCGCGACACCCTGGTGCGCGCAGGCCTCTATAGCTCGCAACGCGAACTACTGGTCCCCGATCCGTCCTCGGTCGCCCTCGGGGGTGCACTATTGGGTCGCATGCTGGAGCAGGCGCCGGACACCGACGCCATCTTTTTCTGCAATGACGACCTGGCGCAAGGCGGGCTTTTCGAATGCCTGCGCCGCGGCATCAAGGTGCCGGAAAACCTTGCGGTTACGGGGTTCAACGATCTTCCGGCCTCTGCCTGCACCGTGCCGTCCCTGACTACGGTGGCAACCCCGCGCTTCGATATAGGCGAGCAGGCGGCTACCATGCTGCTCGATCTGATCCAGGCCCGGCCGCCGGCGCGCACGCGGATAGATCTCGGTTTTGCCCTGCGCCGCCGTCAGAGTTCCTGACCGTTACGGCATAAGGCTGGACGCGCTTTCAACCGGCCGGACGGGTGTAACCTGCCTGTTATAAAGTGGTCAGATATGTGCAATAAGTTTTTCAATTTGAAAAAATTGGTTTGACAAATCTGCATTGGTACGACAATTGTGTAACGCGGTTCGCGCTAATTCTTTTTTTTGATTTAGTTATGTTAGCGCTGTCATCGCAATAAACGATAAAAATTGGGACTAACGCCTACTCTACGAACTCCTTTCCAGCCTGTCGTCGGGATCGATGCGCGCGGATTCATACGTATCAACCGGAATATCCGGCGCGTAGGACCGTACCTGCCTTCCTGGACGCAAGGTCCGCCGGCGGATGACTGACTGAAAATGTTAGCGCTGTCATAAGAAGGAGACGTGAGCGGCCACATAAAAGGGAAGACGAGAGAATGCCCAGAGCAATGCCAAGATTGACTCCGAAACTGCTTGCCGCCTCCAGCTCGATGCTGGTCCTGGCAGCGATCGCCACCGGCGCATATGCCGCCGATCCGGCGCCGGCGAAGCCGGCCGCCACCGACACACCCGAGGTCGTCGTTACCGGTTCGCGCATCATGTCGCGCGGCTTTACCCAGCCGACGCCGACGACAACCTTGTCGAGCATGGAAATCGCCAAGACGGCCGAACCGAACATCTTCAACACGATCGCCGAATTGCCATCCCTGCAGGGCAGCACCGGCCGCGCCACCAGCGTCGGTAGCACGTCGAGCGGCATCCAGGGCCTGAGTTCGTTCAGCCTTCGCGGCCTGCAGCCGATTCGTACCCTGACCCTGCTCGACGGCCAGCGCGTCGTCCCCGCCAATGTCACCGGCGTGCCGGACATCAGCCAGTTTCCGCAGCTTCTGGTCAAGCGCGTCGACGTGGTAACCGGCGGGGCCTCGGCCTCCTACGGTTCCGACGCCATCGGCGGCGTCGTCAACTTCATCACCGACAAGAAGTTCGAGGGCGTGAAGGCCAATCTCGAGGCCGGCCAGACGACCTATGGCGACGACCAGAACATCACCGCCCAACTCGCCTGGGGCCATGGTTTCCTCAATGATCGCCTGCATGTCGAAGCCAGCGGCGAATTCAGCAAGGAGGGCGGCGTGCCTTCGCCGGGCTTCGGCGAAGTCGGCGCCAATGGCCGCGACTGGTATAATTCGCCGGCCTTCCAGGTCCGCCCGATCGGACAGACCAATGACGGCAAGCCGCAATATACCTATGTCGAACATGCCCAGCAGTATCAGTACGCCAAATACGGCCTGATCACCTCGGGCCCGCTGCAGGGCACTGCCTTCGGCGCCAACGGCACGCCGTATCAGTTCCAGTACGGCTCGAATGGCGTTCCCACCGGCACCGGCGCGGTCACCAACTGCGTCAATCCGTTCTGCGTCGGCGGCGATCTCAACGGCCTGGTCGGCGCCGGTACCAACCTGGCGATGAACCTGAAGCGCACGGTTGCCTATACCCGCGTCGGCTACGATCTCAACGACGACAACGAGATCTACATGACGGCCAACCTGGCCGAGGTGAAGGCGCAGTTCTCGCCCAACCCCGGCGCCGCCAAGAACGCCAACCTGACCATCCAGTGTTCGAACCCGTTCGTTCCGGCCAGCATCCAGGCGGCCTGCGTCACCAACAACATCACCAGCTTCCAGTTCGGTACCAGCAATGCCGAATTCCCCAACAATATCGACGTTCATCCGACCCGCCGCCAGGAACGCTTCGTGGTCGGCGCCGACGGCAAGTTCAATGCCTTCGGCACCAACTGGTCGTATGACGCCTATGCCGAGCACGGCACCAACCATACCGACATCCTCGTCTACAACATGTCGCTGAACAGCCGCTATGTCGCCGCCATCGACGCCATTGCCGGTCCGAACGGCACGGTCATCTGCCGCGACCCGGTCGCCCGCGCCGCCGGCTGCAAGCCGCTGAACGTTATCGGTAATGTCCCGGCCAGTGCCGAGGCCATGGCCTATATCGAACCGGCCAAGGGTCCGCAGCAGCACACCATCCAGACCCAGGACGTCGCCAGCCTCAACGTCACCGGCGAACCCTTCGCCCTGTGGGCCGGCCCGGTCGCCGTCGCCGCCGGCGTGGAATGGCGCAAGGAGCACTACAAGGTTCGCGCCGACCCGTACGGCACCGGCGTTTCGGCCGACAGCCCCAACTCGGCCGACTACCCCGCCGATCCGTTGCTCAACACCAGCATCGGCAACAACTGGTATGCCGGCAACTACCATAACGCCCAGGGCACCTACACGGTCGGCGAAGGTTATCTGGAACTCAACGTTCCGGTGCTGAGCTCGGCCACCTGGGGGGACGCCAATATCAACCTGGCCGACCGCCGCACCCACTATTCGACCTCCGGCGATGTCGAAAGCTGGAAGGTCGGCGCCAACTGGAAAACGGGTATCAGCGGCCTGCGCCTGCGCGCCGTGACCTCGCAGGATGTCCGTGCGCCGAACCTCAGCGAACTGTATGCCGCCGCCCTCGTCACCAACAATGTCGTCAGCTACCAGGGCAATACGATCACCGTGCAGCAACGCACCATCGGTAACGTCAACCTGCGTCCCGAACTGGCGCGCAATACCGAGATCGGCATCGTCCTGACCCAGCCCGACTGGCTGCCGGGCTTCAGCGCCTCGGTCGACTTTTTCGACATCAAGGTCAATGACGTCATCTCGTCGCTGAGCGCCCAGCAGGAAGTCGACCTGTGCGTCGCCGGCAACCAGGAAATCTGTTCGGCCATGGTGCTCAACAGCACCGCGGTCAACGGCAACTATGTGACGGTCCAGGCCTTCAACCTGGCCTCGCTGTCGACCAAGGGCTACGACATCGAAGCGCAGTACCGCTTCAAGCTGGCCTCGCTCGGCCTGCCCGGCACCTTTACCGTCCGCGCGCTCGGCACCCACACCGACAGCTTCCTGACCAATCCGGGCGTCATCGGCACCATTCCGTCGGAAAGCGCCGGCGTCAACCAGGGCGCTACGCCGACCTGGAAGGTGCTGGGCGTCCAGAGCTGGGAAAACGACAAGATCACTGTCAACCTGACGGAACGCTGGATCAGCGACGGTGTCTACAACAATGAATGGATCGAGTGCCAGACCAACTGTCCGGTGGCGACCATCACCCACCCGACCATCTACGACAACAAGATGAAAGGCGCGACCTATATCGATATCGGCGCCACCTACGCCGTGTCGAAAAAGATCACCGCCTACGCCAAGGTCGACAACCTGCTCAATGTAGATCCGGTACCGTCGCCGCAGACCAATGTCACCTACGGCGTCAACCCGCTGCTGTATGATGTGCTCGGCCGCATGTACCGCGTCGGCGTCCGTTACAACTTCTAAGACCGTCTCCCACTGCCTGGCAGGCGCCCCCACCCCGGGGCGCCTGCCATCTTTTTCCGGCGCCCTCCCTACCGGAACGGGCAGCTTCCCGCAACCTGGCCCCTTCTTACTTAGCCAGCATGCCGCATCTATGCGGGTCCCCATGCCGGCAGACATGTTTCCGGTAATGACTGACTCTCCCTGGCGGCGTCCGCCGGAAACATGTCTTTTCTTTTGTTCCGGCCGTGATACGCCGTTTGTCGACAAGGTGAGGGTTTTACAATGACACCAACCGGCAATACAGCGCCCGCTGCGACGCCCGATACGACGACCCAAACAACCTTCGGTACGACAACGGTCACCGCCATCGTGGTCATGGGGATCAGCGGCTGCGGCAAGTCCACGCTCGGCCATAATCTTGCCGAGGCTACCGGCTTCCGCTTCATCGAGGGCGACGACCTGCATCCGCCCGCCAATATCGCCAAGATGTCCGCCGGCATTCCCCTCAGCGACGACGATCGCTGGCCGTGGCTGGAACGCCTGACCGACGCCATCGAAACCGCAGCCCATCAGGGTGGCTGCATTGCCTCGTGCTCGGCCCTGAAACGCGTCTATCGCGACTATATCCGCGAACGCCTGACCGTCCCCGTCCTTTTCGTCTTTCCCCATGTGGCGCGCGA
This sequence comes from Asticcacaulis sp., assembly GCA_965246725.1. Classification (GTDB taxonomy): domain Bacteria; phylum Pseudomonadota; class Alphaproteobacteria; order Caulobacterales; family Caulobacteraceae; genus Asticcacaulis. The sequence goes on from CBDFFG010000003.1 coordinate 763,364, forward strand.
TATCCTGCTGCGACGCATGGCGGAACGCCCCGGCCACTACATGCCCACCAATCTCCTCGACAGCCAGTTGGCCACGCTCGAACCCCCGGCGCCCGACGAAGGCGTCCTGCCGCTGGACGGCACGCTTCCGTCCGAGGCCCTGACCGCCCGGGTGCTGCGCCACATGACCGGCGCTGGTCTGACCCACAGCCGCCCCGCCGCTTCACCTACTCATCCCTGACCTTTTGGCCTGATCTTTTGCCCTTACCCTCCACAGGAGCCAGATCCATGATCCGTCCCCGTATCACCCTGCTCTCAGGCGCCGCTCTGGCCGCTCTGGCCGCTCTGGTATTTGCCACAGCCGCGGCAGCCCAGGCGCCTGCCCCGATCCAGAACCCGGCCGGCCCCGTGGTCACGGAACGGCCGTGGATGGATACGCACCTGTCGGCCGACCAGCGCGCCGGCCTGCTGCTGAAGGCGATGACGCAAGCCGAAAAGCTCAGCCTGGTCTTCGGCATCTATTCGACCAAGTCGCCATCCAAGCACCACGAAGTGCCCGAGGGCGGCATTGCCTGCACGGCAGGCTTCGTCCCCGGCGTCAACCGCCTCGGCATTCCCCCGCAGTGGCAAACCGATGCCGGCCTCGGCGTCTCGACCCACCGCACCTGTCCGACACCGCGCGGCCGCACCTCCCTGCCGTCGGGCATAGCCACGGCCGCCACCTGGAACCCGCAGATCGCCCACGACGGCGGTGTCATGATCGGCCGTGAGGCGCGCGCATCGGGCCACAATGTCCTGCTGGCCGGCGGTATCAACCTGTTGCGCGAACCGCGCAACGGTCGCAATTTCGAATATGCCGGCGAAGATCCCCTGCTGGCCGGCACCCTGGTCGGCGAGACCATCAAGGGCATCCAGTCGAACCACATCGTCGCCACCATCAAGCACTATGCCTTCAACAACCAGGAGACCAACCGCTTCACCGTCGATGTCCATATCGGCGAAGCGGCAGCGCGCCAGTCCGACCTGCTCGCCTTCGAACTGGCCATCGCCTCGGGCCAGCCGGGCTCGGTCATGTGCTCCTATAACCGCCTCAATGGCGACTACGCCTGCGAAAGCGACTACCTGCTCAACAAGACGCTGAAACAGGCCTGGCACTATCCCGGCTATGTCATGTCCGACTGGGGCGCCACCCATTCGACCACCGAAGCCGCCCTGGCTGGTCTCGACCAGCAGTCCGGCTGGCCGTTCGACGTCTCGCCCTATTTCGCCGACGCCCTGCGCGAAGCCGTCACCGACGGCCACGTGCCCCAGGCGCGCCTCGACGACATGGTCGAACGCAACCTGCACGCCCTGTTCGCTACCGGCGTCTTCGACTTTCCCGTTTCTGGGCCTGTAACCGGCCCAAATGAGGCTGCCATCGACTTCGCCGCCGACGGCGCCGTCAGCCAGGCCGATGCCGAGGAAGGCATCGTCCTGCTGAAGAACAACGGCATCCTGCCGCTGGCGGCCTCTGCCAAATCCATCCTGGTCATCGGCGGCCACGCCGACAAGGGCGTCCTGTCCGGCGGCGGCTCGTCCCAGGTCTATCCGGTCGGTGGCCTGGCCGTGCCGAACGAAGGCCCGACCGCCTTCCCCGGACCGATGGTCTTTCATCCGTCTTCGCCGGTGAAGGCATTGATCGCCCTCACCAAGGCTACCGTCACCTACATCGACGGCAAGGATCATGCGGCAGCCGCCAAGGCGGCGCGCAAGGCCGATATCGTCATCGTCTTCGCCACCCAGTGGATGGGCGAAAGCATCGATGCCCCGACCATGAATCTGCCCAACGACCAGGACGGCCTGATCAGCGCCGTCGCCGGCGCCAACCGCAAGACGGTCGTCGTGCTGGAAACCGGCGGTCCGGTCGCCATGCCCTGGGTCGACAAGACCGCCGCCGTGCTCGAGGCCTGGTACCCCGGCACGTCGGGCGGTGTCGCCATTGCCCGCGTCCTGACCGGCGAGGTCAATCCGTCGGGTCACCTGCCCGCCACCTTCCCGGTCGATGTCAGCCAGTTGCCGCGGCCAAAAGTCGACGGCGATCCTGCCAATGAACGCGCCCCGGCTTCGACCAATTACGACATCGAAGGCGCTGCCATCGGCTACAAGTGGTTCGACAAGAAGGGCCTGAAGCCGCTCTTCCCGTTCGGCTACGGCCTCAGCTACACGAAGTTCGCCTTCAGCGGCCTCAGCGCCAGCCTCGACGGCGACGCCCTGACGGTGAAGTTCACCGCGGCCAATACCGGCAGGGTCGCCGGCAAGGCCGTGCCGCAGATCTATGTCGCGGCCCCCGACGGCCGCTTCGAAGCCCCCAAGCGCCTTGCCGGCTGGAGCAAGCTCGACCTGGAGCCGGGCGCCGCGTCATCTGCCTCGGTAACGGTCGATCCGCGCCTGCTGGCCAGCTTCGACCCGGCCACCGGCGAGTGGGTCGTCACCGAAGGCGATTACGACATCCTGCTGGCTGCGTCGGCAACCGATATCATCAGCAAGGTCCGTGTCCATGTCCCGGCCAGGCGCTGGGCGAACTAGCGCCACGGTAAGTAAGCCCCTCCGTCTTTGGCCCGCTTGACGCGGGCCAAATCCACCTCCCCATCGCTTTGCGACAGGAAGGAGGAAAGTTAACCGATCTCCCTCCTTCCCGTTTTCGAAGAAAATGGGGAGGTGGATGGGATCGGCGTCAAGCCGAGACCAGACGGAGGGGCTCTTTTCACGGTCCGCCCCGAAGCCAAAACATTCTAAGGGAAGAAACCCATGCATAGCTCCCTGGCAGTCCTTCTGGGCCTCAGTCCCGCCGTCTGGGCCCTGGTGGCCGTCGGCCTGTCGGTCATCGTCCTGACTCTGCTGATCGCCGCTGGACGGCTGCCGCCCCTGCTTGCCTTCGTCATCGCTGCGCTGACAGCAGCCCTGCTGCTCGGCATGCCGCTCGACATCATCCCAAAGTCGATCGAAAAAGGTATAGGCGATCTCGTCGGGTCTTTGATCGTTATCGTCTGCCTCGGCGCCGTCTTCGGCAAGCTGATCGCCGAATCCGGTGCCGCCCAGCGGATTGCCACCTACCTGATCGGCCTGTTCGGATCGGCGCGTATCCCGCTGGCCCTGACGTTGACGGGCTTCGTCGTCGGCATTCCGCTCTACTACAATGTCGGTTTCGTGCTGCTGGTGCCGCTGATCTTCTCGCTGGTCTACCAGTCGGGCCGGCCGGCGGTCGCCCTCGCCATTCCGCTGCTGTGCGGCCTGTCGATCGCCCACGGCTTCCTGCCGCCCCATCCGTCGCCGACGGCCCTGGTGGCGCAGTTCCACGCCGATATGGGACGCACCCTGATCTACGGTCTTCTGGTCGCCGTGCCGACCCTGATCATTTCCGGGCCCCTGTTCGCCATGACCCTGAAGGGCATTACCAGCGCCACGACAACGGCCTTTCGCAGCGAGCCGAAGCCCGACAGCGAATTGCCGGGCGTATTCAACAGCTTTGTCAGCGCCCTGTTGCCGGTCCTGCTGCTGGGCGGCGCCACCGCACTGACCTTCGTCCCCGTCGCCGACCCGGCGCTGAAGGCCCTGATCGGCTTCGTCGCCAATCCGATGGTGGTCATGTTGCTTGCCCTGGCTACCGCCAGCGTCACCCTGGGCTTTGGCCGCGGCCAGTCCCTGAAGGTGCTGATGGCCGGCGCCGAAGGCGCCCTGCGTGACATCGCCCCCATCCTGCTGATCATCGCCGGTGCCGGTGCCCTGAAGCAGGTGCTTATCGATTCCGGCGTCAGTGCCCAGCTGGGCGCCGAGTTGAGCCACCTGCCCGTTCCGCCCCTGCTGCTCGGCTGGATGGTGGCCGCCGTCATCCGCATCTGCCTCGGCTCGGCCACGGTCGCCGGCGTCACTGCCGCCGGCATCGTCGCGCCCCTGGTGCAGACCTCGGGCGTCGATCCCAACCTGATGGTGCTGGCCATCGGCGCCGGCAGCCTGATGTGCAGCCACGTCAACGATTCCGGCTTCTGGATGTTCAAGGAATATTTCGGCCTAAGCCTGAAACAGACCTTCCGCTCCTGGTCCCTGATGGAGACCCTGGTCGGGATCTTCGGGATCCTATTCGTCAGCCTGCTGTCGCTGGTGGTTTAGCGCTTTTTTAGTACTCCCCCTTTTGAAGGGGGAGTTCTGGTTTCTTTCAAAATCACAAAAATATCAAAGCATTACCCATTTCAAAAGAACGGCATTTTTTCAATTACCGCAAACAGGTTTACAAAACAAACTTGTTGGCATATTTTTCCGCCATCGCCACTCCGGCGACACGGGAGCCTTTTCATGACCACTGCCGAACCTGCCGCCGGCCAACGCTGGCACGATCTCGACGCCGTGCGCGCCTTTGCCCTGCTGCTCGGTGTCGCCCTGCACGGCACCATGTCCTTTATCGCGCCGCGCATCTGGATCATCGACGACAACAGCCACGCCGCCGGTTTCAGCCTGGTCTTCTACGTCATCCACATGTTCCGCATGATCACCTTCTTCCTGCTGGCCGGCTTCTTCGCCCGCATGCTGATGGAAAAGCGCGGGCTCGGCGGCTTCATCACCAACCGGCTGACGCGCATCGGCGTGCCCCTGGTCGTCTTCTGGCCACTGGTCTTCGCAGCCATCGTCACCATGCTGATCATCGCCAATGCCCCGCCCCCGAGCCAGGCCGCAGCCCCGGCGGCGCCCCCGCCCGCCCTGTCGGTCGCGACCTTCCCCCTGACCCACCTCTGGTTCCTCTATGCCCTGTTGCTGCTCTATACGGGCGCGGTCGTCGTGCGCGTCGTCACCAGCGTCCTGCATATCCGCGGCCTGCTGGGCAAACTGAGCGACACAGTCATGGGTGGCCTGGTGCGCAGCGACCTGCTGGCCGCCGTCCTCGCCCTGCCGATGATCGCCGCCTTCTGGTTCAACAACAGCTGGATGATGTGGTTCGGCGTCATGACGCCCGATACCGGACTGGTGCCCAACACCATGGCCGTCGCCACCTATGTCACCGCCTTCGCCGGCGGCTGGGCATTGAACCGCCGCGCCGACCTGCTCGACCATTTCGCCAAACAAAGCTGGCTGTACGTCCTCAGCGCCATTGCCGGCACCTGGTGGTGCCTGGCGATCGCCGGCGCCACGCCGCAGATGGTGCCGGTTGCCGGCCACGCTCATCCCATCTACGCCATCGTCTATCCGCTGACGGCATGGACCTGGGTTTTCGGCCTGATCGGCATGGCGCGCCGCTACCTGCACGCCGAGAACTGCGCCATACGCTACATGGCCGACGCCTCCTACTGGGTCTATATCGTCCACCTGCCGATCCTGCTGGTGATACAGTATGCCGTTAAGGACCTGCCGATCCCCGCCGAGGCCAAGTTCGCCCCGGTCCTTCTCGGCACCCTCGCCATCGCGCTGTTGAGCTACCAGGTCCTGGTGCGCTACAGTTTCATCGGTACGATTCTCAACGGCCGCCGCCGCAAGGTGAAGACGACCGAACAGCCCCGGGAGGCGACTGCGTGACACACCCCAAGGACGACCTCGACACCGACCTGTCCGCCAACCTGGCCTTTGCCAGGGCCCTGGTCTCCGAGGGCGGCAAGGCGCAGATGTCCGGCGGGGTCGCCTTCCTGACGGCCGGCCTGTGCTACGGCATCCAGTGTCTTGTACAATGGGCCGAGGTCATGGGCTGGCTGCCATGGGGACCGCTGGGGCTGATCGTATCGATCGCCCCGACGGTTGTCTTCCTGGCGGTCCTGGGCGCCACCCTGTGGCGCGATCGCAAGGACAGCCAGCATGGTGTGGCGACGCGCGCCATCAATGCCGCCTTCGGCAGCGCCGGCCTCGCCAATATGTTCATGGTCTTCGTCTTTGGCTACAACGCTACCCGCGAGCATACCCTGACCATCTGGCTGCTGTATCCGGCAGTCGTGTGCGCCTTCCAGGGCGCGGTCTGGTATATCGCCTACATGATCCGCAAGCGGCTATGGCTAGCCCTGGTGTCGGCCGGCTGGTTCGCGACCACGGTCGCCCTGGGCCTGCTGATCAACAGCCCCTACTATGTTCTGGTCCTTGCGATCGCCCTGCTCGTGCTCATGGCCGGCTCAGGCTACACGCTGATGCGTCTCGCTAAGAAGCGGGCCTGATATGGCACACACGGCAATATCCATGCGAGAAGGCAGGCCCGCCTTCTTTGCTTGTGCGCTCAGGCGCCGCGCACGACCTTCTCCTGCGCTCAAGCGCCGCGCACAATTTTCTGTCGCGCTCAAGCGCCGCGCACAATTTTCTGTCGCGCTCAAGCGCCGCGCACAATTTTCTGTCGCGCTCAAGCGCCGCGCATGCTGGCCTCGCATCACGATGTCCTGCGGACATCTGCTCGGGCGGGCAGTCGCCCTTGCCGGCGCTGAAGCGCCGGAGGCCCTGATCTAATGGCAGGTTTCGATATCAATCGTCTCGACGATGCCATCCATGGCCGGCTCAGGCTCGGCATCATGGCATATCTGATGGATGCCGAGGCGGCCGACTTTACCGAACTGAAGGCCATACTCGAGGCGACACAGGGCAACCTGTCCGTCCACCTGCGCAAGCTGGAGGAGGCGGGTTATGTCGAGATCGTCAAGAGTTTCCAGGGCCGCAAGCCGCTGACCCGCGTGCATATTACGCCGGCAGGACGCACGGCCTTTGCGGCCTATCTCGATGCACTGTCACAACTGGTGGAACGCCAGAACAGGACCTGATCCCGCGGGAAAGCACGCCGCGTCACAGGGCCAAAACCGTTCCTCACAGTTTATGCAACCGATTTCAGTTGGGAGAAATGGAAGCCGCCGGGGCGTTGTGTTGATTCATGTCGTGAATCTTGTGCGCGGCAGCAACGCCGACGCTGAAGATCGCAACCCACATGGCTGCGGCCAGGGTAAACCCGTAGACCCACCCGCGTGGGTTGCTGAGTACAAGCACGGGAACTGGATCACCAATTGTCCCAGTGTGGGAAACTGAAGTCATAACGTTTACGCCCTGAAAATTCGCCACATGACGCGTGACGAAATGTTTTGTGGGAGACAGTATATAAACTTTAAGTCGACAAATCGCAAGTTTTCTACGTCTATTGTCACAAAACTTATAAAGACAATGCAATCAGGCAATTAACGCCAAATAGCCATTTTGCTGCGTTGCAATAAATTCGCCAGCCAATACCTGTATCCCTGTGTATTCCCCGAATCGGGGGTCTTGGGCGGCATGACGAGAGCCACCATCACGAAGCTGATAACCAGCAACAGGCCCCACGCGCCCATCTTCTGCAACGACACCACGTGCCAGGTTTGGCCAGGGTAGGCCCAGGTATCGGTATATGTGCCGATATTCTCCGCCAGCCATAAAAAGAAGGCGGTCAGCGTACCGGCCAGCAGGAAGGGCATGCACAGGACACGGTCGTCGATGCGGAAAAAGACAAAGCTGCGCCCGAAGATAATGAACCCTGCCAGGAAGATCAGCGGACGAAAATCCCACATGTAATGATGCGTGAAGAAGTTGATATAGATGAATACTGAAAGTATCCACGTCACCCAGGCCGGCGGATAGTGCGAAAAACGCATATCGAAGACGCGAATGGCCCGGGCTATGAACGAGCCGACACTGCCGTACATGAAGCCGGTAAACAGCGGGACGCCACCTATATGGATGAGGGATGGCTCCGGATAGCTCCAGGAACCGACATGGGTCTTGAATACCTCCATCACCGTACCCGTCACGTGATAAAGGGCGATGACCTTTATCTCGTCGACACTCTCGAGCCGCGTCCACAGCATGACGATCTGAATAAGGATGGCGGCAATGAGAAGCGCGTCGTAGCGGGCCAGCGGCGCACCGTGCGGCCAGATGACCGGCCACAGGTAATGTGTGACGATAAGCAGGCCCAGCATGGCGGCGCCGAACAGGCATGACCATGCCATCTTGAGGCCGAACAGCACGAATTCGCGCACGGTCTGCGGCAGGCGCAGCAGGGTCCGCCGGATCCACAGCCGCGTCGGCTGCAAAAATGGCGCAAGGGGGTGGGTGACGCCTTTACTCCACATGCTCAGCTATTTGGGTCAAGGCTGCTAGGTTCCGGCCACGGCTACGTATCATCAGGAAGCGGCCAGAAAAGAGACCACGTTCACTGTGAATATGCCAATCCCCCTCTATCTCGCTGCGGTCCCCATTGAGCATTCCTACATACATGACTTCATGCGACTGGCCACCGCCACCGCTGCCATCATATATTTTAAGGAATACAACCTGACCATCCGCATGAGTTCCCTCGAGCGTCGCACATTCTTCGGTCGGCGCGTCACGACAATGGTTCATAGTCTCGTGAATAGTCCCACTCAGACTGGCGCCACCATCGATCAATACGCAGGTAAAATGGCTTTCCGGTACCTGTGGCTGTGACAGGTAGGTGTAAAGCCCCTGCCATACACCTGTAAGCAATAGATTGTCAGCATCTTGCGCCATCGCGCCCTCCCCCTTGAGGCGCTTAAAGCGTTAGCATGATGTCGCCCATGGGGGAAGCGGCCGGTAAACCATTACGTAGCCCGGACGAAAACAGTAAGCGGTGTCTTTTCGCTGTCTGATCTCTCAATCCCAGAGCACAGCCACAAGGCGCTGGAACAGGGGCTTGCCATCATGGGTCGGATCGTCCCAGGCGGCGCCGAATTCGCGATAGCCCAGCCAGAAGACGGCGGCACTGACGATAAAGATCATAAGGGCGATAAAGATGTCGGTCATGGCGGCAGTGTCCCGAAGAGCTATGGCCTTAGCCTATGGGATCGCGCCCTAAGAATGCCGTATGGAAGGACGAGAGACGATATCAGGATCGTGTATCTACCGCCATCCATTCAAGGCGTTGTTCAGGCTGAGCAATCTTGCTAAGACGGCTCAGCCGACCATATGAGCCCCATGACCCAGACCGCCACCCACAACCCCGGCCCCAACCGCGCCGACCCGTCCGCCGACACGCAGATCCTCGATACCGGCGCCCGCGTCCTGCGCACCGAGGGGGAAGCCCTGCTGAGCTTTGCCGGCCAGTTGTCGCATGGATTTGTCGCTGCGGTCGAAGCCATCCTGGCCACCCGCGGCCGGGTCATCATCTCCGGCATGGGCAAGTCGGGCCATATCGCGCGCAAGATCGCCGCCACCCTGTCCTCGACCGGCACTCCCGCCTATTTCGTTCATCCGGCCGAGGCCAGCCACGGCGACCTCGGCATGGTCACCGCCGACGACCTGTGCATCGTCCTGTCCAATTCCGGCGAGACGGCGGAACTGTCCGACATCATCGCCCATACCCGCCGCTTCGCCATCCCTCTGATCGGGGTTGCCTCGCGACCGGAGTCCACCCTGCTGAAGGCCGCCGACATCGCCCTGGTCCTGCCGCCGGCGCCCGAAGCCTGCGCCATCGGCATGGCGCCGACGACCTCGACCACCATGACGCTGGCGCTCGGCGACGCCCTGGCCGTGGCGGTGATGGAAAAGCGCGGCTTCCAGCCGCACGATTTCAAGACCTTCCATCCCGGCGGCAAGCTGGGCGCGCAGTTGCTGCACGTCTCGGCCCTGATGCATGCCGGCGACGCCCTGCCCCTGACGCCGGAAGCAACCCCGATGACCGAGGCCTTGCTGGTCATGACCGCCAAAAGCTTCGGTGTCGTCGGCATCACCGGCGACGACGGTCGCCTGACCGGCATTATCACCGACGGCGACCTGCGCCGCAACATGACCGGCCTGATGGACAAGACAGCTGCCCAGGTCATGCATCCAGGGCCGCGCACCATCCGCCCCGACGCCCTGGCCGCCGAGGCGCTCGGCATCATGAACCAGAAGAAGATCACCTGCCTGTTCGCCGTCGATGCCGCGGGCATGCCGGTGGGTCTTATCCATATCCACGACTGCCTGCGGGCCGGAGTCCAATAAGGGTCCAGTAAGATGAAAACACTCGTCATCATCCCCGCGCGCTACGCCTCGACACGCTATCCCGGCAAGCCACTGGTCATGCTCAAGGGCAAGTCGCTGATCCAGCGCTCGTGGGAAGCCGCCATGGCGGTACAAGGCGTCGACGGCGTCTATGTCGCCACCGACGACGATCGTATCCGCGAAGCCGCCGAAGCCTTCGGCGCCAAAGTAGTGATGACGTCGGAAGACTGCGCCAACGGCACCGAACGCCTGGCCGACGCCCTGAAAAACCTTGGCGAAACCGCCGACCTCTATGTCAATCTACAGGGCGACGCCCCCCTGACGCCGGCCTGGTTCGTCGAGGACCTGATCGCGGAGATGAAGGCCCATCCCGACGTGCAGATGGCGACCCCGGTCCTGCGTTGCGATGCCGACACCTATGCCAACTTCGTCGATGACCGCAGATGCGGCCGCGTCGGTGGCACCACCGCCGTCTTCGACCGCAACCGCAACGCCCTCTACTTCTCGAAGGAAGTCATCCCATATACCGGAAAGACCTTCGCGGCGGGCGATGACATTCCCGTCTTCCATCATGTCGGCGTCTATGCCTATCGCCCCGATGCCTTGCGCGCCTACGGGACCTGGCCGGTCGGACCGCTGGAAACCTTTGAAGGCCTGGAGCAACTGCGCTTCCTGGAAAACGGCATGCCCATCCGCTGCGTCGAAGTCGACGGCAAGGGACGCGTCTTCTGGGAACTCAACAACCCCGTCGATGTCGCCCGAATTGAAAGTGTAATATGATGTCCATCTCCCCCCAGCATGTAAAGACCAAGGTCATCGAGGTCGGTGGCATCCGCATCGGCGGCGACGAGCCCTATGCCCTGATCGCCGGTCCGTGCCAGATCGAAAGCCGCGACCACGCCCTGATGATGGCGGAAAAGATCGCCGAAGCCTGCCAGCCGACGGGTACGAAATTCATCTACAAGTCGAGCTACGACAAGGCCAACCGCTCGTCGATCGGCACCGAGCGCGGCATCGGCCTGGACGAAGGCCTCGATATCCTGGCCGAGGTGCGCACACAGTTCGGCTGCCCGATCTTGACCGATGTCCATGACGCCGGCCAGTGCGGGCCGGTCGGCGAAGTCGTCGACGTCATCCAGATCCCGGCCTTCCTGTCGCGCCAGACCGACCTGCTGCTGGCGGCCGGCGCCACCGGCAAGGCGATCAATGTCAAGAAGGGTCAGTTCCTCGCCCCCTGGGACATGGCCAATGTCGCCAAGAAGATCGCCTCGACAGGCAATGAGCGCATCATGCTGTGCGATCGCGGTACGTCGTTCGGCTACAACACCCTGGTGACCGATTTCCGCGGCCTGCCCATCATGGCCCAGACCGGCTATCCAATCGTCTTCGACGCCACCCATTCGGTGCAACAGCCGGGCGGCCAGGGCACGACCTCGGGCGGTCAGCGCGAATTCGCCCCCATCCTGGCCCGCGCCGCCTGCGCCGTCGGCATCAGCGCCGTCTTTATCGAGACCCACCAGGATCCGGACCGCGCCCCGTCGGACGGCCCGAACATGATCTATATCGACCAGATGAAGGATCTTATCGGCACCCTGCGCGCCTTCGACGACCTGGCCAAGGGGAAGTAAGTCTCCTCTAAAGAACTCCCCCTTTTAAAGCGGGAGTTCTTTAGAGGGCGGCACGGCCAAACAATCCCACTGGCGTCTTTACATTTCGCCTGCTTATATGCCGCGACATTTCCGTGGGGCCTGCCAGAATGACCGACCTTCCGCCCGAGACCGCCGCAACCGACGATCTGGCGCTGACTCCGCGTCCGCCGAAAAAGACCCATCGCATCGGCATCTTCGCCCCGATCGCCCTGGTCGTCCTGGCCGCCGCCGGCTGGAGCGGCTACTGGTTCTATACCGCCCACCAGGTGCAGGCGGCACTCACCACCCAGGTCGACGGCATGATCAAGCAGGGTTACCACGTCACGTCCGATCCCTACAATGTCCGTGGCTACCCCTACCGCATGTATGTCGAATTCCATAACCTGACCGTCATCGCCCCGTCGGGTCGCGGCGCCATGTTCCCGGTGCTCGATCTCGAAGCCAATGCCTATGCGCTCGACAAGTGGGTGGCGTCGGCGCCGTCGGGCATGACCGTCTATCGTGGCCGCTCCAATCCCGGCATCGCCGGCGGGCTCGACCTCGGCAAGCTGACCGTCACGGGCACGTCCTTGCGCGCCAGCATCTCGCACCTGCGCGACGCCGTCCCCGATGTCCGCATTCAGGGGACCGGCCTCAATGTCATTCCGTCCGATCCGACCCATCCCTTCACCTTCGACAAGGCCGAATTGTTCGAAGCCTATGCCCGGCCCAATGCCAAGGCTCCCGACAGCGCCGACTTCCTTGTCCGCCTCGAGGGCTCGCACGGTGTAACCCCGGGCTTTGTCGGCAAGTTCAGCCCGCAAAAACCGGTCGATATGCATATCGAAGGGACCTTCAACCAGATCAGCGCCTTCAAGGGCGTGGATTTCGCCACCGGCCTCAAGAAATGGAAGACAGGTGGCGTCGCGTCGCAGTTCAGATGCGAAGTCAAGAATACCGACCTGACCCTGCTGGCGACCAGCGATGCCCTGGCCTTCGACGCCGCCAGCCACATGACCGGCCACCTCAAGATCGACATGTCGGGCACCTTCAAACCGCTGGATGTCCTGGGGGCAGCCGGCCTGATCTCCGAAGACAACATGACCCTGGCGCGCCCCCTGCTCGACATGACCCTGGCCACGGTCGGCCCGCAAAGCTTCAATATCGACTTCCACGACGGCTCCGCCTTTATCGGACCGCTGAAAGTTGCAGATGCACCTATATTGCCGTAAATCTGGTTTATACTGAAACCACTGTTCTGATTGGCGAATATAGACTTGCGACGTCGAATTTCCGGGCATAAGGTTCAGGCTTTGCTACCCGGAGTAACTGACGTGAGTACACAAGCCCCGCCCGGTCTCGCCGATCTGCGCCTCAAAATCGATGCCCTCGATTCGGAATTGCTGCGTCTCGTCGATGAACGGGCAGCGCTGGGCAAGGCCATCGGTGAAGCCAAGGTGCGGGAAGAAGGCGTCAATGCCTCGGTGTCCCTGCTGCGTCCGGACCGCGAAGCCATGTTGATCCGCAAGCTGATCGCCATGCCGCGCCAGGCGGCGTCCGAAGCCGTGGTGGTGCGCATCTGGCGTGAGCTTATCTCGGAGAACCTGCGCATCCAGGGTCAGGCCCATGGCGGCCTCAACCTCAATCTGTGCGCCAGCGACCAGTCCCAGGAAGTCCTGGTATGGGCGCGCGAGCGCTTCGGCTTTGCCCCCTCGTACGGCTACGTCAACGATGCGCCCTCGGCCATCGCCGCGGCGCGCGACGTGCGGCAATTGTCGATCCTCAGCCTCGATCCCCGTGGCGGCGCCTGGTGGGCACGCCTGCTGGCCGAACCCAAGGTGCGGGTTATTGCCGCACTGCCCGAGCTGTCGACCGGGCGGCCGCATGCCCTGGCGCTGGCGGCCATCGCGCCGGAGCCGACCGGCGACGATCTGACCTTCTGGGTGTCGGATTCGCCCGAACGCGAAAACAAGCTGATCGAAATCCTGAGCCAGCGCGGTTTCGCCGCCGAATGGCTGTGCACCGCGCAAGGGTTGAAGCTGTTCTCGCTGGCCGGCTATGTCCAGGAACACGATGAGCGCCTGCGCGAGTCCCTGGGCTCGCTGAGCGGCATTATCGGCGCTGCCCCGCGGATTTAAGATCCCCATCGGATTTTTGCGTGCGTTTCTCAGGCATCGCCGCTAAAACGCTGGCGACCGTAGCCTTGAGAGTACTGTGATGGACAATCTCGAACCCCTCGCCACCGCACCGGCGCCCAAGACGGGCATTCTCGACATTGCCCCCTATATCGGCGGCAAGTCGAAGATCGAAGGCGTCGCCGAGCCGCTGAAGCTGTCCTCCAACGAAAACGCCCTGGGCTGCAGCGCCCGCGCCACCGAGGCCTATGTCGAAGCGCAAAAGAAGCTGTTCCGCTATCCCGACGGCCATGCCGGCCCCCTGCGTACCGCTGTTGCTGAATATCACGGCCTCGAGCCCGAGCGCCTCGTTTTTGGCAATGGTTCGGACGAGGTCTTCGCCCTGCTTAACCAGGTCTATCTCGAGGCCGGCGACAATATCGTCACCGGCGAGCACGGCTTCCTGGCCTATCGCATCTCGGCCCTTGCCTGCCAGGCAGAGGTCCGTCTCGCCGCTGAGCCGGACCAGAAGGTCGAGATCGACGGCCTGCTGGCCCTCGTCAACGACCGTACCAAGATCGTCTATATTTCCAACCCGGCCAATCCGACCGGTACCTGGAACACGCCCGAAGAGGTCGCCGAACTGCGCGCCCGCCTGCCGGCCCACATCCTGCTGGTGGTCGACGAGGCCTATGCCGAATTCGTCGACGAGCCGACCTGGGCCACCGCGTTCCCCTTGGCCAAGCCGTCGAACAATATCATCGTCACCCGCACCTTCTCCAAGATCCACGGCCTGGCCGGCCTGCGCGTCGGTTTCGGTTATTGCCCGGACGCGGTGATCGCCGCCATCGACCGCATCCGCCTGCCGTTCAATGTCAACCTGCCGGCACAGGCGGCCGCCGTGGCCGCCCTGTCGGACAGCGTCCATATCGAAGCCTCGCGTGCCCAGATCCTTAGCTGGCATCCGCGCTTCGTGCAGGAAGTCCGCGCCATGGGCCTGGATATCCGCAAGTCGATCGGCAACTTCGTCCTGATCTACTTCACGGATCGCGCCGAAGCCGAACGGGCCAATGAATACCTGATGTCTCAGGGCATTATCGTGCGTCATGTAGCCAATTACGGCCTGCCGCAAGCCTTGCGCATCACCATCGGCCGCGACGAGGAAAACCGCACCGTGCTCGATGCGCTCGGTGGATTTGCCAAAACGCGTTAAGGTGTCGCATTCGTCCGGCAATCGCGATATGCTAAACGGCTGAAACCCTTACGCCGTATCTGAAGTCCCATGCCCGATCAAAGCTCAGCCTCTCCTGCCGCCCGTGTCGTCTTCGGACAGGGTTTCCTGAAAGACTGCTGGTACTTCGCTGCCCTGGCGGGTGACCTGAAGCCGGGCGCCCTGCAGCGCTATGTCTTCCTGGGCGAACCCGTCCTGCTTGGCCGCGATCTCGACGGCAAGGTTTACGGCATCCGTGATATTTGCCCCCACCGGGCAGCGCCCCTGTCGGCCGGCGAGATGATCCGCGACGGCAAGGCGTGCGTCGTGCAATGCCCCTATCATGGCTGGACCTTCAATACCGAAGGCACCTGCACATCCGTGCCGTCCCTGACCTCCGACCAGACCATGGATGTCGAGAAGATCCGGGTGAGAAACTACGCCGTGCGCGAACAGCAGGGCATTGTCTGGATCTATATCACCGCCGACCTGCGCCGTCCGGCCGAGCCCGACCATGAGCCTCCCATCCTGCCCGGCGTCGTCGGCGGCAAGCCGATCATCGTCGAGACCATGGATTTCGAAAGCCATATCGATCATGCCGTCGTCGGCCTTATGGACCCCGCCCACGGCCCCTACGTCCATCAGCAATGGTGGTGGCGCTCGGCCAAGAAGCAACTGGAAAAGTCCAAGGCCTTCGCTCCGACCGAGTATGGCTTTGCCATGGTGCGCCATGCCCCGTCGAAGAACAGCCGCGCCTACCGTATCCTGGGCGGCGCGCCGGCGACCGAGATCACCTTCCGCCTGCCGGGTGTCCGTTACGAGCATATCGAGATCGGCACCCAACAGGTCCTGGGCCTGACCTGCCTGACGCCGGTCGACGACAAGACCACGCGCATCACCCAGATCTTCTGGTCGGACCATGGCCTGTTCCGGTTTATCTCGCCCCTGTTCCGCCAGGGCGCGAAGGCCTTTCTCAAGCAGGACGGCGACATGGTCAACCTGCAGAACGAAGGCCTGAAATACGATCCGTCCCTGCTGTGGATCGACGATGCCGACACCCAGGCCAAGTGGTATCAGCAGCTGAAAAAGGAATGGCTGGCGTCCCGCGCCGAAAAGCGCGCGTTCGTCAATCCTGTAAAGGCAACCACCCTGCGCTGGACCAGCTGATATCCGCGCGAAGCGCAGTCATCTTGCCTTCAATGGCACACCGTCGGTGCGACCCGCTCTGAAATAATCTGCGAAAATCTGCGCTAATCTGCGGATCGTATATTCTTTCCCGATCGCCGAAGCAGATGGAGAGATTGTTATTGAAATCCGCAGATTTTCGCAGATTACTGCTGCGCTCGCGACGGCTACCTTCCCCCTTATCATAGATGAAGACGCTTCGCGCGAGCAGGCACGATTACGCCTCCCCCGCATGGCGGAGGAGGCGTAATCGTATCAAATGGTGCAGGCTAGGCTGCTTAGGCGGTCTTGAGACCGGCAACGACGAGACCGATCTGCACCGACAGGCTTTCGGCCAGTTGGGCAACATCGAAACCGGCGCTGGTTTCCGACGCCTGAAAGGCACGTCGCAGGTTGGCGAAGCACAGGTCTTCCAGGATTTCGGCGGCGCAGTCGATACGCGAGTCGTCCGGGATTTCCTTGCGGGCCTTGGCGGCCTTCAGCGTGTCGAGCAGGGTGACGCGAACCAGGTCGCTCAGGCGCGATACTTCGGTCAGGCTGGACGAACCGGCGCTCCAACGCATGACGAAGGCCGACAGGATCAGACGGGCATTGACCTGGGCGGCGTCGTAGCCGCGCATCAATTGCTTGTGCAGTCGCTCGACCAGGGTCAGCGACTCGTCATAGGCCTCACGCATCAGGCGGATAACCCGGGCGTTTTCGTCCTCGACGACCGTCAGGAAGATTTCATTCTTGTCGGAGAAGTTGGCGAACAGAGCCCCGGTGGACAGACCCGCGCCACGCGCGATATCGCGCAGAGTCGCAGCCTCGAAGCCACGCTCACGGAAGAGGGTCATAGCCGATTCGAGGATCTTTTGACGGTTGCGCTCCTTGGACTGAGCGCGCGCCCCTAAAGGCTGGGCGATTTCCTCGCGGTTATTCATAAGGTTATGTTCACTCGGATTGTACATCTACTCACACACACATTAGTTTCCCTAAGGTAAGCTTTGATCCCGGGCCACCTTTATTAAACCGGAGGGAACGCTATGACAATCGGTTACCCGTGTTATTTTTTGCGCTCCGAAAGCGACGGATTTGCGGCGATTCCTCATAAATTGAAGCAGCTTCTCCGTAGAGGGGTATATGGGGCTCGACAAGTGCACGTAAAAGAGGGAAGAAACAGGTCATGAGCATGTTTCTTTTTATTCTTGCCGTGATCGCCATGCTGGCCGTGGTCGCTGTCCTGTTTACCGGGATTGTCAGCATGGTCCGCGGCGGCGAATTCAATGCCAAATGGTCGAACAAGCTAATGCGCTGGCGCGTTGCTCTACAGGCCGTTGCACTTGTGCTGCTCCTCCTCGTCGTCTGGTCGGTTCATAAATAGTGGCGCGGCGAAGCCGCTGTGCGCTCAAGCGCCGCGCAGGCTTTCCTCGCCCATTGCGAAGCCCTATCGCTTCGCTACTTGAGGGTAAGCCTCGGGCGGGCGGTCGCCCTTGCCGAAATGCTGGTCGCATTTCGGAACGTCCGAGTCCCGACTCCTGGATTTCTGTCGTGCAGACCTTGCAAACTCCCTCCTGCCCTGCGAAGCGGGGGAGGTGGCGCGGCGAAGGCCTTCAGGCCGGAGACGTGATGGAGGGGGCAAATCCGTAGCGACCACACACTGCCGACACTCCGGAGTCCTACATGGTCAAGCTCAACAAGATCTATACCCGCACCGGCGATGACGGCACCACCGGTCTGGCCGACGGCTCGCGCCGGCCCAAGCATGCGCCGCGCCTGGTTGCCATCGGCAGCGTCGACGAAGCCAATGCCGCCATCGGCGTAGCCCGCCTGCATACCAGTGTTTTGGCCGGCGATATGGACGTCTTGCTGGCCACGGTCCAGAATGACCTGTTCGACCTCGGCGCCGACCTGGCGACGCCGTCCGACGATGTACAATGGACGCCGATCCGTATCCGCCAGCCCCAGGTCGATGCCCTGGAGGTCGCGCTCGACGCCCACAATGACGAATTGTCGCCCCTGACCTCGTTCATCCTGCCGGCCGGAACGCCCCTCAGCGCCTACCTGCATGTCGCCCGCACCATCGTGCGCCGGGCCGAACGCGACACCGTCGCCCTGGCCGAAACCGAAGAGGTGTCGCCGGCCGTTCTGAAATATCTCAACCGCCTATCGGACCTGCTTTTCGTCCTGGCGCGTTACGCCAATGCCAAAGGCACGGCGGACGTTCTGTGGGTGCCGGGGAAAGGGTAATATAAACCCGCAAACCCTTTGCCGACAGGGGGCTGGCAACTATCGTTAAGCGGATATTAAGCACGCATGCGCCAAAAGGACGCATATTTTTGTCGCGTTTGAAGTAAGTTGCGTAAGGAGTAGCCCGTGGAAAAGCTTCTGGGTCGGATCAAGCTGACACGTCTGATCAGCCTGTTGATGGCGAGTTTCGTAGCGATTTCCGCCTTGGGCATTGTCGGCGTCGTCATGCTCGAAGTCCGGGCCAATACCGCCCGCACTACGCTCGACTACCAGAACTCAGCCCTGCGTATCGCCGGCGCCCTGCTGCACAACCGGCTTAGCGACGCCCAGGTCGACCTGACCGCCGACGGCAATATCCAGCGCATCACTGTCAATACCCTGCCGGCCGACAGCGCCAACGACCTGGTCGATCAGATCGCCCAGGTCTCGGGCCAGCAGGCCACCCTGTTCAGCTACGACGCGGCCTCCGACGACTATGTCCGTATCGGTACCTCGATCCTGAAACCCGACGGCAGCCGCGCCACCGGCACCAAGCTCGGCCACGACAGCAAGGCGTATCCGTCGGTCGCCGCCGGCAAGACCTATGTCGGCAAGGCCGATATCCTTGGCGTCGCCTACTACACCGTCTACCAGCCCCTGTTCACCACCGACGGCAAGGTCACGGGCATCCTCTTCTCCGGCGTCAGGGCCAGCGAGGTCAACGCAGCCGCCAACGCCATGGTGTCCAAGGTGTCGATCATGGCCGCCTGCCTGATGCTGGCCTTAAGCGTGCTCGCCTTCCTGCTCGGCAGCCGCCTGATGGCGCCCCTGCACCGCCTGGAAGGCAGCGTCAGCCAGATCGCCCGGGGCGATTACGACGCCGCCATCCCCTATACCCAGTGGGGCAATGAAATCGGCAGCATGGCCCGCGCGCTCGAGGTCTTCAAAACGCAGGGGCTGGACCGCCAGAACATGGCGCGCAGCAAGGCGGAGGATGAACAGGTCCGTCTCAACCGCCAAGCCACGGTCGAACACCTGATTTCCCGCTTCCGCGGCGATGTCGCTACCGCTCTGGAAGGCGTCGGCAGCACCATGGACGGTATTCTTTCGACGGCCGACTCCTTGAGCCGCGTCAGCGCCCAGACGGCCCACAGCGCCGCGGCCGCCGGTGAAGCCGCCTTCGATGCCTCGGGCAATGTCCAGACCGTGGCCAGCGCCGCCGAAGAACTGACCGCGTCGATCCACGAGATCACCGATCAGGTCGGCCGCGCCAATACCGTCGTCGTCTCGGCCAGCCGCGTCACCTCCGACACCAATGCCAAGGTGGCCAGCCTGGCCATCGCCGCCACCAAGATCGGCGAGGTCGTCAGCCTGATCCAGGCCATCGCCGCCCAGACCAACCTGCTGGCCCTCAATGCCACGATCGAGGCCGCCCGCGCCGGCGAAGCCGGCAAGGGCTTCGCCGTCGTCGCTACCGAGGTCAAGGACCTGGCGTCGCAGACAGCGCGCGCCACGGCGGAAATCTCGGCCCAGATCACCGAGATCCAGTCGTCGACCAACGCCGCGGTCGAAGCCATCGCCAATATCACCGGCACCATGGCCGAGGTCTCCAGCTTCACCTCCGCCATTGCTGCCGCCGTCGAACAACAGGGCGAGGCAACGCAGGAGATCACACGCAATGTCGTGCGCGCCTCCGAGGGCACCAAGATCGTCAGCGAGAATGTCGTCAGCGTGCGCGACGAAACCGCCCATACGGCCGATGCCGCCGAGAAGGTGGCCCAGGCCTCGCGCGATATCGCCGGTAAGACCAACGGCCTGAAGGACACGGTGGCGCGCTTCCTGTCGGATGTCGCCGCGGCCTGACACTACCCGCAGGCTCAGTTGTGGAAGGGTACCCAGAAGGTCCTGACCTCGACATTCAGCATGCCGGACCGCACCGTTGGATCGGCGGTGGCGATTGCCACGGCCTCATCGTAATCCGCGGCCTTGAAGATCGTCATGCCGCCGTCAGCCAGGACGCCATTGAGGCCGCCCGGCTTTTCCATGAACGGACCGCTGAGCACTGTAAGTCCCTTTTCCTGCATGGCGGCCATATAGCCGACATGGTCGAAAAATTCCGGCTGCTCGTTGTACCTGGCGCCCGCAACCCATTTCGGGCCCGGGGTTTGAAACGCGACAAAATAGTGGGGGCCATTTTCATCGACCATGATGATATCTCCTGATGTTAAAGACGTGGACGGGGGGTCAGACGGATACGAAGGCGCCGAAATAGTCGCGCTTGCCGATCTGCAGGCCGTTCTGGCGCAAAATGCCGTGCGCAGTGGCCAGATGAAAATAGATGTTCGGCAGCAGGTACTCCGACAGGTAGACATAGCCGGTCATCGTCCCGGAAATGCTGCGGAAGGCCAGCGTGACAGGACGGTCTTCGGCGCCGGAAAATTGGGCCTCGCCGACATCCTCGATAAAATCGATCGTATTGTCGAGGCGGACCTTCAACTCGGCAAAACTGGCTTCACGGTCCGGATAGGCCGGCGCCTCGATGCCCGCCAGTCGCGCGACACCGAACTTGGCATTGTCGCTCAGGCGCTGCACCTGAGCGGCCAGCGGCAGCATGTCGACGGCCAGGCGGCTGTCCAGCAACTGGCTTTCGCCGATGACGCCGGTACCGACGAAATCGGCGGCCCGGTCCAGGTAATAGTCCATGGTGCGTAGCGCTTTTTTCAGCGGCGGCACGGTCAGTTGGTACATGGTGATCATTGTCGTCTCCTGCCGCAGGCCCGGGGCTGCCGGACCTGCGCGTGTGAAGCTTCGAGAGCTATACCAACGGCCACTGTCTTGATTCCTGGCCGTTGGGAGCGTGCGACCGTACGCCGCCGCTGCTGCTGCGAGCCATGCGGCGTTTGAGCTGAAAAAGATACCAATGGTCATTCTCTATGACCGCTGGGTTCAAACCGTGGTGATGCCACCATCGGCAACCAGGTCGATGCCGGTCGAATAGCTGCTTTCGCTCGAGGCCAGGAACAGGATGGCCGCGGCCATCTCTTCCGGCGCACCGACACGCCCCAGGGGTGTCATCTGCTTGAACATCTCCCGGATACCGTCGGCTTCTGCCGCATCGGGGAACTGCAGGCCGATGATCGGTGTTTCGATCAGGCCGGGGCTCAGGGTATTGACGCGGATGCCACGGTCCTTCAGCTCATTGGCCCAGGTCCGGGAGAAGGAACGGATCGCCGCCTTGGTCGCCGAATAGGCGCCATAGGCCGGGAAGCCCTTCACATTCATACCCGAGCTGACCAGGACGATGGCGCCACCGTCGCTGAGGATCGGCAGGGCCTTGGCGACGGTGAAATAGGTACCGCGCGCATTGGTGTTGAAGATGGTATCGAAATGCTCCGGCGTCGCCGCGGCCAGAGGCTGCAGTTCGACCGTACCGGCATTGGCGACGATGATGTCGAGATGACCCTTTTCGGCCTTGATGCGGGCATAGAGGCGTTCGAGATCGTCGATGCTGGCGATGTCTGCCTGTACCGTCGCGGCATTGCCACCCAGCTGTACGCGCGCCTTGTCCAACTCGGACTGGCGGCGACCGGTGATGTAGACGAAGGCGCCTTCATCGACAAAGCGCCGCGCGGTCGCCAGGCCGATACCGCTGCTGCCACCGGTGATGACAGCGATCTTTCCATTCAACTTGCCCATTCGAATTCTCCTCTGACGGGTCACGGCGCCAATGCGGCGTCATGGTCAGGGAGATAGGCCGAAGGGCCGGACGTCAGAAGACAGTCGCCGGGCATAGCAGCTATGCCGATATCGCATGGCCCCCGGTTAAAGGGCGATGATCAGCGGATACGCAGAAGTGGTTCGTTTTCGAAAACCTCCGCCAGGAAATCGATGAAGACCCGGGTCTTGCCCGCCAGCCGGCGACTGCCCGGCCATACGGCGTGTATCGGGAAAGGCCCCGGCACATAGTCTTCCAGGACGGGTACCAGGGCGCCGGCGGCGATGTCCCGGGCATAGAGCCAGCCGGCATTGTGACCGATACCCAGGCCTTCCAGGACGGCGGTGCGGATATAGTCGGCATCGTTGCTGCGCACAGGGCCCGAAGGATAGTGTTCAACTGGTCCATCCGGCCCCTTGAACGGCCAGGGGCGCGGCGCATCCCGGAACATGAAACCGATGCAATCGTGATCCTTCAGGTCTTCCAGCGTCCGGGGCTGCCCCTTGCGTGCGATGTAGGCGGGGGAAGCGGCGGTGATGAATGCGCTGCTGCCGATGCGCCGGGCCATCAGGCTGGAATCGCTCAAGGGCCCGATACGGATCGCCAGGTCGAGGCCATCCTCGACCAGGTTGACGTCGCGTTGGGTGATATCGAAGTCGATCGAAATGTCGGGGTAACGTGCAAAAAAGCGCGGCAGGTGCGGCATGATGTACATGCGGCCGAAACCGGCGGTCAGTGTCACCCGGATCAGGCCGGAGGGCGTGGCCTCTCCCTGACCGACGCGCAATTCCACGTCCTCGACGCGCTCGATGATGCCGACGGCCGCCTCGTAGAAATCCTGGCCGGCCGGGGTCAGGCTGAGGCCGCGCGACGTCCGGCGCAGCAGTTGCGCGCCCAGCCTGGCCTCCAAGGCGGCGATCATCTTGCTGACGGTCGGCTGGCTGACCTCCATCGTCCGCGCGACTCGCGAGAAGTTGCCCGTGTCTGCGACGCGGACGAACAGGCGCATGGCATCTATCCGGTCCAATCCATTCCCCGTTCGCAGTTATCGCAAGAAATACCCACCAAAAACGCCCCTAAAAAAACACCCAATAGGGGTCCGGAGGCGGGCGTAAGATTACTTTGCGGCGGCGCCGGGCGCCGAGGCCGAGCCGGTCGCGCCGGCGACATCGGGCGCCTTCTTGTCATGCCAGTCGACGACCGTGCCCTCGCCCGGCTTGCGATGGGTCAAGGTCGGCAGGTAGATCGGCTTGTAGCAGGTGCGGTCCTGCCAGCGCCACCAGGAGCCGACAGCGTCGCACTTCCTCTGCGGAATGCCATAGAGGAAGTCGTAACCGGCCACCGCCGTACAACCAACCAGCACCAGGCCGAGGAACCAGTATTTAAGGTAACGAATATTGCTCGGCATGACTTTACTGTGGGGGAAGGAATTAACAGAGTTCATGCCCCTTATGCGACAAACTTGACTTGGGGGCAATTGAAAAACCTGGCTTTTATCGCCGGTTTTGCCCGCATTTACCCCGAATTGCGATTGACTTTGACCCCATCGGGCGGCAAACCAACCCGACCATTACAGGGTACGCGTCAGCCCTCCTCTTATGGGCGTCGCTGAGAGGTAAAGCCATGAAGATTCTCGTCCCCGTCAAGCGGGTGCTCGATTACAACGTCAAGGTCCGCGTCAAGGCCGACCAGTCCGGCGTCGATCTGTCCAACGTCAAGATGTCGATGAACCCGTTCGACGAAATCGCCGTCGAAGAGGCCACGCGCCTCAAGGAAAAGGGCATCGCCACCGAGATCGTGGCCGTATCGATCGGGCCTGCGCAGGCCAAGGACACCATCATCACCGCCCTGACCATCGGCGCCGATCGCGGCATCCTGATCCAGTCGGACGTCGATGTCGAACCGCTGGCCGTTGCCAAGCTGCTGAAGGCCGTCATCGAACAGGAACAGCCCGACCTGGTCATCATGGGCAAGCAGGCGATCGACGGCGACAACAACGCCACCGGCCAGATGCTGTCGACCCTGCTGGGCTGGCCCCAGGCGACGTTCGCTTCAAAGGTCGTCATCGAGAACGGCGAAGCCCATGTCACGCGCGAAGTCGACGGCGGCCTGCAGACGCTGGGCGTCACGCTTCCGGCCGTCATCACCACCGACCTGCGCCTCAACGAGCCGCGTTATGCCTCGCTGCCGAACATCATGAAGGCCAAGAAGAAGCCGCTCGATATCAAGACGGTCGCCGACTACGGCGTCGATGTCACGCCGCGCCTCAAGGTCGTCAAGGTCACCGAGCCGCCGAAGCGCGGCGCCGGCAAGAAGGTGGCCGATGTCGCCGAACTGGTTGCCGATCTCAAGTCCGCGGGAGTGCTGTAATATGGCCGTTCTGGTAATTGCCGATCATGATGGCGCGCACCTGCGCGACACCACCCATAAGACCGTCACCGCCGCCACGGCCCTGAGTGGCGATGTCGATATCCTCGTCTACGGCGAAGGCGTCCAGGCCGTCGCCGATGCTGCCGCCCAGATCGCCGGCGTCCGCAAGGTGCTGGTGTCGCAGTCGCCCGAGCTGAAGGCCGATATCGCCGAGGACGTTTCCGCCCTCGTCGCCGGCCTCGCCGCCAATTACGACGCCGTCGCCATCCCTGCCTCGTCGTCGGGCAAGAATGTCGCCCCGCGCGTCGCCGCCCTGCTCGACGTCTCGCTGTTGTCTGACGTCATTCAGATCGTCGACGCCAGCACCTTCGTCCGTCCGATCTATGCCGGCAACGCGCTGGAAACCGTGTCGACCTCCGAAGCCAAGAAGGTCCTGACGGTCCGCACCACGGCGTTTGCCGCCGCCGGCGTCGGCGGTTCGGCCGCGATCGAAACCGTCGCCGCCCCCGCCGCGTCGCCGAAGACCCGCTTCATCTCCGAAGAAAAGGTCACCTCGGACCGTCCGGAACTGGGCTCGGCCAAGGTCATCGTCTCGGGCGGCCGTGCGCTGGGTTCGAAGGATGAGTTCAACGCCGTGCTCGACCCGTTGGCCGACAAGCTCGGCGCCGCGGTCGGGGCTTCGCGCGCCGCCGTCGATGCCGGCTACGCGCCGAACGACTACCAGGTCGGCCAGACCGGCAAGGTCGTCGCCCCGCAGCTCTATATCGCCATCGGCATCTCGGGCGCCATCCAGCACCTGGCCGGCATGAAGGACTCCAAGGTGATCGTCGCGATCAACAAGGATCCGGAAGCGCCGATCTTCGGCGTCGCCGACTACGGCCTGGTTGCCGACTACAAGACTGCTATCCCGGACCTGATGAAGGCCCTGGGCTGATCCGATAAGCGTCTTCCCCTTCCTGCCCGCAGGCGGGGGAAGACCTACCTTTTATTGCAGACGGGCTTCGTCTTTGGCGTCGCCAGCAGGACCGGGTAGAACCCGGCTTTTTTTATGTCTGAAATGCCGGTAACGTCATGGCCGTACTCGACGCCATAGTCGACGCCCTTTTGCATCGGCTTGCGCTTCTTCGTTCCCATTTCGTAGAGGATCTGGGACTTGCGGACCAACCTGCCCGCCTTCACCACGAATTCCTCGACGAGCGTACCGTATTCGAAATCGTTGGATTGCCTATGCAGTGCCGAAATCCGACCATCGACCAGATCGTAATCGTCAAAGACGACCCAGTCACCACTTTCGCTGGAAGCCGTCACTGCCAGCCAGGCAACCTTGCCCTCAACGATGGCGGCATTAGCAAGGTCATAGGACCCAGCTTCATTGGCGGCTCGTGTCCTCGCCTTTTCATTGGGATACGCACACCACGGTCCGTCGTCCATATGGCCGTACCAGTGATCGGCCACCGCCTGGGGCGCTGCTGCGATAACAGCCCCGCTGGTGAGGCAAGTCGCCAATGCCAGCGCTGCACCGCCAAGGCGCCATTTCATTCGTTCCATGTTACCCCCAAATCTATATTCGATAGCCCCGTCAGCGTCCTCGCTTTAACGGGCAATAGCGCGGCGTAGAGACCGACTTTTTACCGCGTGCAGATTGGCTTCGTCTTTGGCGTTGCCAGCAAGACCGGGTAGAACCCGGCTTTTTTATGTCCGAAATGATCGCGATGTGCGGGCCGTAATCAACACCCTTTCTCATCGGCTTCCGCGTCTTCCGTCCCAGTTCGTACAGATCTTGCGATTGCCGGACCATTTTGCCGCCTTTGACGACAAACACCTGAACGAGGCTGCCGGCGCCGAAGCCGTTATATTTGCGCTCGAGTCGTGAAATCTGCCCGCGGATCAGGACGTAGTCATCGTAGACAATCCAGTCGCCGCTTTCATCGCTGCTGGTCAAGAATATGCGCTGTGCCTCGCCATTGGCAATGACCGCGTTGGCGCTTTGATAGAAATTGCCATGATCGTCCGTACCGGCGTCCGATATGCTGTCGCGCGTCTTTTGGCTGGCATATGCACACCAAGGGCCGTCGCCCAGACGGGCATACCAGTGATTGGCAACCGGCTCCGGTGTCGCGCAGGCAGGACCGGCAATCACCGAGCCTAACGCGAACACCGCCGCGACGCCGGCATATATCTGTCGCATATTGCCCCCCGCTTACAACACTATCCCCGATCAAGCCTGATCACCTCGACCAGAGCCCCCGCCGGCGTTTCCGGCGCCCCGGCCGGCAGACGCAACAAGGCATCGGCCCGGGCAAAGATACCGACCAGAGACGAATCCTGGGCGGCGAAAGGCACAGCCATCAGTTGCCCGGACGGCGACACGGTAAGCGCCGCACGCAGATAGGATTCGCGCGGACCGGCCGGCGGCGCCGGCGCCGCGAGCACAGCCGTCACGAACGGCGAAACCGCGTGCATCCCGAGCGACGCCTCGATCCACGGTTTCAGCAGCAGTTGCGCCACCACAAAGGACGAGGCCGGGTTGCCGGGCAGGCTCAGGCTGCGCCGTCCATCGGCCAGATGCCCAAAGGCTGTCGGCTTGCCCGGTCGCAGGTTCAGGGTTTCGAATTCGAGCACCAGGCCCAGCTTGGCCAGGGCGGGCTTGACGAAGTCATAATCGCCGACACTGGCGCCGCCGATGGTGACGACGATATCGCAGGCGACTTCACGCACTGCCCGGGCAATGCCGTCTATACTGTCGCCCTCGGCGCTCAGCACCTGCGCCTCCCCGCCCCAGGTTTCGATCAGGGCCTTGAGAGCAAACGAGCCGGACTCGTAGATCTGGTCGGGCTGGGGGACGCTTCCCGGCGGCACAAGCTCGTCGCCGGTGCCGAGGATGGCGACGCGCGGGCGTCGCGCCACGACGACCTCGGCCATACCGGCCGCCGCCACCAGGGACAATCGCCACGGGTCGAGGCGTATACCCGCCTCCAGCAGCACATCGCCGGCGGCAAAGTCGCCGGCAGCCGGGCGGACATGGCTTGCCCCGACCTTGCCATCGGGCAGAAGCGTGATCGTGTCGCCGTCACGGCGGGTATTTTCCTGGATAATGACCGTGTCGCAATCGTCGGGCACAGGCGCGCCGGTGAAGATGCGCACCGCTTCTCCGGCAGCGACCGCACCGGTAAAACGGCGGCCGGCGGCGCTTTCGCCGATGACGCGCAGGCTGTAGGCAATAAGGCTGGCGCCAATAACGCTGTCGCTGTGGATAGCATAACCGTCCATGGCCGAGGCGCGAAACGGCGGCTGGTCGCGCGTCGCACGGATGGCATGCGCCAGGACGCGGCCATGGGCCTGGGTCAGGGCCACGCGCTCATCCGGCATATCGATGGCGCCGGCGCGGACAATCTCGACGGCCTCGCCGACCGGCAGGTTCTTCGCCGCCACCCTATTTCTCTTTCAGGCGCGGCATCAGTTCGACCATGTTGCACGGCCCGTGACGTGAATCGAGCTGCCAGCGGATGACCTTGTCCCAGCCATCCTTGACGGCGCCGTTGGAGCCCGGCAGGCAGAAGATGAAGACACCGTCGATAATCCCGGCCAGGGCGCGTGACTGCAGGGTCGACAGGCCGACCGTCTGATAGCTCAGCATATGGAAGATGGTCGAGAAGCCGTCGATACGTTTGTCGAGCAGGGGCTCGATGGCCTCGGGCGTGACGTCGCGGCCGGTAATGCCGGTGCCGCCGGTCGAAACGATGGCGTCGATATTGCCGGAGCTGATCCAGTTCTTGACCACGGTGCGGATGTGCTGGACGTCGTCGCGGACGATCTCGCGCGCCGCCAGGTGATGGCCGGCGGCCTCGACGCGCCTGGCCAGGACATCGCCCGACGTATCGCTCTCTTCGTCGCGGGTGTCGGAGATGGTGAGGACGGCGATATTGACCGACCGGAACGGGCGATCGGTGTCGATGCGGCCACCGCCGAGATTGGGGAATTCACTGTCAGCGGCCATGGGGCTTTCCTTAGATTCAGCCGCCGGTCAGCGACATGGTGCGCGCCGGACGGTGGATACGTTCGGGCCTCATCTGCTCCGGAAGGGCGTCGGAGGCAATAAAGAAATCGTGGCGCCGCGGCTTTTGCGCCAGGGCCTGCGCCAGGGCGGCATCGAGACCGGTATCGCTTGTGTCTGCGCGCAAGGGCGCACGCAGGTCGACCTGGTCGTCCTGGCCCAGGCACATGAACAGCTGGCCGGTGCAGGTAATGCGCACCCGGTTGCAGGTGTCGCAGAAATTATGGCTGAGCGGCGTGATCAGGCCCAGCCGACCGCCGGTCTCGGCGACGCGGTAATAGCGCGCCGGGCCAGGCGTGGCGTCGGCAACCGGCGTCACCTGCCAGAAGCTCTGCAGGTCGGCCAGCACGTCGCGCAAGGATACGAACTGGTCTTCGCGCCCGCTGATCTCGTCACCGGACAGGCCGTCGAGCGGCATGGTCTCGATCAGCGAGACATCGATGCCGCGCGCATGGGCAAAGGCGATGATGTCGGGCAGTTCGGCGCGATTGTCCTGGCGCAGGGCGACGACATTGAGCTTGACCTTGAGGCCCGCATCCAGGGCCGCCTCGATCCCGGTCAGGACCTTCGCCAGATCGCCGCCACGCGTTACCTGACGGAACAGGTCGGGCTTCAGGGTATCGCACGATACATTGATGCGGCGGATGCCGGCAGCGGCCAGGGCAGGCGCTGCCTTTTCCAGCTGGGTGCCGTTGGTGGTGAGGGTCAGTTCCTTCAGCCGCCCGGCATGGACCTCCCGGCCCAGCTCGGAGAGAAAATCGAGGACGCCGCGGCGCACCAGCGGTTCGCCGCCGGTGATGCGCAGGGACTCTACGCCGCGGGCGATGAGGAACCGGCTGAGGCGCAGCATCTCTTCCCAGCTCAACAGATCCTTGCGCGGCAGGAAGGTCTGGTGCTCGCTCATGCAGTAGGTGCAACGCAGGTCGCAGCGGTCGGTGACCGACAGCCGCACATAGGACACCCGGCGGCCAAACCCATCGATAAGCGGAGACAACGATACCATCTGCCCAATGTATCCCCGGCACGACACGATCACAAGGTCACGGCTTTACATCGGCGGCATCCGCGATCACTATTGCTGCATAATCAAAAATACAGGGACCTTCCATGAACCGTCGCGACGCCCTCCTCGGCCTGGTAGCCGCCGCCGCCATGACACCGGTATCATCATTTGCAAAACCTGCGATCCCGGTCGTTGCGACAACCTGTGGGCCGGTGACGGGTCAAACCCGCGGCGGCGTGCAGGTCTTCCTCGGGCTACGCTATGGCCAGGATACGGGTACCGCGCGCTTTCGGCCGCCCAAGGCGCCACAGCCGTGGCGCGATCCGGTTGCCGCCGACCACTACGGTCCGTCGTCGCCGCAGACCGGCCACGACCTGTCGAGCCCGGAGGCCCAGGGGGAGGACTGTCTGTTCCTCAATGTCTGGACGCCGCAGGCCGGCACGCAAAAAGCCCGGCCGGTCATGGTCTATATCCATGGCGGCGCCTATAGCGGCGGCTCGGGCTCCGATCCCCTCTACGACGGCAGCAATCTGTGTCTTCGTGGCGATGTCGTGGTGGTGACGCTCAATCACCGCCTCAATGCCTTTGGTTATCTCTACCTGGCGCGACTGGAAAAGCAGGCGGGCGGCAAAGGCGCCATGGCATGGTCCGGCAATTGCGGCCAGATGGACCTGCACCTGGCGCTGACCTGGGTGCGCGACAATATCCGCGCCTTCGGCGGTGACCCGAATTGCGTCATGGTCTTCGGCCAATCGGGCGGCGGCGCCAAGATCGCCACCATGATGGCGACACCGGCCGCCAAGGGGCTGTTCCATCGCGCCGCCACCATGTCGGGCCAGCAGGTGACGGCGTCCGGCCCCGGCAATGCCACGGCGCGCGCCACGGCCTTCCTGAAAACGCTTGGCCTTGGCCTGGACGCCGCAGGATTGGCAAGGGTCCAGACCCTGCCGGTCGCCGACCTGCTGGCGGCGCTGAAGACCACCGATCCGGTCATCGGCCGCGGCGGCGTCTATATGGGGCCGGTGCTCGACGAGACTATCCTGTTCCGTCATCCGTTCTGGCCCGATGCCCCGGAACAGTCGCGTCATATCCCGATGATGATCGGCAATACCCATGACGAGACACGCGCCTTCCTGAGCGGCGATGCCCACAACTTTGCCTTGACCTGGGAGGAACTGCCAGCGAAACTGCCACAGGAATATCGCGTCGATATCGACCCCTACCTGGTCATCGATACCTATCGCCGCCTCTATCCCGACATGACGCCATCGGATGTCTTCTTTGCCGCCACCACGGCCGGACGGTCGTGGCGCGGCGCCATCGAGGAGGACGAAGCCCGCGCTCGCTCGGGCGCCCCGGCCTATGCCTACCAGGTCGATTTCGGCAGCCCGCGCGACGGCGGCAAGTACCGCGCCCAGCACATGATCGATATCCCCCTGGTCTTCCGCAATACCCAGGTGCCCAACAGCCTGTCGGGCGACGGCGCCGACGCCCGCCGCATGGCCGACCTGTTCTCGGACGCCTTTATCGCCTTTGCCCGCACCGGCTCGCCGCAAACCCCCGCCCTGCCGCAATGGACGCCCTACAGCCTGGAAAAGCGCGAGACCCTGGTGATGAATGTCACGCCACAGTTGGTCGAAGATCCTCGCGGCGAGGAGCGCAAACTCTTCGCCAAGGTGCCGTTTGTCCAACAGGGAACGTAAGGGTTTAAGGGATTACCCTCTTCTTTAAACACGCTTGCCGTTGTAGATTGGGCCGCCGCCTTCATGATAGTCGCTGAGCACCTTCGCGGCGGCTTCACGGCCCACACCGGTCGTTACGGCGATGTCGCGGGCATTCAACGCGCCGACCCAGTCGCTGAGCTTGCTGCCCTCGTCGAAGCCGGCCTTGCGGGCATCGGCTTCGGTCGCCGCGCAGACCAGGCGACGCACGCCCGACCACGGCACGGCGCCGTAACACATGGCGCACGGCTCGGTCGATGTCACCAGTTCCAGCGTCATGCCGCAGGTGCTGAAATCGTAGCATTGCAGTTTTTGCTGGGCCAGCATGATGGCGACCATCTCGCCATGTAGGATGCAGCAATTGTGCGGCACGACCAGGTTGACGCCCAGCGCGATCAACCGCCCTGTGGCGCTGTCGAAGATGGCGGCGGCAAATGGCCCCCCACCCTCGGAGGCATTGCGGCGCGAAGCGGAAACGACGAAATCCATGCGCGCCGCGTCGCTGTCCAGCACGGTCTCGCCGGCATTGATCTCGGCCACCCAGTCGGGAATGGAAAAGGAAAAACTGGAACCGGTCATGACGCGTCTCGCAGGTGCAAAACGCGTACTATGACGCCGGTTCCGGCTCTATTGCAACGACTTTAGAGCCCTGCTTACAGATCTACGAAAAACGTCTTCGAGCAATATTCGCAGGTAATATGAACCTTGCCATCGGGCTCGATCATATCCTGCTGTTCCTGCTCGCTGAACGACTGGACCAGTCCCTCGACACGTTCCTGGCTGCAGCGGCACAGCTTATGGACATTCTTCAGCGCGCTGAGACGCACACCGTCTTCATGGAACAGGCGATACAGCAGGCGGTCGGCCGGCAGCTCGAAATCGGTCAGTTCGTCCTCGCCCAGCGTTTCGAACAGGGCACGGATATGCTGGAAGGATTCCTTGGTGTCGCCGCGACTCTCGTCGCCGGCAATGGCCTGGATCATGGCGCCGGCGGCGCGCCAGCTCTTGCCCGTCGCGCCCAGGACCTCGGACACGGCCAGCTTGATCTGGGTCGGCACCTGTTCGGACTGGGCGAAATAGTATTCGGCGCACAGGGACAGGCTCTCGCCTTCGATCGGCGTGATGCCCTGGTAGCGTTCGGCGTGGTCTTCGGGATCCAGCGTCATGATGAAGGTGCCCTTGCCGAGCAGGGACTGCGCCCCCAGGCTCTGGAACTTGCCTTCATTGGCCGCCTCTAGCGCCGCCAGTTCCGCTTCGTCGTAGCGGCAGAAACCGCGCAAGCCGCCGCGGGTATCGTAATCGGCCACGACATAACGCACGGCGCCGTCGCCCTGGGCCTGCAGGATCAGGCGGCCTTCGAACTTCAGCGAGGCACCGACCAGGACGGCCAGCACACAGGCCTCGCCCAGCAGATTGGCGATGACTTCGGGATAGTCGTGCGCCTTCAGAATCTGGTCGAGCGTATCGCCAAGGCGCACCAGCCTGCCGTGGACAGGGTGCGTCTCGATGACGAAACGGGCGGAATAGTCTTCGGAAGGAGCATCGGTATCGGACATGGAAACGCGTTTAAACCTTTGGGGTCGTTACAGAATTTACGAGTTTTACGGTGTTTTGGCGTATCGCGGCAAGACTTGTAGAGAATTCCGCGCACAGTCGCCACAATAAATGATCAAGGCTGTTGTGTAAGGAGGTCTTTTATCCTATCGGACAGCGCAATTGGTTCAGGGCCGGGCGGCCCCGTACAACACGGCACCGGCCCGGACCCCCATATGGGTTTTGCCGTCATGAATGCAAGCTTTTCTCCGCCTGTCCTCGCCACCCTGGTGCTCGACTTCGATTCGACCTTCACCTCGGTCGAAGCGCTCGACATCCTCGCCGAACTGCTGTCGGCCGCCGATCCGGCCCGCGCCTCGGACGTCGCCCTTATCAAGACGCTGACCGACCAGGCCATGTCGGGCGAGATCGGCTTTGCCGACGCCCTGCAGCGCCGCATCCAGATCCTAAAGCCGACGCGCGACGACATCGCCTCGCTGGTCGAGGTCCTGAAGACCAAGGTCAGTGCCTCTATCGTGCGCAACAAGGCGGTGTTCGCCGAACATGCCGGCAAGGTCCGCATCATCTCGGGCGGCTTCCACGATTTCATCGATCCCGTCGTTGCCGATTACGATATCGACGCCGGCTATGTCCTGGCCAACCGCCTGATCTATAACGCAGAGGGTGTCGCCACCGGCATCGACCTCGCCAATCCCTTAAGCCAGGACGGCGGCAAGATCGTCGCCGTGCGCGGCCTGGCCATCGACGGCGATGTCGTCATGGTCGGCGATGGCTGGACCGACTTCGAAGTCTATACGGGCGGCGCAGCGGAGCGCTTCTATGCCTTCACCGAAAACGTGTCGCGCGCCAAGGTCGTCGCAGCCGCCAGGGACCAGGGCGACGCCGTCCGCATTGCCGCCTCGTTCGACGAGGTGCTGCATGCCGAAGGCTATCAGGGCCGCTACTCCTTCCCGCGCTCCAAGCTGAAGGTCCTGCTGCTCGAAAACGTCCACCCGGAGGCCGTGCGCCACTTCCGCGAGGAAGGCTACGATGTGTCGACCGTCAAGGGCGCGCTTGACGAAGACGCCCTGATCGCCGCCATCCAGGGTGTGCACATCCTTGGTATCCGCTCCAAGACCAATGTCACCGAGCGCGTACTGGAACACGCCGACAAGCTGCTGGCCGTCGGCGCCTTCTGCATCGGCACCAACCAGATCGACCTGAAGGCCTGTTCGCAGCGCGGTATCGCCGTCTTCAACGCCCCCTATTCCAATACGCGTTCGGTCGTCGAAATGGTGATGGGCCTGACCGTCGTCCTGACCCGCAACATTCCGGACAAGTCGATCGGCATGCACCAGGGCAAGTGGGACAAGTCGGCCACCGGCGCCCACGAAGTCCGCGGCAAGACCCTGGGCATCATCGGCTACGGCGCCATCGGCTCGCAGCTCAGCATCCTGGCCGAGGCTTTCGGCATGCGCGTCATCTATTACGACCTGGCGGAAAAGCTGACGCTGGGCAATGCCAAGCGTTACCGTTCGCTCGATGCCCTGCTGGCCGAGGCCGACGTCGTCAGCCTGCACGTCGATGGCCGTGGTGACAATACCAACATGTTCGGCGCGACCCAGTTCGCCCGCATGAAGGACGGCGCCCTGTTCATCAACCTGTCGCGCGGCCACGTCGTCGACATCGATGCCCTGGCCAAGGCCCTGGATTCCGGCAAGATTTCCGGCGCCGCCGTCGACGTCTTCCCGGAAGAACCGCGCACCAATGACGATCCGTTCGAAAGCCCGCTGATGGGCCGCCGCAACACAGTGCTCAGCCCGCATATCGGCGGTTCGACCGAGGAAGCCCAGGAAGCCATCGCCGAGTTCGCCTCTGAGCGCCTGCTCAACTTCCTCAACCGCGGCGACACCACCTTCAGCGTAAACATGCCGCACGTCCAGTTGTCGGACGTCGAGGGCCGTCACCGCTTCCTGCACCTGCACCGCAACCAGCCGGGCGTGCTGGCGGCGATCAATATGGTGCTGGCCGAATACAACCTGAACATCCTGGCCCAGCACCTGAAGACCAATGAGAGCCTGGGTTACGTCATCGTCGACGTCGACCAGGGCTACCCCAAGGAAGCGCTCGACGCCCTGCGTACGGTTGCCGGGACGTTGAAGTTCCGCTCGCTGACCTGAGCCGCCCTGGAAACCAGACATGAAAAACCCCTCCGTCGCCTGCGCCGGAGGGGTTTTTCATATTTTATACCAACGGCCATTAATCGAAGAACAGGACGTCATCTTCCGGATCTTCGGGTTTGGGCGTCTGGCCCGACATGGCCATCCAGGCTTCGAAGACGTTTTCAGGCACCTTGGGCGGGCGCGGCTGTCCCGGGACAAGGGCCTGGATAAAATTGAATTTCAAGCCCATTCGCGTCGGGGTCGACCAGGCGGACGATCCGCGCCGCACCATGTGGGAGTCGAGGTCGATCAGCCAGATTTCCGCCGGCACGGCTCCGACATTGTCGAAGGCGACCCGGGCGCCGCTCGGGCTCTGGTCAAGGATACGGCAGGTGACGATGGTCTGGCTCGACAGGAACAGCATGGCGCCGCGGTCGTCGCAATCCACCCGGGCTTCGGCGCGGCGATCGACATAGTCGACCGGCTGGATAACTTCAACGGCGCCGAATGCCGGCGGACGCACCGCAGGCGCGGAGGAGACGGGGTGTCTGAGAGGGCGGATCGGCAAGGACATGCGTGTTCCCAAAATCAGGCCAAAGGCATGAGGCCAAGGACGTGACGAAAGAGCCAACAATGAAAATGATGCACTGACACGGGACGCCGAACTCTGCACGGTCTTGTCGCAGCGATTACGCAATCGTTTGCGTTACCACTGCCTGCATCGCCCCAAACGGAACCCTACGCGCAGTGTGTTACCAAATCGTTGGTGAAACCGTGTTTTTACAAGGGCTGGCGCATAGATGCGCAATAGGGTCTGCACCCAGTCAGGTTTCCGTCGTGACGCCAGCAAATTTCAGGCCGGGACAGGAGAACAGGCCGCCGCAATGTTATCATTGCAAGGGCTGTTCGAAGTATCCAGGCCTGAAATTTGCGGTGCCCGTAGGGTATGACGCAAATCGCGCATTTCGGTGTCGCAAGGACTTGAAAGGGGCAGCCCTTCCCGCGTCCCTGCTCCTGGAACTGCACGATTTTCGTTCATATCACGATGAAATCCTGACTGGGTGCAGACCCTAAAGCGCTACCGCCACCGGTGTCGTGAAAAAATCGCCGATTAACCCTGAACGCCATGTTTTTTCCCGCAGCCCTTGACTCTTGCAGACTTACACGTCATGTAGCGGCCTTCGCACTCGCGAAATAACTGTGGCGGACTGTCCGCCGCCTTTATGATTGCCTCGTCATCTATCGTACGGGGCTTAGCTGGCCGCGTGAGGTATGCCCGAACTCCTGGGTACATATCGCCAGCATTTCCAAGGCCGTCGTCTTTACGATGTGCCTGCTCCCTTTCGAAGTCCGTGACACGCGCATGCTTCGTCCCACCCGGCCTGATGTCTCAGGCCCGGGCGAGACGCGTTTGCGTTGTCGTCCGTATTTTTGAAAGCACGCTGTACGTGACCAAATTCTCCGACCTGGGTCTGTCCTCGACCCTCCTGCTGACCCTCGAAAAAGAGGGCTATACGACCCCGACGCCGATCCAGGCGCAAGCCATCCCCATCCTGCTGAAGGGCCACGACCTGCTGGGTATCGCCCAGACCGGCACCGGCAAGACGGCGGCCTTCGCCCTGCCGATCATCCAGCACATCATGACGAACCGCATCATGCCGTCGCCCAAGATGGTGCGCACGCTGATCCTGTCGCCGACGCGCGAACTGGCATCGCAGATCGCCGAAAGCTTCAAGGGCTATTCCAAGGGCCTGGGCCTGCAGATCGCGACCATCTACGGCGGCGTCAAGTACGGCCCGCAGTACAAGGCGCTGCAAGGCGGCCTCGACATCCTCGTCGCCACGCCGGGCCGTCTGCTCGACCACCTCGAACAAAAGACGATCGACCTGCGCGGCGTCGAATTCTTCGTCCTCGACGAAGCCGACCAGATGCTCGACCTCGGCTTCGTCAAGCCGATCCGCCAGATCGCGCAAAAGCTGTCGCACAAGCGCCAGAACCTGTTCTTCTCGGCCACCATGCCGAAGGAAATCGGCGCCCTGGCCTCGGAACTGCTGACCGAGCCGAAGCGTGTCGAAATAACGCCGGAAGCCACGACCGCCGAGCGTGTCTCGCAACAGGTCATCTTCGTCGAAGCCCAACGCAAGCGCGCCCTGATGACCGAGCTCTATGTCGACGACAAGCTGGAGCGCACCCTGGTCTTCACCCGCACCAAGCGTTCGGCCGACCGCGTCGCCGCCTATCTGCAGGCCGGTGGCATCGAAGCGGCCGCCATCCACGGCGACAAGAACCAGAGCCAGCGCGAACGCGCCCTGCAGGCGTTCCGCGCCGGCAAGGTCCGCGCCCTGGTCGCCACCGACATCGCCGCCCGCGGCATCGATGTCGACGGCGTCACCCACGTCATCAACTTCGAACTGCCGAACGTTCCGGAAGCCTACGTCCACCGTATCGGCCGTACGGCCCGTGCCGGCCGTTCGGGTATCTCGATCACGCTGGTGGCTGATGATGAACGTCGCCTGCTGAAGGATATCGAACGCACCACGCGTCAGCATATCCCGTCGTTCGACCGCCGCAAGGACAATGCCCTGAAGCTGCTCGACGAAGCCATGACGGCTTCGGGCAAGAACATCGAAAAGCCGGCGACCCCGGACCGTCTGCCGGAACACCGCAAGAAGGGTGACCCGAAGCCGGGCAAGGGCTGGCGCAATGCCGCTACCGCCGATGGTGAACCGCGTCACTTCGATCCGGAAGCCGAGAACGTCCACAAGCGCAGCCGTAACCGCACCGGTTCCGGCGGCCCAGGCAAGAAGCGTTTCGGCGACAAGCCGTTTGGTGAGCGTTCCTTTGGTGGCGATCGTCCGTTCGCCGATCGTCCTGCCGGCGACCGTCCGTTTGCTGGTGATCGTCCGCAAGGTGAGCGTCCGCAAGGCGATCGTCCCCTGGGCGACCGTCCGTACAACAGCCGCCCGCAAGGCGAGCGGTCTTCGGGCAACCGTCCGTACAACGATCGTGGCGACCGCAAGCCGTACAATGCCGAAGCCCGCACCGAGCAACGTTACGACCCGACCGCAGCCGATCGCGGTCCGGCCGCTGCCAAGCCGTACAAGCCGCGCAACGACCGTCGTGACGACCAGCCGCGCGCCCCGCGTGAATTCGCGCCGCGCGACCAGGCGCCCCGTAGCGGCGACCGCCGTGAAGACAGCCGTCCCGGCGCCCGCAAGGGTTTCGGCGGTAATGGCGGTAAGCCCAGCTTCTTCAAGGGTCCCAAGACCGTGAAGGGCAATGCAGGCCCCCAAGGCGGCGGTTTCAAGGGTGAACGCCCTGCCAACGGCGAGATCAACCGTTCGGAAGGCGCACAACTGAAGCGCCGCACGCGTTCGTAACCACGACCGCTACCCAAATATGATAACCCTCCCGGTCCGCCGGGAGGGTTTTTTGCTGACCGCAGCGTTGCATATGGCCTAAATCAGCGCCATTTTTGTCTGGTGAGTTTCCGGCTTGGGGGAGCATATGGGACGATCTGAAGAAGACTACGAACGGGCCCGGCAGTTCCGCGCGAGCCAACGGTTGAAGCGAGCCTGGTTCGGATTTGCCATCGGTGCAATATGGATCGTGGCCATGCTGCCCATGTCCGTTTTCTACCTTTTGAATGAACGGGGCCATCATTGGTTATCCAGGCCCTCTACCCTACTCGATATGCTTCTCATCCCGACAGTCTTCTGGCTGGCCGGTGGTTTCCTGATCCTGCGATCCTGGGACCCGATCCGAAAAATGCAGCGACAAATGACCATATCCGAACATCGGCCAACGTGACCTCCGCATAACGCCCTGTGGCAATTTCACAGTTGTGTGAAGGGTGATTTGTCAGGTACATACACGCTATTCGGTTATTGCCCTGCGTCGGTTGAACGGCGTGCGGTTTCTGGGGGTTTTGCCTTCATGCGTCACATGTCTCCGCGCGCAGCATCCACGGCCCGTCGGCTTGCGTGCGTTGCGCTGACGGCGCTGGCTATCGGCGGCGGCCTGATCGGCCTGTCGTCCCTGTCCTCCTGCTCGCAGCCCCAGGTCGCCGACAATGGCCCACAGGCCATGGTGGCCAAGACGCCGGACGACCATTCCTATGCCCACCCCCAGGAAGCCCGCGTCCGCAATGTCGATCTCGACCTGACGGCCGACTTCCAGACGCGGCAGTTACGCGGTACCGCCAGCCTCACGCTCGAGACCGAGGCCAATGCAAAGCAGGTCATTCTCGACGTCAAGGACCTGGCTATCGAACAGGTCACCGATGCCTCGGGCGGCCGGCTGACCTATGCGCTCGGCAAGGCCGACCCGATGATGGGCCAGGCCCTGACCATCGAACTGCCGCAGGGCGCACAGACCGTCGTGGTCCACTACCATACGCAAAAGGGCGGCACCGCCTTGCAATGGCTCGACCCGCAACAGACGGCCGGCAAGCAGAAACCCTTCCTGTTCAGCCAGGGCGAAGAGATCAATACCCGCACCTGGATTCCGACCCAGGACAGCCCGGCCATCCGCCAGACCTACAGCGCGCGCATCGTCGTGCCCGCAGGCCTGA
>CBDFFG010000004.1:0-30260 GCA_965246725.1 Asticcacaulis sp.
ACGGCAACCATGTCCTGATGGCCGGGGAGGGGGCCGAGCGGTATGTGCTGTCGCCGGCGGCCCTGGCCCGGGTGCCGGTGGCGGCGGTGCCAAACACCTATTTCTGGACGGACCGCCGGCTCAAGCAGGTGCGGCCCAAGGCGGCGGACAAGTTCGGCACCGTCGGGGCGGTCGCGCTGGACAAGAGCGGCAGCCTGACGGCCGGCACGTCCACCGGCGGCACGGCCAACAAGTTGCCCGGCCGCGTCGGCGACGCCCCACTCCTCGGCTGCGGCACATACGCCGACGACCGGGCGTGCGGCGTGTCGTGTACCGGCACCGGCGAGCTGTTCATCCGCCACGCCGTGGCCCATGACGTGGTAGCCCGGATGCTGTACGGCCAAGCGGCGGTGGAAGTCGCGGCGAAGG
Organism: Asticcacaulis sp.; assembly: GCA_965246725.1. Classification (GTDB taxonomy): domain Bacteria; phylum Pseudomonadota; class Alphaproteobacteria; order Caulobacterales; family Caulobacteraceae; genus Asticcacaulis. The sequence continues at coordinate 409 of CBDFFG010000004.1, forward strand.
CGGCCATCGACCAGTTGCCGGACGAGGAGTACGGGGTCGGCGGGCTGATCGCCCTGGACCGCCGGGGCCGGGCGGCGTTTCCCGATGTCCGCCCGCAGCGTCGGCATGTACCGGGGGTATGTGACGGCCGCCGGCGAGGTGTTCACGGCCGTATTCGCGGCCGATGCGCTGGTCGGCACAAGTGAAGAACTAGACAGCCGGCACCGCCCCGAACGTCTCCCGCACCGCCGCCACGCTCCGGGTGTGGGCCGTTACCGCGTCCAGCGTGTTCGGCGTCTTCGCCTCGACCGCCTGCTCCAGCACCAGCAGCGGCTGCATCTTGAGCGCCGCCAGTTCCACCCCGAGCCGGGCGTAGTCGATGTCGCCGCGGCCGAACGCCTCCGTCCACACGCCCTTGTCGCTCTGCCGCAGGTGCAGCTCGACCACCCGCTTGCCGTATAGCCTTCACCGCGTCGAACACCGCCAACTCGCTGTCGCCAGCCCCGCGGTACACCCAGTGCACGTCCAGGCAGAACCCCATGTGGGCCGGGTCGGTGTGCAAGCAGCATGTGGTGGAACTCGCGGGCCGCCTGCCGCATCTCCATGTCGTGCGTGTGGTACGCCAGCGTCTGCCCCTGGGCGGCCAGCGCCTTGCCGAGCAGCCCGAGGTTCTGGGCCTGGAGCCGCAACTGCTGGTCGGTCTTGTCCACCAGCGGGGCGACCCAACTGATCGGGGCCGGGTTGCTGACGATCACCGTCACCCCGTGCCGTTTCGCCTCGGCGGCGGTGGCCACCGCCTTCTGGAGCTGGCCGCGGGCCTGCATGGCGTCGTGCAGCGTGCTCGGGATGTACACGCTCCGCATGGCCAACCCGTTGGCCTTGGCCGCCGCCGCCAGCGCCCGCATCGCCTCCGGGGTGGACGCCACCCCCTCGAACCCGTCGGCCCCGGTCCTGGCCGCATCGGCCAGCCCGGCGACGAGGTCGGTCTCGAAGTCCGGCTTACCCTCCCGCTTGCGGAACGTCTTCCACGGGTACACCTGCAAGCCGACCCACAACCGGGGCGGTTCGGCGGCGGCGACGGCTGGGCCGGCGGCGGCGGCGGCAAGGAACTGGCGGCGGCTGGGCATCGGTCGCATCCCGGGCGGGGGCAGGGCCGTCGTTGACGGTATCCGGGCGGGCGTCAAGCCGCCAGCCCCGGCCGGCCGATAATGCCGGGCCGGGCCGCGCCGGTTATAACAGTTGTAACGGCTTTTGCCCACACCCGACCACCCCCCTCGCAGGACCGCCGCTCATGGCCGACATGCTGTCCACGGTGCCCAACGCCAACCCGACGCACAAGGACTACGACGAGGTGCCCTACGAGAGCCACCCGTTCGCCCAGACCCACCCGGAGCGGCTGTTCACCGTCGGCACCCTGTTCGGGATGCGGCCGACCCCGGTGCAGCGGTGCCGGGTGCTGGAGCTGGGGTGTGCGGCCGGCGGCAACCTGCTGCCGATGGCCGACTACCTGCCGGACAGCGAGTTCATCGGGCTGGACCTGTCCAAGAAGCAGATCGACGACGGGCAGGAGCTGGCCAAGCAGTTCGGGCTGAAGAACCTGAAGCTCAAGCACGCCAACATCACGGATGTGGGGCCGGACTACGGCCAGTTCGACTACATCATCTGCCACGGCGTCTTCTCGTGGGTGCCCGACCCGGTGCGGGACAAAATCCTGGCCATCGCCCAGAAGCAGCTCACCCCCAACGGCATCCTGTACGTGTCGTACAACACGTACCCCGGCTGGCACATGCGGGGCATGATCCGGGACATGATGCGGTACCACAGCAACCGCTTCAACACCCCGACCCTGCGGACCCAGCAGGCCCGGGCGCTGCTCGACTTCCTGTCCCAGAGCGTCCGCCAGGACGGCAGCGCGTTCAGCGTGCTGCTCAAGACCGAGCTGGAGACCCTCCGCACCCAGGCCGACCACTACCTGTACCACGAGCACTTGGAGGAGAACAACAACCCGCTGTACTTCCACCAGTTCGCCGACCTGGCCAAGCGGCACGGGCTGAAGTACCTGGGCGAGGCCCGGGTGGGCACGATGGTCACCGGCAACTTCGGGCCGGAGATCGAGAAGACGCTCAAGATGCTGGCCACCGACCAGATTCAAGCGGAACAGTACATGGACTTCCTGCGGAACCGCATGTTCCGCGAGACCCTGCTGTGCCTGGACCGGGTGAACCCGAACTGGGCGGTCAACCCGGAGAGCCTGCGGGTGCTGCACGTCGCCAGCGGCGCCCGGCCGGTGGACGCCCAGGGCCAGCCGCTGCCCGGGGTGGCGGTGACGGACGAGCAGGCGAACGTGTCCTACCGCAGCGGCAGCGGCATGAGCATGGCCACCACCCGGCCACTGCTCAAGGCGGTGATGCAGGTGCTGAACAATGCGTTCCCGGCCACGGTGCCGTTCGACCTGCTCCGCAAGGAGTCGCCGGGCGCTGGTCGGCGGGGACGGGGCCGACCCCAAGCAGATCGCCGAGGACACGAACGTGATCGCGGTCGGGCTGCTCAACTGTTACATGGGGTCGGACCTGATCGAGCTGCACGGGATGCCGATCACCTTCGCCAAGGCGGCCGGGGACAAGCCGACCGCCCTGGCCATCGCCCGCGCCCAGGCGGCCAAGTCGCCGGTGGTGACCAACCGCCGGCACGAGGTCGTCCGCCTGAACGACCTGGACAAGCACCTGGTGCCGCTGCTGGACGGCACCCGGGACAAGGCGGCCATCGTGGAAGAACTGATCAAGGTGGCCCAGAGCGGGGCGTTGAACGTGCAGAAAGACGGGCTGACCATCAGCGAGCCGAAGGAGATCGAGTCAGGCGCTGTCGAGCGTCATGGACCAGGCGCTAGCCAACGTCGCCCGCATGGCCCTGCTGACGGCGTAGCCGTCCGGGGATCGTAGCCAGAAGCGCGAGCGGAGGACACACCCTCGCTCGCGCTTCGGGCTGCGATCCTTTACCCACCCTTGGCCGGGGTGCCGACGATCTCCCGCCGCTTCAGATAGCTGCCGTCGGGCTGCTTCCGCTCCACCAGCCGGGTGTACCCGCCGCCCGGCCGCGGGGTGATCGTCTCCCGGGTGCGCGGATAACGATACGCGTGCCGTCGATCTGCTCGACGATACCGGTGCGGCGGGCCGCAACGGTGGCGCCGGAATCGCGGGCCACGACCTCTTCCATGCCCGTGCCGACGAACGGCGCATCGGCCTTCACCAGCGGAACGGCCTGACGTTGCATGTTCGAGCCCATCAGGGCGCGGTTGGCGTCGTCGTTTTCGAGGAAGGGGATCAGCGCGGCGGCGACCGAGACGACCTGCTTGGGCGAGACGTCCATATAGTCGACGGTCGAGGCCTGCTGCAGACCCGGTTCACCGTTGACGCGGCCCTGGACCAGGTCTTCGACGATACGGCCGTTGTCGAGCTCGATGTTCGCCTGGGCGATTACGTGCTTCGACTCTTCCATGGCCGACATGTAGACGACCTCTTCCTGCGCCTGGCCGTCGACGACCTTGCGGTAGGGCGATTCAATGAAGCCGTACTTGTTGACGCGGGCATGGGTGGCCAGCGAGTTGATCAGGCCGATGTTCGGGCCTTCCGGCGTTTCGATCGGGCAGATACGGCCATAGTGCGTCGGGTGAACGTCGCGGACTTCGAAGCCGGCGCGTTCACGCGTCAGACCACCCGGTCCAAGGGCCGACAGGCGGCGCTTGTGGGTGATTTCCGACAGCGGGTTGGTCTGGTCCATGAACTGCGACAACTGCGACGAACCGAAGAATTCGCGCACGGCGGCAGCAGCCGGCTTGGCGTTGATCAGGTCGTGCGGCATGACGGTGTCGATATCGACCGACGACATGCGTTCCTTGATGGCGCGTTCCATGCGCAGCAGACCGACGCGGTACTGGTTTTCCAGCAGTTCACCGACCGAACGGACCCGGCGGTTGCCCAGGTTGTCGATGTCGTCGATTTCGCCGCGGCCATCACGCAGGCCGACCAGGATCTTGAGGATCTTCAGGATGTCGTCCTTGCGCAGCACGCGCTCGGTATCGGCGACGTCCTGCTCAAGGCGCATGTTCATCTTGACGCGGCCGACGCTCGACAGGTCGTAACGGTCGAGTTCGAAGAACAACGACTGGAACATGGCTTCGGCGGCTTCGATCGTGGGCGGTTCACCCGGACGCATGACGCGATAGATGTCGAACAGGGCGTCTTCACGGCCGTTGTTCTTGTCGACGCGCACGGTGGAGCGCATGTACGGCCCGACGGTAACATGGTCGATGTCGAGGACGTCGACGGTGGCGAAGCCCTGCTCTTCCAGCGTCTTGACGGCGGCGGCATCGAGCTCGTCGCCGGCTTCGGCGTAGATTTCACCGGTCGAGAAGTTGACGGCGTCGCGCGCCAGGTAACGACCGACCAGGGCGTCCTGCGAGAGCAGCAGCGACTTGACGGTGTCACCCAGCTTCTTGGCGGTACGGGCCGAGATCTTGGTACCGGCCACGGCCACGACTTCACCGGTGTCGGCGTCGATCAGGTCCGATTCCGGCTTCACACCGCGCCAGCGTTCCGGCTTGTACGGCGTGACCCAACCGGCTTCCTTCTTTTCGTACGGAACGACTTCATAGAAGGTCGTCAGGATTTCTTCGCCGTCCATGCCGAGCGCGAACAGGAAGGACGTCGCCGGCAGCTTGCGGCGGCGGTCGATACGGACGTACAGGATATCCTTGGCGTCGAATTCGAAGTCGAGCCACGAACCACGATACGGGATGATGCGGGCGCCGAACAGGAGCTTGCCCGACGAATGGGTCTTGCCCTTGTCGTGGTCGAAGAAGACGCCCGGGCTGCGGTGCATCTGCGAGACGATAACGCGCTCGGTGCCGTTGACGACGAAGGTCCCCTTGTCGGTCATCAGCGGGATGTCGCCCATATAGACGTCCTGCTCCTTGATGTCCTTGACGGAGCGGGCGCCGGTTTCCTCGTCGCTTTCGAACACGATGAGGCGCAGCTTGACCTTCAGCGGGGCAGCATAGGTGATGTCGCGCTGGATGCATTCCTCGACATCGTACTTGGGCTCTTCGAACTCGTACGAGACGTATTCCAGGGTGGCGCGGTCATTGAAATCCTTGACCGGGAAGACGGACTTGAAGACGGCTTCCAGACCATCATCGGCGCGCTGCGACGGGCGCACATCGCGTTGCAGGAACTGCTCGTACGACGAGCGCTGCACCTCGATGAGGTTGGGCATTTGGATGGCTTCGGGGATTCGGCCGAACGACTTGCGAATCCGCTTCTTCTGGGTGAACGACAGGGGCATCGTTTGTCCTTAAAGGCAGCTGTGGACGCTGAGAAAAGTGTGTCTGTGTTTTGCAGGGAAGCCCTGCGCGCGAAAGGGTTTCTTTGGTCCATCCTGGACCTGAGTTTGCCTTGCGCCTGCTCTTTTTTGATCACGTGACCAAAGACGCTTGTGTTTATGGTTCGTGTAACGGAACCAAACCCTTCGCCGACGGAAAGAGCATAAGATCGGCCTGCGGGTCCGCCTGTAAGACGCAGTACGCCTTACGGGGGAGCGTGCCATAACGCACTTATCCCCCCGCGTAAAGAGGGGAGATTGTTTTATTTTGATTTTTGTCAAGAGGGCAATTTACAGACAGGCCAGGTTGCCCCCAACCTGTCGTATAAACGACGCGGCCATGCCTTAAGAGTGGCTAGGCCTTCAGAGATGATTGGGCCTTCAGAAAGGCCGGGCGGGCGATGACCATGCCCCACAGGCCGCACAGGCCATAGGCCAGCGCCGTCCAATCGTGATGGACTAGTACCTGATATCCCCAGGCGACAACCAGGCCCAGCATCATGACGAGGCCGAGGACAAGAATGGCAGAGCGGAAGATACGCTTGCCAAGCGCAGCCATCGGGTCGAGGGCATGACGCACAGCCTTGGCCAAACCGCGCGGACCGGACAACGAACCCAGGAAAGCGCCAGCGCCGGCAATAGCCAGGGCGGGCACGAGGTAGAAGGTCGGGATCAGGGCGGGGAACATGGTGACACCGGCAATCACCAGGGCGACACCAAAGGCCAGGCGGGCGATATTGGCCAGCATTTCGCGGAAGGAGCACGGCGCGCCGGACGAGCCCATGGCGCCGTAGAAGAAGCCAAGCAGCCAGGCACGGTCGTTACCGATCAGGCGCAGGTTCTGCACGATGACGGTTTCACCGATGCGCGACGGCAGCACGGTCAGCGCGACATACAGGACCAGGACAAGCGCCCACGGCCAGCATTCGGCAATCCTACCCGTTGTACTACCAGCGGCGCCACCTGCCCGGTGCAGTTTCGCTTCGGCCATGTAATGTGTCTCGAACAGCTCCGGCCGTTCCCGTGGCCGTAACAGACGCTAACACGCGGTGAAAGGGGCGTCAAATGTGTGGTTACCCCATGGTAAACCGCGTCAGCAGGGCCGCCCTCTCCAGGTCTTTGGGGCGTCCAAACCGTTGCAGGATAAGGATCTGTTCGGCGACATCCGGAATGTGAACACGGGAATTTCCGACAGGAATTTTGCATTGTGACGAAATTGTGAGCGGCACCCACCCTTGCGATCCACAGACTTCGAGTCCACCCATGAACTCGATCGGCAGGGCATCGGGCAGGTTCAGGCGCGCATAGGGCGTCGAGCGGAAGCGGCCGTCGGGTTTTGGCGGCATCGGTGCGAGGCCGATAGTGGCGATGACATCGCTCAGCAGGTCGGATGGGCCGAAGACATCGACATCGGCCGGCGCGATATCAAGACCGGCCAGAGCCATGGCAGCGCTGCCGATAATCCACCAGTCGTCGCGGTCGGCAGGCATGATTTGCGCGACACGCTCGATTGCGGATTGCAAGTCAGGCGACATAATGACTCCTGTACGTGTATGCGGGACGCGTGTTGCCCCTCACCCGGCCCTCCGGGCCACCCTTTCCCTCGAGGGGAGAGGAGATTGACGAAGATATAAAACGGGCCGGGAGTGCGCACTCCCGGCCCGTCTTGCCTTACAGCAGTTTGCCTGACGGCAAGCTTACTTAACTTCGACCTTGGCGCCGGCGTCTTCAAGCTTCTTCTTGATGTCGGCAGCTTCTTGCTTCGAAATGTTTTCCTTGACGTTCTGCGGAGCGCCTTCGACCAGGTCCTTGGCTTCCTTCAGACCGAGGTCCGAACGGATGCCACGGATTTCCTTGATCACGTTGATCTTCTTGTCGCCACCGTCCGTGAGGACGACGGTGAATTCGGTTTGCTCTTCGACGGCTTCAGCCGGAGCAGCGGCAGCGCCGCCAGCAGCAGCGACGGCGACCGGAGCGGCGGCCGATACGCCCCACTTTTCTTCGAGGAGCTTCGAGAGTTCAGCGGCTTCGAGAACCGACAGGGCAGACAGGTCAGTGACCAGTTGTTCAAGCTTGGACATGTGATTTCCTTAAACAGAAAGAATTGATGAGGGAATGATCTGGTGTGGTGTTCTTACGCAGCGTTCTTTTCGGCGTGCGCCGCGATAACGCGGGCAACAGCGCCGGCCGGAGCCTGCAGGACGCCTGCGATCTTGGTCGCCGGAGCCTGGATAAGACCGATAAGCTTGCCACGAAGTTCGTCGAGCGACGGCAGGGTAGCCAGCGACTTGACGGCAGCTTCGGACAGGACGTCCGCTTCCATGATACCGCCAATGATCTTGAGCTTGTCATTCTCTTTGGCGTACTGGACGGAGATCTTGGCGGCAGTAACCGGATCGGCCGAATAGACCAGGGCGACAGGACCCTTGAAGAGGGCAATGCCCGCTTCGCCGACCTTGCCGTCCAGGGCCTTTTGGGCCAGACGGTTCTTGAACACCTTCACAACGGCGCCTTCCTTGCGGAGACGGTTGCGAAGTTCAGACATTTCCACAAAGGTCATACCCGTATACTGGGTAACAACCACGGCGCCGGAGCTGGCGAAGACGCTCTTGAGCTCTTCGATCGACTCGGCCTTTTTTGCGCGGTCCATAAGTGGCCTCCATGGGAAACCTGCGACGGCAGACCGTCACAGGCGGGTGACATCCCGGGGTATCCCGGAACAAACGGAAACCCGCACGCTTCCGAAAGATCGGAACCGCGAGGGGTTACTGTCCAGATGAGATGCTGATCACCACGGAGCCACGCTTCCCGTTTACAGGAAACATGTAATTCCTTTGGCATTTCGCGTCCCGTCTCAATTCGGTATCTGAGGGCTCTCAGACATTATGGATCAGGTGGCCCCTGATCCCCGAAGGTCTCGGACAGAACGACAGGGGCAGCGACACGAAAACGTGCACTGCACAAGCCGAGGCGCGCTCCTTACAGGCAAGTCAACAAAAGATCAAGGGTCGCAAATCGATTTATGCTCAGGCCCCGCAAGGACGCATCGTCATAAAACTGTCATATAATTCTTGCCGACGCCTGCGGATCGCAGTAACCGGGAGCCTTATCGAATGCTTATGACAAAGGCCATACCTCCCGCGCCGATCCTTATGGAGCGGCAATGGTGGTGTCACATGCCGCGGTGTACGACAGGCCGTCATAAAGAGTCATCCCTGATGCGGAGGTTCCCGTGCTGAATAAAGTGCTCGTTCTCGCCCTGGTCGTTTCCCTGGCTGCCTGCAGCAAGGGTGGCGACACCGGTCAATGGGTCTCGACCATTTCCGGCGCCGGCGCCACCTTCCCTGCCCCGCTGTATACGGCCTGGGCCGCCAAATACGCCACGAGCGAAAAGGTCACCCTCAACTACCAGGGCATAGGCTCGGGCGGCGGCATCAAGGAAATCGAAGCCAAGACCGTCGACTTCGGCGCCAGCGACAAGCCGCTGAAGCCCGAGGCGCTCGACGCTGCCGGCCTGTACCAGTTCCCGACTGTCATGGGCGGCGTGGTACCGGTCATCAACCTGAAGGGCATCCAGGCCGGCCAGATCAAGCTGACCGGGCCGCTGCTGGCGGACATCTTCCTCGGCAAGGTGACCAAGTGGAACGACAAGGCGATCGTCGCCGTCAATCCCGGCGTACCCCTGCCCGCCACCGCGATCACCGTTGTCCACCGTTCGGACGGGTCGGGCACCTCCTTCCTGTTCACCAGCTACCTGTCGGCCGAGTCGCCGGAGTGGCAGACCAAGGTCGGTGGCTCTGACGCAGTCGAATGGCCGGTCGGCCTGGGCGGCAAGGGCAATGACGGCGTTGCCGCCTTCGTCAAGCAGACCGAAGGCGCCATCGGCTATGTCGAATACGCCTACGCCAAGAAGACAGGCGGCGCCTTTGCCCTGCTGAAGAACAAGGCCGGTGAATTCCCGGCGCCCGGTGGCGATGCCTTCTCGGCCGCTGCGGCCGGGGCCGACTGGGCCGGCGCCAAGGGCAACTACATGCTGCTGCTCGACCAGCCAGGTGCCGGCACCTGGCCGATCACCGGCGTGACCTTTATCCTGGTGCACAAGGATGCACCCGACGCCGCCAAGCGCGCCGCCGTGCTGAAATTCTTCGACTGGGCTTATCAGAATGGCAGCGCCGACGCGACGCAACTCGACTATGTCGCCATGCCCGACACGGTCAAATCGATGGTCCGCAAGCAGTGGGCGACGACGGTCGTCTCGGCCGGCAAGCCGGTCTACCAGTCGCCTAATCCCTGATTTCAACCAGCATACCATAATGTCAAAGGGGCGGTCGCAAGACCGCCCCTTTTTGTCGCAAATTACTTGCCATTTGCAATCAGCTACACGGTTCAGCGCGCAGGACGCGGCGGGTCGAGGCCGGATTGGCGACGAGCTTTCCCGCCGGGCGTATCGGCCGGCGCACCAATTCGCCGCTACAGTTCGGGCAGGAACCATTCAGTTGCGATGCGCAAGCTGAACAGAAGGTGCATTCGAAGGTGCATATCAGGGCCTCGCGGCTGTCCGGCGACAGGTCGCGATCGCAACATTCGCAGTTGGGGCGCAGTTCCAGCATGTGAACGCCTCAGATCGGGCCGGAGGCAAAGGCAAAGCCTTCGTCGGCCCAGCCGGTCAGTCCACCGATCATCACCTTTGCCTTACGGCCGAGCCTGGCCAGTTTCAGCGCCGCCTGGTCGGCGCCATTGCAATGCGGTCCGGCGCAATAGACGACGAAGACCGTATCGCGTGGCCACTGGCTCATCGTCTCTTCGGAGATCAGACGATGCGGCAGATGGACGGCGCCCGGGATATGGCGAGCGGCAAAGGCGTGCGGCGATCCGACGGCATGCAGCAAGACGAAATCGGTCTCGCCGGCAGCAAAGGCCGAATGGACGTCGGCACAATCCGTCTCCATGGCCAGTTTGGCGGAATAGACACTGATGACATCTTCCGGCAGGGCGCAGGCATAGGCGGTAACGGCGGACGGCGCCGATTGGGTGATAGTGGACATGACAGACTCCTATGTGACTTCGGTATCATGCCGCACAGGCATTTGCTCTTGTAGCTGGCGAGAATGCCATATAGGCTAGATATCATGCCAAACCTCCCCCTCCCCAACCGCAAGGTCTGCGCCATCGCCTTCGATGGTATGCCCCTGTTCGAATTCAGCATCGCCGTCGAACTGTTCGGCCTCGACCGACCTGAGATGGGTCCGGACTGGTACAGCTTCACGGTCGTCAGTTTCGACGGCCTGCCGGCGCGTACGACGGCCGGATTGACGGTCCACGCCGATGGCGGACTGCATGAACTGGAAGACGCCGGCACGGTCATCATTCCCGGCTGGCCGATCGGGCGCCCGGTGCCGCAAGACCTGATCGACATGCTGGTGCGCGCCCACAGGCGCGGCGCGCGCATCGTCACCATCTGTTCGGGGGCCTTCGTCCTGGCCGAAGCCGGACTGCTGACCGGACTGAAGGCAACGACGCACTGGAAATATGCCGACCACGTCCGGGAAAACTACCCCGAGATCGAAATCATTCCCGACGTCCTCTATGTCGACGAAGGCCAGATCCTGACCTCGGCCGGCAGCGCCGCGGGCATCGACCTGTGCCTGCACCTGATCCGGCGCGACTTTGGCCCCGAGGCTGCCAATAAGGTCGCCCGCCGCCTGGTCGTGCCGCCGCACCGCGACGGCGGCCAGGCGCAGTTCATCGAGCGCGCCGTGCCGATCGTCTACGAAAGCGATCGCCTGGGCCCCCTGCTCGACCGTATGCGCGCCAGCCTGCACAAGGAACATCGCATCGGTGATCTTGCGCGCCAGGCCGGCATGAGTGAACGTACCTTCCTGCGCCGCTTCTCCGAAGCGACCGGCACCACCCCGGCCAGGTGGCTGCTGATGGCGCGGCTCAACGAAGCCCGCGACCATCTCGAGGCCAGCGATATCAGCGTCGAGGAGGTGGCGTCGCGGACCGGCTTCGGCACCACGACCAATCTGCGCCACCATTTCCGCGAACACCTGAATACGACGCCGACCGCCTATCGCCAGACATTCAGCCGAGCCTGCTCATGACCGCCTTCGCCCAGCTGCCATCCCCGCCCTACTATATCGTCAGCTTCTCTTCGCAGCGGACCGACGGCGATAACGGTTATGGCGACATGGCCGGCCGCATGGCGGACCTGGCGGCGCAGCAGCCGGGTTATCTCGGCGTCGAAAGCGCGCGCGGTGACGACGGCTTCGGCATCACCAATTCCTTCTGGCAGGACGAGGACAGTATTCGGGCCTGGAAACGGGTCGTCGACCATCTGGCCGCACAAAAGTCCGGACGCGAAAACTGGTATCAGCATTATGAGGTACGTATCGGCCGTATCGAACGCGCTTACAGTTTTACACGCACGGCCTGAGAGTCGGGTTGGGGGAGAATGCGCCTACACTCTCCCCCTGTATTACCTGAGCTGCGGCAACCCGGAGAAGGAAGTTCACTCAGATAAAGCGGTTTATCGGCTTGTACGCCGAATTTTATACTTATGGGTGCATGTCGAGATGCGGCGGATATTCATGCCCGTCCCCACACTCCAGCAACCTGAATCTCGTAAGGTGACGTTTAGCGGAAATGCCGGCAAGGTCCAGTGAATAAACGGTAATGTCGCGGAACATTTTTACCATAAGCCGTGGATGACATCGATACCAATAGTTTCATGACAATCTTATTACGTTCGAAACAAAGTATTCGCCACATTGTGACCTTTATTCCTGCCGCGACACGGCACATCAAACGACAGCCCTCTTGATTTAGCCAGCGGTCTTTGGCACGGACGGCGAGTGCTATCGGAGTAGGTGATGCTGGGCGATATTATTAAGTTTCTGGGCAGCGAAACGCCGCGCGCCTGGATCGATGCGGCTGTCGACAATGTCGATATCCTGCTGCTCGATCACAAGAATTGCGAATACAAGGCGGCGTCCAACGCCATCAACCTGATGGCCAAGTACCAGGACCGCATCGACCTGATCAATGCCATGTCCCGCCTGGCGCGTGAGGAACTGGTCCATTACGAGCAGGTGCTGAAGATCATCAAGGCGCGCAACATTCCGCTAAAGCCGCTTTCGGCCGCGCGTTACGCCTCGGGCCTGCGCACCCTGGTGCGCCGTGACGACAAGGGCATGATGACGGATATGCTGCTGATCAGCGCCTTTATCGAAGCGCGCTCGTGCGAACGCTTCGGCGCCGTTGCCCCGCTTCTCGATGCTGAGTTGAGCAAGTTCTATTCCGGCCTGCTGGCCAGCGAAGCCCGGCACTATCAGGGCTATATCCGCCTCGCCCACCTCTATGGCGATGCCGACGATATCGCCGGGCGTATCGCGACCATACGGCCGGTCGAACAGGCCCTGATCGCCGATGCCGATACGGACTTCCGCTTTCACTCCGGGCCGCCGGCCTCTTCCTCAGGGAATAGCAATTTCTGATAGTTCTGTGCCGAATGCAGAATATGGATCACGTCGATTCGATCATCGACTATCCGGTAAAAGATCGAATAGGACCGATAAGGTTTCCGCCGCACTTCGTAATCGGCAAACTCCGGCAATACAGCAAATCCCTGAGGGGTTTCTCCTATCGCCGCTGCGGCGTTGATAAGTTCGTCACCGAAGCTGATGGCGCGACGCGGATTATCCTGAGCTATGTAATCGGTTATGGCATCGAGATCGGCAAGCGCCTCATCCGTGAGGACAACTCTCATCCGTTGTATCTGGCCGCCAGTCTTTTACGGACATCGTCGAGTTCGTGAATGCGCCCGGCCTCGGAGTCAGCCATTCCACGTCGGATGGACGCCTCAAGAGCTTCTATCCGCGCTTCGCGTTCATGGACCAGACGGACACCTTCGCGAATGATCTCGCTGCGCGAATTATAGCGACCCGACTGAACAAGCTTTGAAACGATGTTTTCCAGATTTCCACCCAGATCGACACTGCTGGCCATGACTACCTCCGTGACGCTTTGATAATAGTTATCAGGCTGCGAATTCGCAACAAAAAAGCCGCCCCGTTGCCGGAGCGGCTTTTCCATTTTCAGTATGAAACCGAAATCAGCTGTTGGTCGAAGCGGTGTCGACCTTCACGCCCGGGCCCATGGTCGAAGACAACGAGATCTTCTTGACATAGAGACCCTTGGCGCCCGACGGACGCGCCTTGACCAGGGCATCGACGAGAGCCTTGACGTTCAGCTCGAGAGCTTCGGTCGTGAACGAGATCTTGCCGACGCCGACATGGACGATACCGGCCTTTTCGACACGGAACTCGACCGCACCGCCCTTGGCGTCCTTGACGGCCTGGGCGACGTTCGGGGTGACGGTTCCGACCTTCGGGTTCGGCATCAGGCCGCGCGGGCCCAGCACCTTACCGAGGCGACCGACCAGGGCCATCATGTCCGGGGACGCGATGACGCGGTCGAAATCCATGAAGCCGCCCTGGATCTTTTCGACCAGGTCTTCGGCGCCAACGACTTCGGCGCCGGCGGCGAGAGCTTCTTCAGCCTTCTTGTCACGGGCGAAGACGGCGACGCGGACGTCCTTGCCGGTACCCGACGGCAGGTTGACGACGCCACGGACCTGTTGGTCGGCGTGACGCGGGTCAACGCCCAGGTTGATGGCAATTTCAACGGTTTCGTCGAACTTGGCCTTGGCATTCGCCTTGACGGTTTCGAGGGCTTCGGTCAGCGGATAAACTTTGAGAGTATCGGCAGTCCAGGCCTTAATGCGCTTTGCAATCTTGGTCATGATCAGTCTACAATCTTCAGGCCCATCGAACGCGCGGAGCCTTCGATGATTTTGGCGGCGTTGTCGAGGTCGATGGCGCTCAGGTCCTTCATCTTCTTTTCAGCGATATCACGCAGTTGCTGGCGCGTGATCTGGCCGGCGACATCGCGGCCGGGCAGCTTGGAGCCCGACTTGATGTTCAGCGCCTGCTTGATGAAGAAGGTCGCCGGCGGCGTCTTCGTCACGAAGGTAAACGACTTGTCCTGATAGACGGTGATGATCGTCGGGAGCGGCGTGCCCTTTTCGACGTTTTCGGTACGGGCGTTGAATTCCTTACAGAAACCCATGATGTTGACGCCGCGTTGGCCCAGTGCAGGACCGATAGGGGGCGAAGGCGTGGCAGAGCCGGCCTTCACCTGGAGCTTGATATAGCCCAGGATTTTCTTAGCCATTAGATATCTCCTGTAGCGCCAGAGCGGGCGCAGTGCGAGCCGTGGTGCGGATCACTCCTTCCACGGATTTGTCTTCACCTTACGGCGAAGAGCGGGCCCTATAACCGCTTTCCCTCGCCTTGGCAAGGCCTTACCCAACAAGATGACGCAGGACGAAATACAGTCCGCCCGCCAGCAGCATGGCGACCGGCAGGGTCAGCACCCACGCCATGGCGATGCTGCGCACCGTCGACCACTGCAAGCCCGATCCATTGGCCGCCATTGTGCCTGCCACGCCGCTGGACAGGATATGGGTCGTCGATACCGGCAGGCCCCATTGTTCGGCCGCCATGATGGTCGCCGCCGCCACCAGCTCGGCCGAGGCGCCCTGGCCGTAGGTCAGGTGCTGTTTGCCGATGCGTTCGCCGACCGTCACGACGATGCGCTTCCAGCCGACCATGGTGCCCAGACCCAGCGCCAGGGCGACGGCGATCTTGACCCAGGTGGGAATAAATCGTGTTCCGGCCTCCGTGCCCTTCTGCAGGCCCTTCAGCGCCTTGGTATCCTCAGCCGACAAGGCCGAAGTCTTCGACTTGGTCAGCGAGGCAACGGCCGAGCCGACCATATACATTTCGTTGCGCAGGTTCGGCGTCGCGGCCGCCGGCACCTTGCGGATGGCGCCGTAATTGCGCACCTGCTGCGAGATATCCGCCGTCACCACCGCCAGAGCGCCATAGACGGCCGGGGTCTCAAGCTTTTTTGCCTTCAGCGCCGCGCCGATCGTCGCACGCGCTGCCTCCGGCGTCGCCTGGGGCGTGCTCCCGGCATGGGCCGCGAAGACCGTCTGCGCCGCTTGCGCCTGGGTCAGGAAGGCCGGGGTAGCATTGTCGGGCATGGTGCGATTGAGGGCATAGGCGGTCGGCGCCACGCCGATAAGGATCAGCATGATCAGGCCCATGCCCTTCTGGCCGTCATTGCCGCCATGGGCAAAGGAGACGCTGGTACAGGTCAGGATCAGCAAACCGCGGATCCACCACGGCGGCGGGGCGGCATCCTTCGGTTCTTCGTACAGGGTCTTGTTGCGGATCAACAGTTTCATCACCCACAGGAGGGTAAAGGCGCCGAAGAAGCCAACCAAAGGGCTGAACAACAGGGCCTGGCCGATCTTGGCGGCCTGGGCCCAGTCGACGCCGGACGCCCCCTGCCCCGCCGGCGCCATCAGCTGGTTGGCCAGCCCGACCCCCATGATCGAGCCGATCAGGGCATGCGACGACGAGTTGGGAATACCGAGGGCCCAGGTGCCCAGATTCCATATGATGGCCGCCAGCAGCAGCGAAAAGATCATGGCATAGCCGGCACTGGAACCGACATTGAGGATCAGTTCGACCGGCAGCAGGGTGACTATGCCGTAGGCCACCGCACCGGTCGAAGCCAGCACGCCGAGGAAGTTGAAGGCGCCCGACCACACCACCGCCACCAGGGGCGGCAGGGAATGGGTATAGATGACGGTGGCGACGGCGTTGGCAGTGTCGTGGAAGCCGTTGACGAACTCGAAACCGAGCGCGATCACCAGGGCCAGGCCGAGAAAGGCGAAGGCGCCGATCGCCAGGGGTTCGCCGACTGCCGCCGTATCGGCAAAGATGCTGTACCCGGCATATAGCAGCCCGGCGACCAGGGCGGCAAAGAACAGGATGGCGCCGGCGACATGCGGCTTTTTGTCGAGCACGGGACCGGCATGGCGGGAAGCGACGGGTGCAGTGAGGGAAGCGGACGCGTCTGGCATGCTGCAGTCTCCACATTTAACCGGCACGACAGGGCTAACAAGGCAGGCTGACAGTTTGATGACGATGTTATAAGGGCGCGATTATTGCCGGCCCCGCCAGTTTGCCCACTACCTCGCCGGAGTTACTTCAAAAATCAGCGGCCTGTGGTCGGAACCGATGTCCGGGCCGCGCCGGCATGTCGTCACCGTCAGCGACGGCGTAACATAGACCTGGTCGATCTTGAGACCGAACAGCGCATGTGTCGAACGCCAGGTCGGCGCCAGGGGGCCGCCACACGGCGCCATGATCATTCCGTGCCGCATCCCCGTGCTAAAGACCGGTGACCAGGGCGTTGCGTTGAAATCTCCCACAAGGATTCCCTGGCGGACAGTGGCGGCCAGATCGAAGCCCTTGTCGATCACCGCGTTACGCTGTGCCGTACGGTCATTATCCCAGGGTGGACGCGAATGGATGGCCACCAGCCGTAAACCGTCCACATCGATATACCGTACCGAGGGCAAGTCGCCACCCACAACGCATGGCCGCCGGCTGGCAATGGCGACCGCAAACGGATTGCCATTGTCGGCGGTGAAGACCACGCACGGAAAATCCGGCAGAGCCCTGCGAATACCCGCCTCGCCCGACGGCGGCACCTCGGTTACTGCGACCCTATCGGCATGCGCATCGCGGGCGACAGCCGCCAACCGGTCCAGGGCCGACTGCTGACGATAGAGGTTGGCCCAGACAATCCGTGTCATCACCGGCGCAGGGGGATCGTGTCGAACACCTGCGCAAAACGGCAGGGCGACGATGACGGCATTTATCAGGACGATGGCGCTACAGACAGCCAGGGCGCGCCCATGCCGGGCCACACCGATCCCGACGGCAAATGCAACGGCACAGATTGCGATCTGCACGCGAAAATTCCCGACCATCTCAAAGGGTTGCCCCAGGCTGCCAAGCCCGGCGGCCACCGACAACAGCCCCAGCGCGATCGTCGCCGCCCAAGTCCATCTGCGCATGGTGCCCTGCCCCTGGGTCCAACCGATAGCGCGAAACCTGACAAGACGCTATCTCGGAGGGGCGATCAATTTCACTCACTGGCCTTGCCAATAAATCATAATTGCGCAATATTGGTCAAATAACTACACATAAGCGGCGCCGGGCCGCAGCCCTGAAACGCCACACCCTGAAAAGCCGGTCATGCCCAACGCCCTTTCACGCGCCCTGATGCTATCGTGCGCCACCCTCGCCCTTTCAACCACCGTGCATGCCGAGCGGGCCTCGAGCGTGGTCGCCTCGCCGCGGCAATCCTATGACTTCGACCGCGACTGGCGCGTGCATGTCGGCGACGATGCCGCTGCGAGCAACACCGTGTATAATGACACGGCCTGGGACACAGTCGCCGTGCCCCACGCCTTCAACGAGACCGAAGCCTTTGCCCGCGACATCCACAAGCTGTCGACCGGCATCACCTGGTACCGCAAGCATTTCAGCCTGCCCAGGGGCGCAACCGGCCATGCCTTCCTCGAATTCCAGGGCGTGCGCCAGGCCGCCGAGGTCTGGGTCAACGGCGTCGAGGTGGGCCTGAGCGAAAACGGCGTCATGGCCTTCGGCTGCGACATCACCAGGGCGCTGAAGCCCGGCGACAATGTCGTCTCGGTGCGGGTCGACAATGACTGGAAGTACAAGGAGCGCGCCACCGGCCAGGCCTATCAGTGGTCGGACATGAACTTCTACGCCAATTACGGCGGCATCAATAAGCCGGTCCGCCTGCACCTGACCGGCGACACCTACCAGACCCTACCCCTGTACAGCAATCTCAAGACCACCGGCGCCTATATCTGGGCCGACGGCTTCGATATCGCCGCCGGCCACGCCACCCTCCACGCCGAGACCGAGGTCCATAGCGACATAGCGCGGAGCCTGTCCTATTCCGTGGCGGTGCGCGATCTCGACGGCAAGGTCATAGCCACGATCGATGGCGGCACGGCCAGTCTGGCGGCAGGCGAGACGCGGACGCTCAGCGTCGCGAAGGCGTTGTCCGGACTGCACTTCTGGAGTTGGGGCTATGGCTATCTCTATACGGTGACGACGATCCTGAAAGACGACCACGGCAAGGTTATCGATGCCGTCGATACCAAAACCGGCTTTCGCAAGACGGCCTTCGCCAACGGGGTATTCGCCCTCAACGACCGCGTCCTGCACCTGAAGGGGTACGCCCAGCGCACCACCGACGAATGGCCCGCCGTCGGCATCTCGGTCCCACCGTGGATCAGCGACTTCTCCGGCAGCCTGGTCACCGGCAGCAACGGCAACCTGATCCGCTGGATGCACGTCACCCCGTCGAAACAGCAGATCGAGTCTTCGGACCGCCTGGGCCTGCTGACCAATATGCCCGCCGGCGACTCCGAGGGCGATCCGTCCGGCCGGCGCTGGCAGCAGCGTGTCGAACTGATGCGCGACGCCATCATCTATAATCGCAACGACCCATCGGTCGTCTTTTATGAAAGCGGCAACAAGGGCGTCTCGGCAGACCACATGGCCGATATGAAGGCCGTTCGCGACCAATACGACCCGCATGGCGGCCGCGCCATCGGCTCGCGGGAAATGCTCGATTCGACCACGGCCGAGTACGGCGGTGAAATGCTCTATGTCAACAAGAGCGCCCGCAAGCCGGTGTGGGCCCACGAATATTCGCGCGACGAAGCCGCCCGCGCCTATCAGGATAACTTCACCCCGCCCTTCCACGTCGACGCACCCGATTACAATCGCAACGGCGAATCCATGGCGGTCGAGGACGTCAAACGCTGGTGGGACTATTACCAGCAACGCCCCGGCTCAGGCGACCGGGTCAATGCCGGCGGCGTCAAGATCGGCTTTACCGACAGCAATTCACACTTCCGCGGCGACAACAATTACCGGCGTTCCGGTGTCGTAGATGCGGTGCGCCTGCCCAAGGATGCCTGGTACGTCCACCAGGCGATGTGGGACGGCTGGGTCAATTCGGAAGCGCCGCACACCTACATCATCGGCCACTGGACCTATCCGGCCGGTACGGTCAAGCCTGTCTATGTCGTATCGAACGGCGACACGGTCGAACTGTTCCTCGACGGCAAGTCCCTGGGCCAGGGTGTCCGGTCGGACGGGTTCCTGTTTACCTTCCCGGATGTCCCTTTTGCCCCCGGCGAACTGAAGGCTGTCGCCACCTACAAGGACGGCCGCTCCTCGCAATATGTGCTTAAGACCGCCGGCGCCCCCGCCGCTATCCGGCTGACGCCGCATACCGGGCCGCGCGGCCTGGTCGCCGACGGCTCGGACCTGATGTTGGTCGATGTCGAAGTGGTCGACAAGAGCGGCCAGCGTGTACCTACGGCTTTCAATCCGATATCGTTCACGCTTACCGGTGCAGCCGTCTGGAAGGGCGGCATCGCCCAGATGGAGGGCCCGGCGGATCCCGCCAAGAAGGAAGCGACCAACGGCGTCCTGGCGACCACCCTGCCCGTCGAACTTGGTGTAAATCGCGTGCTTGTCCGCGCCACCACCACGGCGGGCAAGGTCCATCTTACCGCCACGGCTGATGGCTTGAACGGCGCGGCTATCGATCTCACCTCGACGCCGGTCAGCGTAAGCAAAGGACTATCGGCCACCTTCGCCGAGGACTACCAGCCGTCCGACCTGTCGCGCGGGCCGACACCGGCGACGCCTTCGGTCACACCGTTCCAACGCACGATTAAGGTTGCGGGCATCACCGCCGGCTCCAATGCCACAGATGTTGCCAAATCGCACGACGACAACGAGACGACGGCCTGGTCCAGCGACGGCCAGCAGGATACGGCCTGGATCCAGTACGATTTCGCCCAGCCGGAAAAGGTATCACTATTGTCGCTGAAGATGACCGGCTGGCGCCTGCGCGCCTACCCGATCGTGGTGACGCTTGACGGCGCCGAGATCTATCGCGGCACGACGGCGAAGTCCTTGGGCTATGTCAACCTGCCCGTGACGCCGACCACCGGCAGCCACCTGCGCATCGCCCTTAGCGGTCCGACCGAGGACCGCGACGTCTTCGGCAAGATCGTCGAACTGAAGGACAACAAGGAGGCGCAGAGCGTTGGCGCTGACAAGGTCCCTACCGGCTGGCGGCTCAGTATCGTTGAGTCAGATATCCTCGGACCGGTGGAATAAAAAAAGCGCTCCGGGCGACCAGAGCGCTTTTCAATTTCGTAATAGCCGACAGACTTAGACCGTCTTTTCGACCTGGCTGTATTCCAGCTCGACCGGCGTGGCGCGACCGAAGATCGACACCGAGACGCGCAGACGGGCATGTTCCTGATCGACGCTTTCGACGACGCCATCGAACGAGGCGAAGTGGCCCGACGTGATCTTGACCTTTTCGCCGATTTCGAACGACAGGACGGGCTTCGGACGTTCGACCGAGGCTTCCGAATTGCCGACGATGCGCTGAACTTCCTTTTCCGACACCGGCATCGGCTTGGCGCCGGAACCGAGGAAGCCGGTGACCTTCGGCGTGTTCTTGACGAGGTGATAGGCTTCGTCCGACAGCTCCATCTTCACCAGGACATAGCCCGGGAAGAACTTGCGTTCCGAATTGAACTTGCGGCCGCGGCGAACTTCGACGACCTCTTCGGTCGGGACCAGGATTTCTGAGAACTTGTCTTCGAGGCCTTGTGCCTTGGCCTGCTCGCGCAACGATTCGGCCACCTTCTTTTCGAAGTTGGAATAGGCGTGGACGATGTACCACTTGTGGTTCGGGTTCGAGACCGGAGCGGTGATGTCGACAGCAGGATTTGCCATGAGGTTCGGTTCCTAATTAGCCGCCTTGGCCAAGCTTGGTGAGAAGCGTCGTCGCATAGCCGAGCGCACCGTCGACGACGAAGAAGAAGATCGAGGCGACCACGACCATGATCAGAACCATGACCGTCGTAATCCAGGTTTCCTTGCGCGAGGTCCAGGTGATCTTGCGCGCTTCCTGACGGACCTCGGCGAAGAACTTGCCCGGATTGAAGGGCTTCTTCGGCGTAGCGGCTACCGCGGCGCCGGCCGCAACCTTCACAGGCTCGATCTTGCCGACGGCCGTCTTGCGCGGCTCGACGGTCGCAGTCTTCGCGGTCTTGGCCCCTGCGGGCGACTTGGCCTCTGGTTTCTTCACCTTCAACGCCTATTCTTGTCCGATCGGCTGCGGGACGCAGCTTTCAAACAACAGAAATGAGGCTCGAAAACGCATTTTCAAGCCTCGTGAATTCGCAAATACGATGGCAGGGGCAGAGGGACTCGAACCCACGACTTCCGGTTTTGGAGACCGGCGCTCTACCAGCTGAGCTATACCCCTAGAGCCAACGCGTACACCCCGATGCGAAGCACCTCGGTGTAAGAGCCGAGGGGTGTAACAGCGCTTGCCGCAAAGGGCAACAGCCTTGTTACGATTTTTCAACAGGGGATGTGGAGCAAGCACCTAATCGTTGTGAACGATCCACCACGTGTCACACCCGTCCGAGTTTGCCAGTCTTCACGGGACGAAAGTCGCGTCTACGACTGCCCAGAAGGCCGATTTCGGATTGCCTGAGGTGTCGAATAATAAAGGAGCGTTCTTTCGCGTCACCGGCCACGAGTCGAGCCAGGTATGGGCGTCATCCGTCCCCCAGGTCGAGACCGACTTGACACTGCTGTGGGCGGCGAACAGCGTGTAGAGCGCACGATATTTCAGGGCCTGCGCCTGGATGGCCGTGGCATAGGCCGTCGTCCCCGCCGCAAGCACCGGTAGACAACCGGTCGCCGGGGTTCCGTAGCAACTGCCGGGATCGGCATATATCGAAACATCGAGCTCGGTGACGTGATTGATCAGGCCCTTGGCCTCGACATCGGTCAGCGCCGCCTCGACCTGGGCGGTCGTCGGCGAATTGATGTTGATATGCAATTGATGTCCGATACCGTCGATATGACCGCCGGCGGCGACCAGGGCATCGACAATGGTCATCAGGCGGGCGCGCTTAGCCGAGTCCTCGGTCGAATACTCATTGATGAACAGCTGCACCGTCGGATCGGCCGCCCGCGCCGCCTTGAACGCATAGGTAATAAAGTCCGCTCCGAGCACCTGGTACCATTGCGAATTGCGGTAGACGCTCGATGCGTCGTCACTGGTGCACTCATTGACCACGTCCCAGCAATAGACCTTGCCCTTGAAGTGGGTAACGACGTCGGTGACATACGTCTCCAGGCGTTGACGTACCAGCGCCTTGTAGCCCGAATCCGTCGGATCGCCGGCAAAGAACCACGACGGCGCCGTCTGGTGCCAGACCAGGTTGTGACCACGCACGGCAATGCCGTTGGCCTGGGCAAAGGTGATCAGCTTGTCGGCCTCGGTGTAGTTGTAGACCCCGGCCGACACGGCGATCGGATCGGCCTTCATGACGCTTTCGGCGGTAATCGAACTGGCGTGCTTGATCAGCAGGGCCTTGGCGACCGCGTCACCGTCGATAGTCGAAGGATCAGCGGCAAAGCCGATCTTGAAGTTCGACGCGAAGTGGGTCTTCAGGGCCGGCGCCGTGGCGGGATCAGGCAGGCTTGCAGAGCTCGACGACGAACTGCTGGAACTGGATGAACTCGACGAAGACGAACCACCGCCCGTCGATACCGAGCCGCCCCCTCCTCCGCCGCCTCCGCCGCAAGCTGCCAGAAGGGATGATGCCGCGGCCGACAGCAACAGCCGTCGGCGGCTGGGAGAAATCTCCACCGTCATGATAATGTCCTCGCCTGATTGGTCTTTTTTGTCTTTGTGCGAGGAACTAGACGCCCGGCGGCGCCTGCCGTCAATAGTTTTGTGACAGTGTTATAACTTGCCCATTATGGCCAGTATGGCCACTGCAGCCGCAGGTATAGCGCCCCAGATGGCGACGCGTGTCAGGAAGCCCGGCAACCAGGTCGGAATGCGCTTTTCAACGACGCGGACACTGAGACGGTCGTAACCACCGATCTCGGCATAGGCGCGGTCGAGCGCCCCCTTCTCTTCCGGCGTCAACCAGGGTCGGCTCACCGCATAGTCGCGCACCGCCTCATAACCCTGGCTGGTGCGCTTCGGCGTGAAGTTGAGGCTCACCCCCCCGAAATCCCAGGCCTTGCTCTTCAGCGGCAGGTCCAGGTCATAGTCGGTCTTGATCACCGTGGTGATGCGACCTTCGCGGACATCGCCCATGTCGAAGGGAAAGTAGCGGCGGCCATTCGGTTCTTCGACGACATAGTCGAACCCCGATTCCGGACTGAAGAAAATCTTCTCGTGCGGTATGCCGGTGCGATGCCACGGGTTCTGCGTCGTAACGACGGTATTGATGACGATCTCGTTGTTGCGGCGATCGTCGGTCATCTGCGGGATGGCGCACATGTTCATGCCGTAGATATAGCTGAAAAGGGCGCAGCGATCCTCGATATAGCTGTTTAGGCTCTGGTATTGCAGTTCCCGGCGCACGCCGTCGGCGCGGCTGCCGCGATAGACGTAGTCGATCTCGATCAGGGTCTCGGCGCCCTTTTTCGACGGCAGGTGGATGGTCTCGCGCACCTCGTAATCGAGGCTGGGACGCTTGTCCATCATGCGGATCAGGTCGGACTTCGGCTTGAGGATGAGCGAATAGCCGAGATCGTTCTGAGCCAGGTGCTGCAGGTCCCCGCCCTGCGCCACATCCGACGTCCCTTCGAACCAGTAGGTGCGGCCCTCATGGTAGCACATGGAAATGCAGTGGTTGAACGACCCCAGGCGCGGCGGCTGATTGATCAGGTCGTGGCCGCGTCGGGTATCGACCAGGGCCGGATAGGACTCCACGCCCATCTTGGTCAGCATGGCAGCGATGGTCTTCGACACGTCCTTGCAGTCGCCGATGCGGTTATCGTAGATGTCGCGCAGGGAGCGCGGCACGAAACCACCTTCGCCGAAAGAGAAGGCGAAATAGCGGATATTCTCCTGCACCCATCGCACGGCGGCGACGATGCGATCGGCCGTGTCGGCATGGTCGGCCTCGATCTTCGCAATCACTTGCAAAAGGCCATCGGGATAGTCGGTGTCGCCTTCGAAGCCGGCACGCATCAGGTCGCCGACACGCTCCCATGTGTCGATGCTGGTGGTGAAGAAGCCACGCGCCGGAATAACCCAGCCCGGCATGTCGTATTCATAATCGCAAGGGGGGACATTATGACCTTCCCACACCAGCTCGGTGGCCCCATCGGCCATGGCGGCCTTTTTCGGCTCGTCCCAGCCCGACGAAAACGGTTTGAGGATCAGCTTGCGTTCCGGCGGCACGATCATGCGCACGTGGCGGTGATCCCAGTGGATGCCGCTCTGCAACGGAATCGGCATCGAAATCTCGCCCTGGAAGCAGGCCGGATCGCCGGCCAGGGTCATGGCCGTGTCGATGATGTCGCCGATACGGACATCGGGCAGGTTGATGGCCAGGGTCCAGCGTCCATCGAGCACGAGACGCTCGAAGCTGCGTTCGCGGCGCATGACGAAGTAGCGTTTTTCGACATCGACCGGAATGACCACGTCCCCGCGGATGATGCGGATATAATGGATGGTCAGGTCGTCGTAATAGGGATTGAACGGCAGGGTGAAGTTGGCAAGGTAGTCGAGCGCCGACAGGTTGACGACTTCTTCGATCGTGCGGTTATAGCGCTGCGGCCGGACATCGAGGCGGGCCTGATCGTCGACCAGCCAGGTATAGAGCCCCCACGGTGCCTTGGATTGATCCAGCAGATCGGGACGCTTGAAAGCGAGTTCCTTGACCCACGCAGGCGCGGGAGCAAACTGAATGCGCCGCCTGACATCTTCCTCGAACACCGGTCCCACCCCTGGTCTGCTGCCACCTGACGACAATCGTTAACACAGGGTCGCGCAGAGCAAAAGCGTAAACCTTCACACATGGTTACGGGGCCGGATTGCTCCGGCCCCGTGTCCACACTGTCTGTTTTTATCAGGCGAAGCCCTATCAGACGATAGTGCCAATCCTATCAAACGAAGTGCAAGTCGTCCGAGGTCACGGTCGCGCCACTGAAGATGGCAATGGCGATGGCCGCATCCGAACCGGTGCCGTCATCGTCCCACGACAGGACGTGGGTCGAGGCGTTGTAGACGAACTGGGCTGTCGCACCGACCGCCGCCGTACCGACGGTGAATTCCGACGCCGTCAGCACGTGGCCGGCGGTGAAGCCGTAATCGGCCGCGGTGAAGACCAGGCTGTCGACGCCATGGGCGAAGTCGGCCACGGTATCGAAACCGTTGGCTGCCGCCGCCAGGAAGACGAAGCTGTCGGCGCCCGCGCCACCGGTCAGGGTGTCGTTGCCGCCGCCGCCGCCGATCATATTGGCGCCGGCATTGCCGGTGATCTTGTTGGCCAGGCCGTTACCGAAGCCATTGATGTCGGCCGAGCCCGTCAGGACCAGGGTTTCGACATCGCCGGCAAGCGACAGGTCGAAGCTGACCGACGAGTCGACGCGGTCATTCCCTTCCATGGCGTTTTCGAACACGGTGTCACCGGCATTATCGACGATGTAGAGATCGTCGCCGGTACCCCCGACCAGGGCATCCGCGCCCGTGCCGCCGTCGAGCTTGTCATTGCCCGCGCCGCCGACCAGGCTGTCATTGTCGGCGCCACCGGTCAGTTGGTCATTGCCGTCGCCGCCAAGGATGGTATCGGCGCCGGCATCGCCGAATAGGCTATCGTCACCGGTACCACCATCGAGACTGTCATTGCCGTCCTGACCGGACAGGTAATCCTTATCGGCCCCGCCCAGCAGGGTGTCATTGCCCGTGCCGCCGATGAGCAGATCGTTACCGGCATTGCCCGTCAGGCTGTCGGAACCGAGCGAACCGTTGAGGGTGTCGGCGCCAGCCGTGCCAGTGAGCTTGTGGTTGAACACATTCAGGGTCAGGCTTTCGGTGGCTGCCAGGGTACCGCCATTGCCGTCGCTGACCGTGTAGCTGAAGGTCACCGGACCGTGGTAGTTCAGGGTCGGCGTAAAGGTGAAGTTGCCGTTGCCGCCGTCGGTTATGGTGCCATTGGTCGCTGTCAGCCCGGTAACCGTGAGCGCATCGCCGTCCGCGTCGGTGAAACCGGCAAGCAGGGCGGCGGACGTCAGCAGGTAGGTGTAATCTTCCGTGCCGTTCGGCAGGACGGCCTGGGCGCCGCTGAGTACGGGCGCCTGGTTGACGTGAATCAGGTCATTTATCGCGTATGTCCCGTCATCGAACTGCACCAGTTCGACAAAGGTCGTCGTCGTCGTCGCGCCGCCGGTTGCCGTGAAGGTATAGCTGCCGTCGGGGTTTGCGACTTCGGTATAGCCGGTATGATCGCCGGTGAAGACGACTAGGTCGCTGCCGGCGCCGCCGTCGATCGTGTCGGCGCCCGTGCCGGCAAGGACGGTATCGTTACCCGAACCGCCCGAAATGCTGTCATTACCCGCGCCGGAACTGATATAGTCGCCATCGGCGCCGCCGGAAATGGTATCATTTCCCGAGCCCGAGACAATGACGTCGTAGCCATCGTCGCCGGTGATCAGATTGTTGCCGTCACCACCGTCGATACGATCGGCCCCGCCATTGCCATGCAGGGTGTCGTCACCGTTGAAGCCATTGATGACGTCGCCACGCGAAGTGCCGCCGATATTGTCGCCGCTGTTGGTCCCGTTGAAAATCTGACCGGCGGTCGCTGCCGACAGGGTAATCGAAGTGTCGCTGAACTTGACGATTTCGGTGGTCAGCAGGAAGTCGGTGCCGTCCGATGTGCCCGCCATGCGATTGTCGTAGACGTCGTATTCGTCACCGTCCTTGACGACGGTATAATGGAGGCTGCTGGTGCTGTAGACGGCGGTGTCGGTGCCGGCCCCGCCGTTAAGCGTATCATTGCCGGCGCCGCCGATCATGGTGTCATCGCCATTGCCGGCATCGATGGAGTCATCGCCGGCGGCGCCGCTCAGGCTGTCTGCCCCAGTCTTGCCGTAGATCAGGTCGGAGTCAGCCGTGCCTGTCAATGTGTCAGCAGAGTTCGTGCCCGTGAAAATATGGCCATAAGTAGGCATGGTAGCCCTCATGAGAAATGATGTTTAGTGGGAATTTCGAGGAATGTTTTACGCACACATACAGAACGGATACGCGACGGATTACGCGCTAAGTCGTAGGACGGATGACGCACTGCAGTAACAAATTAATAACCAAGTTATCACTCGCCTGTGCAGTGCACAATTCACCTTTTCGCGGAATCCCGCGAATTGAAAAAACTCTGCAAACTATTGCAAAAATACACCAGACAAACGAAAGGCGCCCGTTTCCACGGGCGCCTTTGATCTATTGTCGACGTTTCGCAGTCGCGAAATTATTGACCTATAACGACATTTCCGGAGCCCATGATCGAGCGCGATACCTTGCCGGTGACCTTCTTGATGCGGACATCGCCAGAGCCGACAATATTGACTTCGACGTCCTTGGCTTCGCCGCCGAAGCGAACATCTCCCGAACCGGCGACATTGACTTCGAGGCGCGGCATCTGGCCATCGGTCACGATGACATTGCCCGAGCCCCCGATATTGACCTCGGCCGTACCGTTGATTCGTGCCAGGCTGATATCGCCATTGCCCCCGATATTGGCTTCCAGATCTTCGGCGGAGGCGCCGCGGTAATTGCCGGAACCACCGATATTGACGTTCAAGTCGCGGGCATTCCCCGCCGTGACGTCGCCCGAACCGCCGATATTGATCTCGGATTTGCCGCCGACATCGCCCAGCGTCCAGTTACCGCAACCACCCTGGCTGAATTCCAATGTCGAAGAGGCTCCCATCTTGCCATAGGTGGCGCCGCCGGCGGCGACCTTGGCGTTCATCGGGACCTTGATATAGATGACCGGCAGGTCGCCCTGGGCCACCGTACCGATGCCGGAAATGCTGACGCCGTTACCCGTTTTGCATTCCAGGCCCATCTTGCTGAGCTTGCCGTCGGCGACCAGCTTGTTGCCCTGGGTATGGACCATGATCTGCGGCAGCTTGGCGGCGCCATAAGCGACCTTCAGTTCGACGTCCTGGCGATTTTCCGGCGTGACGATGACGCGTGCGGCGACGTCCTTCAGTTCGACTTCGGTGGCGGCCGAGGCGGCGCCGGCCACGGTCAAGGCGAACAGCGAAGCGGCAGATACGAGAAACAGTTTCATGGGAGAGCCCTTATCCGAGACGCTCCGTCGACCGGAGCTGATGGCCACATTGTGGCGCGCGCCCTACCCGCAGACAACTTAAAAGGATGTCATGAAGCGTTTGTAATCCGGATGCGCTAAATCCCGACGATACGGATCAATTCACCACAGCCAGCCACAATGGTGCAAATTGTCACCACGGAATACCCGTCATGACGCAAAGAAACCGCGGACACGTTGGCGTCCGCGGTTGAAAATTGCGCCCAATTGTCCAGGTCCGCTTAGCCGTTCGGCATCAGCTTGCGCTTGAAGAAGTCGAGATAGAGGCGGTAACGCTGCAGGTTCTTCTCGTTGCCACGCACGCCGTGGCGTTCACCCGGATACAGCATCAGTTCGAACGGCACGCCCGTCTTTTGCAGGGCCAGCATGACGCGTGTCGAGTTGGAGAACTGGACGTTGTCGTCGGACATGCCCTGCATGAGCAGCAGAGATCCCGGCTTGAGGTTTTCCAGGCGGTTGAGAACGTCGGAATTCTTGTAACCTTCGACATTGGCCTGCGGCGTCGACATGTAGCGTTCGGTATAGGCCGTGTCATACAGGGCCCATTGGGTCGGCGGCGCACCTGCGGCGCCTGCGGCGAACGGCGAATCCTTGGCTGTGATTGACATCATGGTGACGAAGCCGCCCTGGCTCCAGCCCATCATGCCGATATGGGCGCCATCGACGTAAGACTGCTGCTGCAGCCAGTGGGCGCCCATGATCTGGTCGTCGATGTCGGGCCCGCCGAACTGCTTGTAGATGGCGCGGCCGAATGCGACCGAGCGGCCGGGCGTACCGCGGTTATCAAGCGTGAAAACGATAAAGCCGGCTTCCTGGAACAGACGGTTGGACGGCGTCACCCAGGTTTTCTTGACCATGGCCGAGGCCGGGCCACCGTAGATCGAGACGATGACCGGATACTTCTTCGCCGGATCGAACCCCTTCGGCTTCAGCATCGAATAGTGCAGGGTCTGGCCATCGGCAGCCTTGAGCGTACCGAATTCCGGCGCCGAATATTCGTCCTTGTAGGCATAATAAGGATGCGAGGCGTCGAGCTTGTTTTCCTCGATCCAGCGCAGGCGCTTGCCTGTGCCGTCATAGAGGGCCGACTGCGGCGGGGTCTGGGGATCGGAATAGCTGCCGATAAAGGCCGCACCGCCGCCCGAAACGCTTGCACTCCACCAGCCACCGGCCGGGGTCAGGGCCACCGGCTCGGCTGGCGTCTTGTAGCTGACCTTGTACAGGCGGTGCTCGATCGGCGTGTCCTTCGAAGCCTCGAAGAACAGCTCGCCGGTCTTTTCAT
>CBDFFG010000005.1:0-109867 GCA_965246725.1 Asticcacaulis sp.
AAGCCGCCCGGCGGAGCGGTGAAAACCGTCCGGCAGGCCATGTCGACAAGCGCCTGTGGCTCCAGCAGGGCGTCGTCGATAATCACCAGGGGATGGCCTTCGCGCCCCATGCGACGCAGGTCGATGCGCGCGTTCGGATTGAAGGCAAGGCCGGTCATGCGTCTCTCAAACCCTCGAGAAAAGCGGCGTGCGGTGGGGCGGCAGCGGCGAGGCCGCGGATATCGCCGCGCAGCCGCGGCAGGATGCGCTTCAGATAGTCGAAATCGGCGCCCGCCACGGCCTCGGGGCGCGCCGGCGGCAACCAGCCGAAACCGGCATAGAGGCTGAGCCAGCTGGCGTCGAAAAAGCTGTCCCAGTCCTGGCGAACGAAGTGGCCATGGCTGCGGAAAAGGTCGATGCGCTGGGCCAGGCTGTCCGGCACAGGGCTTTCCCGCCGCGCCTGCCAGAAGGGCTCAGGGCGCTGGCTGGCGTGATAGTGCAGCAGGATAAAGTCACGGATGCGCTCGAACTCCAGCGTCGTCGTCCGGTTATATTCGCGGCGCAGATGCGGCGCGAAACCCTGGTCGGGGAACAGGGCCAGCAGCTTGTCGATGCCGGACTGGATCAGGGCGATGCTGGTCGACTCCAACGGTTCCAGAAAACCGGAACTTAATCCGATGCCGACGACATTCTTCGACCAGAAGCTCTGGGCATGACCGGTGCGGAAGTGGATGCGATTGGCGTCGTTCAGGCCTTCGCCTTCGAGGGCAGATCGCAGGGTAGCCTCGGCATCGCCGTCGCTGATCGCCTCGCTGTCATAGACATAGCCATTACCGACGCGGTGCTGCAGCGGAATGCGCCAGGTCCAGCCGGCGGCCTGGGCGGTGGCGCGGGTATAGGGTGTTATAGTCTCCGACGCTCCGGAAGCGTCAGCTTCCGGCAAGCGCGACTGCGCGTCGCCGCGCGCGCGGCGAGCCTGCGCGGCGCTTGAGCGCTCAAAGGTAGACGGCATGGCGATGGCACGATCGCACGGGAGCCAGTGTTTCCAGTCGATAAAGGGCGTTTGTAAAGCGCCTTGCAAAAGCAGCGATCGGAGCCCCGAGCAGTCGATAAACAGGTCGCCGGTTATGGTCTCGCCGGTGTCGAGCTTCAGAGCGGTGACGTGGCCGTCCTCGGCGCGAATATCCACATCGGCCAGCTTCGCATCGATCCGCCTGACGCCGCGGGCCGTGGCGAAGTCGCGCAAATACCTGGCGAACAGGCCGGCGTCGAAATGGATGGCCCAGTCATAGACGTCGAAGTCGCCGCGCGCCGGACTGTGCGGCGGGGCGAAGCGTCCGGCATAGGCCATCCGGGTGCACAGATTGTAGTCGGCCAGGGCTCGGTCCTGGCCGAGTGCCAGCCACAGCTGATGGAAGGGTATGGTGCCGGCCTTGGCGCCGTAAAGGCCGAAGGGATGGAAGAAGGTGTCGTGCGCGGTTTTCCAGCCGGCGAATTCGATACCCAGTTTGACCGTGCCACGGGTGGCGCGCATGACGTCGCGGGTATCGAGACCCAGGCTGGCGAAATAGTCGCGGATGGCCGGGACCGTGGCCTCGCCGACGCCGATCGTGGCAATGTCGGAGGCCTCTATCAGGGTGATGTCGAGGGGCAGGCCGTGGAAGCGTACGGCCAGGCTGGCTGCCGTCATCCAGCCGGCCGTGCCGCCACCGAGGATGACCACCGAGGTGAGGGGGGCTGCACTCATGTGAACTGTTTCCCCAGCCAGTGTTTGAGGTGGGCGGCCAGGTCCGGTGTCATCGGCCCCAGGACGGAGCGTGCATGGGCGGGGATATGGGCGGCCGGATCGCCATCGTCTTCGAAGATGTAGTGGTCGATCAGGGCGCGCCAGGCATCGCGTTCGGCCCTGGGCAGATGCTTGAGCGCCAGCAGGCCGTGGGTCAGGAAGGTAAAGGGCGTGCCGCAGTCGGCGGGATAGTCGCGCCACCAGTAGTTGACCAGGATGTTGAAGGGGGAGAGCGCCTCGACATGGTGCCACCAGGGGCTTGGGATATAGATGGCGTCACCGGGTTCGAGCTCGGCCGTCAGGGCGTGGTCGAGGGCCTGCGCGAATTTGGGGAAGCGTTCGAAATCCGGCGCGACGGGGTCGGCCAGGCTGATGGGTTGCCCTGCCAGGGTAAAGTCGAGTGGGCCGACATAGAGGTTGTCGACCTGGTCGGGTGGAAACAGGATGAAACGCCGCCGCCCGCCGACCACGACGGCGATATTGTCGGCGACATCGAAATGGCTGGCGACCCGGGTGCGGTTGCCGATCCAGATGCGTGGGCCGACCTCGGCCCCCA
The DNA here is from genome assembly GCA_965246725.1 of Asticcacaulis sp. Taxonomy (GTDB): domain Bacteria; phylum Pseudomonadota; class Alphaproteobacteria; order Caulobacterales; family Caulobacteraceae; genus Asticcacaulis. Next base: position 2,322 of record CBDFFG010000005.1, read on the forward strand.
TCAGCCGATTGACATTGGCCGTGGCAAAGCCGGGCAGGGCATCGGCCAGCGGCGTCGACTGGATATAGAGGGTCGGGGCGTCGGTTTTGTCGCGCAGCATCAGCAGGTGTTCGAGAAAGTTCGCCAGCGGCACCTGCTGGCGATTGAAGTTGAGCCCGTCGAGACCGGGTGAATAGAAAAACCGCCCGCCGGCAGCCGGCGGGGCGATGGCGACTTCGAGCGGCTGGCGGGCGTCGAAGCCGAGCAGGTAGCGGCTGACGGCGTCGTCGCCCGTACGCGCGGCGGCGACCGCCGGCCAGTGTGAGGCCAGGCCGCGGATGACAAAAGGCTTGCGTTCCGTCTTCACGGCGATGGCGAAGTCGGCCGCGTTTATGTCGTCGATAGTGTCGAGCGGCGTCATGGACATCGGATCAAAACGGCAAAAAGACCCTGGGACGTTTGCGGTCCCAGGGCCAGGGTTCACACTTCGGGAAGAAGGTGTAAAGGACGGTTTAGTAGCGGGCGCGGACACCGATGGTGATGCGCTGCTCATAGACATTCTGGTAGGCGTACTGGTTTTCCCACTGGAAGTAGTAGGCTTCCTTTTCCTTGGTCAGGTTGGACGCCTGGACATAGCCGGTAATGTTCGGCGCGAAGTCATAGGAGACCGAGGCGTCGACATAGTTGGTCGGCTTCTGGTACAGCTCCAGCCCCTTGGTGCCCCACAACTGGTCGGCCGACACTGCCCGCTTGGAGCGGTAATTGTCGGCGATACGCGCCTGCAGGCCATCCTTCTGGTACCACAGGGCCAGGTTGGTCTGGTGGACCGAGTTGTCCTGGAAGGGCAGGCTCTCGCCGGCGAGATCCTTCTTGCCGGAATCGGACGGCGAGTAGGTGTAGTTGGCGTCGATGCCGAAGTTCGACCAGAAGCCCGGCAGGTAGGTGAAGGCCTGCTTGGCGTTCAGTTCGAGACCCTTCAGCACGCCGCCGTCGCCCTGGCCGCTGGTATTGATGGTCACGACGCGGTGACCGCCGCCCGTCTGGTCGGGATAGTCGCGCTGGACGCTGACATTCTCGATAAAGCTGGCGATCTTGACGTAGAAGATGCTGGCGCTGAGCATGGAGCCCGGCGCGTTGTACCATTCCAGCGACAGGTCGTAATTGGTCGAGCGCCACGGATCGAGGTTCGGGTTACCCGACTCGTTGCCGCCGATGACCAGGAAGTTGCCGGTCGCCGAGTCCTTGGAATAGGACAGGGACAGGGCGCCGCCCCACTGGGCCGCATCGAGGATGGTCATGTTCTTGGCATAGGCCGCCCGCAGCTTCAGGTCGTCGCGCAGGTCGAACGAGACGTTGAGCGACGGCAGGATATCGGTGAACGACCGGTCGGTGGTCTTGGTGCCGTTGTTGATGTTCGGCGCACCGTAGAGGCCCGAAGCGCCCGGCAGGTTCTGCACGACATTCAGGTCGGTCTTGATGTACTGGACGCCGGCATTGAGTTTGTAGGGCAGGTTGCCGATGACGCCGGACATGTTGGCCTGGACGTAGCCGGACTTCTGCTTGATGCCGACCTGGTACGAGGCGCCGGGATCGGCGACGCGGACTTCGCCCGGCCAGTATTTTTCCTGCCAGGCCAGCGGATCGTCCATGGCGTGCGGGTTGATGGCATAGGCGGTCGGGATGCCGCTGATGCCGCCGAAGCTGTTGACGGCGATGACGTCATTGCCATAGGCGGTCAGGGGCGTGCCCTTGGCGGCGGTGAAATAGCCGCCCGCATCGCCGGCATGGCAGCCGGCATTGCCGTCGCCGCCGTTGAGCACGACGTCGGTCGACTTCCACTTGACCAGGCAGCCCAGGCCATCGAGGGCGCCGGTGCCGACGGCGGAGTTCTGCTTGTACAGCGGCGCCAGGTAGGCGAACTGATCGTTGCGGATATCGCGGTCGGAATAACGCACGCCGAAGTCGAACTTCAACGTATCGCTGGTGCGGTAGTGGCCATCGAAGCGCAGCACGTCCATGGTCGACTTGCGATCATAGTCGTTTTCCGACGAGGCGCCGTCCATGACGTAATTGGCCTTGTTGCCGAGCAGGGTGGAGTCGAGACCGCTCCATACCGGCGAGTCGCCGGTGTAATCGACGGTGAGGGCCTGCAGGCCGCTGAAGCCGGTCGGATTGGTGACGTGATTGCCGTCGGGGAAGTGGTTGAGGCCGACCGTGTCGCCGGGATTGTTGGCGGCGTCGCACGGTACGGTGGCGGTGGCGTTCGGACAGTCGGCGTACTGGTACTCGGTGCCCAGGCTCTGGCCGGCATAGGAGTTGATGTTCAGCTGGGTCGCCTTGGCATGCAGCAGGCGAGCATTGAAGCTGAACGGACCGCCGTCGTCGAAATTCATCTGAAGATTGAAGTTGTCGGACTTCGAATCGAAGCGATCGGTCTCGGTATAGGTGCCCAGGCGCAGGGCGTTGATCTTGTATTTCTGGACGGTGTAGAGCTCGCTGCCGCCGTCGTTGAAACCCGTATCGGTCGCGCCGACCGGCGAGAACCAGCCCCAGCTCGCCCACTTGTTTTCAGCGTCGATACCGACTTCGCGGTTCCACTGCGTCTGTTCGGTGTGGAAGATTTCCGCGTTCAGGCGCAGCGAGTCGCTGACGACCCACTGGAAGGCGGCATTGACGCCGGTGCGCTTGCGCTCGGTCGACTTGTTGAAGCCGACATGGCCTTCGTACGAGACGAATTCATCGGTCGTCTTGCCATTGCCGTTCTGGTCGCCGTTCATGAAGGCGAGGCCACCGCTGTTGTAGCCGTCGGCGGCGAAGTTCGGTGTCGCGAAGGCCCAGCTTTCGCCGGCCTTGCCGGCCCAGCCGGAATTGCCGTTCATGCCGTTATATTCGTTGGCGGCGGTCAGGTCGGAATAGGAGACCGAGATCAGGGCGCCGAAGCGGCCGTCGCGCCACGAGGCGAGGACGTTGGCGGTCGGTTCCCACTTCTTGGTCTGGTCGCCTTCCGTGCCTTCGATGGCGCCGGACAGGGTCAGGCCCTTCTTGAAGTCGAACGGCTTCCAGGTCTTCAGGTTGACCGTGCCGGTGATGCCGCCGCCCAGGTTCGACGCCGTGGTCGACTTGATGACGTCTGCGCCCGACATCAGCTGCGAGGGGATGTCGCCGAAGTTCGGCTGGACATTGGTGATCGAATTGGCGCCGAGGAAGGCTTCGCCGTTCATCAGGGTGGTGACTTCCGGCAGGCCGCGGATATTGACGGCGCCGGCTTCACCGGCCTCGCGGCGGACCTGGACGCCCGGGATACGTTGCAGCGAGTCGGAGATGGTGGCGTCGGGGAACTTGCCGATATCTTCGGACGAGACCGAGTCGAGCACCTGGTCGGCGTCGCGCTTGATATTGACGGCGCGCTTCAGCGACGCGCGGATACCCTTCACGACGACGACCGTATCGGCGTCCGGAGTTGCGGCCGCAGGCGCTGTGGCGGGGGCAGTCTGGGCGTGGGCGCCGCCAGCCAGCATAATGGCCAGGCCGGACGCAGCCGAAAGGAGCGCCAGATGGCGCGTGGGACGTTTCATAGCAATGTTTCCCTGTCTGTTTTTGAACGTGTTGTCTTGGCGCTGCGGATTTGAGCCACCGCAGATCGACGTCCTGCTTACTCCGGCGGCAAAAGCATGGCAAATTAAATTATTCAAATTGTTTTAATTCATTTATTCGAAAATATAGATATATTTTTCAATATTATAAACAACAGACAGCGCTGTCATTGGATTGTTTTGTGCGTGACATAAACGCAACTTTGATCGCACGGTATCGCTACCATCGGTGCGAATTTTCGTATTACAAATGCCATTTTCGCGTGTGCGATACGTCTTGCTAAAAGAACTCCCCCTTTGAAGGGGGAGCTCGAAAACAGCGCCAAGCTGTTTTCGAAAGGGGGTAGATTTTCCTGCTGTGAGTAGACACACGTGCCTGTACAAAACCTCTGTTGAAGCCTTGTGCTGGGCGACTCCTACCCCCTCTCGCTTTCCGCTTTCCGCTTTCCGCTTTCCGCTTTCCGCTTTCCGCTTTCCGCTTTCCGCTTTCCGCTTTCCGCTTAACGCGGAAACCGAGCTCCCCCTTCGAAAGGCAGGGGTATTGCATATGGAAAATAAGCGTCTGAGTTAATTCCACTTCTCCCCACTTGAGGGGAGAAGGTGGCCCGAAGGGCCGGATGAGGGGTTTACTGTACTTTCAGCGCACGTAACTGCCGAAGAATTACCCCTCACCTTGGCGCTACGCGCCTTTCCTCTCCCCTCAAGTGGGGAGAGGTGGGTTTAACTGCGATGAGCAAATTCCATATGCGATAGCCCTGCTTCAAAAGGGGGAGTTCTTTTAGGAGAGTTCTTTTAGCCGAGAGCCCTCGCCAGCATATCCGCATGGGGCAGGACTTGGTCGGTGCTGCGATCGATCGTGGTGCGGATGCGTTCCAGGGCCGCGCTCAACTCGTCACGCGGCAGATCGTAAACCCGCCGGTCGAGCGCCTGCGGCAGGTGACCGAAGCCGGCATACATGGTCTCCCAGCTTGGCGTTTCGAACGATTCGTGGGCGAAGCTCAGCATGTGCCCGGTCTTGCCGAACAGGGTCATCTTGCGCGCCAGCGTATCGGGCACAGCCATATTCCGGCAGTAGCGCCAGAGTTCGCTGTCGTCGCGGCCATTGGCCTTGTAGTGCAGGATGATGAAGTCGCGGACGCGCTCGACCTCCTGGGCGTAGGCGTCATTGGCTTCGAAGATCAGGTCAGGGTCGAAGGCCCGCGTCGGGAAGAAGGTCAGCAGCTTGGAAATCCCCGACTGGATCAGGGCGATGCTGGTCGATTCCAGTGGCTCGAGAAACCCGGTGGCCAGGCCCAGCCCGACGCAATTGCCCTGCCAGAAGACCTTGCGCCGGCCTGTAGTGAAGCGGATGCGGTTGGGCGCCGCCAGCGCTTCGCCGTCGAGGGCGGCGGTAAGATCGGCGATCGCCGTGTCCTCGTCGCAGAAGCCCGAGGCATAGACATAGCCGTTTCCGGTGCGATGCTGCAACGGGATGCGCCAGCGCCAGCCGCCGGGCATGGCGGTGGCGATGGTATAGGGCGTGAAATCGCCGGCTTTTGCGCACGGCATGGCTACCGCCCGGTCGGCCGGCAGCCAGTGGCTCCAGTCATCGTAACCGACGCCGAGCGCATCCCCCAGCAGCAGGCTGCGAAAGCCGGTGCAGTCGATGAACAGGTCGGCCGCCAGGACCTGGCCATCGGCCGTATGGACCGCCGCCAGAAAGCCAGTCTCCGGATCTCGCGCGGTCGTGGCGATGCGGGCATCGATATGGCGCACGCCGCGGGCCGTGGCGTAGTCCTTCAGGAAACCGGCATAGAGGCCGGCGTCGAAATGGTAGGCATAGGCGAAGTTGGCAAACGGGGCGGGCGGACTGGCCGCCGGCTGGGCGAACCGGCCCTTACGTGCCAGGACGGCGCTATAGCTGAAGGCGTCGAGCGGGTAGGGGTAGCCTTCGCCATGGGCCCGCGCCCAGTAGGCGAAAAACGGCGCCGGACCCAGGGCCGCGCCGTAGGGACAAAAGGGGTGGAAGAAACTGTGGCCGATATCGCGCCAGCCATCGAAACGAATGCCCAGCTTGAAACTGGCCCGGGTGGCGCGGAGAAATTCGCGCTCGTCTATGCCGAGGATGCTGTGAAAGCCGCGCAGGGTCGGCAGCGTTGCTTCGCCGACCCCTACCGTCGAGATTTCGCGCGATTCGACCAGGGTGATGACGCAGTCCGTGCCCCGCAGAAAATGGCAGAGCGCCGCCGCCGCCATCCATCCGGCGGTTCCGCCACCGGCAATCAGGATCGAACGCAGGGCGGTCGGATGGGGAGGGGCGTCGGTCATGGCGGGGCTTTCGCAAAGAGACTTTCAAAAAGGCTCCCGTGCGCCGTATCACACAGTTATCACAACAACACAGTCTTTTTTCGCGGCTGTAAAGCGTGCTCCCGCGGCCACGGATGACCGCTTTCATACGCAGCGGCTTGATTTGCAACGGGCTTGATCTAGGCTTGCCGCTTCCCTGGAGTGCGGGAATCGCACGCAGGAAACCGTTTCGGGAGAACAGCTTACATGGCCCTGCACGCCAACCGGCGGCCGAGCGCCGGCGCCGGCCTCACCGGAACCAATCTGTCGCGGGCGGGCGACTATAACCAGCGCGTCATCCTGCAGGCCATCCGTTCGAACGGCGAGATCACGCGTGGCGAGCTGGCGACCATTACCGGCCTGACGCACCAGTCGGTGATCAATATCAGCCGCCGCCTGATCGCCGACGGCATCGTTTCCGATCTCGGCCGCAGCACGGGCACGCGCGGGCAGCCGGCCATGCGGCTGGCGGTCAATGCCGACGGCGCCTATGCGCTCGGCCTCAATATCGACCGCGACCACATGACCCTGGTGGTGATGGATCTGATGGGCCGGGTGCGGGAACGCATCTATATCGACAAGCACTTCGCCCTGCCGGGCGAGGTGCTGGATTTCCTGAAAAGCGGCATCGACCATATCTTCAAAAAACGTCTTGTGCCGAAATCACGGCTCATCGGCCTGGGCCTGGCCATTCCGGAACAGCTGGGCGGCGTCACCGTCGCCGAGCGCCCTGACGCCTACGACCAGTGGTCCAGTATCGACCTGGTCAAGACCTTCTCCGAGCCGCTCAAACTGCCGGTCTTTGCCGAAAACGACGCCACCTCGGCGGCCATCGGCGAGTTGCAATTCGGCGGAGGGCTGACCCACAAGAGCTTCGTCTACACCCTGATCAGCGCCGGTATCGGCTGCGGCCTTATCATCAACGGCCAGCCATATGCCGGCGGTCTCGCCCATGCCGGCGAAATCGGCAACATCCCAATCGCGCCGCGCGATGGCCAGCCGCGCATCCTGTGGGATGCCGTCTCGCTCTATGCCCTGTACGACGAACTGGCCCGGCGCGGCATCACGGTCGCCAATCCGGAAGATCTCGATCCGGCCGATCCGGCCATGGCCGAAGGCATCGACGCCTGGGTCGAGGCGGCGGCCCAGGTGATGTTCGAGCCGTTCCTGGGCATCACCTACCTGCTGAGCCCGGAGATGCATTTTATCGGCGGCCAGTTGCCGGCCTTTATCACGCACAGGCTGTGCGACCGGCTCAATGCCCGTCTCGACGCCTATGTCAGCAAGCTGCCGCTGACGCGCTTCCGGCCGGCGACAACCTCGGTCGACGCCGCCGCCATGGGCGCGGCGGTGCTCGTCTTCCAGAACCGGCTGCTGCCCAGGCCGGAAGTGCTGATGAAGGTGTAACTACACAGAAGCAGTATCGCTATGCATCAGGTTGAGAGCGCTGGCGATCAGGGTGTGCATGGCGCGCTCGGCGCCATCGGCATCGCCGGCGATGATGGCGCGGGCTACCGTTTCGTGTTCGGCGGCAGCGGTGACGTGGGGGCCAGCCAGGGTGGTCGAGCGCCGGATGGCATAGGTCAGGGCAATGCTGATAAAGTCGCGCATCTGGCGGCAGAAGCGGTTGCCGCTGGCCGACAGGATGGCGACGTGGAAGGCGATATCGGCCTCGAGCGAATCTTCCTGGGCGGCTTCGGCGGCATACATCTGGCGGATGATATCCGCCAGTTCGGCCTTGGCGGCGTCGCCGGCGTTCAGCGCCGCCAGCCGGGCGGCGTTGGGCTCTATGCCCAGGCGGAACTGGGTGAACTCGATGACCGTGTCGATCGAGAAGTCGCGCTGCAAAAGCCAGTCGAGCACATCGGCGTCGAGCAGGTTCCAAGTGTCTTCGGGTTCGATGCGGATGCCCAGCTTCGGCCGAGAGCTGATCAGCCCCTTGGCCGCCAGCATCTTGACCGCCTCGCGGGTGACGGTGCGGGCGGCGCCATAGGTGTCGGCCAAGGCCTGTTCGCTGGGAAAGGGGGTATTGTCGAAGCGCCCCGTGACGATACCGCTACCGAGATCGTCGACGATGGTCTGGGTGATATTGGCGTGTCCCGGCCGTCGCATTCTTTTTTTCCAACCTGTTGATGCCGAACGGTTTCCGCGGCTTGCCGCATCTTCGGAATCCCGTCGGCAAAGTCAACCGTGGCGCTTTTGTAGGACAATTGTGCGTTGCAGCATCAGTCGACATCGTCGCATTACGCGACATCAGTATTGTTGACAACATTGTCAGACAATTGAAGAGAAAGTCGCGAATTTCCCGCGAGGATATAGTCGTGCAAACAATAGCGCAGTCATGCGCATAGTCGGACTATTGCAAACGCGTCGGTGACGTTTTGCAGATATCTGCTGGCCTCATGTGCGGTGGCGCCTCGACCTCCGGACGATCCGCTGTCTACAGAATAGGGGTGGTAGCGAGCATTCCCCGCCCGCACATCTGGAGGGGCAAATTTTTTCACGGATGGACGCAGATGAGTCAATTTCTGTGCGGAACCTGCTGCGGGACCTGTTGCGACAGCCAGCGCGCCAGCCGGTCGATGGCGTCCGCCACCTCCGGCGTCGAGACGGCAAAGCTGAAACGCATGAAGCGATGGCCGTCGACCGGATCGAAATCAATGCCGGGTGCCGTCGCCACACCGGTATCGCTGACCAGGCGTTTGCAGAAATTCAAACTGTCATCGGTCAGATGGCCGATATCGGCATAGATGTAAAAGGCGCCGTCGGGCGGAGCTATCTTTGTCAGGCCGAGACCGGGCAGGGCCTCCAGTAGCAGGTCGCGATTGCGGGCATAGGTGGCGACATGGCCCTGCAATTCGTCGTGGGCGTCTAGCGCCGCCAAGCCGGCGTGCTGGCTGAGCGACGGCGCGGTCAGGAACATGTTGCTGATAAAGGCACGCGCCCGCACGACGTGGTCCGGAGGCACCAGCAGCCAGCCCAGCCGCCAGCCGACCATGCTGAAATATTTGGAGAAGCTGTTCACCACCAGGGCGTCGGGGGCGTATTCCAGGATGGAGTGCGCGGATCCGACATAGGACAGGCCGTGATAGATTTCGTCCGAGATCAGGCGGATGCCGCGCGCCTGGCAGACGCGGGCAATGGCTGCCAGGTCTTCGGCCGGAATTATGGTGCCGGTCGGATTGGCGGGAGAGGCGATGATGACGCCGTCGGGTGCGGGATCGATGGCTTCGATTGCCGCTGCCGTCAGTTGGAAGCGGGTGGAGGCGTCGCAGGCGATTTCCACCGGTATCTGGTGCAGGGCCTTCAGGGTATTGCGATAGGCGACATAGCCCGGCCGCGCCAGGGCAATGCGGGCGCCGGGCGCGAAACAGGAGGTCAAGGCCAGCACCAGGGCCGGCGAGGCCCCGCAGGTCAGGATGAACTGCTCCGGCGAGACAGCGACGCCATAGGTGTCGGCATAGTGTTGCGCCAGGCGTTCCTTCAACGGCAGGCTTTCCCAGTAGCCCATGGCCTCGCTGTCGAGGATTTCGTGGGCGCGGGCAATAGCCGCTTTCGGCGCTCCAGTGGACGGCTGGCCGAACTCCATATGGATGACCGAACGGCCCTCGGCCTTCAGGGCATGGGCCAGCTTGCTGACGGCAAAGGCGTGGAAGGGTTCGATCTCGGACGACATTTTTACTCGCAGATATAGGCGGAACCGCCGTATAGCTTACCGTTCCGCAGGAAAGAAGAGCATATGGCCGTTACCGATATTGCCACCCGCACCTATAATCACGGCTGGCGGCTCGACCCCATTATCCGCAGCCTGCTCGATACCGACTTCTACAAGCTGCTGATGCTGCAGATGGTGCGCCATCTCTATGCCGATGTCGATGTCACCTTTGCCCTGATCAATCGCAGCAAGACCGTGCGCATAGCCGATGTCATCGACGAGGGCGAACTGCGCGCCCAGCTCGATCACGCCCGGTCGTTGCGTTTCACGCGCAAGGAACTGATCTGGCTGGCCGGCAACAGCTTCTACGGCAAGGCGCAGATGTTCAGCCCCGACTTCATCGCCTGGCTGGCCGATTTCCGCCTGCCGGACTACGAGTTGCACAAGGCGGACGGCCAGTACGAACTGCATTTCCACGGTCCCTGGTGCCAGACCATGATGTGGGAGGTGCCGGCTCTGGCCATCGTCAATGAGCTGCGCTCGCGCGCCGCCCTGAAGGATCGCGGCCGTTTCGATCTCGATGTCCTCTATGCCCGTGCCAAGGCCAGGCTGTGGGACAAGGTAGAGCGTCTGCGCCTGTTGCCGGACCTGGCAATTTCCGATTTCGGCACGCGCCGGCGCCACAGCTTCCTGTGGCAGCGCTGGTGCGTCGAAGCCCTGAAGGAAGGCCTGGGTAAGCGGCTGATCGGGACCTCGAACGTGCTGCTGGCCATGGACACCGATCTCGAAGCCATCGGCACAAATGCGCACGAACTGCCCATGGTCATGGCGGCCCTGGCCACCGATGATGCCGGTGTGGCGGCAGCGCCCTATCGCGTGCTCGAGGACTGGCGCAGCCATTACGACAGCAATCTGCTGATCGCCCTGCCGGATGCCTTCGGTACGACGGCCTTTCTGAGGAATGCCCCGGACTGGCTGGCCGACTGGACCGGCTTCCGGCCCGACAGCGCCCCGCCCATTCCTGCCGGTGAGCAGATCATCGCCTGGTGGCAGACGAAGGGCGTAGATCCCAGGACAAAGCTGCTGATCTTTTCCGACGGCATGGATATCGATTCGATCGAGGCAACCTACCGTCATTTCCATGGCCGGGTGCGCATGAGTTTCGGCTGGGGCACCAATCTGACCAATGACTTTCGCGGATCTGCGCCGTTCGACGGTCACGGTCTCGACCCGATTTCCCTGGTGTGCAAGGTCGTCGCCGCCAATGGCCGGCCGGCGGTGAAGCTGTCGGACAACCCGGCCAAGGCGACGGGGAACCCGGCCGAGATAGCGCGCTACCTGCACATCTTCGGCGAGGAGGGGCGGACGGAGAGCGTGGTGAGTGTTTAGGGCTAAAAGAACTCCTTTTTTGAAAGGGAGTTCTGAAGCTAGGCCTTGAACGCCGTCTTCGGGATATGGGTAATCCGACACGCCAGGTCAGCCTCGCCGGACGCCACGATATAGTGGTCGCCGGCATCGACAATGCCAGTGGTGAAAACGACATCGCGGATATACATCTGGTGCTCGATCGGCCGGGTTAGTTCGACATTGGCCTCCAGCAGTGGCGCGTGGGAACTGCGGATGACCTTGCTGGGGTCGTCCTTGTCGAGCAGAGACCAGTATGTGCGATAGATACCGACGATCTCCTTCGGCTCGACCCCGTGCCACAGGGTCAGCCAGCCTTCGTCGGTCAGGATCGGCGGGGCGCCGCCACCCATGCGCGCAGTCGCCACCGTGCCGGAATGCGGCCGGATGCCCGGCTTGCGATAGGGCTTCCAGAACAGGCCGTCATTGGAATGGGCCAGGTTGATCGACGGGCCGGCGCGCCACGGGCTGCCTGGCGGATAGGCGAAATAAAGATCGCCCAGCGGGCGGGTCTGCGCCCAGTACTGGTTGTTGATCTTGCCTTCGAAGATCAGCATGTCTTTGTTCTGGTGGTCGAGGACGATGTCCTCGAATGTCCAGTCGAGGCCGTTACTGGAGCGGTAAAGCGTGGTCGAATGGCGCTCCGGACTGACCGAGCAGGTCGTCATGAACCAGTCATTGCCGACCTTGGAGATGCGTGGATCTTCGACGCCGTAGCATTGCAGCGAATCTTCGGGGACGATGGCCTTGTCGTAGTGGATGGCGACGACCGACAGTCCGTCCGGCGTCAGTTCGACCGGCAGCCCCCACGACAGGGAGGTCAGGGCCATGATCTTCCAGCCGCCGCCATGCAGCATGAATTTGCGCGGATCGGCCGTATTGGCCAGTTCCAGCGGCCAGGCATCGAGTACATAACGACCGTCGCACCAGCGGATAGCGTGGACATTGCCGCCGACGATCGGGTTCTTCAGCGCCTCCGCGACGCGTACGATCATCAGCAGGTTGCCATTGGGCAGTCTGGTCAGGCCGGGATTGAACGCGCCCAGGACATAGGTCTCGGCATTGAGATGGCCGGCCAGTGGTGATCGCGACAGGTCGATATCGTCGGGCACCAGGACCAGGCGGTCGGTGTCGAAGCCGGTGGAAATCTTCGCCTGGGCGTGCGTTTGCGGGGGGCTGAGCGTATCCATGGCGGCTATTCCTTCCGGCCGGTTGTGTCGCGATCCGCGTCGAGGATTTCCGCGTCTTCGTCGTGAATCTCGGCGGCGCCATCGGCCGGCATGTCGACGACATCGATGCCGGCGCCGGTGCCTGGGGCCGGTGTCGGGTTGCCGGTAATCGGATTTGTAAGGGGAGGGGAAACGGCCATGGAAATCTCCTGACGCCGGGCGGTGTGCTGCGCCACAGCATAGAGGATGATGTCTAAGTTTTTGACCAGCGACGGCCGTCAAAAAATAAGCGGAACGAAAAAATGAAATGGTCTCGCGACCGATCCTCAGTTGTCGGACGTTTGCGATTGGTCCTCTCGCCATCTGGCACGAGACATGGTAGGCGGGTGGAAACGCTTTCTCTTGGAGTAACCGGGTGGGTTCAGGTAAGCCGACGATCGACGATGTTGCCAAACTGGCGGGGGTTGGCCGCGCAACGGTTTCGCGTGTGCTCAATGGCGGACCCAATGTGCGCGACGAGGTCCGCGCCACGGTGATGGCGGCGGTCGAGCGCCTGCAGTACAAGGTCAATGTCCAGGCCCGTTTCCTGGCCGGCGGCCGCAGCCAGGTCGTCGCCCTGATCTATGCTTCGGATCTCGATTCGGAACCGAACTCGTTTTATTATTCCGGCCTGGAACTGGGCGCCCTGCGTGCCTGCAGCCAGATGGGCTTCCAGCTTCAGCTGCATAATGTCAACCAGCACTCCCTGAGCAAGACGGCCAAGATCCTCGACCTGGTCGAATCGCGCCGCGTCGACGGCGTCGTCCTGACCCCGCCGTTTTCCGATGATGTCGAACTGATCCGGCAACTGGTCGCCACCCACGTTCCCCTGGTCTGCATCTCGCCCGGTCATGACGCCCAGCGCGTCGCCACCGGCGTCGGCATCGACGACGAGGTCGCCGGTTATGAGATGACGCGCTACCTGCTGTCGCTTGGCCACCGCTCCTTCGGTTTCATCAAGGGCCTGCCGGGCCACCTTTCGGCCGAGGAACGATTCCAGGGTTTCCAGCGTGCCCTGCGCGAGGCCGGTATTCCCGACGAAGCGGTGCGCCAGGTGCGCGGCAACTTTACCTTCAAGTCCGGCGTCGAGATGATGCCGCAGGTCGTGCCTCAAGGTCTAACCGGCCCCAATCGCCCCACCGCCCTTATCTGCGCCAATGACGACATGGCCGTCGGCGCGATCTTCAGCGCCCACAAGATGGGCCTGTCCCTGCCGGAAGACCTGTCGATCGTCGGTTTCGACGATACGCCGGTGTCCGAAATCATCTGGCCGCCCCTGACCACGGTGCACCAGCCCCTGAAGGCCATTGGCGCCCGCGCCATCGAAATGGTCATCGAGCGTATCAATGGCGACCCCGCCTTGCGCACCATGGCCCTGCCCAGCTTCGAAGTCATTGCCCACCGAGTGGTGAAGCGCGAATCCGCGGCACGGCCGCCCGCCTGAAATCCTGCCGCAAAATGCAAAATCTGGAAGCGCTATCATGATACCGATAGCATCCTAAACCGCGCCTCCGTGATCTCATTTCGTGCTATTTATGTGACAGATAACGGCCTAAAAGCGGCAGAAAAGAGCTGTAACATTACGGATTAGAAATCCCGCTTGACATTTCCGGTGCAGCACAGCAGAAGTTGGAAGCGCTTCCAATTGTATCAAGCGCGACATAAAAAACGCTTCGGGACAACTGTCCTCAGGGAAGGGAATTCATGACTATCGTCACTCGGCGCGCCGGGCGCGCAGCCTATACTCACGCCTCCGCTCTCATGCTGTCGACCGCCTGCGCGGCCGTCCTCGCCCTTACGGCAAATGGCGCCAGCGCCCAGGACTCGGCAACCGCAGCCGCCCAGGCCAATACCCAGGCCAGCGCCAACGACACCGTGGTCGTTACCGGTATCCGCAAGGGCCTGCAGGACTCGCTGACCATCAAGAAGAAGTCGACCTCGATCGTTGAAGCTGTTTCGGCCGAAGACATCGGCAAGCTGCCGGACGCCTCGATCGCCGAATCCCTGGCACGCCTGCCGGGCCTGGCGGCGCAGCGCGTCGGCGGCCGTTCGCAGACCATCTCGATCCGCGGCCTGTCGGGCGACTTCTCGACCACCTTGCTCAACGGCCGCATGCAGGTCTCGTCGGGCGACAACCGCGCCGCCGAATTCGACCAGTACCCGTCGGAAATGGTCTCGTCGGCCATCGTCTACAAGACGCCGGATGCCGGCCTCACCGGCCAGGGCCTGTCGGGCACGGTCGTGCTCAACACGGTCCGCCCGCTCGACTACAAGAAGCGCGTCATCTCGGTCAATGTCCGCGGTTCGATCAATACCAATGGCGAAGTCGTCCCCGGCTACAGCGCCAACGGCAATCGTTTCAGCCTGGCTTATATCGACCAGTTCTTCAACGGCAAGCTCGGCGTTGCCCTGTCCTATGCGCACCTCGACGATCCGTCGGAACTGCAGCACTCCAAGAGCTGGTGGTGGGACAAGCAAGGCAATGATTCCGTGACCGGCAAGCCGCGTCTCGGCAATGCCGACGCGCTCGGCCTGCACGGCGTCGAAGCCTGGGCGACCGCGCGCAAGCAGACGCGCGACGGCTATATGGGCGTCATCGACTTCAAGCCGAACGACAATTTCCGCAGCGTCAACGACTTCTACTATTCGGTATTCGACCAGAACGAAGTGACGCACGGCGCCGAGTGGTATCAGACGCAGTGGACCGATGACATCCACATCACCAATCCGGTCCTGTCGGATCGTGGCGGTACGCCGGTGGTCCAGAAGGCCACGATCAGCGGTGTCGTCCCGATCATCCGCAACGACAACAATCTGCGCCGCGACGAGATGGTCAGCTTCGGCTCGAACAACCGTTTCAACATCGGTTCATGGAAGTCCGTCGTCGATTTCGGCTATTCGCGTTCGGTCCGTAAGGAAAGCATTGCGGAAACCTATGCCGGCTACGGCACCAGCGCGACGCCGCTGACCCGCACTACCGATACGATCGATGAAGACATCGCCTATGGCGATTTCCCGTACCTGCACCCGTCGCTGAACTATGCCGACGCCTCCAAGGTCTATCTCGGCGATGTCGCGCCATGGGGCGGCTGGGGCCATGACGGCGCCATTCGTCAGCCGAAGGTCGTCGACCAGCTGGCGACGGCCCGCTTCAGCGGTTCGCACGATCTGACCTGGGGGGCTGTCAAGTCCGTCGAACTGGGCGTCGACTATTCGCACCGTACCAAGACCAAGAGCGTCGCGGAATGGGATCTCTGCCTGAAGAACTACACGCTCGACTCCAGCGGCAACTGCCACGGCACGCGCGTCGCGGTCGCTGCCGGCGATCTGCAAACGCCGACCCAGCTCGACTTCGCCGGCTTCGGCGGCGTCCTGTCCTACGACCTGGGCAACGTCATCAACAAGTACTATGACGAACTGCCGATCAAGAACGAGGACAACCTCAACAAGTACTGGCAGGTCGACGAAAAGCTGACGACCCTGTTCGCCAAGTTCAATATCGAGAGCGAAATCGCCGGCCACTCCCTGCGCGGTAACTTCGGTGCGCAGTATGTCGGCGCCGAACAGGCCTCGTCCGGTTATGCGATCCTGGCGCATTATGTCGCGGCGACCCGCACGCCTGCCGTCGGCCAGTGGTTCACGCAGACCCACAAGTATGGCGATCTCCTGCCCAGTCTGAACCTGATCCTCGACGTCAGTGACAAGTCCACGGTGCGCTTCGCCATGAGCCGTGCCATGGCCCGGCCGCGGATGGAGGACATGCGCGCGTCTTCGAACGCCGGTGTCAGCGTTGCCGGTGTATGGGGTGGTTCGGGCGGTAACCCCGGTCTGAAGCCGTGGATCGCCGACGGCGTCGACCTGGCCTATGAGCACTATTTCAGCCGCTCGAGCTATATCGGCATAGCCGGCTTCCAGAAGGTCCTGCGCAACTATATCCGCAACAAGACCGTCTCCGATTTCGACTTTACCGGCTATCCCGTCCCGACCAGCGGCCAGCAACCCCTCAGCAATATCGGCAGCTTCACCACGCCGATCAATGACGACGGCACGAACAGCACGCTCGGCGGTGGACGCAACGTTTCGGGTATCGAATTCAGCGCGGCGATCGACGGTTCGCGTGTCTGGGATCGTCTCGACGGCTTTGGCATGATCGGCAGCTTCTCGCGCGGCTGGACCAATATCCGCTCGGGTGACGATGTCGATCCGTCCAAGCTGCCGGGCTTCTCCGGCGACGTCGGCAATATCACTGGCTACTACGAAAAGCGCGGCTTCTCGGCGCGCCTGAGCTATCGCTACCGCTCTGCCTTCCTCGGTGAAGCCTATGCCCTGTTCGCCAACCGTGCGGCCACACGTATCCTGGCCGACAAGCAGGTCGACGCCCAGGTCAGCTACCAGATGCAGGATGGTCCGCTGAAGGGCGTCACCTTCCTGCTCCAGGGTTACAACCTGACCAACTCCAACTACCAGACCCAGCTGAAAGTGTCTGAAAACCACGCCGCAGACGGTTCGTCCTTCCCCGAAAACTACGAGGAATACGGCCAGACCATCATGTTCGGCGCCAGCTACCGCTTCCAGTAAGCGTAAATTGTCTCCCTGGTTGTCCGCGGATGTGAAGACCCGCGGCCACCGGTCTCCCCGCGGGAGGGCCTCCTCCAGGCCCTCCCGCGTTTTTTTGTCTGCGGATTGGTGGTAGATCGACCGCCATCATCCGATCAGCAAAGGCGCGCGCGTGTCCCGCAATCCCATTTCCTCCATAGTTATCGTCGGCGGCGGCACCGCCGGCTGGATGACAGCCGCCCTGATGGCCAAGCTGCTCATGACCGCTGCGCGACAACCGCTCAGCATCACCCTGGTCGAGTCCGACGATATCGGCACGGTCGGGGTCGGCGAGGCGACCATTCCGGCGATCAAGCGTTTCAACCAGCTGCTCGAGATCGACGAGGTCGATTTCATGAAGGCTACCCAGGCCACCTTCAAACTGGGTATCGAATTTGCCGGCTGGAGCGAACCCGGCAGTTCCTACATGCACGGCTTCGGCAAGATCGGCCAGAATCTCGGCTGGCTGCGCATGCACCAGTACTGGCTGAAGATGCGCGGCACCGGCCAGGTGCCGGAGAATTTTGCCGGTTATTCGATCAATACCGCCGCCGCCTACGCCAACCGCTTTATGCGCGCCCGGCCGGACATGCCGAATTCGCCCATCAGCGATATCGCCTATGCCTACCATTTCGACGCCGGCCTTTTTGCTCGCTACCTGCGCAGCTACAGCGAAGCGCGCGGCGTCACCCGGGTCGAGGGCAAGATTGTCGACAGCCGTTTGCGTAGCGCCGACGGCTTTGTCGAGGCCATTGTCCTGGCAAATGGCGAGACGATTTCCGGTGACCTGTTCATCGATTGCTCCGGCTTCCGCGCCCTGCTGATCGGCGAGGCGCTGGGCGTGCCCTACCAGGACTGGACGCACTGGCTGCCGTGTGACAGGGCAGCGGCCGTGCCTTGCTCTTTGCGCTCAAGCGCCGCGCAGGCTTCTCCTCGCCCTACCGCTTCGCTGCTTGAGGGCAAAGCCTCGGACGGGCAGTCGCCCTTGCCGGAAGCTGACGCTTCCGGAGGATTGGCTGCCAGCGGGGCTGGCATGACCCCCTATACCCGTTCCATCGCCCGCGAGGCCGGCTGGCAGTGGCGCATTCCCCTGCAGCACCGCGTCGGCAACGGTCATGTCTATTCGAGCCGTTTTATCAGCGATGACGCGGCCGTCGCCACCCTGATGGGCAATCTCGACGGCGAGCCCCTGGCCGACCCGCGCCTGATCCGCTTCACCACGGGCAAGCGCCAGAAGCTGTGGGAAAAGAACGTCGTCTCGATCGGCCTGTCGTCGGGTTTCCTCGAGCCGCTGGAATCGACCAGCATCCAGCTGATCCAGTCGTCCATCCTGCGCCTGCTCAACCTCTTCCCCGACCGCGATTTTTCCGCGACAACGACGGCCCAGTTCAACGCCATGTCGGACTTCGACTTCGAGCGCATTCGCGATTTCATCATCGCCCATTACCACCTGAACCGGCGCGATGGCGACATGTGGCGCCACTGTCGCGAGATGAGCCTGCCCGATACCCTGGTACAGAAACTCGAACACTTTGCCGCCGCTGGCCGCGTCTTCAAGGAGGGCGAAGAACTGTTCGCCGAAGAGAGCTGGATCCAGGTCCTGCTCGGTCAGGACCTGATCCCGGCGACCTACGATCCGCTGGTCGATCTCCAGGACGAGGCGACGATCGTCCGGTACCTGAATAATATTTCCGGAGTTATAGAAAAGTGCGTCGACGCCTTGCCGACGCACGCGGCCTTCCTGGCAAGTTATTGCCCGGCCAGCTGAAAAAGCAGGCGAACAAAAAAATATATCAGAAAAACAGGAAGGAATATCTTATGAAAATTCGGCAGAAAATGTTGTTATCGACGACCGTCGCCACGATCGGCCTGTCGCTTGCCCTGTCGGCATGCGGCGGATCGAGCGGCAGCGTTTCGATGTCCGGCCCGTCGGGCGCCAGCAGCAGTTCGTCATCCAGTTCGTCTTCCGCCTCATCGTCGTCCTCGTCGTCATCGTCGTCCGCCTCGACGCCGGCCGTGGCGGTGAAGATCTGGGAAACGACTGCCGATCAGTCGAAGCTGCTCAGCGCCCAGGCCGATGCCGCGCTCGATACGCCGGCGGCAGGCGCGACCAACATCATCACCGTCGATGCCAGCCAGACCTTCCAGTCGATGGTCGGTTTCGGCGCCGCCATCACTGACGCCTCGGCCTATATGCTGCAGCATAAGATGACGACGACGCAGCGCGACGCCCTGATGACGGACCTGTTTAGCCCGACGGCCCTGAACCTGTCCTTTGCCCGCCTGACCATCGGCGCCTCGGATTTCAGCCAGACCGACTACACCTATGACGACATGGGGGCAGGGCAGTCCGACCCTACGCTCAGCCACTTCTCGATCGCCGCGGCCAAGGTCGATGTCATCCCGACCGCCAAACAGGCGCTTAGCCTTAACAGCAAGCTGACCTTCATGGCCAGCCCGTGGTCGGCGCCCGGCTGGATGAAGACCACCGACTCGCTGATCACCGGCTCGCTGAAGCCCGACGCCTATTCGCCCTTTGCCGACTATCTGGTGAAGTACGTACAGGCCATGGGGGCCGAGGGCGTGCCGATCTTCGCCGTCACCCTGCAGAACGAACCCGGCTTCGAGCCCAAGGATTATCCCGGCATGGCGGTGCCGCCGGCGACGCGCGCCGCCTTTATCGGCGGGTATCTCGGGCCGAAGTTCAAGGCGGCCAGCCTGGCGACGAAGATCCTCGATTACGACCATAACTGGGATCTGCCGTCGTCGCCGACGACGGTGCTGGCCGACGCCACCGCCAACCCCTATGTCGACGGTATCGCCTGGCACTGCTATGCTGGCGACCCCAGCGCCCAGACACCGGTGCACAACGCCTATCCGACCAAGGACGCCTATTTCACCGAGTGCTCGGGCGGCAGCTGGGCGCCGGCCTTCTCGGACGGCCTGGTGTGGGATGTCGACACGCTGATCATCGGCACGACGCGCAACTGGGCCAAGAGCGTCCTGTTGTGGAACCTGGTGCTGGATGAGAACGGCGGACCGCACCTCGGTGGCTGTTCCGGCTGCCGTCCGGTTGTCACGGTGGATTCCAGGACCGGGGCCGTCACCCACAATCTCGAATACTATGCACTTGGCCATGCGTCGAAATTCGTCCGCACCGGCGCCCTGCGCGTGGCCTCCGACACGGCGGTCAACGGTATCGACACGGTGGCGTTCAAGAACACGGACGACAGCTCTGTCGTCCTGGTCGCGGTCAATACGGCGGCCGATACGCGTGCCTTTACGGTCAAGTCGGGCGGCAAGGCTTTTGCCTACAGCCTCCCTGGCAAGGCCGTCGCTACGTTTGTGTGGAAGCCTTAAGCGCAAGAGCGCTTAAGGTATTTTTCAGCTCAGACGCCGCATGGCTCGCCGCCAGTTGCGAAGCCCCAACGCTTCGCTGCTTGAGGGCCGCGGCGGCGGGCGCTTGCCCTTGCCGAAGTGCTCCCCGCACTTCGGAAGTTAAATGCGGCAATATTCACTGAATCAATCTGCGGAAATCTGCGGATCTATACCTAATGGTGTCCATACAAAAAAGACCGCCGCAGAGGGGACTGCGGCGGCCAGTTCGTTGCTTGTGCGGCCGGGCGGCTAGGCCCGGCCGTGAGGTACGCGACGCACTACTTATTAAAGACGCGGTGGCGGCCGGAAGCCGCCACCTTTTTTACGCTGGCTTAGAACTCGCCAGCCTTAAAACTCATAGGTGAGGCCGAGCGTGAAGGTCTTGCCGGCCGAGGTGTTGACCTCGGTGCGCGGCGCGGCCAGGTTCGAATACTGGATGATGTGCTGGTCGGTCAGGTTGATGCCTTCGGCAACCAGCTTCAGGCCACGGCCGAGATTGACGTGGGCCGAAAAGTCGATGTTGTTCGTCGCCTTGATGCCGTCGCCGACATTGCCCGCGCCGCCGATACCGTCGACATACTTGTCGCGATAAGCGTCGGAGATGCGCACACCCCAGGTGGCGGTTTCATAATAGAGCGTGCCGTTGGCCGAATACTTCGACAGGTTGACGAGCGGCAGGTCGGTCCAGGTGCCGCTGATCAGCTGCGGCGCCTTGCCGTCGGCATAGGTGGCATTGCCGACGAAGCCAAGGTGGTTGAATGGCGCCGGCAGGAAGTCGAAGTCGCGCTGATAGGCCACTTCGATACCCTTGATGTCGGCGCCCGGGCTGTTGAGCGGGCTCGACACGTTGAAGATGGTCGTCTTCGGATCCTGGTAGTTGCCGTTGGCGTCCTTCAGCAGCAGTTCGATCGGATAGCCGGTGGCGGCATAGGGTTCCTGCGTCGTTTGCGAGGTGATGAAGGCCTTCATCTTCTTGTAGAAGACACCGATCGAGGCGTAGCCGACCTTGCCTTGATAGTATTCCAGCGAGCCTTCGACCGAGTCGGCCTGGAAGGGACGCAGGTTCGGGTTGCCTGTCGACAGCGAACCGCCGAACGGCGCCGTGGTGATGGAGCCGGTGGCGGCCAGGTCGCCGAGGCCCGGGCGGCTGACGTTACGGGCGGCGCTGACGCGCGCGACCAGGTCGTCGCTCAGGTCGACGGCGGCGTTGAAGGCCGGCAGCAGGCCGTGATAGTCGTTGACGACGTTCACGGGAAGCAGGGCCGTATTGCCGTTGGCGTCCTTGCCGGCCAGGGTGCCGATCGAGGTCAGTTCCGTCTGGTAGTAGCGCGCGCCGGCATTGGCGCGGACGCGGTGGCCCCACAGGTCCTTGTCGAAATTGTACTGGACGTAGGCGGCCGAGGTCTTTTCGATCAGGTGATAGTCGCTGCCCGCCGTCAGGAAGGTCTGGTTGAGGTCGCGGATCTGGCCAATATAGGCATATGTCTGGTCGACGTCACCGACGATGTAGTTGATACGGCTGTCTACCGGGATGACGCTCTTCAGGTTGTCCGGAATGACCTGGTCGGCCGGGACGTTGTGGAACACCTTGTTCTGGTACTGGTGGCCATAGTTTTCGAACTTCTTGTATTCGATGCCGCCGGTCAGGTTCGACCAGTCATTGAGCACGAATTTCGTGTCCAGCTTGGCATTGTCATAGGTGGTGACAATGGCGTTTTCCTGGGTGTCCATGCGCATCAGCTGCCAGTTGGCCGGATCGGTCAGGCTGGAGCCGCCATAGACGTTGGTCGGCATTTCCGGACGGTCGTCGACCGACAGGGTGTGGTTGCGCGATTCCAGGAACACCTTGTCGAAGACCGGCAGTTCGTAGTCGGACTTGGTGTGGCCGAGCAGGGCGGTGAAGGACAGGCGGTCGCTGACGCGCCACGAGCCGTTCAGCGCCAGCTGCGTGAACTCGGTCGTATCGTTCATGCGGTTGAATTCGCTGCGCAGGTCGATGCCGGAATAGGTGGCGGCGACGATGGCATTGTTCTGGATGACGGCCGACTGCACGACCTGGGTGCCGGTGATGTCGCCGGTCAGCGGGTTGGTTCCCGAAACGGCCAGGGCGTAGTCGCGGCGGTTGTTCTGCAGCTTCGAATAGAGGGCGTCGAAGCCGACCTTGAAGTTATCGCTCGGCTGGTATTGCAGGGCCAGGGTGGTGCCCAGGCGCGTGCGGTGATCGTACCAGCTCGAAATGGTGTCCGATTGCGGCGCGAAGACGCGGGCAGCGCCGGTAGCGGTCAGGGCGGCTGCCGTGGCGGCGTCTACGCCCGGGCCGACATTGGCGGCGTTTACGTGGATCTGGCCCCACCCGAACGAGCGGTAGCCATATTCATTGGAGTCGTTTTCCGAATAGGCGACCGACAGCAGGGCGCCGAAGGCGCCCCAGCGGTTGGAGATCAGGCCGACGACGCGCGGCGTGATGGTGTCGGTGTTGGAATTGCTCTGGGCCTTGGCCGAAACGACGGCCTTGAAGCCCTTGTAGTCGAACGGCTTGGCCGATTGCAGCTGGACGGTGCCGCCGATGCCGCCTTCGTCCTGGTCGGCCGAATAGGACTTCTGGACGGTGACGCGGTCGAACAGTTCCGAGGCGAACATCGAATAGTCGAACGAACGGCTGCGCGAGGCGCCGCCGCGGTTGTCCATGCCCGACGCGGTGTTCGACAGCACTTCCATGCCGTTGAGCTGGGTGCGGGTGAAGTCGGCGCCGAGGCCGCGCAGGGCGATCTGACGGCCTTCGCCGGCGTCGCGGGTAATGGTGATGCCCGGGATACGCTGCAGGCTTTCGGCCAGGTTCAGGTCGGGGAAGGCGGCGATGTCTTCGGAGACGATGACGTCCGTCGCACCCACTGCGCGGCGCTTGATCTCCTGGGCGCTGTGCAGGCTGCTCTTGAAGCTCTTGATCACCAGGACTTCGCTGGGCTCTTCCGAGGCGGGGGCGGCGACGGGGGCTGCCATGGCGACGCGGGTGACGGCCGGACGGGTGGCTTCGGCGACCTGCAGGACGACGGTCGAGCCGTCATCCGAGGCGACGACCAGGCCCGTGCCCTTGATCAGGGTCTTCAGCGCCTGGTGGCGGTCAAGGTCACCGTTCAGGGCATGGGTGCGGATACCGGCCAAGCCGTCGGTCGGGGCGACGATCTGGATGCCGGCCTGCTGGGCGAACAGCGGAATGGCCGAGGTCGCCGGCTGGGCGGCGACGTCGAAATGGGCGTTTTGCGCCATGGCCGGTGCAGCGACGGCGATGGTGATCGCCGCGGCACCGCACATCAGTGCCTTGCGCAGGGTCGTGGAGGTGAACATTGCTAATCCCCTTGTGTCTCAAATCAGATGTTTGAGTGCGCCGCTCCAGTGCAGACGCTTCGATTAGCTAGAGGAAAACCGGACGTGCCCTCCGCCATCCGTTGCAAAAAATTCACAATACCTTAACCGGCGGTATAATGACTTCACCGATATTGCTACCTGTACAATACTATCGTTTCGCCTTCGCTTTTTACCTTGGCGCGCAGGCTGAGCGCCGCTGCGCGGGCAAAGCCATCGGCGTCCGTTGTGCGGAACAGGCCGGAGATATGCATCTTGCCCAGTGCCGGGTCGGCGATGACGATGCGCCGTGCCGAATAGCGGGCGAACTCGCCGACCGCGGCATGCAGGCTGTCGCCCTCGAACGACAGATGGCCGTCGCGCCACATCAGGGCCCGGGCCAGGGTTTCTGCCGCCAGGCCGCGTACGCTGATCTGGACGTCCGAGGCGCCGATCTGGGTGATCAGGGCCTCCTGGTTGGGATCGACGAACAGGGCGTTGTGCAGGTCCGGCGCGTTGCGCGGCATCAACAGGCCGGCGGACTGCAGCGATTGGGCCAGGTGCGACGGCGGGCTCTCGATGGCGACGCGGCCGGTGGCGACCTGGACCTTCATGGCGGTGTTGTCGACCAGGCGAACGCTGTAGGAGGTGCCGACCGTGCGCACCTGGACCATCGGCCCCATGACGATGAACGGCCGGTCGGGATTTTTCGCCACCTCGAAAAAGGCCTCGCCGCGCACCAGCCGGACCAGGCGGCGGCTGGCAGCGAATTCGACCGAGATGGCGGAATTGGTGTTGAGCGTGACGTGGCTGCCGTCGGGCAGGGGGATGCGGCGGACCTCGCCCAGGACGGACTCGTAGGCGCCGGTCGTCACCTGTTCGCGGCGGCCGAAGATCCACAGGGCGGCGCCGGCGACGCTGGCCGCCATGGCGCCGAGAAAGGCGCGCCGGTGCATGTCGCCGGATGCGGCGCTGGATGAGCGGACGCGGCGAGGGGCGGGCGCGTTGTAGGCGTCGGCCACGAGAGGCGCCACGCTGAAGGCGCGGGCACGGGCAAAGGCGCCGAGATGGCGGGTGTCCAGGGCCAGCCAGGCGTCGAGTTCGGTTTGCTCTTCGTCAGTCAGGTCGCGTGCATCCAGCCGTGCCGCCCAATCGGCGGCGATCTCATCAATGGCGCTGGCGGTGTGGTCGTCGGTCACGCGTCTTTAATCCTTTGCCCTCTGATCCTGGGCCTGCGGCAGGGCTGTCGCCGGGTATGTGTTGACTAGATGCCTGCTGGGCCCTGTTTCCCCCACGTCCGAATTGCGCCATCAGCAATTTTATCCCGCGGGAGATGTGTTTTTCGACCGTATGCTCAGACAGCTTCATGCGCGCGGCAATATCCTGCTGCGACAAACCCTCGACCCGGCGCAGGATAAAGGCCTGCCGGGTCTGGCGCGGCAGGGCGTCGATGGCAGTGCGGATATGGGCCAGTTCGTCGCGCGCCACGATCGTATCCTCGGGCGACGGCTCGTCGTCGGCGGTCTCGAGCTCGCCGATATCGGCCATGGCGGTGATCGGCACCACCTGCGAATGACGCAGGGACTGCAGGATGACCGAATAGGCGACCTGGAACATGTAGGTGCGCGGATTGCGGATGGCGTCGATATTGGCCTTGGCCGCCAGGATGGCATAGGTTTCCTGGACGACATCGTCGAGGTCGAAGCCAATGGGCAGGCGGCGGCGCAGCCAGACGCGCAGGCGCGCTTCGTGCGGCACGACATGCCGCGCCAGCCACAGTGCACGCTCATTTCCTACAGTCATCGCCACGCAAAATTCGTTTCAGCCAAATCCCAGTCCTTAGGGATTAGATGCAACGGCGGCGTGACACCGCCATGCGTCATAAAAAATTCATGGGAGCATGCGTTTTCCTGTCCCAGGTCATGGAGACAGGAGGCGCCGAAGCGGCGCCATTGCGGCAAAAGAAAAAGGCGTCACGGGGCAGGATAACGCTGATGCCTTCCTGTTATTCGGATGTAATACCTGACGCCGGACGGTCGTCGATCATCAGGAGCACCGTCCCGGGCGAGATGCATTGCGTTGATGACTCACGTGGCCATTTTCTTTCATCGGCGGGGACAAACAACGACGCAGAAGCCCGACACAGAATAGTTTACGCCGATTGCTGGACGAGCTGGACAAAATCTGTACCGTTGTGGATGGGCGGTTCGGCGGCACCGGACAAAATAAAAATTTCCATGGACGCAGCCGTCAGATGCATTGCAGCTGGCCTAAATGATCGTTGTCGAAAGAGACTTAAGGTCTCAGCTAATGTCGCTGGTGCTTTCGGTCTGTGTTTCGTGTCTTTGTCACCCTTTATATCTCTCATAAAACTAAAGACACTTTCGCCTTTAAGTGATATGGATTTTAAAAAAGACAATTAAAAGTTGATCGCGTTATCGCTAGGTGCCGGTGGGTAAGTAGATATGTAATTGATTCTTTTCATAAGGGGGAAGCGTTGCAATCATCTGTTCCAGACATAGTGCGGTATTTGGCTGCTTTTTCGCCGATAACCCTTCAGGAGCTGCAAAGCAAATATCCGGAAGCGGCGGTATTACGAAATTCTGGCCTTGTGATGGGAGAAAGCGATTCTGATCCTCTGAAGGATGTCACCATCAGAATGCTCGATAGCCTCAATGTGGATGTGCGAAAAGCTATATTGCAAACAGGTAGGAAAATGAGAATAGCCGCTACTTTGGAGCTGTTGGCGGCCTTACTGGGAGCAGGGTCATCCACTGGTCTAATTGGCCTACTTTTAACGAAACAAGGAGATGTAAATAGTCGAATTGCACTTGCGGTCGTTTCCTTTGTTTCCAGTGCAATTCCATTAATTACAAAAATACTCCGTGCAACGACTTCAGGAAGCGCTGAAATTACAGAAATTTTTAGCAAATTGCGCTCTATAGTCTGGGAAGCGGCAGAGATTCGAGCGCACTTGTCAGTGGGATCAAAAGACACAGACGCTCTGCTGGTGCGGGCGAATTTGCTAGCAAAGGATGCGTTTATTGCGTTGACGGATATGGGTTACAAAGCCGATTTCGGCCCGGCGTGAGGGAAGCTATGACCCGCTTTACATATCATCGCATCGTTCTGTTATTTGTGGTTTGCAGCATATTCCTATTTCGCACCTGCGAAGCAGCCCCGGTCGTGAGAGGGTTGGGGCTTCTTATCAAGGCCGGCGAAGCGGCAGAAGGGGCCGCCGTTGTCGGAGAGGCAGCAACTGTCGCTGGCAAAGCTCGCTTGGTGGTGCCGGCCGGGAAGGCAGCGCAATGGACAGAAAAGGCGGCGGCCGGTTCGGCTAAGGTTGGTGAGGGATCCCTCGACCTTACCATGGTTAAGTATGGCAGCGGCCTGACAGAGGACGCATATGAAGCCATGGCCTTTGGTAAAAGAGTGCAATCGATAGAAGCGGTGGCCAGGTTGGCTTCTGCACATCCTGGATGGTTTCGGAAGACTATACCGTACTCGGATGAATTTCCGTTTCTAAAAATCAGAACATTCAACGGAGGATATTTCGATAAAATTTTACTGGATTTAGCCCATGAACGCTTCGATCACACTTTGGGGCAAGCCTTTGACAAATCTGAGCTTAGGATAGTCACTTTTTCGCTCGGCGAGCCGGGTCAAGCTGCGCGAGACGAAGCTGTGCGCTTTTCCCGCTGGCTACCTTCCGCAAATCGTGACGCTCCAGAAGCTCTTCTACGACTCGCTGCTGGAAATGGAAGCAACATAAGCTATGCGGAAATGGTGGCAGAGCTCCGAAAATTTCGAGGTAAAACCATCCTTCTAATAGGCCATGTCAGATCTGAAAGTGGTGCATTTCTAGGGCCCGACGGAGCATATAACATATCGATACAGGCTTGGCAGAAAGCGGCATACGAAGCTCGTGTAAACATTATCCCTATTGGCTGCAACACTGCAGATTTTTCCAGTATCGGTGTAGGAGGCTTTATAAATAGTGGTGACGTCCTTCGCCGCGTAGTTCAAGTGATAAATGAAAATCCCAAGACAATGGGGGGTTTTTGGAAAATTATGACTGGCGATGATTTAACAATTGTAATGGACCCGCTAAATTTCAGCTCATTTTCCCAAAATATTTCTATAGTAAACAATAAGACTCATAAAATTGTCGGATATTTGCCGTTTCCGGCAAGAATGCTTACTTGGCGGCCTCTCACAAGTGAAAATTATATTTTTTCAAATCCCGACTTTTCCCCTTGCCTATCTGAATATCAGGCGGACGATTTTGAGAAATGTTCAATATCAACGCAAATAAATGCGTCAAAAGAGGAGGAGCTGTTTAAATCACAAGCGGCGGAATTTTACAGGCAAAATAGAATATTAAAGTCTGAAAATGATATATCCATTGCAAGGCATACTGTTGCGTTGGCTTTCAAGAAAATTTTACTAATGTCTATACCTTATTCACTATCTGTTGCATTATTTGCGTTTGGCTTAAGCTATGCCACTAAAGCACGTTTTGCTGAAAAGCAAGCTTCAGTCCCTATTTGGCGGCCGGCGAGAATTCGCGCAGTTGTGATGATGTGTGAGGGGGCTCCCGGAGACAGCCCTAAGGAGAGCGCCGCTTCAAATCTTTTGATGGTGATCTTGGTTGGCTTCGTACCAATTATCGCGATTTTCAGTGTTTGGTTTGGCTTCCTTTTAGTCGGAATTATAACCGTTGTAGGAGCCTTAGCTACCTTAGGAATGTTAAGCCGGTCGGGCGCGAAGCTTTTTGCCGCTGTAGTTGCCGCCCAATGGCTTTTTTTTGTATGGCCATTCACTCTCCAAGCGGGGCGAATCAACGATGCCAGGGATAATCTTCATTCGCTGCATACCGTAATTGCTAGCCTGCCGAATAAGGGGCCAAATGCCGCTTGGCGAGAAGATTTTCAGGAAGTTCTGTTAGCCTCAACACCAGATAACCCAAATTGGCCCGAACTTCAGCGTCTTAAGAATTCTTGAATAGTTAGCGTCGGCGTTACTATAAGGCCATGGGTATATCGTTAGAAGATTGATTTAATTGACGTAAAGACCTGCGCCGCCAAATTCTTCCGACAGTAGGATAAATTACGCCGTGTCACTATAATCTGACGATGTAGCAAGGAGGCTGGTAATAGTGCTTTGTTGACTTCGTCGCTTCTATGAAGCCGTCGTGGCGTCCTCGGTGCGCTATCGCATAGAGGTGACGTCTGCTTCACCGTACATCATTGAGTCTCCGCTGGCCCGTCACTGGGGCTGTTCAGGAGAAGATTATGGCGTCGCAGATTGTTGGCGGCACGATTGGCCACAATGTTTTTTACGGGAATGGCGTTGGCGATATCGTGCACGGTTATGTCGGCAACGATCTGCTCAATGCTAAGGCCGACCCTACTTTCTCTCAACGATGCTTAGCCGGAAGAGCTTTTCCGACATTTGATGTCTCCGATCCTTTCCCCTGACCAGCGCGACGCTCATTAAAAATGATGAGAAGGATTGTGTCAGGCGTGCAATAATCTAGTATCCCCAAAGAACTCCGTTATGCATAATCAGGCGGGGATAAACGGGGAAAAACATGTCCGACTTTGTTGCAAGCTCATCGGGCAGCGATGCCGAGAACAATCTGTCGCTGATTTCCAAAGATGGCCCCGCCGTCAAGGACGGCAGTTTTACCGTTATTCCCCAATTCACCATCGGGCTCAGTTCGCTGGGCGCCAGCGGCTTGCAGAGCATCGCCAACAATGTCCCGTGGATCGACTATTCCGACGGCTATCTGCGCCTGAATACGCCGGGGCTTGCCGGCTATAATATCCAGGGCGAAATTCATGGCGACGTCACCCTGGGTGCCAGCCTCGATTACCACTTCGATTTCGGCCATATGGACTCGCAGGCAACGGTCACCGACCATGCCCTGGAAGGCTCGGGCGGTAAGAACGCCCAGCTGTTCAACGACTATATCCTCAATACCTACGACCTCGATTTCAAGGTCGCTGTCCACAGCGTCGGACCGCAGACCGCATCGACGGTCGACCTCAATGTCACCACCATCGTCGACGCCGGGGTCAAGGATTTTGGTCTCTACGACGATGGCGACGGCATCTGGACGACCAATGCCCTCTATCTCGACCATAAGGACTACGGCAAGACGATCAGTATTCTCAATATCGATCCGAACGATCCCCAGGCCACCCAGACCCTCGATGAGGGGCCGCTGACCGGCTTCGTCACCGTGCCGAAGCTGCCCGATCTCGATGTCACCGCCGAAGGCACGGGCCCGAACGCAAAGACACCGGCGAACAACAGCGGAGATGGCCCGACCTTCGCCAGTATCAATCTCGACCCCATCCCCTTTATCCCGGTCCTGGGCGAGATCAACGCCGGCAATGTCGGCTTTGAAAGCTGGGCGGTCGACGCCGGCGTCGATTACAAGCTGATCACGGCCGAGATTGGCCTGGAAGCCGCCCTAAAGCAGGACCTGACCGTCAATATCACCGATGTCGGTATTTCGACCGTGGTCAAGGAAGTGGCAGGAACCGATGCCAACGGCAACACCGTCTATGTCGACAAGACGCCGGTCGACGGCCATCTCGGCGAACAGATCGACATCCCGTTTTCGCAGGGCGACCACTACAATACCGTCCTCGACGAGACCTTTTCGATTACGGCGCATATCGATTCCAAGCTGGGCATCGATTTCAAGGGCCATGTCGATCTCGGCCTGCTGCACCTGTCGGCCTATATCAATCCGGTCTTCATCGACGAAATCCGCGAAACCTTCGACCTTTTCAGCACGACCATACCGTTCAATATCGGCAGCATCGATATTACCGATACCGGCTATGACGTCCATT
This sequence comes from Asticcacaulis sp., assembly GCA_965246725.1. Taxonomy (GTDB): domain Bacteria; phylum Pseudomonadota; class Alphaproteobacteria; order Caulobacterales; family Caulobacteraceae; genus Asticcacaulis. The sequence goes on from CBDFFG010000005.1 coordinate 32,671, forward strand.
TCGACCCGATCACCCTGACCAAGATCGTCGACACCCATTCGCCCGTCGCGGGCTCGGATCTCGGCGATGCCCTGACCCTGGCGCTGAACCAGGTCGCGGTCGACGGCAAGGGCGGCGACGATACGATCGAAGGCAACGGGTCCGACAACGATATCCGCGGCGGTGCTGACAATGACTGGGTGTCGGGCGGCGACGGCAACGACACGATCGACGGCGGGGCGGGCAACGACACGATTACCGGCGGCGCCGGCAACGATATCCTGACCGGGGGTAGCGGCGCCGACACCTTCGTCTTCAGCACGGCGGCCGGCAACGGCTTCGACACGATCCGCGACTTCGTCCACGGCGTGGATGCCTTGGTCTTTGCCCATGCCGACTATGGCCTTGCCGCCGGCCATGGGCTGACGGCGGCGGAATTCACTGTCGGCGATACGGCGGTCGGCGCCTCGGCCCAATTCATCTGGAACGACGTCACCCACGTCCTGTCCTTCGACCATGACGGCGCCGGCGGCGATGCCGCCATAGCCATTGCAGGCTTTACCGGTGCGGTAACGGTCACGGCCGACGACCTGCATTTCAGCTGATACCAGCGGTCATCAGCCTGCAAAAATCCATCCCCTCTCTGCGGTCGTGCCCGGACCCGCGCCTACGGCCGGGCACATATCCTCCCCGGAGACGACCTGGCCCCTGCGTTTGCATACGCAGGGGTCTTTTTTGTCATACCAACGGCAATTGACCTTGATCTATTGCCGTTGGGAGCGTGCGACTGCACGCCCGAGCTTACGCGAGGAGCCATGCGGCGATTGAGCTGAAAAATGGTGATACCGACGGTCATCCTTAATGACCGTCGGTATCACGCCCAGCCCGATCGGGGTTCGCAGCGGACATGGACGGCCTTGAGGAAGGGCGTCAGGCCCTCGCGTGCGGCCAGGGCAGCGACGGTGAAACGGTCGTGCAGTTGTGCATAGGGAATGCGGCCGGCGAGGAAACCGGCCAGGTTGATGCGGACGAACAGGCCCAGGGTAAAGACATGGGCGTCGTCGCGCTCGGCCAGGCGAAGGGCGATGAACTCGATGATATCGAGCGCGATCTCCTCGCGATCGAATGCCTCGATGCGGAAGTTCACCAGCAGACGGGCGAGGGTGGACTTCACGACGATGGCGCTGCTCTCGATCAACATGGCTCTGTCTCCTTTGCCCAGACGATCCCAGAGCGCAGATCAACATGCGATGTGTAAGACGCGGCGATTTTATCAGGGAGGTCCCGTCATGCCTCGAGGAAGGCCGCCAGTTCTTCGGGCGAACCGGTCGGAAAGGCGCCCTTCAGGTGGTCCAGAAAAGCAGAGACGCGGGCGCTGAGCAGGCGCCGCGACGGATAGAGCGCCCACAGCGTGATCTCCGGGCCATCGGCATCTCCCCAATGGACCAGCCGGCCGGCCGCGATATCCCGGCTGACCAGGGAGACGGGTAGGCGGGCGGCGCCGGCTCCGGCACGGACAGCGTCGCGGACCATGATCATCGATGACAGGTGAAGGACCGGGCGGATAGGAAGGCGCATCGGTCCGTCGGCGGTGGTAACGTCCCAGGCAGGCGCCTGCGCGCCGGTGCCGCGCAGGACGGCCGGCATTGGCTCGCCCGGCAGGGGTCTGGCCAGGTCCGGGTGGGCCACGACGACCTGGCGATCGCGCAGGAAGACGCGGCCGACCAGGCTTTCATCGACGGCAGGATTGACGCGGATCACCAGGTCGTAGCCTTCCTCGACCATGTCGACCGGCCGGTCCTCGGTCGTGACCTCCAGCGAAACATCCGGATATCTGACCGCGAAGGTTGCCGCCAGTTTTCCCATAGCCGTCTGCGAGAACAATAGCGGCGCGCTGACGCGCAATCGGCCGCGGGGACGGCCGGATCCCGAGGCGATCGCCGCTGCCGTCTCGTCCAACTCGGTAAGCAGGGCCGCCGTCCGCTCGAACAGGGCGCGGCCTTCCTCGGTCAGCTTCAGCGTACGTCCGCCGCGTTCGAACAGCCGCAGGTCGAGGCTGCTCTCCAGGTCTGCGACCCGGCGCGACAGGGTGGCCTTGGGGCGTCCGGCCGCGCGGGCGGCACGACCGAAACCGCCATGGCGGGCAACCAGGTTGAAATCGGCGAGGGCGAGCAAATCCATATGGTCAGCCAGGTGTTCCATTTTTGAGACGATGCGTCCAGATATATCGTCTATCGCCTCAAAATTGAACCGCTAAATTCAGGGTGTCAACAAGCCCATATGGAGAAACAGCTATGACAATCCTTGTCACCGGGGCCACCGGCCGTGTCGGCCGCCACGTCGTCGATCAACTGCTGAGCCGCGGCGCGCAGGTGCGGGCCCTGGTCCGCGATCCGCTGAAGGCCAATCTTCCCGCCGGCGTCGAGATCGCCCAGGGTGACCTGCTCGACATCGAGTCCCTGCGTCGTGCCTTTGCCGGCGTCTCGACCCTGTTCCTGCTCAATGCCGTCTCGGGCGACGAATTCACCCAGGCGCTCATCACCCTGAACATTGCTCGCGACATGGGGATCGACCGCGTCGTCTATGTCTCGGTGATCCACAGTGACCGCTTCGTCAATGTGCCGCACTTTGCGGTCAAGGCCGGCGCCGAACGCATGCTGGCACAGATGGACTTCAGCGCCACCATCCTGCGGCCGTCCTACTTCATCGACAACGACCTGATGATCCGCGATGTCGTCGTCAATCACGGTGTCTATCCGATGCCGATCGGCGGCAAGGGGCTGGCCATGGTCGATGCCCGCGACATAGCCGAGGTCGCCGCGATCGAACTGATCCGCCGCGACCGTGAGCCGGCGCATCTGCCGAACCAGACGATCAACCTGGTCGGGCCCGATACGCTGACCGGTTCGGATGTCGCGGCCATCTGGTCGGACGTGCTGGGTCGCCCCGTCATCTATGGCGGGGACGATCCGTCCGGCTTCGAGCAGAACCTGGCCAACCTGATGCCGAAGTGGATGGCCTACGAGATGCGCCTGATGGCCGAGCGTTATGTCAGCGACGGTATGATCCCGGAGGTTGGCGACCGCGATCGCCTGGTGGCGATCCTGCGACGTCCGCTGCATGGCTATCGCGACTTTGCCGTCCGTGCCGCCGCGCCGGCTCAGGCGTAACGAAACGGCAGTCCATCCGGAACCACGGAGGACGACGAGGCCCAGCGGCGCTGGGCCTCGGTCGCCGATCGAAAATAGGCCGACAGGTCGCTCGCGGCATCCTGGGCCACGCCGGCCTCGGCCAGGGCCTGATCGAACAGGGCCAGGCAGGCCTCGTCGAGCTCGACATGTTCGCCATTGCAGGCGTGCAGGCGCTGCACCGAGGTTTCGTCGCCCAGGCCGGCGGTGTAAAGGGCCGGACCACCCAGGGCCTGGGCCAGGTAGGCGGTCAGCCGCACGTCGTGGTCCGGATGCAGATTGTGCTCGAACGGATGCGCCGCAACAGGATGGGCCAGACACAGGCTATGCCAACGGCGGGTGACGTCCAGAATGACGTCGAAGCCGCCGACGCGATCGTAGAGATTTGCTATTTCCGATGCCATTTTCGCCCCGCCTTCTGGTTCAGCCGTGGGATCATACACCCAGACGCGCCTTCGTTTGCGGTAATGCGCATCGTTATTTCTTCACTTCTGTCGGGCGCGATGTCCCCAGGCGCCTTTTCGGTTGCGGCGCGGTAAAACCCGCGGTAGCGTCCGGCCATGCGCAGCCTTATCCTGTCGATCTTCACCTCTCTGACCCTGGCGACCGCGGCGCATGCCGCCGATCAACCGTCGGACAAGCGCATCGCGGTGATCTGTGCCTATGCGCCGGAACTGCCTGCCCTGTCGGCAGCACTCAGCGATCCCCACAGTGAAACCATCAACGGCAATACCTTCACCACCGGGACCATGGGCGGCAAGCCCGTGGTGCTGATGATGAGCGGCGTCTCCATGGTCAATGCCGCCATGAACACTCAGCTGCTGCTCGACCATTTCCACATCTCGGCCATCGTTTTTTCCGGTATCGCCGGCGGTGTCGATCCGTCCCTGCATGTCGGCGACGTCGTGGTGCCCGAGGACTGGGTCCAGTCGATGGAGGTCGTGCTGACGCGCAAGACGGCAACCGGCTTCGATGCGCCGTCGGCCAAGCTTGGCCCCACGCCGAAAGCCGCCTATGGCATGATGGCGCCGCGCGGTATCCTGGCCGGCAATGCCGACACGCCGTTGGCGCCTCACCAGAGTTTTCCCGCCGATGCGAAACTGATCGCTTTGGCGCGCGATGTGGCGCAGACCGTCCATCTCAAGGCCTGCACCGGCGCAAACCTGTGCCTTAAGCATGCACCGCAGATCGTCGTCGGAGGCGTTGGGGTATCGGCTCCGGCCTTTGTCGACAATGCCGAATACCGCACCTATCTGTTCGACACCTTCCATGCCCGCGCCACCGACATGGAAAGCGCCGCCGTTGTCCAGGTCGCCTTTGCCAACGAAGTGCCGGCGATCATCTTCCGCTCGCTGTCCGACCTGGCCGGCGGCGACACTGGCGCCAACCAGATGCGCACCTTCATGGGCTTCGCGGCGGAAAATTCGGCGACGGTGGTGACGGCCTTCATCGCCGCCATGCCTGATCCTTAGGCTGGGCGCAGGTTTAGGCCGCGTTGAAAATACGCTGTGTAACGTTCTGGGTTTCAGCAGGCTCTGCATATGTCTGACAAGTTGACAGACGACGTGGATAATGATCTGTTACCGGTAACAAAAAAGATATCCGGGAAACGCTTTGAGGTCTTGATGGGCAGGCGCGGCACAGCCGTTCGTCCCGCGAATCATTGTGCACTGCTGCCTGGATATATCCTGAATCGTTGTCACGGAGATTTTCCATGCGCCACCTCTGCCTTGCCGGTATATCTGTCCTTGCCTCACTGTGCGCCACAGCGACTGTCGCGAAAGACGCAGCGCCGGCTGTCGCCATAGCCATCGACGCCACGAAGGCTGGTCCAACGATCGACCGCCACATCTTCGGTCAGTTCGCCGAACATCTCGGCCAGGGGATTTATGGCGGCATCTGGGTCGGCAAGGATTCACCGATTCCCAATACGCGCGGTATTCGCAACGATGTGGTGGCGGCGCTGAAGGACCTGCATGTGCCGGATGTGCGCTGGCCGGGTGGCTGCTTCGCCGATGAATATCACTGGCGCCGGGGCATCGGGCCTGAGCGCAAGGCGGGGATGAACGCCAACTGGGGCGGGGTGATCGAGCCGAACACCTTCGGCACCGACGAGTATTTCGACTTTATCCAGCAGATCGGCTCTGAGGCCTATGTCTCGGTCAATGTCGGGTCGGGCACGCCCGGGGAGGCCGCCGAGTGGCTGGAATACATGACCGGCAGCACGGCCGACGCCATGGGGGCGGAGCGCGCCAAAAACGGCCATCCGGAACCGTACAAGGTCGCCTATATCGGCCTTGGCAACGAAAGCTGGGATTGCGGCGGCGGCATGTCGCCCGACTTTTACGTCAGCGAGATGAAGCGCTATGCCCGCTTCGTGCGTAACTATAATCCCGCGCAGACCATGAACCGCGTCGCCGTCGGCCCCGGCACGGCCGACACGGCCTATACCGAGGCGGTCATGAAGGCGTGGAAAGACCACAGTTGGGCGTGGAATATCGAAGGCCTTTCCATGCATTCCTACACTACCGGCGGCGGCTTCCCGGTGTCGCAGAAGTCGACCGGCTTCGGCACCAAGGAATATGCCGTCATGCTCAAGGACACGCTGGGCATGGAGGACCTGATCCGCAAACACGGCGCGGTCATGGACACATATGATCCGGAGAAGAAGGTGCCGCTGGTCATCGACGAATGGGGTGCGTGGCTGGCGGCGACGCCGGGGACAAATCCCGGCTTCCTGATGCAGCAGAACACCCAGCGCGACGCGGTGCTGGCGGCGCTGAACCTTAACATCTTCGCGCGCCATGCCGATCGTGTGCGCATGACCAATATCGCCCAGATGATCAATGTGCTCCAGGCCATGATCCTGACCGACAAGGAGAAGATGGTCCTGACGCCGACCTACCACGTCTTCCACATGTACGTGCCGTTCCAGGATGCGACCTTCATCCCGGTCAGTTTCGACGCCGGGCATTATACCACGGGCGACATCACCCTGCCGCGGGTCGACGTCATCGCCGCGCGCGACAAGGCCGGCAAGGTCTGGGTGGCTATCACCAATATCGATCCCGGGGCGGCGGTGGCATTCGATGTCGGCGTGAGCGGTGTTGCGGCGACGAAGGTGGTGGGCCAAACCTTGTCGGCGCCGAAGATCGATAGCTTCAACGGCTTCGATGCGCCCAATGTCGTGGCGCCGAAGCCGGTCTCGGCGAAACTGTCCAAAGGGCATCTGATGCTGACCCTGGCACCGGCCTCGGTGACGGTGGTGTCTCTGGAGCCGTAGGCAGAGCGCCTGGATGAACCGTTGGAGTCATCGCCTCAGCGAGCCGGCCGAAGCCGGGTTCAGTGCACCGTCGTAACGAGGCGTACCGGGCTGCCGTCGGAAAGCCAGCTGCGCTCCCAGAGCAGGGTGCCGGGGCGGATAGGCACGTCGTCGCTGCTATTGGCGCCGGTCTGGATGGTGAGGGTGGCCAGGGCGCCGTCGTGCCAGCCGAGCGCCGGCAGTTCCGCCTCGGCCACCAGGATCTCTGCCGAGGCAAAGCGCAGCAGCGGCGTGCCATGCAGGTCGTCCGGGGAGACGCGCCAGCGCGCCTGGCGGGCCGGTGAAGCGGCCAGCAGGCGATGGCTGAGGTCGCAGATCAGGTGGACTTCGAGCGTCGAGGATTCCACCAGCCGGCGCAGCATGGCGTCATTGCCGGGCGCCGGCGTGCCGAGCAGTATCCGGGCCTGTTCCGCATGGTCGTCGGACCAGGCAAGGTCGCCGCGTTCCCAACGCGATACAGTCGATTGCGTCACACCCAGCAGGTCGGCGAGGTGGTCCTGTTTCATGCCGCGCAGCAGTCGCAAGCGCTTCAGGGTGAAGGCGAGGGCAGGGATATCGGCGGGTTTGCGAACAGCGAACGGCATGACGGCGTTTTGCGCCCGCCGTCCGGGATCGTCAAGGCCGTCACGCGTCGTAGAGACTATGGGCAGGTCGCGTCCGGCTGACGAAGTGCCCGGGCGTCAGGCCCGTGCGGCGTTTGAACTGCTTGGTCAGGTGGCTCTGGTCGGCAAAGCCGCAGATCTGGGCGACATCGGCCAAACGCTCGCCCAGACCGATAAAGCGTTTGGCCTGGTTGACGCGATGGATCTGCAGATATTCATGCGGAGTGATGCCGAAGGACCGCTGGAACTGCCGCAGCAGGACGAACGGATTCATCTCGGTGACGTCGGCCAGGTCCTGCAACGAGATCGACTGGTCGTAATGGGCGCGCAGATAGTCGACGACCAGGGTGTTGGTGCGGGCACATTTCTGCGGAGCCGCCTTGCGCGGGCTGCCGCTGGTCTGCCACGCCACCGTGTCCAGCAAGGTCGCCAGCGCTTCCGACGCCTCCAATGTACAGCCATCGCCTTCCGACAAGCGGTGTGCCCGGATCAGCAGGTCGGACAGCAGGCTGTTTTCCAGCAGGGAGCGGGCAAAGTCGATGCGTGGTAATGGCTTGTCATAGGTGTCGTAGAGGGCCGCCAGTCGCTGCGGCGAGATATGGATCTCGCGGCAGGTGCCTCCGTTCACGGCGATGTCCTCGGCGGTGATGGAAAAGACGTGGCCGGCATCGCGCACGACGACACTGCCGGGGCTTTCCTTCCGACTGACGCCGCCGCTGGCAGTGGTCCAGCGACAGTCCTCGAAGGCGAGCAGGACGATGTTGTCGTGGAAGATCTTGTCGAGGGCGATCGGTGTGCCGTGGACGATATCGAAGCGTACGAAGCTGCAGCCGGCGGTTTCCCACACGGTCATGCTCGGCGTGGCGGATGTGGCCTTGGTTCCCATGGATACAGATCCCGATCATGTAAGCGGAAACAGGTCTAATTGTCGTACATTACGTTGCGCCACTCGACGGGGCGTCGGCAAGAAGAAAATTGACGGATACGTAAAGCGTCACCAAAAAAATTGCCCGGCGCGTGTCATATGCGCCGGGCGAAGGGGCCTTAAGTTATAAGGTTTGGCGGGCTTTACGCCTTGATAAAGGCAAGCAGGTCCGGATTGATGGTGTCGGCGTGCGTCGTCAGCATGCCGTGCGGATAGCCGGGATAGATCTTGAGCGTACCGTGCTTGACCAGCTTGATGGCTTCCAGCGCCGCGGCCTTGTACGGTACGATCTGGTCGTCATCGCCGTGCAGGATCAGCACCGGCACCTGGATGGCCTTCAGGTCGCCGCTCAGGTCGGTTTCCGAGAAGGCCTTGATGCCTTCGTAATGGGCCTTGGCCGAACCGCCCATGCCCTGGCGCCACCAGTTGTCGATCACACCGTCGATCGGCTTGGCGCCGTCGCGGTTGAAGCCATAGAAGGGAATCGGCAGGTCCTTGTAGAACTGGGCGCGGTTAAAGCCCGTCTGCTGGCGGATGCCGTCGAAGACGCTGACCGGCAAGCCGTTCGGGAAGGCGTCGGTCTTCAGCATGATAGGGGTGACGGCGCTGACCAGGATGGCCTTGGCGACGCGGCCATTGCCGCCGAACTTGGCGACATAGCGGGCGACTTCGCCGCCGCCGGTCGAGTGGCCGATATGGACGGCATTCTTCAGGTCGAGATGCTCGACGACGGCATTGGCGTCGGCGGCATAGTGGTCCATGTCGTGACCGTCGCTGACCTGGCTGGAACGGCCGTGGCCCCGGCGGTCATGGGCGACGACGCGATAGCCCTGAAGCAGGAAATAGATCATCTGGGTGTCCCAGTCGTCTGACGACAGGGGCCAGCCATGGTGGAAGACGATCGGCTGCGCGGTCTTGGGGCCCCAGTCCTTGTAGAATATCTGGACGCCGTCCTTGGTGGTCACATAGCTGTCGGTTGTCATAGGGGCTCCTTGGTGTGTATGGGCTGGGGCAGGATGTTTGGCGTGGTGCTTGGCGGCTTCGGCGGGAGTGGCTGTCGCCAGGCCGAAGGATACGGCGGCGGTCAGGCCTAGGCCGCCGGTCAGCACCGTCCGGCGCGAGGCATCGGTACTGGGGTGATCTTGCGCAGGCAGATCGTCTGTCATGATGGATGTCCCGGATGAAAAGATGCAAATGCGCACACCGGTACAGCCTCTGCGCCACGGGGACGCAGATGTCGAATTGGCGAATCCTGGCTAGGTTTGATGCGCCGGCCGTGCCGATGTTGCAGCGCAATAACTATCGGTATTGCGTGACACTTTTCTTGAACCAGGTTGACCGGTTTGACGAATAATCTCGGATTTTTTGCGGTCGTCTGCAGATTGGCGGGAGGCTGGTATTTTTTGCGACGGCTGCCGCCTACCCCATCAACCCGCGGCGGCGGGCAAAGGCGATGAAGAGCTGCGGCCAGACATGGTAGGGCTGGTCGAGGTCCGGGCGCATGCCGAAGCCGTGGCCGCCATCGGCGAACAGATGGGTTTCGACCAGGATGTTCTTCGCCTTCAGGGCGTCGCGCAGTTGCGTGCTGTTGCCGACCGGGACGACATCGTCGGGCTCGGCGTGCGCAAGAAAGACCGGGCTGGCATCGGCGCCGACATTGCGGTCGGGCGAAAAGGTAGCGATCTGGGCCGGGGTTGCCGCGCCGCCGAACAGGGACGGGGCCAGGCCGGAATAGGCGACGGCCGGGTCGGCCGACTGTACCGGATAGATGGGGGCGGCCAGGAAGGGACGGGCGCTTAAGGAGTCGGCGCTGTCGACGGGTGCATAGAAGGGCGTGGCATGGCGGGTTGCCATGGTCGCGGTCAGGAAGCCGCCGGCGCTGAAGCCGATGACACCGACACGATCGGCGCTGAAGCGGAAGCGGGCGGCGTTCGCCTTGGCCAGGCGCATGGCGCGCTGGGCGTCGGCCAGGGCGACGGTCGCCGGTTCGCTCCAGCCGTCATTGGCCAGGCGGTAGAATAGGACGAAGCAGGTAATACCCTGGGCGTTGAGCGCATCGGCCAGGCGGTAGCCCTCATGGTCGAAATAGTTCCAGCTGAAGCCGCCGCCGGGGATGATGACCATGGCGCCGCCGGTCGGATTGGCGGCCGGGAAGACCGCCATGCGTGGTTTCGAGATGCCCTTGGCACGGCGGTTATGTTCGGCCGGGTTGTGCGAGGTCTCCTCGATGACCTCGACCAGGTCGGGATGGAGCTGGCCTTTGACGCCATTGGGCCACAGGTCGATCGTCGCCAATGGCACGCCCGGAACGCCGCTGGCGGGCATGGCTGTCTGGGCGGCTGCCGGCATGGCTGTACCGGAAGCGGCCGCGGCCGCAAGCGCCATCGGAGCCATGAGCATGGTGCGTCGTGTCGTTTCCATCGTCCTGTCCTCTTCGCAGTGGATGCGTATGTTTGTGCGAATGAATGCTTGAATATGTACGACAATTCAATAGGGTCGACGCAATTCGATGACAAAAGCGGAGGGACGGATGACCTTGTGGTGGAGACAGATAATTTTCGGTCTGATAGTTGCGGGTGTGGCGGGCGCCGCCGTCGCCGGCACGCCGGTCTCTTCGCGCTTCACTGCCGATCCGTCGCCGCACCGCTTTGCCGGTCGTTTCTACCTCTACGCCACCAATGACCAGGACAATTCCGGCAGCTACTGGGATTCGACCGACTGGCGTGTCTTCAGCTCCGACGACCTTGCTCACTGGCGCGACGACGGGTCCTTTCTGTCGGTCAGCGTCTTTGCCTGGGCCCGCAAGGATGCCAAGGCGTGGGCGCCGGAGGCGGCCTATCGCCATGGCCGCTACTACTATTATGCCCCGGTCGGCGGCGATCGCATCGGCGTGGCGGTGGCGCGAAAGCCCGAGGGGCCATTCACCGATGCCCGCGGCGATGCCCTGATCGACAAGGCGCGCGACGCCAATGCCGGCGCCGAGCCGATCGACCCGGCCGTGCTGATCGACGACGACGGACAGGCCTATCTGACCTTCGGCACGCGCGTGCCCAAGATCGTCAGGCTGAAACCCGACATGATCCATACCGACGGCCCGATCCAGGATCTGGTGGTCACCGGCTTCCCTGCTGCCGACCCGAAAAAGGCCTATGGCGAGGCGCCGTTCCTGCATAAACACGCCGGCCTCTATTATTTCAGCTTCTCGACCGGCTGGCCTGGGCAAATCGTCTATGCGACCGCCCGCAATCCCATGGGGCCCTATACCTATCGCAGCGTCATCCTCGACTACCTGGCCATATCGACCAACCACCAGGCCATCCTCGACTATCGTGGCAAGTCCTATCTCTTCTACCATGACAATCTCCTGCCCGGCGGCGGCAGCTACAAGCGCTCCATCGCCATCGAGCCCCTGACCTATAATGCCGACGGCTCCATCCAACAGGTGACACCGACCGCAACGACCATTCCTCCGGTCAGGTAATCTCCAACAGGCGGCTTTCCTTCCGTGCGATCCGGACTATGCTGCGCCAAAAAGCAGGGGAGTGTAGTCATGCCTACCAAGCTGTCGCGCCGGACCTTCGGCATCAGCCTTGCTGCCCTGGCGGTTGCCGCCAACGCAAAGGCGCAGACGACCTGCGCCGCCGTCTGGCCCGACTGGGCGGAGGCCCTGACACATGACCTCCAACAGATGGCACAAACCCTGACGGCCCGGCTGAAACCGTGGGCGGGACCGAAACGCGTCCTGACCCCCGAAGCCTTCGGCTATGTCCCGGGCCAGTTGGCGACGAAGGCCATTCAGGCGGCGGTCGATGCGGCGGCGAAGGCCGGCGGCGGCACGGTCCGGCTGGCGCACGGCGATTATGTCAGCGGCACGATCGACCTGAAAAGCCGTGTGCGGCTCGACATCGCCAGGGGCGCCCGTTTGCTGGGCAGCCTCGACCTCAAGGACTGGCCCGAGCGCGTCGCCAAACGGCGGACCGTCCAGGACACCAATATGGGCATGAACCAGTCGCTGATCTTCGCCGAGGGCTGCGAAGATATCGCCCTTACCGGCGAGGGCACGATCGATGGCCGTGGGGCGAATTTCCACGGCGACGAAACCATCCACGGCACGCCCGGCCGTCCCTTTATCCTGCGGATCATCGATTGCCGGCGCATCCACGTCGCCGGCCTGCATCTTATTGACTCGCCGTGCTGGATGCAGAACTACCTCAATTGCGACGACCTGCTGATCGAGGACCTGACCGTCGAGAACCAGGCCAATTTCAACAATGACGGTTGCGATATCGACGGCTGCCGCAATGTCATCGCCCGCCGCTGCCACTTCAATTCCGGCGACGACGCCATGTGCTTCAAGGGCGCGGCCCAGGCCCCGACGGAAAACGTCCTGGTCGAGGACTCGACCTTTATCAGCTCATGCAACGCCCTGAAGCTCGGCACCGATTCCCAGAGCGTCTTCCGCAACGTGCTGGCGCGCCGCCTGACCCTGGGTGGTCCGACGCAGGAGATGCGGCGCATAAAGGGGGTAGGGGCCATCTCCGCTATTTCCTGGGAGATCGTCGACGGCGGCCATGCCGAGAACATCTTGGCCCAGGACATCACCATTATCCGCGCCCGCAGCCCGCTGTTCATGCGTATCGACGACCGTGGCCGGGTCCAGCCGGACCAGCCCAAGCCGCCGGCCGGCACCCTGCGCCGGGTCGTCTTCGACCGCATCCGCGGCAGTGACAACGGTCCGCGCGGCTCCTTCTTCCTCGGCATTCCGGCGCGCCGCATCGAGGACGTCGTCATTCGCGACATGCATATCGACACGGCCGCAACGACCGGACCCGCGCCGGACCAGGCCACCATCCCGGAAATGTACAATCTCTATCCCGACGCCGAGATGCTCAAGGACTATGGCGGCATGGCGCCGGCCTATGGGTTGTGGGCGCGGCATATCGACGGCCTGACCCTGGTCGATTTTAATGTCCGCACCTCACGCCCCGATCCCCGGCCGATGGTCGTCGCCTCGGTCGATGCCCTGCGCGTATGTGCATCATGAGAGTGTCGCTGATCGCCGGCATAATGGCCGCCCTGCTGCTGCCGGGCATCGCCGCGGCCAAGACCCCGCCGGCCTATACAAATCCGGTTCTGTTTGCCGACTATTCCGACCCCGACGTCATCCGGGTCGGCAAGGCCTATTACCTGGTGGCGTCGAGCTTCCATTTTTCGCCCGGCATTCCGGTGCTGAAATCGCTCGACCTGGTGCATTGGACCATCATCGGCCACGTCCTGCCCAAGCTGACCTTCGCGCCGGAATACGACATGGTGCCCCCGTTCGCGCTCGACGACACCAAATCCAAGCCGGTGGCGCAGGGCCTGCGTTATGCCGGCGGCGTCTGGGCGCCGTCGATCCGTTTTCACAACGGCCTGTTCTATGTCTACTGGCCGACGCCGGACGAGGGCATCTTCATGGCCACGGCGACATCGCCGGAAGGCCCGTGGTCGGCGCCGGTGGCGGTCATCGCCAAACCCGCGCTCGAAGACCCTTGCCCCTTCTGGGACGACGACGGCACGGCCTGGCTGGTCCACGGCAAGGTCGGGGCGGGGCCTCTGATCCTGCACCGCATGAGCCCCGACGGCAAAAGCGTGCTCGATGATGGTGTGGTCATTGCCGAGGACAAGATAAATCTGCCGGTGCTGGAGGGCCCCAAGCTATACAAGCGCCATGGCTGGTATTATATTTTTGCGCCCATCGGCGGGGTCGACAAGGGTGGCGAGGCCGTGCTGCGCGCCCGCGATATCCACGGGCCGTACGAGCAGCGGACGGTCCTGCAGGCCGGGACGACCGCCGTGCAGGGGCCGCACCAGGGCGGTTATGTCGAGACGCCGTCGGGGGAAGGCTGGTTCATCCATTTCAATTCGACCGGCGCCTTCGGTCGCATCGACCATCTCGAACCGGTGCGCTGGGTCGACGACTGGCCGGTCATGGGCGATCCTGTTGCCGGCCAGACCTACGGCCAGCCGGTGTTGCAGCACGCGGCGCCCGATGTTCCTCCGCATCCGGAATATCATCTTCAGGCCTCGGACGAATTTTCCGGCAAGACGCTGGGCCTGCAGTGGGAATGGAACCATAATCCCGACGATACGCGCTGGTCCTTAAGCGAGCGCCCGGGCTTCCTGCGCCTGCGGGCAGGGCCGGCTGAACATCTGGTCACGGCGCGCAACACCCTGACCCAGATCCTGGTCGGGCCATCGGAGACGGTGACAGCGCGCTTCGATATTGCCCACATGACCGACGGCCAGCGCGCCGGACTGGTCCTGTTCGGCGTCAGGCCGCCGTGGATCGGTATTGTGCGCAGCGAAGGCGCAGCACATTTGACCTACGCCTCGGCAGGCGTTGAAACCACCGGGCCGGAAATCGCCGGCGGGACGATCATCCTGCGCGCCACGGTCTCGGCCGACCAGAGCGTTCAATTCGCCTGGAGCCATGATGGCAAGACCTTCAACGATTTCGGTCCAGCGACGCCGCTGGCGAAGTTCTCGTGGTGGAAGGGCAGTCGCCCCGGCTTGTTCAGCTATACGACAGAGGCGCCCGGCGGCTTTGTCGACATCGACTGGGTCCGTGTGACCCACTGGACGAAGTGATGGACCGGCGGACCTTTCTGGCATCGGCGGGAGCGCTGGCGATTGCCGGATCGGCGCGCGCCGAAACGTCAGCTCAGCCGTATTACCGCACGACCAATGTGCGGTGGCAGGCCGCCTATGACACAGCCCTGACCGTGCTCGACGGTAATGTCCAGCTGATGCCGCGCTATTCGAAGCCGGTGCTGATCGAGGGCGCCGCCTATCAGGGCATCTGGCTGGAATGCGGGCCGCACGAGGCCAGCGTCTATCGCCGCTTTCGCCCCGATGTGGCACGGCAGAGCCATCTCAGCTTGTTCGAATTGCAGCGTGCCGACGGCCAGCTGCCGTGCAACAACAAGGTGACCGAGACTGGCTTCGGCCAGATCCAGATGGTGGTGCCGATCGCCGCCACCGCCTGGGAGATTGCCCGGGCGACCGGTGACGACGAACTGCTGCGCGCCGCCTATGCCGGCTGCAGCATGTGGGACGACTGGCTGATGCGCCACCGCAATAGCCGCGGCACCGGCATGGTCGAAGGTTTCTGCACCTACGATACCGGCCATGACAACAGTCCGCGCTGGGCCGGCATCCCGCCGCAGTGCCCGAACAAGGACGCCAAGCTTTACCCGCCGGGTCTTGGCCTGCCGCGTCTGTGTCCCGACCTGTCGGCGACCACCTATGGCGGCCGGATCGCCTTGTCGGCCATGGCGGCGGCATTGGGCAAAACGTCCGAGGCCGACCGATGGGCGGACAAGGCCGAAAGCCTGCGCAAGCTTATCCTCGATAAGCTCTATGTCGCCGACGAGGCTGCCTTCTACGATCTCGATGCCGGCAACGCCTTCGTCCGGGTGCGCAGCGACGTCCTCAGCCGGGTCTGTGGCGAGCACGTCGTCGACCAGACGCTCTTTGACGATCTGTGGACGCGGCAAATCCATAATCCGCAGGCCTTCTGGGCGAATTACCCCCTGACCTCGGTCGCCCTCGATGACCCGCAGTTCGTCGGATCGATTCCGAACAATTCCTGGGGCGGGGCAGCTCAGGCCCTGACTGCCCTGCGTGCCGGGCGCTGGTTCGACCACTATGGCCGCCCGGCGGCGTTCGGCCAGATGATGACGCAGTGGTGCAATGCCCTGATTACCGATGGCACCTTCCGCCAGCAGATGGATCCGCGCACCGGTGTCTTTACCGCCGAGGGCCCGCCTGGCTATTCGCCGGCGGCCCTGGTCCTGATGGATTACACCTGGCGGCTGGCCGGCGTGCGCGACGACGGTGACGGCCTGCACTGGAATATCGATCCGCGGCATCCGGCAGCGCAGGGCGCGATCTTCCGCCTGACGACCGACGCCGGCAAGGTTGCCGAGATCGCTTATGACGGCAGGGGCGCCGGGCTGACACTGGCCGGCAAGCCGATCGGTCGTATCGATGGAACGGTCCGCCTGGTCACGACGACAGACGGCCGGCCGCAAAACCTGGTCGGTATCCATGAACAGACGCAGTTTGCAACCCTACACCTGACCGGCCGTCCGGCGAAAAAATTCAGGCTGACGCCCAATCAATCAATAGCTCTGACGTAAATTCCAACAGCCGGGTAGGCTGTTGGAGCGTGTGACTACACGCCGCCGCAGTTGTGCTCAGGCAGCGAAGCATTAGCACGCTTCCAGGGCGGCGAGCCATGCGGCGATTGAGCTTAAAAAGCCTTATGCCGACCGCCATCCCTTATGGCGGTGGGCATAAGGCGACCAACGGGCGACCAGTGAGCGACCAACCTGTCCCCGCTGCCATTGCGTCGGGCAGGGGCCTCAGGCAGGATTGCGTCCTGTTCGACAGGGCCGGCGCGCGACCTGATCCGACTTTCATTCTGTTTCGCTGACGTAAAAACCGCAACCGCGGCGCCGGCGAAGCCATGTCTTTTTCACACCCCCATTTACGGATTTCCCAATGACTGTTCATACCCCTGATATCGCCGCTCACGCCATCGACGCCGTGCCCGAAACCCACGGCCGCTACGACATGTATGTCGCCATCCACAAGGCCCTGCGCCGCGCCCATTGCGATATGCTGATCCGCCTTGGCACGGCCGAGTTTTCCGCCACCGGCCTGTCCGGCCTGCTCGATGAACTTCGTGCATTGCTGGCTTTTTGCGGCTCCCATATCGCGCACGAGGAGGCCCATATCCATCCGGCGCTCGAGGCTCGCATGCCGGCCGCGGCCAGCGAAACCGAGGACGACCACGGCAGCCACCGCAAGCGCCTCGACCAGCTGGAAGAGATTATCGGCCGCCTCGAACACGCCGAATCCGCCTGCCGCCCGGCGATCGGCCGCGAGTTCTACCTGGCCTACAGCCTGTTCGCTGCGCACGACTTCATCCATATGTTCGGTGAAGAGACGCGACTGAATGCCAGCCTCTGGGCGGTCTTCGCCGACGAAGAGCTGATGGCGATCGAAGGCGCCATCAAGGCCGGTATCGCGCCGGAAAAGGCGGTGTATCTGATGCGTCTTATGCTGCCGGCGGTGAATCGTACGCAACGCGTGATGATCATGGCCGATGTAAAGGCGCATGCGCCGCAGCCGGCCTTTGTCGCCATCATGGAACTGGCGGCCCGTGCGACCCTGTCGGCCGACGATATGGCCGATCTCGAGCGTCGTCTGGCCCTGACACAGTGCGTCATGCCGTAGGACAGGGAGGATCCGGCGCGTCCTGGGGCGCGCCGGCAAATCATCCACAGGAACTTAAAAGGTTCACATAGCGGCCATCATGGCCGTTTCGAGTGTAATAACAGTCGCATGACCTGTTGCAACAAGGTCTTGGCGTACGGCCGCCACATTGCCGGTCCCGGCGAGTCAGGCTACTTTTCAATGTCGTGAAAATAGATCTGCCCCTTCTGGACGATATTTCCGACAGCGATCTGCGGGTGCTGTCCCGCAGCGTCGTGAAGGTTGCAGCCCGCATTGCCGAAGGCTCTTTGACCGCTCGCGATCTGGCGCGGCGGATCGATGCAATTCTAATGGAACCGGCGTCCCACGACGACGCTACCGTGCGGATGGACTACACTGTCGCACCTGAAACCGCTCCGCAACTGTACAGGTCGAATCTCAACATACAGCCCAGCGAATTCCTGCAGTCGGTCTATGGTAACTGGCTGGCTGCCGGCGCCGTATTTCAGCCGACTATCCGCAAGATCGACAAGGGGCTGATGAAGGCGCTCGACAAGGAATTCACAGGGCGGCGCGATCAGTTGCGTGCCCTGCTGCCGACCAAGTCGGATGCTGTGACCCGGCACCTGGAAGAGCTCGTCGGGGGGACGATTCAGCCCGACCAGCGCAAACGGCTTATCAAGGTGGGCAGAACCGTCCGCGTCGCGCAACGGCAATTGACGATCGGTTAAAAACGTACCCGATCCCCTCGCTGCGTCGGCTGTGCTGACGTAGGAAAAATATTCGCAAAACGTTCGCGCTCTTGCGAGCCGGCCTGTGGTATAGGGATGCGTCAGGCATGGTCTTGCGGCCATCTTGCACCGGATCCTGGCCCTGGTAGCCAAAACGCATTTCCGTGGTGATTTCTACACGCGGAAGGTGGCGACCGTTTATCTGATTGGCTTTTCCGTACGACGGAAGCTGTAAGATAAAATCACGGCGTGCGTCACAGAAATACCAGCGCTTGTCTGCCGGCCACGTGCCGGAGGCAGGTTGTAATGATCATTCTAAATGGAAATCGAAATCTGTTTTAGAGGGCATTATTATGCGTGACCGTATCTCCCTGGGCCAAATCTTTCTTATCCTGATTGTCCTGGCCGCAATCGAAATCCCCCGGATTTTTCCGGTTATCCTGCTGGATCGTGCTGAACACTCGGCGAAGGGCGGTGTTGAATGCTGAAAGCCGTTGTCGCGGTCTTTGCCGTTTTAAGCTGCCTGTTTCTGCTGATGGAGGGCATGCATTTTATCCGCCTCCAGGCGGAGACTGTTTTCGCCAGACGAAGGGAGAAAAAGCCCTACCGCTTTGCCGTCTGTTCGATGCTTTTTGTATGTTGCGTAGTTTTCGGCGCCCTGGGCGACCACGTGCTGCTGGTCATGCACGACCTTCAGGGGTTTGTCGATCTGCTGACTGTCGCCTGAGGTTGATAGCGACCCTGCCCTGGCGGATTGATATTCCGCCAGGGAGGTGCATCATATTGGTCTACTTACCCTTGTAACCCTTCGGCAGGCTGGCCGCCGTCAGGCTGACCTTGGTCGTCTGCTTGATATCGCGCGACGAGGCGCCGAGCGACACGGTGTAAGACCCGGCTTTGACCTTCCAGCCATCGCTGTAGACGGCCAGCAGGCGCGGATCGACCGTAACACTGACATGCTGTTTCGCACCCGGCGCCAGGGCGACCTTGGCGAAACCCGCCAGGCGCCTGGGCGCTTCCCAGCCGGCGTCCGCGTCAGGGCCGACATAGAGCTGCGGCGTCGCCTTGCCGGCGCGGGCGCCGTCATTGCTGACATCGAAGCTGATGGTGACGGCCCCCTTGGCGTTGACGACCTTCAGACCGCTATAGCTGAAATGGGTGTAGCTGAGGCCGTGGCCGAACGGGAAGAGCGGATCGATGCCCTTCTTGTCGAACCACTTGTAGCCGATGGCAGCCCCTTCGTCATAGGCCATGTCGAACGGCGCCTTGGGGTTGCCGTTGTTGTCCGACAGGGTCGGGTGCGGCAACTGGTCTAGCGACTTCGGGAAGGTGGCCGGCAGGCGGCCCGAGGCGTCGACTTCGCCGAACAGGACGCGGGCAATGGCTTCGCCGCCCTGCGTGCCCGGATACCAGGCTTCGAGCACGGCCGGGGTCTTGTCGACCCACGGCATCAGCACCGGCCCGCCGGTTTCCAGCACGACGATGGTCTTGGCATTGGCGGCGGCCACGGCGGCGATGGTAGCGTCCTGGTTGTCGGGCAGGGTGATCGAGAAGTCGATATCCTCGCCTGTCCATTGGTTGGCGAAGACGATGACGGCGTCGCTCTGGGCAGCCAGGGCGGCGGCGCGGGCCGGATCGGTACCGTCGTCATAGGTGATCTTCGCGCCCGGCAGGCGGGCGGCGATCGCCTTCAGAGGCGAGTCGGCGTGATAATAGACCGGGCCGGGGAAGCCGGGGTCGCCAAGGCCCGGGACGGCATTACCGCCGACGCCGTGGACCTGCGACGAGCCGCCGCCCGACAGGACGCCGACATCGGCGTGGCTGCCGATAATGGCGACCGTCTTGGCCGTCTTGACCAGGGGCAGCAGGTTGCCGTCATTCTTCAGCAGCACCATCGCGGCTTCGGCATCGGCCAGGGTGACCTTGGCGTGGGCGGCGAGGTCGATCGGCTTGTCGGCGACCGGCGGCGCATCCATGATGCCGGCGGCGATCATGCTGCGCAAAATGCGGTGCACCATGTTGTCGAGACGGGCAGGGGCGACGCGGCCGGCGGCGATATCGGCCTTGAGGTCGCGTTTGAACCACGGCGACGGGTCGAACGAGTCGCCAGCCGATTCCTGGTCGAGGCCGGCATTGGCCGGCCACGGACGAACTGTAGGCCGCGCCCCAGTCGGACATGACATAGCCCTTGTAACCCCAGTCGGTCTTCAAGACCTCGTCGAGCAGCCACTTGTTTTCACAGGCATAGACGCCGTCGACGCGGTTATAGGCGCACATCACCGAATGCGGATTGCCGCCCTCGATGGCGAACTGGAAGGCCAGCAGGTCCGACATATGGGCCTGGTCGTGATCGATGTTCGAGCTGACGAAGTGGCGGCCGGTTTCCTGGGCGTTGAAGGCATAGTGCTTGACCGTCGAAATGATCTTGTTCGACTGGATGCCCTTGATCTGGGCGCCGACAATCGTGCCGGCCAGCAGCGGGTCTTCGCCGCCATATTCGAAATTACGACCGTTGCGCGGTTCGCGCAGCAGGTTGACGCCGCCGGCCAGTTGCACGTTGAAGCCGGAATCGCGGGCTTCGGAACCGATCATGGCGCCACCCTGATAGGCAAGGTTCAGGTCCCAGGTGGCAGCCGTCGCCAGGCCCGAGGGCAGGGAGGTGCGTTCGCGCCAGTGGTCGGCATCGTGCTGGGTGGCGACGCCGACACCGGCATCGGTCTCATACTGGGCAGGGATGTCGAGACGCGCAATACCCGGAACATAACCTGCCGACGACCAGCGTGATTCTTCAGGACGCTTGTACTTGTCTTTCATGTCGGCGCCGAAATAGCCGAAGACCAGGGTCAGCTTTTCATCCTGGGTCATCGCCTTGACCAGAAGATCAGCACGGGCATCCGGAGACAGATGCGCATTTTTCCATGGCATAGCCGCAGCCGCTGCCGCCGGTTTGGCAATAGCGGCCGTGTAATTGAAAGCGCTTCCATAAGCAGTTGCGGCAAGTGCCGCGCCGATCATCCAGATAGTCTTCGAACGCATTTGGACATTTCCTGTCTGTGTTTTATTTAGATCAGCCCCGGTATCTCAGGACTGTCGATTTATTTTAAACCGTAGTTGCATCTGTTATTTCAGATCGTAATCGGTATAAAATCGTATGTTGATAGCATCTCAAAACATGCCTGCTCACCTTTGTCAATATATCCACGGCACATGTCGAGAGGTTGAGTGTCGGTATCTTTGGTCGTTTTGATAAGGCGCCTACGTATGAACGTTTTGGTTGCGGATTGCGGGAGCGCTCCCCATCCATGACTTTGATGGAGGTTTTCTCCCTAACCTCAATCCGCCAAGTAATGTTAGCGCTAACTATATACGATGAGTAAGGGTGAAAGTAAATGTATGGTTAATTGGCCTGTCCAATTCTGCCCATACGTGCGGATATGGTCAATCAGGCATGACGTCTGGCGTTGACAACGTTGACAAAGAGTCGTAATTGGCTTGATACCGCTTCCAGATTCGAGGAATTTTCTTGCCTCGTCGTCTGGAAAACGGGAAAAATAAGCTTCAATAGCTTGAATAATAAAGATAAATTTACAGGTAGAGTGAAACTGGCGAGACCAATGACTACGTTTCGGCGTTTTTATTGCCAGTTGCTTGCGTAAACAAGATTAAGTCGGACGCTCTGGGCTGTGGACGGAAAATCACAGCAATTCGTCTCATGTATATCCTGTTTGTAATCTCAAAAATCTAAAATCTGGATTTTCGCTATACATAAACGCCTCTCTGCAACCCAGGGTAAAATAATAATAGGATTCCACAGGCTTCTAATGGGAGGGCCAAATGGCACTAAAACGAGGAATTAAGGTAAGTCTCAGTGTGCGTTCGCTTTTTCTGTGCAGTGTTTCCGTCGTTGCGCTCGGCGCAGTCGGCACGGTAGCGCAGGCACAGACCGCGGCACCCGCCGCTGCGGCGACGGCTGATACGGATGTGGTCGTGGTCACGGGTATCCGCGGCTCGCTGCAAAAATCGATGAACCTGAAGCGCAAGGCTGACGGCGTCGTCGACTCGATCAATGCCGAGGATCTCGGCAAGTATCCGGACACCAACCTGGCCGAGTCGGTCCAGCGCATTCCGGGCGTCTCGATCAGCCGCGTCAACGGCCAGGGCGAGAAGGTTACGGTTCGCGGCTTCGGTCCGCAATATAACCTGGTGACCCTGAACGGCCGCACCATGCCGACCGCTTCGGTCGAAGCTGTCGGCGGCGACGCGTCGGGCGACGGTGTCACCGGTAAGGACCGTTCGTTCGACTTCTCGAACATCGCTTCGGATGGCATCAGCGGCTTCGACGTCTACAAGACCGGCCGCGCCGGTGTTGCGTCGGGCGGTATCGGTGCAACGCTGAACGTACGCACCCTGCGTCCGCTCGACATGAAGTCCGGTTCCAGCGGCAGCCTGTCTGCCAAGGGGCTTTATGATGGCGGTGTCCAGGACAAGGGCACGACGACGGCGGAAATCTCCGGCGTCTATAACTTCATCAATGACAACAAGAATTTCGGCGTATCGATCTTCGGTTCGCACTCCGAGCAGAACATCGCGACCCGCGAGCAGAGCGTGAACGGCTGGAACCGCGATACCGGTGCCCAGTTCCTCGATCCGGCCAACGGTCGTGTCCACGACACTGCCAAGGACGGTGTGACCACCAAGATCACCAACCCGCCGGCGGCGACCGACTACGTCATGTTCCCGAACGACAACCGTACGGACTATGCCGAAACCAACTACAAGCGCGACAACGTGTCGGCCGTCATGCAGTGGCGCCCGAGCGAGAACCTGACCTTCACCCTGGACGGCCTCTATGCCGACACCAAGGCGGTCGAGGCGCGTTCCGACCAGTCGATCTGGTTCAACCGGCCGTTCAACCAGGTCGTCTTCGATGGCGCCAAGCCAAACGCCACCTCGGTCTTCCTGCAGGAAGACATCAACGGCACGAAGGATATGAGCTTCGAAAACCAGCGTCGCGGAGTCGAGAACAAGCTCAGCGATATCGGTTTCAATGCCAAGTGGAAGCCGATTGAGCAACTGACCCTGAACTTCGACGCCCACTCGTCGAAGGCCCAATCCCTGCCGGGCAACACCAATGGCACGACCTCGACCACGGCGGCTATTTCCGCCAAGGTAATCGCTGCCCACTCGCTTGACTTCAGCTCGGGCTATCCGGTCCAGGCCTATACCCTGAACGACAAGATTTCGGGCGACAATAACGGCGTCCTCGATGTCGGCGATCTCGGCACCCAGCCCTTCCGCACCTTCACGGCATCGCAGAGCGACAAGCTCGACGAAGCGCGCTTCGATGGCACCTACGCGGTCGATGACACCAGCCACTTCGATTTTGGTCTCGGCTGGCGCAAGTCGACCCTGATGGAAGCCGATTCCAGCACCGTCGACGTCCTCGGCGACTGGGGCGTCAACCATCCGGGCGACGTCCAGAAGTTCGCCCCGGGTCTCGTCAACACATACTGCCTGGCGTGCCTGTTCAAGGATATCCCGTCGGGCCAGACGCAGATCGCTTTCCGCGGCAACGCCATCGACATCTATAATGCCTTGACGTCGGCCTATGCCAATCCGGCAAATGTCGCGACCACGGGCGGCGTCAAGACACCGCAGTCGCAGGGCGACAACTTCAACCAGGTTGAGGAAACCGTCACTTCGGCCTACCTGCAGTTCGCCATGAAGCCGCAGTTCCTCGGCCACGACGCCAAACTCCTGGCCGGTCTTCGCTTCGAACGCACCGACGTCAAGGTGGTGGCGCGTCAGGTCCTGCCGGTCGCCATCGTCTGGACGGCGAACAACGACTTCCTGCCTAACCAGGGCACGACTGCGACGGGCCTGCAGCAGAACTCCAGCTATTCCAACCTGCTGCCCAGCCTCGACTTCGAAGTCAACATCACCGACGACATGGTCGGCCGCATGTCGTTCAGCAAGACGATAGCGCGTCCGAGCTTCGGCGACATGTTCCTGACCACCAGTGTTGGCGGTCCGGGCCGTCCGACCTATTTCGGCGTCAATGCGGCGGCCAGCCAGGGCAACCCGGCGCTGAAGCCTCTGGAATCCGACAACGTCGACCTGTCATGGGAATGGTACTACAAGAAGGACTCTTACGTCTCGATTGGCTACTATACCAAGAACGTCAGCAACTTTGTCGGTGGCGGCGTTGTGACGAAGAACCTGCTCGGCCTGCGCGACCCGACCTCGGGTGCCAAGGGCTCGCGTTCCGGCGACGCCATCAC
This sequence comes from Asticcacaulis sp., assembly GCA_965246725.1. Lineage (GTDB taxonomy): Bacteria > Pseudomonadota > Alphaproteobacteria > Caulobacterales > Caulobacteraceae > Asticcacaulis. Next base: position 56,963 of record CBDFFG010000005.1, read on the forward strand.
GGCGCTCAACGGTATCGGCCAGGGTCTGACCGACGATACCCTGTTCACCATGGTCGCCCTGATCGACAAGCACAATGGCGATGTTGCCGGTGCCACGACCGAGTACAAGACGCTGGAAGGCTCGAACGGCCAGTTGACCCAGGCCAATATCGACGCCATCAACGGTGCGTATGATGTCACGGCCAACGCCAACGATCCGCTGTTCAACTTCGATGTCAACATCCCGGTCAATAACCAGCAGGCCAAGATTCACGGCTTCGAAGTGCAGGGCCAGCACTTCTTCGGCAATACCGGTTTCGGTGTTTCGGCCTCGTACACGACGGTCGACGGCGACGTCAATTTCGACGAAGCTGCATCGTCGAGCGTCAATCAGTTCGCGGTGCTGGGTCTGTCCAACACCTACAACATTACGGCGATCTACGATAAGGGCGCCTGGTCGGGCCGTCTTGCCTACAACTGGCGCGACCGGTATCTGAAGTCGACCAATCGTGACGGTGCTGCGCGTAACCCGACCTTCGTCGCGCCGTTCGGCCAGATGGACCTGTCCCTCAACTACCAGGTCACTCCGGCTATTCAGATCACCTTCGAAGGTCTGAATATCAATCACGAAACCTACAAGGAGTATGCTCGTGCGACCAACGAGATTTACTTCGCCCAGGAACTTGACACCCGCTACCAACTGGGTGTGCGTTACAAGTTCTGATCTGTAACGGGCTTCCGTCCGTGAAAGGGAAGGCCGCGGTATCCGCCGCGGCCTTCTCCATTCGGCGCAAGCCTTTGCTCTATAACTATAAAAAATTCGGGGACGTCATGGCCCAGGCTGCCGTGCTCAACAATATCGACCATTCCGACCTGCGCATCGCCAGACGGCGTGGCCCGGTCAATGGCGACAATATCAACCAGGTCCGGGTGTTCGCGACGGAGTATCGCCAGCTCAGCCGGGACTATCCCATCTTCTTTCGCCGCGACGATCACGGCCTTTTCCAGTCCGTCGGTTTGCTCGGCCTCGACAAGGACGAGAACCTGTTTCTCGAAGACACTGCCGGCGAGACCGAATGGACGCCACGCTATATTCCCGCCCTGCAGGAACGGGGGCCGTTTTCGATCGGCCTTAACCGCGACGCGCAGGGCCGCGACGATGTCATGATGCTGGTCGACACCGATCATCCCTGGGTTAGCCGCGAGGCCGGCGAGCCCCTGTTCCTCGGCCAGGGCGGCAACGCGCCGGCGCTGGAGCGGGCGGCGCAAACCTTGCGCACCGTGCATGAGGGCGTCGAGATCGAACCCGCCATGTTCCAGGCCTTCGATGCCGCCGGCCTGATCGGCCATCTCGAGCTCGACCTGCGTCTCGACGAGACCACGACCTACAAGCTGCCCGACCTCTACACCATCCGCCGCGACGGCCTGCAAAACCTCGATGGCGCGACGCTTGAGCGTCTCAACCGCCAGGGTTTCCTGGAACTGGCCTTCCATGTCCTGGCGTCGCACGACAATCTCAATCGCCTGATCGTGCTGAAGAACCAGCGGCGCATTATCTTCTGAACGGGGGCGGGGGTATGGGCGAACAGGCCATCAGGAAGGTAGTCATTGCCGGCGGCGGCACGGCCGGATGGTGCGTGGCCGCGGCCCTGAGCAGGTTCCTGGGGGGATTGCTCGATATTACCCTGGTCGAGTCTGAAGAGGTCGGCATTATCGGTGTCGGCGAGGCGACCATCCCGACGGTACGCACCTTCCATCAGTTTCTCGGCATCGACGAGGGCGAATTCGTCCGCGCTACCAACGCCACCTTCAAGCTCGGCATTCTGTTCGAGGATTGGGCGCGGCTCGGTGACCGCTACATGCACTCCTTCGGCACACTCGGGGAATCGACCTGGGTGGCGCCATTCCATAACCTGTGGCTGCAGGCGCGCTCCGAAGGCTATGGCGGCGATCTCGGCGACTACTGCCTGGAACTGCAGGCCGCAGAGGCTGGGCGGTTCGCCGGGGGGGACAGGAACCGTCTCAACTACGCCTACCATTTCGACGCAGTCCTCTATGGCCGTTTCCTGCGGCGTTTGAGCGAAGCCAATGGCGTGCGTCGGATCGAAGGGCGCATTGACTCGGTGGCGCAAGACCCGCAGTCGGGCTTTATCACCGCACTTAAGCTGGAGAGCGGGCAAGCCGTCGAAGGCGACCTGTTTGTCGATTGCACCGGTTTTCGCGGCCTGCTGATCGAGGAGACATTGAAGACCGGCTATGAGGACTGGAGCCACTGGCTGCCGACCGACCGGGCCGTGGCCATGCAGACCGAATCCGCCGGCCCGCTCATGCCCTATACCCGCGCGGTCGCCCACGATGCCGGCTGGCGCTGGCGCATTCCATTGCAAAATCGCGTCGGCAATGGCCTGGTCTACAGCAGCGGCCATCTATCCGACGATGATGCCGCCGCGCGCCTGCGCGACAGCATGGATGCCCCGGGCCTGAACGAACCCCGGCTGATCCGCTACCGCACCGGCCGCCGCGCAAAGATGTGGAACAGGAACTGCGTGGCCGTCGGCCTGTCGAGCGGCTTTATCGAGCCGTTGGAATCGACCTCGATCCACCTGTTCCAGATCGCCGCCACGCGCCTTGTCCAGCATTTTCCGTTTGCCGGCATCGGCGATGCCCTGGTCGACCGCTACAATGACCTGGCCATCCACGAGACCGAGCGGGTGCGCGACTTCGTCATCCTGCATTACAAACTCACCGGGCGCGACGACAGCGCGTTCTGGCGCGAACGCGCCGCCATGGACGTGCCCGACACCCTGAAGGCGCGCATCGATCTCTTCCGGGAAAACGCCATGGCCTACCAGGAGAGCGGCGACCTGTTCCGTGTCGATTCCTGGGTACAGGTCATGCTGGGCCAGGGACTGCAACCGCGCGCCTGGCACGAGATGGGCCGGTTGATGAGCCGGGCACAGCTTGAGCGCGGCTTCAGCGGCCTCAAGGCGAATATTGCTGCGAAGGTGGCAGCCCTGCCGACGCATGAGGCGTGGCTTGCCGGCTTGGCTGAGCCCCTGTCTGAAAAGGTGATTGCCTGATGGTGGAGGGTGCAAGGCCGGTACGGTCCGTGGTTATTGTCGGCGGCGGCACGGCGGGCTGGATCACGGCCGGTGTCCTGGCGGCACGCCTGCGGCCCGACCACAGGGATGGCATCAAGGTCACCCTGATCGAGTCCGCCGACGTCCCGATCATCGGCGTCGGCGAGGGCACCTGGCCGACCATCCGCACCACATTGAAAAGCATGCGGGTTTCCGAGACCGAATTCCTGCGCGCCTGCGATGCCTCGTTCAAGCAGGCGTCGAAATTCATCGACTGGCTGCGCCCCGGCCACAGCTATTATCATCCCTTTGCCCCCCCGCGCGGTTCGGGCGAGCTCGATCTCGCCCCGGCCTGGATCGCGGCGCCGGAGGGCCTGAGCTTTGCCGATGCCGTCAGCTTCCAGCCGGCCCTGTGCGACCAGGACCGGGCGCCGAAGGCCGCCGGTGCGCCGGACTACCAGTCCCTGGCCAATCATGCCTACCATCTCGATGCCGGCAAGTGCGCGGCCTTCCTCAAGGCACATTGCACCGGACGTCTCGGCGTACGCCACGTCGTCGGCGCGGTCGGCGCCATCGCATCCGATGAAGATGGCTACATCACTTCCGTGGCCGTGGAGGGGCAGGGGGATATAGGCGGCGATCTGTTCGTCGATTGCACCGGATTTTCCGCCCTGCTGATCGGCCGGCATTTCGACGTGCCGCTGAAAAATGTCCGCGACCGGCTGTTCGTCGATACGGCCCTGGCCATCCAGGTGCCATATGACACGCCGGACGCGCCGATCGCGTCGGCCACCCTGTCGACGGGACAGGCCGCCGGCTGGATCTGGGATATCGGCCTGCCGTCGCGGCGCGGCGTCGGCTATGTCTATTCCAGCGCCTTTGCCAGTGAAGACGAAGCGCGCGCCACCCTGGCCACCTATCCCGGCGTGACACCTGAACGCGCTGAACAGGCGCGAAAACTGGCCATCAACTCCGGTTATCGCGAGCGGCCGTGGGTGAAGAATTGCGCCGCCATCGGCCTGTCTATGGGGTTTGTCGAACCGCTCGAGGCCTCGTCGATCGTGATGATCGAACTGGCGGCGCAGATGCTGGCGGATCAAATGCCGGTGGACCGTGCCGGCATGGCGACCCTGGAGGCGCGCTATAATGCCCGCTTCAGCCACTATTGGGCGGCGATCGTCGACTTCCTCAAGCTGCACTATGCCTTGAGCGAGCGGCCTGAGCCCTTCTGGCATGCCAACCGCGCGCCGGACACGGTGGGGGAGGGCTTGCGCCAGTTGCTGGATATCTGGAAAACCCGGCCGCCGGGCAATGACGACTTCCCGTTGCGGAGCGAAATCTTCCCGGCGGCCAGCTATCAATATGTCCTTTATGGCATGGAATATCAGACGCAGCTGCCGGCCTGGGCTATGCTGAATTATGACTGTGCCGGTGCCGCACGGCTGCGGGCGGACGTCGAACGCGCCCGGCGCAGCATCGGCCAACTACCGACAAACCGCGATCTGCTGTCGCGGATAACTGAGCTGTCCACATCCTGATACAGGAAGCGGTTTCAGACATTGGATTGGCGCGATCGAGATCGCGTTACAGCGCTTGAACTATGCTGTTAGCGCTACCTTTCTATCGGAAAAAGAACAACTTTTTTCTATGTATGCTTAAAAAATCACGCACGTTTCAATTGCCTGCGGCTTGATTTTTTCCATAAAAGCAGATATAAAAAACAATGTAATGGAAGCGTTTCCATTCAGTGTTGTTCCCTTAATTTTCGCTGGAACCGAAGTGTATCTTCCCAACAGTCCTTAGTTCTCGGCGATAGCCGGCTGCCGGGCAGCCGGCTTTTTTTTGATCGGGCAGGATCTTTGTTTGTTGCGCTGAAAAACGCAACTTGGGAAGCTTATTTTTCCTGTACGATTTTCACCAAGGCAGGAATATATACTCCATATCTGCATATATTGATGGTTTTGATTATGTATTGATTTGAATTTGTGGTTTTGTAGTTTGATTTATGAAGTATTTTGCATTGTTGACAATGTTGTCATTGTGAAATAGGCATTGAAGGCCTCATTCGACCGAACCGGGCCCCTCCGGGCTGGTGTTCGGTTTTGCAGATACCGACAGGGTGGCTCCGATGGGGCGCTCGACCGTCAGGCATCTGTATGCGATCGGAACCGGCCTTCCCCCGGATCCGTGCTTCGTGTGTGTTCTCCCACATGCGTTTCTTCCCCTGGGCCGGGCGGTGTGATCTTCGCCGTCCGGCATTTTTTTGGGGGTCGGCATTTTTCAGGAATGGGCCGGGACTATTTTGCCGACTTGATGCGGGTGCCGCAGGAATCGCGGATGACCAGTTGGGTCGGGATGCGCGTCGTCGTCACATCCACGCCTTCGATCAGGGCGCAGACACTGTCGACCAGGACCTGACCGGCGCGTTGTGTGTTCTGGCGCACCGTCGACAGGGGCGGCCAGACGGCATTGCCGACCCACAGGTCGTCGAAGCCCATCACCGCCACGTCCTCGGGGATGTGGTAGCCCTTGCTCATCAGGTGGCGCATGGCGCCCAGGGCCAGCATGTCGGTCGAGGCGAAAACGGCATCGAATGCCACGCCCGACGCCAGCAGGCGCTCCGCCGCCTCGACGCCGTCCTCGAGCGTCAGCCGGCTGTCGATTTCCAGCGCCGGATCTATTGTGATGCCAGCATCGTCGAGCGCACGGCGATAGCCCTGCAGGCGCTCGATAAATTCCCAGTGGTCGCTCTTGAGCTTGCCGATATAGGCGATGCGTTTGCGGCCGTGCCTGATCAGGTGCGACACGGCCTCATGGACGCCGCCCTCATTGTCGGAGACCACGCAGGTCTTGCCGCTGGAGGTGCGGTTCAGGCCCCAGACCACCCAGTTGTCGTCGCTGTGATTATGGCTGCGGAAGTTGCGGGCATAGGTCTCGAAATCCTTCGAACCGAGGAAGATGATGCCCTCGGCCGGCCGCGACAGGCAGTAGTCGGCACCCCAGTCATTACTCTCGCGCTGCAGGGAGATGATCAGTTCATAGCCTTTTTCGGCGGCATATTTGACGATCGATCCGACCATGGGCAGGAAGAAGGGATTGATGTCGCTGTGCTCGTTCTCCATGTCCTCTAGGATGAGCAGGGCCAGGGTCTGGATCTTCGACGACCGCAGGCGCCGGGCATTGGTGTCGACCTTGTAGTGCAGCTTGGCGGCGGCATCCATGACGCGCCGGCGCACCGTGTCGCTGACCAGGGCCGACTGGTTTAGCACCCGGGAGACGGTGGCCTGCGATACGCCGGCATAGGCCGCGATATCGATCGAGGTCGGACGCTTGTTCATGTTACTTCCCTGTGGCCAAAACGCGCCGGTACCATTCTTGTTTTCAGGGAAGTAAGCGCCAAAAGGCGTCAAAAAACAAATAGAATACGTATTCCCAGCAGTCTGTAGAGCGCCACGCTTCTTTTCCTCTCATTGCGAACGCCCCGCCTTTACTGTACTGGCTTGACCGGCCATACCACGAGTAACCATAACGACAGCTCGATTACGGGAAGATGAGATGCCCAGTTTCAGGTGTGTTTGCGATTCCAGGATCGGCTACGGACAGATCCCGTCTCCCGCGGAGTGGCTGATAATAGGGGATGTCGCCTTCAATGCATTTTCCGGCCAGGTCGAGTCCGAAGATGTGTACCGGGCGATGACGCACGCGCTGAAATGTCCCAACTGCCATCGCCTGTGGATATTCGAAAATGGCTTTTCGAGCCAACCTGTATGCTACCGGCCCGACATTGGTTGAGCGGGTTTCGGTGACATGGCGTAATCCGCTACTCTTGTCCTGCGCGAGCGGGAGAGCCTGGATATGTAAACAAGAGTCCTCCAGAGGTCCCTACTATTCCAAAAGGGAAAGGGAAAAAGAAAGAAGATGACGAATTCTGAGAGTAAGTTTGACGATTTGGGGCAAGCAGCAATATTGGATGCTGCCGTGAGACTTTACGAAGCAGACATGTATGACTTGTGCATGGCTCTACTTAATGTCCTAATTAGGTGTGACAACAGGGAGGCCCATGTTTTATATGGGCATTGCGTTTCGGCTTTTGACTATAAAAATAGTATCGATTTATCCATAAAACACTACGAAATTGCATGTGAAATGGGCAGCGCTGTAGGATGCTACAATCTATACCTCAGTTACTCTAAATCTGACGATATCGTAGCGCAAAGGTATTTGTCGAAAGCTGCAAGCCTGGGCTGGGTGGAGTGAGCGGAAAAAGGGGTCAGAGTCATTTTATTGACTTTTCCCCTGTTTCGTATGAGATGAAGCGATCCCTCATGAGGTTGCTCCATGCCCCGCCAGCCCCGTTTGACCCTTGCCGGCGAGGCGCACCATGTCATCCAGCGGGGCAATAACAAGCAGGCGATATTTTTCTGTGATGCTGACCGGAAGCTGTTCCTGGGCGAGCTTGAAAAGGGGCTGCTGAAGTACGATTGCCGACTTCATGTCTATGTGCTGATGACCAATCATATCCACCTGCTGATCACGCCAGGTCGCGACGAAGCTATCGGTCAGTTGATGCAGTCCTTGGGCCGCATATATGTCGGTCACATCAATCGGACTTATGGGCGGACTGGCACTCTGTGGGAAGGGCGGTTCAAATCGACCATTGTCGACGCCGAAGACTATGTCGTGGCCTGCTACCGTTATATCGAAGCCAATCCAGTCAGGGCCGGAACGGTTTCGCAGGCTGATGACTATCCATGGTCGAGTTACGGCGCCAATGCGCTTGGCCACAGCAATCCGCTTATCACGGACCACGAAGTCTACGAGGCGCTTGGCCCGACAACTGACACGCGTCAGGCGGCCTATCGTGCGTTATTTGCTGAGGGGCTGGGCGAAGATGTCGTGGCGACGATCCGCGACGCTACGCAGCGTGGCTGGGTTCCTGGCAGCGATCGTTTCCGCGGGCAGATTGAAGCCGCACTGAAGCGACGCGTAGAGCGACCCGTCAGAGGGCGGCCAAGAAAGGCGGAAGAGGGGGATTTGTCGGGGAACGGCCAACTGCTGCTCGTCTAAAAATGACTCTGACCCCTTAATTCTTATGACCCCTTAATTCTTAATTCTGCTGACCCCTTAATTCTTAATTCTGACCCCTTAATTCGCTGACCCCTTAATTCGTGCTATCAATATAACCCGGGTCTTGGTATCGCCGAGGATTTCAAATTCAAATGAATGTGACCTGTCTTTATTCAGAAAATGCAGATGTTCCAGCGAATATTAGAAATAATCGTGCGCTTTTAACAACAGTTTTTAGTGTGGTTGTTGGAAATTTGTATACTGTCTACGGGCAAGTAATATTTAACGAGAGGCTTTTGTATTTACTAGACCCTCAAGATGAGTCTCGACCAAGCTGGTATCCGGCGGAACTATTCAACATTGTCGACGGGAATGTACCGACTAGCTGGCAATATCGCTTTTTCCCCAATAGTTTCAAAGGTGATCTTGGCGCAATCTGGGGATATTCGGAATTGGTGCAAATCCCATCGCACTTTGCCGACTTAGCGGAAAGGGAAGCAGACGCGTTACTAATATTTGCTAGGCAAAAAAGTTTTATGACACTGCAAGAGAGCTGAATTTTAAGAGAAAGAGGGAAGGGTTCGTTTCGGTGGCAGGTTATCACCTGCACAATTAAGCGCGACCAATACCCCCTCACGCCACATCCGCGCCCTGCAGCCGCTCGCGCACTTCGCCGGCATGGCGCGGGCCGACACGGACCGAGGCGCCGGATTCGAGCACCAGGGTCATATGGCGGCCGACATCGCTGACCTGGCGCACCGCCGCCGGGCGGACAAAGGCCGAGCGGTGGACGCGCATCATCTGCTGCGGCGACGGGTTCCCCGACCCGGCGTACGACCGAGCGGATACGCGCCAGCAGCTCACGCGGTTCGAACGGTTTCATCATATAGTCGTCGGCACCGAGCTCAAGGCCGACGACCCGGTCGACCAGGTCGCGGCGTGCGGTCAGCATGATGATGCCGATCTGTTCACCGAAACGGGCGCGCAGCCGGCGCGCGATCGAAAAGCCGTCCTCGCCCGGCATGGTGACATCGAGCACGGCCACGGTCACCGGCCGTTCGGCCAGGATGGCATCGAACTGCACGCCGCCATCGGCTTCGGAAATGTCGAGACCATGCTCGCGCAGATATTCGGCGACGGGTTCGCGCAGGTCGGTCTCATCGTCGACCAGGACGATATGGGAAGCGGTCATGCCAGCTCCATCTGTTCAAGCAGCCGACGCACCCCCGCCGGCATGAAGGGTTTTTCCAGCACCGGCCGGCGGCTGTCGGCGATGAAGCGCGCCGCCGCGGCGCCGAGCGTATCCCCGGTGACGAAGGCGATGCGCGATTGCAGCTCGGGCGTTGCGCGCACAGCCAGGCATAGAGTTGTGGTCCATCGATGCCCGGCATGCGCAGGTCGCTGACGATCAGATCGTAGTCGCGGTCGCTGAGGCGCGCCTGGGCCGCCGCGCCGCCGATGACGATATCGCAGGCAAAGCCTTCGAGGCTTAAAAAGTCGGCCAGGGATTCGGCAATCTCGCGTTCATCGTCGACGATCAGGGCGGTGCGTGGCGCCGGTTCGTCGTCGACCGCGTCTTCCGCCGCCGCCATGCCGATCGGAGGGCAGGCATCGACCGGCAGGGTCAGGCGGAAATGGGCGCCATCCGTGCTCGGAACAAGTTCCAGACGACCGCCATGGGCCTCGGCCAGGCCTTGCGAAAACGACAGGCCGACCCCCGTGCCCTGGCCCTCGGGCTTGGTGGTGAAGAAGGGTTCGAAGATGCGGCGCGCCACCTCGGCCGGGACGCCGGGCCCGCTGTCGACGACATCGAGTGTGACGGTGCGTTTCGCCGGTCCACGGGCGGTACGTACAGTCAGGCGGCGCGGAACACCGTGCGTGCCGGCCATCGACTGCTGGGCGTTGACGATCAGGTTGATGATGACCTGATGCAACTGGTCGCGGTCGGCGGCGATGGCGGGCAGGGCGTCGGCCAGGGCTGTCTCGACCTGGATGCCGTCGGTCTTGAGGACATAGCCGGTCAGTTCGAGGGCGGCGGTCGCCACGGCATTTAGGTCGACGGCTTCGCGCTCGGGCTGCTTTTGCCGCGCCATGGCCAGGAAGGTTTGGACGATGTGGGCGCAACGGTCGGCCGCCTTGCGGATCTTGTGACCGCGGTCGGCCAGCTCGGTGCCGCGCGTCTGACGCTCCAGCATGACCGCCTGGGCGACGACGATCGACAGGGGGTTGTTGAGTTCATGGCTGACCCCGGCCAGCAAAGATCCCAGCGCATTGAGCTTTTCCGACTGGAACAGGGCCTCGCGCGAGGTGCGCAGGGCCGTCTCGGCCTTTTTCTGCTCGGTCAGGTCGATGGTGAAGCCGCCCAGCTTGACCGGCCGGCCGTCGCCGGTGGCGATCGGAAAGCGGATCGACAGCAGGGACGACAGCGTATCGCGGCCGGGAATGGTCAGCTCGCTCGATTGCACGCCGTGCAGCAGGGCGTCGCGGTCGAGCTCGGCGACACGGTCGGCGACTTCGGGGACGGTGACTTCGCGTGCCGTCCTGCCGATGGCGGCCTCGGGCGGCAGGCCCATGACCCGGCCCATCTCGGCATTGACGCGGATATAGCGGCCATCCGCGTCCTTCAGGTACATGGCGATCGGGGCGTTTTCGAGGAAGCCGGCCAGCAGGGCTTCGCTCTCGGCCAGTCTTTCCTCCGACATGGCACGGTCGAGAATGGTCCAGGTGCGGTCGGCGATATCGAGCATCAGGCGGACATCGGCCTCGCTCCAGCGCCGCGGTGTCGACTGTTGCACAGACAGGACGGCCAGCAGCTGGCCGTCGCGAATGCGCGGTATGCTGATAAAGGCGCGGGCGCCGACACTGTCGTACAGGTCCAGGGTCTGCGGATCGAAGCGCGGATCCTGATGCGCGTCGTCGGTCTGGAAGGCGCCGCCGGCCAGGTGGGCGGCATAGACGGCCTGGCCCAGGGCCTCATAGGGGAAACAGGCGCCGACGACACTGGCCAGGCCGTTGACCCATTCGCTGTCGACCCGCAGGCCCGATCCGGTTTCGTCGCGTTCGGCGAAGTTGACGCGCTGGACGCCCAGGTGTTCTCCCATGGCGGCCAGGGTCTTGGCCAGGATGGCGCGCGGCTTGCTCTCGTTGCGCACGCTGTCGCTCCAGGCCAGCAGCAGGGCCTGACTGCGTTCGCGCTCGATAAGGACGCGCTCGGCGCGAGCGCGGGTCAGAGCGCTCCAGGTGCGCTCGGCTGCGTCTTCTGCCAGCCGGATTTCCTGCGCACTCCATTGGCGATGTGTTGCGCAATGGATGGACAGGACGGCGACCAGTTCGCCCTGCTTGATGACAGGGACACTGATGCCCGAGCGGATACCGTGTGCCGCCAGCCGCGCCCGCATGGCGTCATCGATGGCGGCATCGGTCTGGCAGTCCGACGAGCTCAGGGTAAGGCCCTGGCGGTAGGCGGCGGCCAGCAGGGGGAAGTCGTCGTGGCGCCAGCGGCCGTCAAGTGTGCACGGCTGGCCTTCGGCCCAGGCGTGACTGATGGTGAAGGCGCCGGGGTCGTCAGCGGGCGTTTCGCTGAAGACCACCCGATCGGCGCACAGCTGGCAGCCCAGCATGTCGAGCGTGACTTCGAGAATACCCTGCGGGTCGGGCAGGTCGCGGGTGCGTTCGGACAGGCTGCGCAGGAAGTCTTCGGCGCGCTTGCGGGTGCGTTCCTCCGACAGGTCGATCTGGACCCCGGTCCAGCGGATGATATTGCCGGCCTCGTCGCGCACCGGCTGGGCGCGGCTGAGAAGGGGGCGGTAGATGCCGTCGCGGCCGCGGGTGCGCACGGTCAGTTCGATCATGGTGCCGTCGCGCCTGGCCGCGTCCCAGGCCGCCATGACCTCGACATAGTCGTCGGGATGGACGATCTGTTCGGCATTGTCCTCGGCAAGTCCCGCGTCGCCGAAGAAGTCTAGCCCGACCTGGTTCATCCAGAAGGCGCGGCCGTCGGGGCCGGCCAGCCAGCAGATACCCGGCATGTTTTCGGCCAGGGAGCGGAACTGCGCCTCGCTCTGGCGGACGGCACTGAGGGCGCGGACATGGTCCATGTGCGAGCGGGTTTGGGCGGCCACCCGGTTGACCAGAGCGATCTCGTCGGCGGTCCAGTCGCGCGGTTCGTGGTGCATGGCGGCGAACAGGGCGTTGAGACGGCCGTCGCGCAGCAGGGGGACGACCAGCATGGCGCGGCTGCCCATGTCGCGCATATTGGCCTGCTCGGCCGGCGTAAGGTCCATATCATGCCAATCGGGCACGGCGACGATCTCGCCGCGGCTGAAGGTGGCAAGAATGGCGGAGCCGGCCTCGAGCTGACGGCTGCCGGTGGCCGGTCCGACGCCGTCGGTCCATTCATCGGGGACGGTGACCACCAGGGTATCGGGGTCGACCTCGCCATAACCGACGCGGGACACACCCAGATAGCTCGCCAGGGCGCGGCAGATCAGGCGCATGGCGACACGCGGGTCGCTCTCGGCCAGGGCGCGGTCGCCCAGCCAGGCCAGCAGGGCATCGTCGGATGCAAGCTGCGGTGTGTCTTCGTCCCCCTGCGGTGTCATGCGATAGCCCCGAATATCCGTGTTCGTCGCTTTTTAGCAGTCTTTGAGCGGCGCTACAGCCGTAACCCGTCACCTTCGTCGCCCTTTCGTCGCAGGCGTCGCAAAAACCGGACATTTGCAGCCATGGTGATGCATCTGTTCAAGATTACAAAAAGTTCATGCGGGAGCGTAATGTCCAGCAGTGCCACATCCCCCCATAGCCGGGACCTCGTTATCGGCTGTTTCGCCTCGATCTGTACCGATCGCCTCGGCGAGGATCTGATCGGTTTTTCACGGGCGCATCCCGACGTGACCCTGGGCGTGCAGGAAATGGCCCGGGCCGCCCTGTTGCCGGCCCTGCGCAAGGGCGGGATCGGCCTGGCCATCGGTCCGGCCGACGCCGATACCGGCCTGCCGTCATTGCCGTTGTGGCAGGCGCGCATTGCGGTGGCGCTCAGTCCTTCGCACCCCCTGGCCTCGCGGAAATCCCTGACGGCGCAGGATCTCAATGGCCTGCGTTTTCTTGTCTCGCGCCACGATCACTGCGCCGACCTGCACCGCTTCCTGATATCGCGCGTGACCGATGACGACCGGCCATTGCATAGCGACCTGCGCGACTGCGACACCGAACCGCTGCTCGACCTGGTCGCCTCCGGCGCCGGTGCCGCGCTGGTGTGTGACGGCATGGCGGCGACCCGCGATCGGCGCCTGGTGCGGATGGCACTCGATACGCCGAATGCCTGTTTCCCCGTCTGCGCCTACTGGTTACCGACGGCGGATCCGGCCGCGGTTTCGCTGGTAGAGGCACTGCGGAACGGGATCCCGAAGGCTGATTTCAGGGAACAGGGATAATCCCGAACCCTTGCGCCCAATCTCATTTTCTATGCGGCCCGGGCCACGATCGTGCTCTTGTAGACGAAGTATAGCCGGAAGGGATCGTCGCCGGCCAGGTCGGCGAACGCCTGGTGTGACAGATCAAGGCCACCGGTAAAGCTGCCGAAGGCCGGCATGATCAGCATCGATCCGTTGACGGCGAAGCACTTACCGCTGAGACGATGGCCGCGAACGAAGGTCGTCAGCTTGGGATGATAGTGGCCGATGACCTGGGGCAATACAGATGCCTCGGGCTCATGGCGAAAGACCACGCCGTCGATCGTGACATCGTCGGCAAAGACCAGGCGCGGATCCATGGCGACGCCGAGATCGTGATTGCCCTCGACCAGATGGCAGGCATCCACCGACTGGCACAGCGAACTCAGCTGTTCGCGCGCTCTGTTCTCCAGCCTTTGCCAGGCGTCACGATCATGGAAACTGTCTCCCAGCAAGACCAGGGATTTGGGCCGATAGCGTATCAGCAGCTTTTCCAGCCGCAGCAGGGTGTCGTGCGTGTCGTAGGGCGCTACGGGCGAGCCGAACTGCGCCAGGAAGGTCGACTTCTCCAGATGCAGGTCGGAGACGACGAGGGCGTCCTGCGCCGGCCAGTAGAGGGCGAGGTCGGCATCGAGGACCAGGTCGTGGCCGGCAAATTCGACGTCAATCCACGAGGGCATCTTCGACCTCATGGATCAGGGTGTCGGCGGTACTTTGCAGGCTTTCCTGCGCCAGCAGGGCCTCAAGCCCGCCGCCCGGCAGGCGTTCGGTACGGACGTCGAGGATGACGGGCAGGGACAGGGGCGACGGTCGCGGAAGGTCAACGAACAGGATATTGCCCTGGAAGGCGACGATCATGTCGGACAGGCGATCGAGATCGAGCAGTTCGCGTTCGGCGTCGGCGCGCGCCAGTTGCAGCAGGACATGGTCGGGCTCGTACTTGCGCAGCACGTCATAGATCAGGTCGGTCGAGAAGGTCACCTGCTTCAAGGTCTTGCGTGCCGCATTGTTGTTCTGTTCGACCAGGCCGGCGATCGTCGCCACGCGGCGGAAGGATCGCTTGAGCATGGGCGACTCGGACAGCCATTCTTCCAGTTCGTCGGCCAGGATATCGACCGCCAGCAGGTCGTCAACCGCCTCGGCCGTCACCGGCTCGACGCCGGTAATGGCCAGGCCGTAATCGGTGACGGTGAAGCTCAACGGATGCAGGCCGCGCCGCTCCATGCGCCGGCTGACCAGCATGCCCAGGGTCTGGTTAGCCCGGCGGCCCTCGAAGGTATAGAGGACGACATAGTTGAGCTTGCCGCGTGGAAAGGATTCGACCAGCAACTGCTTCGCGTCGGGCAGGCGCGAAAACCGCGCCTGCAATTGCAGCCAGGTGCGGATGGTCCGGGGCAGGGCGGCGACGGCGTCCTCATCCTGCAGAAGCTGGCGCACGCCGTCGGCCAGGAAGGTCGACAGCGGCATCTGGCCGCCGCTGTAGGACGGGATCAGCGGCTCGTTGGCGGTGCTGGGGCGGGCGTCGAGCGTCATGTCGTAGATGCGTTCGAAGGCCAGGACCTCGCCGGCGAAATAAAAGGTATCGCCCGGTCGCATCGACTGGCCGAACTGCTCTTCGATATCCCCCAGCATGCGGCCGCCGCGGCCGTGGCGGCGCCGGACCTTGAGCTTGCCGGCCTCGATGATGACACCAATATTCTGCCGGTGACGCTGGACCATCTGTTTTGTCGCCGGCACCCAGGCCCCGTCGTCGTTCTGGATAAGGCGATGCCAGCGGTCGTAGTTGCGCAGGACATAGCCGCCGTCGATGACGAAACGGAACAGCTGCTCGAACTGGGCAAAGCTCAGATAGCGATAGGACCAGGAGGTGCGCACGATCTCATACAGGCCTTCGACCGTCACCGGCGCCGAACAGGCGGCGTTCATGATGTACTGAATGGCGACGTCCTGGCTGCCGGGCAGGGGATGGTCGCCGTCGAGATGGCGGGCGGCGATGGCGGCGATCGAAGCCTCGCATTCCAGTACCTCGAAGCGGTTCGCCGGGACGAGAAAGGCCTTCGACGGCACATCGACCCTGTGATTGGAGCGGCCAATACGTTGCAAAAGCCGGCTGACGCCCTTGGGAGCGCCGACCTGGATGACGACATCGACATCGCCCCAGTCGATGCCGAGTTCGATCGCCGAGGTGGCGACCAGTGCGCGGAGCTTGCCCTGGGTCATCAGGGCGATGGTCTTCAGCCGCATCTCACGCGTCAGCGAGGCGTGGTAGATGGCGATCGGCAGGCTGTCCTCATTGGCCTCCCACAGGAACTGGAACAGCAGTTCGGCCTGGGCGCGGGTATTGACGAAGACGATGGTGGTCTTGGCCTTGCCGATCTCGGTTATGATCTCCTGCACGGCATATTGCGCCATGAAGCCGGAATAGGGGACCGGTTCTTTGGTCTTGAGAATAGTGACCTTTGGCGGCTTGCCGGCCGGGCTGTCGAGGTGCGACACCGGCGCGCCGACCGGCCCCAGCCAGGCGCAGAAGATGTCGGGATCGGCGACGGTCGCCGACAGGCCGATGCGGCGATAGCCGGGGGCATAGGCATCCAGTTGCGCCAGGGCCAGCGCGATCAGGTCGCCGCGCTTTGACGCCGCCACCTGGTGGATTTCATCGATGACCACGGCCTCCAGCGTGCCGAACATGGTGGCGGCTTCCGGATACGACAAAAGCAGCATCAGCGATTCCGGCGTGGTCAGCAGGATGCTGGGCGGTTTGGCGCGCTGGCGCTTGCGGCGATATTGCGAGGTGTCGCCGGTGCGGCTCTCGACGGTGATGGGCAGGTCCAGCGCCTCGATGATCGTCGTGACATTGCGTTCGATATCGATATTTAATGCCTTGAGCGGCGAGATGTAGAGCGTGTGCAGGCCGATCGGTTTGCGCGCCGTGATATCGATCAGGCTCCCCAGGAACCCCGCCAGGGTCTTGCCGGTACCGGTCGGCGCCGTCAAAAGCGTCGATTGGCGCGCCGCAAATCGCTGCACCATTTCGCGCTGGTGCGACAGGATGGTCCATCCCTGACGGTCGAACCACTGTTGAAACGCAGGCGGAATGGCGGTTTTGGGGCGGGACATGATCGAAAACTAGCGTCGAAATTTGTAAGGGCTCAAGTCGGAAAAGCATGCACCCACGTGACTGGATAGAGGTGAGGAAGGAGGGGGTCTTTTGCAAGGCCGGCAACTTCTATATCGACCCTACCGAGCCGGTTGCGACGGCGGTTATTACCCATGGACACGCCGATCACGCCCGCGCCGGACACGGTCATGTCTATGCCACGCCCGAGACCCTGGCCATCATGCGCGTGCGTTACGGCGAGACCCATTACCTGATGACGGAGAACGATTGCGCCTATGGCGAACCGTTCACCATCAACGGCGTAACCGTCAGCCTGCACCCGGCCGGCCACATCCTGGGCAGCGCCCAGGCACGTATCGAATACGGCGGGGCCAGTATCGTTTTTTCCGGCGACTACAAGCGCCGTTTCGACCCGACCTGTGTCCCGTTCGAGCCGGTGCCATGCGATGTCTTCGTCACGGAGGCGACCTTTGCCCTGCCGGTCTTCACCCATCCGCCTCTTGCGGACGAGATCGCCAAGCTGCTGGCCTCCCTGCGGCAGTTTCCCGAACGTTGTCATCTGGTTGGCGTCTATGCCCTGGGCAAGTGTCAACGATTGATGATGGGCCTGCGCGCCGCCGGATATGACGACACCATCTATCTGCACGGCGCCATGGTCAGGCTGTGCGAACTGTATCAGACGTTCGGCGTCGATATCGGCGCCTGGGACCTGGTGACGCCGGAGAATGCCAAGAGCCTGGCCGGTAAAATCGTCCTGTGTCCGCCGGGCGCGCTGCAGGATCGCTGGTCGCGAAAACTGCCTGATGTGCTGACCGCGGCGGCCTCCGGCTGGATGCGCATTCGCGCCCGCGCCAAGCAGAAGGGCGTCGAACTGCCCCTGGTCGTGTCCGATCATGCCGACTGGAATGAGCTGATACAGACGTTAGACGATGTCAGTGCGCCGGAAATCTGGGTGACCCACGGCCGCGACGATGCCCTGGTCTACTACGCGCAGCAGCATGGCTTCAAGGCGCAGGCCCTGCACCTGCTCGGCTACGAGGATGACAGCGAATGAGGGCGTTCTCACGATTGTTGGAACGGCTTTATTTCGAGCCGTCGACGCTCGGCAAGGAGCGTTTGCTGATCGACTATTTCGCAACGACGCCGGACCCCGATCGCGGCTACGCCGTCGCCATTATCGCCGACAGCCTGTCCCTGCCGAACTTCAAACGCGGCATGGTGCTGGACCTGATCCGGGCGCGCACCGATCCGCAACTGCTGGCCATGAGCTACGACTATGTCGGCGAGTTGTCGGAAACCGTGGCCCATCTGTGGCCGGGCAGGCCGCGCGGCGAGGGGGGCGACCTTCCGTCCTTGAGCGACGTCGTCCATGCCCTGCGCCATACCCCCAAGAAAGACCTGCCTGACTATATCGCCGGCCTGCTCGACGGCATGACCTCGCCGGAGCGCTGGGCCCTGCTCAAGATCGGTACGGGTAGTTTGCGTATCGGTGTGTCGGCGCGGCTGCTCAAGCAGGTGCTGGCGAAGTTCGGCAACCAGCCGATCGAGCTGGTCGAGACCATCTGGCACGGCGTCGAGCCGCCCTATGGGAACCTGTTCGCCTGGCTGGAAGGCCGCGCCGAGGCCCCGGCCGTGCACGAAGCCCTGACCTTCACCCCGGTCATGCTGGCCCATCCGCTCGAGGAAAAAGACCATCGCCTGATTACGCCCGAGGCCTATGCCGCCGAATGGAAGTATGACGGCATCCGGGTCCAGGTCGTCCACAACGGCGTCGGCCGCGCCCTGTTTACCCGCACCGGCGACGATATCAGCCATTCGTTTCCCGACGTGCTGGAACATCTCAACTTCCATGCCGTGCTCGACGGCGAACTGCTGGTGCAGCGCGGCGATGAGATGGGCACGTTCAACGACCTGCAACAGCGACTGGGGCGCAAGAGCCCGTCGGCGAAAATGATCGCGGACTACCCCGCTGGCATCACCGTCTACGACGTCATGATGCTGGAGGGCGAGGACGTCCGGCCGCAGAGTTACGCCGCGCGGCGCGCCCTGTTGCAGGCGGCGCTGGAGCACTACCGGCCCGACGGTATCCGCATGTCGCCGGAACTGCCCTATACGGATTTCGACGAACTGGCGGCCCTGCGTAACAGCGTCGACAATGCCTCGGTCATCGAGGGCGTCATGCTCAAGCGCCGCGACTCTCCTTACGTCGCCGGCCGCCCGACGGGGCCATGGTACAAGTGGAAGATCAATCCGAAGCTGGTCGATGCCGTGCTGATGTATGCCCAGCGCGGATCGGGCAAGCGGTCGAGCTTCTATTCCGATTTCACCTTCGGCCTGTGGAGCGGCAACCAGTTGCTGCCGATCGGCAAGGCCTATTTCGGCTTTACCGACGCCGAACTGGCCGAACTCGACAAGTGGGTGCGCCACAATACCCTCCAGCAGTTCGGCCCGGTGCGAGAAGTGCGCAAGGAACTGGTGTTCGAGGTCGCCTTCGATGCCGTCCATCGTTCCAGCCGGCACAAGTCTGGTTATGCCCTGCGTTTCCCGCGTATCAGTCGCATCCGCTGGGACAAGCCGGCACAGGAGGCCGATCATCTGCCGGCGCTGGAAAGCCTGATTGCGACGGCGTAGCGCGAAGGCTCAGTCGAGCAGGATCTCCCGCAACTCGCGCTCGCGGGCGCGTTCGGCGGCCGACAGGCGCTCGGCTTCGATAGAGCGTTCCTTCAGCACTTTGAGCGCCTGCCAGACTGTCGAGACCTCGTCCTTGCCGTCGCCGTCTTCCAGCGGCGTTTCGTAGTCGCCCTTCGCCGTGCGGATGATGGCCGACGTCACCGCCTTGAGCGGACGGGTGATGAAGTGGGCCGCCAGCCACAGGGAGGCGGTGATCAGGACAGCGACGCCCGCCAGGCAGACCAGCAGGAAGTCGATGACCCGTTCGGTCTTGTATTGGTGGGCGCGGGCCTTTGCGGCCTGCAGGTCGGCCATGGTGCGGGTGACGATGGCGTCGACCTTGGTCTGGAAAGCGATACGGCTGGCACGATTGGCGGTCGACAAGGTGTGAGCCTCTTCGACCCGGTCATGGACTGCGAGATCGGAGATGTGGCGACGCGTGGCGATAAAGGCGTGGGTATCGGCTTCGACTGAGCGCAGCAGGTCGGCATCGCCGGCATTCAGGTGCGCCTTCCACTGGGTCAGTTCGCCGTCCAGCGCATCGAGATTGCCGTTCAGGCCGGTGATGAAACCGTCCATTTCGTCGGCGTCGCGAGCGATATAGAGGCCGCGCGTCTCCATGACGACATTGCTGATGAGGTGATTGAAGCGTTCGCCACGCCAGGCATTTTCGTAGGCGTGGTCGTAGGACTTCATCATGCCGTTATAGTCGGCAATGGTCATCAACCCCAGCAAGGTGACGAACAGCGCCATGGCGGTAAAACAGGCCGCCAATGCCAGTATCCTTGCGCGTATCGACACGGATTACTCTCCCGATAACAAGCCGTAGGGGAAGAGGTTATCCGCAAAAGTTAAGTATTCCATGAAGACACGAAAACGCCCGCCTGAAAAATCAGACGGGCGTTTTATAAGATACGTGTTTTTTCAGAGATTTTCGACGCGTTTCATCTTCGGCGTCAGGATATGGATGACCGCGAAAGCCACCAGATAGGTGAAGGCCGCCATGGCGAAGATGATGGTGTAGCCTTGCGCGCCGTGGCCGGCATCCTTGGTGGTCTGCAGGATCCAGCCGACCAGCAGCGACATCAGCATGCCGCCGACGGCGCCGGCCGATCCACCGATCCCCAGCACGGTGCCGACGGCCTGACGCGGGAACAGGTCCGACGGCATGGTGTAGACATTGCACGAGAAGGCCTGGTGGCCGGCGGTGGCCAAGCCGATCATCAGCACGACCGGCCACAGTTCGTGGACATTGTGCACGAAGAACATCGGCACGGCGAACAGGGCGAACAGCAGGAAGGTCGACTTGCGCGCCAGGTTGACCGAGACGCCGCGCTTGATCAGGGTCGACGACATCCAGCCGCCCATGACGGAACCGACGTCGGACATCAGGTAGATGACCACCAGCGGCAGGCCGAAGGTCGAGACGTCGAGGCCGTAGTTCTTGTGGAAGAAGTCCGGCAGCCAGAACAGGTACAGCCACCATACCGGGTCGATCAGGAATTTCGACAGGGCGTAGATCCAGGTTTCCTTTTTCGATGCCACCTTCCAGAACGGCACCTTGTCCGCCAGGGCATTGACCGGATCCTGGGTGATGTGGGCCAGTTCCTCGGCGCCCAGCTTCTTGTGCTCATGCGGGCGGCGATACATCATCAGCCACGGCACCAGCCACAGCAGGCTGAGGGCGCCGGTGAAGATGAAGGAGCCGCGCCAGCCCCAGCCGAGGCCATGGAATGGGATGTCGAAGATCTTGAAGTCGTGCAGGGCGATGAAGGGCACGCCGGCGGCGGCGATCATGACGCCGATGCTGGTACCCGAATTGAAGATGCCGGCAGCCAGGGCCCGTTCCTTCTGCGGGAACCATTCCGAAATGGCCTTGAGGCTGGACGGGAAGGAGCCGGCTTCGCCCAGGCCCAGCGAAAAGCGCGCGGCGATGAACTGGGTGGGGGTGGTGACCACGCCGGTCAGCATATGGGCGACGACCCAGATGACATAGGCGATGGTATAGCCGATGCGGACGCCGGAAATGTCGAGGAAACGGCCGAAGCCGAACTGGCCCAGCGCATAGGCACACTGGAACCAGAAGACCATGCCGGCATAGCCTTCTTCGCTCCAGCCCAGTTCGCCCTCGAGCGTGCCCTTGAACAGGCCCAGCATCTGGCGATGGGTGTAGTTGATGGCCAGCGCGCCGAACAGCAGGGCGATGATGCCCCAGCGGTAGTTGCCGATTTTGCCCGGTCCTGTGGCGTTGAGTGTCCCGTCCTGCGACATGTCGATCCCTGTGTGCGAACTTTTATGCTTTTATTTTTGGCTACAGCTGTAGCCCGAAATTCACCAACTGCATACTAGGCAAGAAATGACACCGGTGGCAAGGCGAAAATATTTTCACCAAATCATGTGATAAATCACACCGTTGACGACAAAAACGGGGATGTTGCAGCCAACCTTTACAGGCCGGCCATATGCCCGATCATTACGACATTTGCCGCGAGAATGGCGCCGAACAATCCCCACGCCACGACCTGCATCCACAGCGGCGTCGCATGGACGCCCATCAGGCCTTTGTTGCTGCCCAGCCGGATCAGCGGCCAGATGGCGAAGGGCAGTTGCAGCGACAGGGCGACCTGGGTCATGACCAGCAGGGAGCCAAGGCCGTGTTCGCCCATCATGCCGATGCCGATCAAAGCCGGGACGATAGCCAGGACGCGGGTGATCACCCGCCGCTGCCAGCACGGGATCTTGATGCTGACAAAGCCTTCCAGGATGACCTGGCCGGCAATCGTGCCTGTAAAGGTCGAACTCTGGCCCGAGGCGAACAGCGCGATGGCGAACAGCAGGCCGGCCGCGGCCGCGCCGGTCAGGGGCGCCAGCAGGTTCTTGGCGTCGGCAATGTCGGCGACCTGGGTATGGCCATGGGCGTGGAAGACCGAGGCCGCCAGGATCAGGATGGCGGCATTGACGAAGGCGGCCAGCGTCAGCGACAGGACGGTATCGAGCGTGCTCATCGTGATGGCTTCGTTCGTCCCCTTGAGGCCGGCGTCGGCCTTGCGCGTCTGGACGATCGAGGAATGCAGGTAGAGGTTATGCGGCATGACCGTGGCGCCGACGATGCCGATCGCCAGGTACAGGGCTTCCGGTACGCGCAGGCGAGTGACGTCGGGGACAAGGCCGGACAGGACGCCGTGGCCATCGGGATGCGACAGGAACAGCTCGACGAGGAAACAGACGCTGATGGTGGCGACCAGGCCGCCGACGATGGCCTCGATCTGGCGGAAACCCTTGCCCTTGAGGCCCAGAACGACCAGCAGGTCGAGGGCCGTCAGCAGGATGCCCCAGGTGAGCGGAATGCCGAACAGCAGCTTGATGGCGAGCGCCGCCCCCAGGACCTCGGCGATGTCGGTGGCGATGATGGCCAGTTCGGCCAGCAGCCACAGGGCGATGGTAACCGGGCGGGGATAGTGCTGGCGGCAGGCCTGGGCAAGGTCGAGCCCGGTGACGATGCCCAGCCGTGCCGACAGGATCTGCAGCAGCATGGCCGCCAGGGACGACAGGACGATGATGAAGAGCAGGCTGTAGCCGAAGCTGGACCCGGCGGCGATATCGGTCGCCCAGTTGCCGGGGTCCATATAGCCGACGGCGATCAGCAGGCCGGGGCCGGCAAAGCTGAGGAAGCGTTTCCACGGGGGTGTGCCTTGCGCTACCGCGACGGCGCCCTGGATTTCGCTGGGGCAGAAGGGGGCAGTGGCCGTGTCAGGAAGCTTCAGGGCCCGGGCAGTCGCCTGCCCGATCCGGGTAATATGAGTCAGCATGAGGCTACCGTAGGGCCGATTTTGTAAACCGGCAATCGGCTAAACACCGTCGAGAAGAACTCCCCCTTTTGAAGGGGAAGTTCTAAAACGTGCCTTGCCCGTGCTTAGTGATTGTCTCTGGGCAGGCCCATGGTCTGGGCAATGCGCTGGTAATTGACGGCGTCCTCTAGGCAGGCGCCAGAGCCCATCTGGCCGACCTGGGCGCGTTGCATCTCCTGCCAGGGCGTCTGGCTCTTGGGGTACTGATAGCCGCCCTGCGCCTCAAGCGTCGTGCGTCGCTCGGCCAGCTCGGCATCCGACAACTGGACATTGACGGTGTTGGTATTCAGATCGACACGGACCATATCGCCCGTCTTCAGCAGGGCCAGGTTACCGCCGGCGGCCGCTTCGGGCGAGGCATTGAGGATCGACGGCGAGCCCGACGTCCCCGACTGACGGCCGTCGCCGATGCAGGCTAGGCTGTGGATGCCGCGCTTGATCAGGTAGGTCGGGCAGCGCATGTTGACGACTTCGGCCGCACCGGGATAGCCGATGGGACCGGCGCCGCGCATGAACAGGATGCAGTGTTCGTCGATGTTCAGCGACTCGTCGTCGATGTGATGGTGGTAGTCTTCCGGACCGTCGAAGACGATGGCGCGGCCGACAAAGGCTTCGGGATCGCTCGGATTGTTGAGATAGCGCTCACGGAATTCCGGCGAAATGACGCTGACCTTCATGACGGCCGAGTCGAACAGATTGCCCGACAGGACGCGGAAACCGGCGCGGGTCTTCAGCGGCTGGTCGTACGGCTTGATGACGTTTTCGTCGTCGATGGTGGCCGACTTGCAGTTCTCGCCGATGGAGGTGCCGGTAACGGTCAGGGCGTCCTCATGGATCAGGCCCTGGCCCATCAGTTCCTTGACGACGGCAGGGACGCCGCCGGCATGGTGATAGTCTTCGCCAAGATATTCGCCGGCCGGCATCAGGTTGACCAGCAGCGGCACCTCTTCACCGTACTCCTGCCACTCCTCGATCTTGAGCTCGACGCCGATATGACGCGCCAGGGCGTTGAGGTGGATCGGGGCATTGGTCGAGCCGCCGATGGCCGAGTTGACGCGGATGGCGTTGATAAAGGCTTCCTTGGTCAGGATGTCCGAGGGCTTCAGGTCCTCATAGGCCATCTCGACAATACGCTTGCCGGTCAGATAGGCCATTTCCTGGCGGTCGCGGTGCGGCGCCGGGATGGCGGCCGAACCGGGCAACTGCATGCCCAGGGCCTCGGCCAGCGAGTTCATCGTCGTGGCCGTACCCATGGTGTTGCAATAGCCGGTCGACGGCGCCGAGGACGCCACCAGCTTGATGAAGCCCTGGTAGTCGATCTCGCCGGCGGCCAACAGTTCGCGCGCCTTCCAGACGATGGTGCCGGAACCGGTGCGCTGCCCCTTGTACCAGCCGTTCAGCATGGGGCCGACCGACAGGGCGATCGCCGGGATGTTGACGGTCGCCGCCGCCATCAGGCAGGCCGGGGTCGTCTTGTCGCAGCCGATGGTCAGGACCACGGCGTCGAGCGGATAACCGTACAGGACCTCGACCAGGCCGATATAGGCCAGGTTGCGGTCGAGGCCGGCCGTCGGACGCTTGCCGGTTTCCTGGATCGGGTGGACCGGGAATTCCAGCGGGATGCCGCCGGCTTCGCGGATACCGTCCCGGACGCGGTCGGCCAGCACCAGGTGGTGGCGGTTGCACGGGCTGAGGTCGGAGCCGGTCTGGGCGATGCCGATGATCGGCTTGCCCGACTGCAACTCCTCCAGTGACAGGCCAAAGTTGAGATATCGCTCGAGGTACAGCGCCGTCATGTCGGCATTGTGCGGATTGTCGAACCAACCGCGCGAACGAAACGGAACCTTGGGAGTACGGGAGGAGGCAGTCATAGGGTGGGTCTTACTTTACGGTATAGAAGTGATGGACGGTGACTTGCGTGTAGGTCTGGCCCGGATCGAGACGCGTGGTCGGGAAGTCCGGATGGTTCGGGCTGTCGGGATAGTGCTGGGCTTCGAAGGCGACGGCGTCTCCGCGCAGCAGGACGTGGCCGCCCTTGGTGACGGTCTTGCCGTCGAGGAAGTTGCCGCTGTAGAACTGGATGCCCGGCTCGGTGGTCAGGATCTGCATGCCGCGGCCGGTGATGGCGTCGCTCAGGGTGACGGCCAGTTTCGGCGTCTTGGTCAGGCCGCCCCGGATCAGCACATTGTGGTCGAAACCGTGGCCGATGGCGATCTGGGCGTCGGTCGTGTCGCGCACGCGGCTGCTGATGACAGCCGGCTTGGTGAAGTCGAAGACCGTGCCCTTGACCGGCTTGATCTCGCCGGTCGGAATGGCGGCGGCGTCGGTCGGCATGTAGCTGTCGGCTTCGAGCTTGAGCAGGGCCTCGGTCGCCGGACGTGTCGCCGGAATGCCACCCAGGTTGAACAGGCCGTGATTGGTCAGGTTGATGACGGTCGGCTTGTCGGTCGTCGCCTTGTAGCTGATGGTCAGGTCGTTGTTCTCGTTGAGGGCGTAGGTGACCTCGACCTTCACCGTGCCGGGGAAACCTTCCTCGCCGTCGGCCGAGGTATAGGCGAAGGTGACGCTTGCCGGCTTGCCGGCGCCGCCGGCGTCGACATGGGCCACGGTCCAGGCATGCTTGTCGAAACCCTTGGCGCCGCCGTGCAGCATGTTGGGGGCTTCATTGGCGGTGACGTGATAGGTCTGGCCGTCCAGGCTGAAGGTGGCGTTGGCGATGCGGTTGGCATAACGGCCGACCGTCACATTGGTATAGCCCGGCGTGTTGACATAGCCGTCGAGCGTATCGAAACCGATGACGATGTCGGCGCTCTTGCCGGCGCGGTCAGGCGTCCACAGCGATTGCAGGGTGGCGCCGTACGAGATCAGGCGCGCCGATACGCCGTGGCTGTTCTTAAGGGTGACGGCCTTGATGACCGTGCCGTCGGCCATGGTGCCGAAATCGGCCGTGGTCGCCGTGGTGGCCATTGCCGGCGAGGCCAGCAGGGCGGCGGCGATGGCCAGTCCTGAGGCGGTGAGCGATGCGATAGTTTTCAGCATGACGGCGAACTCCCTCGATAGGCTGCCGGTTGCTCCGGCGGCGCGTTACAGGTGTCATAGCCGTCGTCTATTAATCAGACAATAGCGATTCGACTTTGGTAAGATCTTTCAGGCCTTTCCGGGACGAGAATCGCGTGTGCCGTTAAGCGGCGGCCTATTCGGGGCCATGACCTATTCGGGGGCAGAGCCCAAGGCGCGCTTGGTGTCGTCGTGCGCCATCCGGATCAGTGATTCCATGCACCAGCGCGCCGCACCGGTGTCCTGCCGCTCGATCGCTTCGAAGACGCGTTCGTGGTCGGGCACGGGGTCGCGGGTCAGGGCGTTCTGGCGGGCCTTGTAGCGCGTCGTCCACGACACGGCCGCCTCGATCGAACTGCTGAGGCTGACCAGGGCCTCGTTGTCGGTGGCACTGATCAAGGTGCGGTGGAATTCCAGGTCGGCGCGACGGCCGGCCTCGGTCTGCAGGGTTTCCCGCTTCATGGTCTCCAGCGCCACCCGCATGGTCTCGACCTGTTCCTCGCTGCGCCGCTGCGCCGCCAGCTCTGCGGCGGCCGGCTCGGCGATCAGGCGCAATTCGAACAGGGCGCGGATAAAGCTTTCGCTCGGCTCCGTGTCGAACATCCAGCCGAGGACCTCGGGGTCGAGCAGGTTCCAGCGCGCGCGTTCGGTGACGCGCGTCCCGGTCTTGGGCCGGCTCTCGACCATGCCCTTGGCGGCCAGGATGCGGATGGCCTCGCGATAGGCCGAACGCGAAATCTCCAGCGAAGTCGACGAGTCGATCTCGTTGGGCAGGACGTCGCCCGACTTGTAGAAACCGTTGAGGATCTGTACGCCCAGCCGGTAGGCGAGGGCGCCGTGCAGGCGGCCCTGGTAGGTCACGCCCGGCGACGGCGGCAGGTCGGTCCGCGACGAACGGGCCCCACCGGCCTTGCTGCGGCCGGTCTTTATCGGGCTGGCGGCAGAGGGGCTGCCAAAGGGGGCATTCGGGGCGACAGGTGCGGCAGGTTTTCTCATGAGGCTTGTCATGCCACTGAAATGGGTGTTTGACAAAGCCAATTTGCGCGCTACATCTGCGGCCACTGCATTTGTCAGACATTTAAAAGTGAGGAAATCCCCATGCCCCTGCGCCTGATCCAGTTTGTCAGCCCCGCCGGCGCCCGCCACGTTGCCGCCAGTGACGGTGCCGGCGAAGCCCGCGTCGTCGAGGGCGTCACCTCGACCTATGAACTGGCGCGCCTGGCCATTGCCGCGAAGCGCTCGCTGGCCCAGCAGGTCGACGCCCTCGGCCTGGGAGAGTTCGCCGACATCGCCTTGGCCCTTGCCGAAGGCCGTGTCCTGGCGCCGATCGACCATCCCGATTCCGCGCACCTGCTGGTGACCGGCACCGGCCTGACCCATCTCGGTTCGGCCGAGGGCCGCGACCAGATGCACAAGAAGCTGAGCGACGCCAAGGGCGCCGGTGATGCGACCGATTCTATGAAGATGTTCCTGATGGGCATGGAAGGCGGCAAGCCCGCCGCCGGCGAAACCGGCGTCCAGCCGGAATGGTTCTACAAGGGCGACGGCTCTACCCTGAGCGGCCCCGACCGCGACCTGGTCTCGCCGGGCTTTGCGCTCGACGGCGGCGAAGAACCGGAAATGGCCGGCATCTATGTCATCGGCGACGACGGCCTGCCGTACCGCCTGGGCTATGCCATCGCCAACGAATTCTCCGACCACGTCACCGAACGCGGCAACTATCTGTGGCTGGCCCATTCCAAGCTGCGCCCGGCCTCGATCGGCGCCGAAATCCTCACCGGCGACCTGCCGAAGCACGTCCAGGGCACGGCCCGTATCTGGCGCGGCAACGAAGTGGTGTGGGAAAAGCCCTTCGTTACCGGTGAGGACAACATGTCCCACAGCTTCGCCAACCTGGAATACCACCACTTCAAGTACGACCTTTTCCGCCGCCCCGGCGACATTCACGTCCATTGTTTCGGCACCTCGACGGCGTCGTTCGCAGACGGCGTCAAGACACAGGACGGCGACGTCTTCGAAATCACTGCCGACGCTTTTGAATACGGCCTGCGCAATACCCTGCGCACCGATGCCGACACGAAGGTTGCCGTAACCGTCCTGTAAGCAAAGACGGTTGATACACGATGGGGCCGGGGCATTGCCGCAGAGGCGTGCTTCGGCCCTGTCACAAATTCGCGGACCGGTCTAAAATCGTCTGGTAATTGCCACAAACTGCGCCTACAGCGCGGGTGGATACCAGAGATTCTCCGGGGGCGTATCGACCCGGCAAGCCGGGCGTATATCATGCAAAAACCGATCTTCTACGACCCGACGGGCAAGCGCAAGAAGGCGTCCCTGATCGGTCTGATAGTGCTTATCGCAGCGGGCGTCCTGCTGTTCATCGGCCTGCTGGCGTCGATCCTCTATGTCCCGGTGCCCAAGGGCCTGGACCTGCATATGGAATATCCGCGCCCGCAGGCGTCGAAGATGCAGATCAATCACGCCAATCCACGCTATCGTCCCCTGACGGTGCGCGGCGGCCATTCCACCGTCGACCAGACCCTGGCGGGGTTCTACCTGCGCGACGACGACGCCTCGCTGGCCTCGCTGCAGAAGCATATCAACGACCTCGACGTCGTCATCCCGAACCTGGCCTATATCAGCGGTGCTGGCGCCGACAACGGCTTTGTCGAATATGCCGACAACAAGTTCAAATACGTCCTGGCCAATGCCCAGCACAAGCCGGCCATGATGATCATGGTGCAGAACATCACCGGGGGCCAGTGGCAGGGCGCCTCTACGGCGAAGATGCTGGCCAACCGCCAGGCGCGCAGCCTGCTGGTGTCGCAACTGGCCGCCATGGTGACGCGCGACAAGGCGCAGGGCGTCGTCCTCGATTTCGAAACCCTGCCGACCGCGTCGCTGGGCAACTATCTCAGCTTCGTCAAGGAGGCGCGCGCCAGTTTCGCCGCCCTGGGTTATCAACTGGCCCTGACCGCACCGGTCGACGACGACCAGTGGAACATCAGGGCCTTTGCCGCCGTTGCCGACAAGCTGTACCTGATGCTCTACGACCAGCATTCCATGGTCGATCCGGCCGGTCCGATTGCCGCCCAGAGCTGGTTCAATGAACGCCTGATCCACGCGCTCAAGGGCGTGCCGCTCAGCAAGGCCATCGTCTGCATCGGCAACTATGCCTATGACTGGCACAAGGTGAACGGCGAGGACCACGCCGATCCGTCGACGGTCGCCGAAGCCTGGCGCATCGCCCGCGAATCCGAAGCGAAGATCCAGTTCGACCCGGCGTCGGGCAATCCCTACTTCTTCTACGACGAGGACAATGTCCACCATGAGGTCTGGATGCTGGATGCCGTTTCGGCGTGGAACCAGTTGCTGACCATCAATGACACCAATGTGGCCGGTGTCGCCCTGTGGCGCCTGGGTTCGGAAGATACGGCGATCTGGCAGGCCTTCCATGACTATCAGACCACGGCCGTGCCCGACCTCAACCGCCTGACCTCGATCGGTGACAACCAGGCGATCGGCAATGGCGAAGTTGTCCATATCGAAGACACGCCGCAGACCGGTTCGCGGGCTGTCACCTTCGACGGCAACCACGTGGCGCAGAACGAGGTCTACAGCAGTCTGCCGACGCCCTTCGTCGTTCGCCGCACCGGTTACCAGCCCGGCAAGCTGGCCCTGACCTTCGACGACGGCCCCGACGGCCGCTGGACGCCGCAAATCCTCAAGATCCTGGAACAGGAACACGTGCCGGCGACCTTCTTCGTCATCGGCGAAAAGGCTATCGGTCACCCGGCCCTATTGCGCCAGATGATGAAGGACGGCGACGATATCGGCAACCACTCCTACACCCATCCGGACATGTCGAAGATCCCGGAATGGCAGATCCGCTTCGAGCTCAACTCGACCCAGCGTGTCGTCGAAGCCTATACGGGGCATTCGATGCGCCTATTGCGCGCGCCCTATTTCGGCGACGCCGAGCCGACGACGGCCGACGAACTGGTGCCGGCCACGGTGGCGCAGGATCTCGGCTATACCAATGTAGGCCTGCATGTCGATTCCGAGGACTGGCAGCGCCCGGGCGTCCAGGCGATCATCAAGAACACGCTCGACGGCGTGCAGAAGGGCGTCGAGAGCGAATCTTCGCAACTGTGCGCCGATCAGCCGGACGAATGCTATTCCGGCCAGGTCATCCTGCTGCACGATTCCGGCGGTATCCGGGACCAGACGATCACCGCCCTGCCGACCATTATTCGCACGCTGAAGGCCCAGGGGTTCCAGTTCGTCACCGTCGGCGACCTGATCGGATTGTCGCACGACGAGGTCATGCCCAAGCTGAGTGGCACCGAACTGGCGCAAGTTCGTTTCGACGTCGGCATCTTCATGTTCCTGGCCTGGTTCTCCGAAGCGCTGAAATGGCTGTTTATCGTCGCCATCGTCCTTGGCATCCTGCGCGCCCTGACCCTGTCGGGGCTGGCCATCTACGCCGAATACAGCGGCCATATGGAGCCGCCGGAGGAGGACCACGGTGTCGGCGTCGAGGCCTTCCTGAAATCGACCTTCGTCAGCGTCATCATCCCGGCCTATAACGAGGCGCGCGTCATCGAGGGCAGTATCCGCCGGGTGCTGCAAAGCACCGGTATCGACCTCGAGATAATTATCGTCGACGACGGTTCCAAGGACGATACCTCGGCCATCGTTTCAAAAGCTTTCAGACGCGACAAGCGCGTCCACCTGATCACCCAGGTCAATGCCGGCAAGGCCGCGGCCGTCAACAACGGCATCAATTCGGCAAAGGGCGAGATCATCATCGCGCTCGACGCCGATACGCAGTTCGAGCCGGAAACCATTGCCCGCCTGGTGCGCTGGTTCGTGCGGCCCGAAATCGGCGCCGTCGCCGGCAATGCCAAGGTCGGCAACCGCTTCAACTGGGTTACCAAGTGGCAGGGCGTCGAATATGTCACGGCGCAGAATCTCGAGCGGTCTGCGCTGGCCATGTTCGGCGCCATCATGGTTGTTCCTGGGGCCGTCGGCGCCTGGCGCCGTTCGGCGCTAAAGGAGGTCGGCGACTATCCGCACGATACCCTGGCCGAGGATCAGGACCTGACCATCGCCATCCAGCGCCGTGGCTGGCAGGTTGCCTACGACCAGGATGCGGTCGCCTGGACCGAGGCGCCGGAATCGTTCGCTGCCCTGACCAAGCAGCGTTTCCGCTGGGCCTTCGGCACCCTGCAGTGTCTGTGGAAGCACCAGCGCATGCTGCGTTCGGGAAAGCCCAGGGGCCTGGCGTGGATCGGCGTGCCGCAGGCGTGGGTCTTCCAGATCGCTTTCTCGGTCATTTCGCCGATCATCGACTTTGCCCTGGTGGTCAACATCATCGCCACCGTTGTGCGCGTGCAGCAGCATGGCTGGGCCCAGAACGACACCGACCTCGGGCGCATGCTGATCTACTGGGTCGCCTTCCTGGCCATCGATGCCATATGCGGCGCCATCGCCTATTGGCTGGAGCCGCGCGAGAAGCGTTATCCGGTATTCTGGCTGCTGTCGCAACGCTTCGTCTACCGCCAGATCATGTATTATGTCGTGCTGAAGGCGCTCTATTCGGCGTGGCGCGGCCTGTCGGTCGGCTGGGGCAAGCTGGAGCGCTCCGGCCGCATCGAGGCGCCGAAGGAGCATATGCCGCATATCGACGAGACGCCGGATGTTGCGGACAAGCACGATGACGCCGGACCTCCGCCACCCTCGACGGGACAGACAACGGTCGGAGAATAAAAAAAGGGGTGGAATTTGACACGATCAAATTCCGCCCCTTTTTTGTTGCGCGTCTGCCCGCCAGGGTGGGTAGTTATGCCGTATGGGCCTTGACGAATTCGACGATCACAGGCGTGATGGCCATGCGCTGGGCTTCCGTCAGGTTCCAGTCCTGTTGGACGAAGGTGACGTCCTTGCCGGCGGCCTTCAGGGCAGCAACCATGTCCTTGCTCTGTGCCGGCGGGACCGACTGATCGTCGGCGCCATGGATGATCAGGATCGGCGCCTGGACCTTTGCCGCCGACTTGAGCGGCGACAGGCTGTCCAAGGCTGAGATATCGCCGAGCCAGCGCTGCCAGTAGCGATAGGGCAGGTTGGTGTCGGCGGTGTTGAAGTTGCGCTTGCGTTCCAGGAAGGTGCGCAGGTCCGATGTGCCTTCGATATCGACGGCGCAGGCATAGGTGCCGGGCAGCGACGTCATCGAGGCGAGCGCCGTATAGCCGCCGCTGAAGGCTCCGGCGATGGCGACCCGTTTGGGGTTGACGGTTCCCTGGGACGTCAGGGCGGTGACACCGTCTGCCAGGTCACTCAGCATCCTGTGGCCGTATTCCCCGAAGCCTGCCCTGCGGAAGGCTGCACCGTATCCGGAAGAGCCGCGCATATTGGGTTGCAGCACGGCAAAGCCCGCGGCGGCAAATGCCTGCGCCAGGAAGCCGGCTGCGTAGGCCTGGCCGGGGGCAGCGATGCCGGAATCGAAAGCCAGGGTGGCGCGGACATCGGGACCGTGCGCCATCACCACCAGAGGCAGGTTTTTTGCCTCGACATTGGCCGGCAGGGTCAGGATGGCTGAAATATCGAAGCCATCAGCGGTCTTGTAATGAATTGCCGTGCGCGCACCGATCCATTCCGGCGCCACACTTGAGAAGGATTCGCCGATGACCATGGACTGGCCCTTGGCGAAGTCGATGAAGTAGTAGGTGCCGGCGTCGTCGTCGCCTTCGGAACGGATGATGACACGGTTGGGATCGTCGGCGCGGGCCACGATCTCCATCCGGTATCCTGGGACGGCCTTTTCCGCCTTGGTCACGACAGCGGCCATGACCGGATCGTCGAAAACATAGGTTGGCCGGTCGCCGTTGACGCTGTGGCCTATCATGCGCCGGGTTACCGGGTCGAACAGGATTGTGGCGGAGTCGGCTGTAAAGGGCAGGGGCGCGGAGACGGCGCCGTCAGGAGAGACAGTGTAATAGCGGGCTTCGCCCGCGTCGTCATACTTGCTGACGATGATCGACGCGCCGTCGGCGGCCAGGCCTATCAGCTCCGGCAGATCGTATTCGAACTTGCCGGTAGCAATGGTCTTCCAAGACCCGCCCTGGCGGTATTCGAGAATCCATTGCCGCGTGCGTTGAATATAGCTGTGACGGGCCACGGGCGCCCCGTCGGCAGCTGTCAGCCATTCGATGGTTTCGCCGGGACCGCGATCCAGCAGGGTACCTTTACCATCGACGTCGAAACGATACAGGTACTGGAAGTCTTCCGGCGTCGCCTTGAAGCTGCCGGCAACGACCTGGCGTTTGCCGTTGACGGTGACGATGGATACGGGGGTGGACAATTCGCCGCCAAAATCCGGAATGTTCTGGAAGAGCGGTTCGACGGAGCCTTTGGCGATATCGTAGATGCTGCCGATACTATGGCGATAGTGGTCGTTGCTCAGCATGTCGTGACCCAGACTGGTCACAACCAGGTGGCTGGCATCGACAAAATCCAGTGCGGTAACATCGACCTTGCCGATGTTGAATTCCTTGAACTTGCCATCGGCAACGGTGACCACGCGCAGGAAATGATCACCATTCAACTCATGTATAAAGGCGATACTGCCGCCGTCGGGCGACAGGCGGACATGGTAGAGCTCCGGAGACTTCGCCCACTGCGCCGGGACGGGCGCAGGCGGAAGTGTGCCCTGCGCGAAACTGTGACCGGCGCTGAGCGCAACAGCGGTGGCACCGGCCGTCAGTAAAAGATTGCGGCGGTTAAATGTAATTGTCATGACTGTGCTTCCTTCCCCCGGCAGCAACTCGTGGCACGCGGACGTGCTCATTGGTTGCTACCGTAACGGTCGATGGATATTTCAGCAAGTCGTGTGGTGAAATATCGAGGAAGGGGTGTCGTACGCGGGCGAGCGGCCGATTGAACGGGCCTAGGCCGGGTTGTATTTGGCGAGGAAGCCTACAATTACCTTCATCATGTCCGTTCGCGCGGATTCGTTGGTTTCCCAGTGATCCTCATGATCATACTGCACGAAGGTCACGTCCTTGCCGGCCTGTTTCATCAGGGAGGCCATAGCTGTGCTTTGCCCCATGGGCACAACCGTATCGTCCTTGCCGTGGACGATCAGGACGGGAATCTTGATCGCGGAGATGTGTTTGATCGGCGATATCTCATCCAGACGTGTCGTGTCTCCAAGGAAGCGTTTGAGATAGCGATAGCTGGCCGGTTCGACATCTGCACCTACGGGGCGTTCGGAATCGAGCAGTGCCGAAACATCGGAGATGCCGGCTACGTCGACGGCACAGTTGTAGACGCCCGTATCGAGTGCGGCGCCGGCCAGGGCAGCGTAGCCGCCATAGGATGCGCCGACGATAGCGACGCGCTTGCGATCGACCAAGCCCTGTTTGACAAGTTCGCGAACACCGTCTGACAGGTCTGTCTGCATCTTGCGGCCCCATTGGCCGTAGCCGGCCGACAAGAAGCCCAGGCCGTAACCGTCGGATCCGCGGAAATTGGGTTGCAGTACGGCATAGCCGAGCGAGGCGTAGGTCTGTGCCTCCCAATCAAGACCAATGCCATCGCGAGCCTGAGGGCCACCGTGCGGGAGCATGATCAGGGGCAGGTTTTTTGCATCCTTGTTCGGCGGCAAGGTCAGGTATGCTTCAATCTCCAGGCCATCGGCGGCCTTGTAAGTGATCTGCTTCTTCGCGCTGATCCACTCCACGGGAATCTGTGGGTACATGCTGCCGACTGTGATCGTGGCGCCGGTAGCAAAGTCGATGAAATAGTAGCTGCCGGCATCGTCGTCGCCCTCGGTATAGATGACCATTTTCGATGGATCGTCCGCGGTATCCGCGATCGTCATACGATAGCCATCGACGGCCGCCTGCGCCTTTTTGTAGAGTGCCTGCATCGCCGGATCGAAATAGGTCCGCTCAGACCAGCCGTCATAGCTGCGGAAACCGGAGTGACGGAAGGTCAGGGGGTCGAAAAGCGGAGAGACGTTGTCGCCTTGAACCTCCAGCGGCGTTGACAGGGAACCTGTCGGAGACATTTCATGATAGGTATACTGGCCGCCTTCCTCGTTGGGTGGCATGGATACCAAAAGGGATTTTCCATCACGCGCCAGGCCCCAAAGCGTGGGTCCGGACAGGTCCGAAGGTTGCCGGTAGATTTCTTTCCATGTGCCGTTGACATAGTATTCCACCGTCCACGCACGTTGCTTGTGATAGTGAAGGCTGCGCGCGATCATGGCGCCTTGCGGGGTCAGGACCCAGCCCTCGGTATCCCAGGGTGCGCGATCCATGACGTAGGCCTTGTCGCCATCATCGAGGTCGAAGCGATACAGGACCTTGAATTCATCACCATTGAGCGGATAGGAGGCTCCGGTTATCTGCAACTTGCCGTTATAGGTAATACCCTGGACCTCGCCCATAACGATATTTTTGAAGTTCTCGACGCGCGAGAACAAGGCGTTGGTCGTTTTTTTCTCGAGATTGTAAACCGTCACGATGCTGAAGGTTTGACGACCGCCGACGAAGGCTTCCTCCTTGCCGGTCGTAAAGCTCGATAGGACAAGGTGGACCTGGTCGAGCCAGAACAATCCCTCGACCTTGACGTTGCCGATCGCGTAGGTTTTGAACGCCTTGGTCGCCAGTTCGAAATCATAGATGTATTTCTGGCCGTTCATCTCCTTGATAAAGGCGATATGGCTGCCGTCGGGCGACAAGGTGACATGGCCAACCGCCGGCGACCTGGCCCACATGTCCGGTGTAGGCGCCGGAGGAAGGCTGCCCGAAGCCGCGGCTTGCGCGAAAGCTGTCACGGGCGCTGCGCCAGCGGTAAACGCTGCGGCGCCGGCCGCGGTCAACAGTCCCCGACGATCGATAGAATACATGAAAAGCCCCCCAGGTAACAAATGATACAGGTTCACGCTAGCCGTGTAATCCTTTTGTGACAAGGGCAATTACGCAGGATTATATTTTGCCAGGAAGTCGACGGCGGCCTGCATCATGGTAACGCGCGCCGTCGGTATGGTTTCCCAGTGATCCTGGCCCTTGTAGGTGATGAACTGGACATCCTTGCCCGCCTTTTTCAGGGCGGCTTCCATGCGCTTGCTCTGTTCGATCGGCACCACTGTGTCGTCCGTGCCATGGATCAGCAGGATGGGACAGTAGGCCTTGTCGGCCTGGCGGGCAGGCGAGATGTCGGTGTAGCGCTTCTGGTCGCCCATCATCTGTTTCGCGGACTGGACAAGTGGCGAATTCGAACTGGTGCTGTTGTAGTTCTCGAAGTCGATCATGCCCTTGAGGTCGGACGGCCCGGCGATCGATATGGCGCAGCGATAGATGCCCGGATCCAGGGTGGCTCCGGCCAGTGCGGCGTAACCGCCGTAGGATGCCCCCATGATGGCGACGCGCTTCGGGTCGATCGTGCCGCGTTTTGCCAGGTAGCGCACGCCGTCGCTGAGGTCGGTCTGCATCTTCCCGCCCCACTCGCCGTAACCGGCCGCGACGAAGTCGTCGCCGTAGCCGGTCGAACCGCGGAAATTCGGCTGCAGTACGGCATAACCCTGAGCGGCCAGGACCTGGGACTGCCAGTCGAAATCGATGTAGTCGCGCGCCTGGGGGCCACCATGCGGCAGGACGACCAGGGGCAGGTTGCTGTCCGGACCAAACGGGGGCAGGGTCAGGTAGCCGTGGATATCGAGACCATCGGCAGCCTTGTATTTTATCGCCTGTTTCTGGGTGATCCACTCTTCGGGCAGGTCAGGATAGTCGCTGGCGATATTGGTCACCGCGCCGGTCGAGAAGTCGATATGGTAATAGCTGCCTGCATCGCCCTGGCCCTCGTTATAGACGATGGTCTTGCGTGGATCTTCGGCAAAAGTGACCATGGAGCTACGATAGCCTTCGCCCATGACCTGCGGCACAGCCGCATTGAGTTTTTTCATCAACGGATCGAAATAGTCGAGCGTGATCCAGTCGTCGTGGCGTGAAAAACCGGCCAGCCGCCCGGTTGTCGGGTGGAACAGCGCAACGCGCTGAGCCCCGGTATGACCGGGGTCGAGAGGCGGGCTGAGCGTGCCGTCGGCAGCAATCTCGTGATAGTCGGCGGTCGCCTCGTCGCCCGTGTAAAGCCGTATGACGACCGAGACTCCGTCGCGGCCCAGTCCGATCAGGTCGGGGTGGTAGAGTATCTCGCCTTTGGTCTTATAGATGATCTTGAAGTTTTGTTTGCCCTTGGCGAAGTCGACGTTGAAATACAGTGTCCACAGCTTGCGGTCCTGGTCGAAGTCCGAATAGGCGATCAGAACGCCATCCGGCGTGATGACGAAATCCTCGGTTTCCGCGTCGGCTTCGACCAGCATCTTGCCATGATTGCTGTCGAAACCGAAGCTATAGACGCACATGATGCCCTCCGGCATACGGTAGTTGGCGGCGGTTACGCGGTACTGGCCGTTGATCTTTACCCGCTGTACGGCGCCTTCAACGATTCCGTAGAAGTTGTCCTCGTGCGAAAAGAAGGTACGAACCTGTGCGGTCTTGAGATTGATGCCGCGCGCCAGGCGGAATTCGTGCTTGCCGCCGACAAAGCCCGGCAGGTCGGTGGTTTTCGAGTCGAGAAGGACGACATTGTCGTTGTCGCCGAAGAACAGGTCACGGACCTTGGCCGGCCCCAGGCCGATACGGTGCGGCGTCTTTGCCTGGATATCGAAGAAGACCAGGCTGCGATCGTCGCCGTCCTGGGTGATAAGGGCAACGCTCTTGCCGTCGGGCGACAAAGAAATATTGTTGATCTGCGGCGGTCTGGCGAAGACCTCGACCGTCGGGCGCGGTGTAGTCGGTGCTGTCGGTTTGGCGGCATGCTCGTCGGCCCGGCTGCGTGGCGCAAAGGCGACGGCAATGCCGGCCGCGGACACACCCAACAGGGTGCGGCGAGTGAATAAGCGTGTCATGATGATACCCCCCGGAAGCAATCGTCCTGAAGCTACAATCGCTTACGGGTTTACGCAAGACCTACCCGAACTGGTTGCGGAACCAGGTCATCTGGCGCTTGGCATAGTTGCGCGTTTTCTGTCGGGCCAGGGTAAGGGCGTCCGGCAGGGGCACTTCACCGCGCAGGTAACCGGTGAACTCCTGCAGGCCGAGGACCCGCATGATCGGCCAGCCATCGCGCAGCCCGTCATCCATCAGGGCCCGCACTTCGTGGAGTGCACCGGCGTCCAGCATCATCTGCAGCCGCAGGTCGCAGCGGGCATACAGCCAGTCGCGATCGGGCGTCAGGATATCGAGACGGTAGGATCCGGCCGGCAGGATGGGATGCGTCCGGTCCTGCCAATCGCTCAAGGACACACCGGTCTGCAGCCAGACCTCCCAGGCGCGCGTCAGGCGCTGGCGGTCATTGATCGCGATACGAGCTTCGGCGCGTGGATCGTGCAAACGCAGGGTGTCGCGAAAGACAGCCTCGCCGATGTCTTCGTAGGCGCCGCGCGCGCGTCGGCGCACCTCGTCGTCGATCTCGGGGATCGCGGCCAGGCCATGGACCAGGCTGTTGAAATAGAGACCTGTCCCGCCGACAACGCAGACGGGCCGTCCGCCATCTTGTGCCGCCTCGAGATACGGCAGGGCGGCGCGCAGCCATTCACCGGCCGACCAGGTCTGGTCCGGCGCCAGGTGGCCATAGAGCACATGTTCGGCCCTCGCCATGTCCGTGGCGTCGGGGCGCGCGGTCAGGATGGGGACATTGGCATAGAGCTGCATCGAATCGGCATTTAGGATAATGCCGCCGGTCGCATCGGCCCAGTCGAGCGCCTTTGCCGACTTGCCCGAGGCAGTCGGCCCGGCCAGCAGCAGGATCGGTGGGGATGCGGTCATTTTAGTCTTTAACGCGGGCCGGTAAGCGCCTATTGGAAGCGCGGTTTGTAATGTGCCGGAGCTGGAGTGTCCATGGTTAGCCGCGAATCTGTGCTGGAAGCGCTCAATGGCGTCGTCGATCCGACAAGCGGGCTGGGCCTGAACGATGCCGGACTGGTGCGTGGCCTTGTCGTGTCCCCTGAACGCATCGGTTTCATGATCGAGGTGCCGCAGGACCAGGTCGCCGCCTACCAGGACGTCCGCGCCCAGGCCGAGGCTGTTCTGGGTCGCCTGGGGGCCGGCAAGGTGCAGGTCGTACTGACAGCCGAAGCACCGGGAACGCCGGCGCGCCAGCCGGCGGCGAAGCTGTCCGACCGCGCTGTCAGCGACGGCAAGCCCAAGGCGCCGGTAGCGGCAGCGCGGCCCGACCACGTCAAACACGTCATCGTCGTCGGTTCGGGCAAGGGCGGGGTCGGCAAGTCGACCCTGTCCCTGGCCATCGCATTGGGCCTCAAGGCGCAAGGTTTGCGTGTCGGTTTTCTCGATGCCGATATCTATGGTCCGTCGGCGCCGACCATGCTGGGGATCTCCACGCCACCTGAATTTGGTGGCGACAAGAAGATGGTGCCACCCGAGGCCTTTGGCCTGAAGGTCAATTCGGTCGGCTTTATCGTCGATCCTGATCAGGCCATGATCTGGCGCGGGCCGATGGCCTCGCAGGCCTTGACCCAGTTGCTGACCCAGACGCGCTGGGGCACGGTCGAGGAACCCCTCGACGTTCTGGTTATCGACCTGCCGCCGGGCACGGGCGATGTCCAGTTGACCCTGACGCAAAAGACGCTGATCGACGGCGCCGTAGTCATCTCGACGCCGCAGGAGATGGCGCTGAGTGATGCCCGTCGCGCTGTCTCCCTGTTCACCAAGACCGGCATCCGGGTTCTGGGCGTGGTCGAGAACATGGCCTGGTTCGATGCCGGCGGCGCTGAAGTCGAGATTTTCGGCCGCGGCGGGGCCAGGGCCATGGCCGAGGCGCTGAACATTCCGTTCCTTGGCGAGGTTCCGCTCGATCCGGACCTGCGCAAGGGCAGTGATTCCGGCCAGCCGTTGACGGCTCTACAGCCAGATGGTGCTCTTGCCGGCCGTTTCAATGTTATCGCCAAGACGATCGCCACCGCCCTCGGCTAACCCCCCACCGGTCTCCCTTTCGTCGCATAGCGCGCCCGTTCCTGCCGATCCGCCGTTATAGCGGGGGCATGATTTGCCATGACACATTCGCAGAACTTCGTTATTGCAAGCGCCGGATTTCGGGGTATTTTGCCCGGCATTACAGTTCGTATTCCATAACAAGATTCGTATCGCCGGGCCGGGGAGGCTTTATATGCGTGTGTCACATCGAGTAGTCATGCCTGTTATTGTCGCGTCATCGCTTCTGGGCCTCGGCGTCTGCGCGGTGCAGGCTGCACCCAAGCCTGCTGCCGCAAAACCACCCGCCGCGAAATCGACAGCGAAGCAGGTGGTGACCGGCCCGGTCGCCGTCTACTGGATGGATACGACGACGTCGTCGGGGATGACGATGTCGGGCATGGGCCAGAAGCCGTCCATGGGGTCGATCATGAAGATGATGGGCGGTGGCGACAATGTCTCGCACAGTCTGCGCCTCTATCTCGGCTCGAACCAGGCGGCCGCGGGCGAACCGGCCGGCGATCACCTTCCGCCGGCGGCGCTTAACGGCGGCAAGGACCTGCCGCTCTATTACAAGCCGGTCAAGACGGCCGACTACACCCCGACGCAGGGCGAACCGGAACAGAAGTCGTACGAGCCGCCCAAGGGCAAGATCCTGATCTTCTGGGGTTGCGGCGAACACGCCCCGGCGAACCAGCCGGTGGTCATCGACCTGTCCAAGCTGACCGACCCATCGGCGCGCGTCGCCATGATGAAACAGATGGTACCGTCGACCATAGCGCTCGACAGCGTCCGCCCGCCGTCGCCCACGACTTACAAGAGCTTCGGCGAATGGCCCAACAGCAAGCCCAACGGCTCGGCCAATCTCGGCGGTGATGCCTCGCTGACCGGCGCCCATGCCATCAAGGCCAATTACAGCCCGGACATCGCCTTCACCCTCGACCAGGGCCAGGACTTCCTGCCGTCGATCGACGTGACCGGCAATGCGAAGGATGCGGCCGGCGCGGTACCGCTGAGCTGGACGGCCCTGCCGCGCTCGAAGGGCTTTGTCGTCACCGCCGTCGGCGGTGGCCAGGACACGGTGGTGATGTGGACCTCGGCTGACGTACAGACGGCATGGATGGGCTTTTCACCGGACTACCTGACGGCCCACGATCTCGACACCCTGGTGGCGCGCAAGGCCGTCCTGCCGGGAAGCGCCACGGGCTGCACCGTACCGGCCGAGGTGACGGGTGTGGCGCAGGGCCTGCTCTACGTGATCACCGCCTATGGCGGCGACACGGTGATGTCTTATCCGCCGCGTCCGCAGGATGTGAACACGCCGTGGAACATTCAGTGGGAGACCAAGGTACGCTATCGGTCGACGACAGGTGGCATGCTGGGCCAGAATATGGGGATGATGGGCGGCAATTCGGCGCGAACCGAAGACGGCAACGGCAAGTCGGATACCGACCAGAGCAAGACCAAAAAGAAGAAGGGCTCGCTGTTCGGCGAGATGGTCAAGCAGGGCGTCGGCAGCCTTATTCCCTAGAACATGATGACCTTCGCTTCGCTCACGTCCATGCTCTAAGTCTTTGCCTAGTCGCGCAATTTAAGCCAAACGTAGTTCGACATAGTCAAAAGT
This sequence comes from Asticcacaulis sp., assembly GCA_965246725.1. Classification (GTDB taxonomy): domain Bacteria; phylum Pseudomonadota; class Alphaproteobacteria; order Caulobacterales; family Caulobacteraceae; genus Asticcacaulis. Next base: position 98,913 of record CBDFFG010000005.1, read on the forward strand.
GGTACCCACTTTAGGGCATCGCGCTCTAGTTCAGTACCAGGGACGTGGTCGTCGACGCGACCGTCTTGCCGCCCCGCGTTACCACGTAGGACGCCGTATAGGTGCCCGTCGGCCAAGCGGTCGAAGTCAACTTCTTGCCGGCGAACAGCTGGTATTGCGCCTTGTCGTGATCGATGGCCGGGCTGGTCGTGGCTAGCACTGTTCCATCTGGGCCGGTCAGTTTCAGCGTCTGGATATCGCCCTGGCGCAGGTGGATGGCGCGGATATAGGCGACCAGGGCCGGGCTATGGCGGTCGGGACGCGCTATGCCGCCGCGTTCGATATCGTCGGTGCCGACAGCGGCCGCGGCAAAGCCGGCATTGATGATCTCGATATCGCGATAGGCCAGTTCGCCGGCATCGCCGCCACGCCACAGGCTTTGCGTCGTCCGGCTGCAGGCGGCAATCCCTGTGGCGTCATAGGCGAAAGGATCGACCTTGACGGTCCCGCGGCGGACGCTGAGATGCAGGTGCGGGAAGGCGGCATCACCCGATTGCCCGACCAGCCCGAGCGGCGTGCCGGCGGTGACTGTGTCGCCCGGCTTCACGCGGACGGAGCCCTGGCGCATATGACAGTACTGGGTCTGCCAGCCGCCGGCGTGGTCGATGACGACGCCATTGCCGCATTCGATCCCCTTGACCTTGGTGCGGTCGAACGCGCCGACGGCAAAGTCCGCCTGGCCGTCGCGAACGGCCTTGACGACGCCGTCGGTCGCAGCCAGCACGGTGACACCGCGTGCCTGGGCGCCCTTGTCCGGAATGCGGAAATCGGTGCCATCATGGCCATCATAGCTGGCGACACCACAGCGATAGTCATCGGCGCCGGGGCCGGCATCGTGATCTGGATATTGCTGGATAAAGCAGTCCTTACCGAGCGTACAGGCGATCGGCTTTTGCAGCACGATGGTCTGTTCCGGGGCCGATCGCGATATGCCGGGCACTGACAGGAGAAGGACGGTACACAGACTGAGCAGGCGTACCATCGGCGTCTCCTATTTGATCTTGTCATAGGTCTTCAGAGTAAAGGCGTAATCGTCGCCTTCACCCTGCGGGAATTCCTCGGATGACGACACCTGCCAGACGGCCGGATCGATTTCCGGGAAGTAGGTGTCTCCCTCGACCGTGGCATGGACCTGGGTCAAATAGATGCGGGTAGCTCGGCCCATCATCTGTTCAAAGACATTGGCGCCGCCGATGACGCAGACCTCCAGGTCTTCCGGTGTCGGCGCCCCGTCCTCGACCGCATGTTCGCGGGCGATGTCGAGCGCTTCGAACAGGGAGTTGCAGACAATGCCGCCCTCGGCCTCGAACTTCAGGTCGCGGGTAAGCACGAGGTTCAGCCGCCCCGGCAGCGGCTTGCGCGGGAGGGAATCCCAGGTATTGGAGCCCATGATGATGGGCTTGGAATGGGTGATTTCCTTGAACTTCTTCAGGTCCGAACGGATGTGCCAGGGCAGGGCGCCGTCACGGCCGATGACACGGTTCTCGCTCATGGCGACGACCAGAGCGAGACGGACCTTGGTCATCATACGGCTACGGGAGCTTTAATCGCCGGATGATGCTCGTAATTTTTCACCACAATATCCTCGTATGAAAAGCTAAAGAGATTATCCTTGTCTGCCAACTCCAAAGTCGGGAAAGACATTGGGGTTCTGGACAACTGTGTTTTAGCCTGATCTACATGGTTCAGGTAAAGGTGAACATCGCCAAAACTGTGAACGAAATCACCGACTTCTAAACCCACAACTTTGGCTACCATATGCGTAAGTAAAGCATACGATGCAATGTTAAAGGGTACGCCAAGGAATACGTCAGCTGACCGCTGGTAAAGTTGGCAAGACAGTTTTCCATCCGCAACAAAGAATTGGAATAGGCAATGGCATGGAGGCAATTTCATATCATCCACGTCCGCAGGGTTCCAAGCGGTAACAACGTGGCGACGTGAATAAGGATTCGTTTTTAGATTGTTCAGTAAGTTATCGATTTGGTCGATAACGCGGCCATCAGGTGCAGTCCAAGAACGCCATTGCTTGCCGTACACTGGTCCCAAATTTCCATTCGGACAAGCCCACTCATCCCATATACTGACACCGTTATCTTGGAGATACTTGATATTGGTATCACCTCTGAGAAACCAGAGAAGTTCTACAGCAATCGATTTGAAATGGACTCGTTTTGTGGTTAGCAGGGGAAAGCCCCGGCTAAGATCAAACCGGATTTGCCTTCCGAATAGGCCTAAAGTCCCGGTACCAGTGCGATCCTCGCGCTGAGTTCCATTTTCAAGGAGATCTTGAAGCAGTTCAAGATATTGATATTCCGGGTGCAATTTCGTTTGTTGATATGCTGGTCTATCAAACATCAGATCCATCCACGCAAATGATGAAAACTTCTGTCGTTCTCGTGAAAGCCATGTCAAGCTTGATCCCCTCAAAGGGTTTGGTCAAGCTTTCGATTCGGTATGAATCATCCACGATAAGTCGCAAAAATTTACTGTTGGTTAACAGCGATTGAATCGCAAAGGTTAATGGCGATAAGTGATGCGATTCTTATAAGACGGCCATACCTGCTATTAATCTTCGTTAACAAATATGAATCTCCCAATCTATCACGATAAAGACTGCGACCTCGGTATTATCCGCGCCGCCAGGGTGCTGGTCATCGGTTATGGCAGCCAAGGCCGTACCCAGGCGCTCAATGCCCGCGATTCCGGCGTGACCGATATCCGCGTGGCGCTGAAGCCAGGCTCGGCGACGCGCGCAAAGGCCGAGGCCGACGGTTTCACGGTGGTGACGGTGGCCGAGGGCGTGCAGTGGGCCGAGGTCATGATCGTCCTGACCTCGGATGAGGCGCATCAGTCCCTGTTCCGCGACGAGATTTCGCCGAACTTGCGCCCCGGGCAGGCCCTTGTCTTCGCACACGGCCTGTCGGTCAATTTCGGCCTGGTCGTGCCGCCGGCCGATGTCGATGTGTTGCTGGTGTCCCCCAAGGGCATCGGCCCGCGTATCCGCGACATCTATGTCGCCGGCGAAGGGGTCTTCTGCCTGTTCGCCGTACAGCAGGACGCGACGGGCAAGGCCAAGGCTTTGGGCCTGTCGTTTGCCGCGGCGCTGGGCTGCGGCCGCAAGGGCATTCTCGAGACGACCATGAAGGCCGAGTGCGAAAGCGACCTGTTCGGTGAGCAGGTCGTCCTGTGCGGCGGAACGCGCGAACTGGTGTCGAACGGTTTCCAGACCCTGGTCGATGCCGGCTATCCGCCGGAAGTGGCGTGGTTCGAAACCTGCTACGAGCTGAAGCTGGTGGTCGACCTGCTGTGGGAACTGGGCATGTCGGGCGGTTTTGCCAAGATTTCCAATACGGCCGAATACGGCGCCTATCTGACCGGTCCGCGTGTCATCGGCGATGCCAGCCGCCAGGCAATGCAGGATGTGCTCAAGGAGGTGCAGTCCGGCGCCTTCGTCAAGAGGCTGATGGCCGATTACGATGCCGGCAGTCCTGACCTGCTGGGGCGCCGCAAGGCGTTGGAGACCAATCTGCTCGATGAAACCAAGCGTTATCTCGACGGTGTGTCCGCCGCGGTGAAATAAGCATCTACGCGCTCCGGGCGCGTGAAGACCTCGAAGCCATCGCCGCGGGCGACGGCGACAACGGTCAGGCCGGCGGCGTCGGCCGTGCGCAGGGCGAGCGCTGTCGGCGCCGAGATGGCGATCAGGACCGGCGCATTCATGGCCACGGCCTTTTGCACCATCTCGACCGAAACCCGGCTGGTCAGGACGACGGCGCCTGGCGTGGTAATTTCCTCGCGCGCCAGGGCGCCGGCCAGCTTGTCGAGCGCATTGTGACGGCCGACATCCTCGCGCACGGCGACCATGCCGGCGCCGGGTGTCCAGAAGCCGGCGGCATGGACCGCCCGGGTCTGCACGCCCAGAACCTGATGGGCTTCGAGCCCGGCCACGGCGGCGATAATATCGGCCGGCGACAGGCGCAGGTCGCGGGTGATCTGCCCGCGCATTCGCACGGCGTCTTCCAAACTCTCGACGCCGCACAGACCGCAACCGGTGGGACCTGTGCGCGACCGCCGGCGGGCGGTGACGGTCTGGCCGCGCTCGGGCCTCAGCCACATGCGCGCCTCGATGCCGGTCTCTCCCGCGACGATGTCGAGCCGCTGGATATCGTCAGGCGTGGTGATCAGGCCTTCGGTCAGGCTGAAGCCGATGGCGAAGTCTTCGAGATCGGCAGGGGTCGCCATCATGACCGCCTCGGTCGAGGCGTCATAGACAAGGGCGACGGGGGTTTCTTCGGCCAGGTCACGGCGGCCGCCGGCGAATACGCCGCCACGCCACAGCCTGTTGTCTACCGGGACGCTGCTATCCGGCACGGGCGATCCGCACCGGGGTCGACTTGTAGGCGGGGGTGCCGCTGGCCGGATCGTAGTCCTCCAGGCGCATCAGCACATTGGCCTCGGGGTAATAGGCCGCGACGCAGCCGCGGGCGATATTGTGAGCGACGGCATGGAAACCGTCGAGCCGCCCATCCCAGCCATCGGTGGCGACGTCGATCCGGTCGCCGGTCTTCAGACCGCGCATCTCCATATCATCGGCATTCATGAAGACGACGTCGCGCCGGCCGAAGACGCCGCGATAACGATCGTCGAGTCCATAGATGGTGGTGTTGTACTGATCGTGGCTGCGCACCGTCGTCAGGGTCAGGATATCGTCGCCGCGCTTCGTCTTGCCCAGGCCTTCGACGACCGCAAACTGCGCCTTTCCGGTAGGGGTCTTCCATATCCTCTCATGTGTCGGCAAGGGCAGGCGGAAACCGCCCGGCGTACGAATGCGTTCATTATAATTCTCGAAACCGGGAAGTGTTTGCGCGATGGCGTCGCGGATCAAATCGTAATTTCCGGAATAATCTTCCCAGGCAATATTGTAGCGGTCGCCGAGCACGGCGCGCGCAAGTCTGGCGACGATCCAAGGCTCGGATTTGACTTCGTCCGATGGCGGCGCCAGGCGGCCTTGCGAGGCGTGGACCATGGACATGGTGTCCTCGACCGTCACCGATTGCGGGCCGGTTGCCTGGATGTCGCGCTCGGTACGGCCGAGGCATGGCAGCAGGATATTTTCCTTCGCCAGCAACAGGTGCGAGCGGTTGGGCTTGGTGGCGATATGGACGGCCAGGTCGAGATTACGCTGGGCGCGGGCGCCGGCATGGGTGTCCGACATGGCCACGACCAAATTGCCGCCCAGGGCGACCATGACCTTCGAGCGGCCGTCGACCATGGCCATCAGGGCTTCAACGGCATTGTGCCCGTGTGCCTCGGGCGGATCGAAACCGAAGACGCGCTTGATGCCGTCACGCAGGACCTTGGGCGCCTTCTCGTCGATGCCGACCGTGCGGTCGCCCTGGACATTGGAATGGCCGCGCAAGGGGCAGATGCCGGCGCCGGGCCGGCCGTAATTGCCGCGCAGCAACAGCAGGTTGGAGATCTGCTGCACGGCCTGCGTACCCTGCAGATGTTGGGTGATGCCCATGCCGTAGCAGGCCAGCGCGGACGGGGCGGCGGCATAGATGGCGCCGGCGCGTTCCAGGTCGGCGCGCGTAAGCCCGCTCACCGTTTCGATATCGCTCCATTCGGTGGCGTCGAGATCGGCCTTCAGCGCCTCGAAGCCTTCGGTATGTTGCGTGATGAAATCGAGGTCGAGCACGCCGGCCCCGCCGGCTGTGACGTCCGCCGCGTCGATGGCCAGCACGGCCTTCATCATGCCCTTCATCGCGGCAATATCGCCGCCGACCCGGACCTGGAAATAGTCGGTGGCGATGTCGGTGGCGGCGCCCGTCGTCATCTCGACGGGCGACTGCGGCGCTTTGAACCGTTGCAGGGCGCGTTCCTTCATGGGGTTGAAAACCACGATCGGAATGCCGCGCTTGGCGGCGGCCCGCAGGGTCGTCATCATGCGCGGATGGTTGGTGCCGGGATTGTGCCCCATCGAGAAGATGGCGTGGGTCAGGTCGTAGTCTTCCAGCGAGACCGACGCCTTGCCGGTGCCGACGACCTCGGCCAGGCCGACACTGGTCGCCTCGTGGCACATGTTGGAGCAGTCGGGGAAGTTGTTGGTGCCGTAGGCGCGCACGAACAGCTGGAACAAAAACGCCGCCTCGTTGGAGGCACGGCCCGAGGTATAGAACTCCGCCATGTTCGGATCGGGCAGGGCGTTCAGATGAGCGGCGATCTTTGTGAAGGCGTCGTCCCAGCTGATCGGCACATAGGTGTCGCTGACGGGATCATGGATCATCGGGTGCGTCAGGCGGCCGAGATTCTCGATGTCGTGGTCGTGCCAGGTCAGCAATTCGCTGACCGTGTGCTGCGCGAATACCTCCGGCGAGGCGCGCTTCTTGGTGGCCTCCCAGGTGACAGCCTTGGCGCCGTTCTCGCAGAATTCGAAGGTCGAGGTGTGCTTGGGGTCGGGCCAGGCGCAGCCCGGGCAGTCGAAGCCGTCGGGCTGGTTTTCACGCAGCAGGACTTCGCCGGCGGGGATGGCGTCCATTTGGGTACGCACGGCCTTGGCGACGGCCTTCAGGGCATCCCAGCCGCCGGCGGCGTGGGTATAGTCGCTAATGCTGTCGTCGCCCATGATGCGTCTCCGTAGTGCGCCCGTGTCGTATCATTGGCGGGGGCCGGGCTTCAACCGGATTACGGTAATGTGTTGATATTGATGAAGGCGTCGTCATCGGCCGGCAGCCGGGTGGCGGCCTGGCCGGCGATATAGCGCATGACGCGGAGGCCCCCGTGTGGCCGAGCCGCGACCAGCGCGGCCTCCAGTGAAAGCAGGAGGGTGGTCTTCCATCGGGCGCATAATGGATAGTCACAGGCGCCACTGAAATGGACGATATCGCCATCGGCGGCCGTGAGCTGCGCCACCATGTCGGTGGGCAGGTTGGGCATGTCGCAAGGGGCGGTGACGACATGGTCATGGCCGGCGTCTTTCGCGGCCTTGAGCGCCGTGCGTACTCCGCTTAACGGGCCGAGGTCGGCAAATTCGGCATCGTCGATCAGCAGGGGCAGGCCAAGGATTGCCAGTGCGTCGGCAAGGTCGGGCCGGGCATTGATACGGATATCGTCTGCCTGGGGCCTGAGCCGTGCAAGCGTCGCTTCGATCAGCGTCGTGCCGCCATAGGGCGCCAGGGGCTTGTTGTCGCCCATGCGCGATCCTTGTCCACCGGCGAGAATAATGAGCAAAGGCAACATGGCGGCTCCGTATTCGTTCCTCCTCTCCCCGCCTGCGGGGAGAGGGTGGCCCGAAGGGCCGGGTGAGGGGCTTTCTGACGATTGCGCCTCTTCTGCTTTCATCTACCTCTGTGTAAACGCCACAGCGGAATCGATCAGGCCCTGAACTGGCGCACTGAGGGCGGAACCGCGGCGCCAGGCGATGACCGCCTCGGTCACCGGCAGGTTCTCCGAAATGCGATGGGCCTCGATCTTGTCGCCATCGAGCGACCACGGCCGATAGACCAGGTCCGGCATGATGGCTATGCCCTGGCGCACGGCCACCAGGCTGCGCGCCGCCTCGACCGAGTCGGTCTTGAACAGCACCGGCAGGGAGGCGTTCAAAGACCGGTGGATGCTGAGCAGGGTATCGGACAGCTCGTCGCTGGCCAGGACGATGACCTTTTCATTGGCGAGGTCGCGCAAGGACAGGATCTCGCGATCGCCGAGCGGGTGACCGATCGGCATCCAGGCGCGGTAGTGCGACAGGTTGACGATCTCGGTGCGCAGGGCGGGCGGCCGCACGCCCGGTTGCAGCACCATCAGGGCGGCATCGATATCGCCGCCGATCAGCATGTGTTCGAGGTGTGCGCTGGTCTCCTCGACCAGCTGGACCTCGATGCCGGGGAACTGGCGCTGATAATCGGCCAGCAGTTGTGGCAGTAAATAGCCGGCGATCAGCCGCGTGACGCCGAGCGAGACCCGGCCGCTTTCGACCTTCTGCTGGCTGATCAGGGCCTCGCGGGCGTCGGCGACATCGGCAAGGATTCTGTGGCAATGGCGGACGAACAGCCGCCCTTTCAGCGTCAGGTGGACGCCGCGGGCGTGGCGCTCGAACAGCTTGACGCCGAGGTCGGCCTCAAGGTCGCGCAGGGCCTCGGTGACCGTCGATTGCGAGATGTTGAGCGACTGCGCCGCCAGCGATACCGAGCCGCAGCGGGCCACGGCCTCGAAATAGCGCACCTGTCGAAAGGAAAAGCCCATGCCTGAGCTAAGCGGAAAGCATGCTTGGCGTCAAACTCATACCCCGGTTTTTATATCCTGCGCTCAAGTAGCGAAGCGATAGCGCAAAAAATCAAACTTTACCGGAATCGCCGGACAAACGTTGCACCAGAAGCACGGGGATAAGCGTCACCACGATAACGGCGCTGACCACGACATTGACCTCGGGCAGGCGCTGTCCCAGGCGAATGGCGCCCAGCACCCACAGGGGCAGGGTGGTCTGCGATCCGGCGGTAAAGGTGGTGACGATGACCTCGTCGAAGGACAGGGCAAAGGCCAGCAGGGCGGCCGCGCCGATGGCAGAGCCGGCCAGGGGCAGGGTGACGCGGAACAGGGTGCGGAAGCTGTCGGCGCCGAGATCGGCCGAAGCCTCGGTGAACGAGGCCGGCAGGCGCGCCAGCCGGCCGATGACGGTATTGTAGACGATGGGCGTGCAGAAGGTGGCGTGGGCGATGACCAGGGTCGTCATCGACAGATGGATGCCGGCAAAGGCGAAGAAGGAACTCATGGCGATGCCGGTGACGATGCCGGGCAGGGCGATTGGCAGGGTGAGGAAAAAGACGGCGCTGTCGCGGCCGAAGAAGCGAAAGCCGTGGATGGCAAAGGCCGCCAGGCAGCCCATCAGGGTGGCCAGCAGCGTGGCCATGACGGCGACCTCGACCGAGATCAGGGCGCTTTCGCGCACTTCGGGATCGCCGGCGGCCATGTGCAGCCAGTGCAGCGACCAGGCGTGGATCGGGAAGGTCTGCACATTGGCGGCGCTGAAGGCATAGACGACGACCAGCCCGATGGGGAACAGCAGGAAGCCGAGCACCAGCAGGGACAGCAGGATGACGGCGACACGGCCGGCGAAGATGGCGGGGTAGCGGTTCATATCTGCGTCTCCCGATCCAGAATGCGGGTCGCCCACAGATAGAGGCCCATGACGACCAGCGGCACCACGGCCAGGGCCGCGGCGAAAGGAATGTCGTTGGCGACGCCAACCGTCTTGTAGATGACATTGCCGATGAAGTCGGAACTGGCGCCGCCGACCAGGATCGGCGTGACATAGTCGCCGAGCGTCAGCGAAAAGGTAAAGATCGAACCGGCGATGATGCCGGGCGCTGCCAGGGGCAGGACCACCCGGCGCAGGGTGGTAAAACCATGCCCGCCGAGATCGGCCGAGGCTTCCAGCAGGTTGCGCGGCACGCGTTCCAGCGCCGTCGCTATCGGCAGGACCATGAAGGGCAGCCACAGATAGGTGAAGGTCAGGCCCATGGCCCAGTTGGAATAGCCGATGGCATTGTCGCCGAGACCGAAGCCACTGAGCACCCAGTTGAGGATGCCGTCATGCGACAGGATCAGCCGCCAGGCATAGACCCGCGCCAGGTAGCTCGACCACAGGGGCACCAGCACGCAGACGCCGAGGATGGCGCGCGTCCTGGGACCCGCCATGACGCCCATCCAGTAGGCGAGCGGAAAGGCGAGCAGGGCATCGGCAAGGGTAACGCCGGCGGCAATGCCGATCGTGCGCAGGATGACCGTGTGATAGACGGGCGTCGTCGCCAGGGCCTGGAAGTTGTGCAGGCTGAAGCCGGGGACGAGGGCGCCGCTTAAACTGTCGACCGTCCAGAAGGCGGCGATGATCAGCACGCCCAGCGGCACGAGATAGAAGACCAGGAACCACAGGGACGGCGGCAGTCCCAGCAGGCCCAGGCGCAGGCCCGGCAGCCGCCACAGGATCGTCGACGCCTGGCGTAAGATGCCGGGCGATGAGGATCTCTGCGATGTGTCGGTCGTTGTGGTCATTGGGTCCAGGGGGGCGGTCGTCGGGTTTAGAAAGAGACCCCTTCACCACTTCGTGGTCCCCCTCCCCATCTTCGATGGGGAGGGGGATGCTAGCCCTTCAGGCCGAAGCAGACGGAGGGGTATTCTTGGACTTAAACTCAGCTCTTCACATCCAGCCAGCGCTTCTGCCACTCGGCATAGTCGAGACAGGTGTTCTGGCCGTTGCCGCACTGGGTCGAGGGCGTCTTCCAGAAATGAATCTGGTCGAAATAGCTCTTGGGGGCGTCGGCATGGTACTTGGTGCAGGTCCCGGCGCCGCCCTGCTTGTCCATCTCGGCGCAGGCATTTGTGTTGACGGGGGTCTCGCCGAAGAAGATGGCCTGCTGGGCCTGGACGACGGGCTTGGAGACGTAGTTGATCCACTTGTAGGCGCAGTTGACGTGCTTGGACTTGGCCGAGATCATCCAGGTGTCGGCCCAGCCGGTCGCGCCTTCGATCGGAATAGTGTCCTCGACCGGCACGGGCGGCTTGTTGGCCTTCAGCGTATTGGTCTGGTACGGCCAGGCGGCGCCGATGACCGCATCGCCATTGGCGAACAACGAGATTTCGTCCGAGGCCAGGGCCCAGTACTTTTTGATCAGCGGCTTTTGCGACTTGAGCAGGGCAACGACCGCGTCCATCTGCGGGGCGGTCAGCTCGTACGGATCGGTGATGCCCAGTTCCGGCTTGGTCTTGGACAGATAGAGCGCCGCGTCGGCGATCTGGATGGCGTTGTCGGGGACGGTAACCTTGCCCTTGTACTGCGGATCGTAGATGGCCGCCCAGGTCGTCGGCGGGGTTTTCACCGCCTTGGTATTGTAGATCAGGGTGTTGGGGCCCCACTCGTA